>JBEIPA010000004.1:0-250614 GCA_040377305.1 Flavobacteriales bacterium | reverse complement strand
TTTTTTTTTTTCCCGCCCCTAAAAAAAAAAAAAAGCCGGGTCACAACACCCGACTTTCGCAACTTAAACCTTCCGCTATTACACGGAAACTACGCACTCTTAATTCTGCGTTTGAAGCGCATGAATATAATCGTCAAGATGCTCTACAATGTTGTCGTAACTGAACTGTGCAAGAGGAGTTGGATTGATATTGTGGAACTCCGGATTGTTGTTCTTACGCAACGTGTAGATATTCTGCTTGCCCTCTTCGAAACGACCAATCGGATCGATCGTCATCGTGAGAATCTGGTAATCGTAATTCTTGGCGAGCTCGTACAGCATGTCGAAGTTTTCACCAAGACCCGCTACCTCATCGATGGTCATGAAGCGAACACCTTTGCGGATCTTTCTGTCTTTGCGGCTCAAACGATCGCTGTCGATGATTGAGAGTCGTGCAATACACAGAAGCGCAAGCATCGTGTAGTTCTGACCGTTCGATCCCGGAGCATCTTCTCCTTTCGGAGTTTTGAGGCTGATTGAAAGATCGAAGTATGATTTCGGATTCGTGAGCTTGCGGATATCGGGCTTCACGTTTTTGCCATCACTATGCTCGAGGAACGCTTTCAGGATAATTGCATCTGCACCTTCTCCTTCGTTTTCAAACATCTTGAACAATCCAATGTTCTGCGCTTTCGCCGCAATCTGTTTGTTCAGTGAACGGATCCAGCTGATTGGATACGACTTCGACGGATCGAAGTTGATCTCTACATAGTGCCCACCGGAAATCTTATTCGAACGGAAGAACTCGCGCATGTCGTCGATACGATCGCGGTACTCCGTGTATACTTCTTCAATTTTCGAGAAGATACCATTGATGATCTTGAGCTTGTGATCGTTGATCTCGTTCATCTTCTGGTTGATACTCTTCAGATGTTCTTCGATATCACTCGCAAGATCTTCTTCTACGCGATCCGGATTCACAATGATCTTCGGCAACATAACTTCTGCAAGTGTCTGGAAATCGTATTTGTGATTTCCTTTCAATCGCTCATCATCAATGTTGAACTTCTCGTCTTTCAGAATTCCTTCGAAGTTCGACTCGAAAGATTTCTGAGTAGTGATCACTGTTACCTTCAGTTTGTTTACCTGCGATTCTTCAACGTTGTCCACAATTTCATCCGGCTTGAATTCGCCGATCACTTGTGTATAACGTGCGAGCACTTCCTGGTAACGATTCTCCAACGCAGGCATCTGTTCCATCAATCCGATCAAACGCTGTTCAAGCGATCCCTGGCGACGTGAAATGTCCTGCAAGCGCTGTGTAAATGCGTTGTACAGCATCTTCGTGCTCGAACCGTGTTCTTTCTCGATCTCGCGAATTTCTTTGTTCACTTTCTCGAGCGACTTCTCGCCTTCGTCTTCTTTCAGATATGTTGCAACGTCCTTCTTCCAGTCAGCGAATCGTTCTTCGAGACCTTTGCGTGTAGCCTGGAAATTTTTGAGTTCGCGTTCCTTCTCCGGAAGCTGTGTAGTATCAAGCTGTTTGATTTGTCCTTCAATCGCAAGCAATCCGCCTTGAGAGTTCGAGATGATATCATCTGCCTCACGAAGCTTTTGCAATGCGTCTTCCCAGTTCTTCTTCGCTTCGTCGTACTGAACACGCAGATTGCTCTTCGGGTTCGAATACAAATCGAGAATCATTTCAAACTCGTCCTTCGACATCACCAATGAATCATCCGGCACAAACGCCTCCAGCTCTTCCCGCTTCAGCCATGCATCAGATACAGAAGTGTTGAATCCAAACTCCATGAGGTGATCGCGAAGCATGCGCTGCTCAAAACGATCAGCATGTAATTTCTTCAGCTCAATCTCAATCGTGTTGCCGTACTTCTGCAACTCTTTCTCAATCGTGTCCGGATTGTTGAACATCTGCTTCTGAACGTACGTTACGTACTCCATAACGCCGCCCATGTTCACCCAGAATCCTTTGGTGTCTTTGTCGACCGGCTTCAGGTTTTTGTAAACTGCTTCCGGATCAGGAATGTATCGCTCGCCGTCTGATTTCTCTCCCGGCTTTTTCGTGCCCAGAGTTTTGAAATGCATGAGAACAGATTCTTCTTCCTTCGAAAGCTTTCCTGCATTGCGAATCGCCCACTGAACTACTGAATCTTTGTTGTCTTTATCGAACAACGGCATGATTTCTTCGAGACGCGTAATCTGTGAATCCAATTGATCCATGATTCCGTCATACTCAGCTTGCGCCATTCTGTAGTCGCGCGACCAGGAAGAAGTTTCGAACTGCTCCGTGATATGCTTACGCGTCATGAAGTCAACAAACTCGCGAAGTTTCTGGCGCTCTTTCAGCATTCCATCCTGCTTGCGGAATTCTTCCTTCAGTAAATCAACCGTCTTGTAGGCTTTGATCCACAATTCAGCTGCACGCACTTTGCTCCACTTCGCGCTTGCATCGTCGTAGTCGTTCTGTGAAATGGTGTATGCCTTCTCATAACTTGAACGGTTCTTCTCAGCGAAGTCGCGCTGCTTTTTGCGGTTCTCTAATTCTGTTTCGAGACGTTCACGCTCCCCGGTTATACTATCAAGCTCACGCTCTACGGCTTCCATGTTGAGATCATTCACACGAGTCTCCAACTGGATCTGCTGCAAATTCACGTGAGCCGTTTCCTTCTGCGTGCGAATGAGATCTTTTCCGATCACTTCACGTTGCTGGAATGCCCAGCCGGTTTCTGTCAGCAATGCGCGGTGTAATGCTGTGTCGCGTTTCTTTTTGTCTTCGAGCAACGACAAGAGGCGATCTTTTTTCAGCTTCACTGTTTCATACACGCGCGCACGACGCTTGTATTCTTCGTGAGCTTCTTCGATTTCTTTCTTGCGCTTTTCGTACTCTTTGTTCTGGTCATCGTCATTTGCGAACAAGAAGTTTTTCAGGTCTTCTGATTTCGCACCAACACCCTTACCACGAGCGAATGACTGGAGAATCTGTGCAAACGTCTTCAGCTTCTTATCGTCGTTACTGAAATCCGTTGACAGAATCTGGTTGTTATACAGAATGCGGTGGAACTCAGCAGTACGTTGGTTGTACTGTTTCATGATGTAACCACGCTTCTCGAAATTCTCACGCATCTTATCGATTGGAAGAATCTGATTGCCTGGAAGAAAATCGCGGTACAACAGGAAGCTGTCGCAAGGTTCGAGATTCATTTCCTGCTCCGACTCAAAGTTGTGTCCTTTCTGAATGATGAAAGGAAACACCGAACGTGCATTTGTCTGAATGTGTGTTCCAACGATGATGTATTTGCCTTTCTCCACTTCGACGTTCGCAAATGCGTAACCGAAGTAGCCTTGGCCCTGATCGCCGCCTTGCTTGAGAACAACGCCTTCTACAGTACGTTTCTCGGTGGTCATTACGTCCGTTCCCGATTCCCAGAACTCTTTCTTCGCTACAAAGATGAGCTGGAGAAGATCGGCGATAACTGATTTGCCCGAACCCGAACCTCCAGTGAAGTCGGTACGAAGCGGGTGCATCAGGTAATCGCAGTTGTTGTGATAAATTACACCAACTGTGGAAAGGGAAAATATTCTAGGGTATTGTTTCATATCGCTTTTCTAGATGCGTGAATTATTCGCTGTCGCCTTCTTCAACAGGATACAATCCTCCTGTTTTCTCTTCGATGGAATTTGTTTCATCGATGAGACGGTCGATGTTGTGAATTTCGTATGAGTACATCGTGAAGAGGCGCTCAATCGAAGGCATGATCTCAAAGAGTTCTTTGTTACGCGGATCGAAATGAATCCATCCGAGACGCTCAAACTCTTTCAGTGAGTTGCGAACCCATTCATCAATGGTGTTCTCATCAATCTCTGTTGCTTCTTTCTCACGACGACGTGCAAAGAGATTGTAGATAAAGTTCTTGTACTCTTCATTCGTCTTCAGAAGCTGAATGAAATCGGGAACATAAATATCGTTGATGAAGTACTTGTCGATGCGGTGAATCTTCAGCAAAAGAATTCCAAGCAGCGTGTGCTCAGGAGTCAGTTTCTTCGCGCGCGTCTTCACAATTCCGCGTGTATCTTCGTCCATCTCGAGATAGAAATAACGCGAATAGTCGGAACCTTTTCCGGAAAGATTCACTTTGAACAGATTCCGGTAGTACAAACGCAACTCTTCCTCGAACTTGTCCACGAAGTTGAACATCTCAACCTGGTGCGGATAATTCTGAATGTGCTGGCCGCTCTTGAACATGAAGTCCACCTCGGCGAACAACGCTTCTGCTTCGTCTGTCTCTAGGAAGCTATACTTTTTACTTGCATTTTCCATATTCCGATGTGCGGGTGTTTTGGATCAAGGTTAAATTCTTCGCTAACTGTTACTTCGTAATTCGGATTCTTCGTGAACTCTTTGAGCACTAACGTTGCTTCCTTGATTGCTTCTTCAAAATCATTGTCTTTGTACATGATCTGGTAGTAATAATCCGAGAAGTTGATCTCCTTTTTCTTCTCGATGTCTGCCGTGATAATGTTGAACCAATCTTCAATGCGTTTCTCACGCGCGAGATACTGGCGACGCAAATCTGCCTGACGGGAAAGATCATCCTGATCCCACGTGAGCGTTTGCAATGTTATCGGAGGTGGTTCGAGCAACTGCATGTAATCAATGCCCGTAATACGCGAACGATCGCTGTACAGGTCCTTCTCGCGGATGTTCTTCGGCAGAAAAACTTCTACTTCGTGAACTTTGCGGTCTTTCAGTTTCTTCGTGCGAAAGAATTTGCTCGAAGAGTTTTTCAGCATGTAGATCAGGAACGATTCAATTTTCCGGTCGTAATCGCGTTTCTCGAAATCGTTGTAGAGCTTGTTTACTTTCGGTTTGATGCGGTCAATCGTGTGTGACACGTTGATGAGTCGGCCTTCAATATCCTTGAAGTAACCGCGTACATCACGTTTCATTTCGCGGAATTCGAATTCAACTCCGAGATCTGCATCGTCCATCAATTGCTTGATGTCGTCTTTCGAAGAGAACGCACTTGAAAGTTTATCCGCCTGCTCCTTGATGCGATCGAGAAGTGCTTCACAGCCAATCAGCATTTCGCGGAAGTTGTCGTGCTCATTCTTCACGAGATCATTCAGCTGGTCAACTGTATCTTCAATCTGCGCCTGAAGTGCGCGGAGCTGTGCGCTGATGTCGGCTTTGTGTTTGAAGAACTGCGTGAGGTACCAGTGACGAAAATCTTCGAGGCTCTCCAGCTTGAGCGCGAGAAGCATCACGAGGTCATTGAACGTTTTCTGGATCTGCGAAGGATTGATCGCAGTATGCACTTCACGCTCGAGCATGTCGCAGAAATTCTCTCCGTACGTGCTGAGCTGATAAGATTTGTCTTCGATGTTCTTGTCAATGAAGTGGCGCAGCAGACGGTGAATAGTTTCATCGTACTTCTGCGTTTCTTCTCCGCGCTGCGAACCTTGTCCGAGCTCGTTGAGCACTTGCTTGATTGTGTCGACAATGATGCGCTCGGGAAAAGAACGCTCAATGATTCCGGCACGAACCTTCTGGAAAATAGCAAGCACAATCAAACCATCTTCCTGACGCGGAACGAGCAAATTGTATCGTTCGCGAAGAATTTTTGGGAAGTGAAGGGGCCTGGAGGTGCGTAACGCCGGCGGAATAAGTGATAATTGCTCCATAGAGATCAAATATATCCACGGAAGAGGCTGGTTTTCATTGGTGTTAACAGTTTGTTCATACCTTATCCAAGCCCTTGAAAACTCACTTGTAATGTTGAAATCTTTTGGCGTTTTTCGCTTGATGAAAATGAGGGTTTTTGGTAAATGAATTTTGAGGATCTCACACCGGCGGAAATCGCCCCGGAAACGGAATTGAACATCCTGCAAAAAAAGCGGGAATGGGCTCAGCGAAAGGGGATGCTAGCATTCACTGCGCTTGGATTTCTCGTGCTAGGCGCTTCATTGGTTTACGCGCTGGAAATCAAGTGGCTGTTTCTGGCCTATGCAGCATTCTGTGTTGTGACAATTTTCGTCGTGGGTGCAATAATCTTCATGAAACTGCCCGTGCTGACTGAAGTGGAGCGCAGTTATGCTCAGCTTATTCTTCCCGGATTACTCACCAAGGCAGGTGCAACTGAAGTTCGGGTAGGAAAACGCCATGATCTTGCAATGAAAACATTTCTTGAGGCGGGACTTTTTTATGACAAGTATTCAACAATTTCCCGGGAAGATTGGATTCAGGGCAAGTTTAATGAACAATCTTTTGGCATGTACGAGGTTGCCTTGCAGACTGTCGCAACTTACGGAGCCGGTCCAATGCAAAATACGGTTGGCACAAATCGGTTCTACGGATGGTTTATCGTTGTACCCGTAGATCGCATTTCAGGTTTTCACTTCATCACAATGCATTACCGCAACAACGAAGGCGAATCAGACGATTGGCACACACTCAATTATCACCATTGGGTAGAAGACCAGCAACTCCAGAAAATAAAATTGGGTGAAACGAAATTTGATGATGCGTTTTTACTGAATACGGATCAACCTGAAATGCTTCGCGGGATGTTGACTCCTTCCGTGCAGGAGTTTCTTCTTTACCTCGCTTCTACAACGAAAAATTCATTCGCTATTTCAATTCAGCGTTCAAGAATTTACATGATGATCGGACATGAACGCGCCAACCTTCGCACGTGTCCGGAAAAGAAATTCACAGAAGAGATTCATCCGGAAATGCTTGAAGAAGTAAAATGGTTTGCCGATGTGTTGCGCGGACTTACGCGTATTAAGCGCGCTTAGTATTTATTTTTTTTCACGCTGTTCCAACAACCACGTTCTCGCTTCATGTTCGTCTGTGAATATTTTCGTTGGTTGATTGGGTTTATGAAAGTGGATGAAGAAATTTCCAACGAGTCGCATGGGTAAATCACTCGCCAGAATTGCAAACGCTGAAATGAAAGACTGAATTTGTCCGCTTGCTGCAAAGTCGCGCGCCTCTTTGGAAATTACCGGATTGCTTCTGAGATCTACAAGCACACGGAAGTACTCCGCATCGTTTGAGGTGCGTTTTGCAAACTCCAGCAGCATTGCCGCATCATCTCCTGTAATTTCCGCACCTGTTTCAAAAGTGATCCAGGATAATCCATCTTCATCAGACCAGATTGCAGCTTTGCCGGGAATCTCACTAAGATTATTCCGCGGATGGTCAAACATGTAAGGGTGCCGCTAATGTAAACTAGTTCCGCAATACGACGCAATGGATAAATTCGCCCGATCACCGACAGAATGGGCTTGTTGACAGCAATTCTGTTAATAACCTAGCGGTCAAAGTTCATAACCCGCGAAAATCAAAAACTACATTTACAGCATGACGCTGAATTACATCTGGGTTGGATTTTTCGTAGTGGGATTCGTAGTCGCTCTAATCCGAACGATTTACGGATATTTTGGCGGAGGCGCTGAAGCAGACCAGATGATTTTCGAAACAGTCGCGAAGGGAACTCTCGACTACGCAAAAATCGCTTTTGTAAATGTTGCATTGCCCTTGTGTGGTATTCTCACATTGTGGATGGGCTTCATGCGCCTTGCGGAAAAAATTGGTGCGATTGCTTTACTCGGAAGAGTGATTGGGCCTTTCTTCAAACATCTTTTTCCTGCCGTTCCGGAAGGTCATGCGGCTCACGGGCACATCATGTTCAACTTCTCTGCGAATATGTTGGGCTTAAGCAATGCCGCAACGCCAGCTGGGTTGAAAGCCATGGATAGCCTGCAAGATATAAACGATGACAAAGAAAAAGCATCGAATTCAATGATCATGTTTCTTGCGATCAACACGGCAGGATTCACATTGATTCCAGTTACGATTCTCGGCTTGCGCGCAGCTCAACAATCAACCGGGCCGGCAGATGTTTTCATTCCGATCCTTATCACCTCGTTCTTCACAATGCTATTTGCAATGACTTATGTATCGCTTCGTCAACGAATTTTCACCCGTACGCTTGCCACGTGGTTGATTTCAGCTGCGGTATTTATGTTGCTTGTAGTTTGCGGATTCATGCTGATGTCGCCTGAATTACGAACCACGGTTTCTGTTGTTGGTGGTAACGCACTACTCCTCGGTATCATGGTGTTGTTTGTTGGAGTCGCCCTATTCAAAAAAATTAATGTCTACGGCGAATTTATTGAAGGCGCCAAAGAAGGTTTCGCCACCATGATCAGAATTGTTCCTTATCTCGTTGGAATGATTGTAGCGATCAGCGTATTTCGCACGTGCGGTGCATTGACATACATCAAAGATGGATTGGTCGTAGTTTTTACATGGATTGGAACTGATCTTCGCTTCATTGATACTATTCCAATTGCGTTAATGAAACCTCTCAGCGGAGGAGGCACAGAAGGATTAGTGAACGAGATTTTTATAAATAAAGCACTAGGACCTGATTCATTCGCTGGTCGTCTTGCTTCCGTGATTTACGCTTCTGCAGATACTACCTTCTACATTGTCGCATTGTACTTCGGTTCTGTTGGAGTTAAAAACACACGCTATGCCGTTGGTGCGGGATTGCTTGTTGACCTCGTCGGTATAAGCGGCGCCATTTTCGTCTCCTATTTGTTCTTCGGATAACTCCAGATGAAATCTTCGTTCATTCTCCTCGCTGCAACCACACTGCTAATTTGCGCTTGCAATTCTGAACTTCCAAAACGTGGTGATGCACTCAGCATTGATAATCCAACTGATGAAAATTATTTCATCATTGTCGACGAAGACACGCTTCCTCTTCCGGCACACACGTACATCGAAGGTTTTAAGCCAATCTGCACGGGCACAGAAAACATCACGTACGAGAGCGGACACAATCCCGGTGTTCATCGCTATCGGGTGTTGGATTCAACGATGAAACAAATTTTCGATACGTCTTTTGAATCTCACTATCGACATCTACTGATCAATCCGACCCGTAGTACGTATGTTGAATGGACGGTATTTTATGGTGATAGTATCGATCATAATCGCTTGGACACACTTGTTATTGACAACACAAATTACATTGGTGAATTCAAAACATACTCCGCATTTGCCATTGAGAGTGTGTCGATGAAAGATATTGTCTGCGAACGTGAATTGGCTATTGTGAAATCGACATGGCGACTACCCGAGGAATTGCGAGAACACTTCGCGCCCAATCAGGATATTCAGGTGTATTTCTATCGCTTAGCAGATTTTCTGATTGCGCACAACGAAACGTACAATCTCACTCCTGCAGAAGAAGCAGAAGTTGAATTACACAACCTGCTGGTTTATTTCTATGAAAACACAGTAACCAATTGGACACATCCATTTAGAGATGGGGAAGTAGAATCATTGGGTAGGTACATCTCATATGATCAGATTCCGGAAGCGGTAGAGCTCATAAGTGTGAACCGCGATTTCTTTGAGAAACACGATGCAGCCGGAGTTAAAAGAATGGTTGAACTGTTCGAATTGTACCAAACCAAAAGCGAGCGCGTCAATCCGATTTTTACTCCGTTGAACATTGTCCGCTATTTTTACGATTTCAACGGTAACCCCTACATCTCCGAATTGGTAGAGTATTTCCCTATTGGTGATTGCATTAGCACGACCTACGATGCGCCAGTGCAATAAGGAGTAACCACCACAATTGAACGTTTGCAAAACTGCACTAAGCTGTATGTAGTGTGCGGTATTTTTTGTTCCTTGATCATGAAATGAATAAGCAAATTTTCGAAACAAAAGGGCTGAAGGACAGTTTCGCTGGACCTATGCTGATCCTCGTGATGGTTGTAGCCGTTACATTACTAATTGTAAGCTTCGCGGTCGATGGAAAATTCGTTGGACCCTGGTGGATTTATGCTGCCGCCTTAGTAGCAACAATTTTTGGATTTCGCCTTCTCGGCAAAATCAACGCGACGGTTTTCCTTCTGACTCAAAATGAAAAAGGAATAGTGAGTATAGAAGTGCAAGGCAAAAAACTCCAGCGGAATTTTGTTGTCGGCGATTACACCTATTGGCAATACACGAAATACAATGGTCCGAAATATGGATCAACACTGCATCTCGTTGTTGCAATAACATCAGATTCGGGGCGCATAGTCCTAAACCTTACCGATAACCGCGTGCCCGGTCAGGAAGCAGTCGCTTGGCCCATCATATCCCGGGAACTAAGTCTGAGTGAAGAAAGTTTCATGGTCGACAACATTGAAGGATTAGTCGTTGCGCTCGATAAAGCTACCGCAAAAGGACGATAACGGCACGGTAGACTGCTTGCTGCCCTACTGCTCCGCCGCGGCGGACTGCCTACTGAAATAGCTATCTTTGCCCCGTGAAAATCTCCGCATCCATCTACTCTACTTCCCGTCCTTTGGAAGAAGTTGTTCGCGAATTGGATGCACACCGCATCGATTTGTTCCATGTCGATTGTAACGACGATCCAAAAGTGTTTGATGATATTGCGAAAATCCGCACCATCAGCAAAACGCCGATTGATCTTCACATCATCTCGAAAACACCTGAGAAGTATTTTCCGCTGCTTGAGAAAACGCCGTGCGATTACGTCACGTTTCAGTACGAAGATCTTCCCGGAGCACTTGAAATTCCTTCGACCATCACAGGGAAAATCGGTTTAGCAATAACAGCTGTTTCCGACATCGAAGTGTTTCATCAATATGCATCGCGTTTCGATTTCATGCTCATGATGGCTACGATTCCCGGAAAGAGCGGAGGAGAATTCAACAAAGAAATCTTCCGTAAGATTCGTGAGTTCGGCAGAAAATATCCTGCGAAACGTATCCATGTCGATGGCGGAGTTAATGGAGAAGTTTCCTTCATACTGCGTAACATGGGTGTTTATGCATCTGTTTCCGGATCGTATTTGTTCAAAGCAGATACACTCGGGCTCGCATTGCTCAATCTGAAAACGCACGAGAACGAATCGCACTTTCAGGTGAAAGATTTTATGATGACGTACGGTGAAATTCCGGTGCTTCGTCCCACGCAACGGAGTTTTGAAAATATCCTGCAAAGCATTGATGAATATAAAATGGGATTCACAATCCTCATCGACAACGAGGAGAAGCTCGAAGGAATCAGCAGCAATGCAGATGTGCGTAAAGGCATATTGAAGCGTATCAATTGGCTCAACGACATTCATGAAAGTGATATCACGAACAAAACTCCGGTTACGGTTCACGAAGACGCAACTGTTGTTGAGCTCATCCGACTTATCAAATCAAAAACGTTTGCCATTACCTATTTGCCTGTTGTGGATAGTGAAAACAAAGTAACTGGTGCATTAACATTCTTCAACCTCGTGAAAGGCGAGGCCTGATCGTCATCCTTCGGCTACGCTCAGTCGAAGGCGACAAAAATTGAAAATATGATCATCGAACTCAAATCTTCCGTCAATGAAACCCGCGCGAATGAAATCGCAAAAGAGTTAAAAGCTTTTTGCATTCATTACCTGGGAAAATATACCATTATCACTTCTTCCTCGGTGAAAGAGCTGGACAAGAAGTATGATGCAGAAGCAGATCGCGTTACTGTGCTCGCCGACGATATGCAATTGTCGAGCCGTGCATGGAAAAGCGAAACGCGTACAATCGACATTAACGGCGTGAAGATTGGCGGCACTACCGGTCACACGGCTTTGATCGCCGGTCCTTGTTCTGTTGAATCGGAAGAGCAGATTGAACAATCGGCTGCCTTGCTGAAAGAGCTTGGTATTTCTACGTTGCGCGCTGGTGCATACAAACCGCGCACATCGCCGTACACGTTCCAGGGAATGGGCCTGGATGGATTGAAGCTTCTCTCTAAAATGCGTGAGAAATATGGTTTCAATATCATCACAGAAGTTCGTGATGCAACTCAGATTGAAGACATCATCGAACATGCTGATATTATTCAGATCGGTGCGAAGTCTATGTACGATCATGGCATTCTGAAGCGTTGCGGAAAAACACAGAAGCCTGTTTTGCTTAAGCGCGGATTCGGAAGTACGTTGCAGGAATTTCTGCAGTGCGCTGAATTCATTCTCGCCGGTGGAAATCCAAACGTGATTTTGTGCGAGCGCGGAATCAGAACATTCGAAACGAAAACACGCTTCACGCTCGACCTTTGCGGTGCTGCCTGGATGAAACAATACAGCAACTTGCCTGTGATCCTCGATCCGAGTCATGCAATCGGCTACGCGTATGGCGTGCCTGATCTCGCGCGCGCATGCACAGCTATGGGCGTTGATGGATTGCTCATCGAAGTTCACCCGAATCCGAAAGTGGCGAAGAGCGATGCCTCGCAGCAATTGAATCACGATGAATTCCGTGCGCTCGCGAAGTCGTTGAAAGCGGTTGCCGAATCGATTGGCCGGAAAATAATTTAACTTCACCTTCGCGTAAACCTTAAAGGTTTTAAAAACCTTTAAGGTTTGTACGCGCACACACGATGAGCCAATACGCTGCAAACCTTTCCTTCTTACTTCGCAAGCACGAACTTGAAAAAGCATCGTTGAGCACTGAGCTTGGCGTTACTAATCTTGGACATCCGCTGCCGGATGAAATTGCGTCCATCGCTAATCGCTTTTCGCTCACAACAGATTTACTTCTGAAAGTTGATCTCGAAACGCGTGAAGAAGCGCGCAGCAAAGACATCAAAATGGTGATCTTCGATATCGATGGTGTGATGACGGACGCGGGAATGTACTACACCGAAGCCGGAGACGAATTCAAAAAATTCAACGCGAAGGATGGTCTTGCCATTCGCAGATTAGAACAACGCGGCATTCGTACCGGAATCATTTCTCACGGGTACAACAGCAACCTGATCAAACGTCGCGCTGAACGCTTACACATCTCTCACGTTGAAGTTTCTCAGGTTCCGAAGAAAGAAACCCTCGCGCATTGGTGCAAAGAATTGAACATTACTCCTGCACAAGTTTGCTTTATCGGCGATGACCTCAACGATGAAGACATCATGAACGCTGTTGGTTTCTCCGCTTGTCCTGCTGATGCAGTGGATGATGTGAAGAACATGGTGAATGTGGTGTTGCAGAAGAAGGGTGGCGAGGGTTGTGTGCGGGAACTCATTGATCTCTATATTTAACCGTTGAACGTTGTTCATTGAGCGTTGACCATTGAGTGTTTATCCTCATTGGTTCTGTCTCGTAAATTGCCACATGAAAACCATGAAGAAATTCCCGCTCTTCCTTTTAGGCGTACTGAGTTCCCTTTCAGCATTCGCCCAACAACCTTCCTTCGTCACCGACTCCCTCACCATCTTCATGCAACGCGAAATGGCCGCATGGTCAATTCCCGGCGCTGCGGTTGCTATTGTGAAAGACGGCAAAGTTGTCGTGTCGCAAGGTTATGGTGTGAAAGAACAAGGCAAGACCGACAAAGTGGATGACGAAACTTTGTTTCAGATTGCTTCGTGTTCGAAAGCGTTTACATCCACTGCAGTTGCAATGCTCCACGTGGAAAAGAAATTGTCACTGGAAGATTCGGTGATCAAATTCATCCCGGGATTCAAACTGTACGAAACTTACACAACGAATAATTGCACCGTGCGCGATCTGCTCACACACCGCATAGGCTTGCAAACATTTCAGGGAGATTTTGCAAACTGGGGATCGAACTTCACGCGCACAGAAATCGTTGGGCAAATGGCGAAGAACAAACCTGTTTTCGGATTCCGCGCTGCGTATGGTTATTGCAACATGGGTTACGCTGCTGCCGGAGAAGTCATTCTTGCGGCGAGCGGAATAACCTGGGATCAGTTCGTACACGATAAATTTTTCGTTCCGCTCGACATGAAACGCTCAAGCACCACGTACGAAGAATTGCTCACCGACAAAAACAAAGCAACCGGTCACTCCTGGTTTCTCGGCAAAGAAGTAACTGTTCCTTACGACAACATCAATAATCTTGGTCCTGCAGGATCGATCAACTCGTGTGTGAAAGATCTCGCACAATGGGTAATGTGTCAGCTCGACAGCGGTAAACACAACGGCAAACAAGTGATTCCTTACGCAGCACTGGTTGAAACACGCAAGCCTGCAATTCCGCTTCCTGCCCGCACAAAAGGATCTCACCTTGCGAGTTACTGTCTCGGCTGGCAGACGATGGATTACAACGGTGTACAACCTTTCTGGCACAACGGAGGTACGAGCGGATTCGTCACCACCGTTTGTTTTGTTCCCGAATTGAATCTCGGCATTGTCGTACTCACGAACACGGATCAGAACAATCTCTACAACGATTTGCGCCGCATGATCATCGATGCATATCTGAAGCTGCCGTACACCAACTATAGCAAGCAGAATGTTGTTGCGGTGATGCAGGTACGCGCGCAAGAAGACACCCAGATTGCGATGTGGCAGGCCAAAGTGAAATCAGCGCCGAAACTTCCTGTTGCTGCGAAAGACTTTGCAGGGACTTATGTAAATGCGGTTTACGGCAAAATGCTCGTTGTAGAACAGAAAGGCAAAATCACTGCCATGTTCGAACACCATCCGAAATATTTCGGCACGCTTGATTATATGGGCGATTCAACATTCCTGTGTACTTATAACACTCCGCTGTGGGGTGTGAAAGCGGCTCCGTTTAAAATCGAGAATGGAAAAGTAGTTTCGATTACCATTTCCGTTGCAGATTTTGTGGATTATATGCCGTACGAGTTTGTGAAGATTCCGTGATTTCGAAATTCGGAATCATTGAACAATACTGCTCAGAATTTCGTGGGAAACCACCTTCTGCATTCCTGCAATGTGCGCTTCGTAATAGCGTAGTATCGCATTAACAGCAATTCTTCTCTTCTCCCCATTCAACTTAAGTTCATGCATGTGCTCGAAATCGCTGTGAAAGATTTCTTCGAACAAGCGCGATTCCTCCACATCAAGAAAGTTGAAATGATTCGGCGTAGAGGCCACAAACGTGCCGTTGGTTAAATCGAAAACACTGTCGGGCCCCGATTCGTTCTCCAGCGGATAAAATCCCAGGAATCGCGCCAAATGCATCATAAATACGAGGTGAAAATTCGCAACTCCATCGTGTGCAACATCGAGCGCCATCAGCGAACTCGAAATGTAGGTATACAACGCATCGTTCCTTTCTTCTTCGCGAACAGATTTGTACAAAATCTCTGCGGTGAAAAGAGCGATAGTTGTTTTTACAATGTCGTTGTGCAAATGCGAATACGGAATCGCTAGTGTAATATCCCGCACCGCATGCAAATGGCTTTTTTCTTTTTTCTCTATGCGCAAATCAACTTGCGTAAGCGCTTGCAGTAAAGGCGATTTTATTTTTCCGCTTTTCGAACGCGATACGGTCACGATGAACGACAGCAATCCGAAATCCTGTGTATAGATTTTCGCAATGACGCGGCTATCGGAATAAGGAACGGTGTGAAAAATTATGCCGCGGGTGCTGTATAACATTCTTGCACGAAGATCGTGGTTGTCTGCGACGCTTACCACGGCGTTTCGGCGTTTCGGCGAAAAATCTTTGGACTGAACAGCCAATGCCCATCCGGCGGTCGCGGCGTATAATTGTTAAGTTCCAATCTCCGAAACTCCGGTTGGGCTTAGAACGAGGAACACTTGCGCCGTATCACCGAGTCGCCGTGATAAGCCGGCTGCAAGCCACCCAACTCTAGTTCATTAATAAGATTTTGGTGACTTTCTTCTGCGTGCCGTCTTCATTGGTGATGAAAACAATATACACGCCAGAAGCTGCGCGTTCGCCCTGGAAATTTTTTCCGTCCCAGATGGCTTGTCCGCCAAGAGCTGTTGTCTGGAAAATCAGATTGCCGGCAACGTCAGTGATCTTTACATCCGCGTCACGCACTACTCCGCGAATAGCAATCGGACCGTTGTATTCCGGACGAACTGGATTCGGATATGCATAGACATCTCCGTTTACATCATCACCTTCCACTGCATCACTCTTGTAGGAAACAATTCCTTTACCGGTAGAGAAGAAAACCTCTCCCGACTCTTTATCGATTGTAATGCCGGTTACGTTGTCGCTCAGCAAAGGACTATTATCTGCCGTGAAATGATGAATCTCTTTTGTGCCATCTTCCGACATCAGAAACACTCCACCGCTTTCTGTTCCGATCCACTTTCTGTTCGCGCCGTCAACCGCAATTGCAGTTACCACCTGGCTCTCCATGAGAATCTGGGTGTATTCACCCTGTTGAATCAGAATCTGTTGTGCATCGCAACCACCAGAAGCGAAAATATTATCTGCACAATAGAAAACCGCAACGCCTTTATCTGTTCCAATCCAAACTTCATTGTCTTTGTCTTCAGCCATGCATAGCACATCGGTTCCGGGAATTGCGCCTGTGCCGGTAGTGAAGCCTAACTTCTTCTTGCGATCGTCGGTGGTGTTGTCAATCGTTCCATTGTCGTCGAACACAATCATACCGAGTGTTCGCGGAACGATCATCCACTTGTATCCATTCTCAGTGATCATTAAATCACCAACTGTTGTTCCGGTTGTGAGCAATCCCTGAAAATCGAATTCCGCCCAGGTGTTGTCTGCTTTTTTGACTTTCAGACACTTCATCGTGTGCGAATTCACCATCCACAGATTTCCTTCTTCATCATATCTGATGCCACCGATACCGCACCATGAATATTCTACTTTTCTCTCGAGAATAGAGTTGAAATGATCATACGTGTTTACAATGGTATTATTCCGGACTTCAACCAATCCTTTTCCCCAGGAGCCTAACCACACGTGTTGATTATCATTCGGATCGATTTCACAGAAGTTGATATCGTCAATGGTGTCAAGTGCAGGATGCTGCTCTTTCTTCATCACGTCCCACCAATTATTCTGGTAGAAAGAAATTCCAGCGCGATTGTAAATATTATTCCAAGCATCATCTCTGCCGCCGGGAACAACACAAAGCCGACCTTGCTCCAAATCCATTCCAGATGCACTTATGCTTACGGGCCCGTTTGGACGATAAGATATTCCGGTGTACGGCTGAGTCATGTGAACACAGCCCACAAACAGATCAGAGTACCACGGTGAGCCATCTACTTCCACTACGAAGTCCGTTGGGAAAAGGGATACACTATTTCCCAAAGTGTAGTAAACCGTTTGCAATGAAAAGTCCGCATCGTATTTGAGAATTCCAAATGCATCAAGAATCCACAGGTTGTTACCCTGCACTTGAATTTCCCTGCATGTAACGCTATCTACGATCGTGTCCCAAATTGGATTCGAAAGATCAGCATACCATACAATGTCTTGCTGGAAAAATGCGGGATACCGTGTAGCGCTTGCAATGATTTGCCCGTTGTATACTTCCACGCAGTTGTAGAGACCCTGCGGCAAACCGCTCATCTGGGTCCATGACTGATAGTTAGCAAGAAATGGATTGCTGAGTGATGCCGTGTAAATACTTGTCGCTGTACCTGCATATAGGTTTGTCCCGTCCGAGGTGATGTCGTATACCGCAATGTAATTTCCATTGGGACCAATCAGATATGTGTCTTTGATTTCGTTCCGATCCGTATCTACCACAACAATTCCAAAGCCTGTTGAAAGATATGCTATCGCACCGATGAAGAAAACGCGGTTGATGGACTTGTTCGCTACAATTTGTGAGCGCTTTATGTCAGGCAGGTTGTAAACTTTGTTGCCCTTGATGATGTCGAGGTTTCCATTCTGGTAACCTACAACTACTACGTCGTTGTAGGCGTTGTATTCAACCGTTCCGATTGCGAGATCAGATAGACCTTCTATTTTGGTGATCTTCTCAATAGAGAAATCTCCTTTGCTGAGCCGGAACAAACTATTGTCTGTTGCAGTCCAAACGAATGACGTGCTCTGCGTAATTGATTTGCATTCGTAATACGGCAAGTGGATGCTCCACGAACCGATTGGCATTGCGCCAAGTGCAAACGAAAATAACAAACCTAGAAGCAGGCCGGTTGTGCGTATCCGGAGTTTCATGTAGGACAAATTTAACGAAAGTGTGCCGTGTAATAACTCGAAATTCGGGTGTTTATTGTGTTACTCACCATCTTTTCTGCCTTGCTTCAGTATCTTTGCCTGCAATTACGGCTCCGTAGTTCTCCGCCGCGGCGGATGGATAGATTGACATCCACAATCGCGCGAAGAATGCTGAGCTATTTGGTTCCGTAGTTCAACTGGATAGAATGACAGTTTCCGGTACTGTTGGTTGGGGGTTCGAATCCCTCCGGGACCACTTGATGATCATAACGATTAAAAAGCACGCGAAGTGAAGGGCAAAACGAAAAGTCCTTCACTTTTCGTTTTTGACCAAGCTTGGCGGGTGCGATGCGTAGCAGCGTAATCGTTATGATCCACTGCACGGGTAAGGATGGATATGCAATCCCTCCGGGACCACGAGGTCTTGCGAAAAGCAAGACCTTTTTTGTTGCAAGTGAGTCATCGCAGAGCGCCACGTGTTGCTACACTAAAAGCAACTAATTTAGGCACGCTTATGAATCATCTTAATCTGTTAGTTGCGCTAATTATTGGTGTTACGATCTTCAATTCGTGCCAGCCAAAAGTCAATCCGTTTGAGCAACAGGAGAAAATTGTTCAGGATCAGTTCGGTGCTGATACATGCCACATCCATCCGTTCCAACGAATTGCAAATGGCGATACGTTAAATATTGTCACTGTTCAATTGGTAAATGTGCGTGGTGCGTTTTCTCAATTGGAAGAGTGGCGAATAAATGTTGCTGTGGCATTGGCGTTCTATCAGAATATTGACAAATCAATGCTGGAGCAATACGATGGCGTCTCAGGCGTTATCACGAAAACAGAAGAATCAGAAGAGGGAATTGAAGCTAAAAGCAAAGAGTATGCACTTACCGTTGAGGAACTGGCTGAAATCGACTCGGTTCAGAATTTCCTGAAGGGCATTCTTGATGAGAGGTCAACCAGTGGTGACTTCAAATCGACGCGTCAGTTGTTTGACACTGTGGTCACAGATAGCGTATTGGTTGTGTTGGACACTGCGATAGATATTGCACATCAATTAGGAGGAACTCTGCACGACAGATTGCTGATTGGTTACCGCTACATCACAGTTGATGGCTATACTGGAGACTATATTGAGGCGGAAATTGCGGAAGAAGTTGAACGCGGTTGGATAGTTCACAAATTCATTCTGGACCCCCGGACCGGCAAGATCGTCGGTTTCAAATTCTGGGTAAACGGATAATAATTTGAATCTATTCGGCATGGAAGAAAAGTTCTCTTTAAAAGATCACTTGTTCAACAAAACGAAGGTTACCAGGATGGCTTCTGAAATTCTTGAAGCGTATCCTGAATTCCGGAAAAACGATTTTGTGCGTGAAACTGTTGGGCAATTTCACGTGCTAGAACTCAAGGCGCGCATTTCCTGGATTGCTCAATGCCTGAGAAAATACTTGCCGGAGGATTATCGCGTCGCGCTTTCCATATTAATTCAAGCCCTACCGAAACCGAACAATCCAAACCTGACGGATAACGATTTCGGAGATTTAATTTATGCTCCGTATTCCGAGTTCGTTGCAAAGTATGGCTGCACCAAAAAAGACTTGTCCGCTTCGCTGCGCGCTTTACGCCAAATAACCATGCGGTTTTCCGCGGAGGATGCGATCCGATATTTTATCAACGCCTTCCCGGTAGAAAGCATGAGTCAACTCCGGAAGTGGTGCGGCGACTCAAACTACCATGTACGCAGGTTGTGTAGTGAAGGGTCGCGGCCCAAGTTGCCATGGTCTCAGAAAATTAATATCCCCGCGGAAGCTGCACTTCCTTTGCTGGATCTGCTGTATGCCGACAAAACCCGTTATGTTACTCGCTCTGTCGCAAACCATCTGAACGATATTTCTAAGGTCCGGCCAGATCTAGCTATTGCAACACTCGTCAAATGGAAGAAAGCGAACAAACAAGAGAAGGATGAAATGCTGTTTATCGTTAAACACGCAACCCGTACTCTGGTGAAACAAGGTAATCCCGAGGCAATGGCGTTGCTGGGAGTTTCCACATCGGCCCTCGTAAAAGTTTCAAAGCTCTCCATTCCGCGAAAGGTAAAAATGAATTCTGCAGTCGAGTTTACGTTTCTGCTATCTGCTAAACCCGGAACGAAGCTGATTGTAGATTACACCATTTATTTTCAAAGCAAGCGTGGACTACTCGATAGTAAGAAAGTATTTAAGCTCTCCAGTTTAGCCATTGAGAATAATAGTACCACCGAGGTAAGTAAGCGTCATGTCTTCCGCGAAAATATGACAACACGGAAACTTTACCCAGGAACACACGAAAT
Source organism: Flavobacteriales bacterium (assembly GCA_040377305.1). Lineage (GTDB taxonomy): Bacteria > Bacteroidota > Bacteroidia > Palsa-965 > Palsa-965. The sequence goes on along the minus strand of JBEIPA010000004.1, from coordinate 230,306 downwards.
TGAAATTCAGGTGAACGGCAAAAAACTCGCTAAGACATCGTTCGTCCTTGAATAAAATCACCGTCTAGATTTCTTTTATCAGAATTTGGAAAGTGCATTTTCAAGATCGGCTTTGAGCATCTCAGGATCTTCCAGTCCAATGTAAAGTCTCACCATATTCCACGGCAACTGACTGCTCAAACTTACAGAGGTTTTCAGTGCGCAAATTGGCAATATCAGAGACTCGTGTCCGCCCCAGCTGGTTGCAATCAAAAACGCCTTAAGCGAATCGCAGAACTTCTCCATCTCGGAAACATCTTTTGCTTTGAGCCAGATGGAAAGTAGTCCTCCTCCCTGCTTCATTTGTTTCTTTGCAAGATCGTATTGCGGATTGCTCTTCAATGTTGGGTAAAGTACTTTCTCCACTTTCGGATGTTGCTCCAGCCACTCAGCAATCTCTTGTCCAGATGCTGACGAACGATTCACGCGCAACTCGAGCGTACGTAAACCACGTATCATGAGCCATGCATCGTGTGCACTGATGATGGCACCGATGGTCATGTACTCTTCTGCCATCATTTTGTCAATGCGCGCTTTGGTTGTTGCGACCACTCCGCAAACTACGTCGCTATGACCGTTGATGTATTTCGTCGCCGAATGCACCACAATATCAACACCCATTTCCAGTGGGGACTGGTTCAATGGTGAGCAATAGCTGTTATCGATAATTGTGGTGATTTTCTTCTCGCGGCAAAAATTAGTAACCGCGGTTATATTCTGGATTTCAAAAGTCAAAGAATTTGGGCTTTCCAGGTAAACAAGTTTCGTATTACCCTTGACAGCTGCGAATATTTCCTTTTCATCTGTACCAGAAACGAATGTATATTCTACGCCATATTTCGCCAGGTACGATGAGATCAATGTGTTCGTCCAGCTATAAGGTTTCTGCACGCAAACTACATGGTCACCACCTTTGACTACCGACATTACGGCTGCTGCAATGGCTGCAGATCCGCTGGCAAAGACGAGTGCGTCCTCTGCTCCCTCGAGAGCTGCAATCTTTTTTCTCAGAATAGCAACTGTCGGATTATAACCGCGCGTATAAAATGGCGTTTCGAGTTCCTTCTCCAGCTTCGTGCGCATGTCGTTCACGCTTTCGAAACAAAAATTCGAAGAAAGAATGATAGGCGCGCTTACGGCGTTGTAGTAATTCTCGCGGTCCTCACCGAGATGGTTGAGTATGTAGGAAAGTTCGTGCTTGTTGTTCATGAGAAAAGGAAATGGGGCGACTATATGTTCTTCTTAGTTTACCATGACAAAGAAAGAAACTAACATCAGTCGCCCCGAATATTCTGCGGCCATTTTATGAACTGGTGTGGAATTATCCCGTTGTCATACTGAGCGTAGTCGAAGGATGGCGGCAATTGTCGGTTCTATTTCTTCCGAATCACATAAATCTGACTCGACCATGCTTCTTTTCCGGCTTTGCTGTTGGAAGCCCAACCGCGACGAAATGCGGAGAAGTATCGAACTGCTCCGGTTGAATATTTCTCGCTGAGCATAGAAACGTAGTAGCTATCGTATTTCATCGGAAGGACTTCTTTCACTTCGAATCCGTGCGGCGTGAACAATGCGCGGATGTCTTGTGGTCGGAAATGCCATAGGTGGCGCGGAACATCATAAGCTGCCCAGTGTTTTCCGTAATGTGCTGCATCATGTGAATTTCTGTTTGGAACTGCAATGATCAGAAGTCCGTCTTGTTTCAGGATTGACTTCAGCTCCTGAACGCGCCCGTGCAAATCGGGCACGTGTTCCAGAACATGCCACATGGTAATTACATCCATGCTGTGCGGAGCAATGTTTGCGAGCGCTTCTTCAGGTTGAACATCGAGCCCGTAGTTCTGCTTCGCCATTTCGCGGGCGCTATCTCCTGGTTCGATTCCGCGAACACTCCAACCATTTTGCTTCATCACGTTTGCAAACTCTCCGGTTCCACATCCGATGTCGAGCAAAGCGCCTTTAGCCTGGCGCGTGTTGATCAATTCAAGCTTCTGACGCAACGTGCGATTTCGCACAGACTGATACAAACGGCTCACAATTCCCTTTTTGGTATTGGAGTGAGAAATGTATTCGTCGGACTCATAAAACTTGCCTAGATCTGAATTCTGTGGGCGCGGCGAAGTGTAAACGAATCCGCATGAGCCGCATTCCTGCAAATCGAAGGGCATTTTGCTGACGGTATTGTCGATGCATGTTAGAAACGGCGATTTCTTTTCAGAATCGCATATCGGGCACTTTTGTAAGGTTGTGAAGCCAAATTCCATACAATACGGTTTAATTAGTATACAAGTATACTGATTTATCGTCGATTACAGACTTATTAATGCTTCAATTGACGCACATTTTATTCACAATTTCCACATGTTCCACGTGAAACATGTTTTGTGGCATAATATGATCTGTAGAAGTGCCACCGAATAGTCGTAACTATTTGTGCTTCATATTGTTTACGATATTTCTAAATATATGTTTCTGGAATTGTGTACGTTTTCACGAATCAAGAATAGTTCAGCTCTCAAGTCCGATTGTACTTGTTCCATGTGAAACAGTTTGGAGCAGTGGAAAGCCGAAAAAGGGCGTTGAGTACTAAACTCAACGCCCTTTCAAGAAAACAACAATGGGCTCTAGCGGCCTACGTAAATCATCAATACGGAAATATCAGCCGGTGAAATGCCGCTGATGCGCGATGCTTGTCCTAAAGAAGTTGGGCGCATCCTGGTAAGCTTCTCTTTTGCCTCCTTGGATAGTGAAGCAAGTTGATGGTAGTTCATGTCCTCGTCCAAAGCCACGTGATCCAGACGCAGCATCTTGTCTGCAAGTTCAGATTCGCGTTGGATATAACCTTCGTACTTTATCTTGATTTCAGCTTGCTCAATGTCTTCCTTGCCATATTTGGAAAGGAATTCCTTAGCTGGCTGGCTAACAGAAATCATATCCCAAATCGAAATATTCGGTCGTGACAACACAGATGTGAGCTTTACCTTTTGTGTGATTGGTGCCGAATCAATTGAATTCAGAAACCCGTTTGCTTCTTCAGGAGTAACAGATTGATCGCGGAAGAATTTGATAATGGCATTCGCATTTGCAATCTTCTCCTCCACTCGTTTCAGACGCGAATCGGAAGCCAAACCAAGTTTGTGTCCAAGTGGAGTCAAACGGATATCGGCATTGTCCTGGCGCAGCAATATTCTATATTCTGCACGCGACGTAAACATCCGATATGGCTCTTCAGTTCCTTTTGTGATAAGATCATCAATCAGAACCCCAATATATGCCTCAGATCGGGAAAGCGTAAAAGGCGCCCGTCCTGCAACCTGCAAATGGGCATTTATGCCAGCCATCAATCCTTGACATGCCGCTTCTTCGTAACCCGTTGTTCCGTTAATCTGTCCAGCGAAATACAAGCCTTTCACTAGTTTCGTTTGTAGCGTGTTGTCCAATTGTGTAGGCGGAAAATAGTCATACTCGATCGCGTACCCAGGTCGGAACATCTTTACATTCTCAAAACCGGGAATCAACTTTAAAGCCTTTATTTGGACATCCTCAGGCAGGGACGTTGAGAAGCCATTTACGTAGACTTCAACCGTATCCCAGCCCTCAGGTTCAACGAAAATCTGGTGACGGGTTCGTTCTGCAAATCGTGTAATCTTATCTTCAATGGAAGGGCAATATCGGGGACCTAATCCTTCGATACGGCCTGCATACATAGGCGACTTTTCGAATCCCGTTTTCAGGATTTCATGCACCGCCTCGTTCGTGTAAGTGATATGGCAAGGGCGCTGCTTTTCTAAGTTTCTGGTTTCAGAAGAATAAGAAAACTTCTCACAGATCTCATCTCCTGGCTGCTCTTCCATCTTAGAATAATCCAGTGATCGGCCATCAACCCGGGGCGGCGTTCCGGTTTTCATGCGACCACTTTCGAAGCCCAGACTAACAAGTTGCTCGGTAATTCCAGTAGCTGCCTTCTCCCCTGTTCTGCCTCCGCCAAAATTCTTCTCTCCAATATGAATCTTCCCATTCAGGAAGGTTCCATTCGTAAGTACCACAGCCTTTCCCCGAACCTCAAGCCCCATACTGGTAACGACACCACACAACTTGCCATCTTCAATAAGAAGTCCGGAAATCATGTCCTGCCAGAAATCCAAATTAGGAATTCGCTCAAGCATTAAACGCCACTCTTCAGCAAAGCGCCAACGATCTGATTGAGCACGCGGACTCCACATCGCAGGACCTTTAGAGCGGTTAAGCATCCGGAACTGAATCGCAGTCTTATCTGTTACAATCCCCGAATATCCGCCCAATGCATCTATCTCCCGAACAATTTGTCCCTTGGCAACACCTCCCATTGCGGGATTGCAGCTCATCTGGGCGATGGTCTGCATATTCATTGTTACCAAAAGGGTTTTAGATCCGAGATTCGCCGCTGCTGCAGCTGCCTCACAACCGGCATGACCGGCACCCACCACAATTACATCATAATCTTCTAGCACTGACATTTGACAAAGGTAGTAAGTTCCTAAGTAGGCCAGTCAAGTCTTGTCCCAACTAGGTTCCTTTATAACGGAAAAGCCTAAGCGACTTCCATGTCGTTCCACGTGGAACAAGACAAGAAAAAGCCCCGTATCATCAAAATGTTGACGAGACGGGGCGCGATATCTTTGCGGGTAAAAACCCGAATTCTGTTTACTTATTTGCAGGAGCCGCTTTGCCTTCCGGAGCATACAATAGCACATTGTGCGTTCCATCACCGTCCCGGTAGTCCACTTTCAATGATCCGTCTGTTTGAGCAAGAACCTGGAACTTCTTAACTACCCCAGCGTCGCTTGTCATCGTGATCCACTTACAATTTGCATCAACAGTCCATGTTCCTCCTTCAGCAACGCCGTCAAGGATCAAACGATAGCGCCCGCCTTCCTGGAGATTAAGGATGTCATTCTTCTGAACTTCTGTGGGTGGTTGTGGCAGGTCGAAAGATTCGCTGCCCGTGAACTTCCACGTCTTGCATAGCGTCTTTTGCTTTGCTGAAAGAGTAGGAGCAGACTGAGCTGTTGTCGGCGCTGGAGCAGGCGCAGGGGCCGGCTTAGAAGTTTGAGCAAATGCAGCCGTGAGCGATGCACACAAAACGAGAGTTAAAAATGTTTTACTCATTGGTCTCTATTTTAATTTTTTGAATTCGTGAACCGCAACGCGGTTTTTAGAATGAACGTAAATCTAGTGCTTTTTCTTCCTGGCTCCTCATGACGCGTTGATCCTTTTCCGCCTTGTCTATGAAACCGCACAAGTGCAACAAACCATGTGCCATAACACGACACAATTCGTCTTTGAATGATTGCCTGAATTCGGTTGCGTTGTCCTTAACACGATCAACGCTAATGAAAATTTCTCCAGAGACAGACCCTTTGGGAGCGCTATTAGGGAATGTGATAATATCAGTAAGGGTGTTGTGAGACAGAAACTGCTGATTCATTTCATAAAGTTTGCTGTCCGAAACAAACACGTAGTTCAGCTCAATAATATTCTTCTTGTGTGATGCAGCAACGCGCTTTAACCAAGAGCGCACTTTCGCCTTGTCGCGTAATGTGAATTGGATTCCGTCTGAGAAAAAGAGTATGCTTTCAGTAGGCATACATTAGTTGGCAGATACGCTGAAGTTGAGGTGCACCGTACGGCCGTCATCAGAGAATTCCACTTTGTCGGCGAGGTGACGCATCAGGAAAACTCCACGGCCACTTGGCTTCTCGAGATTCTCCGGATTGGTAGGGTCGGGGAGGGTGTTGTAGTCAAAGCCGTCGCCTTGATCGTGTACAAGGAAGGTGATTGATTCTTCGCCTGCTTTAAACTCAACGTCCACCTTCTTGCTAGGATCAAGCTTGTTGCCGTGTTGCATTGCGTTATTAACCGCTTCCGTCACCGCAACCAGAATGTTACCGTAGTAATCTTCTGATACCTGGTACGAAGTACAGATGTCGTTAATAAGCTTCTCTACGATTACAATATTTCCTGACGCAGATGGAAACGAAATTTTTTGTTCCCGGATCATTTCTTCTAAGGGGGTCATGTTACTCAACACCGCTGAAGTACATGTTGACCTTGTTCTTGTAGTACGGCACTAGCGCCGGTGGAACGGTCCTCAACAGTTCAGCTTCTTGCTGTTTCTGTCTGTTATACTCCGAAAAGCCGTTAGGGTTACTTAATTCATAATTTTTCGCCTCGTTCGCCTGACGTTGTTCGTCTTGCTCACGTTGTTGTTCTGCCTTTTCGAACTCGAGCATCTTATCCAGAATCTGTTGCTGTCTCTCGAGGGTTTCTGCATTGATGTTCTTGTTCACGAGATCCTCTTCGGTCTCTTCCATTTTGTCCGCAGCATCTCCGCCCGGTGTTCCGCCTCCATCGTTCTCGGTGTCCTGTAATGACTCTTGCATTAGGCGACGAATCTGCTCTTGTTCGGCAGCCATCTTCGCGAGCTCTTCCGCGCTTGCGCCACCCTGGCCGTTTTGACCTTTCTCTTTGGCGTTACGCATTTGCTGATTCAACTTTTCCTGACGCTGACGAATGCCGCTCATGCCCGGCTTGTTTCCTTGCTTTCCGGGTTTAGCTCCTGATCCGGGCTTAGGCTTTCCATTGCCTGGCTTTTTGCAGTTTCCTCCCTTACAGTCTTTAGGCTCGCCCTGATTCTTCGGGTTCATTTGCATCATCATGTTCTCAAGCGATTCGTTCAACATCAACGCAAGTGTGTTGATGGAAGTCATTGCACGTTGCTGAACATTCTGCGCTTCGCCGGTTTCACGATCCGACAACTTCCGTATGGATTGATCCATGTTGAAGTTGATGTTCGTGATTTCCTTATTTACTAATGGAGAGATCTGTGGATTGCGCTTGGTCAAAGCGAGCAATGAGTCTTCGATCATGCGCGCATTATCACGTAAACGATTTTGCTCGCGTGCCAATGCAGGATATTGCGGATCGGACGTGCCTGTCTGTTTCACTTTATCCTTCAGTGCTTCCTGATCAAATGAGAGCTGGAGTAGATTGTCGAGAAGGGTGCGGACTGTCTGAACATCTTCCGCGTTCTCTTCCTTGTCCATACTTTCCTGGGCTTCCTTTAGGCTTTGAGCCATTTGCTCCATTTTATCTGAAGCGTCTTGCTGTTTGTCTGAGCCCTCTTTAGGATCGCCACCGTCTTTCATCTCTTTGGAGGCGTCGCGTTGATCTTTCTGAATCTCCATTTCCTTGAGATCCGTATTCGGCATTTCGTGTGGCTCTTCGAGTTTCTGGTTGATTGAATCAACCTTATCGAGTTCATTTCGCAATTCGTTAAACTCCTTATTCAGGCTGTCTTGTTTTGCTGCAATCTGCTCCTTCTCCTTCTTGCTCAGATTCTTTTGCTCCGATTGATTAGCGAGTTCCTGTTGTTGCTTCTGCAGTGTATCAAGTTTCTGAATTGCATCGTCCAGCTTTTGGCGGAACTGCATTTCACGGAATTGCTCAAGTGTACGATCAAGGTCTTTCTCCGTGTTCTCCTGATCTTTCTTCGCCTCTTCGAGGGCCTTCTGCGTTTCGTCCTTTTTCGGATTCTTCTGCAAGTCCTCCATCTTCTTAATCATCTTCTCAATTTCCTCGGTAGAAAGCTGATTAAAGAGATCGTCCATCTCCTGCTGGCGCTCTGGATCCTGCTGGTTGAATTCCTGTTGTTGTTGTTGGTTCTGTGCGTTGCGCTGCTTCAGCTGATCAATGCGCTGTTGCAGTGCGGCTTGTTTTGTCTTAAGCTGATCCAGCTTTTGCTTTTCTTCCCAACCTACATTTTTCTTCTCGAGAATCTGCTGGTGAAGCTTGTCGATGTCCTCCTGAAGCATACGCGATTCTTCGAGGGCTGCTTCCAGGTCTTTTTCAATCTGCGCGTTTGCAGAATCGTTCATGTTTGCAAGATCCTTCGCCGTTGGCGCTTTGAAAATCATCCGTTGCGAACGGGTAGATTTTGCACCGTGCACGGCATCATTGTCCCACACTTCGAAGTAGTACTCAATCTCATCTCCGCTTTCAATTCCAAGAGCAGAAAGATCCCAGAAGTAATAGAACTGGTCGCGTACAAGGTTTGTTCTTACAGGAATTGTTACAAATTGTGTGGTAGGATCAACATCGTTGCCCAGAGAATCTTTCTTGTTGAGCGGACGGTAAGTAAACTGCAAACGCGAGAAACCATAGTCGTCTTTTACTTCTCCGGTGAAGTAGAGGCGGAGGCGGGAGATAGAATCTTTCTTCTCCTCGACAGAAATTGCCGGATATAAATCGGGAACAACGCTGATGGTGTAGTCGATTGAATCTTTCCCCTTCAGAAATTGATTTGAAGTGTGTAAGGAGTAGCGCTCGCTCTCGAGTACTTTCTTGGTGAATTCAAAACGGTCTTCGCCAACCTGACCGAGTTTGTATGTGCTGTCAATGAATTTCATCACAAACGCATTGGTAGAGCGCGTTGAGAAATTCCAGTTAATAACAGTACCGGCAGGAACAACAAGATCGCCCGTGTTGCGAACAGTTTCGTTTTTCTTCCCGGTGTAAGCAGGATACTTGAGTTCCGCATCGAAGTTGAGTACGATTGGATTCGGAAGAACTTTCAGGATGTACTCTTTCGAAGTAAATCCATCGGCGAAGAAGCGGAATGTCTTTTCTCCCTGAACGTTGCGGAACACATAACTGAAATCGATTGTGTTCTCACGACTCATGGTGTACTCGTTACCATCGACAAGCAGGACCACATTCGCAGGAACTTCGGCGCCGGTCATTTTCAGGTCGAGGGTAAAGTCCTCATTTTCAATGGCTTCAAGCGAGTTTTGAATATTGAAAGTGAATGGCGCTTGTTCCTCGAAGTAGTCGGAGTGGTTCACCAAACGATTCGCACTCTCTGTGAGAAGATTTGCATTCGTGAAAACAATGACCACAATTGCGAGCAGCGGAATCAACGCCCACTTTACATATCTGCGGTTTTGCTTAAGATCAATCGCCGAAGTAAATGGAACCGGTCGGAGTTCGCTGATGCGCTGATTGATGCTCGCTTCAACAAGTGCATTGCTTGCGCCGGTTCCGCTTCCTGTTTTCTGAAGCTGCAAAACGTTGAGCAATTTATCCTGCACGTTTCCGAAGTGACGCCCAATGATTTCTGCCGCTTGTTCGTGGGAAATAATTTTTCCGATGCGATTGATTTTTGTCAATGGCAACACAATGAATTTTCCGACCACGTAAGCTGTTGCTGCAAGGAAAGACCAGAACAAAACCGTACGAACTATTGAATCGAAGTGCGCGAAATATTCAAGAAGAGAAATTGTTAGATAGCCTGCGAGAACAATCGCCACTGTATACAATGAACCACGAATGAGTTGATTCTTGTAGTACTTGCGAATGAACTCGTCAAGTTTACTAATCAGTGTGGTGTATGTGCTCTTGTTTTCCATTGGGCCTATCAAACAAATTTACGTGTTAATAACGCCGTTCGCTATAGCTGATACGGGTCTTACTAAGGGAAGTTTGTTAAAAGATGCTTCTGTCACAAACATTCCACACATACTGTAGGCAGTCGCAATTTACATATGTTAAAACCACCTGAAATACGTAGCTCATTTTTAACAATTTCTTTCGCAGATTTACGTTAGAAAAATAAACGCGGCCCCAATGCTACGCTACCTCACGCTCGCTGGATTTTTTGTGCTCTCGCTCTCACTGGGAAGTTGTCAGAGCCAATGCAAAAAAGCACAGAACAACAACAAGAAACTTATTGCGGGGAATCACGACTTTGGAAAGAAGACGAAGAAGTGGAAGAAGAAGCAGAAATACTAGTAGGCAGTAAGCAGTAGGGCAGTAGGCAGTCGAAACGTGAAGGGAAATTTCTTCCGTCGCGTGGGTTCATATCCCGCGGTTGGAGAAAGTTAAATTCTGATTCCGCAAACGAGCACATCATCAACCTGCTCGAGATTCCCGCGCCAGCGATGGAAGTGTGCCGAGAGTTCTTGCTCCTGCAATACCATAGGTAGCATTGCGTGCTGTTCCAATAGCCCCCGCATTCCCGATGTCTTTAGTTTTTTGCCTTTTGTGCCACCGAACTGATCTGCGTATCCGTCGGTGAAAGCATAAAGTGTGTCTCCCGTTGCTAATGCAATTTTATGCGATTCATATTGCTGAGAGTCGTCGGCGGGACCACCGATTGGAGCTTTCGTTGCAGAGAGTTCCACCACATCGCCACTTGCTTTACGAATCCACAACGGGCGATTTGCTCCGGCATAAACGAGCTCGCGCGTGTTGAGATTAAAACGCAGAAGTGCTATGTCCATTCCGTCGCGGCTCTGTGTTTCTGCCGAGGTTTGTCGCAACGAGCGCTTGATTGCAGAACTCAATCGCGCAAGAATTTCTGATGGCTCTGATGTTTCACGTGCAATATCGTTGAGCATTTCCATGCCGAGCATGCTCATGAATGCACCCGGTACACCGTGTCCCGTGCAATCGGCAATACCAACGAAAACATAATTGTCTTTCTCAAGCATCCACCAGAAATCGCCACTCACAATTGCCTTCGGCAAGTAGAAAACGAATGAATCGGGAAAATGCTTCTTCAGTGTAGTCTCCGGCGGAAGAATAGCCTGTTGAATTCGCTGTGCATAGTTGATGCTGTCCGTAATTTCCTTCTTCTGCGATTCAATCTGTGCATTCTGCAATGCGAGTTGCTGATTCGATTTGCGCTTGTTGCGATATGCGTAGAACAACGATCCCGTTACGATCGCTCCAAGTAACGCGAGTGCAATCAGAAATTTATTCAGCATTGCATCTTCTTCGGCATCGGCCTTGAGTTGATCGTTCTCGTGTTGCTTCTTCTCCGATTCGTATTTCGCTCCGGCTTCGGTTACCTGCTGTGAAATATTTTCGTTATAGATAAGATCCTTTAAGGAATCTTTCAGATTGAAATACCGATACGCCTCCGCGTAGTTTCCTTTCTCGGCATTGATAGAAGCAAGTTCGCCGAATGCATTTTTCATGACCTCTTTGTTGTCGAGCTCAATGCTCAGGCGTGCAGCTTCTTTTTGTGCCTCTTCTGCTTTCTCAAGTAGTCCTTTGTTGCGATAAGCAACGCCCAGGTTGTTCAGACAACCTGCATAGCCGTACATATCGTTGAACGCTTTGTGTGCGGCCATTGATTTCTCGGTGTAGAGAATAGCTGAATCGGGATCGCTTGTGATGTACAGAATGGCCATGTTGCTGTACGCGATTGCGAGGGCCTGCTGATCACCTAGAATTTCCCGGAGTTGCGTGGAGCGTCGGTAATAAAGATCTGCGCTGTCGGCTTTACCTGACTCCCGAAAAATCAACCCCATGTTACCGTAAGAGGCGGCCATTCCTGCAGAGTCATTCAATTGCATGCGCATAGCCATTGATTTGCGATAGTGCTTCAGGGCCTCATCGCTGTTCTTCATGTTCCAGTAAATGATGCCGATGTTGTTCTCGCAGTTGGCAATGGATTTCTGATCGCCAACCTTTTCCCGCAGGCTCAATGTTGTTTGAAGATAACCCAGCGCTTCCGGCATTTTGTTTCTCTGCCAGGCGATCCGCGCATAGTCCTCATTCGCGTCGGCAATCAGTGTGGGTTTGCCCGATTTGGTTGCATATTCCATCTCAAGCGCGAGAAAAATTTCTGCGCTGTCCATGTCCGACACAACAAATGCGTTGAAAAGCTTTCGGTAAGTGTTCGCGGCAGCAGAATCTGTTTCCGCATCTTCAGCTACTTCCAGCAAAGAGTCAATCTTTGCTTTCTGCTGAGCGAAAGACGTCAGTTGAATCAGGATAAGAAAAATGCCAAGAAAAAACGGGGTGCGAATATGGGTTTTCACAATGGAAAACTATCAGAAATTCTTCAGCTTACCAAATACGCCCAGTGGAAGAACACCGCCGTGTTTGGCATTCAGGAAGAGTTCGCCGACTTCCAGGTCTTTCTTCCTGTCGCGGAAAAGATTCTCCAATATCATGGCAGAAAAACCAAGCGAGTATGCGTTGAGAATGAGAAAGTGTTCTTTCGGATCGAGAAGATCAACAACAGCTTTAACCATTTCGTTGATGTTCTCTTCGAGTTTCCATTTTTCTCCGTTAGGACCGTGGCCATAAGCAGGAGGATCGAGAATAATTCCATTGTAGGTATTGCCGCGACGTTGTTCTTTCTTCACAAATTTCAGAGCGTCGTCAACCATCCAGCGAATATTATCGAGGCCTGAATGTTGCATGTTTTCATTCGCCCACGTTACGACTTGTTTGATGGAATCAACGTGCGTTACATCTGCTCCAGCTGCACGCGCCGCGAGAGTTGCCCCGCCGGTGTATGCGAAGAGATTAAGAAACTTTGGTTTCTCTGTCTTCATTGACTGAAGAGTCGTGTAGATATAATCCCAATTCGCTGCTTGCTCCGGAAACACTCCAACGTGTTTGAATGAGGTGAGCGCCAATCGCATCACAATTTCTTTTCCTCCCGGCAATGCATAACGAATATTCCAGCGATCGACAGCATCGCGCTTGAGTTGCTTCCATTCTCCTGCGGAGCTGCTTTTGGGAACAAACTCAACGTGCGCAAGTTTTAACCAATCTGTGCGTGGAAGAACAGAATCCCACACCGCTTGTGGCTCGGGACGAATCGTGATGAATTTCCCGAAACGTTCCAGTTTTTCGAACTGACCGGAGTCGAGGAGTTCGTAGTCTTTCCAGCGGGAAGGTGAGATGAGTTGCATTCGCGCAAAGATAGCAATACAGAAGGCAGTCTTGCAGGAGTGCAGTAGGCAGTCAACATTATTTCGGTTTATAATTCTGCTTGCCGCACAACTGCCAACTGCCTATTGAAACGCATATCTTTGCAGTCCAATGGAAAACCGTAGAGTTCGCGTACGATTTGCGCCAAGTCCAACAGGTCCGCTTCACATGGGCGGAGTGCGGACTGCGCTGTACAATTATCTTTTTGCAAAGAAACATGGCGGAGATTTTATTCTTCGCATCGAAGACACTGACCAGGAGCGCTTTGTTCCGGGAGCAGAAGAATACATCATTGAAGCATTGAAGTGGTGCGGCATTGAGCCCAACGAAGGAGTTGGATTCGGTGATGGCCCCTGTGCGCCGTACAAGCAAAGTGTGCGCAAGGAACAAGGCGTTTATGAGGAGTATGCGAAGAAACTCATTGATTCCGGAAATGCTTACTACGCGTTCGACACGAAAGAAGAACTTGATGAGCAGCGTGAGCGTTACGAGAAAATGAAGAAGACGTTTGCGTACAACGGTCTGACACGTCAGGAGCTGAAGAATTCATTGACCCTTTCTGAAGATGAAGTCAACCGCAGAATTGCTGCCGGAGAGCCGTATGTAGTCCGTACAAAAATTCCCCGCAACGAAGAAGTTCGTTTCAATGACTTGATTCGTGGCTGGGTTGTCGTGCACACATCACAGCTTGATGACAAGGTTTTGTTCAAGAGCGACGGAATGCCAACGTATCACCTGGCGAATATTGTGGATGATTACTCGATGAAAATCACGCACGTCATTCGCGGTGAAGAGTGGTTGCCGTCTGCGCCGTTGCACGTATTGCTGTATCGTTTTCTCGGATGGGAAGATGTAATGCCGCAGTTCTCTCACTTGCCCTTGTTGTTACGTCCTGATGGAAACGGAAAGCTAAGCAAGCGCGACGGAGATCGATTAGGATTTCCCGTGTTTCCGCTGAGCGGCACGTTGCCAGATGTAAAAACCGGGCAGCCGGAAATTTTCACCGGCTATCGTGAGAGCGGATATTTCCCGGAAGCGTTTATCAACATGCTTGCCTTGCTCGGCTGGCACAGCAGCGGGAACCAGGAGATTTTCTCGAAAGAGGAATTGATACAGGAGTTTTCACTGGAGCGCGTGAGCAAGTCGGGAGCGAAGTTTGATGCGGAAAAGACAAAGTGGTTTAATCAACAATATTTGAGAATGAAGACTGATCTCGAACTGGCATTTGAGATTTTACCACAAGTTTATCAGGAGTCTTTTTTGAAAAATACGCCCTTAAGTGGAACGCGCTACGATTTGCAACTTCGGATATCCAACCCGACCACTGAGAAAAAAACCGTCCGTCTCTTTGCTAATGAAAGTATTCCGGAAGGCGTTATTGTAGAGCGGTCAGCACAAATTAGTTACGAAACTTTTAAAAATACGCTGCGTTCTGAGCCTAGTATTTTGGTTGCCTTAAACTATCATTCCTCATCACACAAGCAACTTGGGAATGAATTAACGCTCAAATCTCCTTGGTCCGAAGAGGTGTTCTTGCCTGTTGTTCATTCGATTAATTCCAAAATTCCTGTTGTTGAGTTCCCTGTGAATGTTATGCTTCACGCGCAGACGTCTTTTCAAACAGTCGTCGAACCCGGAGAAAATATTGCATTAAACTTTGAAGCATTTTCCACTCATTGTAGTCGACAGGGAGGCAATCTACACATCAACTACTTACAAGAAGTCTGTCGTTTAATGAAGGAAAAGGTGACCTTCACTAGCGAAATAATTCGAGATGGAAGATTCTTCTTTGAGGCTCCTATCAGTTACGATGACACTGTGATCAAGAAGCGCTGGAATCCTTCATCCAAATTGTTTATTGAAGCTCTACGTGATGCTTATGCAGCTTTCGATGCGAATGATGATCAAATAAAAGAAATGATTTACTCCCCGGATTCAGGTAATCGAGTAGTTGCTGCTGCTTTGTTTGAGGGCGTTTTTAAGAATACTGCAGAAGCAACCGGAACAAATCCGGGCAGTGTAATGCAGTTGTTCCGTGTTTGTGTAAGTGGAGCAGGAGGTGGGCCGGTGTTGTTTGAAATGGTTGCTCTTCTGGGAAAAGATGTAGTTGTCCAGAGACTTGATCGCGCGGTAAATTCGATTAGCTGATTTCTAATTTCTGATTAGCTGATGGGCATAATAAACGTAAACGGAATTCGAGTGTACGCATACCACGGATGTTTGCCTGAAGAGGGAAAGATCGGCGGAGAATATATTGTGGATGTTCGTGTTGAAACGGATTTCTCCTCGGCAGAAAAATCGGATGAACTGACAGATACTGTTGACTACTGCATCATTCACGATTCAGTGAAAGCAGAAATGGCAATTCGTTCGAAATTGATTGAGCATGTGGCGCGCCGTATAGGAACCAATCTGAGAATGCACTACCCGAAAGTGGGTTCGTTTCTGGTACGGGTGACGAAGATCAATCCGCCGATGAATGGCGCTGTTGATCATGTAAGTGTTGAGATAATTGCATAATAACCCTATAAATGAAAAAATTCCTACTACCACTGCTGCTGCTTTTCGCGCTAAAACTTTCCGCACAGGTCTGTTATCCCGGCCGATTTTCAGAAACACCCATGTTCGACAGTTCTGAAATCCGTAAAGACTCCAATATTGTTTACGCCGTTTCGAAAAACTATTTCACCGGCGTAACACAAAGTCTGATGATGGATGTTTATTATCCATCTGCAACTGCAGACACCATGCAGAACCGGCCATTCATTCTGCTGATTCACGGGGGCGCATTTCTCGGGGGCAATCGCAACGACATGGCTTACGAGTGCATGGAATATGCACGTCGTGGATTTGTTGCAGCTACCATTCAATATCGCCTTGGATGGAATTGTGCAGCTACCGATTTGCTGGGCGTCTGCGTGTTTTGTCAGGGAAATAATCTCGATCTGAAAACGGCGACGTACGCAGCTGCACAAGATGGTCGCGCGGCTTTACGTTACATCAATGCGAATTGCGCAACTTGGAATGCGGATGCGAACAAGTTATTCATTGGCGGAGAAAGCGCAGGTGCAATTACAGCGTACCACGCTACATTCTGGAATCAGGCAGAAGCAAATTCATTTTGCTCATGGGCTGTTGCCGCAGTGGGCACACTTGATACAGCTGGAAATTCTCTTCCGAATACCTGGGTTGTGCGCGGACTCATTGACAATTGCGGTGCTATTGCAAATGATAGTGCATTGATGAACAACGGAACAATTCCCGTGATCAGTTTTCATGATCAGCTCGACTGTGTTGTGCCCTACGCGAGCGGCCAGGTAATTAGTTGCCTTTGTCAGCCCTTCTATTATGCAGACGGATCACAGCTGGTGAACACTCGCCTAACAAACATGGGCGTATGCACAGAACTGAATACCGTAGTGAATAGTGTTAATCACTGTTCATACCCGAAGCAGAGCATTATAAAACGTTCGAGTTGCTTTATCAAGCGCATTATGTGCAACAACTGTGTGTCGGCAACCAATACCAATATCTGGGCTGTCGATAGCTGCGATAATGTGCTCACTGGTATTGCGATGTATGGAATTAATCCCGTTACAATAACTGTGGCACCTAATCCGACTACAGATTGGTGTACCTTCCGTTTTTCGGAACCATCGCGTAACAGTGGCGAGATTCACATTTACGACGCGCTTGGGCGACTCAAAGGCACGTACCCATTCATTCCTACCACAACCGAGGTTCGTATCGAAACTGGCGGCTTTGCGGAAGGAATCTATTACGCAGAAACAGAGATTGCTGGTCAACGGGTTAAAAGCCAATTCTCGGTTGTGCGTTAATCAATTGTGCCGTCGTTTGCCCGTTTTTATTACTTTTGTGTCCCTCTCAAAATAATGCTGCTCCACAAAGGCTGTAATAGTTTGAGAAAATAAAAGGTCCTGTGGCCGAGTGGCTAGGCTCAGCTCTGCAAAAGCTGCTACAGCGGTTCGAATCCGCTCGGGACCTCAATAAATTCAAATGCACCTCACGCTTTTCGCGTGAGGTTTTTCATTTTATGGAAGGGTGCGAGAAGCTTGCTTCAGAGCAGCCAGACGTGAAATGAAAAGTAGCGAAGCGGAGCATTTGAATTTTGACTTTAGGCTTCCCAATGCGGATCACGCAAGTAATCCGCTCGGGACCTCGAAACAGCAGGCAGGACGCAGTATTGCAATCCCGACGTTTAAGTCGGGATCCTGATCGCTTACAGCGCATCAGGGTTGGCAGTACTGCTTTTTGCTTTTATAGAGGCTCTCGAAAAACGTGCTCGTCGCCGGGCATGACAAAAAAACTCCCCGATGTTGCCAACGAGGAGCTGCCAATCAATCTCGCTCAGAAAAAGTAGCTCCTATACGCACAACACTTTCCCATTGATTGGCTTTGTCTTTTAATGCTTTGGTAGCCAAAAAGTAACCATACGCGGTCAAAAATATTCTTCGGGATTCCGGTTACCTTTAGAATTCGCGAGGAATAAACTATCAAATGGACCATTCTGCCGTGAAAACGGATATCCTGGAACGCATACGCAATGGCGATTCAAAAGCTTTTCGTGAAGTCTATGTCGAATATTTCGGCATGGTGCGCTACATGATTGTCAACAACAGCGGTACGGAAGACGAAGCGAAAGATATTTTTCAGGAAGCCATGGTGTTGTTGTATGAGAAATCGAACGAGGGGAATTTTGAATTGACTTCTTCACTCAAGACGTGGATTTATGCTGTTTGCAGAAACAAATGGCTGAAGCAGCTCGAGAAGAAAAAGAAAAACTATCGCTTCACTGATTTTGAGAAGTTCGATCTCGTTGAGGAAGTGAAAGAAGAAAATTCAGTGGAGCATGAAGTGCTGCGGACAAGCATGAGCAGGCTAGGTGTTGGTTGCAGGAAGATTCTCCTGTTGTTCTATTACTTCAAAAAATCGATGGAAGAAATAGCAACTGAACTGAACTACACCAACGCAGACAACGCGAAAGCGCAGAAGTATAAATGCATTCAGAAATTAAAAGCGTTGTACGCAACAAACACGGCGCATGATTGACGAATCAACATACAGCGATCTCGACCGGTATTTTCATTCGCAGATGAACACCGAAGAGAAAAGTGCATTTACATCGCGAATGAACGCGAATGAAGAATTGCGCGCTGAATTTCAATGGCTGAACACAATGCTTGGCGGAATGAAACAACAAGGACGCAGCGTAATGAAGTCAACTATTGCCGGTGCGATTGCCGGAGTTGCATTTGATGAAGTAGAGAGGTATGAGCCGGCAGTGAACAAGAAGTCGTTCTTTAAAAAATATTGGTGGGCCCTAACGAGTTTAATTGTTGCAATTGCGGTAGCGATCGCAATCTACGTGTACACAACTCAACACACCAGCACCGAAGGTCACGATGAAAATGGCGATGGTTTTCAGCAAGAGGCAATACTAAGTGCCGACAGCAGCGGACTTGAGAACAGTATCGACAGCTGCAACGAACAAATGCTTGATCCGAATCTGGATTCAATTTTCAAGAGTGGGGGCGAAGGCAGAGTTGCTGTGCGGGAAACAGTTGCTGTAAGGTTTGTTCATGACAATACGTACTTACTTGGTGATGAAACCCCGCACGTGGGTGGATCTAAGCATGTGATCGTTGAGGATTCTGCAAATCGCTCTAAGTGGAAAAAACCGCTTGTGCATAGTGGAGTTCAAGATGAAGGATACAATAAGGACAAGTCAAGGAGCATGGGCGTAACCACGGGATACAAACCTTTCCCACCGTACACATACAAACTGGACGATGATCTTATGCTGAACGCACCTTATTACACCTGCAAAGGATTCACCTGGGAAGGAATGGGAAGTGACACCGTTTACATGACCACGAAGGACGGAATACAGTACATGCTGTTGAGAGGAAAAGGTGTAAAAGAATTAATCCCCGTCAAGGGTCGCGGCGAGCCGGTAAACTATAATCCAGTACGAAAATAAATTGCCTGAAAAAGGGAACCCCCGAACCTCTTAAGTCCGGGGGCATATATAGAAGACGTGTGGAGAAATTATTTTCCTCCGTTCGCCTGCAGGTCTTTAATGCAATTCGCGTCGAGTTCCGGGATATCGCCCCCGGCAAGGTTGCCAAGGAAGTCCATTGTTTCAACTGCGTAATACATTAAACAGTCTTCGTTGTTACAATGGCGATCGTTCGCTGAATGCGCCGTAACCATGTCTGTTCCGTTGTCAACCAAGCCTAACAAGTGACCGAATTCATGTTCGAGAACAGTAGCCTCGAGCACAAATTGAGTTGGTTGACCAATGCCGCCCGAATTATCTTTTACGGGTTTTTCAAATATCGCGCATGATGTAGTTCCGTAAGCAACTCCCAGGATGTTCGCTGAACTGTATCCTGCATCTGCAAAGAATACAAATACAACAAGCTGATCTTTTCTCGAATGCTCTTTGCGATGATCTTTCTCAATTTCATCAAGGTCACTTATGTTGAATGTGCTCCTTCCTGGAGATCCAATGCTCGTGTAATTAAAGGTGATTCCGCCCGGCTTATTACAGCGTGCCTGAAGAAACGATTTGAGATGATCGATCGACGCTTGTTCAGGAGCATATCCGTCGACGTAACAAATCTCAACAAGCATTTTCTCATACTTCTTTGAAGAGAGATAGTCTTTCGATTCAATGGCAAATGGCCCGTTTTCGATATTGTCTTTGCGGCACCCGCCAATAGCGAGCGCAGTAAAAACAATTATGACGACAATTTTGAAGGGCTTCATAGTACCAGATTTTATGTAACAAATTTAACGGGGGAGTCAGAATGCGGTTTTGAAGATTCGACCCTTTGCTGCGTTCGGGCGATCGATTGCGGCTGCAACCCATTATCTTTGCGGCATGCCAATACATTCAGAGTCGGAACTACTGCAAAAGCGTTTGCGAAAAGCCGTGTGGGAAGTGCAGGAGAAATTCCAGCTTATTGTGCCGGGCGATAAAGTCATGGCTTGTTTGAGCGGAGGAAAAGACAGTTACACGATGCTCGATATGCTATTGCACATGCAACGTGCGATGGATAATTCCTTTGAGCTTATTGCAGTGAATCTTGATCAGAAACAGCCGGATTTTCCGGAACATATTTTACCGGAATACTTAACGTCGAAGAATGTTCCGTTCCGAATTCTGGAGCGCGACACCTATTCTATCGTGACCGAGAAAACGCCTGTAGGAAAAACGATGTGCACGATATGCTCTCGCTTGCGTCGCGGGATTCTATATGATGCGGCTGTAGAAATGGGTGTTACGAAAATTGCTTTGGGACATCATCGGGAAGATGTTCTTGAAACATTCTTCCTGAATCTATTCTTCGCAGGAAAACTTGAAGCGATGCCCGCAAAATTCAAGACCGATGATGAACGCAACATTGTAATTCGTCCGCTCGCATTCTGCAAAGAAGAAGATATTGCAGCTTATGCCGAAGAAAAGCAGTTCCCGATAATACCGTGCAACTTGTGCGGCTCACAGGAAAATATGCAGCGCAAAGTGATGAAGAAAATGATGCAGGAGTGGGAAGAGAAATATCCGAACCGCAAAGAAACGATGCTCACCGCGTTATCAAACGTCCATACTTCGCACTTGTTTGATGTTCACCAGTTCGACTTTATTGAGCTGGCGGAGTTAAATGTCCAAAGTACAGGCGAAGTGTAGAGTCGCTTTTGTAAGCTGCCGGTAAGAGCTGATTTTCATAGGCGCTCACAACAAATCCTTTTCCTTCGATCATGTGCAGTGAATCAACCGATGGTGTCTCCGTGTACGCGATATCACCCGTATAAAACATAAATGCAGCGCGTTCGTTTTCGGGAAAATTGAAGATAACGCCGCGTCTTGTTTCTCCGGCTTCTTGCTTTTGCCTGAGATAGAATTCCGCTTTGTTCCGCGTTCCCTGCATTTCATCGCGATACCATGCCAGTTCAGATAGTGAGCTGTGATTGGTAACTATAGACGGAACATCAAGCGCGAACAGGGCAACGAAAGACACAACAACTCCTGCCAGAATTTTCTTCCTGAGGATCGCATCTCCAAGCTTATCCAGTACAACTGCAATTCCTGCCAGCAAAAAGGGAATTACCGGCAACATAAAGAGCGGCATTTTCGTTTTTGCGATCGTATAGAAGAAGAAGAAAAACAAAACTCCTGCTGTGATGTACAGTGCGCGCTTTTGTTTCGTGTCCTGAATTGCGAACAATAATATTCCGGGCACAGCAAGAATAGCGAACGTCCAGCCGAGTAACTCGCGGAACTGATCGAAGTGATAATACCACGGACCTTCGTGACCCTCCATTGCGATTGTCATGTGCAGCCAATTGTATTGCGATTCATAAGCGGCTTCTGCAGGAAAGTTTTTATAGATATAAAAGTACCATGGCAAAACAACTGCAGCAGCCGAAAGCGCCGCTATGGAGAGATGAATCCATTTCGTCCTGTCTTTCCGATGTGTTTTCTGAAAGAGCCACAATCCCCAGGGACCGAACACGAGAATTCCCGGAAGCCATTTCACCAGCACTGCACCACCAACGAGTAATCCGACAAGCATTGCGTTTCGTTTACTTGCGGAATCCGTGTAGCGAATCCAGGCCCAGAAAGAGAACAAAACGAATGCAGCAAAAATCACATCGTTGTGATCTGTGTTTCTGAATCCGCTGATGAGCTGAACAGAGTAGGAGTGAACCGCAAGTAAAATCGCAGCAATAAATCCTGCACGCTCTGTAACGGTTCGCTTCACAATTGAATACAAAGCAGGAACCATCAGCGCAGATAGAATTGCAGATGGCAACTTCACGGCGAATGGCGTTGCCCCGAATATCTTCACCGACATCGCGATCAACCAAAGAAACAGTGGCGGTTTGTGCAGCCAGATGTGATTGTGCGCCCAGCGCGTAATGTCGACCGGCAATTGCGGATCGTCATACAATGTAGGTGTGCCTGGATGTGATGCAAGGTGCTGCGCAACGAGCGCGTGATACTGTTCGTCCCAGTCGTACAGAAACGGATCTGTATTGGTCATCAGCAACCGCAACACAAAAGCTGCGACCGTTAGAACGATGAGCGCTAAAGTTGTTTTTCCTCTCTGAAATAAAATGATTGCTGCAACAACGAATAGAAATCCGCTGAGCAGCCAAGACCATTGTAATCCGGAGAACGCTTCGATCATTCGCTTATTATTTCATTGGAGGCCACGCGCTGCTGAGTTGTGGATTATCCTGCAGGTATACAACCCAGATCTGATCGCCTGGACGTTTCCAGTGTTCAATCGGATCCATAATATTCGGAACGGTGCCAATCCAGCGCTGACCATTCGCCATGAAAGCGAACTCAAGAATTTTCGGCCTACGTCCGTTGATCTGCTTTGTGAAATCGGTGGTGATGTTGGTGATTTCGCCTTTCGTGTGGGCTCCAAATTGCAAAGGCTGCAATTCGGCCTTTGCGTCGCGCAATCCTTTTCTCCAGAGTATGATTCCGATAATCGGGAAGATCACGCTCCAGAAAAACGGAATAGTGAAAATAATTCCGATGATTGTGTACACATTGCTCGTGTACTTCACGGCTTTGATGTACGACTTAGTAAGTTCTCGTGGCGCCGGTGGCGGAGGATCACCTGGACCTCCTCCTTCTGCGATTGGTAAAGAACCTCCGCAGTTTGCGCAATTAGAGACGTAGGAATTCCTGAATTGAGATTTACACCAAGGACAGGTAACGAAAAAGTTCATGGGCGGAAAATATCCGTCAAGATACAACCGCAGAGATGTAGCAGCGCGGAACCGCGGCGGAAATTATGAAACCAATATTGTGAAAAGCGGGGGGACTAACCTACGAGTGAACTGTTGATGAGCTCCGCTCCTACGATTTCGTCCAGATCGACACGCACACCTACGTTACCTGTGTTGCGCGGATCGAAGCGTTCACCCATGCTGGAGAAGTAGTAGGAAGAATCTCCTTCCGAAGTATTTTGCCAAAGCACGCCGAAGAACTCTTTACCCGACTTCAACTTGAAGCGGCAAGGACGATCATTCACTTGTATAAACTCGTTGCGGGTCATAAGTGGGCTTTCTCAAATTTCTCAATTAAAACGCGTTTAACCTTGCGCGTGTTGCATCCATTTATGAACAGAACACCAAAAGCTGTTAATAGTAATTAACCGATCGGCGCACATTGTTAATTACTTGCACGAAAAAACCCGTCCTGACCAGAATTTCGCTGTCGGGACGGGTTTATAACTCCTTATTTATTATTCTGCTGCGTTTGTTCCGCCGGGACCTGTCGCCCGGATGCTGGAAAGATCGCGGTCGAACAAATAAAGTCCGCCTTTTTCTCCGCCAATGAGCTTGAGCTTGTCCAGAACCTTGCGCGCGAGAGCTTCTTCTTCAATTTGTTCCGATACATACCACTGCAAGAAGTTGTGTGTGGTGTAGTCGCGCTCCTTCAGGCAAATCTCCACGAGCTTGTTGATTTCTGTAGACACCAGAATCTCGTGCGATAATACTAACTCAAACGCGGCCTGTACCGACTTAAACTTCTTCGGTGGCTCTTCCAGTGCCGGAACGATCGCGTGTCCGCCACGCTCGTTTATGAAACGCAAAAGCTTGAGCATATGCGCGCGCTCTTCGTCGGAGTGTCCGAACAGAAAAGTTGCAACACCGTCCATCCCTTGCGTCTCCGCCCAGGATGCCATTGCGAGATAATATTGTGAGGAGTTTCCCTCGAGCGCCACTTGTTGGTTAAGGGCTGCTTCTATTTTTTTAGATAACATGCGTTCTTTTTTAGGTATCTCAAAGTTACACTATCATCCGCCAGCGATTGTGTTGATATAATAGATTTATTTGATAGCGCTATTGAAATGATTTGATGAACTTTGAAGTGACCAAACCATTGCACATGAAAAAATATCTACTGTTTCTCTCGATTGCAGCTCTTGTTGGATTCTCCTCCTGCGCATCGTTACGCATTGACAAACGACACCACAATAAAGGCTGGTATGTTGACTTCGGTAACAACCAGAAGCCTCAGGCAACCGCAAAGCACACTGAGTCTGAAGAAAAAACAGTGCCAGTCGAAGTCGCTCCAGCAGAACAGCAGAGTGCAACTCCTGTTTCTCCGGCACTTTCTGACTGCAACAACTGCGAGCAAAATCCAACCGCAGTTGCACCAGAAGAAGTAATCACGATTGCACCAGCGAATGACGAAGTGCAGTCTGTTTCAAATTCAAAAGGTGAGCAAATGCAGACGCCGGTTGCAAAACATGCAAAGAGAAACAGTGAGCCTTCTTCCGGGGCTTCAGACGACCGGCTTATACTTCTGGTGATTCTTGCAATCCTGATTCCGCCTCTTGCTGTTTATCTCAAAGAAGGCGTAACGTCGATGTTCTGGATTACACTTATCTGCTGGATAATTGGAGGCACATTCCTATTTGGTGGCTTCGGATATGGCTACATCGGCGGCTTGGGCTTGCTCGCAGTTGTGCTCGCGCTCCTTGTAGTGTTCGATGTTTTATAAGACGACTACTTAATCCCTTTTCGTTCCCGCCACATTTGGTTGAACGACTTAGAGACTACGGCGGGAAGCTCACGTTGATCGCCCCATGACTTGCGAAAGAATTGGCGCAACATAAAGTTCTTGAGCTTTGCTCCGCCTTTATCCATGTTGTTGCGCTTCATCATTGCACCCTTCCAGAAAAACCACATCATGTTTTCGGTTTTGCTGGTTGGCGCATTCGCCGCATTGTCTTTGCGGTTATAGAGCAGCAGTTTGTGAATGTCAATATTCACCGGACAACTCTCGGTACATTTTCCGCAAGATGTTGTAGCGTAGCTCAAATGACGAAAGCCCGCATCTGGTTGCATGTGCTGCATCAACACGGAGCCAATTGGTCCGCTGTAAACTGCATTGTAGGTGTGTCCGCCAACAGCTTCATAAACCGGACAAGCATTTAAACACGCCCCACAACGAATGCAGCTCAAGGCACGACGTTGCTCGGTTTGTGCAAGAACATTTGTACGGCCATTATCGACAAGCACAATCACCATTTCTTCGGGACCGCTGTCACTTCCATTGTTGCGTGGACCCGAAACAATACTGTTGTATGCCGTGATTTTCTGTCCGGTGCCGAATGTGGCAAGCAGTGGCCAGAAAATATCGAGATCAGTAAGCGATGGAATGATCTTCTCGATCCCCGCAACTACAATGTGAAGCTTCGGACCTGCGATAGACATCCAGGCGTTACCTTCGTTCTCTGTCAGAGCAACTGACCCGGTTTCTGCTACCAGAAAATTCGCTCCGGTAATTCCCGCTCCTGCTTTTTTGAATTTAGCGCGCAGGTGTTTGCGTGTCCACCCGGTAACTTCCTCGGGCGACATATCCGCAGGTGCGCCTAGCTTCGTTGCATATAACCGCGCTACGTCCTCCTTCGACTTGTGCATCGCGGGCGTTACAATATGATAGGGCGCTTCTCCGTCGGTTTGCTGTATAAATTCTCCGAGATCCGTTTCGACACTATTAATTCCTTCCTTCTTCAGTGCTGCATTGAGATGAATCTCTTCAGTGATCATCGATTTCGATTTCACCACCTCCGAAATACCTTTGGCTTTCAGTAGAGCGAGAATTTCTTTGTTCGCTTCTTCTGCGTCTTGCGCCCAAATTACTTTTCCACCCCGCTTCAGAAAGTTTGTTTCGAATTCAATCAGATACTTGTCGAGATTCTCAATCACACGGCTGCGCAATCCTGCCGCGCGCGAACGGGCGAGGTCCAGTCGCGCGTATTGTTCTTTACCGCCTACAACAGCTGCATTGTACTTTCCGATATTGAATTGCACAGTTGCGCGATGATTTTTATCGGCAACTTTCTTTTCTGAATCGGCAATGAACTGCTGGAGTAAATCGGCCATGCTTATTTCTTAACTGCCTTGCGGGCGAGTGTTTTATTTCTGTTCGCCAAATCCCACGCCGTGTAGAACACCAGTCGTGTGCGTTTCTGCATCAGGCTATAGTTGATCTTCGAAACTTCGTCGGTTTCCTTGTGATAATCTGCATGCGTTCCGTTGAAGAAAAACGCAACCGGAATTCCATTCTTCGCGAAGTTGTAGTGATCGGAACGATAGTAGAACATATTCGGATCTTTCTCGTCGTCAAAGCGATAATCGAGCTTAAGATTCGTGTACTTTTTGTTCTGCGCTTCAATGCATTTCTTCAGATCAGGAGCAATTTTATCGGATCCAATCACATAAATAAAGTTGCTGTCTGCAGAGTGTTCTTCGTCGACGCGACCAATCATGTCAATGTTCAGATCACACATTGTTTTCTCCAGCGGGTAAACCGGATGATGTACATACCATGCTGAGCCGAGAAGACCTTTTTCTTCTCCGCTCACCGCCATGAACAACATGCTGCGGCGCGGACCAAATCCGTCTTGCTTTGCTTTCATGAATGCTTCGGCAAGTTCCATCACGGCCACGGTTCCTGTCCCATCGTCGTCTGCACCATTGAACACAACACCATCGTGTTTTCCAAGGTGATCGTAGTGCGCTGTTATCACTATCACTTCATCTTTCAGGTCGCTTCCTTCTACAAATCCTAGAACGTTTTCGGTAATGATCTTTTCTTCGTTGCGCGTGACCTGAATCGACGCCGTAGTTTTAATGGAAAGACCAACAGGTTTGCCCGTAGAATTAATTCCGCTCTTCAGGTCCGCAATCGTTTGTTTCTCTCCTGCAGAAGCAAGAATGGTATTCAACGCTGCTTCACTCACATAAAACACCGGCGGATTAGGATCTGCGCCAGCTCCGGGCTCATCGAGCAGAAGCGAGTAACCGTCAATGGAGTGCTGAGCCATTTCCTTGCTCTTTGCAAAATCCAGTGGCACTATAATGACAGCGCGCGCCTTGTACTTCTTTGCTGCTTCCAGTTTGGAGCGGCGCTGTTTTGTCCATTTGCCTGGCTTTGTTTCTCCTGTAATTGTGAACACTCCGCCGTTCTGAGGTTCTCCGTCGAGGATCACTACAACCTTCCCGTTGTAATATGAGGAATCATGAAGCTTGTAGTCGGAATATTTCTCGTCGTCAATCCCGAATCCGGCAAAAACTAATTCGTTCGCCGTGATCGATACACCTGGGGTGGATGCTGCATAATAATAGTCAGTCTGGTTACTGAACTTTGTACTGGTTCCGTTATTCACAATCTCGAAGGATGATGTTCCACCTGAGATTTTCACCAGCTTCACTTCCTGGTACCA
Organism: Flavobacteriales bacterium; assembly: GCA_040377305.1. Classification (GTDB taxonomy): domain Bacteria; phylum Bacteroidota; class Bacteroidia; order Palsa-965; family Palsa-965. The sequence continues at coordinate 203,208 of JBEIPA010000004.1, read as the reverse complement.
GCTGCCGTCTTTTTGTGCAGGAACTCCGATTGTACTGAAGAACTTTGAGATGTATTCTCCAGCCATCTTCTGTCCTCTTTCTCCCGTTTCCCGTCCTTCATATTCATCAGAAGCCAGAATGGAGAGGTGTGTCCGAAGATCGTTCGCTGTTATCGACTCTGCGTATTTGGTGGGGTTGGGTCCACCTTTTTTCATTGCCGCAGAAAAAATCAGCGCAGTAGCAGCAAGAAGAAGGATTGTGTGTTGCTTTTTCATCACTACACAAAGATAAGGTTACGGCAATGTGTGTTCAGTGTATATGAGCAGCGGACTTATACACACGCACATCGTGAAAAAGAGCCACTAACAGGAAATCTTCGCTACACGATTGGCGTGGTGACCACCTTCGAATTCGGTAGAGAAGAATACATCTGCGCAAGCTTTTGCGTCTTCTTCGCTGATGAATCGCGCCGGAAGCGACAAAATATTTGCATTGTTATGTTGGCGAGCCAGAGAAGCAATTTCTGGTTTCCAACAGATAGCGGCGCGTATTCCGGCGTGCTTATTTGCTGCCATGCTTATGCCGTTTGCCGAGCCACAGATAAGAACACCAAAGTCCGCCTTCCCTCCTTCGACATCGTTTGCCACCAGATGTGCAAAGTCCGGATAGTCTACGCTATCGGCCGTATGTGTGCCATAATCAGTAACCGAGTGACCGGCACTTTCGAGGTGCTTTTTAATCGTATCTTTTAGTTTATAGCCTGCATGATCGGCGCCGATGGAGATTTTGTATGCCATTTTGTGGTGTGATGAGCTTCAAAGTTAAGGGCAAATGCATTCGATAGTCATTGTCGGCCAACAATCGGTAAGTTGCTGACAAGTATCAGTGCTGAAAGTGAGCTACTTAGAACCTGCGTTATTCACATACGATACGTGCATAACTATATAATCAGTTGATAACATTAGCGAAGAAATCTTTGGTGGTCTCAATAACTGTGCCGTATGTGGAATTAATCGGAATATGCAATAGATGTTGAAAAACACTAAGCGAGAAGAAATACAGTGAAAGATACCGACCTTTGTGCATATCAATTACACACATTTGGCGGTTGATAGCGTTACTAACACGCTGTTAACTGTTTCTTTAGAAGTATGGCAATCAAAGCATTTAAGACAACCTGTATGTCAATAACATGTTAGTAGCTGGTCATAAGTGAAGAAACCTAAATAATGTGGAACGATTTCTACACAGAACTAACAAGCTAGTAGTAGTAGTAGATTCTTTTAAAAGAAAGATATATGATTAATAAAGAGGTTTTAGAGCGAGGATACCTGGATGTAAAAGTTGATCCAACTCTGGATATGTTTGCAGAGTTAAAAAAACTCAAGCGCGAAAAAAATGCAGTTCTACTTGCCCACTATTACCAGGACGGAGATATTCAGGATGTTGCTGATTACATTGGCGACAGTCTTGGCCTGGCACAGAAAGCAGCTGCTACCAGCGCAGATATTATTGTTTTTGCCGGAGTGCACTTCATGGCAGAAACAGCTAAGATTCTCAACCCGGCTAAGAAAGTTTTATTACCGGATCTGAAAGCCGGATGTTCACTTGCCGATTCCTGTCCGGCAGATGAATTCGCAAAATTCCGTGCAGCAAATCCCGATCACATTGTGATTTCTTACATCAACTGCACCGCAGATATCAAAGCGCTCAGTGATATAATCTGCACCTCGAGCAATGCAGTGAAAATTGTAGAAAGTTTACCGAAAGACCAGAAGATTATTTTCGCTCCCGACAAAAATCTTGGTCGTTACGTAAGTCAGCAAACAGGAAGAGAAATGTTGCTTTGGAATGGTTCGTGCATGGTGCATGAAATATTTTCTCTCGAACGCATTACACGGTTAAAAGCGCAGCATCCAAAGGCAAAATTTATTGCGCATCCGGAATGTGAAGAACCGGTTTTAGCATTGGCCGATTTCATTGGGTCCACAACAGCACTGTTAAACTTTTCTAAGAAAGATGCTGCAACAGAATTCATAGTTGGAACTGAAACCGGGATCCTTCATCAAATGCAGAAAGAATCGCCGGCAAAGACATTTATTCCTGCTCCGCCCAACAATAATTGTGCTTGTAACGACTGTCCGCACATGAAGTTAAATACCCTCGAAAAACTGTATATTTGTTTGAAGCACGAAACGCCGGAAATCATACTACCGGAATCGCTTCGGGCAGCAGCAGAAAAGCCAATCAGGCGTATGCTTGAAATGTCTGCTTCGTTTGGAATGTAATAGCGTTTTTGATGAGATTGAATAACCGTAAACTTTCCTGGCAGTTAGTGTTCGCAGGTATGTTCCTTTGGACAAGCACGCTCTTTGCTTCTCCCGAAGACACTTCTGTGTACACGAAGTATTTCTATGAGAATGGAAAGATTTCCAGTGAAGGTCCTTTGCGTGAAGGAAAGCCGGATGGATATTGGAAAACCTATCACACAAACGGGAAAATAAAATCGGAAGGGAACAGAAAAAACTTCCAGCTCGATTCAACCTGGAAATTTTATAGTGAAGCCGGTAAACTCACGCTCGAGTACACGTACAAAGAAGGAAAGAAAGACGGACCGTTAAAGACGTATGATAAAGACGGAAAACTAATTACCGAAGAAACTTTCACATCCAATATCAAGCATGGTCTTTCGTACGAGTATCATCCGAACGGAAAAGTACAGAAGTCAATTCCGTTCAAGGAAGGGCGGGAAGATGGTATAGGTTACGAATATGACTCCACCGGAACGATCATCGCTATTACAACTTATAAAGCAGGCTTCACTCAAAGCACAGACCGAATTAATCGTCGTGATGCAAATGGATTGAAGCAAGGACTACACAAAGAATTCTGGCCGAACGGAAAAGTGAAGTCGGAAGGCCGTTATGTGAATGATAAGAAGCATGGGTACTTCAAAGAATATAATGAAGTAGGAAATCTACTCAATGCTGCCAAGTGGGAGAATGGAGTGCTTGTTGAGAATCCTCCGGAGCTCGCGAAGATTGAAACAGTGACTTCATATTACGAAAACGGTCGCGTAAAAGAAGTTGGCAATTACAAAGATGGATTTCCGGAAGGTGTATTTCGTCAGTACGACACACTTGGAAAAATTTCGGGTGCTGAAGTTTATAAAGACGGCATACTCGTTGGCACAGGAATTTATGATACCGGCGGAAAAGAGCAGGGTCATTGGAAAGAATTTCATGACACGGGAGAATTAAAAGCAGAAGGCGACTACAAGGACGGCGTTCGTGTTGGCGACTGGCAGTTTTTCTATCCCGATGGAGCAACAGATCAGAAAGGAAAATATGATTCACGCGGTCGTCCTGTTGGAACCTGGCGCTGGTATTACGAGAACAAACAGTTGCTTCGCGAGGAACAATACACCGACGGTGTAAGAAACGGCACTCTTGTTGAATATGATGAGACAGGACTTGTCATTACTCAAGGAGAATACATCGACGGGCTGAAAGAAGGATTCTGGTTTTTCCAGATTGCAGATTATCGCGAAGAAGGAAATTACGTTGCCGGAGAAAGACAAGGCGAGTGGAAACATACGTACACCACAACAGGTAAGCCTCGCTTCCAGGGTAGCTTTATTAATGGTCAGCCCGACGGCGATCATATATACTGGTACAACACCGGCAAGACGTGGCAAAAGGGAAAATACATTTACGGGCGTAAAGAAGGAGACTGGAAATATTATCAGGAAGAAGACGGCGTTCTGCTGTTAACGATTACTTACAAAGATGGAGTTGAGACGAAGTTTGACGGAGTAAAAATCAAACTCGAAGATCCGGATCCAAGGTGAAAAAGGAAATCACAAAAAAGGATCTCAGCGAATATTCAAAGCTTACTAAAGATGAATTGCTGAATGAAATCGCGAAGCTGAACGCTGCGGTAAATGGCAATGGACTTTCCGGGAACGGGCATAGTTCGCTCGAAGGAGTTTTGAATTCACTCGACGAAGTTGTTTACCACATTGACTTAACGAAGCCGGAGAAAGAACGCATTCGATTTGTGGGAAGCAACATCGAAAAAATATTCGGCATCACACGCGAGGAGTTTACCACGGGACAGAACATGTTCATGAATAACTGTCACCCGGAAGACATCATCGGTGTTAAGGAAAAAGCCGAAGCTCTTCGCAAGGCAAAGCAAGCCGGAACTTTTCTGTATCGTTATTTCAAAAAGCAAACGGACTCTTTTATCTGGATTGAAGAACGCGTGGTTCCTACGTTCGATAAGGACGGAAATCAGACAGAAGTTATTGGCATTGCACGAGACATCACCGAACAAGTTCATAACAGAACTCAGCTATTGCATAGTGAAGAACGGTTCCGATTACTTGCTCAGAACGCAAATGACATTATTTATAAGCTCACATTTTATCCCGCACCGAGATACGAATTCATCAGCCCGTCGGTAGAAAAAATTACCGGATACACGCAGGAAGAGTATTACGCCGACGCAGGACTCGGCTTCAAAGTGTGTCATCCCGACGATAAAGAAAAGATGGCAGCGGCTTCTGCGCTCATGATGCAGAACTCGCCGAAAGTATTTTCTCCGGAAGCACCACCACTGGTGTTTCGATCACTCAGGAAAGACGGAACAGAGGTGTGGACAGAGACCAGTAATCGTCCGGTCTTTGATGCAGAAGGAAAAGTGGTGGGCATCGAAGGAATTTCGCGCGATATCACACAACGTAAACACGCCGAGAACGCGCTGATCGATAGTCGTGAAAGTTATCGGTCGCTTGTAGAACAACATCCGGAAGGAATCGTAATTGCCGATCATGCCGGAAAAATTGTATTCATCAATCCTGCTGTTCTTCGCATAACCCGAATAGAGCAGGAATCGGAGATCGTTGGTCAGAACATCATGAAGTTCCTTACTCCGGAGCAACAGGCTCGTTCTTCACAACGCGTGCAACAAGTGAAGCAGGGACAATACGCGCCGTTCGAAATCATTCAGCTTGTGAATACCAAAGGCGAAGTGATAGAAATGGAATCGCGTCCGGCGAAATACCAATATCAGGGAGAAGAAAGTCTATTAATATTTCTCCGCGATATAACAGCAGAGCGATTACTTGAAACGGAGCAGTTGCGCTTGCAACTCGTCGAAGAAACTAACCGAAAACTCCAGCGCGAAATCGAAGAGCGAATTGCAATGGAGCGCGAGCTCAACGCAGCGCAAAAAAATCTTCGAATGCTCGTTGACTCATCACTCGATATGATCTGTGCTTCCGATCCCTCTGGACTCATCACAGAATTCAACAAGGCAGCAGCACAAACTTTCGGATATACGCGCGATGAAGTGATCGGCAAACACGTCACCATGCTTTATCAGGTTCCGGAGGAGCGAATGAAAGTGATGGAAATGCTCATGATTCAGGATGGTTTCTTTTCCGGCGAAGTAGTGAACAAGCGGAAAAACGGAACATCATTCACCGCATTTCTTTCCGCGAGTATTCTGAAAGATCAGGACGGAAATATCATTGGTTCCATGGGCGTATCGCGGGATATTTCTGCGATCAAAAATGCCGAAACAGAATTGCGTCTTTCCGAAGAAAAATACCGCGCGATTTATTCGCAGGCTTACATCGGAATTGCACTGGTCGACAAAGACAACGGAAAGTTCATCGAAGTCAACCAGCGCTTGTGTGACATTCTCGGTTACGAAATGGAAGACCTCCAGCGAATGACCGTACAGGAACTTCGCCTCAAAGGAGACCTTTCTCATTTGCCGTCAGGTAAAGAATTCATCAAGCGCGGATTTGAACGCGTATTCGATGAGCAACGTTATCGCGATAAAGCAGGACGTGAAGTAATTCTGAATATCACGATTTCACTGGTGAAGGATCCCGCAGGACAACCCTTGCACTTTGTGTATGTCTATGAGGACATAACGCCGAAGCGCAGGGCGGAAGAACAAATCCGTTTGCAGGCCGCGAAGCTCAGTGCAGTATTCGAGAGTAGTTCGCACATGATCTGGACGATGGACCACAACTATCAATTGGTTTCATTCAACAACAACCAGGCGAAATGGCTACGTGACAATTACGATATCAAGCCTTACGTGGGAATGCCCCTCCTTTCGGGAAGCATGGTTTCGACCGAGAGCTACAATACGTTCTGGAGGGAAAAAATTGATCTCTCGTTTAAGGGAGAGACAATCAAGTTTGAAACCGAGTATGTGAACAAGCGAGGCGTTCCTCATTGGCGGGAAGTTTTTCTCAACCCAATTAAAGACGAGCGCGATAACGTAATTGAAGTTTCCTGCATTGCTCACGATATCACCGATCAGAAAGGCGCCGAAGAAAATATCCGGCAGTCGCTGAAGGAAAAAGAAGTGCTCCTGAAGGAAGTTCACCACCGGGTGAAAAACAACCTGCAGGTAATTTCTTCTATCCTGAATCTCCAGTCTTCCTACGTAAAAGACAAGAAGAGTCTGGACTTGTTGCTCGAATCTCAGAACCGGATTAAGTCGATGGCATTTGTACATGAGAGCCTATATCAAACAAAAGACTTCTCGAACATCAATTTCTCTTCGTACGTGGAGAACATCTGCAGCAACCTGGTGCATTCGTACTCTAACCCGGATAATCCTCCGCAGCTGAACATGGATCTCGAAAGTATCCAGCTCAATCTCGATACGGCAATTCCATGCGGACTCATCATCAACGAGCTCATTTCAAATGCGCTCAAGTATGCGTTCAAAGGAAAAGAAGCGGGAAGACTCGATGTAGTGGTTAAGACTTCGGGAGAAACGCTAATAATCGTAATAGCCGATAATGGAAAAGGATTGCCCGAAAACATCGATTTCCGCAACACAGAATCGCTCGGATTACAGCTTGTAGTCACGCTCGTGGAGCAAATCAACGGGAAAATAGCCCTTGAAACGAAAAAAGGAAGTAAATTCACCATCGAATTTGTTCCACCCCGGACTAATCAATAGCCGATATGTCTAAAACCAATATCCTGATCGTTGAGGATGAGAGCATCGTTGCCAAAGACATTCAGATGTCGTTGCGCAAGCTTGGCTACAACGTAGTCGCTCTTTGCTCCAATGGTGAAGATGCAATCCGTGCAGCGGAAGAACATTCCCCTGATCTTGTGCTCATGGACATCATGCTGAAAGGCGAGATGAGCGGAATTGAAGCAGCGGAGCAAATACGCGCCCGCTTCAACATTCCAATCATTTACCTCACGGCATACGCCGACGAAAGCACGCTCAGCAAAGCAAAAATTACTGAGCCTTACGGATACATCATTAAGCCTTTCAAGGAAATTGATTTGCGCACGTCTATCGAGATGGCGCAATACAAGCACCAGAAAGAAACTGATATCCGCAAAGAGCGCGACTTCCTGTACTCGATTGTCGAGAACAAGGATTTCAAAGACATCATCTTCGTGAAATCAAATTCGCGTTTGGTGAAAGTCCGCACAAAGGATATTTACTTCATCGAAGCTTTGAAAGACTACGTGGTGATCAATACGCTCAATGCGCGTTACACGATCCACTCTACAATGAAAGATATCGAACGCAAACTTTCTCCAAACGAGTTTGTGCGTGTTCACCGTTCGTTCATTGTGCGTATCGACAAGATCGTTGCAATCGAGTCGCCAAACCTGCTGCTCGAAGACGAAAAGAAACCGATTCCGATCGGAGGTTCATACAAAGACGAACTGACGAAAAAGATCAATCAAGTATAAAAAGGGAATCCCGGCTAATTACCGGGATTTTTTATGGATATAGAATCAACGGCAAACCGCATTCAAAAACTTTTGGAGACAAAAGCTTCTCTGGAGGTTTCCAATGCCAATATACCGTACGATGCGAAGGTAGAGTTCTTAAATATGGAAAGGATAAGGACGGTTCGAACGGGTGCATTATTAAACACTTTAAAAATTTGCGGTGTTCTTCTTCTGTTCGTCACTCTGATTGCATTCCTATCTTTCAATCTGCTTGTATTAGGTTTCGGCGCGTTAGCAATATTCGTTCTTGGTATAGTAATATTTCGTTCGTGGGCGTCCACGTGTACTCGATGCAATAAGGACATGGTCTCAAGAACAACGAAACGTGGACGTATGAAGTATGATTTCTGTAGCCGCTGTTATACTTATGCAAAGGTCGTGCACGATCTAAGTGTAGAGGGACGAAACCCATTTGAATACGACGAACGTCTTCCGCCGTCTTAAAAATTTCGACTCGCTACGCTCATTCCAACCACCCACCAGAATTTTTTCCGCGGGTTTTCTTAGCTTGGTAATTCCATTTCAAAATTCTCATGCTGAAATATCTTCTCGCCGCCCTCGCGTTTGTAGTTGCCCTGTTTCTAACATTACTCGTGAGCGCCATGCTCCTGAAAGAAACCGGCTGGGGCATCGGAAAATACCTCGTCGTAATTATTGCACTTGCGGCTGCGCGATATGTTTATGTGTTTTTCAAAAAAAGAGAAACAGATAAGGAACATCACATTGAAGGCCCGGCCATGCTTCAAACCGACATTATCAACTTCAGAAAAGTATTCGCCGGACTTGATTGCGATTCACTGGGAATTACAGAAATAAAATTTCTGGAGCGCGCAGACCAAACCAGCTTTTTTGTCGGGCTGCGATCAAGAGATTTCGCAAAAGTGGATTTGGAATCCATTCGGAAAGCGCTGGGCAAAGTGTACTACAGCCACGTGCAATTCGAATTCGTCGACCTTGATTCGGTGAATGATGAGCAGCTTAACGAGAAAGGAATAGCGATTCCGATAAAACAGCCGGCGCGTTAAAAAATTTTCGACTCGCTACGCGAGTAAAACAAAGTGCTGCCCGAAATTCTTCCGCGAAAGTTAATTCTGATCAGACTCTGCGCTTTTCCCGTTAGCTATCGGGACGCGCTCAGCACAAACTCCGTCGAAGGCGGAAAGAATTACTCGCTGATTGCAATCCGTTTTGTTTCGCGAACCCCGTCGTGTATAATTTCCGCGATGTACATTCCTTCCGCAAGCGCAGAAACATCCACAGAAACAACATTGTTCACAGCTTGTGAATTGCGAGCGAAAACAGCTTTTCCATCGAGAGAATAGAACACGATATCCACATTTTCATTCGTCAATGTTGAGAATGAGAAATTCAGATTTGTTGATGTTGGAACCGGATAGACCGCAACGGTTGATTTAGGCGCAACTGGCGCTGGTGCATCAAGCGGTTGTCCCGCACAACGGAAACTTCCCGCCTGAAGAAATACACCGGAATCGTAAATGCAATCGCCCGCATCTGCTACAATAATTTTCAGGTGATAAGTCTGTCCCGGAACAACAGGAATGACTGCTGTTAAATTGGTTGTTAAGCCATCATACTGCAACATGGTATCGTTGTTCGTTACGTAGTATTGGCTATTTACGGTAGCGTTCACATTGTTGATTGTAACGGGCCCTCCGGTTGGCAGCAGGGTCATATTTGATCCAGTGTAATTTCCACCGGCCGGATTTGTCCCATCGACGAAAATTCCGAACGCATCATTGAATGATGCGAAGACAAACTCCGGATATTCCTCAGAGCCAAAAACATAATTGAAGTAGAGCGTATCGTCGTTAGGAACGCAATCCATTTCAATAATGCACACATCGTTGAATGCCATTGGTTCAACTGCCGTTAGCTGAGGATCGGTAAAGGTGGATCCATTGCATGTTCCCTGAGCGGTATTATTATTAGGACCGACCACATTCAACGCAGCACCGGTAGTGATTACTAATCCGCCGTTCATTCCCAGCGAAGAACCTACTGATGTAAAGTTGCCGTAAGCGTTCGTGTCGCCCGTGATGACCACATTAGACATTACTACCCCGTTACCAGTGAGCAATGTCGCGATTTGTCCAGCCGAACCCGACGGAGAAACTACAACCTGTGCAAAAGAAAATTGAGCTACGAACGATGCAGAAACTACGAGTAAATATTTTTTCATGAGAAGAAGTTTGCTTTAGAAAAGATATAAAAAAGGATTTACGGTTCAGTTTTTACGAACGACATTCGCGCAACTCCTGCGTTTTCTGCGAAGAATGAGAGGTAATAAACTCCGGGGGCAAGCGACGAAACGTCAATTGTGGAGTTGGATTTCGATGAAACAACTATTCTTCCCTGGGCGTCAACGATGGTATACGATTCAAATTCATTCGCAGAGGGAACGTACAAGTATTCTGTGCACGGATTCGGATATGCGAATAAACCGTTGTCAACGAACAACTCGGGAACAGAAATCGCCATGGCCGTATCGAAATACTGCGCATGGAAATAATTCGGACCATTCGTTGTGAGCGCAGGAACCGTATATGTGCCAGACGTCGGATCAAAGTCCCACGTTGCAGTATGCGTTCCGCTTATAATGAATTGCTCGTTATAACATGAAACACTAGACACGCGATCATACGACGCACCGGAAATTGAAAATCCAAACAGGATATTTCCATTCTCGTCGTACTTGATTGCGAATGCATCGGTGAGACCGTTGTTATTAAGAGGATCGTATAACATATAGACGCCAGAACCAAAATCGATGTCGACCGAATCTCCGAATTGTCCACCGAGAAGAATATGGTTTGCATCATCAACAGCCAACGTAACAAGATCTTCATAACCGGTTCTGCCGAACGATTTTTCCCAGAGCAAACTTCCGCTGCTGTTGTACTTCGCCAGAAACACATCGGTGGCGCCCGAAACCAGATAATCGCTCGCAGTATCGGTGTAAACACTTGCAGACGGATCGAAATCAACAATACCGTTGAAAGAACCTGCGATGATGATATTATCGTTTCCATCTACATCAAGATATGGAAACACCATATCAGTAATGGTCGCGAGCGATTTCGCGAAAATGAAATTCCCGCTTGTGTCAAACTTCGCGAAGAAGCCATCAGAGCCTCCTGTTGGTTGAACAGAAAGAGTGTCGAGTCCCGCGCCCGGATTATAATCGACCACACCACCCATTCGCCCGCAAATCACGAGATCATAATTCGAATCCATGCGAACCGTATTCGGAATTCCATAGCCCGCAGCAGAAAGAGAAGGCCCGCAATACGAATTCTGCCAAACAAAATCTCCGTTTGTGGTGTAGCAAGCGAGAAATCCGGAAACACAGAATTGTGAAATAGGAGGGACATGCGTACCCGTGTCGGGATCAAAATCGGTGAAGCAACCATATTGTCCGGCGATGTATAGTTTGTCGCCGTAAGAAACCATACTCAAACCTTCTTCATGTGCAGTTGATCCAAGAAGAAAAGCCCAGACAAGATTTCCCACCGGAGAATACTTCGCGAGGAATAAATCGAAACCACCCGCAGTGGTGAGAACAGGATTCGAGGCGTTCGCCATGTCGAAATCTACATTGACATCGGTGAGCGCACCTGTGATGTAAACATTTCCGGAATCATCACAGGCAATATTTCTAGGCGTTACACTTGATTGCATCTGAAGCGTGGTGATGTCTATCTGCTTTCCCCAAAGCATAGAGCCGTTTGGGTCATACTTCGCAATGAACATACCCACATAGTCGTTCAGAAGACATGTGTTGGCAGAAGGATCAATATCGAGCGTTCCCGATTGATTGTTGAAAGCTCCCAGTATAAATGAATTCCCGTTTCTGTCGTAGCACGAGGAATAGGAATAGGTTGCTACACCGGGTGTTCCGGTAGCGTAATTCGCCCATTCAATTACAGGAAGCGCAGATTGTGCAAATGATGTTCCGCACGAAAACAGAATGGAGTAGAGTAGAAGTTTGCGCATGTGATTCAGGAAAAAGTGTGTTGCCATAACTAATATAGAACACTTCCCAATCACATCACATGAAACTCAACGATTCTTTTTCTTTCCCTTGTTGTCGCGCTGGTCTTTGCTGCGGTGTTTTGGCTTGCGATCGCCGCCTGTACCTAGTTCACCTGCCGGATTCCACAATTGCGGTTTCGTAGGATGAAATTTTCCTCCCTCTTCTTCTTCGCGATCGAAACGAGTTTTGCGCTCGGCGGCAGTTTCCCTTTTGAGATCTTCTCCACCCTCTCCATCTACCAACTCAAAATCAATTTGCTTCTTGAGCAAATCGGCAGATTTAATACGTACGTGAACTTTATCTCCAAGCTGAAACAAACGACCAGTTCGTATTCCGCGCATACGGTAGCTTTCCGCTTCGAATACATAACGGTCATCTTTCATATTGCGTACATGCACCATTCCTTCGCACTTGTTGCCTTCAAGCTCAGCAAACAATCCGAACTCAGTTACACCGGAAATCAGTGCCGGGAAAATCTGTCCGATTTTATCCTGTAAGAACTGAACCTGCTTGTACTTAATAGATGCGCGCTCTGCTTCTGCTGCGAGCTTTTCTCGCTCCGAACAATGTTTACACTCCTCTTCAAGTGATTCAACATCCGGAGGAAGCTCTTTGGTTTTTCCAGCGTCGCGATCGAGATACAATTGCAGCAACCGATGCGCAAGTACATCCGGGTAACGACGAATTGGTGATGTGAAGTGAGAATAAAACTGAAAGCCTAATCCGTAGTGACCAATGTTGTTGGTTGAATAAATAGCTTTCGCCATTGTACGGATTGCAAGTGTTTCAATCATGCTCTGTTCGGGTTTTCCCTGAACATCTTTCAGAAGTTTGTTGAGCGATTGAGCAATAGCTCCGTCACTTCCTGCATTTATCTTGTAGCCGAAAGTGCCAACGAAATTCGAGAACTCTGAAATTTTATCCGGATTTGGCGTGGCGTGAATTCGATAAACAAACGGACGACGATTATCAGTTTGTTTTTTCGGAGCTTCGCCAGCTTTGCGCTGGAGTGCAACGTATTCGGCAACGCGACGATTCGCAAGCAACATGAAATCCTCAATGAGCTGATTCGAATCTTTCATCACCTTGAAATAAACGCCCGTAGGATTTCCTTTCTCGTCGAGATTGAATTTCACTTCGGCTTTATCAAATGTGAGTGATCCTTTTGCCATTCGCGCTGCACGTAAATGCTTCGCAATTTTATCGAGAACGTGTAATTCAGTTTTATGATCACCTTCTGCTCCTTCGAGAATTTCCTGAACATCTTCGTAAGTAAATCTCCTCGCAGAATTGATTACTGTTCTTCCGAACCACTCGGAGTGAACAGTTCCCTCTTCGTCCAGTTCAAAGACAGCAGAGAAAGTTAATTTCTCTTCATTCGGACGAAGTGAGCACACAAAATTGGACAGCACTTCGGGCAACATCGGTACAACGCGATCAACTAAGTAAACCGAAGTTGCACGTATTATCGCCTCTTTGTCGAGCAATGTTCCGGGATGCAGATAATGTGAAACATCGGCAATGTGAACGCCGATTTCCCAATGACCATTGTCCAGCTTCTTAATCGACAAAGCATCATCGAAATCTTTCGCATCAAATGGATCGATTGTAAATGTGAGCGTCGAGCGGAAATCGCGTCGCTTTGCAATTTCCTCCTTCGTAATTTCGGTTGGAATGAGAGAAGCAACGCGCTCAACGTCGGGTGGAAATTCATACGGTAATCCGTATTCCACCATAATCGCATGAATCTCGGTGTTATTCTCGCCAGGCTGTCCAAGAACAGCTGCCACTTCCCCGCGAGGTAAATCAGAATAATCTTCCCAATCTGTGAAGCGCACAACCACTTTCTCTCCGTCTTTAGCTTTCCCGATTTTGTCTTTGGGAATGATAAAGTCCGGATATTTTTTATTGTCAGTAATTCCGAAAGCCACACGATTTTCAACTTCGAGTGTTGCCACAAATTCTGTTCTGCCGCGCTTTACGATCTGCTTTACTTCACCTTCCTCCTGAGCTCCTGGCTTTCGCTTACGAAACAGCTGAACGGCTACCGTGTCTCCATGAAAACTTCCGAACGTATTTCTTGGAGCAATGAAAACATCCTGTTCCAGATCCGGCGTTTTAACATATGCAGCACCGGAAGCGGTCATGTCGAGAATGCCCGTAACGATTTTATCCCCCGATTTTATCCTGAATTTGCCGCGATCTACTTCTTCGACCTGTCCCTTCTTCACGAGATCATCGAGCAGCAACTGAACCATAGCCCGATCTTCGTGACTATGGATCCTGAGTTCTGAGGCGACCTGTTTGTAATTCCAGGCCTTGCCCGGATGATTTTCGAGCAGTTTAAGAATGTCCTCAAACACATAAGAGCCGCTTTTTTTGCTTTTTCTCGCCATACAATTCTCCGCACCGGCGGATCGGGGGTGATAACCGGGTCGAAATTACCCAAAACATAAGCGAAATCCGACCGCATTTTTTGCCTGTTTTGTTAACAAAATCTGCGATTTTTTTTGCAGATTTGCAATTCGGTACATAATACGGTCGGCAAGCCGGTATCAGGAACGAGAACCTAACTAGAACATGAAACAATTTTCTACGAAGTACAAGGGATTCATCAAGGCAATTTTCATTGCAACAGTGGTGCTTTTCGCTGGAGTTAAATCTGCGAATGCGTGTCACGGTGTTACAATTGTTAGCCCCTCCCAAACAGTAAATCCGGCAGACGTAACCATCAATGGTTTCTCTGACGCAGCAACATGCGGTTGTGGACCGTATTGGATGGAAGTGGAAGTAACTTGTGATCCTAACGGATTCACTGGTGCATCTCCCGTTCCAAGCAGCCCTCTTTGGGGAACAGCCCCATGGTACCACAGTTTACTCAACCCACCCGCACCGGAAAACTGTGTAGTGGAGCCGTATTTTCCAATCGTTATTCCGTTTAACCAACTCTGCCCTGGAACGCAGTACTACTGGCGCGTTCGCGAGCTCGTCGAGAACCCAACCTCTCCGGGCCCTTGGTCAGCTTCTTTTACTTTCACAACTCCAGGCTTGCCTCCTTCGGCAATTCTTTCAACTACATCTGAACTCCTTTCAACAGGAAACCCTCAGTACTCTGGTTGTCCTGGCGATCTTTTCCAGTTTGACGCAAGCGTTTCCGGTGGATGTCCTGGTGCAACTTTCACATATTCATGGACTCCTACTGTAGGTCTGAGTAACCCCAATATTGCGAACCCAATTTGTACGTTGCAAACTGCTCCTGCTGTTCAGATTTACACTGTAACAGTAACTGGTGGTTGCTTCACTATCACTTCTAACGACGACACAGTAAGCGTATCAATTGGACCACCGCCGAGTGCCGGTGTTCCTACAGCATCACCAACGGGACTTTGTTCAGGACAATCTTCATGGGTTGTGCTTTCCGGACAAAGTGCCGGAACAATTCAGTGGCAGGTTTCTACCAATGCCGTAACGTGGTTCAATGTTGGAACAAACAACGACTCACTCAACACCGGACCACTTTCATCATCGCTTTTCTATCATGCAATTGTTACAGGTACGGGATGGCCTGGGTCGGGGTGCGGAAGTTCTGTTTCCCCACCAGTACAGGTAACCGTGAACCAATCGCCGGTTGCTGACGCTGGACAAAATACTTCAGTTTGCAGCGGAGGTTGTACTAACCTCACAGGATCGGGTGGCGTAACTTACAACTGGATGCCGGGCAACTTGTCGGGATCAACAGTAAACGTTTGTCCTCCATCAACCACAACGTACACACTCTATATAACCGATGCGAACGGATGTTCTGATTCGGATATGGTAACAGTAAACATTTCAATGCCGGTTGTAACCGCAAGCCCATCGGTGAGCATCTGCAACGGTAACTCAACGATTCTTGTTGCATCTGGTCAGCCAGGTCAAACGTATAGCTGGCAACCTTCGGGTACGCTCACGGGCGCAAATACTGCAAACCCGACAGCTACACCAACAGTAACAACAACATACACGGTAACTGCCACAAACCTTTTCGGATGTACTGCAGTTGATTCTGTATTAGTTCAGGTTACTACCGCACCACCGATTACCGCATTAGGTGATACTACATTCTGCGCAGGCGGTATTGCAACGCTTTCTGTTTCAGGAGCAACATCGTATTCGTGGAGCCCTGGCAACATGACAGGAAGTTCTGTTACGGTTAATCCGACAACCACAACAACGTACGTGGTAACAGGAAACACAAACAACTGTATTACTACTGACACGGTAATCGTGAACGTTTCTCCGGCACCATCAGTTTACGCAGGTCCTGACTTCAGTGTTTGCGGTGGAACTCAAGTAACACTGAATGTTGGTGTAGCGGGCGGAACGTATGCATGGTCTCCTGCAGGAAGCATCATAGGTGCAACCAACACACAGTCGGTTGTTGCTGCTCCAACAGGAAACACATCTTATACAGTTAACGTAATAGCTGCTAACGGTTGTATTTCTGCAGACACGATTAACGTTACAGTTAACCAGCAGCCAAACATTACTGCAAGTACACCAGACGACACAATCTGTCTTGGTGAAACAGCACTGATCAACGGTGTTGGTGGATTGAGCTACGTTTGGACGCCAAACATTGCGCTTCAGTCTCAGACAGCAGCAAACAACCAGGCGACTCCATCAAACACGACAACTTACACAGTTACAGGAACAGACGCTAACGGATGTACTTCAAGTGCATCAATTACCATTGTGGTGAACCCTGTTCCACAAGTTGGATTCACGAGCACATCTTCTGTTTGCGGTGGCGCAACAGGCGGCATTCAGTTCTTTGGATCAATTGGAGGAACACCTCCGTTTACTTATTCCATCGGATCTAATCCGGTTACGATGCCTATCACAGGAATCGGTCCCGGCTTGTATGCTGTTACGTATACAGATGCTAATGGATGTACAGGACTTGCTGGTGTAGATGTTTACAGCATTGATCCAAACGTTTCTTTCGTAAGCGTTGCATCAGAGTGTGGAGACACATCAGGACAAATTAACCTGGATCAGATTGTATCTGGTGTTGCGCCGTTCACGTATCAGATTGGCAGCACTACATATACAATGCCTATCACAGGACTTGCGCCGGGAAGCTACACTGTAACTTATACGGATGCTAACGGTTGCTCAGGTGTTACTGGCGTAACTGTGTTTACACAGAATACTGCTTTCGTTAACGCTTCGGCAGATCCTAACTTCGGTACATATCCATTAACGGTGAACTTCGGTGCATCAGGATCACCGGGACTTACAAACTGGACATGGACTTTCGGAGATTCTAACACAGGCAACGGACAGGCGCCAACGAATATCTATGGAGCTCCGGGAGTTTACGAAGTAGTTGTGATGGCATACAACAGCAGCCCGGGTTGTGCAGTATACGATACGATTTACGTGACTGTAGTTGAAGAAGCAACAATGGCACTTCCGAACGTGTTCACACCGAACAACGATACGAGAAACGATTGGTTTGCAGCTACCGTTAGCGGAGTGAGCGATATCAAAGTTGAAGTGTTTGACCGTTGGGGAACGTTGATTTACAACGGCGAACAATCAGGACTTGCACCAGCACCTCAGGTGATTGATCTCTGGGACGGAAAAGACAAAGGCAAACCTGCTACAGACGGCGTTTACTACTACGTTGTAACAGCAATTGGTTACGATACGAAAACGTATCCGATGAGCGGATTCGTTCAACTCGTAACGGGACCTTAGTCATAACGACACAACAGAAATTGAAACCCCGGTCGCGAGATCGGGGTTTTTGTTTGCGGTACGTTGAGCGTTTATACTTGTTCGCCAGGGACATCGCGCATGCGTATTGAGACAATATGAAGTACGTCGCCTTGATTGCGATGTAATGTTCAGCGCACAACGATTAAGTTTCGTGTTAAAAAGAAGAGTGTACTGACCACGACGCAATGTTCAATAATCAATATTCAGGAAGCGGCTTGCTAGCGTAAAGACAGCCAGTGGCTGAGAAGTTGTATTCAGCACATGAAGATCGGAGCGATCGTAGGAATAGATTAACGAATGGATTGAACACGGTGTAAAGTCAACACCTTACTTCATATATGAATAGATTGAACTGTTACTCGGCGTCGCCCGTTACGCAGCGCCGCAGCGGTAAAAGAAACATCCCGGAGTGAGGTATCTCCGGGATGCAACATTTAATTAACCAAACAAGCAACTAACTAAGTATCGCTATTGCCTCATAATTTTAAACCAGCTTACAGTGCCATTGCTGAGTCCTGCTTCTACCGTATATAGTCCGCGGGACCATGCATCTGTACTAATCGCTTGCCCTGTTGGAATTCCGGAGTAAACGGTTTGTCCAAGCGCATCGCGAATGATTACGTAGGTGAATTCATACTGACTATTAACACTACTAATGTATAGAGGACCGTTAGCCGGTACAGGCCAGATGCGTACAAATTCGGTTGGTGGTTCGTTGACGCTGCTCATTGAATCGACAACCAGAACATTTAAGAGCAAAGAGTCTTTTGGTTGCCATCCGCCCGGCCCAACGCCGATTGGCCACACGACGACCACGTTATTACCGACGTGAAACTGTGGCGCTCCAACGCCCGCAGTGTCGAATATGAACGAGTATAATAAAGGAATGCTGTCTAACGGACTGATAAATAATTGCTGAGGGATTATTATTGCAAACGGTACAGGCCCGGAACCCGTATCAACACTTCCCTGCAACATTAATGTGTCAGTGAAGTTATTCGTTGGAGAATAGTTTTTCAGAAGTCCCATCACCAATACTGTATCTCCAACTTCAACTGTGTCGCGCCAACCCGATAATGCATTGGGAGAAAAACCAAGGAGGTTCTGCGACTTCGCAGGTACCGCATTCAGCAAGAATGCAAGCAACACTGGTAGCAGCAGCTTGTATGGGTTTGTGTACCTCATGATGGTTTGTTTTTATTAAGAGTATTTGCCATAACAAAAATAGCCCGACTTATTCAATAAAACACTTAGATTTACAATTATCTTACGCGTTCACCCATGAATACGTTACAGCAGATCATAGCATCTATGAATAAGGAGGAGGTTCGCCACCTCAAGCTTTTCATGGGAAGGACCAATTCGGGGTCAGATCGAAAGGATATTGAGCTTTTCGATTATATCCGTCAGCGTCCGGAAGATTACGACGAGGATAAGATTCAGGCAAAACTTTACGGAACAAGCGATAAAAATGCTCTTTATCGCCTGAAAAACCGGCTTTTGGATGATGTGGCGAAAAGTTTGGCGCTTCAGTACTCCGATGAGAGCGATTTTAACCAGGTTGCCATGTTTTTGCAGCTGGCAAGGCACTTTTTGGTGGGATCTCAGTTCCAGCTTGCCCTGCATTATTTAGGAAAAGCGGAAAAGCGGGCTATCTCGGTTGAGAATCATGAGTTGCTTGATCTTATCTATTCTGAATACATCAGGTATTCGCAGGAAACGCTTGGTGTGAATCCGACTGAATACATACGCAAACGAAGAGAGAATCGTGAAGACTTAGCTCGCCTGCAGGAGATTGACGACATACTTGCTGAAGTAGTTTACAAAGTACGCACCACACAAAACTTCACGGGACAAGATTATCGCATCATCGAGAATCTTCGCAAACGTGTTTCGGGTTTAGGATTAAAGAAAGCCGCTTCGAAAAGTATTCAGCTTCGATTCAAAGTGTATCACTCGCTAAGCAGAATTCTCTTGCAGAAACACGACTTCGTATCGCTGGAGAAATACCTGCTGGACACGCTGTCGGAATTCACGAAGGAAAAACTTTTCAATCGGAATACGCACGATACGCGACTGCAGATGCTTACCTATCTCGCGAATGCGCAGTTCAAGAATATGAAGATGGAAGAATCGCTGGAGACTGCCGCAAAGCTAAAGGCTGCGATGGCGGAGTTTGGTGGATTGCTGCACGACAAGTATCTCTTCTTCTATTACAACATTCTTGTCATTAATTACTCAACGAATAATCGCGACAAGGCAATTGAAGTGTTGAATGAAATCAAAGAGAATGCGGTTATTATGAAACAACCGCATTACCATGTATTCATTTATGTGAATCTAACTGTGCTTAATTTCGACGGGCAGAATTACAAGCAGGCCTTGCGAAGTCTCGTGCGACTGACCATGGAGGAAGGGTACATAAATCTGGACGTGAACCTGCGCATGAAAATTACGATAGCGGAATTGATTATCCGTTACGAGCTCAAAGACGAAGAATTCCTCGAGAAACGCATCGAACAAGTGAAGAAGGAATTTGCTGTTCAGCTTAAATCCCGCGAAGGAAAACGTCATCAGGAAATGTTGAATCTGCTCAGTGAATTTGCAACTGCCGAAAATGTTCTGCGGAATAAATTGCTTCAGAAAAAGATCAGAACCTTCCTTGATAAACAACAAAACACCGTTGGAGACCTGATCAACTACAACACGTGGCTGAATACGAAAACAGCACCGGTTTAGCGCCGTTTTTTTCCGATCATCTTCTGCTGCTGCAGATACTCACCATACTTCTGATTGTACAGCGCGTTATAATATTCCGCTTTCGAAGTATTTCCTTTCGAATTATAATAGCTTGCAAGATTCCCCAGGCGCTGGATATTGTCAGGGTTTAGGCGAGCCGCCGTTTCCAACGCAATCAATCCGCTCGCAGTGTCTTTCGACTGAAAGAAAATACTGCTCATCGCGTTCCACGGGACATCCGATTCAGGGTTGTCTTTCACAGCTTCGTTCAGTACGTGCAATGCCATTGCAGAATCGCCTCGATAAACGAAAATCAAACGGCTCAATTGCTCTGCTGAGTTCACGTAAGAAGAGTCCTGTCGTATTCCCTCCTCAAAGAAATAGAACGCGGAGTCAAGCAGCATTAGATTTGTATCTGTTTTCGTTCGCGCAATTTGCTCGTATGACATCCCCAGGTTGAAATATGCTTCTGCATAATCGGGTTTGATTTCGATCGCTTTTTTGAAGTATGGAATTCCCCCCTTGTACTCCTGCGTGAAATAATAAGCCGTACCGAGATTACTCCACGCCGTGTAGTAACCTGGCCATACTAAAGTTGCCTGTACGTAATACGCACGTGCTTCCCGGAAAATAGCATACGATTCATCGCGCATCATTCGTGCACTGTCTTGCTGTATAGCCGCTGCCTGTTGTTGTCCCTGCTGCATGAGCTGCTGTGCATATTGTAAATGACGTTGTGCGTCAAAGCTCATCTGTGCGCCTTTTGAGGAAAGAAAAGAAGCAAGCAGCATGTTGATTTTCGCGGACTCCGGAGCCAATGCAACATCATTACGATACAAGGTTTCTTTATCCTGCCAAACTTCATTGCGGATAATGGAACGAATTCCGAATACAACCACCAGCAGCAATATCACGTTGCGCACCGTCGAATAGTTAGGCGACTTCCAGCTGAACGAAGCGGAATCGACCTTCGTGTACTTGAATAACAACGCGACGAGTACGATTATAAAACCAAGACTCGCGCTGTACGCAAATCGTTCTGCCATGATTCCCGGTGCAGGAGCAAGGAGGTTGGAAAAGAGAATGAGGTTTGCACCGTACATCAGAATTCCGAAACCGATTATGCTTTTCTTTTTCAGCTCGACAATCATCCAACCTATCAGAGCTAAATGCGCAATCGAGGAAAGAATCACAATCGGATTTGACCATGTACATACCGGAACTTCGTTCAATCCGTAATAGAAAATCAGAGGGAACGGAATGAACATGAGGTAGAGATACCGACCCATAACATACGCTGCAGTTGCAGATTGCTGACTATACGGCATTGCCCCAACCGGATTCTCAAAACCTTGTAACGTGCGACTCATTTCCGGAATATTCGCGAGCAGAACAAGTTTCACGAAGAGTAGTGCGCCAACCAGTGGCAAAATGTACGATGCCGCTTTTTTCCAGCTTGCATCGGTGAAGTACCAAACGGAAATCGGAATCAACAGGAAGAAGGCTGCGATCGAGGTCTTCGATAAAACCGCGAACATAAACGCAATACCCATGAGCGGCCACAGCCAGAGTTTTTTTGTTTCGAGGTGCGCCCAAACGAGTCGGATTGTAACCAACACGAAGAAAAAAGCAAGCAACTCATCACGGCATTTGATGTTTGCTACCACTTCCGTGTGTATCGGGTGCACCAGAAAAATCAGACAAACAAAAAACGCGAACCACTCGCCCTGATTTTTGAACCAGCGCTTCAGAATACTGAAGAGCAGAATCAATGTGAAGGCGTAGATCAGCACATTGATGAAATGGCTGGTTCGTGCTTTCTCGCCGAAGAGTTGGATCTCCAAAGCGAATGATGTAAGGGCAACGGGCCGATAGGAGTACCCGGAACCGTCATTGTTGAAGAAGGTGCGTGTCGTAAAAATTTCACCAATTCCATCAATACCCTGCTGCGTGAGCTTGTTGGAGCCAGCGGTGTAAAACTCATCGTCCATCGCGTATTCGTTGTAAATCGAATTTCCGAATACAATAAACGTCAGGCAAAAAAGGATTACCGAAAGGCGGTTTCTGCGAAAGAATCCTTGATTTTTCGGTCCGGATTTCGATCCGGACGAGGCAGAATTTGCCCCTTTGGTTGGACCGGAATGCTTCTCAGTCGATTTGCTGGTTTTCTTTGCCATTTAGGATGGTCGAAAATAAGCAATATTGGTAGGTTCCTCTGTAGCATTTCGTACTTTTATCGCCAGCAAACATTATACAGATGAATAAATCTCTACTAGGCTTCGCACTGTCGGCAATTCTGCTTCTTACGGGCGTACAAACTATTAACGCACAATGCGCAAACGACAACACGCTCACTGCCGGAAGCCTTACACCTCCGGGAGTTTCCTTGTCAACCACACAAACGTATGGGGCGGGTCAATACGTGTTGGCGTATGTTGAGTTCGGCGCAAACTACACGGTTACTACATGCGCTACTTCATCATACGATACGCAGATTTCCGTTTATGAGGATGTATCCGGAAACTTCGTTGTATACAACGATGATTTTTGCGGACTTCAGAGCAGCGTAAGTTTTACTTCAAATATTTGTGGTTATGTACGGGTTCTTCTTGACCAGTATTTCTGCAATGCATCAGGAGCACAGTGTCCGGTAACAATGACTCAGAACACGGCCGGCGCAGCACCTACGCTTGTTGCGGCACCCGATCAAACAACATGCTTCGGTAATCCGGATACCATCGGAATAGCAGGAAACGGGTCAGGCGGATTGCCACCATATGCGTATTCGTGGTTGCCAGTAACTAACCTTACCACTCCTACAACAGCCTCTTCTGTAGTTACAACAGTTACATCAACTGCAACTTATACGCTTACGTTGACTGATGCAAATGGTTGTACAGCGAGCGACGAGGTTCAGGTTTCAGTTCAGGCCGCAGCGCCGGTAACACTTGGAAACGATACTACAGTTTGCGCAACGAGTTACGTGCTCGACGCGGGCAATCCAGGTAGTGCGTACCTGTGGAACACCGGAGCAGGCACACAACAACTTACCATAACTCAAAGCGGAACTTATTCGGTAGCTGTGCAGTTTCCTTCGGGATGCATCAATACGGATCAAATCACTGTAACATTAAATACTCCACCAACATACACGTTGGGCAGTGATACTTCTTCGTGCGGAAACAACCTTGTTCTCGACGCCGGAAATGGATATCTGACGTACGCATGGAGCACAGGCGGATCAGCACAAACAGAAACGATTACCACTACCGACACAGTTGCCGTAACTGTTACTGACGCGAATGGTTGTACAATGACTGATTCAATCAGTATCATTCTGAATCCTGCGCCACTTGTTGACCTTGGTCCGGACATTACACAGTGCGGCGGTTCAGCACAACTTGATGCTGGAAATCCTGGCGCATTATTCTTCTGGTCGAACAGTACTTCATCTCAGACTACAACTGTAAGTACAACCGGAACATACTTTGTAAACGTGTTGACTCAGGCTGGTTGTGCAAGCAGCGATACAATTAATGTAACAATCAACAATCAGCCGGTACAGAACCTCGGTCCTGATACTTCAATTTGTTTGGCGAGTGTTGTTCTTAATGCAGGTAATCCAGGAAGCACGTACTTGTGGAGCAATGCAATGACATCGCAAACAATTACTGTATCGAGCGGAACATATTCAGTTACAATTACTGATCCGGCAGGTTGTTCTGTGGGTGACACCATTGTTGTTACAACGAACGCACCACCAAATGTTATAGCAAGCAACGACACTGCAATTTGTGTTGGAGGGACTGCAAACCTCGCAGCAACAGGAGCGGTTTCTTACTTGTGGAGCAATCTGGCAACATCGAATCCTACAGGTGTTTCTCCAACAACCAGTACATCTTACTACGTAACCGGAACTGATGCGAACGGGTGTCAGGCATCGGATGTTGTGATTGTTTCCATGCTACCAAATTCAACGGCAATGTTCACGCATACTGTTGCAATGGCAACCGCTTTCTTCACGAATCAATCGACTGGCGCTTACACGTACACCTGGGATTTTGGTGACGGAAGCCCCGTGAATAATACAGCAAGTCCTTCGCACACTTACACAGTGAATGGCGTTTACACAGTTACACTGACTGTAACAGGTCCGTGCGGAACTGACACGCACACCATGACAGTTACGATCACTGATGTAGGTCTGGAAGACAGCGAACTTGAAAATTCGCTCACTATTTACCCGAACCCGAACGGTGGAGAGTTTACGGTGAGCTTCAACTTTGCAGAAGCAAAAGACGTAACAATTCGCCTTACAGATCTTTCGGGACGCGAAATCAGCACACTACAACAGGACGCGGTAAGCTCATTTACCCGCGAACTGGGCGACGAAAGCCTTGCTAACGGGATTTACTTCGTAACCATCACAACAATCGATGGTACAGTAACCCGTAAGATCGCAGTGCAGAAATAGCGCGAAAAAGCTATGATTTCAGTGGTAGGACCGGATTTATCCGGTCCTATTTTTTTTGTAAATTGCAGTGGCTTTAAACACGATTTACCCATGAGAAGACTTTACACGGCATTATTTTTTATCGGCTTGTTCGGATTTGCGCAGAAGGCACTTTCTCAATGTCAGCCATTCTACTCTGTAGCCTGCAGTAGCGCCGACTACATTGAAAATTTCAGCACGACAGGAGGGTCAACCAACATCACCAACTTATTCTCGGGTTGTAATGGTATGCCCAATAATTACATCGATTATTCGTCGACACAGATACTGACTACGGTTCCGGCTGCAACGATAACCTTCACTGTTCAGTCCGGGTCATCGTGGTCTCAAGGTTTTGGAATTTGGGTTGACTGGAACGACAACGGTTCGTTTTATGATGCGGGAGAATTCATTTACAACTCCGGCTTCTCGTCAACATCTTCATTCACGTCTTCGTTCGTCGTACCACCTGCGTCTGGTCAGGTGACGATGCGTGTTGTTTGTTCATTCGCAAGTGTTCCAATGGATCCATGCGGCTCTTACTCTTTCGGCGAATGTGAAGATTATGCCGTGGTACTTTGCACAACCCCACCAACACCAACTGTTACATCACCAGTAACAACGTGTGCCGGAGCAACTGCAACTTTGAACGCATCAACAACAAGCGGAACTCTTACATGGTTTGACGTTGCAACAGGCGGAACCGCTCAAGGAACCGGACCAACTTTTACAACTCCGGTATATCCAACGGCCGGTCTCGATACCATGTGGGTTGAAACACAAAACAGCGGATGTTCAAGTACGCGTGTTCCAATATTTATTACAATCAACGCAGCGGTCGGGGTTACCCTCGGTGGTGATACCTCCGTGTGCGCAACATCATTCTTGCTTGACGCTGGCTATCCCGGAAGCAGTTATCTGTGGAGTTCAGGACAAGGCACGCAAACAATCAGCATTACAACCAGCGGAACATATTCAGTAAACCTGATTACTCCACAAGGTTGTACAGGAACTGATGCGATTACGGTGACACTTGGCCAACCGCCATTCTACACACTTGGTAACGATACACTCACGTGTGGCACTGCACTCGTTGTAGATGCCGGCAGCGGATACTCGAGTTACTCGTGGACAACAGGTGCTACTACGCAGACAATTTCTGTCAACATCAACGATACCGTGGGAGTAACAGTAATTGACGCGAATGGTTGCGTGATGAACGACTCTATCATCGTAACGCTGAGCCCCGCACCAAATGTTAGTCTTGGTGCTGACATTACTCAGTGCGGAGGAAGTGTAATGCTAGATGCAGGAAATCCAGGCAATCTGTATTTCTGGTCGAACAGTACTTCATCTCAGACAACAACTGCAAGCAGCTCCGGAGCTTATTCCGTAACCGTGTTTACTGCAGCAGGATGCTCTGACAGCGACACAATCAACGTTACGATTAACAGTCAACCGACGCAGACTCTCGGACCTGACACTGCAATTTGTTTATCGAGCGTAGTACTTGATGCGGGCAATCCGGGAAGCACGTACCTCTGGAGCAATGCAATGACCTCACAAACGATTACAGTAACAAGCGGAACATATTCTGTTACTGTAACAGATCCTTCCGGCTGTACTGTTGGCGACACCATTGTTGTTACTACAAACACACCTCCTAACGTATCAGTGAGTCAGGACACGGCAATTTGTCCAGGAGGAACTGCAACGCTCACGGCAACTGGTGCGCTCTCTTATTTGTGGAGCAACAACTCTCCTTCGAATCCGCTCACGGTTAGTCCGACTACAAATACATCTTACTACGTAACCGGAACAGATGCGAATGGGTGTGAAGCTTCTGAAATTGTAATCGTGTCTCTTCTAACGCCGGCAACGGCAATGTTCACACACACCGTTTCAATGGCTACAGCTTATTTCACAAACCAATCTACCGGCGCCTGGTCATACAGCTGGAATTTTGATGATGGAAGTCCGCTCGACAACTCACAAACACCAGCACACACGTACACCGTAAACGGAGTTTATACGGTTACACTTACTGTGACTGGCCCGTGCGGAACAGAAACGTACACGCAAACAGTGACTATTGTCGATGTAGGAATCGGCGAGGAGACGCTGGAGAATTCGATCAGCATTTATCCTAATCCGAATGATGGTCACTTCACAGTTACCTTCCTGCTCAACGAATCTAAAGACGTGACCGTTGAAATGACAGATATTTCCGGGCGCGTAATTTCTGCAACACAGTACAACAACGTGAATGTCGTAAACCAGGAAATGAATTCGGGCGACCTTGCGGATGGTGTGTACTTCGTACGTGTCATAACTTCGGAAGAATCAGTAACGAAGAAAGTGGTCATTCAGCGATAAAAAACTTTTAATGGTATAGTCCCGGCATCTGAAAGGATCGTCGGGACTATTTTTTTAGTTACTTTGATTCCATGCACTTCCTGCGCAAGCTTCGCCATCATTTACCGGATATCGCTCTGATCATTCTTGGGGGCATTGCATTGTGCTGGATCGCTTTCAAAAATCGTTATCCGCTTGTTTATCCCGACACGGGAACTTACTTGTACAGCGGCTGGGACAAATACGTTCCCACAGATCGTCCGATCGGTTACGGCTTGTTTTTGAAAGCAACGAGTTTACGTGAATCATTGTGGTTCACGATTCTGTTCCAGGGAATAATGACATCGTACGCAGTTTGGTTGTTCATTCGCAGCTTTGTGAGCAGAATCGGTATCCGAAGGTTTGCATTTGTGGCATCAATGGGGTTGTTGTGTTTTGCGACAGGACTTCCGATCAAAACAGGAATTATCCTTCCGGATATTTTTACACCGGTTGCGTTGTTGTTCGGAGCCGTTTTGTTGTTGCGCACACAGGAGATTTCCCGTGTGCATCTGATCATTGCGTCAGTAGGCATTGTAACAGCGTGCTGTGTGCACTACAGTAACGCGTACATCTTTTTACTGGTACTTGTTTTCGCAGCCTTACTGAAATGGAGAAAATGGGTGTCGTTTAATTTCATTGCGTGGAAGCGAATTCTTTTCTGTGCAGCGTTGCTTCCTGTCTGGTGGTTAACGGCGGGGTTGATCAATTATTCATATGCCGATAAATTCTTTGTCTCACGCAACGGGGATATTTTCCTCGCCGGGCATTTCATCCACGACGGAACCATGCGCAAATTCTTGTGCATAGAGTGCGAGAAAAATCCACGTTACATCATGTGTGAGTACAAAGATTCGCTGGCGGGATTGGATTTCCTCTGGGATTATAACCGTAGCCCTTTGTACAAGTATGGAGGCTGGGATAATTCCAAAGGAGTTTTCGGAGTAGTCTGCAAAGACATTATTACTACGCCGAAGATGTGGACGTGGTTAGCACACCGCGCGCTGGGTCAATCCGCCGAACAGTTTTTCTCATTTCAGCTGAACGGTTGGTTTGAATCGCCACGCTGCGATGAATGGTCGCCCGCAACAACAGGTGTGAAGAAGTTTTACGCGAACGAAATAAACCAGTATGGTTATTCGGAACAATTCAACTCTGTGCTGTTGTATGAAGACCAGAACAGAAGACAGAATTGGCTCTTGTTCTTTTCGGGTGCTGCTATCACGCTCTTTTTGTTCGGATACCGAAAAGAATTCCCGCGCATCGTGCAACTGATTGTCTTCACACTGTTCGCGATGTATTGCAATGCATTTATCTGTGGCGCGATTTCGATTATTAATCCGCGTTATCAGTCGCGCGTTATTTGGTTGCTGCCACTACTTGCGATTGTGGTGCTTGCAGAGAGTGGAATTCTTACAGCGATCGGGAACCGGCTTAAGAGCGGGATTGCGAAATACAAATAAAGAAGCGGCCGGAAATTGTTTTCAGTTCTTGCTGAATCCTAGTTCAAAATAACTTTTCACTACGTTCAGCTGAAGATAAATTTCGCCTATCGATTCGGTTACGTTGAGTGAAGTGCCATCGCGCAGAAACACAATTGCATTGCCGATTCCGAGGCTTTTTGAAACAGGAACAATGTTTATGATCAATTCTGAAGAGATGTTCGCATGCGTATCTCTGTCAATATCAAGATAAGCACTTGCACATTTTGTAAGAGAGATCTTCATGGTTACGGGTTAATCAAAAAATCCCGTTCTGATATTTAGGGACAGAACGGGATTCCTTTCAAATTTCTTTCGCCTTATTTCTTCGGCAACACGCAGGTTCCGAAATCAGCAGCAGCAGTTGCAGCTTTCACGTCTTTATCTTCTAATCCGCTTTTTGCAGTTGTGTTCGCCGGATCGAGTTTCGCAGCGAGTTCGTAATATGCTTTGGCACATCCGAAGTTCTTAGCGCGTGCGTGAACAGACGCGAGGTACAATGAAGCGATCACAAGATCTTTGGAATTCTTTTTCTGTGAAACCGAATCAACGTTTGCGATAGTGATGTAACGCTCGTAGTACGGACGCGCTAATTCTTTCTCTGCATTGTTGTCGAGCTTACCATTGCTTTTCGCGCGGCCGATCCAACCGTAAGTTAACGTAGAGTCGATTGCAATTACAGCAGCATACGCACTATCTGCACGCGAATATTCTTTGTTCAGGTAAAGCGCTTGTGCAAACGCATTCAGGTTGGTGATTCGAACAGCACTTGAACCATTTATTTCTGCAACGTATTTCTTCATGTACCATACGGCCGCCTGGTCATACTTCTTCTGTTTGAAATAGGCGTTTCCGATATCGAAGAACACATCTTTCTTTGCAGTGTCCAGAGTAATCGCTTTCTGGTAATCAAGAATTGCGAGCGAGTCGTTTTTCATTCCTGCGTAAGCTCGTCCGCGCATGAGGTAATCGTCTGCCATCACTTTTGGCTTGCCGTACTTAGCCTGCTTCACCAGGAAGAGGTTGAAAAACTCAGTAGCCTTTAGGTAGTCAGGATTTTGCTTTTCGAGATATGATCGAGCGATAATACGGTATACAACAACTACCAGATTGCTGTCGCAAGCAAGAACGCGGTTACCTTGTTCGATTGCTTTGTCGTAATCACCAGACACATACAGGAACGCTGCATAACGGTAAGTCGCGTAACAATCAGGGTTGATCGCGAGGTACTTTTCGTAGTAGAAGGTCGCTGAATCAACTTTTGCGAGCTGGAAAAACGATTCTGCTTTTTCTCTGTAAGCAGGAGCGTAGTTTGATTCGCTGGCCAATGCCAGGTTGTAATACTTAATTGATTCACCCGGATTCTTACCGCGCATGTACACACGACCGATACGCACGTTTGCACGGGCAGACTTTGGATTAACTGCAGCAGCTTTCTTGTAAGCTTCAATTGCCGGCGTTGCGTTCACAGGATCTTTCGCCAGCAAGGCGTCGCCACGAGCGAGGAAAATATCTGCATGGTAGCATCTTGTTTCTCTGCACGGTTCGTGTAATCAATGGCCTTGTCGAAATTCGGAGTAGGCATGAACGTGTAGGTCTCTGCAAGTTCGCAAAGAATAACAGCTTGCTTCTGCGGAGTTAACGTACCTTTTTTTCCGCTCTGCGCAGTAATTAGTGCGTCC
The DNA here is from genome assembly GCA_040377305.1 of Flavobacteriales bacterium. Classification (GTDB taxonomy): domain Bacteria; phylum Bacteroidota; class Bacteroidia; order Palsa-965; family Palsa-965. Next base: position 172,824 of record JBEIPA010000004.1, on the reverse strand, counting down.
GCCTGTGAAAGCTCTTTCAAGCCCTCTTCAACTTTTCCGCTGTAAGCAAGTGCGCGTCCGTAACCAACGTGAGTTAACGGATTCGACGGTTCTATGTCCACGCCTTTTTTGAAAACGATCAATGCTGAATCCGGATCTTCCATTTTAAGAAGAAGATCTCCGAAGTAGAAAAAGTTGTCTCCATTTGTAGGCTCTGCGGCTACCAGCTTCTTGAAGACAGCTTTAGCGGCAGTGTACTGCTCGTTTTCAGTCAGGCGGATTCCATCAGCGAGGGTCTGTGCATTCACAGAAACACTGGTGAAAATTGTGAGGGCAATTCCTGCTGCGATTTTAAGATGCATTTTATTCATAATTTACTCCTGTTGAATTGGTGGTTTCTTGTCATCCGACCAGAGCCGGAGGATGTAAGAAGACCGCAAAAATAACTACTTCCTTAGTACGTGGTTAATTCAATTGTTCTTTCAGCCGGGGCTGCGGGTGCTAATCCTGCACGCTGCACGATCAATTGTCCGCGCTCTCCCATTACAAAGGAGGCAAAGCCTGTGCCAAGGCCCGCACGTTTGCCGATCTTGATGATCCAGATATCGCGTACAAACGGGTATTTTCGGGCAACAACAGCCGATTGACTGGGTTTGTATGCCGACAGTGAATCGAAACCCACCGCGCACACTTTTATTTGATTTTTGCGGCTCATTGCCAATTGCGAGTCCTTATCGCCTATGGCGTTCAGTGAGACTATTCCAATTGACGAAGGATTTCGCGCAACATAAGCGATAACAGAGTCCACATTCTCGGCTGCAAAAACGTTGTTACCGGGCTTTTGACCTCCCATGAGGGAATCGGTAAGGAAACGCAGCGTGGATGAAGCACCGTTGTCGAAAATGACGTCTATACGCGCAAGTTTTGATGCGGAATCAACCTGCGACCAAAGTGTGTCTTGTCCGAGGAGAATTTTGCGCAGTGTTTCGGTTGTGAATGCGGTGTCTGTGTTTTCTTTGTTCACGATAAACACAACTGCATCGGAAGCAATTTTAATGTGTTCGATTCCGAATTTCAGGTCGTTCTCGAAGTAAGCAGTTTCTTCTGCGTTCAAACGACGCGTCATGATTGCTAAGCGAGATGAGTCGTTGTATAAATCGCGAACGATTTCATTCTCGGGTTTGAATGAAGTAATCAGAAATGCATTCTGATATTCATCTTCAAAAACGTCAATGAGTTCCTGCGCAATCGACTCTACATTTTCATCAACCGAGAGCGTGATCTTTCCGGAAGTCGGTGTGTCGAGAACTTCGGCTGTATTCGTTGGCCCGCAAGAAGACAATGCGCAATACGCAATAAACAATGCGCAATACGCAGTTACCGTGGATATACGTGACTGCGTATTGCGCATTATGCATTGCGTATTGTTATTCTTCATCGTCTTGTTGTTGTGAACTCCGGAATTTCATCCAGACAGTTACTCCGCGGAAAATTGCCCATCCTCCCAGTAAGTAACCGATGTAGTTGCGGTAAGGACGTGGGTAATCGTCGATTTTCACATCAGTGAATACAAATAAACAGCCCAGACTTAGGAAGACGAGTACCATTGATGCGGAAACAATCAATGATACTTTACTTCGGCCTGGGCTGTTCAGAAACAAATTAAAATCGATTACTTAAGTGTAAAGCGAACAGGAACTGTCTGGCTCACTTTTACTGTGCGGCCGTTCATTTTTCCTGGTTCCCAAGGTGGCATAGAGCGTACAACGCGTTCTGCTTCTTTAGAAAGTCCCGGAGCTCCCGGTACGCCTTTCGCAGTTTTCACATTGCCTACTGTGCCGTCTTTAGAGACTTCGAAGTAGATGTAAACAGTACCTTCTTTGCCCTGTTCTTTTTCCATTTGCGGATAGCGAACGTTTGCCTGGAGATACGCCTGAAAAGCAGCTTCGCCTCCCGGATATTTCGGCATTTCCTCAGCGAAAGAGAGTACCTCGTCTGGTGCTTCTGCGATTTGCTGAGTCACCGTTTCAGGAATTACTTCAGGTGGAGCATCTTCATCACCGTCCTGGTTTTCCGCACCGATTTTCTTGTCGTCTTCCTGAACGTTTACAGGAGGAGTTTCAGGTTCTTCCACGATTTCCGGTTCAGTGAACTGGAACATCTTCACTTGTGGTGGTGGCGGTGGTGGTGGCGGTGGTGGCGGTGGAGCCGTTTTGTCTACCGGAGGCGGTTCTTTGAGAATTACCTCAACGTTTTGCTGGTCTTTTTTCGAAGTGTCTTCTGCGTCCGGTGCATTGATAATGCGGTACACGAACAGGAAGAAGATCAACGAAAGCGTTGCGCTACCACCTGCAATCGCAACTATTTTTCCATAGCTGCGACGGATCTGGTACGCTCCGTAGTCTTTGTTTCTCGACTCGAACACCATATCGTTGCGTTCGGCGGAAATCTCGTTACTCCAGTCTGCCATCTCTTTATTTTTTTAATGTTTATTCTACTCTAAAGATGCTTTCGCATCTGGTATTCCATAAATCCATACAAGCTATTTCGCCTGATTTTGGAGTTCCGGGTAATTTCTTCCGGTTTGTTCGTGCAATTCCCGGTATTCAGCCAGTGAAATTTCACAAACTACATACTTCGAAACATTTCCGATTCTGAGTTCATCAATAACGTCGATTACCTCGTTGTATTTTGCTTCTCCACCCCATCTAACCACAAATACGGGTGCTTCATCACGACCACGAATTACTGAGCCAAGCTTCTTGAAAGTAGCTTCAGACATCGTGCCTGAATTTACATCCGCATCCATCAACGTCACAGAAGCTGAGTAATCGTCACTTTTCGTCTTTACGATCAGAGCTTGGGTGCTACTGGTCTGGGTAGACTTCGCAACAATTTGCTCAAGACGCGAGTAATTTTCCGCTGTGAATTTTCCAGAAGTGTAAACTCCAGCGAGATAATCAACATCAGTCTGAATACTTGCATTCTCTTCTGCGACTATATCACGGAAACTGCCCATGTCAAGTTTCTCGAGCGTTGAATTGTCTTCGAGTTTTCCGGAATAGTAATAAACACTTCCGCTTCCATCGATGAGAACTGTACGCGCAAGATCATTGTCCAACTGAGCCGGCACTCCTGTGTCAGGATAAGTAACACTGATCGCTTTCGGTTCGTTAAGATTTGAAGTCAGCACAAAAAACGTAAGCAACAGAAAAGCAAGATCAACCATAGGAGTCATGTCGATGCGAGGGACTTTTTTCCCTGCCCGCTTTCTCTTCGGTTGTTCGTTGCCTGTATTTTCTACTGCTTCAGCCATTGTGTTTCGTTATTCTGCTGGTGCTGCTTCCGGTTCCTGGCACTCTGCGCTCTGCAATTCCTTGTAAACGCGTACAGCCTGACCGTGACCAGCCTGATATGCGTTCAGGGCCTGAAGCTCTGTACAGGAAACATCAGTAAGCGCGTATTTCGAAGCGTCTCCGATTTTTAGCTCATCGATAATGTTTATCACATCACCATACTTTGCTTCACCACCCCATTTCACAATGAAGAATGGCGCATTGTCTGCTCCGCGAATAACAGAAGAAATACGGCGGTAAGTTGTATCACCCATTTCACCCTTCTGCAAATCGGCATCGAGACGTGTTGCGCACTCAGAATAGTTCTCCTTCTTGGTATTCTGAATTACTTCAGGATCCTTCGCTGTGATTTGTGTTGCTTCAACAACGTAGCCTTTGATTTTCGAAACCGCGTCCGCACTTAGCTTTCCGCTCTTGTACGTGTCGCGAACGAACTTCATTTTTTCCTGAATGCCCTTGTTCTGATCGTTGATTGTTTTGCGAATGTTCTGTTTCGCTGCCGGATCAAGTACGAGCTCAAACAATTCAGTACTATCCGGAGTTAATTTTCCGTGGTAGTAATAAATGATTCCGTCTTTGTTTCCATCGAGAATGATTGTGTTCGCGAGATCGTCATCTACTTCCATTTTAGGAGCCAGAGGATCGTCTTTCGGCACAGCCATTTCCAATGTCTTTGCTTTGTTTAGGTTAGAGGTGAGGACGAAGAACGTAAGGAGAAGGAAGGCAAGATCGACCATTGGGGTCATATCTACCTTCGGCATGCCGCCTTTCTTGCGCCCTTTTTTTCCGTGTTTACCACCACCACCGCCACTGTCTGCAATTTCTGCCATTGTCTATTTAGGGATAAGTTTTTAAGTCTTTTAAGTAGGCAAGTTAATGTGCAGGAGCTGGAGCACCCGCGTTCGGGTCGGACTCCAGGTCAGTAATAAGATTGAAGCGGAATACATCTTGCTTTTTAAACACAGCAATTACCGCATCAATTTTCCTGTATTCAGATCTTCCATCTGCTTTCAAGGCTACACGCATTTCTTCTACGGTCTTTCCTTCTGCTTCCTGCGCTTTTCTCCAAGTGAATTCTTCTACACGTGCAAAGTTGATCCAGAACGAAAGCTCGTCTTTGTTGTCAACTGTGTCGATAGGAATTCCTTTTGTTTCTTCGTCTATCTTCTTACGACCTGCTTCGTCTGCATCAATGTATGCCGGCAGATTAGCAACGGGTACTCCGAAAGATTGCATTGCGCCAAAACGCTGAACTTGTTCTTCTGTGAATTTCACAGCGGGGAACTTGTTCATCATGCGCTTAAGCATGTTCATGCGAACTTCTTTTCCTTCGAGGTTGAAGAATACACGTCCTGCTGTATCGATTGTGATAAGCATGGTGTTCTTCGGAAGAATGACTTCAGAAATTGAACTAGGAGTATCAACGAGTACGGGCTCGGGAGTCCGCATCGTTGCAGTAAGCATGAAGAAGGTTACCAGAAGGAACGCAAGATCCACCATTGGAGTCATATCCAACGACGGTGTTCCGCGACCCATTTTAATTTTAGGCATTCCTTTTCAGTTTAATGTTTCAGAAAATGAAAACTACTAGTGTTTCTTAGCAGCGAAAGTTTGTACGATACTGAAGTTTGCTTCGTCGATACCGTAAGTGATACGATCGATCTGCGTTGTGAACATGTTGTAGAAAATGATCGCAAGGCAAGAACCGAAGATACCGAGTGCAGTATTGATCAAGGCTTCAGAAATACCCGTTGCAAGGGCGTTCGCATCAGGAGCACCTGCGTTAGCAAGGGCCTGGAACGCTTTGATCATACCTACAACTGTTCCGATAAGACCCACGAGAGTCGCGATCGAAGCGCAAGTTGAAAGGATAACGAGGTTTTTAGAAAGCATAGGAAGCTCCAATGAAGTTGCTTCTTCAAGGTCTTTCTGGATAGCTGCAACTTTAGATTCTTTGTCCATAGTAGAATCGTTTGCAACAAGTGTGTATTTCTCAAGTCCGGCACGAACTACGTTTCCGATAGAACCTTTCTGACGGTCGCATGCAGCCATTGCTTCATCGATACGATCGTTCTCTACGAGTTCGCGGATGTTCGCCACAAAGTTTGAAACGTTACCTGTTCCACGAGCACGCAACAGTGTAATCAAGCGCTCGATGAAGAAAGTAAGAATGATCAGGTTGATGCAAATAAGAACCGGTACAATCATTCCACCCTTGTGAACTGTCCCGAGAATGTTAATCGGATGACCTTTCTCTGGATCCATATTCTCGAAGTTGGACGGATTGCCCAAAACTTGAGTGTAGATGAGAATACTAATGATTAATTCCACGATAAAAATTCCAATCGTGAAGTAAGCCGCAATATTCGAGGACTTCTTCTTGCTCATAGCGATTTTTGTTTGGTTGTTTATTTAATTAGTCGTTGTTACTCTTGGGGATGCGATGTTACCAGTATTTAATTAGCCTTCGATTTTTGTGAAGTTAAATTTCTGTAAACAAGCCTCTTTTCAAGGGGATCAAACTTACAAAATCATGTTTAGACTAAAAAGTCCATTTTTCATTGCGACGAAGGCGTTCCTTCAGAAGGAGAAAGGGGACTTTAATGCTGTTGTGGAATCGAAGTTGCGCACAACATTCCGTTAGAAAAAGCGGGTTTTGATAACTGGCTTGAAACACATTACAGGTGGATTGCTTCAAACACGACGCCGACGCTTGCAGCGAGCCTCCACGGCGAAACAGGGAAACGGCGAAAGGTGCTTGGTGTTAGATGACCGATTCCCATCCGGCGTACACGGCGCTCTATTCAGATTTCATTGGGGAGAAGAGGGTTTTTTGCTGCGGATCCAAGTGGTTGCTACCGGAATAAGCGTAACCACGATGAGAGCCAGCACGATCCAGCCAATATTGTCCTGAACCCATTTGATTTGTCCGAGATAGTAGCCGGCAAGTCCGAGCGAGCCGATCCAAGCAACCGCTCCGGTCATGTTATAGAACATGAATCTGGAGAACGGAATTTTGATGATTCCGGCCAAAATCGGGGCAAAAGTTCTAATTATTGGCAAAAATCGACCTAAAATGAGCGTTTTTCCTCCATTTTTCTCATAAAATGCCTGGGTAGTTTCGAGGTAACGTTTTTTGAAAATCCAGGAATCCTTGCGGTTGAATAGGGAGGGGCCGACTTTCCATCCGAACCAGTAGCCTGCCATGTTACCCAATACGGCAGCAGTGGTCAGGAGCAGTAGCAGGATAAATATATTGGGCGTGAGCAGGTCCGGTTTCGTGCGACAGATTAGTCCGGAAATAAAAATGAGAGAATCTCCGGGAAGGAAGAATCCGATGAGCAGACCTGTTTCAGCGAAGACCACAAACAACAGCAGCGCAAGTCCACCGTAGGAGATGATTGATTCGGGATCTGTAAGCTGTTTGAGGAATTCCCACATGTAGTAAAGGTAGGCGTGTTTTAGCTGCACATGCGTTTCAACTTGCATTGCAACCAAAACACACCTACCATTTTAAGCGGAGCGAGGAATGTTTAAATCGCTACACTATTCCAGGCAGCTACTCGCCCGTATTCTCTTGCAGCATAAGCGCGGACCAGGCATTGTGAGTAATTAGTTTTTTGTCTGTCAACCCAACTTCACTTGTTAGGATTTCGATCCATCCATCGCGAATAACACCGGTCGTGACCTTGGATCGCAGGAATGTTCCCTCTGCCTCCTGAATGTAGATGTATTCAGAATCAGCAAGCCGCACCACTGCGTCCTCGGGAACACACTTGACAACAGATCTGGTGACCTCGATTTCTCCGGTAACGAACATTCCGGGAATCAGTTGCTTGTTAGCCGCACTAAAATGGCAGTGAACCTCCGCCGATCTATTTTCATCAAGCTTGCGACCTACCAAAACAACTTCTCCCTCGAAAAAATTGGTTGGGTCGCTGGTTGTATTGAATCTTATTTTTTGTCCAGCCTGAAGCAGAGGAAGATCTTTCTCGAAAACCGTAAGTGCCACATGAAGATCTGTAGGATTCACCAACTCAAACAATATATCGGAAGGGTTCAGATACATTCCAATGTTTACGAATACATCAGAAACATATCCGTCGATCGGAGAATAAATATTCACCTTGCCCGTAATGTTTGCAGCTGTCAACTTATCGGGCGCGATCCCGATTAGCAATAATTTCTCACGAAGACTACTATGGTTGGCTTCAAGTGTCGCGAATTCAGTCTCTACCTGTTCCACGGTCTTGTCGCTCGAGGCCTTCGTTGCATTCAATGTGCGCTGACGCAGAACTTCTTTTTTCTGCAACTCTAATTGTGCGCTAACAACAAGATATTGTTCCTGCATCTCGATGTAAGCAACATCTTCCATAACTGCGATTACTTGTCCGCGTTTTACTTCTGCGCCCGGGAGAAGGTTGGTAGAACGTAGATATCCACCAAGCGGAAAACTAACGCTTACGAGATTCTGAGGTGGAACATCAACAACACCATTTGCTCTGATAACAGCAGCCAGATCCTTCAGTTCTGCCGTCCCTATTTGTATTTCAGCATTCAGCATTTGTGCTTCCGTAAATGTTATTTGCTGAAGGGCTTGTGGCGTAGAAGTATTTTCCGCCTTTTCAACGGGGGCGCTGTTACACGACCATACCAACGTTGATGTAATGAGAATATAAATTAGCTTTTTCATGATCGTGTGATTAAAGATTTGCAGATGTGTATTTGACCGTGATAATATTATTGTTCCATTTCTCAACTGTGCTGAGATAATCTTTTCGGATAGTAATGGCTTGCTCCATGAGGATCATCCATTCGAAATAGGAAATGTCTCCTTCAGCGAATCGCGTTTGCGCAGCGGATTCAATTAATGCCGCATTCGGTAGTCCCGAAGTTTCAAAGTATAAAAGAGATGAGGCGCTTTGGGCGAGGTCGGAATTCACAATGCGGATTTCATTCTGCCAGTACCATGTGGTGGCCGAATATTGCATGGACATAGCCTGGTAGCGGAATTGTTGCTGTCTTATCTGCGCAGAAGTCGCTCTAAAGGAAAGCGGTACGGAAATACCGACAGCTACCGATGCAAAACGATAACGACTATTGAAGTAGCGATCTGTATGATCGACTAACTGCCACCCCACGATGCTCATGTTGTAATAGCCGACAGAGAATCGCGGAAGAAAAGATTGTTTAGCAATTCGCATATTCCGAAACGCAACATCACGTTCATAAGCCGCAATTCTTGATATTGGATGGGCACGCGCAGCGGAGGTGTCGGTGGTGACTACTGCGCTTAACCGTATATCCCGCGAGTCGGGTCGATAGAGAATCTGCGTATGCATTAATTGCGACAAAGCAATTTGTGCGGAAAGAAACGCTGCATTTACCTGGCTGAGCTCCATGGCTACGCTTTGTTGCTTGCTTTCTGCAGAGACTTTCTCAAGAATTGTTGATTCTCCGGACGTCAACGCATCAGTCTGTCGTTGCGATTGCAGATTGCAAATTGAGTCATAACTACGCAGGATTTTTCGTTTTTCATCCAGCACCAGTAAGCGATAATACAGTGTAGTAACCTGCCTGCGCACTTCAAGTCGCGTAAGAAGTTCATTTTCTGCAGCGATACCGCTTTCGGCGCGTAGTAATTTGCTGCGTTCGGTGTACACAGTTGGAAAGTCAAACGACTGAGCAACTGTAAACCGATTATCAGTTGCATAGCTGTTTATTTGTCCGGACTCAAATCCAATTTCGGTTGCCGGTATTTGCCACGCCGTTTTCTCAGCTGAAGCAGCAGCATTTTTATTTAATGCCGCAACAAGCACATCGAGGTTATTGTTCATCGCGGAGTCGATTGCATTCTCCAGTGAAATCGTTGGCGATTGACTCCAGGAAGGGATAGTGAAAAGGAGAAAGAATAATACGAATCCCAAATTTCGTCGTGAGTTCTTTCGCTTTTTGATAGCCCGAAGTCGCAACCTCAAAAGGGCAAGTCCGCTTCTGTGTTTTTGTGGTTTACCATCGCGGTTGTAGATATTATACAGCACAGGAAGCACGAATAGTGTGAGTATTGTTGCCGTAATTAAACCTCCGATTACAACACTTGCCAGTGGACGTTGCACTTCTGCACCAGCGCCGTTGCTCAGTGCCATGGGTAAGAATCCCAATGAAGCAACCGCTGCGGTCATGAGAACTGGTCTAAGTAATATCCGTGTTCCGGTGATGATCCTTTCGTGTTGATTTTTGACGCCATCGGCCTTCAGCGAATTGAATTCAGTGATCAAAACAATTCCATTCAACACGGCAACACCGAAAAGTGCGATGAAGCCCACACCTGCAGAAATTGAAAACGGCATTCCTATCAGCCACAACGTGAGAATTCCACCAATCGCAGCAAGAGGAATTGCTGAATAGATCAGTAATCCCTGCCGAACAGAATGGAAAGCAAAATACAGCAGGAGAAAAATCAGCAGCAGCGCAACGGGTACCGCTAAACCTAAACGTTGTTTTGCTGCCGTGAGATTTTCAAACTGGCCACCGTAGGTAACGTAGTATCCGCTTGGCAGTTTGATTTGCCCTTTGATTTTCTGTTCGAGTTCTTTCACGAGCGACTGAACATCGCGCCCGCGCACGTTGAAGCCCACTGTAATTCTGCGCTGTGCTTCTTCTCTTTGAATTTGATTAGGGCCAACCTGAATGGTAACATCTGCAAGCTGACGAAGCGGGATCTGCGAACCTTCGGGAGATGATATGAGTAGATTCTGTACATCCTCGACGCTCTTCCTCGACTCACTCTCCAGGCGCACCACCATATCAAAGCGGCGCTCATTTTCAAAAACCTGACCGCAAACGGTTCCGGCAAATGCAGCTTCAACTACACGGTTTACGTCTTCAATGTTTAACCCGTGCTGTGCTATTACATCGCGCTTGTAGTTGACTACGATTTGCGGCATACCTGTAACGGGTTCTACATAGATGTCTTTGGCGCCCTCGACAGTTTGAGCAATTGCACCAACAAGACCGGCGTAGTACGCAAGTGAATCCAGATTTTCACCGAATATCTTGCACACCACATCCTGTCGTGCTCCGGTCATAAGCTCATTGAATCTCATCTGAACCGGAAACTGGAATCCAACCGTTACGCCCGGAATTACACTTACAGCAGCACTCATTTTTTCAGCGAGCTCATCAAATGTTGTTGCCGACGTCCATTCACTTTTCGGTTTGAGAATGACCATCATATCGGAAGCTTCCATGGGCATTGGATCAGTTGGAATTTCTCCGCTGCCGATTTTCGTTACCACTTTTTCTACTTCAGGAAACTGATCAACAAGTATTGCGGCTGTTTGTTGAGTCGCTTTAATAGTGGTAGTGAGTGAACTTCCGGGAAGCACGCGCGTTTCAACAGCGAAATCACCTTCTTCCAACTCAGGAATGAATTCTCCACCTAAACTACCGAGTACATAAACGGAAAGCGTGAATAGTGCGATCGAGGCGAATACAATTGTCTTTGGAAACCTTAGTGCTTTTTCAAGCATGGGCTGATAGACGCGTTGTATGCCCGCCATCATTTTGTCTGCAAATGTTTTTCGATGCGAAATCTTTTTGCTGAGAAACAGTGAACTCATCATGGGAACATAAGTGAGAGAAAGGATAAAGGCTCCGATAATTGCGAATGAAACTGTCATAGCCATGGGCTGAAACATTTTTCCTTCAATTCCACGAAGCGCGAAGAATGGCAGATATACAATCAGAATAATGACTTGTCCAAACGCTGCGGACTTCATGATTTTTCCGGATGAATATTCTACTTGTTCGTTCATGGTCTGCTGATCAATTTTGTGAACGCCATGGAAGAGCTTGTTGGTTTCAATGCGGTGGAGAATTGCTTCAACAATGATCACTGTTCCGTCTACGATCAGACCGAAATCCAACGCGCCAAGACTCATCAGGTTTCCGCCAACACCAAATAAGTTCATCATGATTACCGCGAACAACATGGCTAAGGGAATAACGGATGCTACTATTAGTCCCGCTCTGAAATTCCCAAGAAACAGCACCAACACAAACAAGACTATCAATGCGCCTTCGAGCAGGTTGGTTGTTACAGTATCCAGTGCATTATCGACCATCTTCGTTCGATCCAGAAACGCTTCAATCTTTAGTCCTTCCGGAAGTGTTTCCTGTATTAATGCAATTTTGGATTTCACATCTTCTATTACGTCAGAAGAATTTGCACCCTTCAGCATCATCACAATGCCGCCCGCTACTTCGCCATCGCCGTTGTAGCACATCGCTCCATATCGTGTTGCGTATCCTTCATGCAGAGTTCCGATGTCACGAATAAGTATTGGAATTCCGTTGTCGGTTTGTAATACCGGAGTAGCACCTATATCGTCCATTGTATTCAATAGACCTTCTGTGCGGATGTATAATACTGCGGGGCCTTTTTCTATATACGCGCCGCCCGTATTCTGATTATTTTTTTCGAGAGCAACCAGCACATCGGTGATGGTCAGGTTATGTGCCTCCAGCTTGTCGGTGTTCACTGCTATTTCATATTGCTTGAGTTTACCACCGAAGCTGCTCACGTCTGCCACCCCTTTTGTGCCAAGCAATTGACGACGGACAACCCAATCCTGAATCGTGCGCAGTTCTGTAGCGTCATATTTCGATTCATATCCAGGTTCAGGTCGGATTACATATTGGAAAATTTCACCTAAGCCGGTTGTTACGGGACCCATTGTCGGAACACCAAGACCGGACGGTATCTGTTCCTGAACTTGTACAAGTCGTTCGCTGATTTGTTGTCGGGCCCAATAGATGTCCGTGTTATCATCGAACACAAGCGTTACAAGAGAAAGTCCGAACCGGGAGAATGAACGTTGCTCGATGATTCCCGGAATGTTCCGTGTATTTTGTTCAATAGGAAAAGTGATGAGCCGCTCAATATCAGCAGCTCCGAGAGAAGGCGATGTGGTAATTATCATTACCTGATTATTAGTAATATCAGGTACTGCGTCGATCGGCAAACGTGTTACACTATACGCTCCGTAGACAATTAGAACGAGGGTAAAAATGCCGACAATTAATTTATTGTGGATTGAGAATCCAATGATTGATTTGAGCATAGAAGAAGGTTTAATCAAGACATGACGCAGCAACATTCAGTAAGAATGTTTACAGCGAAAACAAGAAGTCGAATTGATTAAGCCTGCTTAGGTGGCTGCCAAATATCACTGGCGTGCAGAGAATTGTAATTATCGCAGGAGAAAGCGCGCAATGTTGGAATCAAAAAGATCGGAGCGACAGCAATAGAAGCACCTTCCGTTTTAATTGCGAATGAAATACCGGAAACAACATTGTGATCTGATGTTTTAAAAGGCAACTGCATGTCGCGATCATGATCTGCATCAGTCTTGTCATCACCAGCATAGTGCATGACCAGAAAATCGAAAACAGAAATTGAAGCGTCACGTTTCTGATGCTCCTGATAATGCTGAAAAACAACCGGAAGCTTCAGAAGCTGATACAGCTCAGTCTGTGTAATCAACAAACCAAATAACAAGACTATAGTTACTGCGCGCTTCATGCCTATTGCTTCGAGTTGGGGATCATCCGAACTACACACTCAAATTTACTGCAACTGGCAAGCACTTGAAAGTTTCTTCGACAAAACGCCTTTTATTTCGATGAACCTTTGAATACAAATACAAAAACTGATCACGGTCATGTTTTGCACAACGAAAGGCAGGAGCATCATTGAACCGCGAAAGCAATTTGAGAATTCAAATAATCTATGCAGGTTGTTCTTCGGGTTTAGGATCGCCGAGCGATTTTTCCCACTTGGAAACAACAGCAGTTGCAACCGCATTACCCGCAACGTTCGTAGCAGAGCGACCCATGTCGAGAAGCCAATCGACAGCCATTATGAGAAGAATTCCTTCAGCGGGAATGCCGAATGCAGCGCACATACCGGAAATGACAACGAGTGATGCGCGAGGAACTCCAGCGAGTCCTTTGCTGGTTACGAGCAACATCAACATCATCAGAATCTGTTCTTTCAATGGCATGTCGACACCCGTGAACTGAGCAATTGTAACTGTTGCGAATGTCATGTACATGATCGAACCGTCAAGATTGAAAGAGTAACCCAGTGGAAGAACAAATCCGATGATGCGATCAGGACAACCGAAACGTTCGAGCGCTGTAATTGTTTTCGGCATTGCAGCTTCCGAAGAAGAAGTTCCGAATGCAATCATCATCGGCTCACGGATCAATCCAAGCAGTCGCCAGTAATTGACGCGGAAAAAATAACAGATGACGGGCAACACGCCGAAAACAAATACAGTGAGCCCACCGAAGAAGCAGAGGATCATTTTTCCGTAACCGAGTAAGACGCCAAGGCCGTTCAATCCTATGACGGCCGCAACCGCTCCGAAAACAGCAAGAGGTGCGAAGAACATCACATAGCTTGTTACTTTCAACATGATGTGTGAAATCGCATCGAAGAAATCGAGTACAATTTTTCCGCGTTCGCCAACTGCAGAAACAGCAGCAGCGAAGAACAATACGAAGACGATGATCGGAAGTATATCGTTGTGCGCCATTGCATCAATGATGTTCTTCGGAAAAATGTGCAGAACGAATTCTGTAAGATTAAAGGCTTTCGGTTGTGCAACACTCGATCCGGCGAGAGGCATCATTCCATGATCAATCAGCGATTTTCCAGGTTCGAAAACGTTCACGATGATAAGACCCATCGACAATGCGATTAACGTAGCGCCGGTGAAATAGATCATCGTTTTCAATCCGATGCGACCCATGGCTTTGAAGTTGCCGGTCTTGACAAGTCCAACGAGCAACAGTGAAAACACGAGTGGAGCAACAATTACTTTCACAAGGCTGAGGAAAACGTCGCTGCAAAGTTTGAAGCCTTTCAACTGTTCTCCTGCGTAATTTCTGACTGCAGCCTGAATATCGGGATCGAGCTTATCGAGCACCATATTTCCCCATATCATATCGTGCGCGATGACGCCGGCAATGATTCCGCCAACGAGTGAAATAAGAATCCAGGCGGTGAGGCTAAGCTTTTTCAATGGCGAGAATTATTTCAACCTGCACATGCAGGCGAGTATGCTATTACTGAATCGCGTCCGCAACAACTACTGCTGGTGAACCGATATTCAGAATGAGATCAGGAAGCAATCCGAGTACAATTGTTGCGACTGCGGTAATGAAAAGCAAAGCCTGATGTTGTGCATCGGAAGTGTATTCCAATTCTTCTTTCGCTTCTTTGAAGTACATCGCGATGATGATCTTGAAGTAGTAATACACGCCAACGAGTGAAGAAAGAATTCCGATGATTGCCAGCCAATAGTGGCCACTACCGATTGCAGCAGTGAGTACATAATACTTCGCGAAGAATCCGGCGGTTGGCGGAATACCGGCGAGCGACAACAGTGAAATGCACATCACAACAGCGAGTAGGGGATTTTTCTTTCCGAGTCCGTTGAAGCCGTCTACTTCATCTTTTCCAGTTGCGCGGATTACGCTGATAAGAACGGTGAACGCAAGGATAGATGCAACCGAATACGCGATCGTGTAGAAGATGATTGCTTTCGGTGTGAATGCTGATGCAGCAACAATTGCAAGTAATAAAAATCCAGCGTGAGAAATACTCGAGAATGCGAGCATACGCTTCACACTCGTTTGTACGGCTGCAGAAAGATTTCCGATGACGAATGTGAGTCCAACACAGATCGCAAGAATAGGAATCCAGAAATCAGAAACACCACCCAGCATTTTGGTGTGGAAGAGACGGAGGATTGCAACAATTGCAGCAGTCTTCACAACCGTCGCCATGAAAGCGGTGAACACGGTAGGAGAACCTTGATAAACATCCGGGGCCCAGAAGTGGAATGGAGCGGCACCAATTTTGAAAAGCAATCCAACCAAAATCATAATCACACCTCCGTAGAAGAATCCCGGAAGTGTTGCTTTGTTCTCGATGATGTAATTGCCCATTGCATTACCGTCGAATGTTCCGGTTGCGCCAAACACGAGTGCAATTCCGAACAAGAGAAAGCCAGATGCAAAAGCGCCTAACATGAAATACTTGAACGCAGCTTCTTGTGAGCCCGGTTCATTCTTGCGGCTGCCCGCGAGCACGTACAGCGGAATAGAAAGGATTTCAATTCCAAGGAAGAGCATCACCATGTTTGTATAGCAGGTGAGAATGAGTGCACCTACCAGCGAGAACATAATTAGTGCCGTGTGATCTGTTTCCGAAGTTTCCGTGCTCAGGTATTTTCCTGACATGATGAACCACAGCAGTGCAGTTCCAAGGATGACTACCGAGGTAACAACCGAAGAACCTTCGAAGTTCACCATGTTGCCGAAGTACTTCGCGTATTCGCCGTCATCGAACCACCAATAAGAAACTGCAGTGGCGATTGTGCCGAGAAGTCCTAGGATGACAAGCGGGAATAGCGCTTTGCGGAACTTGAACAGTTCTGCGAAAAGCGCGAGTACGCCTAGTCCGGAGAGTAAAAGAATTGCTTTCATATCTTAATTCGGTACGCCCGCCTTCGTTAAGTCGGGCAGGCTAATGTTCTAAGGTTTTGCATTCGACGTGATGAACGCTGCGAGGTTCTGCACATCTGCCTGCATAATATCGAGAAGTGGTTTCGGATACACACCGAACGCCAACACTGCTGCGCACACAATGAGCAACACTGCTTTTTCATTTCCTGTTAATGCTGCGAATCCGGAGGTAACGCTGTTCGTTTCTCCAAGCATGACAACCTGATAACTGCGCAACATATAAACTGCTCCGAGAATTACAGTGAGACCGGCAATTGCACAAGCCCATGCGCTGTATTGGTAAATTCCATTCAACAACAGGAATTCTCCAACGAATCCGTTCGTCAATGGAAGCGCAACTGATCCAAGCAGAATGATGAGGAACATCGCGGCAAACTGAGGAGAAACATTTCTGATTCCGCCGAGCTTGTTCATTTCACGTGTGCCGGTTTTGTTCAGAATGATATCAGCAATGAAGAACAAACCAACAACGTTCACACCGTGTGCAAACATCTGCATCAGAGCGCCACTCAAACCTTCTGTTGCACCCGACTTCATGTTGAACGCGAAAAGTCCTGCAGCGATTAATCCTACGTGGGCAATTGAAGAATATGCAATAAGTCGCTTGAAATCTTTCTGGACGATTGCCAGGCACGATGCGTACACGACACTTGCTACTGAAAGTCCGACAACAATTGGTGCGTACGTACTGAACGCTTCCGGAGTCATTGGCAACATCCAGCGAAGAACTCCGTATGTTCCCATCTTCAGCATAATTCCGGAAAGCAACATGGTTCCTTGGGTAGGAGCAGTTACGTATGTATCCGGTTGCCAGGTGTGGAAAGGAAATATCGGCATCTTGATTGCGAACGCCAGGAAGAAACCCCAGAAGACACAAGCCTGTTCTGTTGGACTCAAGACGTGTTGACCAGCATCATACAGCGCATCAATTGCAAATGAATGCGTGCCAGCAACGTTAATCGGAGTATTCATGTACAGCAAGATTAATGCAGCGAGCATGAATAAACTTCCTGCGAGTGTGTACACGAAGAATTTGAATGTAATCTTGCGGCGATTTTCTCCGCCCCACAATAAGCATATGAAGTAAATCGGAATCAGTGCGAGTTCCCAGAAGACGTAGAAGAGGAATCCGTCTTTTGCAACGAACACGCCAACAAGTGCCATTTGCATGAACAGCATGAGCGCGTAGAAGAGAGAAGGGTTCTCGTATTTCTTTTCAAATCCGCTGAGGATAATCAAAGGCACAAGGAACGCAGTAAGCAATACGAGCACCATGCTGATGCCGTCGAGACCAACGTTGAAGTGAACGCCAATGGATTGAATCCACGGAACATCCATCATCATTCTGCCAACATAAACTTCATCGCGTGGTGCAGTGCGCATGAACCAGAAGGCGAAAATCGCGAGACCGAGTTCGGCAACTCCTGCAAGCAGCGCAATCTTCTTTGCACCTTCTCCACTCGAAAAGAGTAGGAGGAGTGCTGCAACGAGCGGTAGACCGATTAATAATGCTGTTATCATAACTTATTCAGTATGCTGATCAGAAAAATTTGTAAGCGAAAATGAGAATCACCGCGATGGTCATTGCAAATACATAGAAGCCGAGTGTTCCGGCCTGCATGAGCTTCACAACATCACCTGCACGTCGTGTCATAGTTCCAATGCCGTTCACGAAACTGTCTACTACTTTGATTTCGAAGAAGCGGTAGGTGTAATCAGAAATTTTGTCGAGTGGTTTGCGGATGATTGCATCGTAAATCTCATCGACGTAGTATTTGTTGTAAACGGTGCGATGAGTTTTGCTCATTGTTGCCTCAGACGCATCAGGTAACACGCCGTGTTTGCGGTACATCATGTACGCGAAATAGATTGCAGCGAGTGCACCTCCGACAGCAAGAATCATGAGCAAAGCTTCGTGTGCATTGAAGTGTGCAGCTCCACCAATCCATGTTCCGGCGAACCCATCATCATACGTTGAACTCAAGTATCCATGCAGCACGTGCTTCACGGAATGAATTCCAAGGAATCCATCAGGCATTCCTACAAATCCGCCAAGTGCTGCAAGTACTGCAAGGACCATTAACGGAACAGTCATACTCTTTGGTGACTCGTGCAAATGTTCCTTTTGATGTTGTGTTCCGCGGAAGTCACCATAGAAAGTAAGGAAGTACAAGCGGAACATGTAGAATGCAGTCATGATAGAAGCGATGACACCAAGTAACCAATAGAGCTGATTGTGTTCGTACGCTCCTGCAAGAATTTCATCTTTCGAGAAGAAACCAGAGAATGGAGGTAAGCCGGAAATCGCAAGAGTGCCGATTAGAAAAGTAAGATGCGTAATCGGAAGTACTTTTTTCAATCCGCCCATTTTGCGGATGTCTTGTTCTCCGCTCATTGCGTGAATCACAGATCCTGCACAGAGGAACAACAGCGCCTTGAAGAAAGCGTGTGTCATCACGTGGAAAACTCCACCCGTGAATGCACCAACACCAAGTCCGAGGAACATTAGTCCGAGCTGGCTGACTGTTGAATAGGCGAGCACTTTTTTAATGTCGTTCTGGAACAATCCGATTGTCGCAGCGAAAAGTGCTGTAAGCAAACCAACAATTGCAACTACTTCACTGGCCACCGGAGCATTTGCATAGATAACAGCAGAACGCGTGATCATGTAGATGCCGGACGTAACCATAGTTGCAGCGTGGATGAGTGCAGATACAGGAGTTGGGCCCGCCATTGCATCCGGAAGCCAGGTGTACAATGGAATCTGTGCCGACTTACCGCAGGCTCCAATGAAGAGGAGGATTCCAACTGCATTCAGGAACTCTTTGTTGTACGCGTTCTTGTGTGCGAGTTCAAACACTTCGTTGTAATCGAACGTCTGGAATTTGAAGTAGATCATGAACAAAGCGATGAGGAACGCAAGGTCACCGATACGGTTAACGATGAAAGCTTTCTTTGCAGCGTTGTTGTATTCTGTTTTCTTGAACCAGAATCCGATGAGGAGGTACGAGCACAATCCAACACCTTCCCAACCAACGAACATGATGATGTAATTGCTTCCCATTACGAGGAGCAACATGAAGAACACGAAAAGATTCAGGTAAGAGAAGTAGCGGTTGTAGCCTTCGTCATCGTGCATGTATCCCGTTGAGTACACGTGAATGAGGAATCCGATACCCGTAATGATGAGCATGAATAAACACGAGAGCGAATCGATCTGGAAAGAGAACCCGATGTTCATCTGTCCGGCATTGATCCACTGGAAAACATCAACGATGTGTTGCGTTCCTTTCAGCTCGAAGAATACGAGGAAAGAAATTCCGAACGCGAGTAAAATGCTTCCGCAGGCAACGGCATTTACCATTGCTTTAGAAAGTCTCTTGCCAGCCAGCCCGATTATGGTGAAGCCGAGCAGTGGGAGAAGAGGAATAAGCCAGGAAAATTGAATCATACGCTTTAATGAATTACCACTTCAGTTTATTGAGGAAGTTGATGTCAGTACTTTTCGTGTTACGATAGATCATGATCAGAATGGCTAGTCCGACTGCAACTTCTGCTGCGGCTACGGCCATGATGAAAAACACAAACACTTGTGCGCCTGCGTTGTTATGATACGCTGAAAACGCAACCAGCAAAAGGTTCGCAGCATTCAGCATGAGTTCGACGCACATAAGAATGATGATAGCGTTACGACGGAACAGAACACCCATTACGCCCATTCCGAAAAGAATGGCGCTGAGTGCGATGTACCAGTTGAGAGGAATTACCTGTATTGCTGACATATTATTGTGCTTGTTTTTTACCTAACAGAACGGCGCCAACCATTGCTGAGAGGAAGAGTACGGATGAAAGTTCGAATGGTACCAGAAATTCAGTGAAGAGTACCTGGCCCAGGTTTCGTGTGAGTCCGATTCCTGAGTCGACGTTGGTTGGCAATCCCATTGCTGAAGCGCCTTTCAAAGCACCAACGAGTGTAAGCATGAGCATGCCTCCGCCGATTACAGCAGCGATCTGAATCCAGGCCGGCTTATGCGGTTCTGTTTCTTTGTTCAGGTTGAGCATCATGATGACGAAGAGGAACAATACCATAATTGCTCCGCCATACACGATGATGTGAACCACTGCAAGGAATTGCGCATTCAACAGAATGTAGTGTCCTGCGATGCAAAAGAAGGTGACAATCAGATACAGCACGCTGAACACCGGGTTCTTGCTGAAGATTACACAGATCCCGCTCAGTATCGCCATGAACGACAATATGCCAAATAGGATTTCAGTAACGGATAGATTCATATCGGGTAACTATGCGGTTTAGTGGGCTTTCTTTTTAGTCAACGACTTATTCGGGTCCCACAACTTATTGTGTGCGTATTCCGGATTCGTTTTAAACTCGGCAACTTCTGTTGTCTGGCGTTTTGAAACATCAATGCGCTTCTGCGGTTCAACTCCTTCTACAAGCTTATCTTTTCCGTAAACAGAATCGCTGCGTTCAAATTCAACAGGCACGAGACGATCGGTAAGGAAGATCGCTTCTTTCGGACACGCTTCTTCACACAGTCCGCAGAAAATGCAGCGGAGCATATTGATGTCGTAAACAGCAGCGTATTTTTCTTCACGGTACAAATGTTCTTCGCCCTTCTTGCGCTCAGCAGCCACCATGGTGATTGCTTCAGCAGGACAAGCCACAGCGCACAAACCACACGCAGTGCAACGCTCCGCACCTTTCTCATCGCGCTTCAGTACGTGCTGCCCGCGATATACTTCACTGATAGGTCGCTTCTCTTCGGGATAACTGATCGTCACCGACTTTTTGAAAAAATGCGAAAACGTGATCCGCATTCCGCCAAGAATTGCCGGGAGATAGAGCTTCTCAAGGAAGGTCATCTTCTTGTCGACAACTTGTTTCGATCTATTTGTTAGCTGAATCATTTACGATTTGATAATTGACATTTATAACCCTTCTACAAGCTCAGGGCAAGTTTACAACATCCCCATTCCGTACATAATGAAACCTTGTACAACAAGATTCACCAACGAGAACGGGATTAATATTTTCCATCCGAGATGCATCAACTGATCATAACGGAAACGCGGAATGGTCCAGCGAATCCACATGAACACGAAGATGAAGAATACGGTTTTCGCGAACATGACGCCAACACCAATGAGTGCCTGCACGTTGGGATTTGCGATTTCGTCCATCCACGGGTAGTTGAATCCTCCGAAGAAGAATAAAGCCATGACCGCAGAAGAAACAAACATGTTAATGTATTCAGCGAAGAGATACAAGCCGAGTTTCATAGAAGAGAACTCGGTGTGATATCCACCGATCAATTCTGTTTCTGATTCCGGAAGATCGAAAGGTGCGCGGTTTGTTTCAGCTAGCGCGCAAATGAAGAAGATGAGGAACGTAACCGGATTCTTGAAGAAGTTCCAAGTGAAGAATCCGTCGTCCCAGAACCCGTGCTGTTGATTTGCAATTTCAGAAGTGCTGAGCGTGCCGGTGAACATGATGAGCGTTACAACGGAAATTCCCATTGCCACTTCGTAGCTGATCATTTGCGATGCTGCACGCAATGAACCGAGGAGCGCAAACTTGTTGTTCGATGCCCAACCACCGATCATGATTCCATAAACTCCAATCGAAACAACACCAAAGAGATAAAGCACCGCAATGTTTACATCAGCAACCTGCAAGGCGTAAGTCTCGCCACCAATTGTTAGCGCCGGACCCCATGGAATTACAGCGCTTGTCATCAACGACGTGATCATGAACAAGCAAGGACCGAGAATGAAGAGGAATTTATTCGATACACTCGGAATGATTTCTTCCTTCATGAACATCTTCACGCCATCTGCGAGCGGCTGAAGTAATCCGAAAGGACCTGCACGGTTTGGTCCGAGACGATCCTGAAAGAATGCAGCGAACTTGCGTTCCGCGTACGTAGAATACATTGCTGTTACCAGCGTAACGCCAAACACGATGACTGCGAGAATCGCGGGCCACCAGGAAAACGTCATGAGTATGATTTGGTTGTGCATATTACTTCTTAGCGGATTCTTTTTTCTGTTTTCCTTCTTTCAGATTCTTGATCTGGCGTCCGGTATCGAGTTTGAGTTTCTGCAACTCGTAATGTCCTTGTGAAATAACCGAGTGGTGACTGATTGCACTTGGTCCTTCGATATTCCAATCGGAAAGATTCTTGTGATCGAAGCGGCAATCGTTGCAGATCCATTCAATCACTTCGCCCCACTGGTCTTTACGACCGGTTACGCGCAACACTTCGTTTCCTTTGAACCAGAGGCGAACGTTACCTGTACACTTTGTGCATTTACGATTCGCATCAACCGGCTTCGTAAACCAAACACGGCTCTTGAAGCGGAATGTTTTATCGGTCAACGCACCTACAGGACAAACGTCAATGATATTTCCGGAGAATTCGTTATCGATTGAATTCTGAATGTATGTTGAGATTTCAGAAACATCTCCGCGATTCATTACACCGTGAACGCGTTTCTCTGTGAGCTGATCAGCAGTGTGCACACAACGGTAACACAGGATGCAGCGATTCATGTGTAGTTTGATATACGGACCGATATCCTCCATTTCAAACTCGCGGCGTTCGAAATCGTAGCGTGTTCCTTCTGCGCCGTTTTCGTAGCCGAGATCCTGGAGATGACATTCTCCAGCCTGATCGCACACCGGGCAATCGAGCGGGTGATTGATCAACAGAAACTCTACAACACCTTTGCGATCTTCGAGCACCTGTTCAGAAGTGAAATTCACAACTTCCATTCCGTCCATTACTTCTGTGCGACAAGACGCAACAGGTTTCGGCATTGGATTTGGATTCTGCGTGTTCATCTTCGTTACGCGAACGATGCACGTGCGGCAATAACCGCCGGATGTTTTCAGCTTGGAGTAATAACACATTGCCGGTGGAGCAACGTCCTGTCCGAGCATGCGGGCAGCTTGTAAAATTGTTGTGCCTTTCGGAACATCAATCTGCTTACCGTCTATCGTTACTATTGGCATCTCTAATTTTCTTTTTTACCACTAAGTGCACAAAGACACAAAGATGTAATGTGTATTGTTAAACAACCGGAGCTTTTTCGTTGCGCAGATTGTAGTAATGTTTTTCGTCTTTGATGTTCGCTGGATTCTTGATGTAGTCTTCGAATTCAGAACGGAAGTGACGGATTGCACTTGCTACCGGCCATGAAGCTGCATCGCCCAACGGACAAATAGTTTTTCCGTCGATTTTGGTTTGAATGTCCCAGAGCAAATCAACATCGCTTTGTTTTCCGTGTCCGTCGAGAATGCGGTGGAGGATTTTTTCCATCCATCCTGTTCCTTCGCGACAAGGAGAACATTGTCCGCAACTTTCGTGGTGATAAAAGCGCGTGAAATTCCACAGGTTCTTTACAACAGAAGCTGTTTCGTCCATCACGATGAATCCACCCGATCCGAGCATCGTTCCCGATTGGAAACCACCATCGGCAAGTGATTCGTAACTCATCAAACGCTTTTCACCTTTTGCAGTGGTGAGAATCAAATCAGCAGGAAGAATCGGAACAGAAGAACCGCCGGCAACAACTGCCTTCAGTTTTTTTCCGTTGCGAATTCCACCGCAATATTCGTTGGAGTAAATGAAATCTTCCACGGTGATTCCCATCTCGATTTCATATACGCCGGGTTTGTTGATGTGCCCGCAAGCAGAGATCAATTTGGTTCCGGTAGATTTACCGATACCGATCTTCGCGTACGCCTCACCACCGTCGTTGATAATTGGAACCGTTGCTGCAATTGTCTCCACGTTGTTTACAACAGTAGGACGTCCCCATACACCGCTTACTGCGGGGAATGGTGGTTTGATGCGCGGGTTGCCACGTTTTCCTTCAAGTGATTCGATGAGTGCCGTTTCTTCTCCGCAGATGTATGCGCCACCACCCGGCTGAACGTAGAGATCAAGATCGTATCCTGTTCCCATGATGTTCTTTCCGAGGTAACCTGCTTCGTATGCTTCAGCAATTGCTTTTTCGAGAATGTGGTATACATACATCAACTCTCCGCGGATGTAGATGTACGAAACGTTTGCACCGAGCGCGAAAGAAGAAATGATCATTCCCTCAATGAGAATGTGCGGTTTCTTCTCCATCAGGAAACGATCTTTGAAAGTTCCCGGCTCTGATTCGTCTGCGTTACAAACGAGGTGACGCGGAACGCCTTCCGGTTTTGCGATGAAGCTCCATTTCATTCCCGTAGGAAATCCTGCACCACCGCGACCGCGCAATCCAGACTTCTTAACTTCTTCAACGATATCAGCAGGATTCATCTTGAGTGCTTTCTCAAGCCCGCGATATCCGCCGTTTGCTTTGTAACCGTTCAGGGTTGCAATTCCCGGAGCGTCGATGTGTTCGAGCAGCAGTTGTTTTCCCATTGCGGTTATGCTTTAACGTGTTTTTTATCCCAGTGCGTTACGAACTCGCCTTTGCTGCGATAATCGTTCATCATCTGATCTGTTTTTTCAACAGTCATATTCTCGTGATACGTTTCTCCGCACTGAATAACCGGAGCCGTTCCGCATGCTGCGAGACACTCCACCGTTTTCAATGTGAACATTCCGTCGGCAGTTGTTTCTCCAGCGTGAATGTTGAGTTTCTTCTCAATGTGACGAACGAGATCTTCAGCACCGAGCAACCAACATGGTCCGGTACGACAAACTTCAATCACACATTTTCCAACCGGCTTGAGATTGAACATCGAATAGAATGATGCCACCTCGTAGACTTCGATTGGTTTAATTTTCAGGATGGACGCAACGTAATCCATTACTTCAGGAGCCAGCCATCCTTCAAATTCCATTTGCGCCAAATGAAGCGCAGGAAGAATTGCAGACTTCTGCTTTCCTTCCGGGTAGCGACGCATGATGCGCTGAATCAACGCATACGTTTCGTCACTGAATTTTATTTCTTTCTTCGACATAAATTGTTGTCGTTTTATGCGTCTAATTCTCCAGCGATAACATTCATTGAGCTCATTGTCAGAATTGCATCCGACAACATTGATCCTTTGATCAACTCAGGATATGCCTGGTAATAAATAAAACATGGTCTGCGGAAGTGAAGACGATACGGTGTGCGACCGCCATCACTCTCGAGGTAAAATCCTAGTTCTCCGTTACCGCCTTCAACAGCATGATAAACGTTGCCAACCGGAATGTCCATTTCGCCCATCACAATCTTGAAGTGATAGATGAGTGCTTCCATATCGTTGTACACTTTCTCTTTCGGTGGAAGGAAGAAATCAGGAACATCAGCGTGGAACACAGGCTCTTTGCGATCGATCATCTTCATTGCCTGTTCGATGATACTGAGCGATTGCCACATTTCATGCTCACGCACCATGAAGCGATCGTAAACATCTCCTTCTTTTCCGATTGGAATATCAAACTTGAAATCTTCGTACGATGAATATGGATTTGTTACGCGAACATCATAGTCTAATCCTGCAGCACGAAGGTTTGGTCCTGTGAAACCGTACTCGAGTGCACGTTCCGGTTTGATTGGTCCTGCACCGATTGTACGATCCATGAAAATGCGGTTGCGCATCAACAGGCTTTCGAACTCTTTCAGAATCTTCGGAAACTTCTTGAGGAAGTCGTCAATTTTCGCCCACACTTTATCGGGCCATTGACGTTCGAATCCGCCGATGCGACCGATGTTCGTGGTCAGGCGTGCACCGCAAATGTCTTCGAAGATTTCGTAAATCTTTTCGCGCCACTGGAAGATGTACGTGAATCCTGTGAGTGCGCCGGTGTCAACACCAACAACTGAGTTGCAGATGATGTGATCGGCAATACGCGCCAATTCCATAATCACAACGCGCATGTGTTCTACGCGCTTCGGAAGTTTCACGTTGAGCAATTTCTCCACGGTCATTTCCCATCCCATATTGTTGATGGGAGATGAACAGTAGTTGAGACGATCGGTCAGGACAGTAATCTGTGCATACGGACGACGCTCAGCGAGTTTCTCGAATGCGCGGTGAATGTATCCGATTGTGGGAACAGCATCACGGATAATTTCTCCGTCCATCTGCAATACGTTCTGGAAAATTCCATGCGTAGCAGGGTGTGTTGGTCCGAGGTTGAGTGTGGTGTACTCTTTCTCTTCGGCCTTTTGTTCTTCTTGTATGTTCTGGAATTCGCTCATGATTATCGGCCGAACATTGAATCGTTTTTATCGTCGCGCGTTGGATCTTCCAATGCAAAATCTTTACGCATAGGGAAGAAAGTGATGTCTTCCATGTTGAGAATGCGGATGAGGTTCGGATGACCGATGAAATTCACGCCGAAGAAATCGTACTCCTGACGTTCCATCCAGTTTGCCGCCGGCCAGATATCGGTGATCGTTGCGATCTCGAGTTTCTGTTCCGGAATAAATGTTTTGAAACGAATGCGTTTGTTCTCCGGCATGTTGTGGAGCTGATACATCATCGCAAATTCATTTCCCGTTTTCTCCGGATAATTCATTGCGCACATTGTGGTCAGGAAATGATAATTGAGCGACGGCGTTTCTTTTACAAAAACCAAAACATCGTGCATGATGTCTTTGTCGACAACGAACACCGGGAAATCATATTCGCAGGAAGAAGAGAGAATTCCTTCTCCGAATTTTCCTTTGAGAGCAGCGAGCACTTCATCGTGCAACGCCATTGTTTGTTCGGGAGTGAGAACTGCCATAGCGGTTATTCGATTCCGTATTTATTCATGAGCGACTTGTACTCCGGTGAGTTACGACGGCGTAATGACTCGTTTCCAACAAGGTCCTGAATTTTCATCAGACCTTCGATCACTTGCTCCGGTCGTGGAGGACATCCCGGAATGTAAACGTCAACCGGAATGATGCGATCGATTCCCTGCAGTACGCTGTATGTATCAAATATTCCACCGCTGCTTGCACACGCGCCCATACTCAGTACCCAGCGTGGTTCAGCCATTTGCTCGTACACTTGTTTCAACACAGGGCCCATTTTTTTCGCGATGGTTCCCATCACCATCAGCAAATCGGCCTGACGAGGAGAGAAGCTCAAACGCTCAGAACCAAAACGTCCTAAGTCGTAATGCGAAGCCATTGTTGCCATGAATTCAATTCCACAGCAAGATGTTGCGAATGGAAGTGGCCAGATGGAATTCTTGCGTGCAAGTCCAACTGCTTTTTCCATTGACGTGAGGAAGAAGCCTGGACCTTCAAGGCCCTCCGGCGACTTCGCCATTTGCATTTTTGTTCTTGTGATTTCAGACATGTTCTTTTCCTCCCTCGTTAATTAATCTTCCCACTTCAATGCGCCCTTCTTGATGATGTAGTAAAAGCCCACCATCAGGAATGCCATAAACGATATCATCTCAATGAATCCTACAATACCCAAGCCAGTTAATGGACCGGCCCCATCGGGGTCTCTGAAATTCACGGCCCACGGATACATAAAAATTACTTCCACGTCAAACAGCACAAAAAGGATGGCTACGAGGAAATACTTAACCGAAAACGGAATACGCGCGTTCCCTTGAACGTCGATTCCGCACTCGAATGATTCTAATTTTTTCTTGGTGTCGCGTTTCGGCCCCAGTTTGTGTGTCGCAAACATCGTTGTTACGACAAATCCGGCTGCTACGAGTAGAGTGTAGACAATCGGGAGATAATCCTGTGCGGAATTGGTCATAAATGCGCTATTAAAAACGGCCTCGAAAGTTGTTAAAATCTATTCAGAAGTCAGGCGATTTTCGGGCGGGGTAAAAATAGGCATTAATGCGGAAAAACGGGCGAAAAATGGTCTTGAAAAAGTTCCCGTTCGTGAGGGAAATCTGCAGGTTTGGCGCAGAGATTAGTCCTGCATGGGCCAGAATGCCCGACCGTCGGTGTGGAGATAGCCGATCTCGTTGTTTCGCTGTAGTCGGATCACAGCTCCTTCGGCCTTGATCACATCGTATTCGGCGGGCAAGAGTTGTTGACCGTTCAAGGTGTAGATACCAAACGTACAGTTGCGTTGAACAATGGAAACACCATCCTGAAACTCACTCATTTGCGAGAAGCAAGGCTTGATCAGATAACGCCCGGAGAAGTTGAGAAGGCCCCAATACAATCCCACTTTTACAGGAGCGGCTCCATGGTAATAAGGGTGTACGGCAGCATACTTTTCCCTCGAAATGCGGTGCCCGAATCGCGAATAAACGTGGAACCAGGTTTTCTCTTTTTCCATGAATCGGACAGCAGTTTTATTCTCTACAAATGGGGTTGCGCCCACGCATCTGTGAATGGAAACTTGTTTTTTCCCGGTTGTGTCAATGAATCCGTTGTCATCATTCAAATCGAGGTAAAAAGCCAGCCCGCTTCCGAACCGACTGACTGCGCGATACCGTGGATTCACTTTATAAAAACCATTCGGTTTGATGAATCCCCATTGCCCCTGATAACTCACAGGACATAATCCGTCACCGAAAATTCCGACTTTGTCATACATCGCCTGACTTACTTTCCTACCCAGCGTATCCATAATTCCCCAATACAAGCCTTCCTGATATGCGATGAGATTCTCACCAATGTCTTTGAACTTGTGATAGCGCGCAGTGGTAAGCACTTTACCTGTGGGCGACATCATTCCGTTTTGACCTTCGAGACGATAAGAGAAAACAGTGCTTCCCGGAATGTGCTCGATTAAAGCATAATTGTGTTTCGCAATGGTTTTTCCTTCCCGATCGATCAACCCGTACGAAGACTTCAGTTTTACTGGCGCAACCCCGCGGAAGAAAGGTAGTGCGACAGCATAGAGGTGATCAATACGTGTTGAGCCACTCCCATTGATGTAACCCCATTTCAGGCCTAGCTTCACCGCGCACATTCCTTCGGAAAATTGTCCGATATCATCATACATCGGAGCAACCACCTCGGTACCTGAAGTGTCAATGAGTCCCCATTTTCTTCCGATGCGCACTGCGGCAAATCCTTCGGAGTAGGGACGTATCTCGAGATATTGTGCGTGCGTAAGTACTTCTCCGTTTGTTCGCGCCACTTCCCACCGGTTTGCGTTGCATACAGCGATTCTGTTTTCACCAAGTGCCAGTATCTTGCTGTTCGCAATGGGGATCACCACATTTCCAAGTGTATCTATGCAACCCATCTGTACTTTATTCACTTGTGTCTGAAGCAGCGTATCCGTTTTCGTGATAAGATAACGCATCATATC
The DNA here is from genome assembly GCA_040377305.1 of Flavobacteriales bacterium. Lineage (GTDB taxonomy): Bacteria > Bacteroidota > Bacteroidia > Palsa-965 > Palsa-965. The sequence goes on along the minus strand of JBEIPA010000004.1, from coordinate 143,643 downwards.
GAACTCGAATGGCACTACTGTATTTCCGGAAGTGTCAATCATTCCCCATTTCTTCCCGAGTTTAACAATGCAGGTGCCGGAGAGTGAAGGTTCGTATGCATCATACTGCGGTGCGACTAAAACATTTCCATGCGCATCCATAAATCCCCACTTGCCACCCGTGTGCGTGACTGAACGACCAGCAGCATTTTCTGATTCGAAGATATTGCTGAACGGACCGTTGTCGATAATGTTATATGTTTTCAGGAAGAACGCCCAGTTCGTTCTGCACTCACCACCTTCAATCATTTCCCATTTTCCGCCAACGCAAAACGCGGCAATACCATTGTTGACTTTATCGATACATGATGCTTGTACGATGCGCTCTGAGCCGTCAGCGGAAATAAGTCCTGCCATTCCATCGGTGCGCACACACTGGAAAAGAGTTTTAGATCCATCGCCGTGCATACTGAAAGGCATAAGACGCGTGAACTGAGGTTCGATGACAAACTTTCCTGTAGTGTCGTCGAATACACCGTATACCATTCCGCTTTTCATTTGTTTGCCGTCGAGAATTACGCCTGGAGAAACTTTCGGTACAGAAACGATTGTGTAACCGAATCCAACTTTTCTAACAGAGGAATACGTCGGTTGAATGAGCGTGTCACCGAGATAGGCGTCGCGCAAGCCATAGAGGTAAACATCAAAATCATAAAACCATTGTAGTGAATCACCGCGTGGCGACTGCGCAAGTGCAGAGCTGCCCATTTGCGGCGCACCAGGTAGGCCTGCTTTCGTTCTGTATGAATTGTCGCCACCAATTTTGATGATGCGCACATCTTCGTATTCGTCGCGCTGAATGATGTTTCCCTGGCCATCGGTCTTGACGTAATCAACTTTATTGTCGGGGCAAACTACCTTAGCAGTATTGCCTTTGATTGTGATCGAACAGTTCGCCAGTTTAGAAAGTAGTTCTCCGCGTTCGTTAATCAATCCCTGCAATCCGCCGGAGAAAACAATGCTCATTCCATTTCGAAATGGCTGGATGTTGTCATACACAGGAGCAATGATCACATTCCCGTCCTTGCCGATCATTCCCCATTTGTTGTTTTGTACAATCGCCCATGTTCCGTTTCCTGCGAATTGTACGTCATCATACAATGGCTGAACAACAATATTTCCTGCAGAATCGATCACCGCACATTTTTTGGAATGGGTGTACGCTTTTGCCCAGGTTGCGCCAAACGGAACTGCATGAATATATTTGCCATCGACTTTGCGTGAGGCTGTGTGCGTTGCGTACACCTCAACGGTGTCGTTTCTTACAGCAGAAGCGAAATAGATGGAGAATCCTCCAATAGAATCATACTCAAATGGAATGAGTCGCGCACCGTTATTTTTTCCGGCGCCCCACTTTTTCTGTTTAGCGCCCGCAACGGTTGTACTGTTCAGTGCTTTGACGCGAGAGCAGGAATCGGGAAGGACTTTTACGCCGAGCTCAGTATTTACTCCAATCAAACGTTTGCGTTTTAACGCGATGAACGTACTATTGAAAACCCATCCCGTGTCGTACCGGGCAGGAGCAATTAGTGTTCCGTTCCGGTTGAAGAATCCCATCAGTGAATCCTGTGTGCAGCGATACACCGTGAGAGAAGTGCGGGCGATGTTGTCGTATTGCATCGGCACAATTTCCTGCCCACCGATTTTTTCCGCACCCCATCCGCCTTCACCGAATTCCCCAGAATTTTTGTAAACCGCAAATACGCTATCGTCCAGTTGCGCGATCTGATCATGACCTGCCGGAGTTAGAATTGTTCCGGCAGTGTCAATCACAAATGCTTTGTTCCCTTTTTGCACTACCGCATACGATCCGATGAAAGATTCTGCAGCGTTAAACAAAGGCGCTATTCTTATTTGTCCAGAAGTATCAGCGTAACCCCACAGTCCGTCGACTTTCACCGGAACCCAATTAACAATGGGTGTAGGATTCGGTGGTGGCGGTGTGGCCGGCACAACTGACCTCGTCAGAAACTGCGCGTTCAGAAGCTCAACAAATCCACACAGAACAACAACAGCGATATGTCGGCTCCAACGACTCATAGTTCATCAATCAGCTTTTCCAATGCGGCCATGTCGGCAACGGGTGTGCTGTTTTCATTCATGGTGAGATTAAAAGATTGTCCTCCCATAGCAGCGGCATTAAATTCTGCCGGCGTCATCGTGAATGTTTTTCCGCTTTTGTGATCAACAGCAATCACTTTATTGTTTGCGCCCATTTGATAGTAACACCTGTTACCGGTTGCATTGTAGGCGAGTGTTGTTTCGGATGTGCCAGAAACAATGTACACAGTGACATCACCGCGACTACCTGTAAAATCCGGCAGCACAAAATTCACGTTCGCCATAATGAAATCCGGTAAACGACCGATAGCATCCATGTTGTGCAATCCAAACACCAGTACACTGAGCCGTGAAATGTATGGAGGAATTGCTTTCACACGTTCTGCTTCTTCGCGGCGTGCTGTTTCTTCAGATTCAAATTTCTCCATGCGTTCCGTAAAATCTGCAATCGCGTTTTCATATTCAGCACCTTTCAATACAGGACGAATCATGGTGGAGAATGCTTTCTTGTCATTCTTCAGATACAGATTGTAATGCCCAAGAGCGCGGTCGGCAAGACTGAGGTCTGCGGTTGTCCACACTTCGTTGTAGATCCACTTGTTGTCTTCGGGATCTTTTCCGTTACCGGCATATTGCCAAATGACACCATCGTATCCGCTCAGCTCAGGATGTTTTGCAAGTTCGAACTCCAGATCAATCACAGGTGTTCCGGCAACATACTCTTCGGGTTTAGCAGGCGGAATAGAAGCAAGTGCAAATTCCTCTTCGAGTGCCAGTCGGGTTTGATTCGAATCAACTTCAGGGACTTCCTGGAATGACCAGTTGTTTGCAGCTCCGTCGTAGCGATAAAAGCTATACGTGAGATCTTGTCTCGTTGTCGGGAAATCCATGTCAATGGCGTTTCCGGTTTTGATGGCAAGTTCTTCTTCGCCTTGGCGTGCTGTCATGTCGAACATACCGGCGCTCTGGAAATTGAAATTCGAACCGGCGCTGTCATAATCCATAGGAATTCCGGATGCGATGAGTTCAGCAACAGAATAAATGGTCGTGTAGTCGAGTGTAACTTCACCAGTAACGGTTTTTCCCTTCGAATCGACAAGAATTCCTCCGGGTATTCGGATGCAAGTACCATCGTCCAACGTTATTGTATCTCCGCTTTCTGCATTAAAAGTGAATTCCTGCGTCGGCGGAGAAATATCTTTCCACGGTTTGTTTACCGCGCGCGTTCCTGCGGTTTCAGATTGAGGTGCATTGCAGGCGGCGAAAAGGAGGGCAGCCCCGGCAACAACAGTTAAAACTCCACGATGGCTCATGACTTAGTAGGTTTAGTTTAGAATGATAATGTTGATTCCGTTGAAAAGCTACAGGTAACCCTAAAAAAAATGTTAAGTCGCTACCAACAGCACATATAAGTCGTGATTCGGGCCAATACGTGTGCTGTGAAGCCTACTTTGAGCCGTGAGGAAGGTAGAAATCCATTTGAAAATCGTCGGCATACACCAGTGATTGATCATCGTGGTACATGTATGCGGAAACAACTGCGCTCGGCGGCACATCGGCAGGAATCTTAATCGCATAGCTAAAGTTCTGCCATTGTCCCACCGTATCAATATCAACATAGATCGGTCGTGCGGTCCAGTAATAGGTTTTGTCGCCATCATGAATGGACATTGCCATTTTTGCGGTTGCGATATCTTCGAAGAGGATAACCTTTGCGCGAATCACCAGCCAACCTTTGCCGATTTGGGTTGAATCCGGAAAAGCATCGCGTAGCGTTACTCGCAGTCCGGAGGATTCCTTCACAGACGCATTCAGCATGGTTGCATTTTTTCCGGAGAAAGCATTGCCTGACGTAATTCCCTGCGAGCCGAATTGTCCGTCGTTGTTTTCTTCGAAGGTTCTTTTAACTGAGTAAATACGTTTCATTCCCATCGGAAGCTGATGTTGGCGCAGCGTTCCCGGGTCATAGATGAGTGAATAGTCTGTACTCGTCTTGAAAAATATCTTCTTGTACTTTGCAGCAGTCATGTCGTTGTACGGCAATATTCCCTTCGAGTACTGATAGATTTGCACTAGGCTTAAAGCAGCTACAAATGAGAACAGGGGAACCGAAACGAACAGCAGATATTTTTTTGAGAGACGTTCAATAAGAAACGCCAGCGGAACAGCCATCAACGGATAATATTCAATGAACGGACGCATACCGTAGCTTCCGCCATACCACCACAACTCCCAGCAGGAAACAACATAGATAGCCAGAAACAACACGAAGGTGAACGCGATGCGTGTAAAATTATTCTTAAGGAAGATGATACCAATTGCAGCAAGGAACATCAGTGGCGTGTAAATGAACCAACCTTTTTTCCAACTGAAGAGAACTTCAATAATGTGCGGTTGTGTAAGAATGAGATGTTCCCCGCTGTAGGAATCTACAAACCAATGATCGGTTGAAAGTTTGTACATCAGTAGCTGGATGAAAACGAGTGCGAGAAAAATTCCTCCGCCGATTACTACCCGCCAATAGTGTTGTGCGCAAAACCTAATTCCTTCGGTGAATTTTTTCCAGGAACCGGCAATCACAGGCAATGCGAAAAGTGCAACACCATTTACCGGACGGATCATGATGATCATTGAAATGGCAAACAACATCCAAACAATGGATTTCTTATTTTGAGCATGGAAAACATTGTATGCCTGATTGAGGAACAGCGCCATCATTGAGAAGGAAAAGGCGTGTGACATTCCCGGCTCTGCGGTACTGTAGTAATACAGGTTTGTACCGAAAAATACCAGTAGTAATGTGACGGCCTGTATCGGTTCGGAAACACCCAGCTTGCTTAACAAACGTCTTAATTGCTCTAACCCAATGAGCACATAGATCATTGCCGACAGAACAATTGCAAGCACAAAAGGAAAGGAATATCCGTTCATGTGATAACCGAACAAGGGAGCTGCAGCATAAGCCGTTAGAAATGCAGGTAATTCCAACAATGCCGTTCCAACAAAATACTTGTTGATGGGTTTTCCATCGGCAGTCATGTTCAGGAAAAGGCTAAAGTCTGCACCCGGGAAATTTATTTTCTTTTCGCCGGGATAACAGAACTGATACGAATGATCGTGGTAGATAAACGTGGCTGGCAGATAAGCGTAGTATCCTGCTGCATCGCTGCTGATGATGTAATCTTTACGGAAGGTTCCGCACGTCACGTAGAGCAGGTGCCAGCACATGGCAACTGCAATCAGCAACCATGCGAGACGTGGCAGGCTGATGCGGTTAACGAGAATGCCTTGTGCAGATAGTTTCATCCGGCTTTTCGGATTGCTATCCTGAAATCCAGGAAGCAAATTCAGCAAGTGAAGATACGTGAACATCCGCAGACACCACATCGTTGTTTGAGCAGCAAAACACAGCTTTCATACCGGCGTTACGGGCAAACTGCATATCGCTTTCCGTGTCTCCAACCATTACACTCCTGGAAAAATCGATTTGCGGAAAAATCTTCTGTGCATTTAAAGCCATTCCGATCCCTGGTTTTCGCAGTGAAGAATTCTCTGAAGCAAGATTAGGAGCATAAAAAATTGCATCGATACGCCCACCGGCAGATTCCACTTCCTGTTTGAGATGGTTGTGAATGGCTGCAAGTTCCTCGTGGCTGTACAGACCTTTTCCGATTCCTTGTTGATTGGTTACAACTACGATTTTACCAAAGAGTTGTGAAAGCTTCGCAATGGATTCTTTCACACCGGGAATAAAATGAAAGCCGCTCACGGTTTTTACATAATCACCGTGAATGCGTTCATTGATCACTCCGTCGCGATCGAGGAACAAGGTCCACGTTTTGTCAATGTTAAACGCAGGCAGTTTATTCATTAGTACACAATCATTCGGTATGCAGACGATCCTTCATCGTTGGAAAGACGAACCATGTAAACTCCGGCCCCGTACAACGACATATCAAACATCTGGCGGTATTCACCGGAGAAACCTGTGATTTTCTGCTGCGCAACAACTCGTCCTTCTGCGTTGAAAATTTCCAGGACGTAATCCGCATTTTTCTCACCTGCGAACGTGATCCAGAATTCTCCACCGTTCGGGTTCGGATAAATGCTGAATGACGTTACGTTGATTTCAGGTATCGCGTCAACCAGAACTGCAGAAGAAATTCCCGAAGGACAACTCTGCACATTGTATGCTTCAACCTGATACATACCGATTGTTGAAGCAAGATAGGTTTGCTGTGTTGCACCTGCAATCGGATTTCCATTGAGGAACCACTGGTAACTCGCAGCACCAACCGAACAGGTCAGCTGCCATCCCCAAACTAAAACGGTTGGAGTAGGCGTGAGCGCGTACACCGTTACCACTTCTGTTGTTGAATACATACAACCGGTAGTTGTGTCGATGGAAGTAATGGTATACGTTGTATTTGTCACAGGCCATGCATTTGTAGAATCTACATTGGCAGAATCTAAAGACGAAGCTGGTGTCCATGTGTACTGATACTGCGGTTGTGTTGCCCAGATCTGAATGGTGTCATAAGGACAAATGGAGTTGTCACTTGCGGTGACTGCAAAAGTCGGAAGCGGAAGAATGCTGATGTTCACTGTGTCGCTTGCAGAACAACCGAGACTATCTGTAGCAGTCATGGTGAACGTTGTGTTTGCTGTGAGGTAAACGTTCGGACTTGCGCTGCTTGGGTTGTACAGGTTAGTTGTAGGCAACCAGCTATAAGCCACGCCACCTGAACCTTGCAGCGATACATAGGTTGTACTGCAGAATGTGGTGTCTGTGCCGGCATCAACAGTTGGCAAGCCATGGATTGTAACTGTTTGTGTGATGGTGTCAGACCCGATAGTGTTTGATGCAATCAAAGTAACAGTATATGTTCCCGGTGTTGTCCACAGCGTTGTTGGATTCTGCAGCGATGATGTTGCAGGGCTTCCACCGCTGAAGGTCCAGTTCCATGCTGTTGCAGCCGGAACAGCGAGACCCGTGAAGGAAGTTGAATCCATCATACACGCACCTTGGGAGAACATCATTGCTGTTGGCGCAGTGTTTACTGTTGCACTCAGGTTGATGTTGTCGATCCACAGATAATTTCCGTGATCGTTTTCGTTTCGGAATTTCACGAGCAACGCTCCGGCATTCGCATACGCATTGAGGTTGATTGTTTCTGTGCGCCACTGCGCGTTTGTAGGAGTGAACGGTGTTAACTGATCAGGAACAGTTGCAAGGACACTTCCGCCTTTCTCATACACGCTTGTCCACGTTACGCCGCAATCTGCAGAAACGAATACTTCAAGTGTATCCGTTCGGTTGGCGTTGTATCGGGCATACGCAACATCGAATGTGAGTTGGGGATTGGCGTATCCGATCAAACTGATTCCCGGAGTAATCATGTCATCAGATGTTCCCGGGCTATTGTAACTATGGTTGTTGAAGTACGCTGAGTTGGTGCTATTGTGCCCTACTGTACTACTATGTGTCCAGAAATAACTTTGATTGCCGTTGTTTACTCCGGTCCAATCTTGTGGAAGGAAAGTAGTGTTTACAAATCCTTCAAAGAATGGCGGCGTGTAATTTCCGCTTACTACGATGTAGTTATTGATAGTCTGCACATCTGATCCGCTCGCGCCGTACGCAGTAAGTGTAACAGCGTAGGATCCGGGAATGCTGTAATTAACGGTTGGGTTCTGCACAGTGGACGTTGAAGGATTTCCTCCGGGGAAACTCCAATACCACTGTGTAGGACTGTTTGTTGTTTGATCGGTGAATTGCACGGTTGTTCCCGGACAAAGCGTGTTGTCGTTCACAGTGAATTGGGCAGCCATGGACAGAAGAGTCGGATCAATTGCAACCTCCCATACACCACGACCGTAAGTCGCCGCGCGCAAAGTCATTGTGGATTCAAACAATTCAAAATCGCTGATAGGAGCAAGTGGAAGCGCCGAGAAATAGGGCTGCCATCCGTTGCTGTAATCGTGACGATAGTAAACACCGGCATCCATTCCAACAAACACAAGATTGTTTCCGGTATTTGAAACAGCTTTGATTGCATTAGCAGGAATATTCGGAAGTCCGTAAGAAATATTCGTCCATGTTACACCTGCATCTGCAGTAAACCAAACTTTGTTGTTTAGAGAATAACCGGAGAGACATATCCACACCATGTTCTCATCGTAAGGACTGATCGTGATATTCTGGATGGATGCGCCGCTTGTATTGATTGGACTCGTGATGTTGGTGTATGTAGTGCCTCCGTTCGAAGTTTTCCAGATTTGTGCACCGTTTGTGATGTAGAGATACTGTGTGTTCGATTCTGCAACTTCAAATTCAACAATTGATTGCCCATTCGAAAGGGTTCCCATCTGCGTCCACGTGTTGCCTTGATTCGTCGACTTGAACATCTGGCTGCCTGCACAGTAAATTGTATTTGCCACATTCGGATCCTGTTTCCACGGAGAGACCCAACCAAAATTTCCGCTGAGTCCGCTGGTGATTCCGCTCCAGTTGTTACCGCCGTCGTTCGAACGGTAGTAGTCGCCGTAGTATATTGATCCGAATAAATTAAAATCGCTGGTACGGTCAATGAAACAATCCATACCATCTCCGCCGAGCACTTCGTCTTCTGAAGCGTTAACTTTGAGATTCGTCCCGTTGTCCTGATGTCCGGTGATAACCGTCGCAGCATTAGAAACGGATTGCCCCATTTTGTAAATCTGTGCAATGCAAAGGTTGCTGCTTAGGTCCGTGTAGTTTGCTCCATCGTCATCGGTCATAAATATTCCGCCATCGCATCCAACATACAATGTGCTAACAGCTCCCGGAAGAAATTCTAACGCGTGAATGTCTGCGTGTACGTACGGGACGCCACCGCCACCGTACCAATGTGCGTTGAGGTTCCATGTAAATCCTCCGTCGTCTGAACGCCAGATGTTCACACCACCAACCACAACCACATCTTTATTGTAAGGCGCTACAGCAATTGAAAGATCGTACCACGCCTGACCATCGTTGTCATTTCCGTTCGGATCCCAACCAAGAAGATTTGGAGAATTCGCACGAGGTGTAAAAGATTGTCCGGCGTTTGTTGAGACATAAATTCCTTCGAAGCCTTGTGTGTTTCCGTTGCCGGCAAGAATGTAAACGTAGTTCGCGTCATCTTTTGTTACTGCAATGGCCAGTCGGGAAACACTATTCGCCAGAGGAAGTCCGGTGGAAATTGTTGTCCATGTTGCGCCACCATTTGTTGATTTGATAAATGAAGTACGACATGCATACAATGTTTGCGGATCAGTAGGATTCATTTCCATATCCACAATTCCCGAACCTGAAATTTGTGTAAAGGTTACACCCGCATCATAGGTTTTATAAATGCCGGCCGAAGTTCCGCAGTAGACTACGTTTGTGTTTGACGGATCAATTATAACCCGCGCAACTTTACGTGACTGAACAATATTGAAGTTCATTCCCGTGCTGTTCCAGGTCAAGCCACCATCAATACTTTTCAAAACCCCGAGTGAAGGCATGTCGCCACCGTCATTATCGCCGGTAGCGAGATAAAGCACCTGTGTGTTAGAAGGATCAATAGCGAGATCGGAACAACCGATGATGGGAAGGAAATCCGTTAGGCATGTCCATGAAGTACCACCATTCGTTGTTTTCCATAAACCACCAGCCGGAGCACCAACGTAAATGATGCTATTGTTGTTCGGGTCGAAGCGAACAAAATTTAAGCGACCGGCTCCACCACCATTTGGCGCACCGGTTGGTCCAACAAAATTCCAATTCGTAGAACTAAGCTGGCGCGAAATGGATGCATTGCGCATTTGTTTCGCAGCCGGATTTTGTTCGAGATAGGTGAAGAAGTTGATGTACGAATACGCAGGCATGGTGAGATCTCCACTTACTCCGACACGTGGAGCGTAGTACCATTCCCAGCGTTTGAACAAACGGAACGTGCCGTCTTTTGCACCTTCTTCACGTTCAGATTCCTGTGCGGAAGATTGTCCGGTGTGCGTGCGCATTTCCTGTTCAACTTCTGAAAAAGTTGAATCGAAATGATGTTTCACAGTAAAGTAATTGGACGCAGGATTTCTCCACAGCTCCAGCCATGTATTTACATCGTTTGCCTGTTCTTCACGTTGCTGTGCGTTCGCTGAAAATGCAATACATGCAAGTGCGATTACGAGACCTGAGATTCTCAATTTCATGCTGATTATTTATGGTGTGTGAGCCCTTCTATCACGATCGCTATCTGGACTAGGACAAGCGTTGCAAAGTTCGCCAGAACATCCCGAAAGACCGCACAAAAAACAGAAAAACATCTAAGTGGAGGTTTTTGCGAAGAAATTGGTAGCGCATTGTAGAAATTTATTTTTCTCATTGGGTAATTGACGCATTTCAGACGAAGTGTGCCGATAAAAAAGCCCGGACTTGCCGGGCTTTTTTGTGAGTCAGTTAATTCTTAGAATGTGATCACTCTGATTACTGTTTCATCGGATGTTGATCGCAGACGTACACTGTAGCAACCTCTTTCAAATCCGGCGAGACTGATTTCTTTTTTGTACTGACCGGAGAAGTTGTTGAGCGTTTCAGCATACACAACTTGTCCAAGTGTATTGTGAATTTCGAGCACGTAGTCGTCTGTCTGCGCGGCGTTGAACCAGATGGTAAATTCGCCATTGTTCGGATTTGGAACCGCAACGAGTCCGCTTAGCGGAGAACCAATATCAACGCTTCCTGAACATACATCAACAACAACAGACTGTGACGCAGAATCGCTGCACCCGTTTACATCCGTAAATGTGTAGATAACGTTGTACGTGCCTTGTCCAACCGATGAAGCATCAAACGCGTTTCCGCTTACACCAGGACCGCTGTATGTTCCACCAGCAGGTGATCCTCCGCTTAGTGCAGTTGGTCCATCAATGTCGCAGAACGTATCTGTTGCGAGCGTGATAGAAACGGCAGGCAGTGTATTTACAGTTACAGCAACAGTGCCGGTAGAAGAACAACCGTTTCCATCTGTGCCGGTTACAGTGTAAGTTGTTGTTGCAGTCGGAGAATCAGCTACCGGAGAACCGCTGAGTGATCCCGGCATCCAATTGTAGCTGGCAGCACCGTTACCTGTCAATGTGATCTGTTCACCCGCACAAGAAGTTGATGCCGATGAAGACGCGGATACGATTGGTAATGCATTCACAGTTACAGCAACTATTCCGGTAGAAGAACAACCGTTTGCATCTGTTCCGGTTACAGTATACGTAGTCGACGAAGCAGGAGTGTCTGTTACGGGCGAGCCATTGAGCGATCCCGGCATCCAGTCGTAAGTTGATGCACCGTTCCCGGTAAGGGTAATTGCGTCACCCGCACAAATTGTAGAATTCGAAGCAGATGCAGTGACAGTTGGTAAAGTATTCACCGTTACAAGCACGGTTGCAGTACTAGAACATCCCGGACCGTTGGAACCGGTTACCGTATACGTCGTTGTTGCTGCTGGTGAAACACTGATCGGACTTCCGCTTAACGATCCCGGCATCCACGTATATGAGGATGCTCCCGAACCAGTGAGTGTTGCGTTGTCGCCAGAGCAGATAGTACCACTCGAAGAAGCGGTTACTGTTGGAGGTGGACCTACTGTAACAGTTACGGTTTGCGTGCCGGTACAACCTTGTGCACTAGTTCCGGTTACTGTGTAAGTTGTGGTTGCAACCGGTGTAACAGTAACTGTTGTTCCGCTAAGTGAGCCTGGCATCCATGTGTAAGTTGATCCGCCTGCTGCAGTGATTGTTGTGTTACCTCCTGTACAAACTGAAGGGCTCGCGGCCGTTGCAGTAATGGTCGGAGTTGGATTCACAGTTACAACTGCTGTTCGTGTAGTCGTGCAACCTGTTGTTGTGCGCGTTTTCGTAAGCACATAAGTTGTAGTAATTGTCGGCGATGCAATTGTCGTTGCAGATGTAGGTGCAGACAATCCCGTTATTGGCGACCAGCTATACGTATTTCCGCCCGTTGTTGTACCGGATAATGTTACGCTGCCTCCAGGACAAATCGACGAGTTAGCCGGAGTAACAGTAAGTGTTGGTGCAGCATTCACAGTAATTAATCGTGTTCCAGTGTCAGTACATCCATTAGCATCTGTTCCTGTTACGGTATAAGTAGTTGTAGTTGTTGGCGACACGGTGATTGGTGAACCGGAAAGGGCGCCAGGCATCCAGGTGTACGTAACACCCCCACTACCCGTGAGCGTAGCTGAACTTCCTGCGCAAATTACATTCGGAGAACCGGATGCAGTCACATTAGGAATTGCGTTGACAGTGATCAGAATTGTTGCAGTGTTAGTGCATCCGGGACCGTTTGAACCTGTAACGGTGTAAGTCGTATTTCCTGTAGGAGATACAACTATTGATGTTCCGGTCAAGTTGCCCGGCATCCAGGTGTAAGACGTTGTTCCCGCGCCAGTCAACGTTGTACTTGAGCCCGCACAAACAGAAGTGTTAGAAGCAGACACAGTGACTGTTGGTTGTGAACCTACGGTAATTGTAATGGTCTGAACGTTTGTGCAACCATTCGCGGCTGTTCCTGTCACTGTGTAAGTCGTCGTTGCAGTCGGAGTTACTACAACACTTGAACCGGTGAGTGATCCGGGCATCCACAAATAACTTGCAGCTCCTGTAGAAGTAAGTGTTGTGTTTCCTCCTGTGCAAATCGATGCATTCGAAGCAGAAACAGCAACCGTTGGTGATGTATTCACTGTAACAGCAACGGTTTGAGTCGATGTACATCCGTTCGCTCCTGTGCCTGTCATGGTATACGTCGTAGAAGTTGCAGGTGCAACAGTCACTGGCGAACCACTCAATGGTCCTGGCAACCATGAATAGGTTGTAGCACCACCTGCAGTGAGCGTTGAGTTGTTACCTGAGCAAATTGTTCCCGGGCTCGATGTAGCAGTTACCGTAGGTGAAGAGTTAACAGTAATGAGTTGTGTAGCTGTTGACGAACACCCCGAAGTTCCGGTAACCGTGTACGTTGTTGTTGTGGTTGGAGAAACTACAACAGATGTTCCTGTCAATGATCCAGGCATCCACAAATAAGTTGTGGCACCGGTAGCAGTCATTGTTGATGAAGCGCCCGAACAAATTGTAGAAGGTGTTGCAGATACCACAACAGTTGGAGTTGGATTCACAGTAACCAATACAGTTTGCGTAGATGTACAACCGTTCGCAGCAGTTCCTGTCACGGTATACGTAGTAGTTATTGCAGGTGAAACAGTAACTGGTGAACCTGAAAGTGGACCAGGCAGCCAATTGTATGTTGACGCTCCACCACCAGTAAGCGTTGTGTTTCCGCCCGTGCAAATAGTCGGACTGCCCGCAGTTGCTGTAACTGTTGGAGCTGGATTCACTGTGATCACTCGAGTTGCTGTCGACGTACAGCCGTTCGCTGCTGTGCCTGTTACGGTGTATGTGGTTGTTCCCGTTGGAGAAACCGTAATCGGACTTCCGGAAATATTTCCCGGATTCCACACGTATGTAGATGCTCCGCCTCCGGTTAACGTTGTGTTACTTCCCGCACAAATGGTAGAACTGCTTGCACTCGCTGTAACAGTTGGAGAGGTGTTTACTGTAACTGTTCTTGTTGCAGTTCTTGTGCAACCATTCGCAGCGGTAGCTGTTACGGTGTAAGTTGTAGTTCCTGTTGGCGACACTGTAACCGGTGAGCCGCTCAATGGTCCCGGCATCCACGAATAAGTTGATGCGCCTGTCGCCGTGAGTGTTGAACTTGATCCGGAACAAATTGTTGCAGGAGATGCCGATGTCGTTACGGTTGGCAACGGAAGGACAGTTATTGTTTGCGTTGTCGTTCCTGTGCCGTTTGCGTTCGTTGCAGTATGCGTTACTGTGTAAGTTCCTGCAGTATTCCAAACGACACCGGTAACGTTTTGTGTTGTTGCAGTTGCGGGTGTTCCGCTTGGGAATGTCCACGACCACGAAGTTGGAGTAGCAGTAGAAGTACTTGTAAAATTCACAGGAACCCCCGCACAGACAGAAGTAGCGCTTGCAGTAAATGTTCCGCTTGGTAGCGCAGATGCTGTTCCGGTAATGTTCACGTTATCGACGTATAAACAATTTCCGTAATGACCGCGGTTAACAAACTTGATGAGAACGTTCGCTTGTCCGTTGTAAGCTGTGAGACTAACTACTTCATTACGCCATTGCGCGGTTGTCGGAGCGAACTGCGTTGTTTGATCAGGAACGGTGGCGAGCGTGCTTCCGCCCTTAATCCACACTTGTGTCCAGGTCGATCCGCAATTTGTTGACACCAAACATTCAAGTGTATCTGAGTATGCTGCACTGTATCGCGCGTACGCCACGTCGAAAGTAATCTGGCAGTTGGTCATTGATGCGAATGTTTGTCGTGGCGCCCACATTTCATCCCGCGAACCGGCGACATCAAGGTTGTAGTTGTCGAATCGCGCACTATTACCAGGTGTTGGATTAGCACCTGCTGCAAAACGATCGAAGTACACGCCATCGTTATTGATGTCATTGGCTATCCAGTTGGCCGGAACGAATTGAGCGCCCTCAAAACCTTCTACCAGCGGAGGAGCAACAGCATTGTTTAAGACAGTGATGTAAGCTGTTTTGGTTTCCGCATCGGATCCGTTGGTGTTTGTCGCCGTAAGTGTTACGCTGTATGTGCCTGGAGTCGACCACGTAATTCCTGTAGGATTTTGTGCAGTAGAAGTTCCTGGTGTTCCTCCTTGAAATGTCCATGCCCACGATGTAGGTGTGAACGACGAAAGATCCGTGAAGTTCACAGTTGAACCGGGACAAATTAATGTTTGATTAGCGGAGAAGTCAGCAACCGGTGCGAGCGTCCCCGGATTGTACACATCTACTTCCCAAACTCCGCGACCATAAGACGCACAACGGATTTTGCTAGTCGGTGCGAAGATTTCGAGATCGAAAATCGGAACGTTTGGTAAGCCCGTGAAGTAAGGCGCCCAGGCACCAGTTGTGTTATCGCGATAATAAACGCCAATGTCCATACCCACGTAAACTGCATCGTTGGTAGACCCGGGAGTATACACAATACAGTTCGCGGGAATATTTGGTAAGCCGGCAGAAATGTTGGTCCAGCTTGTTCCACCGTTGGTGGTAACGAAAACTTTGTTGCCTGATGAATAACCGGAGAACGTCACCCAAACATTATTAGCATCAGAAGGGTCAACGGTTACACGTGAAATAGCTGCGCTGGCAATTGGCAGAGTGCCGGTGATGTTCGTCCACGTTCCGCCGGTGTTTGCAGATCTCCACAACTGGTTAGAACGAGCGGCATAAACAACGGCCCCGTTCGAAGGTGCAACATCAATGTCTATGATTGTTCCGCTTCCGGTGAGCGTGCCCATCTGAACCCAGTTACCTGTGGTTGTATTGCGGCGGAACACCTGCGTGTATCCAGCCCAGAGGTAAACCGCATTCGTCGGATCCTGTATCCATGGTGTTACCCAGTTTGCAGCTCCGGTTAATCCGGTTGTGTAACCTGCCCACGTACCGCCACCGTTTGTTGATCGGTTGAATGCGCCGTTATAATATTCCGCATACATGTTGTTGTTGTTCGTGCGGTCAATGAAGCAATCCATTCCGTCACCACCCATTACTTCTGCCCATGCACCGTTGTAGCGGTTTGTACCATTGTCCTGGTGACCCGTGAGCCACAAGTTTGCTGTTGTTGCAGAAAGTCCGATACGGTATGGTTGTGCAATACATAACTGCGCGCTGCGATCAGACCATGCTCCACCGCTATTCGTTGTTTCATTGATACCACCATCGTTGCCGGAGAAGTAACGTGTTCCGGATCCGGGCGCAAAAATTATACAGTGCACATCAGCGTGAACGTATGGAGCACCGCTTCCTGTCCAGTGTGCATTAAGTGTCCAGTTGGTACCACCATTGGTGGATCGCCAGTGATTAACACCACCAACCACCACTACGTCGGCATTTGTTTGTGATACATCAAATCCGTGATCGTACCAGCTTTGTCCACCGGTGTCAGCTCCTGTATTCGACCAGCCCATAATATTGGGTGTACTGGAACGCTGCGTGAATGTGTTACCTGAATCGGTTGCACGATAAACACCGTAGTAGCCATTGTTAGCTGCGCTTCCGGCGAGAATATAGACGTAGTTCACGTTTGCAGGTGTTACTGCAATGGAGAATCGATCTACCGCTGTGTTTGCAGGAAGACCGGTAGCTGTGTTAGTCCATGTAACGCCACCGTCTGTTGATTTCCAGAAACGAGTTCCGGCGCCGTAAACGGTATTCGGATCACCCGGTTTGAATTCTCCGTCGCGGAACGAGTTTGTATTCTGAACTTGTGTCCACGATGTGCCGCCATTAGTCGTGCGGTAAATTCCATTGCTTGTAAATGCAATGAGAATCTGTCCGTTTGTAGGATGAATGAGTAGACGACTAATTGTGCGTCCCTGGTTAGTTGTCCAGTTAAGCCCGGTTGTGTTCCATGTTAAACCTCCGTCGATAGATTTCAATACCCCCACGCTGTAAGTATCACCAGCATCACCGTCACCTGTAGCAATGTATAGAATGTTGCTGTTTGCAGGATCAATCGCAATATCTGTTACACCAATGGATGCAATCGCGTCTGTACTGGCAACGATCGACCATGTTGTTCCACCATTGGTTGACTTCCACAATCCACCAGCAGGAGCGCCCGCATACATGGTATTGTTTGTTGCAAACTGCGGATCAAATCGTACTACGTTTATACGTCCCGCTCCACCATTGGTCGGATATCCGGTTGGCCCCATAAATGTCCAGGTGCTTGACATCGGATTTTGAACCGGTCCACCGAATGCCGGAGACTGATTGCTACCGATAGGATTTCCGTACACCTGTTGGTATTGGGACATCGCCACCGGATTCTGATCGAGGTACTGAACGAAGCGCTCATAATTTGAAGAAGGCAGAGTTAAATTCCCTGAAGGATAAACTCGAGGCTCCATGTAATTCTCCCAGCGCTTAAATTGCTTGTATCCACCTTTCATATAAGGTGCAGGCGTTGGATTCACGGGGTCATTGCCGGGCCATTTATCATTCATCAGGGTCTGATCCTGTCGTGCCTGATACTCTTGCTGTTCCCGTGCGCCCCATTCTGCGTAGAAGTTCGCCTGAACGTCATAGAAACTTTGATTAGGATCGGCGAGTGGATCTCTCCAATTCTGTGCGCTGATGGTAGTAGATGAAATTGCAAGCGATGCAATTGCGAACAGTAGCTTCGGGGTACAACTTTTCATGAAGGAAAATTTAGTTGGTGTGCGTGTGTATAGTATAGGGGAGGAACTCAATGATTTTTCACACGCATATCAAAATCAGATTATTGTCTGACAATATCCGCTCAAAACCATGAAATCCGCCGCAAACTATGGTGCAGTTTAGCACTTATTACCCTAAAAATCAACGAGTTTAGACGAATATGGCAATTTGCCCGTCGAATGCGGGAAACGCGAATTTGGACACGTTGTAACATCTGCCTGTTTATTACTTCAACAAGTCGCCTCAGTTGAGCGGTGGGCGAAACCTTAGTTTAGCTAGCAAACAATTACGCTCTTATACTTATGGCGAAGGAGAAAAAAATTTTCGTGCTCGACACGTCTGTAATTATTTATGACCACAATGCAATCAAAAGTTTCAAAGAACATGATGTAGTAGTTCCCATCACTGTCCTCGAAGAACTGGACAACTTTAAGAAGGGTCATGATAGTAAGAACTTCGCCGCGAGAGAATTTACGCGTTACATCGATAAGATTTCCGGAAGAAATACACTCAAAGACTGGGTGAACATCAATGGCAAGGGCCATGGCATGTTCAAGATTGAGATGAACCAGAATTCGAGTGTGGATGCGGAACGTGTGTTCGGTGAGCGTAAAGCGGATCATCGGATTCTGAATTGCGCATTGTATCTCGCAGAAACAAACCCGGGAAAAAAAGTTACGCTCGTAACTAAGGACATCAATCTTCGCATTAAAGCAAAATCGCTTAATCTGAATGCAGAAGATTATGAGACCGGAAAAGTTGAAAACCCGAATGAACTTTACACCGGAATTACTACGGAAGATAAAGTTCCGCTTGCCACTATCAGTGAGCTGTACGAGAAGGAAACAACAGCTTTACCTGCGCAGATTAAAAAGAAAAAACCAGATGCGAATCACTATTACATTCTGAAGAACGGACAGAAATCTGTTCTCGCGTATTACAACGAGAAGAATGCACAGCTCGAACGCATTAAAAAAGAACAAGCATTTCATATTACACCTCGCAATGCAGAACAGAGTTTCGCGCTCGACGCAATTCTTCGTCCGGAAGTTCGACTGGTAACTATTCAAGGTGTTGCAGGAACGGGCAAGACGCTGTTGTCGCTGGCAGGGGCATTGGAGCAGAGAAGAAACTATCATCAGATTTATCTTGCGCGTCCAATTGTTCCATTGAGCAACAAAGACATTGGTTATTTGCCGGGCGATATCAAGTCGAAACTGAATCCATACATGGAGCCGCTGTGGGATAATCTGAAGTACATCAAGAGCCAGTTCAGCGAAAAAGATCGTGAGTTCAAGCAGATCAACGAGATGGTTGAGAATGAAAAGCTCGTGGTGTGTCCGCTTGCTTACATTCGTGGACGAAGCTTATCGAATGTTTTCTTCATTGTGGATGAAGCACAGAATTTGACTCCACACGAGGTAAAAACTGTAATCAGTCGCGCAGGAGAAAATTCGAAAATCGTTTTCACCGGAGATATTTTCCAGATCGATACGCCGTACCTCGATGCGCAGTCGAATGGACTTTCATACATGATCGATCGATTGAAAGGCAAAGATTTGTATGCGCACATTACGCTCGAGAAAGGTGAGCGGAGTGAGTTGGCGAATCTGGCGAATCAGTATTTATAGCAGATTAAAGAAACAGGTGCGCTGCCTTTGGCAGAACATATTCGGCTCCCTATTGGGAGCCGTTTCTTTTTAGGAATCACAATACAAACTACTGACATACAATAAGTTAATAGCATTCGCAGTCACAATGTATGTATATACATATAAATGCCTATCTTTGCTGTATCGAAACAGAAAGACAATGAAATCCTGACCCGAATGTCCGGATTCACGAATTCAAACTTAAAAAAGATAGAACCTATGAGTAAGACCACATGGAAAATCGACGAGCTTCACTCAGATGTGCAGTTCAAAATCAAGCACCTCGTAATCTCTACGGTTACCGGATCATTCACCAAATTTTCTGCAGAAGCGGAAACGGATGGAGATGATTTCGCAGGTGGAAAGATCAGCTTCTCTGCTGATGTAAACAGCATTACTACGGGTAACGATCAGCGCGACGGACATTTGAAGAGCCCCGACTTTTTCGACGTTGCAAATCACCCGACGATGGATTTTATCTCAACCAGCGTAGAGAAATCATCTGATGGATATAAACTTCACGGCAATCTTACGTTGCGCGGAGTTACAAAGCCGGTTACGCTTCTTGTAGAGTTTGGCGGAACTGCAACAGATATTTATGGAAATTTCAAAGCAGGATTTGAAGTAAGCGGAAAAATCAGCCGCAGCGAATTTGGATTAATGTGGGGCGCAGTTACAGAAGCGGGAGGAGTAGTGGTGTCGGACGAAGTGAAGATTGCTGCGAATGTGCAGATGATGAAAGTGGTTGCTGAAATGGCGTAGATCTGCAAATTGAAAAAGTGCCGGGTGTCCCGATAGCTATCGGAATCATCCGGCACTTTTATTTCTAATCAATGATAACAAGTTTTTCCGTGGTTATCTGTGCTCCGTTTTGCAGGCGGAAGAAGTACGTTCCCGGGGCAAAAGTTTCGAGTGGAATTTGTTGGGAAGTTGTTCCTGCGGCAATCTGAATTTCGCTTACTGTTTCTCCAAGCATATTAGTGATCTGAATTGTGCGCACATCCGGAGAAGAAGGCATGGTGATGTTCACTTCGTTGCTTGCAGGGTTCGGTGCGATGGAAAACAGCGCGGTGTTTGTTTCTGCAATCGTAGTCAATGGATTCGCACAACAATTTCCGCCATAGGAAATATCCATCGTGTCAGGCCAGCATCCGTAGCCTGTACTGTGTGAACGCAACGAGCCCGCAAAATTGGTAATGAAATAATGCGCAATCTGATCAGCGGTGTTACAGCCGCCCTGGTTGGTGGTGGTCGTGCAAGAGTAGTTGCAAATGATAGAACCGTAACCATTCGGATTGGAATAAGTTGCTGCAGGATAAATGAGGATAGAGTCGACCGGATTTGCTACACCTGAAATTGTGGTGTACAACGGCGCGCCGAGGTTGCAGTGGTCATTACTTCCATTGTAGCCAGCCCACCAGAGTTGCGTGACGTTAGAAGCGTAC
The DNA here is from genome assembly GCA_040377305.1 of Flavobacteriales bacterium. GTDB lineage: Bacteria > Bacteroidota > Bacteroidia > Palsa-965 > Palsa-965. The sequence continues at coordinate 123,107 of JBEIPA010000004.1, read as the reverse complement.
GGTCCGATAATTTCTATGCGGGAAAATTCATAGCTCACCACACCGATTTTCAGGTTGGGAATATTCACATCACAATTAATGACAAGCGGGCCGCCATCGTAATTCGAAAACAGCACTACGTTTCCTTGCGGATCGCAGAAAGTTTGTGAAGAAACAGATACCGAGAGGAAGAATGCAAGAATGAAGAAGTAGAGTTTTCTCATGAGATAGGTTTTGTTTAGTAAAGCTAACCTAATCGGCTCAGGAAGTCAACACGATGCTTCTGGTCGCCTTATGCGACAACTACGACGAAATTCAGGTGTCCCCATCTTTAACTCAACCGATGGTCACGGAGAAAGTAAAATTAATGTGCGTCGAAGAAGTAGTGGTCAGCTCCTTTAGTTTCGAGATGTTCGCGAATCACTTCCGATGCATGCTCACGAAGCAGATCGGCGTGTTTATCTCCATTAAACGACATTATGATTTTGAGCAAATCAGTCTCGATTTCTCCGGCAATTGGAGGATTGTCGAATACGAAAACACGCGCACCTTTCATTATACCGTCGGGACAAAACAAAAAGAAAACGACTTTTTCCGGTGAGCGGAAAAATTTCGCGTGCTGTACGGAGTAGTCAAATTCAGCAGCGGCGAAAGATTCGAGAATAGAGAATGATTCCGCTTCGTCAGTAATGATCAGCACGATAAGCTATTTGATGCGATGCGCAGGAGGAACAAACATGAAGCTGGATGTCGATTCATTGCTATTTCCAAATGAGAAAGCGTAGGAATTAATCTCTTTCGTTTTAGAGAGTGCAATCTCAAGTTCAGCGCCGAATACTATTTCCTGATCGTTGAGATCACGTTTTCTCATAAGCGCAAGACGATCTGTGATCACTTTAGCGAAGGGGGACAAACCACCCTTCACACCATCTTTCACTTCTTCCAGCTTGCCCGAGCAAATAAAATACCGCGACCGCTTCAGCATGCATTCATTCATCTGCGCTGTTACGGTTCCGCGTTTGAGTTCTGTACCCGCTTGCGCCAGTTCATTTCCCGCAGCTCCGTCTTTCTTGTTAAACACACTAGGATCTGCCGAGCCGGAATAACAAGCATCGATCATTGCCAGCACGTGTTGTGAAGGAAGTGAGAGCAGTCTCGCTTTCAGAACATCATAACTGTAATAGCTGCTCATGGTTGAGTCGAGGCGCTGTGATTTTCCATCAACAGGCACGAGGTAACCGGTACCTGCGTTTGCACCAAGCTGCTGGTACCCACCATGTCCGGCGAAGTAAAATAGTACCTGGCTGTTAGGACCAAGATTGCGTTTGTGTAAGCTGATAATCTCTGTTTCCATTCCCTCTTTCGTGAGGTTTGTACAGAGTTTCACTTCAAATCCGTAGTACGTTTCAAGTTCAGCTTTTAAGGCAAGCGCATCGTTAATCGGATTATTCAGGTCCTGCCAATCTGGATCATTATACTGCCAGTTTGCAACAATGAGCGCAAAATGTTTTGTGTCCTTCAACGAATACTGTTGTCCAACCGGAGCAGGCTGATCTTCTTCGAAGCCACGACCAAGATTTGGAGTGGTCGGTGCTGGCTGTGCTGCAACTTTGGTTTGATCGGCAGGCGTCACTTTCGCAATCGACGGCCCAACAGATCCTTCCACTAATTTCCAGGACTCATAAACCGCCGCGATCATGTCATCGCTCCCCGTCAATGCATTGTATGCATTGTTCATTGAAGTTTTTACTTTCTCCGTAACGGTTCCGTTCTTAACGAGTAGTCGCAGGAGCGATTGTCCCGCATTGTAGATTGATCCGGCGAAGGCGCTCACGTATTTCCCTGCAACAAGAAATGAATCTGTTGATTCAGTAAATGGAGCCACAATAATCTGATTTTTTCCTTTGGCAGCAGGAGCCAGAAGTGCAGTTAGCAGCACGTCGTGATTTTCCTGCCAGGTAACAGCATCGGCTACGAGAATCTGACTTTCACATTGTACCGATTCGCATAATTCTTTGAGGTGAGAAGACTCGAGAACAATTCGCTGAGGCGCAACTGTCTTACCTTTTTTCGCACTTGCGGGATCGGCCGGGATCGTGAAACTGCCATTAAGTCCCGTGGTTTGCGCACTGATATACAAATAGAAAACATCTTGTGGTCGGGCAGTGAGCTTGATTACATTGACCAATGAATCGATATTTCGGAGCGTAGCCTGATCGTTAAACAAGGTATAGCAAACCGCCTTGCTTACCATCAACGAAGAGCCGTCGTGATTGAAGTTTACATCTCCGCTTTGTGCGTCTTTTTTGGTGCGATTCAGAACGAGCTGCACATCGGCAACTGCATTTGACTTCCCTGGTGTGCCGTTCAGGCACTTTTCAATTCCGATTCCAAGAAAGAACACTTTCGAATCGCCCTCCCCTTGAGCCACCACACTTCCCTGCAGGAATAATCCGGCAAGCAGAAGAATAATATTTCTGAAAGAGAGAAACATGAGTTGGTTAGGTTTTTTTGTGGAACATAAAATTAATCAAATCAATGTCACAAAAAGCATTCCGCAGATGCAAAAAAGAGAATACGTATTTATACGTATACGTGACTTTGTGCGCCGAATGGTGCTGATTTATATAAGAATACGCGCATTCAAATATTCCAGATTGTTACCGCCCAGTAAATGTATTACTACTTAGGTGTGAAAATGACAATTGGCATACCGACTGACGAATCTAAACATATATATTTGCGTTGTAACATCATAACCAAACCAACTAACTACTATGAGAAAACATCTTTTTATGCTGCTTATCGCAGTACTGTCTTTCGGAGTTGCAAATGCGCAATCTGGAAAGAAGGAACACGTTGTAAAAGACGTTAAAGCAACTAAAATGGCCGGCGGAGCTGCACGCGGTAAGGACAAAGTTAAGACTGATGTTCCTACTACAGACGTTGCGGCACCTAAGCCAGCTGAGCGCGGATCTGCAAGTGAGTGTCACCTTACTTTTGACAACTACACTGGATACTGGGTTAAGATCTACGTTGACGGTAACTTCAAAGGCTATGTTGAGCCTTGGGGAACTGGCGAAGTATGGGTATACGGTGGCTGGACAAGCTGGTATGCTGAAACTTCAGGTGGATCTTTCTACTGGGAGAACAGCGGAGACTGCTACTCTGATTGGTGGGTTAACCTCCGCGAGTAAAAATGCCTAGTGTCAGGATATAATCCTAACACCTCCGATTTGAAGATTCGAATATTCGAAAGAGTATTCGAATCTTCTGTTTTAAACACTACCACTTAAGTGTGATTGTGAATCGCAACTGCGGAACAAGAATTGCAAACACGTAAATTTGTAATACTCACAACAGCATATCCCAACATGAAAAAGTATCTCGTCAGTTCCCTGATTCTCTTACTCGCGGTCACAACACTTAACGCCGGAGTTAAACGTGCGCTCATTATCGGCATAGACACGTACGAAGAAACCAAACAAACTCCGGCTGCGTTCGCACAACGAGGCACTGCAGAGCGTGCGGGATGGCAAAATCTATCGGGCTGTGTAAACGATGCGCGTTCGGTGAAGCAACTCATCATGGCGCGGTATGGTTTCATGAATGAGAATATAGATACACTCATGAACCGTCAGGCAACACATGAGTCCATTCTGAATGCAATCAACAACATGATCAGCAAATGCCAGCCGGCAGCTGGTGATGTTGTTTTAATTTATTACGCAGGACACGGATCTCAAGTGAAAAACAGTCGCTCGTACGATGGCACCGGACAGGATCAAACCATGGTGCCTTCTGATTTGTGGGACATTCGCAACAAAGAACTCGCGCCGCTGTTCAATCAGTTTCTCGATAAAGGAGTGACACTTACATTGATCTACGATTGTTGTCACAGCGGAGGAATTGCGCGCGGGAACAGTTTGCCCGTTCAATACATCGCTCGCCAGGCGCCACCACTGAACTTCGACGCGAACGACGACAGCAAATCTCCAAACATTGAAGAGCGTGGTGCACTGGTGTTCAGCGCTGCGCAACGTGATCAGACAGCGAAAGAAGCTGTAGACGCTGATGGAATTTCACACGGTGCATTTACGTTAGCATTCATACGCGCAATCAACAGCTCAACTTCAAATGAGAGCGCACAAATGATTTTCACTCGTATTGTTGCGAATCTGAAATCGGATGGAGGACCAAAGTTTCAGGATCCGGTGCTGGGAGCGAATGACACGAGAAAGAACGCAACACTGTTTGGTCAACCTGTTTCCGACGCAAAAACGAAAACTGTAGTTGGCGTTCAGGAAATTGTTGATGGACACGTTCGCCTTCGCGGAGGATTCGAGCTTTCTATTTATCCGGGATGTCGTTTCGCGCGACCAGACGGAAAAGATACGCTCGAAGTAATTTCAGTTGCCGGTATCGGAACAAGCATTGCAAATGTGGTGAGCGGTGACGTTAAGTCGTTTCAACCCGGAGACATTGTAGAAATGCTCAACTGGGTTACTCCCGATCGTCCAACACTTTTATTGTGGGCACCGGCAGCAACCATGTCTGCAACGGAACTGCTCGCAGCAATCGCACCGGTGCAGGCGCTATTCGCATCCGGACATTGTGTTCAGGTAAAAGATCAGACCGAAGCGGTTCCTGAATACGTGATTCAGTATCACATCAATCACTGGATGATTTCACAAGCGGGCAAAGACAAGATCACCACGCTTGCTTCACTCACAGACAAAGAGCTGAAGAAAAATATCCGTAAGGGCGCAACTGTTTCACTTCAACTACCACCAACAAAAGAATTTGATGCTGCACTTCATACGAAGATTGGTGCAGGCACCGACAACTCTGCAATTGATTTCACAAGCGATCCTATGTCGGCAAATTATATCATCGCAGGAAGAAGCAATGGGAGATTAGAGTACGCGCTTATCCGTCCGAACCTTTCGAAGACAGATACCGCATCGAATCTAGGATTGCCTTTACGTTCTTCGTGGATTGGTGGCGACCAGGCAGCGAAAGGCGCAGACTCCGTAGCCAACTATGCAATCCGTCTCGGAAAATTAAATGCGTGGATGAATCTTGCATCTCCGCCAGATGAGTTTCCATATTATCTCGGATTGAAGCGCAAGGATGGTGGTGTTGTTGCTCCCGGCGAAACAGTTTACGGCGGCGATCGTCTCGAACTTGTACTCGTGCTTGACACCGTAAACTTCAAGCCGTTCTATTGTTCACGTTACATCAACGTATTTGGTGTAGACGCAAACGGAAAGATGGCGCTCTTATATCCTCGTCCGGAATTGGGCGACGGAAACAAAATAGAATATCGCGGCAAGTGGCAGAGTCAGCGCATGATTCCATTGGAGAAAACTCCGGGAGGAGAAAAGCTCGGATTCAATGTTTCAAAACCTTACGGATATGATACCTACTTCATGGTTGCATCGGAAACGCCACTGCCGGCAGATATTTTCCGGTCAGATGGTGTGTTAGAGCGTGGACCTGCGAAGACTAGTTCGAGTCCGCTTACAAACATGATGCGCAACTATGGTTCGAAGACAAGAAGCTTTACAGAAGATCCTCCAGCGGTCACGAGTGAAATGTGGTGCGTGAGAAAGCTGCAGGTGCTGAGCGCCGATCCGAAAGAGAGAAAGTAGAGGTTGCCTGCGGCGCTTTACACGGCGACGCGGAGAACCGGAGGCGTTGGGTGCTAATGCCCATGGCCCAATGAGACACGGTGCGATCGCTGAAGCGATTTAAAACCATAGTTGAAAGAGAAAATGAAATGCGAATATCACGTCTTGCATTAGCCGCTATCCTCATCTTGTTTGTCTACGCGTACACGAACATGTGTGATGCGCGCGAGAATGCGAAGTTGAATGACGGTAGCTGGATCAGCGAATCACCGGGAAGAAACTGGTTGTTCGGAATCGGTATTTCCAATTACGATTCAAACGCTGTGTGGAAGGATCTGAAAAACGCGAATGGTGATATGATTTCCATTTGCACTGAGCTGCAGACCGAATATCATTTCGGGAGAAAGAACAGCATCATCTTGTCGGACTCCATAGCAACGCGCAAAAATATTCTGGATACTTTGCTTTTCCTTGCGCGCTCGATGAAGGAGAAAGACAATCTGATCATTTACTTCGCAGGTCACGGTTACTACAGCGAAAAAACAGATATGGGTTTTTGGATTCCGAGTGATGGAGGATCAAAAACGTCTTCGTTTATTTCCTGTGAGCAACTTCGGTCGCACGGACTTGCAACAAATTCTGCATTGCATGTTGTGATGTTCATTGACGCCTGTTACAGCTCCAGCATATTCGATGATCGTCGCGCGGTTTACCTCAGCGACAGTGCAGCACGCGCCTCTTCGAATGCAATCCAGGAAGATCACGATTCATCCGGAGTTCATATCCGCGGGTTCACACCCGATCAGCAAATGAGTTATCTGGACATTCTTAATCAAACGCCATCGCGTGAGGCATTTGTTTCCGGACGATTGTCGACTGTAACAGATGGAGACGGAGAGCACAGTCCGTTTGCATATTACGTGAATGAATTTCTTTCCGGAGCGAACGCGGCATTCACAATGGACATGATGGCCGGGCATGTATTGCCACAAGTGTATGAAGCCTGCGGACAAGTTCCGCGTTACGGTCACTTGCGTGTGATGGGCGATGAAGGCGGGAATTTTGTTTTCGCGAAAATGCGGTAATCAGATTTCGATTCCGATCACCAGCACATCATCAATCTGTTCATACGATCCTTGCCACTTACGAAGTGTTTGGAGGAGAGATTCTTTCTGCTGCGGAAGAGATTCGGTGCGTGATGCAATCAAAATCTCTTTGAGCTGTTTGCTCTTGAACTTTCCGCCCTTCTCTCCGCCGAACTGATCCGTATAACCATCGCTGAACAAATAGATGCGATCTTTTTTCTCCAGCTGAAATTCCTGCAGCTTGTACGGGAGAATTTCTTGTCCGGGGTACGCACCGATGGGCTGATTATCGCCCCTCAGTTCGTGAATTGTTTCACCGCGAAGAATCCATGCAGCATGATTAGCTCCGGCGAATTTCAAAACATTCGTTGAGCGATTCACCGCGCAAATCGAAACGTCCATTCCATCGTTTGCAGCATTGTCGTCGTACTGTTTCAGTGTTTCAGAAACATCTTCACGCACCCGATCGAGAATTTTCTCCGGTGAAGTGATGTTGTAAATATTCACGGCCTGGTGAATGTGATTATATCCAACAATGCTGAGGAAAGCACCGGGAACGCCATGTCCCGTACAATCGGCAGCCGCAAAGAGAATTTCTTCTGCGCGCTTGTCGAACCAGTAGAAATCTCCGCTTACAATATCACGTGGTTCGTACAACACAAAGGACTTCGGAAGGTAAGAGGAGATCGTTTCATTCGTCGGCAACATAGCGGTTTGAATCTTGCGACTATACGTTATGCTGTCGCGGATTTTGGAGTACGCGTCTTCGATGAGCACATTCTGTTTCGCGATTCTCGTATTGAGCATGCGTGTGCGAACGAACAGGAAAGTGAGCAGTCCGGCTATAAGCGCTACAGCGCCGACAACAATGCCCAGGAGAAAATTCCGTTGTTCGAGTTCTTTCTTCTGCGCTTCTTCTTCAGCGATTGTGATGTTCTGTTCTGCGATGGTTTTTTCTTTCTCGGCGAGTTCCAGCTTTTTCTCCAGCTCATTGATCTTGTTGATACGATCGATGTTGTAAATTTTCGTGGCGAGATCGGTTTGTTCTTTGTTGGCGAGGTACGCATTTTTGAAATCGCCCCTGGAAACGTAGAGTTGTGCGAGCACTGTAAGCGATTCATTCAATTCGTGATCGAGATTGTTTTCGCGCGCCAGTTCGCAGCTTTCCAGCAATGCGATTTCAGCAGCGTCGAGTTTGCCGAGTTTTATGTGTGCAGTTCCAATGAGTGATAGCAACGTCACATAGCTATCCACCAGATCGTACTTCAGCGCAATCACTTTTGCCGAGTCATAAAAAACCAAGGCGCCGGAGAAATCTTCGCGTGCGGCCTGTAATGAACCCCGATTCTGCCAATAGAAATACGAAGCCGATTCTAAAAGACCTTCCGGGTGCGCCGCGATTGTATCCAGTGCCGCTTCAGCGAGATCAAATTGTTTTCCTTCAATGTAATCGAGGGTAAGATTGATCAGTACAGAGCACATGCCGTAGATGTCGCCATCTTCTCTGTAAAGCTCAACAGCCTCTTGTTGGAGGCGAAGCGCATCAGCCGTATTGCCGATTCGCTTCTGCATGATTGCTTTAAGCTTATACGAGTAGGCGAGTCCGCTTTTGTAGTCGTGACGCTGCTGAATTTCAATAGCGGCATTCAGGCAGGCAGTTGCATTCTCAAAATCCGACTTCAGAATGTGATAGCGGGAACATTTCGCTTTTGCGTAAGCGATGTTTGCAGAATCACCCTTAGCGTTCGCTATTTCCAATGCCTTTTCGCACAACACCAGCGAAGAGTCCGGATTTGCAGAATAGATTGCATCCGATTGTTTGATATAATCGGCAGCTGATTGCGAGCTTGCATTCAGGGAAAGCAGGGTGAACAGAAACAGGAAATACTTCCGCATAATCAGCGGAGTGAAGCTACTGAAAAAGTGCTTGTGTGTGGCTAGTGGGTGATTAGAACACAGCCTTGATAGGATTTGTCCGTCTGATCACTTAGCCTGTAGAAATATAAACCAGGTTCGAGATCAGCGACATTAATCTGGACAACTAAGTCATTCACGATGAGCTCACTTTTTACCAATTGACCAGTTGACGAAAAAAGTTCAAAAGTTGAATTTGTAAAATCGGGAACCCCTATTTCGATCGTGATTAAGTTGTTAGCGGGATTAGGATAGACTGAGACATTATTTGATTCGTTCAATTCTGAAATTCCGACAGCATCACATCCGGCAACTTCGCATCCCAAGCTATCTACTTTCACTAGCCAGGCATTTTGAGTCGACTGAAAAGTGGAGCCGCCAAGTAAATAACCGCCATCGGATGTAGCTAAGCATTCGTAAACGTGGTGGCTGTGCATACTGTCTAACGTGTACGTTCTCTGCCAAAGCATATATCCTTGAATATCTGTTTTAGCCAAAAAGCCTGTATAATAACCTGATGTTGCCGTAGTACTTACACCTGACACTACAATGTTACTATCTGAAACAACAGGTTTTGTAGTGATGATATCTTCAACACCAACAAATCCAACATGTTTAACCCAATCAAGTGTTCCATCGGAATTCAATTTTAATATTGCTGCTTGAGCTTCAGCGGCAGAAATTACTTCGCCACAACCGACAATGTAACCTGAATCAGCAGCAGTCGAAATGTAACCATATCCACTATAATTTGGGTATGCGAATTGCCATTCTGAGTTGCCTGCAGCGTCAACTTTCACGACATACGGACTTCCGTTAGTCCTACCAGCCATAATTATTCCACCATCATCAGTGAGTTCACCACTAACACAGCCTTCACTTTGGTTGGTACCAAAAGTCGTATCCCATATTGCGAGGCCATTTGCATCAAAATGAACTAACCAAAAATCACTGAGTCCATTTCCCCAGCTCGATGTTGATCCACATCCCCACACATCTCCCTGCGCGTCTTCATAAAGGGAATTTATGTAATCATTGGCAACTCCGCCATAATACCTTGTCCATAAAGTATCTCCATTGGGATCAAACTTCGCTAACCATCCTTGTCTGGTATTTGAGGTATCCATCACACTGCCAGAGACGAGATAATTTCCATCTTGGGTTTGAATTAGAGAATGAGTTACGCCGCTAGAAAAGAGCAAATACTGGTAGTAGTAATTTTTAGAGTACAGTGTGTCGCCGAATTTATTCACATTAACAAAACCGAAGCTTTTGTATACAGGCCCCACATCGGTATTAATGAAAATATATCCGCTGTCCGATTTCTGAATTACACTAGAAGTATAGTTTGTATAGCCGGATACTTCATAGTAGTTATTAAAATAGGTCTGTTGAGCGGGTAAAAACTCGAATAACAGGTTGGAAAAAAGAAATGCGATAAAAATTCTCACCTAATTACGACCAGTTTTTGCGAATCAATGCATTCTCCTTCTCGCATCACCCGTAAAAAATAGATTCCCTCAGCATATTCCGTAGTTGAAATAGTAAGCAAACGGAGCCCATCGAAGAAAGCACAATCAACTAGTTTTCCTTCTGAATTGAAAATCTCTAGACGCGTAGCGCCGATGTGGTCTCCCAAAAATGCAACTGAAACATATTCCCTTGCGGGATTTGGATAGACACGAATCGCTTGTTCCGCCTGTTGTTCGTTGATATTCACGGCATCGCACCCAGCAACTTCACATCCCATACTATCTACTTTCACTAGCCAGGCATTTTGAGTGGTCTGAAAAGTTGAACCGGCTAGTAAATAACCACTATCAGAAGTCGCCAAACATTCATACACATAGTGATTGTGAGTGCTGTCTAGAGTGTAAGCTCTTTGCCAGAGCATGAATCCGAAAATGTCTGTTTTAGCTAAGAATCCTCTATAGTACCCACTAACTGGAGCGCTAACTCCACTTACTACTATACTATTCGCGGTTACTATTGGTTTAGCAGACAATCCTTCACCCGTGTTTGCGAAGCCAACATATCTATTCCACAATTCAACACCATTGGAGTTCAGTTTTAATATGACACCTTGCTCTTCATTTGCAGAGATAATTTTACCACAAGCAATAATATATCCAGAATCAGGTGCGGCCGAAACATAGCCGTAACCATTATAATTAGAATAAGCATACTGCCAATCAACCTGTCCGCTGGCATTAACCTTAACGACATACGGAATTCCGTCAGTTCTGCCCGCCATAATTATTCCACCGTCAGCAGTCAGTTCTCCGCTTACACATCCTTCGTTTTGAGGTGTGCCAAAAGTTGTGTCCCAAAGTAGAATTCCATTGGAATCGAAGCGCATTAACCAAAAATCGCTTAACCCATTCCCCCAACTCGAAGTAGAACCACATCCCCAAATGTCTCCTTGTGAATCCTCATAAATCGAATTAATATAATCCCCTGCTGCTCCCCCATACCGACTTGTCCAAAGTGTGTCACCCGCCGGAGTAAATTTTATTAACCAACCGTCACGCACATTGGCTGTATCGATCCCTGTTCCCGAAACCAAATAGTTCCCATCCTGTGTTGGGATTAAAGAATGCGTTGATCCGGTAGTAACGACAAGGTTCGTGTAATAGTAGGGCTTAGTAAAAATAGTATCGCCAAACTTGTCAGTGCCCGTAATAACATACCCTTTCTGAATTGGTCCAATATCTGTGTTTATAAAAATAAATCCGCTATCGGGTTTTTGAATAACACTACTCGTGTAATTAGGAAAACCAGCGACATCATAGAAATTATTAAAATAAATCTGTTGTGCAGGAGCTATTTCGCACAACAGATTTACAACAATAACAAGTGCAAATTTCCTCATCGCATTATTATCAACTTTTCGGTATCTAAACACTCCCCTTCGCTGACTAGTCTAAGGTACAAAATGCCTGACGGATATTCGTCCAGATTGATCGTAATCTGGCTGCCCTGCGCTAATGATATGCGATTTACCGTCTGTCCAACGGAATTAACGACTTCCAGATAACCTGTCAGATTCGAAGCTCCATTAATTGTTATCGTCGCTGAATGCGTTGCCGGGTTGGGGAACACATTCATAGTTGTGCTTTGCGTAAGTAAAGGCGCGTCTGAATCTGGGTTAGCCCGACGCTCCGAACTGGACTCCAGGTCAAACGGAGATCGCAGAAATCCTTGCTTGGTGTATCGTGATACAGCGACTCTTGCGCCAATAAATTCTTCACCGTATTCACCCCAAATACTATCTGCTACTTGAATTTCTTCAATAGTCGCACTGCTCCAACTCCGATTCTCTTCAGCCTGAACTATTGATATACTCGCCAACACAGTCCAGAATGTTTCTACATTTCCCTGTTTTATAAAGATTGAATCTAAGGTTCCTCGTGCGGCATCAAATCGGCACGCAGCCAACTGCAACGTAAATAATTTTTGCATTTCCGGAATTGGTTCAGCGTGTCTTAATGCATTGGCGCCTTCTACAATTGAGTCCGAGCTCAATGCATATTCGACTATTACAGTCGCCTCCTTGTCTGCTTCAAACAACATAGTGTGCCATTCTCTTTCTTTCAATTCACGTGCACCGATATTTTCTTGATTTGCAGTAAGTGCATCGATTGATGCACCGGCAAGTTCCGGCGATGTATTTATGGCAGCATCGTAAACCACTTGAGACAATCGTCCATTCAGCAGAAGAATTGCGACTAGTTGCTCCTCATTAAGTTTGCTTCTGTTATGCTCCTCCAATAGATCCAGCAGGACAATGTCAGACAGCCACGGTGAAAGTTTCTCTAGTTCATCATAAAGATCACTCCCGGATTTATCTTTGATCAAATCGAGAGCATCCTCTGTACTGCCTCCATCAACAAGCGAGTCTAATAGGTGTCGTGCATTCTCATGTGCAGTTGTAGCAGTATTGTATTTGGTAAGAATCGGAGCCCAATACAGTCCCGTGAGATGAGATCCACATGGATTAGGATTTTCTAGTGGGTTGCAGTAGACTAGACCAATATTATGGCACGCAGGAGAAGTTACGGAAAGATCATTATAGACAAATGAAGATGAGGTCGCATAAAAATAATGTGCTTGACTATCGGATGGAAAGTCACAACCATCATAGTAATTTGTAGCTTTCAAATGCGGAGCGTTGGGGTCGCAGTTTCCCTGATCGCGAATTGTTGATTGCACGGCGGGTGCAGAGGGCATCCACCCGCGACCTATTAGAAGGAAGTCGAAAAATTCGCTCTCTTCAAAATCGTTACAAATAAATTCCGCCCCATCATTTCCGAAACCACCCACTCCATTGTTTCCTTGTGCCTGAATTCCAATACTCGCATGATGAATGTTGTTGTTGTAGATTGTGCCATTTCCGGTATTGGCAGGTGTTGGCCACGCGGTGTTGTATATTACAATGTTATACGAGCAGTCTTTGCACGAAGCCATCGGTGTGATTTGAGTCGTTGTATCCCCGACATTAAATTGATTGTCCTCAATTCTGTAATCAATTGAGCCAATCATAAAAACACCAACGGGCTTATCGTAACCTAACTCGAGATCCAAAGAATCATACCCATACTGTGGAGATTCAGGAACATCAATCGTATCTGCCAAGATCGCACTGAAACGAGTGCCTTCACAAACGATAGCATGAATGTTATTCTTAAATGTTTGAGCAGATAAATTCATCGCATAAGCAGATGTCCCTACACCTTTCATCCAAACTCCATCCGAAAGACCTTCGAAGCGATTTGGATTTTGAGACTGCAACAATAACCCACTTTCAAAACCCGAAATCCCAGTTCCACGCAAATGAGGAGCGTAGTTATTAGGGGTATCATTAGCAAATGTACAACTTGCGATGTGCCGCACTTTTACTCCATCCGGAACAATGTGAGAAGATGCTGAGGATGGTCCATCGTCAACGTCCAGATTGAGACTTGCGTCAAAGAAATATTCCGTTGTTCGGAATTCAGAAGCACTGAGTAAACTGATATTATATGCAGTCGGATAATATGGACCCGTGTTCACGAAATTGCGGTAGGGCTGAAATACTACATCGTGCACATTATTCAGAAAAGAACAATGATATGCTTTAATTACGCCACCGTTGTTTTCAAGTGTTCCTGGCTTTCCTAATGTCACAGCAGTTCTCGCATGTTCAACTACACAATAATCCATATCGAGATAGCCTTGAAGCGTATAGCCAGTTCCAACGAATTGGGTGATTGCCGAATCTCCCCACACCTCTATTCCATTCCATTCCAACTGACAGGCTGGTCCAAAGAGACAACTGTCCGTCGCAGTTCCATTTACAATAAGACGTCCGCCTTTTTTCACAATGACTTTACCGTTCGGACCGAAAAGCAAATTTACCCCCGCTCCAATTGTTAATGTGATGCCCGAGTCAATGGTAATTCCTTCTACGAATTTCACAGTGTTATTCGTTGCTGCAGACCACATCGCGCTTCCTGGAAAGGCTGACTCCACATTTGTTGTATCCCAAGTTGTATTCGAACTAATTGTTACATGTCGTTGATTATAGTGCGAAGACTCAAAGCACATATAACTGCAAGGAACACTAGGATTCGAGTTCTGTTGAACTAACACACCGCCAGAATCAACGAGAAGAATATAGTTGCCGCCTACGCCATTAGTATCGAGTTCAATTCTCCCACCTGTTTGCACTACAATTGTCGCATCATATATTGTTACACATGGCTCGATTCTCAGAGTGCATCCAGCAGTGACATAATAATAGGACATACTGTCGACAGCTGTAGTATTCGGATTATCGGTAAGATTCAAAGCCGCACCTATGACTGGCACTTCGCGTAGATCGGCATACATGGTGTCTGAGTCAATTGCTTCCACTTGAATTTTGGTAGGATATTTTCCGCCCACTGTCATGAAAGTGTAACCACTCGGAAATACGATCGGATCAGCAGCAGTGATGTAGACCGCCGAAGGGTTGTAGATAATTCTTTCTCTTGGATTGATTGTCGTCAAATCCATTGCGGTATCGATGTAATAGGTATGAGGTGCATGGCCCATCACCACCTGACTTTGCAAGCCAGCAAAAGGATCCCACGCGTAATTTGCCACCAATACACCGACGAGAGAATATGGTGATGGATGCAAGAAATATTCAGGCGCTAGATAAATATTAGGTGTATTTGGCTGTGGTACCATCAACCAAGCGGGAATAAGACTATCGGGAAAATAATGTGCGTCCGGAAAAGGAAAGTAATCTACCGTATTCATGAAATTGGTTCCTTGGTTTGGAACGGTTAGAAAGGAATCGTTGTGAGTATAGATGAACCATGGAAAAATTGTAACGTCATGCTCTGCCGGGTCCGATTCATCGTTGTCATTGCGAAAGGGATATTCGGACATAAAACCTCTAGTATGATCGAGCAGAAACACAAAAGAATCTACAACAGGACTGTTAACGGAGGCTCCGAAGTGTAAAAACAATGTGTGCTTTAGTACTGTATGTGGAATGAAGTCTCGCATACCCCCAGGAGGGGCTGTATTTGTGAATTTGTTACTAAGCAACGTGGAATAACTAGACATTGTATCCAAAGCACGATGGAAATTGTAATCACCATAGACGTAGCTGCCGATCAGTACTAAATCTCTAGTGGAGCTCGAACTATTTCCGCAATCACCATTTGAGCAATCCGGAGTGAAAGGAAAAGAAACCGGCTCAATTTTGTATGAGATAGAGTATCCTAAAGATGAAGCTGCCTCCCAAGACTCTAATAGATTACTAAAGATTTGATACTCTCCGGTAAATGCGTAGTAGTTTGAGTCTTCGCCATATGTTGTGACAATGGAATCTACAATTGGATTATAGGTGTCATAAACGTTTTGTGCTTTCGTTGACAGGCAAAACAAAACGGGAGTAACGAAGAAAATGTTTCTGATTGACTTCATGCAGCAGAGTTAAGTTTTCAATGAATTATATTCAAGAATCGTTCTTTCGAATTATAAGGTAAAATGCGCGCAGCCAACCTATAGGTTGGAATATGTTTTCTGATCCGTTGCACTTTTCGTTCGTGAGTGCTCGAGCTAGCAAAAAACTTCTGAAAGATTTAGGTCAACGTATTCGTTCGGCCCGAATCGCACAGAATATTTCTCAGGCGCAACTCGGATTCGAATGTGGGGTGCATGGCGAATATATCGGCCGTATTGAACGAGGGCTACAGAGCCCTACAATTACAACTCTTTATGCTATTTCAAAGGTTCTGGATGTGAAACTTCGCGATCTTATCGATCTAGACTAGAGTTCGTTTTTCAAATAACCATTCACCTTCAACGCGCTTCCCACTCTACAATTCCACGAAGGATGCTCATCTCCTTTGCCTCGATTGTTTTCCCATTGCAGTGGCTGAAGGTTGTGGTAATCGTCGCTGCCACCTTTTGAAATAGGTTTGATGTGATCAATTTCCCAGCCGAAGGAAAGTGCTTTTACGGCTTTATTAAAATCTTCGCGGTGAATAATTGCTCCGCAGATATCGCGACGGATGCGCGCAGGATCTTCGCCGGGAACGGGTTGCGCTTTCTCCCAGATTTTTTGAATCACATCGTCGCTGAACGGGTTTCCAGCAGCGGTTTTATTGGCCATTTGAAGAAAGTTTTCTCCGGTTCATGTAGAGATAGTCGTCGACCATCTTCGCACTTGTTCCGATTTTAATTACAGCTTTCACCACATCTTCTTTTTCGCACTCGAGCATGTACGACCAATACAGTAACTCGCGTTCTTCTTTGATGTTGATGTACTGTCCGCGCAAATGATCGTTGCTCTCCATGCCTGTTCTGTGTTTGCTGAATGGGGTCGTGCACACAAACGTTGGATTCAAAAATACTTCCGCAGCCACTGCAGGTACAAGGGTATTACTACCTGATTTTTTCTACCGTATTACTACGGGTTTTTTACCGTAGAAATACGGGGGTGTTTACCCCTGTTTTTTTATTAAAACACTGAGAATAAAGTCAGTACGAAAACACCATTTCGTCGTGATTCGATTATCGTTACTAGCGTTTCCTTATTTTTAAGAAAATCAGTTAACAACCACCTAAAACAAAAAATTTATGGCATTTGACGGTAAGGAAGGGGAGCAGATTTCCCTTGAAGAAGCAGCTGCAATGACTGCTAACTATAGAAACGGTGATCATGCATATGGTTATCGTGCGCAGTATATCGGAAAAGCAATTATCTCCAGCATTCTTGCGCAAACAGGTTGTGTAGGCATACGCGCATATTACGCAGAAGACACAGACGGGAATAAACAACTTGTATTTGTGGGTGTAAATGCAGAGGGCAATGACATGACCGGAGGAATTATTGGTGACCGTAGCATGGGCTGTCCGACATATTGTGACACCAACGGAAGTCCGTTATAATTGAACTAATCACGGGAGAGGGCTAACACTCTCCTGTGATTGTTCTATCTATAATAGGGCTGTATCTTCGCGTTAATAACGTTAATACCACTAATGGAGTTAGGATTGGAGTGAAATATTTCAGAGAATAAGCACGTTTGCGACACTCATTCCTTTGGCGTTGGGAATGTTCGTTTTTGGAAAATGCAGCCGAGGAATAAAAGTGATCATTCTTCTAACATTGGTTTCAGCGTGTTCCGATTTGTCCATATTGAATTTTAAAACACCAGCAGTTGGCACGGTAGTAACAAGGATCTACTCGTTCCTGGAATTTGAACTCACAAGTTTGTTTTTTCTCTTCCTGTCACAAAGAAGATACTTTTCAAGAATCATTATTTCGTTGATGATCCTCTTTCCGTTGATAGTTGTTGCGGATTTTAAATTCTCAGGAAATACTATCTCTTTTGACAATCTGGTATTGGTTTGTGAATCGGCCGTTTTTGTAACGTACTCTGTGATGGCGTTCTATCATTTCATGACAGACATGAAATTCACATCGCTGACTTCTACTCCTAATTTCTGGATTCTGAGCGCTATCCTGATTTACTTTGGGGGCGCTATCTTTGTTTTCAGTTCAGTAAATTATGCAAGCAGAATTTCACGGGACTTATTCAATAGCCTTTGGATGATGCACGCGGTATTGAGAATGTCTTATTCAGTCATATTGACAATAGCATTTTGGAAAGCCAGGAAACAATACCAGTAGTGATGTTGGTTGCCATCGGCACCGTCGCAATGTTGACACTCGTTGTGTCGATCATCATGTTCGTGGCCCTGTACCAACGCAAAGTACTCGCGCAACAAAACGAGATTCAGGCGGCAGAAAACCGTCACCAGAAAGAATTGCTGGATGCATCGATGGAAGTGGCCGAACAGGAGCGTGAAAAAATTGCAAAGAATATTCACGACGATGTAGGCACGCTACTGAATGTAATCCGCCTGCAGATGACGAAGCTTTCACGCAATGCGGCAGATGTTCCAAAGACAGAAGAGCTCGTGAAGGAAAGCTTAACCATGATTGACGAGAGCATACAAACTGTTCGCGGTATTGCACATGACCTCATGCCACCTACGCTGGTGAAGCTGGGTTTTGATAAAGGAATTACCGAGTTGTGCAGACAGATCAATGCATCCGGACAAGTGAAAGTGGAGACTCATTTAGACACGAATGACCGTCGTATACATCCGCGGTCGGAGTTGCAATTGTATCGTGCTGTGCGGGAAGTAATCAACAACATTCTGAAACATTCGCAGGCGAGAGCACTGGATGTTTCTGTTCGTGCAACAGATGCAAGTCTCAGTGTGCGAATTCACCACAATGGCTTGGGGATATCGAATGAAGCGGCAACAGAACTCGCTCAATCCGAAAAAGGAGTTGGGTTGAAGAGTATCCAAAGCCGGGTGCAACTCGTAAACGGTACTATTCAGTACTTAACAAAAGGTCAATCAGATTCAGAAGTAATAATTGAAGTACCGGCAGTATGGCAAAGTTCAACATAGCAGTTACAGACGATCAGGTGATGTTTCGCAAGGGATTAATTTCCCTGCTGAGCGAATTTCCTGAACTAAAAGTGGTGATCGAGGCCGACAACGGAAAGGATCTGCAGGATAAGATGAAGCGGAAAAAACCGGATGTGGTTTTGCTTGATCTTGAAATGCCTGTGATGGACGGAATGGCAACAATGGCCTGGCTGAAAGAAACGCATCCCGCAGTACGCGTGATCATTCTCACGATGCACAATGAGGAACCCATCATTGCACACATGATCGAAAATGGGGCACATGGATTTCTGGTGAAGAACGATCCGATTGAAACGTTGATTGACTCCATACACTCCGTAATGGATACCGGATATTATTTCGACGATCGTGTTTCGCGCGCGCTGTTGCAACGACTTGTGCTCGGAGAAAAAGTGAAACCGAATTTCAACAAGGTCTCCTTAACGGAAAGAGAAACAAAGGTGATCCAACTCATCTGTCAGGAGCTGACCAACGCGGAAATTGCCGACCGCATGAATCTTAGCATACGTACCATCGAAGGCCACCGGGAAATGATTCTCGAGAAGATAAAGGCAAGAAATTCTGTGGGCATTGTCATGTACGCAATCAAGAACGGGTTGTATTTGTAGGGCACACATCTGCGAATTCTTTCATCCGGAAATACGAATAATTGCGTAGTGGAATTCGATGCGCATCGGTTTATTCTTTCGGAACAAATGCGATCTTCGCATCCATGATTTATTCAGAGACCAGAAAAGTTCTCGTGCTCTTCGCACTTTTTGTTTATGGTTTGCCTCAATTATGCGCGCAAGACTACGACGGAAGTGGTTTGAGAATGGGGTATGGGTACGGAATGTATACCTATCACATGTCGGGACCGGAGATTTACTGTGAACGTAGAAACGGAATCGCTGCGGATACTTCGCAGTCTGTTCTCGAAGTGAATGAGAAGTACGGAAGCATGAATAATTTTCATGGTGCCACTATCAGCTATGAAATGTATCCGTATGAAAACGCCAAAGTCACAGCAGAGTTTGGCTGGACAATGCGCTTCAAAAAAAATTCGTTTGCTTATACGTATGAACCAACTCCTGGCGGAACTCCGGTGAAGTACGAGGAGAAAGTCAAGATGAGTACGAATATGGCCTTCTTCAATTTAGGCTATCGTCCAACCGGAGGTCGTTTGAAAATTGGTGTTGGTGCGGATCTCGGATTCCTTCGCACCAAGATTAAGTACAGCAATGCTGGCGGAGAGATGTCGAAATGGGAGCCGTGGTTTTATGTGATGGGTGTAATAAAGGATGGTCCCCAGCCGAAAACTCCAATCGCCGGGTATTCGTTTTCTGCGTCGTATGATTTTTCCATTTTCACGCTCCGTCTGGTGCACACACGTCCTGTCCTCGATGGAAGCATGTTGTCATCAACAGGGAAATACACGAACATACCCTGGTCGGAGAAAAGATTTCCGATAACGAACACGATGGTGTCTTTGCTTTTACATTTTAACTAACGCACATGAGACAGATCACATTCATTCTCTTCTTTGTGCTGTTGCTCGTCGGTGAAGTGAACGCACAGTTCGTTATTTCCTTTCAGGGCACGGGTTCGGTGAATGCCCCCGGATTCTTTTCCGGCTACCGGCGTGAGTACAATGCTGCGAATGCCGGGACATTGGATAAGAAACTCGGCATGCCTATGTTCGGGTATGGCTATTCGATGAACGCTGGTTACCGCGTGTTGCACCTTTCGGCTTCCATTGGACGTACACATCTGGAAGCGCAAACCACTGCGAAATTTACCAATGGAACGAAACGAATTATTAAGTACGATTATAATTTCACTGTGGCAAACATTGGGTACTTCGGTTACTCGGAGAATTCGGAGTACACCATTGAAATTGGATTGCTGCATTCGCAAAGTGGGGCATACAGTTACGCGCAGTATCCGGATGGGACGAAGGACGCTTTTGTGGGCGTATCGGGCATGATGAGTTGGGTAAATCTGGGAGGCACAGCACGCATAAATTATTTGCGCAGAATGACGGATGTGATTTGGTTTGATCTCATGTGCCAGGCGTTCTACCTGAAAAATCATCCGGAACTGTCGCCGAATTTCTCTTACAACGCAGAGAAGGCAACACTGGATTTCATTGGCGTTACATTATCAGCAGGTATCACATTCCGACTCGGTAAACATTATGATTAGTATGCAGACAATCAGAAGAACAATTGTGCCGGTGTTGATTGCGATTTTTCTATTCGCATGTAACAAGGAAAGGCTCAACGAAAAGCGACTTGGCGGTGTGTGGGAAGCAACCGAAGTGAAATATATTTTCTACGTCAACAACGAACCGTCGCGCGATTCGGTCGTGCCGAATTCAGGAGAACTATATCTGTGGGACGATGAAGAATTGGGTAATCAATCGATCAATTCGTTGGAGATTACTCCGGCTGGATTCGGTGTTTCCTGGACCGGCGATCCGGGGGATCCGTTAACCTTGATGGGAACAACCATTCAGGAACTCACACGCAAGAAACTTGTTGTTACTGAAACGGTGAGTGATACTTCACTGGCTGCAGTGCGCGTAATCGAATATTCGTTTAAGCGGAAATAGTCTGCTCTTCCCGAGCGACTCTTTCGGAGTGGAACGGCGGAATTATTTTGCGACTGCTTCTTATTTTGCGATTGCGCCGGACAATTTCTTCAAATCCTTGCTGCTGATATTGTAAGACGCGGGGGTGTAGTCGGTATAAATAAACTCACCGGTTGCAGAGTTCATAACCGTTATGAACTTATCCGTAGAACTCTTCACATAGATCAGGTAATAGAACGGCTTTTCGTCAGACGTCATGATCATCTGGTTGAGCTTTTCATTGGTCACCATTTCATGCTTGTATGCGTAGTCTTCGAAGATCTCACTTTCAGTGTGTCTATCACTTTCATCGCCCGTGAATTTGTTGAACTTCGTTAGCACGTAATCCGGTACGTATAAAGTTTGAGTTTTCAGCGTCTTCAATTTCACAGGATCAGAAGATGCGTCATAAAGCTTGCGTTCAACACCTGCCTTGAGCAGTGTAGTGAATACCTGCAGGTAATTTTTCAGGTACCCAACGCCCCAGTTTCTGACGTGTCCTCCGCAATCATAATCTTCCTTGTAAATATTTTTCGGACTGTTCAGTGTAGGAAAGTCGGTGAAGAGATCTATACGGCCAATCAGGGCTTTATCTGAACTCTCAAACGGATCGCTCTTCTTTTTTCTATTCAAATATTTATCGCTGGGAGTCCAGAACTCAAGATAGATATGTGTGATGCTATAGTTGATTCCTTCTTTGCTGGTTCCATTACTGTACAAAGTTGACATCTGCGTTGTTGTTTCGTATCCACCAATTGACAAGAAGGAATTTCCTTCAGCAAGGTAGTCGCTGATATCGCTGTAATTAATGAACTTGAATTTGGTGTACGTCCAGTACTTAATGAAAATGTCTTTGTATTCTCTGGACTTTATCGAGCCTGTATCGCGCATCGCAATGTAGGTAGTTCCGTTCTTCACCTTGTCGAGGTATTCCACTTCGGAAAGTTGAAATTGCGCAGTCAGCGGAAGCGCAGCCAACAATGTTATCGCAACCGTAATTATCCAGTTTGGGCGGAACGTTTTCATAATGGAGATTTTGATCTAAGGATGAAGTTAGCTAATCATGCCAATACTAACAAAATATCGAAAAGCATCACCTTTCGGCGTTCGTATTGCACGAAGTCGAAGTACTCAGGATAACATGCAGTACAAGCTTGTTTTTACACCAATGAAATATCGAACTGAACAAGATCAATAAACTCCTGTACACGTTCGTCAACCTGGTCTTGTGTTAATCCTACAAGACGTTCAACGCCGAATTTCTCAACAGTAAACGAAGCCATCGCAGATCCGAAAATGATTGCACGCTTCATGTTATCGAAAGAAATATCTTTTGTTTCTGCGAGGTAGCCAATGAATCCACCAGCGAAACTGTCGCCAGCACCTGTTGGGTCGAACACATCTTCCAGTGGAAGAGCAGGAGCGAAGAACACTTGCTCTTTGTTGAACAGCAATGCACCATGCTCACCTTTTTTGATGATGAGAACTTTTGGTCCCATCGCCAAAATTTTCTGCGCTGCTTTCACGAGTGAATATTCGCCGGACAACTGACGCGCTTCACCATCGTTGATCGTGAGTACATCAACTTGCGAAATTGTTTTCACGAGTTCATCGTGCGCAGTGTCCATCCAGAAATTCATGGTGTCGAGCACAATCAGTTTCGGACGTTTACGCAATTGAGCAATTACTTTCTGCTGCACCTGCGGCATCAGATTTCCGAGCATGAGGAAATCAACTTCTTTGCAGTTCTCAGGAACAATAGGATCGAAGTCGGCCAACACGTTGAGTTCAGTCGCAAGTGTATCGCGTGAATTCATATCCGTGTGGTAACGTCCCGACCAGAAAAAAGATTTCTGATCCTGTTTGATCTGAACACCGTCGAGTTTCAGTCCGTGCTTCTTAAGCATGTCCATCGACTCTTGCGGAAAGTCGCCACCAACCACAGAAACCATGTTGATGTTTTTGAAGAAGTAGGAGGCCGCCAACCCAATATAGGTTGCAGCGCCGCCAATAATTTTATCTGTTTTTCCGAAAGGTGTTTCGATGGCATCAAATGCCATTGTTCCGACTACGAGTAGGCTCATTTTGAGGTGTTGATTTAACCGGCGGCAAATATACTCCTCAGTTCTAAGTTCCCGGTTCTCTGTTCTCAGTTTATCGCTTCGAGTTATGAGAAGGCGCCACGAAGCACCAAGGAGACGTTTTTAGGTCAAATCGGACGAAAAAACATCGAAAAAACACGGTTTCAGTTGCAAAATCCCGTCCGGAATGGTAATATTGCAGCCCGTTTTAAGGAATTACACTTTAAAACGGACGCATGATCCTCCTTAGCTCAGCTGGTTAGAGCACATGACTGTTAATCATGGGGTCTCTGGTTCAAGTCCAGAAGGGGGAGCGGATAAAAAGCCTTGTTCTGAAAAGAATGAGGCTTTTCTGTTTTTCAATGAATCGTTCAGCGCGGACGGATTTGTGATAGCAAGAATTTCAGCGCGGAACTTCTGATAAAACAACTATTCAGCGGTCGATGCTGTGATCAGAATCTGGCTTCAAAATGTCATCAGTAGCGCGCTGCTGTTCGTCTTTTTTTCTCTCGTCAAAGACACCATGTTGTTTGGCCGCTCGAGCAAGGACCTTCTGCGAGACATAGAATTTCTTGAGTGTTTTGTTGTCTGCATGCCCGCTGATCGTTCGCGCGTTCTCCATGCCGATTGCGCTTGAAAGTGAACTGAAATTGGTACGGCGCAGACAGCCGAAGGATAATTGCTTCTGGTATCCGAGTTGGGAAAAATAGTGAGCGAATGATTTAGACATGAGACTAGCCATTGATGCGCGGGACATAACCTCATCGGGAGCAAGTATGTAATCATCGGGGTTACGACTTTCCTTTCCCAATTCTTCTAAGAGGTTATGCAATTCAGCAGTGCCAGGAACATACCGGTAGATCCAGTTTTCAGGAGGCAGATTTTTCGCACGGTTGACTTTGTAATCAGGTACGATCACGTGTTGCAAAATGCCGTCGTTATAAACAGCATCTTTCCACTTCATGAGTACGCATTCGGTGCGACGCCGTCCGCTATAGAGAGCCAGAGATACGGCGCTCGGCATCCAGCTTTTGTAGAAGTTCTTGCGCACGCCATTGGGTAGTGGCCGCAGACCAAGTTCGGGCTTCTTCAGAATTTCGAGCAAGCGCTCGAATTGATCTTGCTCTATTGTTTCGACGCTTTCCTTAACTGCTTTTCTTGGTATGTCGAGAAAGGGATTTTTAGTGCAGTATCCTTCGTTGATGAGATAGCGATAGAACGAAGTGAGGATGGTAAGGCTGCGATTGTATCCGCTATTCCCTATTTCCAGATCGTCAATGAGGTAATCGTGCAACTCGG
This sequence comes from Flavobacteriales bacterium, assembly GCA_040377305.1. GTDB lineage: Bacteria > Bacteroidota > Bacteroidia > Palsa-965 > Palsa-965. Next base: position 98,515 of record JBEIPA010000004.1, on the reverse strand, counting down.
AGATGAGATCATCGTTGACTTCATCGGCGCGAATAGCACTGGGAATATGGCCGTTCTCGTGCAAAGCCGTGACCCATCTTTTAAGGCAACGTTCAACATCATCGAGATGACCCTTGCTGCGCGTTTTCTTTTTGAAGCTGGGTATGTTGTCGCCATGCAGATAGCCGACATACTTTGCCATGAGTGCAATAAGTCCTGGAGTCTTTTCTTTTTCTGGTGGCGGAATTTTCGGAAGTAGGGCGGGCGCAGGGATATTCTCCAACGTTGATTCCTTGAAAGAGTTTTTGAATTCGAGAAATTCAGCGATGGCCTCTTCATACTGAACGGCTTTCAAAATTTTCGTCTTCCGTCCGTTTTTGGTGCCCGGCACGTGCACGACCGCTTTGTAGCACATTGTATTTCTTCCGGGACAGTTGCTATTGATTGCTTTTTTCGTCTTGTTGCAGATGCCGAGATCGGCGAGGGCGTTACAGGACCGGCACTGAATATGGAGGCCAGAGACCCGTTTTGAATCGGGTGGTATGTAGATAGGTTTTGTCATCTACGGGTTATTTTAAACTGGTAAGAGACTCAAGAAACCTTTGCTCATGTTTTCCCGTATTATCTAATGACTCAAAACTTCTTCCAGATTGTTTTTTCCCGTTCGTTGCATGCATGGTCGATAATAATTCAATGTTGAAATCAACGTGCGCGTGAAATGCAATGAACCAGTCTTTACCATGCCGGTTCTTTAACAACTTGATAAATGCACTAAGTCGTGCGGCTTCATACTCGGAACGCACGACATATGACACGCGGCGGCCGCGATCCGTGAGGATAGCAACGCTGTTTAGCCTACACCAGCGCTTCGCGGTGCGCAGGTCGGTTACCCCGAGAAGGTGCGCAAGATCTTTGACATAGATAGTATGGATTTTTTCTGAAGACATGCTGGGCATTTTGACGTACTACTTGAAAAAGTAACACTGCCTGTTACCCCTTTGCATATATCAGTTTAAGCAGGTCTATTAGTCAGGTCCTGATTGACGGGGAAATGTCATCCCGATAAATGACACGTCACTAATATTTTGCGTCTTCATCAACTTCAAACTTTGAAAGGTTCGCATAACCTTCGTTAGCTTCTCATAAGGAGACGGATTGGTTCTCTTTTGCAACTGGAATTCGATGTCCAGGTGTAATTGCAAAATGTCATCGAGAGTTACTCAACGAGAAAATTATGCAAAAGAGAAATAAAATAGCAGCAAAACTGCTCGCAACAATCGCGAATACTGCTGATCACACGACTGAATTTAAGATCGCAGCAAATAAGTTTGATAAATTGTTCAGAGAGCGAATTTTGGATATCTGTATCGGTCGAGTGCGAAGTTTTTCCCGTTCGGGTGTAGAGGCGGACAGCGAAGAGGTTTGTCAGGATGCATTCCTGAAAATCTTGAAACGTGCTTCCCAATTCGATCCAAAGAAGGGTGACATCATGGCTTGGATATACAGAATCGTGAACAATGAACTTCTGGAACTCTTGAGAAAGAAGGACAACAAACTATTTGATGTAAAGGTCGTTCCGCTGTCTAACCGGATGATTAGCACTTTGGCAATTGTTGTTCAAAAAGAATCAATCGGACCTGTGCGTCCCGATTGGCGAGCAGAAGCGAAGAAGAAGGAAATCAGGAAGATTAAAGCTGCCCTGAAATCTCTTTCTAAAGTGCAGGAGGATATCATGCTCACGAAGTTGAAATTCGCGCCAGCAGATATGCCGAGAGAGGAGCGGGAAAGGATTGCCACCACATATGGCATCAAGGAAAGCTCCATCAAAACATATTGGATGCGTGCGAAAAGAGCGATTGAAAAAGCATTGGGTCAGAAAGTAAATTGGCAGCTTTTTGAATCCATTGACAACAGAAGCAAGGCATGCTAGTGTAGCGAATAGAACAGGCCATTATCATCCCAATGTCGGGATGGTAATGGCTTTTTAATTAGCACCCTATGAAAAAGCAAGAAAAAAAACTTTCTCGAAAGGAAGTATTAAGACGTCTCGGAAAAACTGAATCACAGCTAAAAGCCGAAGGACTCAAAGTGCTCAATGCTTCAGATGAGGAATTTGAGGCAATGAGCGAGAAGCACAGAAGGACAATTGATAAAATTGCCAAAAGCATGAAATCGCCGTATGAGCATTACATGTCAGTGCAGAAAAAACCGCGGTGAGAATCGCAAAACCCATGTTGTTATTCGACAACGGGGTTTTTTGTTTTATAGGCACACGCCATCTTCCCTCAGCATTCTCCGGCAAGCCGGGCGAGCGCTGATCTTGATGCACGTGTGCGGGTGCTGCATGTCTGCTCGCCTCTTGATCACCTCGTGCATGCACGAAGAGATCGCGCGGTTCGCGTGCATGCCTTGGCTTCCAATGCAGAATGGTACGCAGAACGTGTCGGCATGGCGGCGCGCTTCATGCTTCAGCGTCCACCCTGTCTCCACGACCTGCGGCGTTTATCCGTCATCCGCGCAATAACATTCCTCGTTGGCACGAAGAATGCGATTGCTTGTCTGACGGAAAAGAGCAATGCTATGCAATGGGAGCAGGGTGGTATCAGCGCTCATGCACACTGCTTGATACATCGTGCGGCATTTTCCTTCCTGATTGTTCCTGCGAGTTTGCAGTAGTTTCGGGTGCGAGGCGGTAGCCGCGATGATCGAGACTCTTGAGCCATGTTTTGAATAGCGTGTACACTTCCTGCTTGTGCTCGCGTTGAGGTTCAGTGTTTCCTTGATCATCCAAATCTATTCGCATGTCTTCGTAACTGTTCTTGTATGCGAGTGGGATTGCTGTTTGCTCGGACAGTGAAATGCGGACTTCCATATTGGTAACGAGTCGAGTTTCATACTTTACCTCGTCGTTTTGTTCGAGGGCGATATAATAGACGTCATCAGATTCTTTGTTGCTCATGAAGAAATCGAGGGTTCTGTCTCCTTCAACTTTTCCTTCGAGTTCAATAATGCCCATCTGCAAATGTTCGGGCAGATTGGGAATAATCTTTAGCAGCTTTTGATAGAGCCACTTTTGCTGGGTGCGGTTAGCATCTGTTTGTTCCATGTATATGAGTTTAGGTTGATAACGTTGTTGCTCGTTGCAAGTAAGCTGTGCTCAGTGATCAAGCGAATAATCCTTGTCCGGATGGTGTCGTCATGATTCCTGGTGGAGGGCATGTTCTTGGGCGAGTAGGAGCGCCGCATGAGTAATTTTCAGACGGCAATCGAAGCACGCGGGACAGCAACGCGTCGTGCGTTTATCGAGTGTCCGTAGGAATTTATTGATCGCTCGACGCTGCGACCTGGGAAGGAACTCGGCTGCGGAGATTGACGAATCAGTCATACGATTAGTGGACATCCGGATCTTCCCGGTCGTTATCGTTGGTAACATCGACCGCTTGATCTTTGCTTGGTTCTATACGCTGCTCAAAGAGCTCAAATTGCACGTTAGGCTGATGATTGAGCACTAAGTAGTGCCCACCTACGTCTGTGACTCGCATGTGACCCGCTAGAAGCCATTTGAATTTACGCTTACCGTCTCTCTGGTCGATATAGTCGGACCGAGAGCATACGTTGAAGTGACGCATGTATTTAATGTGTTATTGTTTGATAATGGGGCTCGACATAGCAACTTCTCTTCTCTTGAACCGAGACCACCCTTTTGTTTAGCGTGTGGTCTCGCTTACATTTCCGCATAGCAGAAGCAGACACACGATGTTAGGATGATATAGTGCCACCTTAGCTCAGTTGGTAGAGCAACTGTTTTGTAAACAGTAGGTCCGCGGTTCGAGCCCGCGAGGTGGCTCACGATTAGAGAGTGAAAAGTTGCTGAGAAGATTGTAGTATGCCTTTTCGAAGCATGCAAGTTGCGATTCCATTTAAAGTGTGGAAAAGATTTCTTCGTGTATTGGCTTTACTTTTTCTTTATCGATTCGGTAGTAGTAGTTGAGCGTCATGTGCAGGCTCGCATGATGCGCTAAACTCTGCACGATCTTAGGGTCTATTCCCTGCCTTAGCGGAGTTGTGATGAATGTTGAACGACAGGTCTTGTGATTAAGCACACCAATTTGCTCATTGGCATTTCTGAGGCGCGCCTTGATTCTTCGGAGCGTGGTTTGCGCGGTATTGTATAACAAACGCTGCCCGTGCATGGAGACAAAAAGCGCAGGGTCGCTGTCCGTGCGGATTGAAAGATATGAGCGGATTGATTCAAGTGCGCCGTGCAGATACACGGTTTTCCACTTCCCTGGTTCTTTACAATCTTCGACGCTCATTTCAGACTTCTCCCAGTTGATATTCTTAGTGTTCACGCTTAGCGCTTCCGATAGTCGAATACCGGAGTGTAACAACACCTCAAACAGACACGACGTTCGCCTCATTGCGAACTGATGTCCGAGCCGCTCTCGAGCAGGAACATGTTTGCTGAATTCTTTGGAGTAGTCGCGCGACAATATCTCGCGGATCTGCGCGATGTCTTTTTTTGACCACGCACAGACATCAGCTTGTTGTCTGTAGACCGGTATCTCCACTTCGTCGGTCTCTATGCCCACCGGCCATCGATGTTTTTTAGCGAGTCGGATTAATCGTCGGAAGGTAAGGACAGCATGACGGTGCACGCTCTTCGCATGTGATTTAGCGACGCGTGTAATCTCATTTACATGTATTGGAAGCAGTTCAGTTAGCTCAAGTTCTCCGAGAGCCGGAATAATTATTCTTTTAAGCATCGCGGCATGTTCTGCTGTCGTGCTTGGCGCGAGGCCACTGTATTCGCAATCTGAGATAAATGCTTGGTAGAGTTCTTTTACTTTCATAAAACGCAAAAACCCGCCGAGTCAACAGCGGGAGATTGCTTTCATTTCTGTTTGACCAGAAACTAGTCCCTACTTACGTGGGGACGAGAGGAAGCATAGCACATTCTCAGATAAAGTAAATCTAAAGCGCGGCTATGCGATCGCAATATCCATTGTTGACTCGATTCCTTTCGGAACGCTCCTTTGGGAGCAATGGGTATATATTGATTTGTAATTGACCTAAATCAAGTATATACCGTGCATCTCCTCAAGTCAATGTGAGTTTCGCTTGTTTATATGGGCAGTTCCGATAAATCGGAAATCTGCCTCATGCTTGGAGCGTCAAATGGGAATTGAGTTCCCGGATTGACGTTGACGATATTCTGAGTGCCTGCCACATCAAAATTTTTGAGCTCCGCGTTCATGTGCTCATCACGATAGGAATATCCAATAACCAATAAATCATTTCCTGATTGTATATTCTGTTGGTACATCTGGTGCAACTTCGAATACATATAGTCGGACTGTATGAACGCCAATTTATTTTTACCGGTTATAAACTTAGGAATGACATCAAAATTCATATGTTGAACTGTTTCACCAGTCTTCAGATCAACTCGTTGCACATGATGTTTTTCGTGGTACCCCTTAGGTTTGAAATAAGTATAGTGACCGTCGCGGGTCATAGTCACGCCCTGCTCGGTGCCGTGTTCAAAGAGATACATGTCAATACTGCCATGTAATTTCACGAGTTTTATTCTCGCCGATGAAAAATCATTCTGAAAACTATGGAGAAATTTGTCTCCATACTTTAATTCGGACCCTTCAGTAGAAAAGCCATCGCAATATGGGATATCAAGAAGCCTGAACAAGCGCTCAAGTATCATGTCATGGTTAAGGGTAAAGATGGTAACTGATTCATACTTCTTCAAGAATTGGACGAATGGATAATACTCTTGAACTAATTGATCGTCTGTTTTATTTGACCACAACATATCAGAAATCAAATGATTGATGATTTCTTGTGGTCGGTATCTCTCCGGATGTCTAAATGAAAAACCTCCATATCCGCTATCTCGTTTGCTATTTGTTTCGGCGTAGAATCTTTCTTCTGCTGTCTGAATGATTCCCTCGTACCACCCCTCAACAACTGTATTATCTTTTACGTACTGATAAAAGTCTTCGTAATCTATGAATTCGTCGTTCGAAGCCGCTTTGTACGTTTTCACTATTTCCTCCATGATAAACGAGTACTCCAGGTGATCGTAGTTCAATCTGCCGTTGTGTTGCGTGGCGTGATCTTGGCGTTCTGCCCACAGCCATTCGCTCGAGGACATCTTCAGAAGCTCATTGCGTAGTGGCCGATCAAAACTCGCGCGAATGTCATTTCCGAGCGGTAGTCCCGCCTTAAATGAGAATCCTGCACCTATGAGAACATTAAGTTCTTTCGTCATGGAACAAAGATACGATACACCGCAGGGAGAATATCGAGAGCCGTTATACAGTCACAACTCGCGTTTATTCTCAAATAATTCGCAAAAAGTTGAAATTTATTTTTGAATGTGCTCGCAAATTAAAATAATAGCACCGTACAAAATATGACATATGAACACACCTAAACAAGAAAAGATGATTGTGACTGTAAGTGAGAATACTTTTCACTTTGAACTCACAAACCCTTCGAAAAAAGGAATGTACGTCGCGCTTGCGGTAATTGCAGCTGTAGCATTGATTTCCTGCACTTGGATAATACTATCCAACTCTCAGTAACGGAGAAGAACAGAACTGTTATTCGGAATCGTCAATAACTACATGTGCCGTGACATCAAAAGGTGTGTTGCTTTTGGATATTGCTGCGATACTAACGCCACCTAAGTTCTCCTCAAAGCGAACCATAGGTCTGGGGTCATAGTCGCGAAATTCAAAATCAGTTTCTGATTTCGCCTGATATGGGTGGACATAGGAGTTCAGTCCAATGTCCTTGTAGTGCGAAATGGGGTCTCCGTCATTCTTGTCATCCTTTTCTTTCCAGAGAAAGCGGAAATACACGTCGTCGATTTTTCCTGTTGCGATATGCATTTTCAAAAATTGAAGGCGCAATCCTCGAATTAGCACTAGCGGTTTCTCGGTCGTGAATCGAAAGTCAATTGAGGCCATGCTTTCTAGTATTTTAGGATGACAAATTTTCCTTCGGTAAGTTGTTCGGTAGGAGAAACTATTTCATAGTAATACACTCCTTGCGCGAGTTCCAAATTGATGGAGAATAAATTGTGCCCTGTCGGCAGCGCAATTGATTCGCCTATTTTCTGACCGAGCATGTTGTAGATGAGCAAATGTGTTGCTTCTGGGAAATTTCCACTGATATAAAATTCTCCATTCGATGGATTCGGAAACAGGGTGAAGTTCGGATAGGTGGGAGTAGCAGTATCGCAATTCCAAACTGCCACGTCGTCAATGAAGTAATAAGTGTATCGGACTGAGCCGTCACCTTGTATAGAATCATAGGTAAGCATTGAATCTGGTTTGAATACACCTATCGTCATATAGGTCTCGCCGCCTTGCGCGATAAACGTCCCGCTTATCTTCACCCATCCTGTTGTATCTGTTATGACCGTGGTGTCTTCTATTTGTGGTTGGAATGGTAGGTTAAAATAGTAGTCAGACATCGTATCAGGCACAGCGGAGAAATGTGCTCCCATGTAATTTATGCCTCCCCATGTCGAATCGCCCAGCGTGACAAAAAACTCAACACAATACCTACTGCCCGCAACCAATGTATCATTCAGTTTTACAGAAATGTACTCACGGCCATTCACACCACTATACTGACAATATAGTCCTGCATACGCTTGACCTGTCCGTGCAGGTTCTGAACCAAACCGATTTATCGGCACGTCAGGGCTGTCATACCATCCTTCGTTCCAGCACTCATTGAAATAGTCCGGCGTATTACTCGTTGGGTTTTCCCATATGTCGCAGCGATAAAATTGTGCTGTATACAATGGACACGTATCAAAATTTTCAAAACTTGGATTAGGTACGAGGTTCTGACCATACGCGTTAGCTACCGATCCGAGAAGGGATCGAGCGAGCACTATTGCGAATAAAACTTTAACCGTTCGCATTGTAAAAGTCCCGCCCGTTTTTGACGGGCGGGACCAATTTGTTATTCGTGTACTATTTCTAACTTATTCGTCTCGACTAATTCTCCATCAACAATCAACTGGACGAAGTACAGCCCGTTATCAAGACCTGATACATCAAGTGTCGTGCTTCCAGCAGTCACCGGCTTAGACAGAACGATCTTGCCCTGAACGTCAGAAACCTCTACAACGCCCGACTGGTTCTCCGCGAGATTTGGGTTTATTGTCACTTGGTTTGTTGCAGGATTCGGAAAAATCTCCATTGTGCTTATGGATTCTTCTTCCATTTCAGCACCGTAACGTTCGCCACTCGGCGCATCGTCATCAACTTGAATCGCAAGCATTACACGAGCCGCGTAAACTGCTTCACCTGCGTCTGCTGACGGCTGCACCGCGATATTCTCAAGAGTCATGCTGTCTGCAGCGCTGAACTCATTTACGCCCTGCATCCAAGTCTGCTGATAGATTGAGTACACAGTTTTGAGGTTTGTTTCAGACACGTTAGTATCAACGATAGTTCCGAGGATCGCGCCTGCCAATACTGCACTATCTACGGCTGCCATATCCTCGAAGTTACGGAAAAGCCCGATGTTGCTATTGTCTTGCTCCATGTAGAAGTTCGTATACAGCGAATCTTGAGGCGTTCCGAGCGTCATCCACGACGGTACTTCGCGCAATTTCTGATGCGCTTTCTGTCGCACAATATAGCCTTGTTCGCTGCCCGGAGTGGGCGTTGGATTCAGAACCGGAACCCCTGCATTTTGCTCGCGATCAATGGCTGGCGGTGCAAAGAGAGGGATGATTGTACAAGCAGATGGATTGCCAGATAATGTGGTTGTATTACCTGCCCCATTCAAACTTCCACCCACCATCGTTCCAGCCACAACTGGTGAATATGATGCATCTCTGTACCAGAAAATTCCCGGGAAAATCCCACCGTTCAAATCCGAGTTAATGGAACTTGTCCAGATATTTCCCGTTGGAGTTGGATTCCCGTTTGTTGGATTGATGACCTGATCGCCAATATCACACCCTGGCAGGAAGTAGAATCCGTCAAAGCATCGAACAAGGGTGTTGCACGCGAGTGTGCTGTTACTGCTGATCCCCTGACCATATATTCCGGTGCCCATGCGCGTGATTGTATTGTGCGCGACAATACTGGTTGGGCTGTTTTGAATAGTTACACCACGCAGATTATTCCGCATGCCGAAAGTTGTAGGGATCGGTGCGCTTTTCTGAATGATGTTGTACTCGACGCGAACCTTGCCACCGCAATCAACCAAATGCACACCATGATGCGGAACCGTGTAGTTCGCATTCGGTTTTACAAAGCTGATTGTGTTGTTGGTGACGTAAACAAGATCCTTTCCGATAAGGCGTTCTAACAGAATACCCGTCCGCACTCGTGCGACCGAGACGTTGTTTACTATATTCAGAATTACGTTACCAGGCGTTACTAGAGCCACACGAATACCAGTTCCAACTTGCCCAGCGACAGTGTTAGTCTGCAGTATCGTATTTGAATTGATGTTAACAGTTGCGTCATAACATTCAAGCAACAGGAATCCGGTGTTGAATCCGTAGGTAACAGATGCATTGGTCATCAGATTGTCATTGATGTTGATCACACGCTGATGGCATCTTTGCAATCGAACTCCATACAAACGAATTTCCGAGATATTGTTATTAAGGACATTCACATTAACGATGTCGTAAACATCGACCCCGATTCTCATGGTAGTAAATACGCACTTGTTTAATCCGGTCCCGCCAACGACTATTGCCGCTTGATACGTTACGTTCTTCTGACCGTTTGCTACGACACCTGTTCCCGCGTTGGGAATATTGATGTTGCCACTCATGTTATTGAAGCGCGCGTTAATCACTTTTGTATTAGAGTTGTTGGATCGCACCCCAACAGCAACATTGTTGAAGCGGTTACGATTAGCAATTATTGTAGCATCTCCGAAAGTAATGTCTGCGTTATCGTAGATTTCGATTGCACAGATCGTCTTGTTGTGTCCGAAAGGAAAGGCAGGCACTGCAGTAAGGAATGGACTGTTCATCAGAAAATCAGTACCGCGCACTACTCCTGGATGCGTACCCAAGTATGCGTTAACTACGATGTCCCTGTAGTTATTCTGCAAAGTTGAATTTACGATTGTGTATCGGCCTCCGCTGTTTGAGACAACTGTGTTTTTTGCTTGTTGCAATACGGAGCCGTTGATAATGTTTGCCGTAGATGTGACGTTTGCCAAGTAGATGCCGTCCCACATGTAGTCACACAGTACTTCTGTCGTGCAGTCATCGAATGTCAGTGTCTGCCCGGGATTGACCAGGATCGGTGTATTTCCTCCAATGTTTATCATCGGGCAATTCAGGAACGTGATGGGAACGTCAACGGTGAAGACACCCGTAATAAATATATTATTCGGATATGTAATGGTATTTCCACCTGTCACAAAAGGAAGAATCAACGGATCGCTAAGCGCCTGCGATGCTGTCATGTTATCAATTCGCAAACCGGGACCGTGGCAACAAGGAGGTATTTCCAAGGTGTCGCGGGTAGTACAATCATTTATCGGATCGAACGCGGTTAAATAAATAAAGCCTCCTTGACCGCCCCAATCTACGTTGATGTTGCAACCGATGCCAGAGATAGGTGTGCCACCACTTACAACCCAACTGTATTGAATATTAGGATCACAAGGAGTCGCTGTATACCCAATCGTCCCAGCGCCGCAATTGTTCGTTGCATAGCCAACAATGTTAGCAATAGGACCTCCTGGTTGAATAACAATAGCGGTATACGTATAAACATTCCCGTTTGGTGTCGTAATGGTATGTGTTACGGTGTACTGATGTCCATTTAGTGGAAAGGTGTGCGTAGGATTCTCAGTGGTATTTATCGGACTCCCATCACCGAAGTCCCATGTATATGCATTTGGGGCAGTGGGATCAATGCAGTCTAGGTTATTAGTGAAATTGATTCTACAGGTTCCGCTCCACGTGAATGACGGTGCCGGTGAATATTCCAAGGTAATGTCATCAATGAAATAATACGCCCCGAGATTTGGGTTAGTAAGCAGTGGCGCTGGATATGGGCCAGCTAATTGAAAAGGCGGAGGGATCGGAACGGGAGTTGCTACTTGAGAGTTGCCGAAAGAGCCGATAGTAATCCACTGCTCTCCTCCAGTTGCAACGTACGTGCCAGTGATTTGCACCCAACCATTGATCGTTGTTACAGTTCCGGCAGTAATTTGCGGAGTAAAATTCAGGACAGAGGGATTTGGCGATTGCACTGGTTGGGTAGTAGAAATATATGCGCCAATATCATTGACCGCGAAGCCCGATGCATCCGCTAGGCTAATCCAGAATCTTAAGGTGTATGATTGAAACTGAACTAATGGCGCTTGAAGTTGCTGCTGAATAAATTCACGATATAGCGGCATGGTACTGGCATAACAATAAATCCCACCATAGCCATTTCCAGAATGTGCAGGTTCTGAGCCGGGGAAACCTGTAAGATCAAGCCATGTATTTGTGAAGTTCGAGTTAAAGTAATCTGCTGTTCCAGCATTTGGCGGAAAATTAGGATTTGGCGGCGACATATTTGGCACGCCCCAGTTACAAACATTGCCACCACCAAAATTGGCAGGACCTTGATTGTTCGCTCCAGAGTACAACTCTAAGTTCGGATTACAAATCAACTGACACGCCGTGGGAGTACATGTGGGACATGGAGCAATGGTAGTGAGCACGTTTAGGCAAACTTCTATTTGTCCACTGGTCGCACTCGATCGAATTACTTTTACGAGATATGTCGTAGATGCAGTGATATTCCCATTAATAAGGATTGTTCCTATATCATTCATTGAAATTTGCTCCAAACTCAACGATGTACACGTTCCAGAGTACAGTTCGCCAGCGACAATTGTATTGGGTCCACCTGACGGAACGGAGAGCGTAATATTGCACCAAGAAGCGCCGGCGCCGGAATTAAAAGTCAACCATACCACAGAATCATTGACTGAGTACGTAGTACAGGTATCAATGGGTAGTGTCATCGGTGTTGCGCAGGTTTGGGCTGCAACTTTCTCGGTTAGCATCGAGGCCATACCGATTGAGGCTAGCAAGAACAGTTGCTTTGCTCGTTTGAGTTTTTGTTTCATTGGTGGGTAGGTATTGATTTATACTTCAGGTTTTTATTGAATACGACAACGCGGGCATGCATCCGAAGATGTACGCCAAGGGTATTACACTACGATATGTTCGTTCTTCTCTCTCGGCACCTGCCTTCTCCACAGTCTTAATGCGTGACAGAAGTAGAGTTGGGCGGGAATGCGCGTCACTCGTGCACTTCTGTCTTCCAGTGCCCCACTATGAGGGGGAGTATAGCGGCACCGGATAGAGATGTTTTAGAATTTCTGCAATGTATGGCAGAAACGTTGGTGAAGTCAAATTATTTTAATGAGTGCGTGATTTTAGTTTGCAAGTGGTATGTATTGCTTTCCGAACTATTTTTTACTGAACTCTAACCGCCATGGCAGATATTGAGCTGACTCATATAAGAAGGATACCGAGAGCGTACCGTTCTCTTGCTTGACTGCGTACATGCGGGCCTGCCGTTTGCTCATCTGCATGTCGGCTTCCAGCACACCGGTGTTCATGTGCCCGCACCATTTGTACACGGTTTTGTTTGAGCCAGCATTTGAAGTCCACCACGTGCATTGATATTCGCCGCAGGTATCGCTCGGTTCATGCCGGCGAATAACGAGTGTTGCCGTTTCAAACCCAGCATAGAAATCGAACTGTGCCGTCCACGTGCCTTCAAGACCGTTCGTGTCGGGATAGGCTTCGGCCTCGGAGCATTCGACAATCGATCCCTCATAGTTTTCGATTTCATCTGTTGTTTTACCAGCAGCCTCGGGACGTTCGAAGACTTCGCTGTGCGTCCAGCGCTTGTTGCCGTGCCACGTGAGGATGTCCTTTGCCGCATCATATTCGAACTGCGCACTATCTACTTTCAAATTGACTATCCGGCCTTGGTCATCGAGTACATACCCGCCATTGAATGCGAATGGTCCGGCCACTTGGAAGATGTTGTCTTCGTGCGTGATAGTGATCCAGACGTTGTGACCGCGCATGAACCACAAGCCGGTGTAGTCGGGATCGGAGCATGCCGATAGCAAGAAGCACAATGCAAAGAGGAGAAAAGTGGGTTTCATAGGTTTGTTTTTGAAAAGAGTGATAAATATATCAATTAAATGTATATAGAGCGGTAAATAGCTCTTTTGTTTGAATTTGGGATGGGATTTTTGACATGTGAAGTCGGATAAACAATCACGTGCATTTCTTAAGAAGCTCGGGCGCAAACTGCGGGGACTACGCAAAGCCCAGGGAATTTCGCAGGATCAACTCGCCTATGAGGCAGGGTTACGGCGTGAAGCGATCGGGCTGATCGAGCGCGGCGAACAGAACCCGACAGCCGAAACGCTATTTCATATCGCGAAAGCTCTTGACGTTCAGATTGGCGAATTCTTTGTGTTTCAATAGTGCTCACTCTTTTTGATCTCATGGGTTTGAAAGACGAAGTGTTACCAGTGTACTCGTCTGCTATTTTTTGTCATCCGGCAATACTGTAGGAATCTGCGCTTCACGCACTGCACCCGTTTTCTTATCAAAGCTTATCTGCACTGCCGAACCGGACAGTGATGCATTAACTGATTGGTCGCCGATACGTAAGGGGCCAAAGAAGTTTGCATATACAGTGATGTGCACACTATCAACAATCAGTATTGTTTCCTGATGTCGTGCGCCCAGGTTGTCGGTGAAGATGATATCGGAATATTTACTTCCGGCGGATCTGCACCACAGCAGTACTCCATTGCTGTATGAATACTTGGCGATGAACATATCTGCCATGCCGTTGCTTATGAGTGTGTCGCACACTAGCATCCCGGCACGATGCGGAAAGTATGCCGTGTCTTCGAAATAGCCGACGACATACACCGCGTTCTCCGGTGGTACTGTGTAGTAGTTGCATCCACCATCGCCGCCACGACCACCGCCAACTGCAACCCAGATAGGTTGCAAGGTGGCGGTATCGTATCTACAGAGGAGGAAATTCTGCGAGCCTTCATTGGGAACATAAATGTTTCCCTGTGTTGTTACATACTTTATTTCATCGTAAGCGGTATCGAAGAGCGATACGTTGGTGAAGAAACCGGTGTGGGTGGTGTCGGAGCGCATGAGGGGCTCGACAGTGGAGAATATTGCCACGTGCGGGAGTGTCACGTGCGCATTGCACGCGAAGACTAGACTCACTGTTAAAAGGATGACTATCCTCACCGATTGCTGTTTACGCTAATGTAGCAAATATGGCACATGTGCCAAACTTGGCACAGCTTAAATTTTCACTGTCTGTACTTTCCAAACGTGAACAGAAAGAAAACAGGGGGCGCAAAAACAGCCAAGAAGGCGAAGAAATCCGTGCGCGTAAGCAAGCACTCTGCGGGTGAAACAAAGCCGTTCCTGGAGGCGTTCGGAAATCACTTGCGCAAGTTGCGTGAGAAGGAAGGGTTGTCGCAAGGTCAGCTTGCTTTTGAGACGGGGTTGAGCAGAACGACGGTTAACCGCATCGAGAAGGGGCACTACGAGACCGGCATTGCCAGCCTCTTCATATTGGCTACCGCGTTAGATACAACAGTAGCGGAATTGATGGATTTTTAAGGAGAGCTAGTGGGCATTGTTTCTATACACTACCGTTGTTGGCATTTTAGGAATGTATGGTTATCCCACCCCTGCACAGGCCGTATGGGCTTATGTACAAACACTCAGCCGCGACGCTGGTTTTCTTTTGTTGTTGCCCGCAACAATGGCCGAGGCATTCGGTCCCCAGACGGTCGTAAAGATTATCTCCGCCATGTATACAGAGGGCTACCTGAAGACGCTTGTATGGACGTGCATTTCAAATGTCGGTTGGTGGCAGCTAACAGAATTCATGGTGAACATGATTACATGGCTTGCTCCCGGAATCGGACAGGCAGCGCTCATCGCACGAATAGTTGTGCTCGTATTGCAATTACTACTGCAAGTGAATGGCGCTACCTACCCTCCGACAGTCAGCTATAGCACAGCTTGTGGCCAAGGGGAATATCCAGATGTGAATAACATAGTTCTATATCTCCCAACTCCTGCGCACAACGCATAAACAATTCCCCAATTTCTATTTAATAAAAACTAATAGCCATGCCTCCAGTACGCGAGCAATTGCTCAACCCCAATCTCGACAACCCCATTGATTCGGTATTGGAATTTCTCGACGGTATTCCAGATTGTCTGCAAGAAATATTTGAGTATCACGAGTTCATTCAGATATGCGAAGACAGCATGGAACCTGAGCTGTTTATGGGTGCGTTCTATGAAGCAAAGGAAGTTCTGCAAAGCGAATTAAAACTACTCCGCGGATTACTGCAGGATGAAAGAACTCGCACACACTTTTTACAACGACTCGCCTCAATTGGATTTACCGGGCAATCATTGAAAATGAAAGCATGGATCTTAAACCAGTACGACAAGGCTCGACGTCGCACGCGAGAAATTTATGAGGAATTCATGAAGAACCTCCGAATATTTCTCAAGCAACTCAATGTGTTTCTGGACAGTTTGTCTGAGGTAATCCCTTCGCTTCATGCAATGAAAGAAGTTAAGGATACGGGCGAAATCATGATTGATGCTTATACTGTGTAAGAGTTTTGGTCGTGTGTATAGGTCCATGACATCAGTCAAGTTGAAATCAGCGGATTCAGACACTTCTCAAAATCAATTCTTGGAAAACTCTGACCACTCCACAGATTCATCAAATCCCTTTTCACACATCTTGAAATCCGACGGGAATAACAAATTGTGACAATCACAAATGTAACCAGTCTGCTCATGCGCGACCGTTAGATCGTATAGCGTGCGTCCGCATTGCGGGCATTCCGGAAATTGTTTCGTCTCCATTGTACCTATAAAGATAATCCTTCTGCTGCTTTCTCGCTGGTCCTGGTCACAACATCGGTTTCGGTGATTTGTTTCCTTATGCAAAGGTATCCGCCACGCCGTCAATGAAACAAGGCAGGATGAATCGCGCTGCAACAATTTTTCATTCTTGTTTTGAAAAGATGGAATGAAAATTTCTTGCGCGCGTCCTTGTTTCATTGACGTCGCGGCTCACAAAAAGGTGCATAAGAAAACAGATCACCCGACGTGTGAACTAAAAAGAGACAACATGAGAACGCAGAAAGCATTTGCCGGACAATTCGTAACAGACATTGAACTTGTATACAAGCCCACCGTATTCCTGAGTAACGCATCAAAGATTATTCAGAGTAGAGATGCAGAACCATTATGCAGGTCCCTAATACCTGAAGGTCAAATTGCATTACGGGAGTATTTCATAATGCTGCTACTCAATCGTGCCAATCGCGTCATCGCGCGCAGTGTTATTTCCATTGGAGGAATGCATACAACCGTAGTTGATCCTAAGATAATTTTCATGACTGCACTCGCAGCTGGTGCCGGAGCTTTCATACTTTGTCATAATCATCCTTCTGGGGCAGTGCAGCCAAGCCGCGCAGATATTCAGCTCACCAAGCGCATCGGTGAAGGCGCAGCAATACTTGAACTATCATTGCTCGATCACATCATACTAAGTGCAGATCCCACAGGTGATCCAACGAATGGACGCACATATTTCTCGTTCGCAGAAGAAGGGCTGTTATAGCGGACAGCTTGTATAAATCGAAGCGCCGCATTCCATATGGAAGTGCGGCGCTTTCTCTAGAGGGGGCCTAGTTTTAACGACTCTAATATATTTTCAGCTCCGATTGCTACCCGTTTGCAAACGGGTAGTTTTCCAGAAGTTATTCCCATCGGCGATGCACTGGTTTCGCATAATATACCTCTCACTTTATTTCTTTCGAAATAGATGGCAATAAACGCCAGCGAGTTGCGATCAAAAAGCAAAGGCGTAGCCGACTGACGCAAAGAACCCACCTTCTAACTTTGAAACCATGAAATTTTCAGGCTTGGAACTATACGTGTCATTAGTAAAATAAACTTTGCTCAGCCTGGAAACATATCCGCCTAAGATTCCACCAGTGAGCACGAATTTGTGACGATCGCCGTGCGAAATTCCGACACCTAACATGAACCTTGGACTGACCTTATTTGAAATAGCTAATCCTAAGCCTAGAGCACCATGAAAGTATGTTGGTGTATTTTTCATACATAAGGGGTGCCAGCCAAATACCATTAATGAGTTTACTCCTAACTCACACCTACTTTTCTGTTCGGGACGTAATTCAAATGTTGTATCTGTTAAGCTTTTAACAGAATACGCATCATCAAAGAGGGTGCTGACGAATATCCCCGAACTCACTCCTGCATATGTTTGCGGATACTCTGGAAAGCGAATCTCTATTCTCCACGAAGGCAACGTCACATCTTTTACGGCAGGTGTTATAACTATTTTAATTATACCATTATCTCCATGATAGGTGATGGGGAAAGAAGTATACGTGCGAGCACTGTTATTAGCAATTGATATCAGTGGAGCCACGATCAGGCTACAATTCTTGGCATCGGCGCTTACTTTGGCTTCTCCCAGATTAGTATTGAAGGCAGTGTAGGCATTTACTAGCTTCTCAAACTCCTCAAGAAGCGTTTTGTACTTTGCCTTATCCGGCACGTTCATTTTTCCATACTGCTCTTTGAGCGCTTTCAACTGAGTGGTTGCCGCCGCGTTGCTTGCTTTCCAGGAGTTCTCAAGGTGCAATATCCGCACGCGAATCTTTGTTAGATCACTCATTACTTGGATAGGGCTTGTATTTGGCGCAGTAGAGTTAGCAAGTAGCTGAGCAGAAATAACGGCCTGCTGTACACCCCAGACAATGTTATCGAAATCGTTTTTGATCATTCCGAGCGTGTCCCTGAGGAGGTCGAGTTTCTCGCGAAAAATGACGTAATCTTTTTCAAAACTGTGGATGCTTGAATCTACGTACAAAGCAGCCAGTATTGATGGTTCGTTCATCCATTGGAAGCTTTGCGTTTGTTCCAGTTCATTGTTAGCTGCAATTGTTACAGCTCTACTCACTACACTTCCAAATGGTAATAAAGATTCAATGGCCTTATTAATTACGTCGAGATTAAAAGTGGAAAACGTTGGAAATGTAAGAGCAGGACTTGTCGTAGTGTCTTTTGCATAGATCGATATGTTATACATGTACAAGTTAATGTCTGAGATTATCACCCTATAGGAGTCCCCTTTTTTGATTTCCTGCAACGTCTTATACTCAACTGTTTTTTTACCAAAATTGATTTCAATTTTTCTTGCGGTGTCAGGTTCCCGTGCGCCGAGGTCGAATGGAGTGAATACAATCATGGCTACGAAAGCAGCTGTGAGAATAATATTTTTCATGGGTCTTTGTCTTGTTGTTGGTGGTGGTGGAAAATAGTTCTTTTTCCCCAGCATAGCCGTTTACAAACGTTTGTAAACGGCTACGTATCAGAATTACGTTGGAAACGCAGTAGCTTTGTCAAAACCTGACTAAATGAGTGGCTCAAAATGGTGCATTGCCTGCGGTGACTATCCTAGTGCATATGGAAAGCCATATTGCGTGGCCTGCGGTGAAGATGAAGGATTGCGACTACTCTATGCAAACGAGGGACTTTCCAGTTATGAGTACACCCGGAGTTTCAGCATGATTAAAGGTCGCATCGCCGAAACGTTGGTGGAGGAAATGTTTTTGCGTTTAGGATATTCCGTGTATCGATGCGGGATGGAGAATTCGTTTCCCGAGGTGATGCAGTACCTGGCACGCGACCGAGGACATATCGCCCGACACATACGAAAGATGCCGGATCTCGCTATCCGTGATCAACGCAATGATCAGTTGTTATTCGTGGAGGTGAAGTTTCGTGCGGAGGGCGCTTTTTCCTACGAAGACTTGGGGACCGATTATCCGTATGACGATGCGTACATTATTGTCGTATCACGCCGGCATATAAAATGCCTGACGGCACGAGAATTGAAGTCTGGAGAGCAAATACTTCCGCAGACCAATAATTATTTAGGATCGAGAAAAGAGTTCTATGAGCACAGACAGGTCATCGTAGACTTCTGTGGGTTTGCAACGATGTTCTTTGCAAACGTCTAGTGAGTCAATACGGGAATCTGAGAGCGTATCCGTCCTTCGTGCTTCTCACTTTCGTTTTTTTCATTCGCAGGCACTCTAGCACTTCATCGTCTTGATGTGCCCTTCCAGTGCAATCCGCATATACTGGACGCATAATTTCAGCTAGACGCTTTGACATATTGTTGTTACTGCCATGGTGCGGTATTTTCAACCAGTATAAGTCCTTGAGTTCTTTTTCATAATTTGGTATTTCTTCGAAGGAGCAGATGCCTGCATCACCAGTAAAAAGGCACCGTTTATTTTCCGCTACATCTATCGCAAGGATAATACTAGCCTTATTGGTTCTGGTGAGGCTGCTAGGACTTTTGATTTTTAAAATGTCGCATGGACGGTCGTGAAATACCTTGACCATCTTTTCAACATGTTCTTGCGTAAGCAATCGTAGCGCAGTTCCCTCGTAGGTAGCGATAGCTTCTAAGGCGATGAACTGCTCCATTTTTTCTCCAGGAGGGAAAAGCTCATCGAAGTATTTCTTGGTTGGGCCAAGGATTTTTACTTCGGGCCATTCTTTCAGCAATGAGGTGCCATGAAATATCGGTCGTATTTTATTGTGCGGAACGATACGCAAAAAGCGTTTGAGCGTATCACTAAACTCGCGCGCTTTTCGTGCTTGCTCAAGAACAAGCGCAGTGGGCAGTTGAGGTGCAAGCTTAGCTATTTCCTTTTCTAGCACCAAGTCGTACGGCTTATCAAGTGTCAGAAGCATTTCATTCAATACGTCATCCTTCCAGAACTGCTTATTGTCGAACACGACTGGGGCCTTATGCATCCATATTTCCCCGATACTCGACCCATACTCCTCTACCAGTTGTACTAGACCGCCTAGGTGATCGAGATCATAGTGAGAGCAAACAACGACATCAGGGGCCTTCTTCTTCGTCTCTCGCAAAAGCTCTTGTAGAGGCGCACGCATCTTTTCTGCATAGCGCTTTGGATCGCCAGCATCAATAACCATGACGAGATGATCGCCGTTCTTACTTAGGTGCACGAGAATGGCATCGCCATCGCCGACATTAAATACATCAATGGTAATTTCCATAGCAAGTGCGATTCTGAGTGGCAATTAAGGATTTAATTTGATTCCTTGCGAAACATGATCCAGTAGAAGTCCGCCATATTTCGGACATTAAGCAGTAGAATGTGCAGGACAAAAAATAGATTGATACTCAGCCAATATTTCAAGTGAGGCCCTGGTACTTTTGCCCACACTAAGAATAGTATTAGGTTGGCTATCAAACAGAGTACTTCAAGTATTACCGAGTACGTATGATTGATCAGCACAAGCTGAAACAGAGTCACGGTATTGCTGCCAATTTTAAAGTCCGTATTTTTTTTCTTGATCTGTTCGATATTCTTATTACCACTCGTGTGCATGATCGTGATGACGGTTATCGAGAATCCGATCAAAACACCGAGAAGTGTGATAGTCGTATCTCCGAAATCCTTAGTCAGCTGTCGAAGGTCGACATACAAATATTGTCGACCCAGCAGGAAGATTAAAATTGCACCGATCAGCGGGATGACAATCTCGAACACAAAGTTTCTGAACTTCAGTGTCCTGAAGTAATCAAATAGGATCAAAATAAACTCCGCATACATGCTAGAGCGGATTAGCAATCTCCCTGAGCGCTTCCAGCATTACTGGAGTATTCACTTCGCCGGTGAGCGCATTTAATTCCGATTCAACACCTTCCATTTTTTCAATGAACTTCGTGTCCAGTACTATTTCATTTCCGGTCTTGGTCTTTCCCGTAACGCGAATTTTAGTAATTCTTGACCCCTTGCTGCCCATTTTATTGAACATATCTTCAATCGGACCGAGAATGGAGTTGTCGCGCTCTGCGCTCATCTTAAGAATGATATCGTGCTTTATTGATTGCGTGCGGTTTGAAAAGTTAAGCGCATCAGATCCAAGGATGGATTTTTCCACATATACCTCACCAATAGATACACGCTTCAATTTTTTCACTTCAACAAGAAAATTCTCCTTTGCCATCGCATACGCGTCCATCGAAAATGTCAACTTTAGTTTTTGTGCCTTTAGGTATGCCCTTGTATACCTTTTTAGGTATTTGACAATGGCGTTGATTTGTACGCCATTTCCATTTTTCTCCAATACAACGAACACGTCGTTTTTTGTGTATTTGATAATGAGATGGGTCTTTTCTCCATCCCCTTCATCCATGCGCTTAGGATTCTCGCGCTCGACAGTTTTTCTGTTCATGAGGGGTGGGCGATATTCGCTTTTTGCTGATTTAAAGATCAATGTATGCTTATCATTCCCTGTCTTTGTAATTCGATGCAGGTAGCAGAATTTTTGACGTGTCAGGTCAACACAACGCTGCTCATTGTCTAACGTTTGAATGTAATTAATTACATCACGAATGTACGCCGCTGGAGATTCTTCCTTAGAGTCGTGTTCTGTTTTAATCAGCGTATAAAAATTGATTGTCCTGTGCTTGGTAGCCATATGTATAGGGGTTGGGTTGGTTAGTCTGTTTCGTTATTGAAGAACACTTTATAGAAGAACATTTTTCGCTTCTCATCGTAGCCCCGCTCTATAAACTCCTCTCCATTTTCAGTTGCAGTAGGCCCCAATTTTATTTGAATTTGAGTGTCCAGTGTTATCTCACTTTTGATTTTTTTCTTTTGTTGGCGGAGGGTTGGCTTGGATATCTCAAAATCTTCTTCGATCGCGACATCGTTCTCTTTCTCGAATGTTCGTTTGTACTTCTTGAAGTCCTTTTCCAAACCCTGGTCGCGTAAGACGGTATTGGCAAAGTCATCGAGCTCTAGTGATTCATTGTCCTGCATGTACTTCAGCGAGTGATTGAGAAATGCAATTCCTTCTCTCCTTCCCAATGATGGTTCGATAACTTCGGCAGAAAAACTCTTACACAGGCCGATGTAATTCTTCGTCTGATAGTTGGCATCCCTTGCATCCGTGATATTGAGAAACTTATCTTTCCAATATTCGGTATCATAATTATTGTTGTCGATGCAGAACACTCTTAATCCGTCGTCCAAATCAGCGTTCACTATCAGCGCCGCCTTATCAAGTTTTTTTGCATTGACTCCTTGGCTGGTACTTACTGTCAGTTTCTCCTCACCCTTCTTGAATTGGAAAAATGTATCCTTTCGCTCTGATTTATAAATGCCTATCGCATCCATTTCTTGCGTTTCGTAGATTACATTCGTAAACAAAACAATTGCAAGTTCACCGCTTTTAATCCCTGGATGTTCCGACTGATCATAGAGGTGCTTTGCGATATCAACGGATCTGTTCAGAAACGTATTACTGCGTTCAAAGGATTTTCTCGCGTAATTATATACTTCATTATAGTCGAGACTTGAGGAGTGATGAAACTTGTATTGGTCATTAATGCTCCTGAATGGCAGTAGGAAATATTCAAGCAAGGATTGGGTCAGGTCTTCGCTCGGCGTGAACAGTTCCTTGGAAAAAAAACTTTCGTCCCCTTTGGCTTTCGTACCTATTTTGTGAAATACAACGGCGGCGAGTTGTGCCCGAGAAAAATCCAGCATAGTTTTAGTTATTCAGCGTTACTAACGAAGATATGGGATCGGTGCATTTCTTTTACTGAAATATTAGATCTGTGAATAAAACCTTGATGATACCGAGATTTGGATGGTAAAAAAGCTGAATTTCTTGTCAGTTTTTACGTCCCGCTGCAAAAACATTAAGTAAAAAGACGTATTTATGTGTGTTGCTTACACTCCCTCAATCATCACGTAGATACAATTTCCTATGACCTTTCGCGGCAACATTGATCACTGGATTCGCCAATCGGAGCCGGACTACTTCATGATTTTCATCCGCGCGTGGATTCCTTTCAACGCGTGGTACGTTGCTGAGATGCCACAGCATAATAGAAATGACAGCAAGCTTATTAAAGAACTGCAAGACAGTACCAGCAGTAAACCGCGAATGATTTTTGAATCGTTGCTTCGCTCCGACAGCTATGAGGCCAAGGAGTTTCGGCATCGGCTTGCGCAACTCCACATATTTTTAGAGACGAGGCCGTTTCATCACTGCGGTGTGCGACAAACATTCAAGCGTATTTATCTCAGCGAGAATCCCAAGAAGTTTGCCAACGCGACGGATAAAGAAGGCAATGCTTTCAAAGCGGAAAACAAGCAGTCATATTTTGAAATGGTCGCTGTCGATAAGAACAACAAGACTTTTGTCGATTTCCGAAAATCACCCTATGATATTGAAGATCTAAAGCGAGATGTGGACTTTATTAAGATTACAGACCGAAAAATACAGGAGAAAATACTGAATTGTTTTGAGGCGATCGATCCGCACAAAGCGATTGATCTGGTTGCATCGTCGAAGACTAAAGGCGACTACATTGTATTGGACCCAACCGACTCTGTTCGTTTTATTAATGACCCAACTACTGTCGCGAAGGCATGTATAAAAATGCTTTATACGCTGCGATGCATGTTATTTCACGGTGAGGTTGAGCCAACGCCTCCGTATATGGGGGCGTACGAGCACGCATATTTCATGTTACGTTACATAGTTAAAGGATTACAATAGACAATGACAGACCATGCCGCAAATAACATCGAGGCTCATAGTAGATCCTTGAAGGAAGTGCTAAAGGACAAGCACTATAAGGTCGGATATTTCCAACGGGAGTACAAATGGACACGGGACAATATAGAGAACCTGATTGTCGACCTCGAGCGCAGTTTCATGTCAAATTGGAGCCCGGGTCATTCGCAAGCGGATGTCGCGACGTATTCCAAGTATTTCATGGGCCCTATCGTACTGTTCTTCGATAAAGTCGAAATCAGCATCGTAGATGGGCAGCAGCGCTTGACGTCGTTTACGCTTTTGATGATATTCCTCAATCGTAAGTTGAACGAGGTAAGTGACACCAAGGATAAGTTGCTCAACTATATCTACTCGGATTACTTCGGCGTCGAATCCTACAACTTTAATATCCCAGAGAGGGTTGATGTGCTCAATTTTCTGTTTAGGGGCGTTCCTTTCTCTGAGTCGGTTCTAAGGAATGAGTCGTGTGAGAATCTCATGATGCGATACGGCGATGTTGAGGAGTTGTTCCCGATCGTATTATTGCATCCGGAAGTCCTTCCGCTATTTATTACTTGGATAACAGAGAAGCTTGTCTTTATTGAGATCAAGACGCAAACAAGCGATAGCGCCTATACGATTTTCGAGACAATGAATGATAGGGGCTTGCAGTTGACGCCCACGGAGATGTTGAAGAGTTACCTTCTCTCGAAGTCAGGAGATGATACTAAAATTAAAGCACTAGACGTCATCTGGAAAAACAAGATTGGTGCATTGAAAGCCTATAGCAACGAAGCAGATCAGGATTTCTTTCGGGCTTGGCTTCGTGCAAAATATGCGATTACGATACGCACATCGGAGCGCGGGGCCGTTAATGAGGACTTTGAGAAAATCGGAACTCGATTTCATTCATGGGTACAGGAGAATGACGTTAAGCAGCTCGGCCTCCAAGCATCGGAAGACTTCTATTTTTTCGTGCATTCAGATTTTAATTTCTATTCCGATGTGTACTTGCGACTTCTCGACTATGAATATAATGAGAAGCCGGATGAGCATAATTTGAGGCTGTTGTCATACAAAGGCATTTCCCATTCGCTATCGTATCCGCTGATTATGGCTCCGTTGCATAAGATGGATGACGAAGCGACCATCATTGCAAAGATTGATGTTGTAGTGAAATTTATTGATGCATTTGGAGCATACCGGCTTTTGCTCAATGAGCCGATCACGCATAGTGCCATCCGTAACGGGCTGTACACAAAGACTAGGGATATAAGAGGGGCCACTGTTGACGAATTGATTGGACGGTTTGAGGCCGAAATCAAGGATTATAGGAATCATTTCCTGAATGATGTGAGTTATGTTCCCTACAATGCGTCCCATTCGAAGTACATTCTGGCTCGCTTATTTAAGCAGAGGATCAAAAGCGAAAACTTTGAGAACTTATATTTTCAGAGGAAGCGAGACTCGTATGTCCTGTATCAGTTTTTGCGTCCTCAGGATTTTGAGCCAGAAGTGCAGAAAATACCTCGCGAGTTGAAAGGCATTTTCATGGATAGCTTGTGCTCATATTGTATTGTGCCGAAAGACATAATCGCTGAGATAGATCGCATGCCAACGCCTAAAAGGATTCTGGCGCTGATGCGCAGAGGATACATACAGGAATATGTGAATGATGGAGAACCTGAAGTGGTCAATGATCTGATGTTATACTTTATGACTCGAAACAAGCGATTGAAGGAAAGAATAATGTCCTTATGGAAAGTCTGAAGTTCCGGAGAGCATAAAGGATATTGAAGTTATTCATGGCGGGCAAGAGGATGAGAGCGAGAACTCGTTTTTCGTTGCTTGCCTAATTACAGGACTAGATGCGCCTGAGCGTCTGTAGCAAATCGAGAAGGTGCCGCGCTTTTGCATCATTCGCAGATGCATCATTGCTGCGATTTGCCATCTGGTAGGTAGAAGTCCAAATGATTTCATATCCATGCCCGTCCGCTACTGAATTGACCGCATCGACCGTATCACCCCGTGTGCGCGTGGTACAGAAAATAAGGTCACTACGGTATAAAGTAACCAACTCGGACAGACGGTGTTTCAAATTGGTGTTTGGATCACCTTGCGATTCGATTGAAATCACCTTTCCGTTGATTTGAATAACCAAACGGAAATCTCCAGTCATGTCAGGTGGACCACCTATAGGAAACAGAACTGTAACTCCTGATCGAGCCAAGAGAAGTGCTGCTACATTTCTTAGTGTTGCAGATTTCCCTTTGTTGCTGCTGTGCCAAATTGCAAGAATGGTTTTCATTTGTCGACGTTTATTTTATAAGATTATTGATGGACTCCATTGTGGCGTTAATATAGTGGTCCTCTCCCGTGCACGTGTCACGCCCACGCGCATGACGATTCGTTCAGCATGAGATACCTGTTGGTTTTTATCTGGGATTACCAGGGTTTTATACGGGGCCTCCCACATAAGGACTTCGTCAAATTCTTTTCCTTTAGCCTTATGTACGTTCATTACGAAAATACCTTCCCACTTGCGCGATGTAGCCGCGAAATGTTCTTGTGTAAGTGCAACATCGATGAGACGAAATGCATTAGTATACGCTCCTGTAGTTCGCCACGCCTCAGCCAATCCCTCACTTAGCACCGCACCTTTTTTTAATAGCTTGATGAACTGTGAATCTTCGTGCACATGTCTGATAAATTCACTCCCTCGCCCCGAGAATAAGTTGCGAACAGCGAGCCAGTCGACGGCGGGGCTGCCTGTTAATCTAAGCTCTTCACGCTTGGTCAATATATCATCTATCTCCTCGAGGAACTGTTGCCGGGTCTTTCCCTGCACCTTCCCTTCGATAAAATATTTCTCAATTCCTTCGGCAAACTTTAAACTTTTCTGAGTGAGTTGCGATGAATGACCTTTGATGTGATTGAGCACATCTTGGATTAGGATTTTTTTTGCGCTGTCGGCATCAGTAAGCGGTTCGAGTAACCGTGCAATGATCTGTGCGGCGAGCGCTGGCCCGGCTGGATCAATCATTACCTCGTGATAAAAAGGACCTGGCGTCGAACATGTAGAGAGGTAGGACGAGATTTGGAGCGTATCCTTTTTCCCTCGCACTAAAATGGCTAAGGACCATTTATTATCTGGGTGCTTCTTTTTTAATTCGCGAATTCGTTGTGCGAGCATGATTTTCAAATAGAAAAAGTGATCTGTTTTGTGAAATAAATATTGAATCACCTTTACATCAGTGTACGTTTTCCCTTTGTTCGCGCCAGTCAAAAGATCATCGCCGAACACGGCGATGTCGGTGTCCCCGCTCCTGTTGTTCTCACTACCTAAGTCAAAATGAACACCCTTGAATGTCTCCTTAAATTCAGGAATGCGCGTGATTGATGCTCCACGGAATTCAAATATCCGTTGGTTCAAATCGGCGAGCGCGAAGACCGTGCTCTGCTCGCCAAATAATTTGATAAATGCCCATTCGTGAGAATCCGTGTCCTGAAACTCGTCGACAATGATGTACGGATATTTGCTTGAAAGAAGCGTCCGTATGCGCTTGGACTTCTGCAGGATTTCACTAGCGAGTTCGCAGAAGAGATCGAAGCAAAGAAGACCTTGGTCCGCAAGCAACGTGCGCTTGAAATCATCTCGATGCATTTTCTCGATGTTGCTCGACAATGCTTGCAGATGGGGTGGAGTGAGAAGCTTGAATGATCGAAACTTGCGTACGAGATAACCGAATGTCTGTATCAGCTGCCAGGTAAAACCGTGATACGTGTTCACCTCGACGTGCTTCTTATGTTCGGCTGTAATGAGATTGCCTGCTTGCTCTTCTACACGCGAGACAGTGGCGCGAGCAAAACTCAGAAACAGAATTTTCTGACCGCGCTCGAGCCTGCCTCCCGCAATGAGTTCCTTTGCCTTCAGTAACGCGATTGTTGTTTTCCCTGATCCGGGACCGCCCTCTACCAGCAGATGCCCATCGGTCGAGAGAATCTCGGTACGCTTTACGTCGAGGTTAAACGGCAGAAGATTGCTCATTGGGTCTCGGTGTAAGGACAGTCTCAATGTCGCCAATGGTTGACCGTATCGATGCTGGAATCTGCATTGCGTCCGTGCACATACTAATAAGCTCTGCCGCGGCTTGTGCGCCTTTTTTCCAGCGCAAATACTCTCCTAACGCGCGTTTCAAATCCGCGTCATCGTCATTTTTTGCGGCAGGAATACTAGTCGGCCATTCCTTGCCGATCTCGGTATAGTATTGTCGCAGTAATTCGATCGGCATTTCAGTAAGAAGTAAATCTTCGAATCCCTTATACGCAGATTCGTATGGGTGTGCGACTTTCTCACGGATCAGCTTCGATGCTTCGTCGGTTTGTTTATCAAATACAGCAAGGACTGTTTTGCCGAGATTAGTGAAGTACTCCCCCATTTTTGCGATGCTGCTGTCAGATTGCGCGTCAAAAATTGCTACGCCTAATGCTTCTAGTGATGAGTAAGCCATTGGGGCGAGCTCATTTAGCCGGCGAGCGGCGGCAGGATATGCCGCTGCTTCTGTTGCACCTTCCGTAATCAATATTCGCTTCGCAAGTAATGCTTCAGCAAACCGCAGTCGAAACTCATTGCTGTAGGCTTTGGGTTTTACACCTGCTAGAAACGATACAGGCTGACTTGTCAGCACTCCTTGGGAATCTCTACGGACCAGTATGATGTTCTCTGGTGGAAATTCTTCGAGCACGAATGGTGAATGCGAAGAGAATATCGCCTGGGTTGATTTTGATCGAATGCTAGTAATAATCCGTTTCTGTGTGTATGGTGGAATCGCGATTTCAGGTTCCTCCATCGCGAAGATCACGTTCTTCTTCTCATCCGCGATCATAGACAGCAATGCAAGCACCATTGTGTTGATTGTTCCCATGCCTTGATGGTAAAACGGTGCGGCATAGCCCGAACTGCTCGTTGACATGAAAATTGTCAGCGTCTTGCGTAAATGTTCGCGCGTCAAATCGGAGACGCGCAAGTGGGGCTCTGTTCCCCAGTCCGCAGGTACGAATTCTTTTAGAGCGGATTGTATTCCCACAAGGATATCATTAACTCCAGCGGCTGGATCCGTAGCCACGTCCGTTTGACGCAATTGTTCCAGTACGCTTTCCCACATCTTCGGTCGGACTTCGCGAATGCGCAGTATGACATCCAACAACGAGCCGCGCTCCATACTGAGTGCACGCATGCCAGTGCGGAGCGCACGCAAGTAGAGAAATCCGCACTCTCGCTTATCTGTTTTCCCGAATCTCGTTGGAGTACCGCTATCGACTTTCGGAGAACAAAAGTGTGTTTCCCCAATAAAGTCGTCATCTTCTTCGCTGTAATGTCCGACAAACTCAACGCGTAGCGCTTCCTCCGTTGTTTCCTTATCTACTTTTTCAATCTCTCCTTCCACTACAATCAGTCCCTTTGCGTGATCCCAGTATTCAAGATGATTACTGAAATGTCGCTTCTGCTCAACACTAAGATCAACGATTAGGACCTCGATGCGAATTTTTGGATTCTCACCTCCAGGAATATAATAGTTACCACCATGGAAGTCGTGTTCATCGATTGGTGGCATCCGGTTTAACCGATCAGGACCAAGCACAAGATCAATAGCTTCAAACACCGTAGACTTACCTGCATTATTGTCGCCGATCAAAACAGTATGGCCATTAAATTCAATGTGCGCACTGGAGATGCCGCGGAAGTTTTGGATGTCTATGTAAAGTAGTTTCATTATTACGATCAATAGGGATTGAACAAAACTATACCACGGAATCCTTGAGATTTCGGCGGCATCTTAACTCTTGGCAGGTGCAGTGGCTTCTGAACTATCAGCAAAGCAAACATAATTCAATTATCAACTAGCAATGACAGTATATTAAAAGGCCCTTCACTCATATTTAATTCCCAATAAAAATGGAAAATCATACGCAACATGCAAATTGCTAGTTGTTAACTAATTAAAGTATATAAGCGTAAATATACCCCCGTATTTATACGGGGTTTTACAGGTGTTTTTACGGGGGTAATGGCTGGTTTTATACTGGTGTTTTTAATCGGTGTATAAATCTTGCGTTGTATATAGCGGCAATTCTACATTTGGCTCAACAGCGCTGATTCAATTTTCTTCACAAACATTTATCGATGACTAAGAAGTCTTTTAACGACAGCTTCAAGGAGGGCATGGGCGGTGAAATCGGTAAACGTACCGGTACGCTTGTATTCGGAATACTCGTTGCGGTAATCGCTGCGGTATTCGGCCTCAAGAGCTGCGAAGGGCCTTCTGACGTTATGGAATTTAATAAGACTAATAGTCAGCCCAGCAATTCACGGTAATCTCCGAACAACAATGAAGACTGGAATATTTTTTGCAACTCTCTTAATCACGTTTGCATTCAGTGGATGCAAGAAGGACACAGCTGCTCCTACGATGGAACAGAATACGTTTACTGTTTCCGGGTGGACGTGGGACAGCAATAGCAAACTGCTATTTTCAGATGTCTCATGGAGTGAGATCACCGCTGATGTTGCTGATAAAGGAATGCTGCACCTGTATTTGAAAACAACCAATGGCGCTTGGGCGCCGCTGCCGCGGACTATTATGTTGAGCGGAACGGTCTATGATTATGCGCAGAGTCAACGATACACTTTTCGCACGGGCAACTTTCAGCTCATCGTGCAGGATGATGACTTGTTACAACCGGGTGCTCCAGGAACTTGGACCATAAGAGCCGTTGCCGTTTCAGGATCGCAGAGGATTGCAAATCCTGAATTGGATTGGAATGATTACAAAAGCGTACAAAAGCGGTTTAATCTTCCCGACTAAGTGAAACGTGCTCGGCCGGAGCGCTTCTATTTCGGTAGAGCGCAGTGGTCAGCAATTTTGTTTTCGTGTCAAGAGACCAATTCAGAATCGAGCGAGTAACAATCATCGCTGCATATAGTTTTAAAATCTTAATCCTAATTATAACTCTAAAATCCCAACGACATGAAATTTCTAGAAGAAGAAATGTTATTTACTGAAAAATTGGATTTACAAAAATCCCAACACCTTAAGGAAATTTTTCACACAAAAGCCTTTTCCACGCTTAAAAACATTGAAGGCGAATCAGAAGTGATCGGTATTAAAATGAGAATTGGAAACGAGCCTATTGTACGTAATCTCAAACGTCTTCTGGAGCTGTCAAACGCAGTACTGCCCCCAGAGACGCAGATCCTCTTTGAAAAGAGTGACATATACACGATCGTTCACGGTGTTGGAGCCATCCGTACGGAAGGCAGGGCGGATGTGGATGAGATACAATACCATGCAGAAGTAATTGGAATGGACGATGCGCAGACTATTGACCTTATACCCAACACGCGTTTTAAAGAGGTATTGAAAGCGAATGTCAATTTCGAAGGAGCAATGACAGCAAGTGGAAACGTTTCAGGCAAAGTCCCACCTAATTTATTGAGTACACTTACTCAGAAATACATTTCCTTAGGTGGTGATATGCAGATCCAGCTCTCTGCAAACGCGAACTTCGTAGGCAAGTTTACATACAGCCTAAAATTCCCTGTCGTGCATTCCATTGGCATAGCATCGAACAAATGCAGCTGGGTTCTCAATCCGGATGAAGACAAGACGCCCTTACTCGGGGATCAATTATTAGTTCAAACGATTGCCGTTCCTAAAGGAACAACGTCCATGAGAATGAAACTTCATGGCGTATTGAAAGTGGATCGCGGACTCTTCTGGAAGCATGAAACAAAATCTACGAAGCCCATCGAAGTAAGTCTCAACCTTTCTTAAGCGAAAAATAAGCCCCTGCAAAATGACTCCAACCGAAGTGATTATTTGGACTTGCGTATTTGTTTTCGTGTGCACAGCAGTGATCGCTGTATTGTCATTAGTAAAAGTGATCAACATATCTGAACCGTTCAGAACTAGATTGTTTTATGTTGTTGTGATAGAGATTGCTCTTTCTTCGGTGTATGTTTTTAAAAATAGCATGAGCGACCCCATGGAGACCAATTTTATTAGAATAGTGAACCCCACACCAACAGCCCAGCTTAGCTTCATACAAGGACAGACCTTGTATCTCTATGGAGTATGCTTAAACGGAGACAGTGCAACGTTTAGTGGAGAAATTTATGCGAACAATAAAGTGTATCCTATGGATAATTTCCAAATCGACTCACGAAACGTTTTTGCGGTTAGCACACAACTGAACGATACATTTCCTATAGCGCGGGTAAAGATGATTGTTAGATTAAGTAAAGGAGACAAGATTCTTTTCATTGATTCCACCTCCACGAATCTGGCAGTCAGTCGCAGGTAACTATTGAACATCTTTTCAATCACTACGTTCCGCAAGATTGCGTTTGCACAGTTCAGACATTCGTCATTTCACTGTTGCAAACGCGATCTTGCGGTGGACTTTGCCTGTCCCCCGGCCCCCTAGGCTAAAGCAAACATAAAGGACAAGCGAGCAAGTCCTATACTATGCGTTCTGTAGGCATACTAAATAAATTGAATGAAATCTTTGTCCCTAGGGTTACTGAACGTCCCTCACGACGTGATCCCTTACATTGTAGGGCCCATGGGGATGCCGGTAACCTACGAGTTTTTTTATTCGCTCAAATATCCGGTTAAAATGAATTTTCTGCGCAATCTGAATTAAAAGATCGTCCCTATCGGGTAATAATGCGCTCATATATATATTGCCCGGAGTACTCGGATTATCTTTAAGAAAGTGAATTGTGAAAAATGTTTTAAAATATTTTGAATCAACTTTAATGATAGTAATCCGATTTTTAAGGACTTTTTGTTTTGCTTTGGACAGTCCCTTGAAAAGATCATCAATTGTCGCTACGTCAAAATGCTGATTAACTATGTAAGTATACTTTACCCGCTTTTCCAAATTGCACAGGATAGTTTTTAGGAGTAGTTTTTTCTTTCGCTTATCCGTTTGCTGAGAAAACTCGATGGGGCTGTCCGCAAAGACCCAAACTTCCTTAATTTTTGAAAAGTGCTGCGCCTTCACCAGTTGTTCTATATCTAAGAAATCTTTGAACTTACATATGAGACCAACGATATCAATAGTTGTATCTGACACAGATTTCTCCGATACTATTGATCGAGTATAAATCAAGGATTGTAATTCGTTGGAGAGCTTATTAATAAAAAACTGATCTGGCTTATCGTCAGATACTTTAATAGCGTTAACAATATTCTGACCTTTAGAAATCAATTCCGTTTCCAACAGTGGCTTCTTGGAATTGTATTTTTTTTCTTCCTCTGAAATGACGCTCAAAAGAGGATTTACATCTCTTTTGAGATGAGCAGGCTTCCAAAGATCATAACGCTCGTATTTACCCGAATTGGACTTTGCCTTGGCGAGTTTATAGTTAAGATCGATTCTATAAGTGATAAGACTTTCTCCAATATCAGTAAGAAGTTTAAACGAAATCTCTTTTGTGGAGTCTAGCGCCTGAATTGCTAAGGGAATTTGTGAATCGTAGTTTAGGTGCCCAGGGAGAAGCAGAAAGGCCCTATCTTTTCCTAGTCGTGAAAAAAATAATCCAAACTCAAAAAGCACATTGTCGCGGGAAGTATAAAACATTTTATTCCGTGCGTGTACAATATCGTCAGGATGGCAGATGAAGATCGCATAATAAAATTCATCAAGATTATTACTGAGATTGTCAAGAACTGAGACTAGACTTTTCCATTTTGTCTCTTTCCAAACTTTAACCTCAAGGGAGTCTTTGAATTTGACCTGAATGATTTTTTTCAACTCCAGCGCTATCGGCAATGCTTCATTAGATGATCCAATAAATAGTTTGCGCGTAGTTTTATTCAGCATGGCTCAACTCAAGTTGGTTCAACCACATTTGAAAAGATCTTTTATTAGTTAAGGGGAGCGTGTATGCGGTTTCCGGCCTTCTATAAAAACGAACAGTTTTTTCGTATTTCATTTTACCAATAAGACTGCCGATGCTTTTTATGTAATCACCAATGATCAAATATGCTTTACGGCCGTCATCAATTGACTCGCACGTGACGGTAAAGATTCTATGGATTACTCCGTCTTTAGGTTTGTCAAAAGATGCAACTTCTAAAGCCTCCAAATATTTTAAGTTAGCAGAATTAGATTTTTCAAGATCAATGCTGATGTGAATATCACAAGCCTTATATACGTTAGGAGGGGGCTGTTCTGTAAGCATTTTTGGAAAGATGTTTTGGAAACTAGATTCGCGACCTGAGAAAAATAACGTTTCGGTCGGATCGAATTCTTCCTCTTCAAGACCGCCAATAAATTCAGGGTCGTTGTCCAAAATATTGCAAAGGTTACTCCACAAGGAGTCGTTCGGAAGGAGTTCTAAACCCCTGTATGTTCCATGATAGGCGGTAGTTTCGCACCTGGTGTTGTTGGCGAATTCATCCCGCTGAAATCCTAATTGCACTATTGCCTCAATAGTCTGCTGGGATATCTGGGATGCGGAAAGGTGGATATCGTATTTCAAATTCATCAGATAACTTATTGAAGTTTGAATGGATTGTAGTTTGTTTTTTCGGGCTGATCAATTTGATCAATCCCCTCAATTTTTTTGATCCAGTTGGTAAACGGAATACTGAAAGGGAGCATGATGATTTCATAAAGCACCTTTATCCCCCAAATCGTCAGGATAGTTGTAATAAGATCAGGAGTGGCTATTACTCCAGCAAACGCTACGGTCATAAAAAAGATGGAATCAAAACCTTCTCCAACGATTGTGGATGCCACATAACGCCATCCTTGCTTGAGTCCTCGCTTCCCTCCTTGTGCATATTTCATTTTTGAAAGGATGAAGCTATTGGCGAATTCTCCGAAAAAATATGCAGTCAAACTAGCTAAAACTATTCTGGGCGCTTGACCTAAAATCAAATGATAAGCATCTTGATTATTCCAAAAGGCAGGATGAGGGGAAATGTCGATTATCCAATAAAAAAGGGCTGCGAAAATCTGCATGGCCATACCTGTCCAAATAACCCGTCTTGACCGAGCATAGCCGTATACTTCCGTAAGTATATCTCCAAAAATGAATGTTATCGGAAATATTAGTGTTGAGCCTACAATAGTTAAGGGACCTATGGCTATGAACTTTGATGACATAGACGGCACTAAAACAAGCACGCCCACAAATATGCCGGTGAAAACACTTAACAGTTTAAAGGACTTTTCTTGAGGCTGTTCAGTCATGGTGAGTTAATTGTTGATTATAGTTACGTCTAAAGTATAGAAAAATACATATGATATGCAAATATTCTTGCATGTGGGCACTTGAATGTCAATTAACTATTAAGTTCCTTATTTGTGGGAAGGATTCGCATTCCTATGCATCAAAGAGCGCGACGGCTCATATCGCTTTTACCCCTACTAGCTGGATGTATCATGTTTTTCCTCACTTCTTTTTCCGGCACTCCTATTTTTTGAAGATCGAACCCCAGACTTTTGAAGCGGTACTTCTTGCCTTTGTATATGATTCCACTCGTTTTGTTCCCTCGTTGATACATTTGAAGATTGGATGTATGCAATCGCATATGTGCGTCTTCCTGTGAGGTCGCAGCAGCTACGAAAGAGGAAACAAGATCAATCACTTCCTCCCGGGTTGTTTTCTTGCCAGTCCGTAACTTCATTTGATATTCTTTATCCGTCACCCGAGCTTTCTTTTTCCTCCCATGTCTTACCACCGACCGCGCAAGCTCTGGATATTTCTCAATCTGGTATACTTGAATATCTTTTTTGAGTTGGACGAATTGTCTCCTGCTCATGTGCAAGGATTTCCCAGAGCGATACTCGACCGCAGCCGCGACAATATGAATATGCGGATGTTCTTTATCAAAGTGAGGAACTGCAACATACATTGCGTTTGGATTTCGCAAGCGCATGTACTCGCGTGCGATCTTCTCCATCTTTTTTAACGAGAGCATTTTCGCATCGCCTCGGTGAAATGCGATTATCTCCTGGGTTATCTTGACGTTGTTCTTTCGCCTGTGTATGCGGTAGGTTTCATTCTCTTTGAATTCTCGTGTCCATTCCTCTATCGTCTGTCCTTTGAGATTATTGGTCAGCACAAACGACCGTCCCTGCTTGTCGAAGATCCGTTTGCGGTCATCCATGGCGTATGCGATTAAATTGCGCGCGGCCGCCATACTCTTGTAGCCTTTGACTTTAACGATCATTGGATTTTTCCGGCGGGAAACACAGCGCTTGCCGGATTTCATTTTCGAGTATCGTGATGCGTTCGGCGATAGCATCATACTTCTGTTCCCTCTCCCAATGATACTTCTCTTTCGTTCGGGTAATAGACTGCACTTCGTTCAGGCAATTCATTAGCGCCTGTTCCATGCGCACAACTTGATTGTGATTCGGCAACAGATACGAGCGATCCATATAGCACAGCGCTGCCTTCCTTATGAACGTCGTAATCGTCATGCGATGCTGCTTCGCACCAAGCGCCATCTTTCCATAATCTCCGTTCTTCTTTGAGAGCGGCACACTGAATTCTGGCTTGTCTTCACGTTGAACGCGACGGTATTTGGCGTAATAGCTTTTCCAATACGCACGCTTCGCCGCTTTGATCTCCGCATCTGTTCCGTGCTCGAGCACGCCCATGGCTTCGAGATATGCCCACAGGCTGCTGTTCTTTTTATTCTTCGTCATCTTCATCAGTGTCTAGTGATAAGGTTGGAATTTCGTTGAATGGAATTTGATTTAGATGAGTCGGCGCAACCATTGCAGCATTACGGCGATAGGTCGAATTGTTGTAGAACGGATTGAGCTTAACGAGCATCGGCTTGAGATTTCCGCACAGCAAAATCGCTTGGTCCGATTGCATCGTACGTATCGCGTCCGCAGTCATCAGCGGCAGTACTTTCTTCTTGCCGTCCGCATCAGTCACTTCCGTTTTGCCGAGGATGCTTTCGAGCGACTGGGTCGTCTCCTGGCCGCTGCCGCCGAAGTACAATTTTGCGTAGCAGTTCGAGCGTATCGCTTCTGCGTCCTGCTTCCCGTAATTACGTAACAGTTGATTGAAGTCCTGCACGATGATCGCGCAGCCGGCGCGGTGCTTGCGGATGTTTGCCATCGCAAGCGGCAGCGTGGGTAGTTTTAAGGATGATGCTTCGTCAATGAGAAAATAAATATCCTGTTCCGTTTGCTCGGGCATGCGCGAGAGAATGAACGAGAAGAACTGCTCGAAGAAGATGGAGGTGAGCACTGCAAAGAATCGCTGATCACTAATCGCATTCTGAATGTAGAGCACACACTTCTTGTTGCGGAAGTCTTCCATGTGCAGATTGTCGAATGCCGTTATCTTTCCGACACCTTCGGGATCGGAGAAGATCTGGAGCGCAGCGCGACAGGTCGCGATTACGCTTGAACGCACTTTTTCTTCCTGGTGCATGAATGCGGAGAAGTCCGACCAGACGGCATCGTTCGCATGCGTCTTGAAGAAATGCAAGACTGTTTTCGGTGCAGTGCTCAACAAGTTGAGTAGTTGCAGCAGCGCATATGGAGTTTGCATTTCGGCAGGTTGAGTCTTGATGACTGAAATAAGATTTGACAAGAGCGACGTTGCTGAAACATTCCAGAAAGGATCTTTTGCATTCTCTCCGAGCGAGGCAGTGACGAGCATGTTCGCTGTCTTCTGGATTTCCGTGGAGGTATTCGCGCGTGTGAGCGGATTGAAGCCGCATGAAATATCGGGTCGTGAGAAGTTGAGCACCTTGATTTCGTAACCTTTTTCTTTGAGGAATCCCGCCGACATTTTTTCTATCTCCCCCGCTGGATCGTGGACGATAAAACTACCCGTCATGGAATACAACGAGGGCAAAATGACGGTTGTGGTCTTGCCGCCTCCCGTGGGCGATTGTACGTACAGCCCGGAATAGGATTGCTTGTTGCTGAGATTACGCCGACCCGTTACGCAAAATCCGGTGTGCTTCGTCGAGAGTATTTCGCGCTCGCTGATAAAGCGGGCGTTGAATCCGGGCTTGTGCTTGCCGCTTGCGGCAATGCCTTCGAATATGCCGACAAGCATTCTGACTGCATCTTCGCCGATGTCGGCGAGCGTGGTGAGCATGTCTGCCATGTGTTATTTCATTAGATGGTTTTTAATCCATGTCGCGATTCCCTGACTGATGAGCTCGAGGATGCGGAAGATTGTCCACAATATCCAGAGCAGCATCTTGCCGATGAACTTGGCGATGGTGCCGAGGAATTCGCCGAGCATGTTTTTCTCGTTGCCTGCCATTGTTAGAAGTGTTGGGAGATACGCTTGACGCTTCGCTATTGCACTATCAGATTCGCGCCGATTATCACGCGAGCGCCGCGTGACGTGAACATCACGGAGTAGAAGTTCGATATGAGACGGAAGTTCGTGTCCGCCTGTTCGTCTTTAGGTTCGTACACGAAATAGATGGTGATGCCGGTGAGGTCCTCGGCGAGCGGCGCATCTGCGAGTAGGCGAGCTTCGATCTTCTCAGGATCCGACTGTAATAATGCAAGCGTATGCGGATCGTAGAATGAGAGTGTGCTCCGGTTTTCAAACAGATCACTGTAGACGACGATGAACCTATGATTGGCATTGCTCGCGGCCATGGTATTGAGGGCGTGCGCCAAGGACAGAAAGACGCTTGAATGTGGCCGGCCTATCGTATCGTGGGCAAGCGAATCAAGATGTGCAGCTACGTCTTCGTTGTAGGCGGCGACTTGCCGATCACGTTCAAAGCTGTTTGCAAGGAGAATCGGGCCGCCTTTGGGTAAGTAGAATTCGGTCGTGCGATTGAGACTGACATCGGTGATTGCTCTGAAACCGATGCGAGCGCTTCCCCACTTATAAGAGTCCAGACTAAACAGCGGCAGCACTTCGCCGGCAGTCGGCAAAGCCTTGTGCGGTTCTGTCTGATCGATGAGGATGATGCCGAACGTGTCGGGATTGTCAGGACGGAGGCAAAGAGTTAGTGTGATGAATGCACACGTGATGACTGCTGAGGTGATGATTGCTTTCATTTGTCGGAGAGGTTAAGTTCGATTGTAGGAATGGTTGGAGCTGGTGGTAAGTCAGCGATTGGTTCGAGGAAGCACTCGGGTGTCGCGTTATCCTTGCGGGCCGTGATGTTGGCATTATGATACAGTTCGATCGTTTCGCGATGCAGCGAATTAATGCGCTCGGTGAAATGATTGGCCATGCTGGTGATGTGCGTGTACTGCTCCATGTGAGACGCAAGCGAATCATTCACTGCTTTTAGTCGCTCGTTGAGCCGTTCGATGTCGCGCTGGCCTGATTTGATTCCATCGGCAAGCGTGCGTGCAGCATCGGTAGCAGCGTCGTTGCCTTTGGGGAAATAGCGATGGCAGATGATAATCGTTGCGACAAAAAAGAAGACGCTTATCGAGAAGAAGAACCAGCCGCTCATCGTCACTTCTTCACTCGACATGGATTGCGCACGAAGCATTGCTAGTCCTGCGAAGGATGCGAGGGCTACTGCCGAGATGATGCCGGCGATGATGTATGCTTTGCGCCCGAGGGTTTCGCGTTTAGCAAGCGCGTCAAGAATGCCGCGTGCGAGCATGACGCCGCCCATACAGATGCCGATTGCTATCAGCAAAGAGAAGAGCAAGCTGTCGCCTATGAATTGGAAGCTCCAGGAGTAGAAAGCAACCTCGGCGAGATAACATACGATACCGAAGAGTAGGCCCGTGCGGTTGAGACCGCGGAATCCGCTTGCTGGATTGCCGTCTTGCTCATATTTCGCCAGACGATTCGCGTGTTCAAGACCGGTGATTCGGTGTTTGATTTCCGCGCGTTCCGCTTGCGCGGCAGCAAGCGCATGGCGGATCTTTGCCGTATGCGCTTCGGGCTGGATGTCCTGAAGACCTTCCGTGCGCACGTCGAGCCATTGTGCCGTGTAGGTGCCCGTGTAGGGCTTGGAAGATTTGTCGCGCGGTAGCGGCCTGCTGATCTCGGCATGCATACGTGCGTCTTTGATCGCTTGCGCGTTGATCTGCTCGCGTCGTTCGCGCGTGCGTTGTTCGAGCTTGGGACTCTGTAATGAGAGAGTAGGGTTTTTCATGGGTTGTGTGTTATCGGCGTATGCCGTGATGGATAAAATGTGTCAGCGATCTAACGCCCGCGTGATTTTGACTTTCCGTTTTCGCGCGATTTAGCAAGGCGTTTGATTGTTTTTGCGCGATGCGTTTCCTTGGAGTACGGACTTGCAACGGATTCGATACGAGCGTTCGTCTTTTCCTTGAGCGCGGCGATCACTTGTTCTGCCGTGCCGCCTTCGCGCGGCTTGTTAGCATCGATGATCGCTTGCGCATAGAGTTCGTTCTCATTGCGTGTAAATTCCCGCTTGAGCCAATACAGGCTGCGCCTGCGTACGAAGAGTTCTTGTCCTTCTGAGCCGAATGCCTGGAAGCTGCGCTCTTTCGTTGTTTCGTCGATGCGTACATCAATGCGCCCGACTACTGCTTGGCGACCTCCGGGCAGATCAGTGACAACGTATTCGATCGTGGAGCCGTCATGCCACGGCAAGCCGAAGCTGATGAATTTCAATTTCGTGTCGGGTAATGTTTTTCCATCCTGTTCCATATCATTTTGTTTTTGATTATTTCGATTCCGTGTATTGTCTTGTATGGTGCCGGTGTAACTTGCGCGGCCGTATGCAAGTCCTTTGTCGCGGTGCTCCTGCAGAATCTTCTCCTGCTCTTCCATCGGGAGCGCGAACTGGCGGCGTTCAAGTTTTGATTCGGGAAGAGAGCGATGATTTGTTTTGCGTGTTGCGTCGCTCAAGTTCTTCGGAGTATTTTTTTTCTTGTTCATGCTCGCAGTGTTAGTGGTGTTCAATGCTTATATGCCGAGGCGTGACACTTTTTGTTTTTGACTTAACGTTCGATATCGCATTCCGAACTAGAGCCGCGATCAATGGTGCGATTACGATTCGTTGCACGCTGGCCGCGATGCTCATTGATTCGCTGCGCGCCAAGCTCGATGTTATGGCCGTGTATGATGAGCGTAGAAAGCCAGTTAGACAAATACTCGTTCAAGTCATATTTATGCTTGATGTGCACGAACGGCTCATCTTCATACTCGTCATAGACGCGGTGATACACGAAGCGATTCAGGAACGTGAGCGCTTCGGCAAATTGTTGTTCTGGTATGACGCGTATGAGCATTTCAGGATCAGGCGCAGGACTGCCTTCGCAGTTGATCTCCTGCGCTAAGGAGATGCAGTGATGGCCGTCCGAATCCTTCTGCACGTAGCTGTACATCAAATCCTGACGTCCTTCGACGCGGGATCGTATCACGCCCTCGGCTGGAGCGATGTGCTGCTCCAAACCGGGAATGAGTTGCATCAGTTTCTTGTAGATCGACTGATGATCGCAGAACCGATTATCGTTGAAGTTCATTGGAGAATAGGATTAGGTTGATAGTAGTCTCCACCTTATGTATGCGTACGCGTGACAGCATGCATTGGTGAATGGAAGGCACGTCGCATACAGATATGCGCGACCGTGACAGCTTTCATCACGGTAGAGTCGGGAGATTCAGAAAACAGTTATGAACAGAGGCAGATCGAAGACTGTTGTAGAATAAATTTGCGTAAACATTAAAACCCCCATTGATATGGCTAATAAGAAACAAACCTCGACTAAGGTTGCCAAGCTGGCATCGAAAGTGCTATTGAACCCAAACAGTTCGAAGACGGACAAGAAGATTGCAGGGTCGGCGCTGTCCCAAGCGAAGGGAAAAAAGAAGAAGAAATAGACAGTGCGGATCAGCGCGGACATTCAGCGCGGTAATGCAGCCTAATGCACCTTATTGCAGGCTACAGAAGGCGATTTCTGCGTTTTTTTGCCCCATTGGCCCTATTACCCCACGTCTGTTAATCATGGGGTCTCTGGTTCAAGTCCAGAAGGGGGAGCAAGAAAGCCCGGTCGAGAGATCGGGCTTTTTGCGTTTTCGACTCGGGGGCTAATTTCGTAACTTCCCTCTGGCACTAACACACTCAACCCATGAACAAACTCTACTCACTTCTCGCAGCTGCATTTCTTGCATTCACCGCAACTCATGTTCAGGCACAAATCACCTGCAATCCTGCCGGAAATTTATTCGTGTATGCAAACTACGATGGCGGCGTACTCAACATCAACTGCGATGTGAACATTCCGAATATCAAAATCGGTGTGTGTACCTATGAACCGGTGACGATTAATCTAAGTGGAACTTATGTGGGCAACGTAACAGAAGTGCGCTATGCAGGATACGTAAGCACGAACAATAATCATTGCTTTAACTCCCCAACGACAACTACCATCACAGGAGTTCCAGCCGGAATTACTTCGGTGAATTTTCTTCCGCCGAGTACGTTGAGCAATCCTAATGGTAATAACTCTATTGTATGTGCGTATACATGCAGCACGACGTCAAACCAGGGCGGTTGTAATACCGCAGATCAGATTAAAGCGTACTTCCAGACTACAACCGGCGGTACATTGGTGAGCTACTTCACACAATACGGTTGCTGGAGTGTTGCGCCATATCTATTGAGTGCCGGAGGCAATTGCTGCAACAGTGTACCATCGTGTTTCATTGCTGCAAATGCGGGTGGAGATCAGATCATGTGTGAAGGAGATCAGGTAACGCTCAATGGAACTGCAACAGGTGGCGCAACAGTTTACAGCTGGACACCGACAGTTGGTTTGGGAAATCCGAACAGCGCAAGCACAACAGCGTCGCCAACAATTACGACCACGTATGTTTTAACAGCAGGCGATGGCGTAAGCTGTTCGGATGTTGACACGGTTGTTGTAACGGTGAATGCAAATCCGGTTGTGACTTTGGGTGCAGACACGATGATATGTGGCGGCTCGTTTCAAATTGACGCAGGTGTGCAACCAAACAGCGTTTACTTGTGGAGCGACAACAGCACCGCGCAAACATTGAACACAGCTTCTTCCGGAACATACAACGTTAGTGTTACAAACACGCTCACAGGTTGCACGGCTGGCGATACGATTACAGTAACGTTTAATACACCACCAACAGTTAATCTCGGCAACGACACCAGCATTTGCGGAGACAACTTACCACTCAACGCCGGAAATCCGGGAATGAGTTACTTATGGAGCAACAGCACAACGCAACAAACGCTGATCACATTCATCACCGGAACATATTCAGTTGTGGTGACTGACGCAAATGGATGTACAGCATCTGATGCGATTAACGTTACGTTCAATACAATTCCTGTGGTGACTTTCTCATTCGGACTTCCCGTAGTGTGTTTGGCTGATCAGGCTTATGCACTCACAACAGGATCTCCAGCTGGCGGAAGCTATTCCGGACCTGGAGTGAATGCAGGAAATTTTGATCCGGCAACAGCTGGAATCGGCACGCACGGAATTACGTACACGTATACGGATAGTGCAGGTTGTACATCATTCGCGACAGACTCTGTTGCGGTTGATGCATGTATGAGCACAGGCGGTGTATCTGCATTCTCTGTTCAGCTGTATCCGAATCCATCTGAAGGAAATTTTCAATTGTACGTTTCGCAGTCGTGTACTGCTGAGCTGATGAACGGACTCGGACAAGTAGTGGAAGCGAAGAATGTGTTGCCGGGGAACAATTCATTTGGCAATTCATCGCTTGCCGAAGGCGTCTACATGTTGCGACTTACGAATGCAGACCAGAATGTACAACTGATTCGCGTTGTGATCCGAAAATAGGCATCGCTTGAATTGTCGTAATTTTCCAAAGTGAAATTTCTCTGTTCGCTGTTATTGGTTTTCTTTTCATTCGTGCTGGATGCGCAATGTGACAGCGGAATTTTCATTCCTGAAAAGTTCGATTGGAAACAGATGACCGACTCTACGCGCTTCAAACCAACGTTTCGGGTTGAGTCTCCCGACAAATACGAATTCATCATTCACAACAAGTGGGGAGAAACCATGTTTTACACCGACATCCCAGAGCAAGGATGGAACGGGTTGCTCAACAACAGAAAAGGAAATTGCACCGCGGGTACTTTCATGTGGACGTTGAATTGTACGTGGAGTAGCGATTCAACATCGGTTTATTGCATGGGATATGTTACTTGTTTGAGTTCGCGTGCGGTGACGATTACTGCACTGGACACTCTGCAGTGCCGACCTGTGATGTATGTGCCGAATGTAATCACTCCGAACGGCGATGGATTGTATGAAGACTTCAGACCTGTATTCGGATGTATGCCAGTAAATTTCGCCATGCAGATTTTCGATCGATGGGGAAATTTGATTTTTGAAACCAAAGATTTGGCGACCGGTTGGGATGGAACTTCCAAAGGCCAACAACAGGAAGCAGGTGTTTATGTGTGGAAGATTACCTGGAAGGCTTTCGAAGGCGATAAGCAACGGACTTTGATGAATA
The DNA here is from genome assembly GCA_040377305.1 of Flavobacteriales bacterium. GTDB lineage: Bacteria > Bacteroidota > Bacteroidia > Palsa-965 > Palsa-965. The sequence goes on along the minus strand of JBEIPA010000004.1, from coordinate 54,266 downwards.
ATGTGACGTTGATTCGTTGAGCGCGTATCCAAGGACCTAATCATCGAATAAAAAAAGAGTTCGCATACGGTGTAACATCTTTCCGCAGCGAACTCTCGTGGTTGGAAAGGGTCAAAACATTCTACCGAAACAAAGCTCAAAGCTCGTCAGCCGATCTGTTCTTCCCGACCAGTCCCTATTGCCACTTTCAAAACGGATGCCAATATTCTTGCCTTCCTCTTTGTCGAGGAAAAACCTGAACTGAAAGCGCGATATGTGATCCTCGAAGTCTTTGGTTTTGTCGAGATCCCAGGGCAACCCGTGATTGTATTCCAGATAAAAATTGGAGTACGTGACATTGCCACCGATGAAATTGAACGCATAAACGTTCTCGGCATAATCCGTTCCAATCACAAATCCCAGCTGCAGTTCTTTGAATGCGTTTACACCAACACGAAGATTGTCGTTGAATGCATAGCTCGACTGCAAGCCAAACTGCAGATCAATCGTTATCCACATTGATTTCAGCGTACGCGTCTCTGCTCCACCGATTTCTCCATTGGGATTGATGTATTCTTTAGCGAAACCTGTGCCAAATCCACCGCCCAAATAATCACCGATGCGGAAGCGATTGTCTCCATCACGATTGATGAGGAAGTCGAGTAGTGAGCAGTGTCCGCGCACCGCGGCGCTGTAAATTTTCTGTTGCATGTGCCAGCCTGCAGTGTCGCCAACATTCTTTTTGCCGTGAAAGCCGAATCCGAATTCATAGTTCTGCAACTGGGCGTTCACATTGTTTGCGAAAAACAGAAGAAAGAAGAGCGCTACTACTTTGGTAGTAATTTTCAGATTCGTGTTCATGACGATGAAGTTTTTAAGTTAGAAAGTAGGCAAGCTTCTAAGTAGGCGAGTCAAATGTGGAACTGTACTCGCCTACTTAGCTACTTATTAACTTGTACCATATTATTTCGCTCCTTTTTCAATGAGTTTCTGTTCAACTTCCGTGTTCTTCTTCATACGCGCAATGTCGAGCGCGGTGATTGTGCTCTTGTTGTTGTATGTAGCCCACATGTCCGCACTGGTGTGATATGTGTTCATTGTAATGTTCACATCGGCACCAGCCTCGATCAGCGCAAGTGCGATCTTCGTATAGCCTTTCTGTATAGAGTACATCAACGCGGTTGGATGTTTCTCTTTGTCCACCATTTTGAAACCTTCCGAATTAGCGGAAACAGACTCTGCCGTTTTCATGCGTTCGTTGATGTCGGCATGATTGGTTGGGTGCGTGCAGAGTGCTTTCACAAATTCTGCCCGCGCTTCTTCCGATCCGATTCCGAACGAAATACAGTTCTGCATGGGATTGCCAAGTGTGTATCCGAGATCGTAATTCGGATTTGCACCGGCAGACAACAACACATGAACAACCGCAGTGATGGATGAGTAGATATTGGGATCAACAACGGTATCTACTTTGTACTTTTTGTAGAAGTCCATCGTCCACTGCGCTTTGTTCTGCGGAGTCTCGACACGACCACCGTATTGTGAAAGCACACTTCCGTTGATGTCGCTCGCATTTACATCAGCTCCTTTTGCAATCAGTAATTTGATGATGGCTGTATCGTGCGACGTTTCGAGCGCCCACAGCAAAGGCCATTTCATTTGATACTTTTTGTTGACGTCGGCACCTGCGTCAATTGCAGCTTTCACAGCTTCGATTTTTCCTTTAGTGATTCCTTCGTACAGGTCTTTGTCTGGTTTTGGTTTGCCTGCGATGAGAAGAGTGGTAGATGCAACCAGCATAGTGGCTAGGCAGATCCGTTTGATGTGAGCTTTCATTTGTTTCTTGTTTAGGTTTAGATTGAACGTTTTGACAAGAACAAAGCTATTTCAGGCAAATCGGGGGTGCATCCGTAGCGCTAGGTATATTGAATCAGTAGGCAGGCGGCAGTAGGGCAGTTGGCAGTCCATTACGGGGATTATCAAAAATGGCTTCGCCATTTTTGCGTCCTCATAATAAGAAGTAGCGAAGATCGCCGCGCGGCTTCAGCCCACGGTGGAAGAGCTTTGAGGAAAACGTTGAAGGAAGATCATATATGACTGGCAGCTGACCAACTGCCGCCTGCCTACTTCAAAAGATCATTGTCGTACGCGAACCGTATCAGCCCTACAATAGTCCGTACACCGGTCTTGGCGATGATATTCTTACGGTGCGTGTCGACTGTTCTTGGAGAGATGAATAGCTTTTCGGCGATTTGAGCCGTTGAGAATTCCTGGGTGATGAGCTGAATGATTTCAACTTCACGCGGAGAAAGTATTTCCGTTTGCTCGCGGATCTTTTTTTCTTTTTTCGCCTGAGCGAGCATTACACTCATCACTTCTGCGCTGTAGAAAGTGCCATCGTCGGCGAGACGGGAAAGTGCGGTGATCAATTCCTGCTTGCCGGTATTCTTAAGAATGTATCCTTCGGCGTCGGTGCTGAAAATTTCAGAAATGATTTCACGATCGTTGTACATCGTGAGCACAAGAACTTTCGTTTCAGGAAATTTCTCTTTGACAAGCTTCGTGAGTTCAATGCCCGACATTCCCGGCATATTGATATCGGTGATGAGAATGTGCGGCGATAACTTTTCTACAAGCTCGAGTGCCTGGGCTCCGTTCAACGCTTCTCCAATGATCTCAAAACGCTTTTCGTTTCTGATCAGCACCTTCACCCCGTCAATGAACATCTGGTGATCGTCTGCAATTACAATCTTCACCGATTCTTCACTCATCTTAATTCGATTTCGGTTGAATGGTGATTGTAACTGTAGTTCCTTCTCCGGGAGCACTCTTCACATCGAGCTCACCACGCAGAAGTTCTACGCGGGAACGAATGTTTTTCCAGCCAATGCCGTAACCGCTATCGGCAGCTTCCTTCGGCATACCGATTCCGGAATCACTCACAACTGCAATTACTTTCTCAGAGCCGGAAAGTGAAATATTGATTTTAGACGCACGTGAATATTTCAATGCATTATTCACCGTTTCCTGAACAATGCGGTACAATGCAGTTTCTTCTGCGCTGTTCATCTTTGCCGTGTATTGGTCTGCAGAAAGACTCACAACAATTTGTCCCGACTGAGAAATCTTTGCGGCGAGCTCGCGCAAGGCAGAAACTAATCCCAGCTTGATGAGCGCAGAGGGCATGAGGTTGTGAGAAACGTTGCGTACTTCTGTACACGCTTCGTCAATGAGAGAAAGTGAATTTTTCAGGATGCTTTCATCTTCTTTATTCACCGATTCTTCAAGTCCTGCAACATTTAATCGTGCAGAAGAAAGTAGTTGTCCCAGTCCATCGTGCAATTCCATAGCGATACGACGACGTTCAGCTTCTTCTCCGTCAATCATAGCGCGGAACTGTTGCTCTTTGTAGCGCATTCTGTTGCGCGAGTAAATCAGTAAGCCGAGTGCTGCAAACAGAAGAGCACCACCCAAAGCGCAGATGATGATGAGGGTTTTTTCTGCCTTCTCTCTTTCGTTGTCGAGTGTCAATGCTGCTTTGTCTGCATCCAGGCGTGCGATGTCTGCTTCATTCTTGGCAACACCATAACGAACTTCAGCTTCTGCAATACGCGCTTGTCCTTCTTCACTGAGCAGTGAATCATTCAGTGCAATATATTTTTCCATGTATTGCATCTGTAAGTCTTCACGACCGGTCAATCCGTGCAACTCAGCGAGACGCGTATAGATGGTCCGCTTTTCTTTTCTCGCGTTCACTGAAGCTGCAAGGGAAAGGGCTTCTTCAGCTGTCTTGATTGCTGCACCGTAATCGCCAAGCAGAAAATAATCGCCTGCCATATCGTTGAGCACACCCGATTTGAATTTCTTCAGATACCACTCTGTAGAATCGGTCATGGCAACATCAAGTTTCTTTAAACTGGCGAGGTGATATTGCAGTCCTTTTTCTGCATCGCCATTCGCCGTGTAAGCAGCAGCCAGATCGGCCAATGCACTGGCAACACTTGCCGAATCGCCTGTTTGTTCTTCGAGAATGATCCGTCGTTGAAAAACCGAGAGTGCAGAATCGTATTTACCCATTGTGGCGTAAATGTTTCCGAGACCGTTCAGGTCAGAAGATAATTCCGGCAGATTATTTCTTTGGGCGTGAATGTCGTAAGCGCGATTCGTGTACTCCAGCGCCTGTTCGAAGTTCGACATCATGCGATGAATTTTCCCTACGAAGTAACAACTGTTTGCAATGCCGGAAGAGTCATGCATGGCTTCATACTTGCTCAACGCGACCATGTAATAATCGAGCGCATCCGGATAATTGCCATGGTAATATTCAACGTAACCTCTGTAGGCATTACCATCGGCAATTCCTTGTTCGTAGCCGGCTTCCGTGCTGAAGGATAACGTCAGTGCAGCATACAATGAAGCTCCTGGAAGATCATTCTTCTTGTTTTCATGGAAGAGCGCGCTGTACTTCTCAGCAGAATCAATGAGAGGATTGCGGGGCTCGTCACCGGAAACAGCAACCGGGTCGTCGCAGCTCAGAAGTGTAATTGCAAATAGCAGGGGTAATATATAGCGCATCACAGTGGATGTTTTCTCAAATATAACAGTTCTCGGTGCTCGGTTCTCAGTGCTCGGTTGGAGGTAGGATCAGGAAAACTTACTTTTTATTCGACAAAATTCACCTTCTATCCGAGCACTGCGTACTGCGCACAGCCAACTGCATACTACTTTTACGGATTATGTACCAGATCCGCGAGAAGGCGCTTTTATATACCCTTGCTTTTGTTCAGCTTACCCACGTCATGGATTTTATGATCATGATGCCGTTGAGTACGCTATTCTGTAAAGAGTTTGCGATTACGAATGCCACATTCGGATTACTTGTTGCGAGTTACAACATCAGCGCGGGCATATTTGCATTCGTCGGCTCTTTCTTTATCGATCGTTTCGACCGAAGAAAAGTCATGCTGGTTAGCTACACAGCATTTATTCTTGGAACTCTTGCGTGCGGACTCGCTCCGAGCTTCGAACTTCTGTTGGCTGCCCGGATTTTCACGGGGATGTTTGGTGGAATTATTATTTCCACAATGCTGAGTATTGTTAGCGACGCTGTTCCTTTCGAGCGTCGTGCGCGTGCAATGGCAACGATGTACATGGGATTTGCCGCAGCTTCAATCATTGGAGTTCCAAGCGGAAGTCTGATTGCTGCACACAGTAGCTGGAATGTTCCTTTTATCGCAATTGCAGTAATGGGAATTCCAATTCTGATTGCCATGTTCCGGTTTATTCCGACAATGAATCTACATGTGGAAGAAGCGAAGAAGAGAAACGGTTTACGGCAGTTCATTGAAATTGTTTCCGATGGTAATCGTATGCGTGGATTGCTGCTGATGGGTTTACTTATGCTCGGACATTTTTCAATCATTCCGTACATCCCGAATTTCGCTGTGCATAATCTACACATGAACGAGGAGTATGTTGGATTTATTTATCTCGCAGGCGGAATAGCAATTGTGCTCTCGATGCGGCTGGTTGGAAAGCTCTCTGATAAAGTAGGTAGCCTGAAAGTATTTACCGTGCTTTCAGTTCTTGCACTGATTCCGATTCTAACAATTACACACATTGAAAGTGCAGGAATGCCGGTTATACTTCTTCTTGCGGCAGCTTTATTTACGTTCGGAGGAAACCGCGGTGTACCTGCAAATACATTGATCTCTGCAACGGCAGCACCTCATCAGCGCGGCGGATTCATGAGCCTGACTTCGGCTGTTCAACAACTAGCCGCAGGACTCGCAGCGTACTTCGGTGGGTTACTTACTACGGAAGGTCCCGATCATACGGTGATCAACTACAACTACGTGGGTTACCTCGCGGCAGCAGCGAGTATTATTGCTATTCCCGTGGCGTTGTATGTTCGTCCAGTGAAGAAGTAGGAACTTCTTCGTCTTCATCATCTCGTTTTTCACCAGCAATCTGACTCGGTAAAATGCCCGAGAGGAAATCAATTTTTCTCCAGCGTTGTGGTTCTATCCGCAAACGTGAAATACGGATTGACAGGAAGAACACGAGATAGCCTCCAGCAAGAAAGGCTTTGAGCAGAGAGGAGTTTCCGAAGCGCGTTCCGTACACCACAGTAGTTGCAATGTATTCAAAAGCGAACAACAGAATCATTGCACCGGCAAATACGGAAGTAATTCTCACGGCATCGAAACGTTGCATGACTTCGGGTTCCGATTCTCCCACAGTTTGATTCAGCGCGTTACCGATGAAGGAATAGTAAACGAGGATAAGAGACAGATAGAAGAACAATGTGATGATTGTATATCCTTTCACGTGGTCATTGAGCAACCAGAAATCGTAGAAGCCATGTGCTATTGCTGCGAGGATGAAGAATGCAGGGATAAGCCAGTATTGATTTTTCCATTTGTATTTGCAGAGGATAAATCCGTACGCTACGATTCCGCTGCACGCCATGTGATAGATTGATGAGGTGAGGGCGCGAGAGTGAATTACATCAAGTCCGTAACCGGAGATGTAAAGTAGATTTTCGAACACCGCAAAACCAAGTCCGCACGCAGACGCAACGATGATGTAGTCGATTGGTTTTTTGATGATGTTGGTAAACCACAGGATCAACAGGAAAGGAATTAGTTTTACCAACTCTTCAATCACCCCGATTCCGGCAACGGAGAAAATGAAATCGTTGACTAAATTTCCATTGAGCGTGAATCCGAATCCGTAACGATACTGCGCATACAGCCACCACGACAACACGGATGCAATTGCACCACCAATAAGTGGAATCAGTAGTTGTTTCAAACGGATTTCACTCACACGCCCGAATGCGGAGAGCACGTACAACCACACGAGCAGGATTGCAATTCCTCCCGACAATCCCCAGAAGCTGATTCCGCCGAGTAGTGTTCTGAATTTCAGTTTGAAGAAACGTGCGAACTCGTGATCTTCAAAATAGATGCGTGCGCGTATTTCAGGCGAGATGTATTCTTCTGCTCCGGAGTAAATGATCGTGCGCAGAGAACTGTCGCGGTGTTCGAGCTCGTACAACACCGCGAGATATTCATACGCACCTTTTTTATATCCTTTGTTTCTGATTTCGGAATAAAGATGTTCGGATGCCATCGCTGAACCTGCGCCATACAGTAACACGCGTGCTGCGTTGTAGTTCACGTATTTCGTTGTGGGATCGTCCACCACGCGTAAATGATCGGAAGCAGCGTTGTAGTCGGGAGTTGATTGCGACATCAGCATATCGGCAAGCATGATGTGTCCGATGTCGTGCAGTTTAGAGTCCGTGCTTGTGCTCAGATCATTATACATCAGGTACATTTTTTCTTCTTCCTCGTAATAATTGCCCGCGGACGGTGGTGATCGTTCCGGATCGCGTTGTGCATAGTGATTACGCACGAGCTGAAAATGATTGTCGATGTTGTACGGATTGGAATCGACCATAATCCACAATGCATGATTACTCACCCAAGGTTGATTTGTGGCATCACCGTATGCGATTTGATCCTCGAACGACGTAAACTGTGGTTCGTAGCGGATGAGATTCGCAATTCCGTATGCGACACCCAAAACGAGAATGGAAGCAATCAGAAAATTTGATTTCCCGAAATCATAGAATGATCTGCCGTTGCGCAAATTGTCGGCAATGCGGATATAGAGCAGATACCCGATGAAAATCGTGAACCAGCCGAGTATGAGATAGAGGAAGATCATTGCCTTCGCACAAGTTCCGGTTTTAGATTGAGACTAGAAAGGAACGCGAAATGGTACGACGTCTAGAGCTGGAAAAGGAACGCGGATTTTGATGTCCTTTGGTTGCTAGTCCGCTCGGATCGGTTTGGTAGCTACTCTTAGCGGGTATTGGATTTTATGAGATAAGCTTGAGTTTATCTCATAAAATCCTAAGCCTGAACGTTCAAGTCACCCTGATAATCCATTTGTGCTACTAACACCAGGCAAGCATCAAAATCCGCGTTCCAAGATCTACATCCCGGGTGTTAAAAAGTGTTGCTTCCCATGAACCAAAACCGGAACTTTACTCGTAATTGAAGTATGAAAAAACTGCTTTCCATATTCGCAACAGTTCTCACCGCCGGTTCATTTACGGCGTGTGCGCAGACGGGTTCTGACGACAGCACGAAAACTGACAGCACAAAAAAAGAATCTATGACTATCATGAATCCAGTATATGATACAGCAACGTTCGGCGCAGGATGTTTCTGGTGTGTTGAAGCGCAGTTTCAACTACTCGACGGAGTAATTTCTATTGCATCGGGGTACAGCGGAGGTGCCGTGAAAAATCCAACTTACAAGGAGGTATGTACGGGAACAACCGGTCACGCAGAAGTTTGTCAGATTGTATTTGATACCACGAAAATCAGCTACGACGAAATGCTCGCTGCCTTCTGGCAATCGCATGATCCTACACAATTGAATCGTCAGGGCGCTGATCACGGAACTCAATACCGCTCGGTGATTTATTACCACAACGACGAGCAGAAGAAAAAAGCCGAGCACTATAAAGCCGAGCTCACGAAGGAAAATACCTGGGGTGCTCCGATTGTAACTGAAATATCTGCGGCTACTACTTTCTATAAAGCGGAAGATTATCACCAGAACTATTACAACCAGAACGGTAACGAAAGTTATTGCCAGTATGTAGTGAAGCCCAAGGTGGAGAAGTTCAAGAAGGTGTTTAAGGATAAAATGAAGTAATCAGCAATTGAAATGATATGCTAATGTGCTATTGGGCAATGAAGGTGTCCGATAGCACATTTTTTTCAGGCTCGTCTGTATTCGCTATATTTAGTGAATCGATAGACCCCTATGAAAAAATACTTACTTCTACCCGTGTTGCTGTTTACCGCAACACTTCACGCACAATTCCCAACCATCAACTGGCAATATTACACCGGCGCACCTGCTTTCGGCTCGGCTGCTGCTGCGGATATGGACAACGATGGTTTTTATGAAATCGTTTTTACAACCTACACGAACGACGGACGCGCGCATTGCCTGAATGCCGAAGACGGATCTGTGAAATGGATTTACGACATCGGCGGTTGTGGAGATGTAGCTCCAATCATTTATGACGTGGACAACGACGACACGCTCGATGTGATCATCAACGGCTCGTGTAATCCAACAATCTTCTGCATCAATGGTGCAACCGGTGCGCTGCAGTGGAGCATGCCTTCCGGTGGAGGCGATTCTCCACCCACTATTGCGGATATGGATGGAGACAGTCTCGCCGAAATATTCTTCTGCAATTTCAGCGGACAGTTGCGTGTCTACAATGGAGAAGACGGCTCTACGGATAAAAATATTCAGGTAGACAACGGACCCGTTCAAACGGAACCAACACTTGTCGATGTAAACAACGACGGCATGCTCGACATCATCGTTGCCAATCATTATAATAACACCGGACTTTATGTATGGGCATACGATTATACGAGTGAAGGAATCATCTGGACGAACTATCTCAACGATACTTCTTCTACGTACAACGCGTATCACGGCGGTGCAGTTGCCGACATCGATGGCGATGCTACACTCGAGTATGTGATTGGTTCCAACAACGGAATGGTGCGCGCGTTGAACATAGCAGACGGTACAACACAATGGACCCGCTTGATGCCGATGAGTTGTATGGCACCCGTTTCTATTGCTGATCTTGACGCAGATGGTTCTATGGAAGTTGTGGTGTGTAACAACGACTGGGTGACGTTTGATGAGCGCATCTGGGTCCTCGATGGAGCAACAGGAAACACGGAGTGGTCATTTCCTACCACCTTTTCTTCTTTCCGCAGTTGTGCGATTGCCGATATCAATGGTAATGACACGCTTGATCTTGTTGCCGGATATTACATGGGCGACATCATAGCCGTTGAACCGTACAATGGTCTGATCTGGCAAACGAACGTGTTGAGTCAATTTCCTCCGGGGTTGCCTTACTTCATGGTTGATCATGGTCCACTGGTTGCCGATTTCGATCACAATGGAAGAATGGATGTTTTCGTAGTGGGCGGATACGGAACATACACTCCCGATTCACAAAACACAGGTAAAGCATTTATGTTCGAAGCCGGTTATGGACAATGTCCGGAGTGGCTCATGTTTCGTCAGGACGTTCATCGCTCCGGATATTTATCGCAAGCCGACATTAACGCTTCGTGCAGCTTTGTGTTAAGTGTGGAGGAGACCGTTGAAACAACGATTCCTGTTTATCCGAATCCGGCAAACGACAAAGTGATTATCGCTTCTCCACCGGTTGGAAATTACACCGTGCAGATTTACACGGCAGATGGAAAACTCGTGAACAGGTATTTCAATCAGTCGGAGATCGCTGTGAACAATCTTGAAGCAGGAATTTATTTTATTGAAATTGTTTCAGGGGAAAAGTTTAGCAGACAGAAGTTGGTGATTGCGCGGTAATATTATTCCTGCATAATCCCAAACTCTAACGGCGTCCAAATTCCTACCGGCATTTCTGCGGCTTGCATTCCGTCTCCTGTCCATTCGTTGCAGGTCATGAATAAACTGTAGCGCCCGTTAGCTTCGAAGAATTTGTCGCGCTTACCATAACCTGCGTGATCGATGAGCATGGATTTGTTTTCCGTGAGAGTGAATGAACTCCGGATGTAAGCAATCAGCAGTTCGTATTGTCGGGCACTGATGTCATACCGTTTGCCTCGCTCGCCAAGCTTCGGCGCAGTTTTCAGATAGTCGACGTGCATGGCAGATTCTCCGAGACCCGTTGCAGCAACAAACGCCGTAGAGAATGTGAGATCATTCCAAGTGGGAGTGTTCAGAAAAAAACCTTTATCGCCCCAACCAATTGCAACGTATTGGTAAGTTGAATCTGCGTTGCACACCGATGGTGCAACGAATGTATCCCAAGCGAAATGTTTGTTGTGTACCGGTAAAACGAAATCAGTGTGAACGCCATTGGAGCGAATGAAAATCTCAACGGTCTTCATTTCTTTGCGCGGGAAGCCAAAGCCGTGTACCTGTGGCAGTAGAATGGCGCAGGTAATCCAACAGGAAAGGATCAATGTAAAAACTTCAAAAGCGCGGTAAAGGAATCGTCCCGACCAGCGCGCACTGCGTTTGATCTTTTCCATGCCAACTGTTTTGTGATTAACGTATGAAAGTTAGTTCACAATATGCAGTAGTAAATACAACATTTGTTAAGTACAAACTTTGGGAAATGGTACCGCTAAGACGCCAAAACGCCAAGTTTGAATTCACTTGGCGTTTTGGCGTCTCGGCGGTAGAAATACAATACTATTCAATATCCTTGAAAACAATTTCACCTTGGAAAATCACAACTTCTCCTTCGCGTAGAATAACCATGTACGTTCCTTCGGCCATGTTATCGCGGCCAATTTCGCAGCTGTTGCCCGAGAAATTTTTGCTGCTGATGAGTTTTCCGTTCATATCGTACACTTCGCAGGTTGCGTTCTGCACGTTGTCTTTGATTACAATGCGTGAGCTTTCGGTTGCAGGATTCGGGTAAGCTTCGCCTGCAGCACTCTGAATCGGCGCCTGAATTCCTGTGGACAAAGCGTAGAATACAACGTTGTTCGCATTTCCTGAATTCGGAATGCCGATTGAATCTCCAGCTGCATTGATATCAATATCAGCAGGGCTCGACAATCCGGTCATCACAGATGTTGGAGCAGCAGAAAAAGTTGGATCGAACATGCGCAATGCATTTCCGCCCCATGTTGAAACGTACCAGTAACCTGCAGCATCGCGCGTAATTCCATCCATATTACTTGTCGTAGAAGTGTATAAGGTTGTGATAGTAGAATCGGACATTGCCATAGCCTGAATACGAGCACTGGCTCCCCAGTTTACAAACACACAACGTGCATTCGCTGCATCGTAATAAATTCCGTTGGGCGAATAGGTTGTCGACGTCATGATGTTGTACGTGTTTGCCGAGGGACAAATCCGGTAAATATTCTTCGCAGTGAAATCTGTCGCGAACAAATACGTAGATCCATCAGTTGCTAGTCCGTTGAGAAATGTAGCACCGAGACTTAAGTTGAAGACTTGTGATCCAGTTGTTAAATCAAAACCTTTGATTGAACCACCATCGCAGGCATAAAGTGTGTTGCCCATGATCTCCATTCCGTGCGGACCGGAAGACACAGAAGCAAATGCAGAAAGTGTTCCTGATCCCGGAGAATAGGTGTGAATTACATTCGATCCGTTTTGTCCAATGAACCAGCGGTTGTTGGCAGCATCGTACTCAACACTTTCGGGAGCATTGAAGACTTGAGCAGTTAACGAAACAGAACAAACTGCAATTGCAGCGAGAGTAGAGAATAGCTTCATGCTTTAGGTTTTTATTAGCGGACTAAATATACTCAAATTCGATGCGCCGATTTCTGATGTGCCGATATGCCGATGAAAAGAGCGAACTTCGGTGACTATGAATCAGGCATATTATCCCGACTGGCAAGGCCGACGTGCTACAAAATCCATCTTTACTGCCGTTGCGGGAGGATTGTGGTTGATTGCACTGGCGCTTCCGGCTTACACCGATGATACTCCGGGGCTCGGTGCGTTGATATTCGGATGGATGCTGTTGTTTGACGGAAGTACATTGGGATTCATAGCCTGGCTGGGAAACTTTCCATTCGCGGTTGGCTTATTCATGTTCATGATCGGAAGAAGGCCGGGCGTAATTCAGGCCTCAATGATTCTGTCAATCATTGCAATGGTTTTTTCCTTTGGGGCGTTTACTGTCGATGAAGTTCCTACTTACGGAGGCTCGTCTAATGTTTCACCCTACTTAGGTTGTTACACGTGGGCGATTGCGAATATGATATTCATGATTGGAACGATCATTTATATGACGCGTCAATCGGCAGTTCTAAACGGGAATCGTCAGTAGTTGTTTGTCATCCCTCGGTACATCCACGAGTTAATAACAAGTTGCTCCGCAATCATTCGAGATTACTCGGTCTGACAAGGATTCTGATTGTCAGGCCGAGTAGCCTTAAAAATCTGCGGAGCAGTTAATCTGCAAATGCCGGCGTACCGAGGCTCTGACTATCAGAGCACCTCTTCAATCAACTCCACATTCAACAGCACTTTCGTGTAGTGATCGCTTCCGGTTGCGTGATCGAGTGTTCCCGTAACGCGCACTTTGTGATTGAGCATTTTTTTGATCTGCTCTTCACTTCCGATGAGCTGAATGCGCTCTACGTTTTCTTCTGTTAGAATTCCTTTCTTCTCTTGTTCTGCTGTGGCAACTACATCAAGCGAATGTTTCGACCAGATTACGTAGTAAGGAACACGCGCATCGCTTTTAGGATCTGTGCCCGCAACAGGAGTGAACGTTGTATTTTCTTCAATCAATCCCTCCAGCGTAGTTTTAACAGGAGCGTATTGCGCCTGCATATTTTTCGCTTTGTTGAGATCTGTTATGTCATCGCTCTCCGCAACAATCTTCCAGATGCCGCCAACATTTCCGTAAACGATAGACGCAGGATAATCAGCCGTCTTTCCGTTCGCTGTAACTTGTTTGGTAATCTTAATGAGCCAGCTTCCATCAGGTTGCTGAATTTCATCAATGTATTCAACAATCTTCTGTACGTAATCCGGATTCATTCTAAAATATTCCTGCTGACGATGTACAACTTCATCGGAAGTCAAATGATCGCCGTAGTACAACACAGAATCTGCGTAAAACGATTTCATGATCGATGCGTTACGCAGATTGAGAGAAGCATTCCAGCTTTCAGTCAATTCCTTCCATCCGGTCGCGGATTTTGTAACAACCGAATCGGTGTTAGCGCTATCGTTCACAACTTCACCCGTTTTCTCACCACAGGAAAACAGCAACAAAGCAAAAAATAAAATCGGGAGATGTTTCATAAATATAGCTTGGTGCATCTGCTTACTGAACGATTGGAACTAATCCACGAATTCCCATATCAACAACGGTATCGTTATTGAGTGGCTCATAAATTCCAGGTGTGCTGTGTTCTACCCACTCGAAACTGTCGTTGGTGGAGAGAGAAATAATCACGTGAATGTCTTGTGTTTCGTTTCCGGTGATTGTCAACGGTTGTGCAAACTGTCCGGTTACAACACAAGATCCTTGTGGAATAGGAGAAGTTGCGAAGAGCGGATTGGGAACTGTTGTTGCTCCCGCAGGCGCTTGTCCTTGTGTAACAGTTGAGAATGCTTCGAACGCCCAGAAGCCTTGAAGCTTGTCGTCGTTTACTGCTACCGGCTGCGTATTTACGTTGAACGAACTGATGTATGTATTGTATCCGATGAAGGATGCGAGCGTCCCTGTAAAATCCAAACTGTTCGCGCGAACTTTGATATCGTAATTCTGATAGGCCAATGAAACACGCAGGTAGTTGTACATTCCCGGTGTAAATGCAGAGAGCGGAAGAGAAACAATTTCCTGATTCTCTCCAACTACAATTGAACTGTCGAAATTAATTGCGTTGGGTCCGCCTGCAGTGGTTGATGGTCCATTGTACACAACAGTTCCGCTTCCGAGTGCGGTCCACATATCGGTAGTCATTTCAATATAGTGCGTGCTCATGTAACGAAACACCGGCGACTGCGCTCCGTGATTTGCAGGAACAATTGCAGGGTTGCCGAGATTGTCTAATCGAGCCTGTGTACTGTCGAATTTGAATGTGAAATAGATCCGCGCCGGAGTTGGAGTTACCGGAGTTGGATCCGTGGGCTCATCGTCTTTGCAGGAAATGAAGGCCGACGCCAGAACTGCGCAGAAGAGGAAATTTCGTAGGAACATGATTTTGATTTTGCCACGCAAAAATAGCAAAAATCGAAGCGCCAATCTCTGCCACTCGGCTAAAAGCGCACGGTGTTATCAGCGAATAACAAGCAAAATGGAGGTTTTTGTTTGATGTCAGATTACTGAAATTGAATCAACGGCTCAGCGAATCGATGTGTCATTGATTTTGCTCGCGATATTGGCGCAACAAGTCTTCCATTTGCCCGCGAATTTTCTCTTTCAGTTTCGGCACATCATCCACAGTCATTCCTTTCGTTTCGATGGGTTCGCTCCAAGCTCCATAAATTGTTCCGGGAGCGAGCGCGATTGGGCGCAAGGGCGACAATTTTCTTCCGGTGTTGAACAACGTTAGTGCAGCAATTGGAGTTTGTGTAACAATGGCCAAACGAAAAGCGCCGTCTCTGAAATCGAGTAGAGGCGGTTCTTCGAATTTGTTACGTGTTCCTTCCGGACAGAGGAAAATTGAAATCCCTTCATCAAGTGATCGGCGCATGACTTCGATGCTCTTGTTTCTGTCGTTACGATCTGTGCGATTCACTGTAAGATAAAGCCGTTTGATGATGTAGCCCATCATTGGAATTTTCGTGAGCTCGGCTTTTGCGAGAAAACGAATTGTGTTTTTGCACGAAAGTGCATACGCAGGAATATCCAGTTGTGATTGATGGTTTGCTACGAACACGTAGGCTTTATTCTTGTCAATGAAGTGCTTGTTGCGAATACGCACAGGACCGAAGAAAATAATCGTAAGAAGTCTAGCCCAGATTCGCGACAATCCATGCGCGATGTGCGGTGATTTTTTCTTCGGGAAACACGTGAAGATGATCACGTACAGAAAAGTCATGACAATCAGCGTTACCGGAAAAATCAGCAAAGCATAAATACCGAAAAGGACACGAAGGACGCGGATCATAAGCAGGCAAAGGTACTTGGAATAAATAAAGAAGACAGCACAGCGTGGAAGGCGTGTCGTCTTCTTATCGTATCATTTATTATTCCATTGGAGAAGTCGGAAGCTGTTGAGAAGCTTTCACGTATCCGTCTGTTTTGCGCATGTATCTTGTGCTTGTGCCGGTTTCCGTGTCCCACACAAGAATGCTCTCGTAGTAGTTGGTTGTCTCCGGGCTTTGGAGCATCATGTACTTACCAATTTTGTTTGTTCCTTGTTCGATGAATTCTGCCGGAGTTGGCGCAGCATTAGCCGGAGCAACAGAACGAATCAGAAATCCGAGAGAGAAAAGCACAGCAGATGCGCCGAGGCAATAGCTAAGAAATTTGGTCTTCATGTAGAGGAGTTTGTAGGTTGAGCCACCAAAGTACAAAAATCAGTGAGCTGTTGCTACCGCGTACTGAAAACCAATTTGTGTCCCTTCTTCGCCATGTAATTTTCATAGAGAAGATGGATGAGACCGTCGGCCATTCCGATTTGCGGAACGAACAAACGATCGATCTGCGCAGTCTTCATCACGGTAAGAAAGGCACGGCCAGCAGGAACAATTACATCGGCACGATCGGGGTTTAAGCCGAGAACTTCAATGCGATCTTTGAGCGAATAGGACGCAAGAAAATCGTGGAGCTCTTTTAGTTTATCGTACGACATCGGGCGATTCTGTTTCTTGCGCGACATCTTGAAAATCTTATTGATGTTACCACCACTGCCAATTGCAACGAGCGGATGCACATCAGAAGTTTTCTTCAGAATCCATTCTTTCATTCCGTCCCAATGATCTTTGGTGACGAGTTGGTTAAGAACACGGATCGTTCCGATGTTGAATGATTTCGAAGCAATGATTTTTCCTTGTGAAAACAAAGTAAGTTCCATGCTACCCCCACCTACATCGATGTAGAGATAATTCACCCCCTTCTCCAGATGTTCTGCAACGTGATTCGAGTAAATGATTTCAGCTTCTGTTTTTCCATCAATCACTTCGATATTAATTCTTGCTTCTTTCCAAATGAGGTCAACAATCTCTTTTGAGTTGGTCGCTTCGCGCATGGCAGAAGTTGCGCAGGCTTTGTAATCTTCTACTTCGTAAAAATCAATGAGCTGACGGAACGCTTTCATAGCCATCACCAGCTTGGAAATTTTCTCTTCGGAAATTTTCTTCTTCACGAAGGCATCTTCCCCGAGACGGAGCGGAATGCGGATCAGATCGGCTTTTTTGAAGTTAGCTTCCTCTTTGCCTTCGTAAACGTGGGCAAACAGTAGTCGTACTGCGTTGGAACCTATATCTATTGCTGCGAATTTCAATTTCTCTTCTTCCCGACCTGGTTTTTACCTGATCTGGAGAGAAACTTCCTGATTTCCTGTTGTGCGTTTACTTTCGTAGTGCTGCGCGTAACAACGTACTCATTCTCTTGTTTCCCTCCGATCACCCGCGCCTTCGTGTTGTCTTTCCATTGCAGCTCAAGAATCGTCTTCATCTCTTGCTGAATGTTCTTGTCGAACACCGGTATTGCAACTTCAGAACGAAAATCGAGGTTGCGGGTCATCCAGTCTGCCGAAGATATAAAATACTTTTCGTCGCCTCCGTTACAAAATATGAACACTCGCGAATGTTCGAGGTATCGGCCCACAACGCTGATGCCTTTGATGTTGGTACTGAAGCCTTCAACTCCCGGAACCAAAGAGCAAATGCCACGTACGATGAGTCTGATTGTTACACCAGCTTCACTCGCTTCGTACAGCTTAGCAATCATGTCGCGGTCGACCAGGTTGTTCAGCTTAATGAGTATCCCGGACTCACGACCCTTCTTCGCATTTTGAATTTCTTTATCGATGAGACCTTCGAGCCTCTTGCGCATCGTGAAAGGAGAAACAAGCAGCTGCTTATATTCCCCCGGACGAAGATTATCGTTGTAGAAGCCAAAAACCTGCTGCACTTCACTGGTGATGCGCGGGTCTGCAGTCAACAACGATTTGTCTGTGTAAATGCGGGAAGTGCTCTCATTCATATTACCCGTGCCTACATGCGCATAATGCACGAGCTGACCTTCTTCACGACGTGTAATCAGGAATAGCTTCGAGTGTACTTTGATTCCGGGCACCCCGAAAATTACTGTTGCGCCTTCTTCCTGTAAGCGGCTCGACCAGTAAATGTTGTTCTCTTCATCGAAGCGCGCCTGTAGTTCCATCACCACGGTCACTTTCTTTCCATTCTTCACAGCGTTAATGAGCGCATTACAGATGTTCGAATTTTTCGACAAGCGATAGATCGTAATCTGAATGGAAATAACCCGTGGATCAATAGACGCAACGCGCAACAAGTCGATGATGTGGTGAAACGACTGGTACGGATAGTGAAGCATGATGTCGTTCAGGCGAATAGCCCTGAACATATTTCTTCCGGGAGCAAAATCAGGATGCGGTAGCGGTTCTGCAACCGGCCAAACCAGCTCTTTGTGCCCGAGATCCGGAAAGGAGATAAAGTCTTTGAAGTTATGATAACGTGATCCGGGAATCAGGTTATCGCTATTCAGCATGCGCAGTTTCTTCTTGAGAAATTCGAGCATGTCGGGTGAAATGCGACGATCGTAAACGAAGCGCACCGGTTCACCTTTCTTGCGTTTCTTCAGCGAGCCGGTGATTTTTTCCAGCAAGCTTTTCGAAATATCGTTGTCAATATCGAGCTCTGCGTCGCGTGTGAGCTTCACCGTATATGCTTGTATGCGCGTGTATTCGTGCTTCGGAAAAATTTCGTGAAGACAGTAGCGAATCAAATCTTCCAGCAGCATTACGTTGTGCACACCGTCTGTAGAAGGAAAAACAACGAAGCGCGACATTTGTTCTGTTGGAATTTCCATGAGCGCGAATCGGGGCTTCTTCCCGCGAACGCTGCGCACCAGTTTAATGGCGAGATAAACCGACTTGTCCTTCAGGTACGGAAATGACGGTGCGCTGTCGAGCATAATCGGAAACAGCGATGGCAGCACAGTCTGGCGGAAATACTTGTTCACCCATTCACTTTGTGCGGGTGTTAAGTGGTTTTCGTCGCGGATAAATATCTTGCTTTGTTCGAGCTCACGAATGATTGCCTGGTATGCGCGATCGAAGCGTTGTGAGGCACCGAAATATCTTTTCTGAATTTGTTCGAGGAGAACTTCCGGGTCTTCACCAACTACCTGCACCGCACGCTTTCCGAGCCGGGTCATGCGTTTGAGGGTAGCCACGCGAACACGGAAAAACTCATCGCGGTTGTTGGAGTATATGCCAAGAAAACGTAACCGTTCAATTAACGGATTACTCTCGTCTTCTGCTTCCTGTAAAACGCGGTCGTTGAAGGACAACCAGCTCAATTCACGATTAACCAGCGGAATCTTCTTACTCTTCATAATCATTCGTGAATTAACTCAGGATATATTTCGCTGCAAAATATGTGCGATGAAATAACATAATCTTAATATTTAGTCTAATCCGCTTTTTGGATAGTCGAGCAACATCAGTTTTCCCGATTTCGCTGCGCATTCACTCCACGATGCGTGTGCGAATTGTATATGCGCAATACCACACGTGGGCATTTCCTGGTGTTCGAGTCCCGCAAGCAATTCCAGCGTTTGTGAAATTGTTGGGTTGTGCGCGAACAGAAACACGTTGTTGTATTGATCGGGCAGGGAATGAATCGCGCTGAGATAACTGTTCGTCGTCGCTCCGTACAATTTCGTGATGATGCGGATATCGCCATGCGGATATTTCATAACATCGGCGAAAATCATTGCAGTAGAATACGCACGGATAGCGTGACTACTGATCATAAGGTCCGGAACGGTACCGGTTTTCTTTAGGCGTAAAGCCATTTCAGGTGCATCTCTGTAGCCGCGCTCATTCAGCGGACGAAACGAATCCTGAAGTTCTCCATGTATCCACGAGGACTTCGCATGCCGTATGAGCCATAAATTCTTCATGCCTAAAATTACCAAATGCACACCGAAAAGAGTGTAGAATTCCTTGCACGATTCCTAAACCTTGAGTTTTTTCTCCGCGCCGCTGCGATCGCCGCGCCTCCGCGGTACAAAAAAAACCCGCAGAGGGGGGAGCCTGCGGGTATCGCTGAAACTGGGATAAGGCAGAACCTACTCCCACGGTGTAAATCGAAATTCAGCATTTAAAGTAAATAAATAATTGCCATATAGGCAATAAATATCATTCATACGGCAAAAAATATTAGCCTGTTCGGATGATACTTTTGGCGCATGCGCATAGGACAAAAGGTGGAAGCAAGGGCAAAGGAACTGAGAATTGGGCCCACAGAACTGGCGCGAAAAATCAAATCGTCCAAGCAGAACGTTTACAATATCTACAAACGCACCTCGATCGACACCGATCTGTTAACGCGTTTATCCAAGGTTTTAGATTACGATTTCTTCCAGCATTACCGCTCAGCAGATTCCGTTTTCGAAGCACGACCACCCTACGGTAAAGCAAAAAAGGCCTCCGCCGGATCAGATGCCGAACTTTTAGCGCTCAAAAAGGAATTTCAATCGCTACGTGAGAAGTATGAAATGCTAAAAGAGCTGTACGAAACGAAGACGGGGAAGAAAGTGCCGGGGAGTTTTTAGGAAATATTGCGGTGAATGGGTACTTCAATCTTGCGTTATTAACATTCGTTAGGTTGTTATTGTGGGAAAGGAAAATTAACAAGTACAAAACAAAGTGTAACTTTGCATTATATGAAAATTCCGAAGAAGATCACTCCAGATTTCATTAGGGATTCATTTGTCGAAATCAGATTTGCATCTGAATACCCTTTTGAAGTAACGCTGGGAATTTTTGTCAACGCATTTGAGGGTACGGATTTTCAATTTGCAACAAAACTTCCCACAGCAAACCGTGCGCTGTCGAAAGAGCAATCGGAGTTGGAAAAACTGTTTACTCTGAGCACTTTTTTTCTTTACAACGACAAGATTAAAATTCAGTTTCAACCTGGAACAATAATATTCAATTGTTTGGAGGACTACGTGAATTGGCAGAATTATATGCCGTTGATCCAAGATTCGATGCAGCGCATACAAGACTCAAAAGTGGTTCACGTGTTTGAAAGAGTTGGGTTAAGATATATAAATGAGTTTAAGGGATACGACCTCAACAAGATTCTGAATTTTAGTATTCCGTTTACATTGGAGAATCATGAGTTTCGAGTTGCTACAAGTAAGATTGAGTTTAATAGCGATGGTTATAGAGTTAATGTGGGTGTGACATCACATCCAGTTGTGGAAGGAGAAAGTAAATCTAATCTCTTGGATATTGATGTGTTCAGAAGTGGGTTGAACATTACCAAATCTGATGAGCTGTTCCCGATTATTGAAACATGTCATGTGAAAGAAAAGACTGTGTTTTTTAGTTTGCTAAACCCTGAATTTTTAAGTTCACTAAACCCAGAATATTGATATGCCAACGACGGAAACACCTCCAGTAGCTTCAATGTTTGCTCAGTATCATAATGTTTGTCTCATCAGTGAGCGACTGCATTCTAGGCGGAAAATGTTTGGCTCTGCGTATTCTATTTCGAACCTGGACTTGGA
This sequence comes from Flavobacteriales bacterium, assembly GCA_040377305.1. Classification (GTDB taxonomy): domain Bacteria; phylum Bacteroidota; class Bacteroidia; order Palsa-965; family Palsa-965. Next base: position 32,947 of record JBEIPA010000004.1, on the reverse strand, counting down.
CTATTTGGAGGCTCCTGTAGATCTTGAGAAAAAGACATCAGACAATCACTTCAATAAGGTATTCATCAAATTGCACAATAGTTTTAACAAGCAATTAAGAGAATGGCGTGGACCTAACAATGTTTCCAACTTTGAACTCAAAAGGAACTTGTCCAAAGCAGCATCTAGTTTAATTGGAATAGCTCCAGATGCGATTTCAGTTCAGTTGACCAGTGAACCGAGTTTATTTTTCACCGCAAAAAAGGGAGATTACTCGTGTTACTTAGAACTAATTTTTGATGAAGGGACTGGGTTGTTGGACGACTCTGTTGTAACGTTGTTTAATTCAAACGAAAATCTGCCAAGTTTTGCTGGAACGCTGGAAGAGTCGCTGGAGTATATCGAGAGCAAAGTTACTGGCTAAACTGTTTAATCGCGGACTGTACCCGCTAGTTTTGCTACCTTGTTCCAAGCGTAAACTCATATCTAAAAGTCTTAATGGATACTATTTGATTCGGCATGCGAATGTGACAAGTCCCGAGTCTGTTTTGGATGTCACCGGTGATATTAGTCAAAAACACATCTGCGACCCAACCGAGCAGGTGCATGATCTTTCGACTAGTTTACTAGGTGTGTTCACTGAAGATCATATTTTTCTTCAACCTATAGGTGCGAACGTAAAGTATTTCATCGAGTATTGCGAGCCAGATGCTATAGTCGTATGTCCTCGGTACAAAAAGGATTTTCACGAGATTAGAAATAGACAAGCTATAATTTTCCCAATTCAGCTTTTTGATGGAAAAGAAGTTGTTTTTAAAAAGGACGAGAAGGATGTTAGGGCGACGTGCAAAGTTTGTCATACTCCTACGAGATGCAATTATTGGCATTTTTCTTTGCGTTGGGAATTTGAAGGAAACCTGAGCCACCTGTTACCCGCGACTAAATGGAGAAAGAGATTAGGTTCTAGTGCAAGAGCGTTTGCTGCAAAGTACGCAACGGTTGAACTACCAACTTATTCAATGTTGGAAGAAGTCGACTATAAGAAATCCGTAGCTTAGATAAGCACGGAAACCTACTTCGCAATCCAAGCTTCCGGATCCAACTTAATCCCGCCGCTCTTCCAAACTTCGAAGTGAAGCTCTGTTGTTCCTTCCTGCTGATCAGTTGCAACTTTACCGATGTTCTGTTTCTCTTTCACCTGATCGCCAACTTTTACGTTCGCTTCTTCAAGCTGTGAGTAAACGGTGAGGTATTCTCCGTGACGAATAATCACGAGCCAACCTGATCCGGGAATGTTGGTAAGTCCGGTGCACTCTCCTGCCCAAACAGAACGCGCCATTGTTCCGGAAGTGACTGAAATATCAATGCCGTTATTTTGGGTGGTCACACCTTTCAGAACCGGATGCGGATGCTTTCCGAACTTGCTGACGATTGTTCCGCGCTCGACAGGCCACGCCAATGATCCCTGATTCGCGGCGAAAGTTTCTCCGTTCTTTTTTCCGGCTGGTGTAAGTGTGACTTTCGTTGGTCCTGCAGGTGGATTTGCCGGAGGAGTCGTGCCTCCTTTGGTTGGAGGAGTTCCGCCCGACTTCGGTTGAGTAGCTGCCGCGTTTGCAGCCGCAACCTGTTTCGCAATTTCTTCACGCAACAATTTTGCAATCGCGCTATCGGTATTAGCTTTCTGCGTGTTCTTCTTTGCGAGATCTGCTTTCAGCGTTGCTTCTTTGGTTTGTAAGCCACGAAACGTTGCATCCTTATCGTCTTTTTCTTTTGCGAGTGTTTGCTGTTCAGTTTCTTCATTACCAAGCAAAGATTTTTTCTCTGCCTTGTCTTGTTCGAGTGAAACAAGCTGATCGTTCAGTTCCTGTTGCTTTTGTACAATCTTCACGCCCTGCAAACGACGCGACGCACTAATCATCTGCAGATATTTCATTCTCAGAAACGCCTGATTAAATCCGGCAGCAGAAAACAGAAACATCACGTTGGAATACGCATTGCGGTTTCGATACGCGAACACAATCATCGAGGCATAATCACGCTTCATTTTTGCGAGTGCGGAATCTTCTACCACAATTTCATCCTGCTTCACTTCAATCTGTTCGTCGAGCACTGCGATTTCTTCGTTGATCGCAGCAATGAGTTCTTCGCGTTGTTCAATTTTCTTGTTGAGCGCAACCAGCTGACTCAGTGAAAGCGTTTTGTTACGACGCGTTTCAGCAAGAAGCTTATTCGTTTGATCGATGTCGGCCTGCAGATTTGTTTTCTTGGCTTCAAGATCTGCCTTGCTTTCTTTTTTCGGCTTGGTCTTCGTCTTGGTCGTTTTCTTTTTATCCTTCTGCGCGTACGCAACCGGAACGGCAATCGCCATGATGAAAACCATCAGTACTGAAATCAGAACTTTGGTGTTGAGTCTATTTTTCATTGGTAGGAATGATTATAGGAACACAATCGCCTGGTATAGAGAACGGGAAATCCGTGGGTTTATTGAGTTTGATGCTGGTATACTGCATGTTCATTCCTGCCGATTTCGAGAGTCCCCGAACGAAAAAGTCCGATTTATACGGGAAAACCATAGAATCAAGGGGCGCAAAGTCTGAATAACTCACTCTGAAAGTTCTTGAATACTCATCGAGAAAGAGAATGTTCATGATCTTATAGCCATCGGGATTCAGACCAATCGTTTGCAAGGGATCTTTCGGCGGAGCTTGTCCTTCAATCACTTTCTTGAGTTTGCGTTTACGGATTGTACTCAACGTGTAACGGCACTCTCCCTGATTGATTGAAGACCGAAGCTTATCGTCTTCTTCGTAAAAGCTTACGCTATTTCCTACAAGAAGCGATTGCATCATGTCGTAATCAACATCGGTTTGCAGCATCTGACTGAGTAAAGCAAAATCGCCCTGAAAACATTTTGGTTGTGCACCCAGTGTTCCATCCTGATACTGCACAAACTTCACGGAGTCTTTTGTGATGAGTACGCGTGCGATTTTAATGTTGAGCGGACCAAGCACATTCAACCAGATTGCGCTGTCTTTGCGCATGCGAAGGTTTACTTCAAACTCTGCACTCGAGCTGTCGTCGTACGCTTTGCAGGTAATTTTAGCGGTCATCCAATCGAACTTGAATTCGCTCTTGCGCATTTCAGTCACCAGCGTCTTCGGGCTCTTGTAGTCCATTTTACATGGACCAGTCGCAGTGGAATCAACCGTCTGCTGATTGTTGTTTTTTCTTTTCTTCTTGCACGAAGTCAGCGAGAATGAAGCCGTCAAGAGCAACACACATGTGAGAACATATGACAGGAATACACGCGATGTTATTATTCTACTCATCAAATTTCGAATTCAGGGCCTTGATTTCAGTTCTCACAAAACCGGGAACATAGAACTGAGAACCTGGAACTTTAATACTCATCCTTCAGTGTCCGCGTCTTGATTTTTTCTTCAAGTTCCGGACCTGATCCGCCGTTTGCTTTCGCTTTGTTCCAATACTTCACCGCTTCATCGGTATTCTTCAGGCGGAACTGAATATCACCTTTGCGCTCGTTCATTTTCGCATTGTTCGGACTGATTGCAAGTGCTCTCGTCAGATATTCATCAGCAAGTTTGTAATCACCCATGCTGAATTCAATCCAGCCAAGCAGTGAAAGGTATTCGGCATTGTTCGGCTCTTTCTCAATCACTTCAATCATCATCTGCTCTGCGCGGTAATATTCTTTTTTCTGATCGAGCAAAGACTGAGCCAGCTGTGCTTTCCACTTCATATTTTGTGGTTCGGCTTTCATCATTCTCTCTACGAGTACATCTGCTTCCCGTGTTTCCCCTTTCGCACGGTGAATGTCGATCATCATCGTACGGATTTCGTGGTCCATTCCCGGATTATCAAAATTGTAATCCATTGCCGTTTGCAGATTGTTTTGTGCTTCGTCGTATTTCTTTTTGCGGAACTGAATTTCTCCGAGATAGAAATACGCATCAGGCTGAGTAGGGAAGAGCTCTAAGACTTCTTTACAATCTTTCTCCTGCTGTGCATCGTCTTTGCTCTCTGCATTCAGCCGGAGTAGTTGCTTCCACGGCGCATACGATTCTTTGCTCAGATCAATTGCTTTGCGATACTGAACGCGCGCGTCTTTCGACCTTCCGCTTTCCAGCATGTAGTCGCCACTCACTGTAAACGAACGGGCATCGTCTTTGTGCGTACGACGCAACGCGCTGGTCAATGAGTCAGATTCTTTTTTCTTCACGGCAGACAAGGCAGTCGCTGTGTCTCCAATCGGATACCACTTGCTCAGGTAGGCAAGTTTCACATCAAGTTCTTCCGGTATGGCGAAAGCTGCCATCGCTTCTTTGTAAGCTTCCGCTTCCAGGCCGTTCGCTTTGTGAATTTCTGCAAGCTTGAGATGTGGTGTTGCAGAATAAGGAAACTTCGTAGCCATCGATTTGTAGATGACATTTGCTTTTTCCTGCTGCTCGTGTGCTTCGTAATGGTTGGCGAGTTCGTAGAAATACTGCTCGTTATTCGGGAAAGAAACAGTGAGCCCTTTCAGCGTAGACTCCACACCAGCCTGATCTTTCTCCGCTTCGTGCATGCGAATACGGCAACGTGCAAGTGTGTCGCTGTTGCCCTGTTTCTTTTCGATTTCACTGTACGTAGAAGCTGCATTGTCGTACTGCTGCGCTTTCGTCTGACTATCCGCAAGGCGATAACGCAAATCGATATTGTTCGGATCAGCAGCAATTAAATCGTTGTAAATCGTAATTGCTTCGGCATCCTTGTGCGTTGCCTGCAGTATTTCTGCGTAACGGAATTTGTACCACGTGTTGGTCGGATCAAGTCGAACAGCTTCTGCGGCATACTTCAAAGCGCGATCAGATTGCCCGAGTTGGTGATACAAGCCTGCCACTTCGTAATTCGCAGCGTCGTTCTCCGGGTTCATATTGAGAACTTCCTGGAATTCTCCGAGCGCTGCACGTTTGTTGTCGATCAGCTTGTAGATGCAGCCATCCATGAAAGTTGCCTCTTCAAGCGCTTTCTTTGCGGAGATGGGATCGTTACGTTGTCCTGTTGGCGGAACGTAGTCAGAACCATTCGGATCAGTTTCCGTTGCGTTCTGTGTGGGTTTGTCGTTGTTCGTTGCAACACTCTGCTGTGTCTTGCACGAATATGCAAACACAAGAGCGAAAACGGCAACAGCAATAATCTGAATCGGACGTTTCATGCAATTAATCTTTTATGATGTTGTAATCGCCAACACTCAGGTCGGCTGGTTTCCCGGAGACTTCGGCAAAGCTGCCAATCATCGACTTCGCGATAACCTTGTTTGTGATAACGGTGTTCTTCTGCACAATGCTGTCTGCAATAACGCTGTTCGATACTTTGGTATTATCTCCAAGTGAAACATACGGACCCACCACCGAATTGGTTACTACTACATTTTGGCCAAAATAGCAGGGCTCGATAACGGTGCTGTTTTCAATCTTCACATTCGCACCTCTTAACGATTTTTCACCTTTCATGAATTCGAGTACACGTTGGTTGGTGTAAACCGTTGCGTCTTTGTTTCCGCAGTCGAGCCACTCAGTCACTTTCCCCGGAACGAATTTGATGCCTTTGATCTTCATGTTCTCGAGCGCATTCGTGAGTTGGAATTCTCCTTTGTCGCGAATGTCGTTGTCGAGCAGGTATTGCAATTCTTTGCGAAGGTTTGCTCCGTCTTTGAAATAGTAAATGCCAATGATAGCGAGATCGCTCACAAATTCCTGCGGCTTCTCCACGAAATCAGTAATGTGTCCTGCGTCATTCACTTTCACAACACCAAACGCACGAGGATCGTCAATCTTCTGCACCCAGATAATTCCTTCCTGCTCGATATCCATTTTGAAATCGGCCTTGAAGAGTGTATCTGCGAACGCGACTACCACTTTTCCGTCGAGACATTCTTTCGCGCACATAATTGCGTGTGCTGTGCCCAATGCTTCTTCCTGGTAGAAGATGCTTCCTTTCGCGTTAAGGTTTGCCGCAACTTGCTTCAGCATTTCTTCCACTTCTTTTCCGAAAGTTGGTCCGATGATGAACGCAATTTCATCAGGCTGCTCATTGCACACCTTCGTGATGTCTTCTGCAAGCTTTTGCACTATGGCTTTGCCCGCAACAGGAATCAATGGCTTTGGAACCGTAAGCGTATGAGGGCGCATTCTCTTGCCCATGCCCGCCATTGGAATGATGATTTTCATAAAACGTATTTCAGTGTTAGGGGATTAAGGGATTGGGGGATTACGGGATTTAGGCTTAGCCCAATTTCCCGAATACCCCAATACCCTAATACCTTTTCAGTTTTCATTTTGTTCCTGTACTTCCAAATCCTCCAGCGCCACGTGATGTGTCAGACAATTCAACAGCCTCTTCCCACTTCACCTGTTCATGTTTTGCAACAACAAGTTGTGCAACACGTTCACCGTTTTCAATCGTGAAATCATTCGGAGATAAATTCACAGCAATCACTTTGATTTCTCCGCGGTAGTCGGCATCAATTGTTCCCGGACTATTGAGAACAGTAATTCCGTGTTTCGCTGCGAGACCACTTCTCGGACGAACTTGCGCTTCATAACCAGCAGGAAGCTCGATGAACAATCCTGTTGGAATCATGGCACGTTCTAACGACTTCAGCACAACCGGCGCATCAAGGTTTGCACGCAAATCTAAGCCTGCAGCAAGCGGAGTTGCGTATTCCGGCAATGCATGTTTTGATTTATTGATGACTTTCACTGGGAGCATTCTACGAAGTTACTAAACAGTAGGCAGTAAGCAGTAGGGCAGTAGGCAGTTGATTGTGCTTTTGCCGGGTTCTCTCCTTTGGAGAGTTAGAGAGGCGCGGCAAAAGCGCAATCAGTTGACACCGTAACTACTTTTCAACTCGCCTACTCTTGATGAATTTAAATGGTTTCTCTACGAGCAATACAATTATCACAAATAATACAAAAATGAGATTGCGGAATACGAGATCAGCCACCCAGCTGCCCGTGTCTGTGTAATGACCTGCGAAGAAAAGTGCAATGCCTAGCGTAAGATAGCCGAGTGCTTTTGGAATGTTGTACGGCACCGGAAAGTACTTCTGTCCCATGAAATACGACATCACCATCATGAGCGAGTAACAGATGAGCGTTGCCCACGCTGAGCCCATGTAGCCCTGGAAATATCCGGTTGATGGAATCCACAGGAAGTTCAAAGCCAATGTGACGATTGCGCCGATTATGGTGAGCCACATACCGAATTGTGTTCTGCCTGTGAGCTTGAACCAGATGGAAAGGTTGAAGTAAATTCCGAGACACATATTCGCAACGAGCAAGACCGGAACGACAGGCAATCCAATGCGGTATTCGGGACCAATCATGTATTGAATCCAGGAGATATTCATTGTTGTCCCGAGGAAAATAGCGAGACAAAAGACAATGAAGTAAGTCATCACTGTTGCATAGATATCGCGCGAAGTTTCTTCACGGTTTCTCGAGAAGAAAAACGGTTCGGCCGCATAACGGAATGCCTGCCAGAAGATGGTCATGAGGATAGCGATCTTCGCACACGCGCCGTAAATTCCAACTTGTTCAACACCTACACCTTCCGGCAGCAAGTACTTCAGCAGAATTTTATCGAAGACTTCGTTGATCATTCCGGCTAGTCCTACAATGAGAAGCGGAAGTGCGTAAATGAGCATTCGTTTGAACAATTTAGGATCGAAACCATAACTGATTTTCCGGTAGTCTTTCAGGAGCAAAAGCAAACACACCGCACTTGCGATCAGATTGGCGATGAATGCATAACCGATCCCGATTTTCGGATTGTACATGGCACCGAAGAAAGACGAAGTTCCGTTTACCAGATCTTTCTCGTAAAAGGATTTGCAAAGACCAACGAAGAATACGGTGACTACAACATTGATCAGAATGTTTAGCATTTTGATTGCAGCGAATCGTTTGGCTTTGTTCTCTTCTCGAAGTTTCGCGAAAGGTAAAGCGGCGAGTGTGTCGGTTGTAACAATCAGAATTGCCCAGATTACAAATTCGGGATGGTCTGAATAATGCATTGCATCAGCCAATGGTTGCGCGAGAATGATGAATGGAAGTGTGAGTGCAATAGTACTGATGAGCATTGCGCGAAGTGCTGTGCTGTACACCATGTTTTTATCATTCTCGGAGGAGAGGAAATTGAACAAAGCTGTTTCCATTCCGTACGTAAAAACCACATTCAGAAAGGCGATGTATGCGTAGAACTCGGTATTCAAACCAAGCTCTGCGGGTTCTCCGAAAATGTAAGAGAAGAGCGGAACCAGCGCAAAATTGATCAGTCGCCCTACGATGGTGCTTACACCGTAGACAGCAGTTTGACCGGCTAGTTTCTTGATTCCACTCATTAAATGTTAGGCCGTTTTCCTATATGTCTCCTTTGGTTTCGCTCAGGATGACAATCGCACACAATGCGGCACCCTACGAAATTCCGAGAAATAGACCCTGAGATTGGCGCTTTTAGGATTATTTATGCACTTCGCAGGGTTAACAAGACATTAACCAGACGACTCCTAGCGTATTGGGTATCACGTGAATCTATGCGTGAAAGTGGTTGCTGGCGAGTAGAAATACGCTATTCTACGTACGTCCACTTTCACCAACTGTTTTAGCTTTGAGTGTGGATTCTTCATTGGAGAAGCATCATTATTTTGCTTTCAGAATTGAGTTTGGCTTCCTTTTTGTTTTGTACCGTCCGGCTGATTGCAAACCCCGGATTAACAGTCAAAAAAGTGACGTCACGACTATACAAGGGGAGCGCAAAAAGTTATATTTGTAAACAATTAACCTAAACCAACGCATTATGAAATCGGCAAAATTTGTAGCCTTGTTTGGAGCACTCAGTTTGGTGTTCATGGGCTGCCCGTATGAATCAAAAATTCCACTCGACACAGCAGATAAATCAAAGCCAGATAAAGACTTTGTAGGGAAGTGGGAAGAAAAAGGAGATGACTCTTATTCCTGGAAATGTACAATGGACGGTAACCAGTACCGCGTAGAAAAAAAGAGCATTGAAGACAGCGAAAGCGAACCAACAGTTTACGTTGGCTGGTTGAGCGACGTTGGCGGAACGCCTTTCCTGAACGTTTACGAGCAGGATTACTCATCTGACCGCATGTACTACCTGTACCGTGTAGAAAAGAAGAGCGAGGACCGTATCAAGTTCAAAGCTGTTACTGACAACATCACTGAAGAGTTCACAACTTCTGAAGAACTGAAAACGTTCATCAAGAAGAACATGGAACTTAGCTTCTTCTACAACAAAGACGACGAGAAGACCTTCTACAAAGAAGAATAATTTCGCATTCCGGATTCCAAATGAAACAGTTCACCGCAATGTGGGCTGTTTTCTTTTTGTCTTACCACGAAAGCAATGTGTGAGACATTCCGTGATTTCGAAATTGCGGATTCCGGAAAATAGTAGAGGTGTAACTAATGCTACACCTCTCATTTAAGCTATGACTATCGGAATTCGAAATCCGGAATTATTTCCCTTTGAACGTCGGCTTTCTCTTCTCCATAAACGCCGTTGCCCCTTCTTTGAAATCTTCTGTTCCGCAGCAGCGTCCGAAAGATTCTACTTCGTAAGCGTAACCGTCTACACTTTCTTTGTAATGCGCATCTACGCACTTCACAATCTCAGCAACAGCGCTTGGAGCTTTGCTGATAATGCGGTTCAGAATTTCTGTGCATTTCGGAATCAGTTCTTCTGGCTTCACGAGGTAATTGCAAAGACCAACACGATACGCGTCAGCAGCATTTACAATGTCTCCCGTCATGAGCAGTTCTGTAGCACGACCACGACCAATGTGCATCGTCAGACGCTGCGTACCGCCGTAACCGGGGATCAAACCGAGACTCACTTCCGGCTGACCAAACTTTGCATTATCAGAAGCAATACGCATGTGACAAGCCATTGCCAGCTCACATCCGCCACCAAGTGCGAATCCGTTTACTGCAGCAATCACCGGCTTCGGACACAATTCAATCATCTTGAAAATGTCTTGTCCGTTCTGAGCGAAACGCAATCCATCAGCAGAGCTAAGGTTTGCAAACTCAGAAATATCAGCACCCGCTACGAAAGATTTCGGGCCGGCACCGGTTACAATTACTCCTTTGATTTCTTCATTATCGAGCACATAACAAAATGCTTCGCGAATCTCGGCGAGCGTTTGCTGGTTCAGTGCATTCAGTTTATCGGGACGATTGATCGTAACCGTAAAGATTCCGCCTTCCAATGACGTAAGCAGGTTCGTGAAAGTCATATTCATTGTCCCGTTTTCTATGAAATTAAGTACTTCTGTCTCCACACGTATATTTTTAATTCCGCCAAAGATAACCACCGAAATAGGGGAAAGCGGCTGATTTTGGGAGGGTTTTCACCAGTTTCATTAACAATTTGGACGAATGGCGTGTAAAATCAGATGGGAGTCGGGAGATCGGAGACGGGAGTAATGTGCTAATGCGCTAATTGGGTAAAGGGGCGTCCCACATTGAAGCAATACAAGGTCCGTATCAACGTTATGTAGGCGCATGAAACATCGCCTGGCACTATTATCGATCCTATTTATCGTTTGCGCACATGAATCTACCCTTTTTGCACAGAACTGGAACTGGATAAAGCGTGAAGGCAACACGGGGCTTGATCAGGCAAATTCCATCTGTACCGATGTTTATGGCAACTGTTATGTAGCATCATCAAACGCGGTGTCGAGGTACAATCCGGGCGGGACATTAATGTGGAGAGATTCACTTTCAAATCAGCTCGATGCGGTGGCTTTGTGTTGGGCTTACAATCGTTTGTACGTGCTGTGTGATTCGGCGATGCAGCATCTGATCTGTCCATACGACCTTTTCGGAAATGAGTATCCGTCATTCTACGGTACAGGTGGTGGTACTGGAGATATTGCCGCCGATGGACAAGGCAATCTTTATGTGAGTTCGGTATTTGGTGTGGGGATTTCTAAAATTGATACCACTGGCAGTATTCAGTGGATGGTCTATCCGATAGCGAATATCACTGATATCTGTTTGGATGCGCTTGGGAATATTTACATCACGGGCATGATTTCTCAGAATGCAACATTTGGAACGTTCAATCTGATCTGTGATGGATATAATGACATTTTCGTTGCGAAGTATGATCCCGCAGGAACTTGCATCTGGGCGCGCGACGCCGGTGCTGTAAACACATCGACATGGTATTACAAAGATCAGGGGAACGGAATTGCAGTGGACGCAAACGGAAATGTGTATGTGACGGGGCAGTATGTCGATACGCTGAGCATTAACAACACATTGATTTACTCTCAATTTCCTCAGGACAACGAACTCTTTCTTGCGAAGTGGGACAACAACGGAAATTTCCAATGGGCGCAGGTTGGAGGAGGATGGTGGGATCAGATCGGCGAAGCGGTTGTCGTAAATCCACAAGGAAATGTTCTTGTTACAGGACGCTATGTACCCGAAATGTATATTCAGAGTACACAGATTAACGGTTGGGGAGACTATGATGCATTCGTTGCTGAGTTCAATCCCGCGGGAACACTAATCTCTACTTTAAGTGCTGGCGGTCCGTTATGGAATGAAGTGGTTCAAGACATTGCAATTAGTTCCGGAGGAAATATTTTTGTGTGCGGAACATTTTATCACACCGCTTATTTCGGTACCGACTCGCTTGTTAGTGCAGGAAGTGGAGATGTGTTTGTAGCGCAAATCGATATTGCCACAACCATTAGTGAAGTATTAACTGAAACAGTTCCATCCATTTTCCCTAACCCATGTTTCACAGATCAATCAATTACATTTCAGTTTAGCACAAGTGAAAACAGAACATTGGTTATTTACGATGTGATGGGAAATGAAGTTCTTCGGCGAGAATTTTATGATGCCTCGTATGTGTTGTCTTCCTCCCAATTTGCAGCCGGAACTTATTTGTATTCGGTGATAGATGAAAGCGGAGAAGTCTCTAGCGGGAAGTTCATAAGCCAATAAATAAACCTTCAAAGTTTTAAAGTAGCGTGACGTGGATTGAGGCAAAACTTTGAAGGTTTATCCAGCAAACCTCAAAGGATTCCTGAGGTTCACGGAGATTGATACAAAACCTTTAAGGTTTGTTGAGGCTAGAATTTCGCCGCAAGCACACAAACTCTCTTGTAGTGCTTCACATTTCCATTTGCATCGAACGCTTCGAAGAAAATGACATACGTTCCAACGCGTGCTTTCGTGCGATCATCCATGGTGCCGTCCCAGGAGAATGCACCTTCTTCTGTGCCGAGGAGTTCACTCTGAACAAGGTTACGCACGAGTCGTCCACGTGAATCGTAGATGGTAACTGTTGCAACAAATCCCGGAGTGGAGAAGAGGTAGTTGATGGTTACAACGTCCTGGTACCCGTCGTTATCCGGAGAGAAAACTTCGGTAGTGATTGTTACTGCGCCATCGTCGGCTGTTCCTGCTGCGCTGAACTGAGAATTCTTTTGTGTTGGCGTTCCGTAACCCGATTCTTCGGAAGCAGAATGCCAGTTGGTTGACTCCTGTGTGCTGCGTTCGAAATCAATTCGCTCGAGTGTAACACCTTTTGTTTCCTGCAGCAATGGGAAATGCCAATCGCCATGATAGATGAGCATGTCGACCGTGTTGAATGAAATATCAGTAAGCATCACAATGTCACCGTCTACATTCATCGAAGGCATGTTGGTCATTTGCAAACAGCGACGTAAATCGGTTGATGCAGGATATTGCGATTGCACATCGTAAATATTTTCACTGAGCACCAGATATTCGCCAGGGAATAACAAGAAACCTTCGGGCGCAATTACAAAAATGTCAGTGATCACATTTGCGATTGTGTCCTTCGAACAAATCACAACTTGTGCGAGATCGATTACTTTATTCGAACGATTGTAGATCTCAACAAAGTCAGAACCACCGTCGAGCGGATCGAACAAGATTTCGTTGATCACAATATCGCCCGCGCCAACAGCTTCCGGCAAGGCAAAAGGAACGGAGGAAACAAACAACACGTTTCCAACACAATCACTTAATGCCGTCGCTGCCGAGATGTGATAAATTAAACCGGCAACGATTGGCGCACCAAGTTTCAACTCCGCGCTCTTGAAATCGGGACCAACCGGATAAACTGCAATTGGATTTCCAATAGCGTTATCGATTGTGTACAGAGCCGCATTAGCAATCGTTGAACTATCCATGGGCTCTGAGAACCACACGCGAATACTGTCGGCAGTATAAACCGACACGCGAATAATTTCCGGGAATGTTACATCGGTATTCGTTGCGTTCACACTGTTCGTTAAACCCGGAGTTCCTCCCGCATTTGCATTTGAGGCAATCCAGTTTGAAGATCCCGCGCAAGGATTATTCGGATCAATCTGCTCGAGCGACCAGCCACCATCTGCTTTTGCCGTGTTCTGGTACCAATCGTCGGTGTAGCTGATGGTGTGTATCACATTAGTGTAATTATCGCGAAGGGTAATTGTTCCTGCTGTGTTGGTCAGAGATGGAAAGCTTGGTACCCCGATTACATTTACCCCAGCGAACGAAGATGCAGCTGTTGTTGATGTAAGAACGATAAAACTATCTGCTGGAATAATGCAGAACGGAATAGCCCGTGTGGTGGTACCTACAGTGATCGTCCAGCCATTAACAGGAAACGCAACATTTACGGTATTGTGTATTTCGATATACTCCTCATTTGGCAATAGGAGCGGGGGATCTGGATCCGCCATTACTTCATTAATTACAACTTCGTTGGCATAAGCAAAAAAGTAATGTACCGGTGCATTTACATTAGTAACACTATTTCCGGCGCAGTCAGCTAGTGAGCTGAATTGAAGTTGCGTCTGAAATGCAGTGTTAGGGGGAATGTTCGTATACAATAGCGTTGCGCACATAAGCGTTGCGGAGTCGATTGTAACTGCAGAAGGTGCACCCCACGACCCCAACAGATATGTGGCAGGATTTCCTAATTGAGCAGGGTCGATCGCTTCGCTGAAACAAATCTGCAAATGCGTGCTGTCCATAAAGAATGCGTAAAGAACGCTTGGTCCGATTGTATCCGGAGAATTATTGAACACACTGTTCTGAGTTCCCGGAGTTCCACCCGAAGCGTTGTTAGATGCAATCCAGTTTCCGGAAGAAGCACACAAATTTGTGGCGTTCGGATTGATCAGCTCGAGCGTCCAGCCTCCATCGTCTTTCACTGCATCCTGGTACCACGCGAGATCGTAGTTAACAGAATCAAGAACATTACTCGACGCGTCGTACAGTTTCAGATTATCGCCTGCATTATTCAGCGAAGGAAACGCAGAAATTCCAACACGATTTCCGAATGGAGTAAAGAGTGACGTATCAGCATTGGCGCAAACAATGACATATCCACCTGCAGGCAGAACGTAATTTCCGATGGCGCCTGTTGATGATCCGTCGCTGAATTCCCAACCGGAAATATCGAAGTTGCTTGCAGAGCGATTGTACAACTCGATAAATTCTACACCCGGTAATCCAACAATCGGTGAAGGATCGGCCATGATTTCGTTGATCACTACGTCGCGATAAATTGGCGCGGCGACGGGAAAATATTGAAACGTCGCCGTCTCCAAAGTAATTGCGTTGGCGGCAATGTCCTGTACGTTGATTACACTCAGGGTATAGTTGGTCGCCTGTATAAAGCCGGTAACGAATGTGAGGTGCACCAATGCAGGATTGCTACCATCTCGTGTAGCGAGTGATGGATTCCCAATGAAGTTGTCGACGGAATAATTGCTTTCTGCTTCTGCTGTCGTCAACTCAACCGGTTCGTTGAAAAGAACATCCAGCTGCGTTGCAGAGAGCACAGTTACAGAAGTAATTGCAGGTGGTGTGTTGTCTATAGTCGGTGGACCGATATAAACATCGTCGAGGAAAAAATCGTTAATGTTTGAAACAGTATACTTACAGAAGAGTCCGGAATAATTGGAAGTGGTGAATGTGTTATTCGTTACACTTCCTTCCGTCACCCAGGTTGTTCCGCCGGTTGTGTCGGAGAAGACGGTCCATAACCCTGCAACACTTCGCGTAACTTTCACCCGAACGATATTGTTGGACAATGCCACGCGTGCTGGTAATCCGTCAATGATCTTTGTATGTACGGTTCCGTTTTGTTCCCACAGATCAACACCATCGAGCGACCCGTTTTCGCCCATGCGGATGTAGTATCCATTCACCGGGCCTTCGAGATTTACCACATCGGAAGTCAGGTAGTAACGAATGTTGTTGTTATCAGAAGGCGAAAAATTCATTCGGCTCCAGAACTGCCATTCGCAATTGGTTGCAAACGGCGACGCAAAAGCAAGCGATGAAGTATCTGCGGCAACAGAATTTAATTGCAGCTGAAATCCTGCATTGACAACGAACTCTGCATTGTCTCCGCTCCACGAAGGATTTGCGGTGAAATCACCATCTCCGAAGTTGTCGGAGATTTGGGCTTTGCCAAGTGAACAAAGACAGAAGAAAAGTAATGCGAGAGTGACGCGTTTCATTGACAGATGTAGGGCGGATTCGCTCGGTTGCTAAGGTAAGCGAATCACTTGGGCGAAGTGAAATCTATTGCTAACAAATAGTGAAATATTTGTGCGTGGAAATGAGAATTTTGTCATATTTGCGCTGTGATTATCAATTGCACAAAGAAACACATGAAGAAACTTTTCCGTTAGGAAGGGCAAAAGCGTGTGTTTACATAATACAACGAAGCCTTTCCTGATCAGAAAGGCTTTCTTTTTGTCTCCCTCGACTCCGCTCGGGATGACAAAAGGATTCACTGAAGTTAATTGTCGGACTGAGCGGAGTCGAAGGCTGACTTGTAAATGGGAAATATGAAAATTGCAGTCGTAGGTGCCACCGGACTTGTAGGCACAAAAATGCTGGAGATTCTCACGGAGAGAAACTTCCCTGTTACTGAACTTATTCCTGTTGCTTCCGAGCGTTCAGCAGGAAAAGAACTCGAGTTTAAGGGAAAGAAATGGAAAGTGGTCACAGCGCAAACTGCAATCGACATGAAACCGCAGATCGCAATTTTCTCTGCGGGCGGAAGTACTTCACTGGAGTGGGCGCCAAAGTTTGCCGCAGCAGGTGCAACGGTGATTGATAATTCTTCTGCGTGGAGAATGGATCCGACAAAAAAGCTCATCGTACCGGAAGTGAATGCAGATGCGTTAACGAAAGACGACAAGATTATCGCGAATCCGAATTGTTCTACGATTCAGATGGTGGTTGCGTTGAATCCGCTTCATAAGAAATACGGGATCAAACGTATTGTGGTGAGCACCTATCAATCGGTGACTGGTACCGGAAAGAAAGCCGTTGATCAACTGATGAACGAGCGCGCTGGCATTACAGGCGAGATGGCGTACAAGTATCAGATTGACATGAATGCAATTCCGCAGATAGATGTTTTCCTCGACAACGGTTACACCAAAGAAGAAATGAAGATGGTGAACGAGACGAAGAAGATTATGCGCGATGATTCTATTCGCGTTACAGCAACGACGGTTCGTATTCCGGTAATGGGCGGACACTCTGAAGCGGTGAACGTAGAATTCGCGAACGATTATGACGATGCAGAATTGCGCGCCTTGCTTTCCTCATCACCTGGCGTGACTGTGCTCGATGATATTAAGAATGCCGTTTATCCAATGCCGTTGTTGCATGCGCATAATAAAGATGATGTGTTTGTCGGAAGAATCCGCAGAGATGAAACGCAGGCGAATACGGTGAACATGTGGATTGTGAGCGATAACCTGAGAAAAGGTGCGGCGACGAATGCGGTGCAGATTGCGGAATATCTCCTTGCTAATAAACTAGTCTAGGATTCCTGCGGAGCTTTTACACGGCGGCACAGCGAAACGGAGCCCGTTGTTTTCTAAATATATACCCACGCGTCACGGCGGATCGCTGAAGCGATCTCATACAAGGTGCGGCGACGAATGCGTGCGGTGCAGATAGCGGAATATCTCGTGGCCAACAAGTTGATTTAAGACGAACGCTGCGCGAGCTTTACACGGCGACTCGGTGAAACGGCGAAAAAGGCATATCTCAAGCGAAGCTCAACCGGCGGTCGCGGCGCGTTAGTGTTGATTGTATTATTGCGCTACATTTAAGGTGCAAACGCCATCGCATGAAACGAATTTTCCCCTTCATTCTCCTTCTGTTTTCATCGTTCGTTGCCAGAACACAATGCTACACGGTGACTTCTACGCCATACGACTTTCCGGCAATCTCGAATCCGTTCAGCACTTTTTCTACTGGGGATGATCAATGGTCTTCACGTGTCGACATGGGATTTACATTCTGCTTCTATGGTGAACAACATGATTCACTGTTGATCGGCACCAACGGAATTATTACGTTCACAACCGACAGTGCAAACGGTTATTGCATGTGGCCGATACTTGCACCCGTTCCTTCTCCGGTTACACCACGGAACTCCATCATGGCACCATGGAACGACCTGAAGTTCGATGCACCGAATGGTCGCTTTGTTTATTACTGGAATACGGGCACACAACCCTATCGTGAGTTTCATATTTTGTACGATTCGTTACCGATGTACAGCTGCACAACGTTATTCTGCTCCTCGCATATTGTACTGTACGAAACCAGCAATGCAATCGCCGTGCAGATTGAAACAAAGAACGTGTGTGCAGGATGGAATCAGGGCCGAGGCATTGTTGGGATTCAGAATCAAACCGGAACTTCTGGACTTACAGCACCCGGAAGAAATTCACCGGCGCAGTGGAGTGCATCGCAGGAAGGCTGGCTGTTTACTCCAATATGCAACGTTTGTCAGGGAGTAGGAGTAGACGAAACTGAAACTTTAAGCGAGTTTTCTATTTACCCCAATCCCTCAAACGGGAATTTCACATTGCAAATTATAAACGCAAACACAACGATTGCTTCTTACGATGTAATTGACATTTCCGGACGTGTGGTTTATTCTGCGCCTGTGAATTCTCAACAACAAGTTCAGTTTACGCTGGAGAATTCGGGAATGTATTTCATTCGTGTGTGGGGTGAAGCGGGCACGATGATAAAGGCGGAGAAGATTGTGGTGGAGTAGATTATTCCCGGTAGCCATACGACACAGTCCACATTCTGCCAATATATGTGTACTGCTTCTTTTTTTGCTTGTGTTCGTGTATAGTAGGCACTTCAACACGCACTAACTTATTTTCGGAATAGACATAATTAATGCCGAATGCCGTTGATGGTGCCGTAAGACTATCGAGGTAATCTTGAATTTCTACCAGATGCCCATTGGCATATTCGTATCTCGAATAGGAATCACCCCTGATATTTGTATCCATCCGTCCGGTTGAATAGTTATAACCAAGCAGGCCGCGAGCTGAATAGATGTAAGCAGGCCGATTAAGAGAGTCGTATGTCGTTTTTTCGATATGAACTTGATCAGCTGATTCAACAGGGCGATCGATTGTAGCTGAATACACCACATCGCCTTTGTTATTGTAGCGGTAGTGGAATGACATTGAACCGGAACGACATTCGATGACCCTCCCGGCTGAATCACAATGTGTGTAGTAGAAAGCATTGAGTGAATCACACGTATGTTGAATACGTGCATACGCAGAATCGGTTAAGCCTTTCTCCCAATATTCGGCAATGGTGCCGTTTGTATGGAAGGTAATACTGTCGCGAACACCCGGCGTCAACACTTTTCCCGTAAACTCATAGTCATTGTATTCCACCACCACGATGTATGCTATTCGTTTGGCTGCAATTGAATCGGGATTATAGGGCATTTCCACTGGAAGGGGCAAAGAGGTCTGACTCCAGCAAGCGTGGAATACAAGGAGTGAAAATGCTGAAATCAAATATCGCATCGAAACTATAACGTCGGATTTATAAAAAGCTACTGTTGACTAGCAATCACAATCGGTAACATGACACGCACTTCCCTACATCACCAATGATTGGGCGGAGTTGAGGTTTACTCTCTGTATCCATAAGTAATGACCCACATCTGAGCTATGAACGGCACCCGCTTCTTTTTTCGCTTATGCTCACGTATACGTGGCACCTCAACGCGAACCAGCCGATTTCCTGAATAATAGTATACGGTTTTGGAATCGGTAGAAGGATCAGTAAGACTGTCTAAGTAGTGATGCACCTCCTTCAATAGCATATTCTCATAAATGTATCTTGTATACGAACTGCGGTTAACGGTGGTATCAATCGATTTGGCTGACCAGTTATATCCAAGATGTCCACGTCTGTAGTATGTATACTCGGGTCGATTGAGAGAGTCGTATACTGTGCAGGCTATCCAAACGGTTTCAGCCGACTCTGCAGGCCGGTCAACTGTAGCGGCATAAACTATGTCGCCCTTGTTATTGTAGCGATAATGATCTGATCTGGATCCCGACCTGCTTTCGATAACACGTCCCATTGAATCGCAACGCGTATAGTGAAACGCATTTAAGGAATCGCAATCAGGTATCCGCGCATAAGCAGTATCGATGAGTCCATTTTGCCATCTTTCGGAAATCGTTCCGTCTTCGTTGAACGTAATGCTGTCGCTAGCACCTGCCACCAGAGGTTCAGCTCCGTAACTGATGTCCATGTATTCTTTAACTAGAATATAGGCAATTCGTTTGGCAGCAAGTGAATCGGGATTATATGGCATTTCCACTGGAAGAGGCAAAGATGTCTGACTCCAGCAAGCGTGGAATACAAGGAGTGAAAATGCTGTGATCAAATAACGCATCGGAATTATAACGAGGGATTCATAAAAAGCTAGTACTGTCAACAATCACAATCCGCAACATGATACGCTCTTCCGTTCATCACCACTTTCCCATCCTGCAAACCAAAGTTCACGAATCCTTCACCCGATTTTTTCATCATTACTTTGAGGAAAAGCGCACCGTCTTCGTTTTCGTAAACTTCCCATGTTCCGGAATCTGAATCATCGGAAGTAGAACTTTGTCCATCACCATCCAGATAGATGGACACTTGCACATTTTCGGAAACATGAATTTCTCCGTTGCGACAAAGTTTCATTCGGTACTCCGCATTTCGTCCGCCACTGGTTCCACTGCTGTATGTTTCAAACGCAACGAGCTCGCGGCCCATGAGTTCATTTTCACAGGCGGGATGACGACGAATTTTTATTCCCTGCACATCAATCCAGGGTTCGTTGTTGGTGGATTGGGGAGTTTCAGCCATGAAATAGTATTGCTAAACTATTCTACCGGAGGATTCGATTGAGACTGATCTGCTTCGTCTTGTTTCTTCTTTGCGGATTCTGCATTCTTCTCCAACTCATCCATCGCGAGTGAGCGAAGATCGGTAACGTTGGAAACCACTTCTTCCGGATCAGGAATAAAGCGCGGATATCGCTGCAAATAGGCGAAGAGTCCGTAACCAATTCCAAGCGAGCATGCGAAGAGTGCAACACGCATCCACGGTGCAATCGGATGATTGGTTGCGAACACTCCTGTGAATGTGAGCAGCAGGAACAACGCAAGCATGGACACCACGATGCTGAAGAAAATATTACTAGCCAGAACTTTCTTGTCGCTGAGCACTTCTTGTTTTCCGAAAAGACGACGCTGAAAAACAATCAGAAGAAATACGCCAACGGAAATAGATGCGTCTGCGATATTGAAGACCGGACGAAAGAATAAAACTTCTTCGCCTTCTGTAGGAAGAAAGCTCCAATCGGGCATCCACGCGGGCCACGTTCCTTCGATTACCGGGAAGTAGAACATGTCTACAACTTGTCCGTGGAGCCATCCGGCATAACCACCTTCAGCAGGCATGAACTCTGCAATGTTCTGATCCCACGCATCGCTTGTATTGAAGAACTTTCCGTAGAAAACGCTGTCGAGAATGTTTCCGAGTGCTCCGGCGAAAATTAGTCCTATGCAAATGAGCAACAGCGGACGAACATTCTTCTTGAATTGCAGGAACAAGTACCAACCGATTCCGGCTACTGCCGCGAGACGGAAAACGCTCAGCAATAATTTGCCATAATCCCCGCCCAGCTGTAATCCGAATGCCATACCGGGATTCTCCACAAAATGCAGGTAGAACCATTCTCCGGAAATGCGATACGATTCGCCCAGATACATGTGGGTCTTGATCCAGATCTTGATGAACTGGTCAAGGAATAAAACACCGAGTATAATGGCGAGGGTTTTTTTCACGGTGGCAAAGATAACCGTTATCGGTTTCCCGTTCCCGCTTTCGTGATCTCAGTTTGGCAATTCCTGTTAAAGCAGGGGTTTCGGCCCTACTATTGGGGCTTGCTGCGAATAAAGAAATCCCACGAATCTTTTGCATCAAAGGCTTTCTGTAGAAAACCTTATCGCCTCTATTTCATTCCCGTAGGATGCGAATCCGGCACAACGAGCATGTAGGTTACAGTCGAAATAGCACCCGATCTGTTGTATGCCTTTAGTGAGACAATGTATGTGCCTGGTGAATGATAGATATGCATCGGAGAAATTTCAGCGGACTGTTCTCCATCGCCGAAATCCCAGGCAAAGGATACGGCTCCGGTAGAATAGTTTGTGAATGCAATGGCATTCTCGTTTGGTCGGTTTAGTTTGTGCGACTTAAACGATCCTACAATTGGTGCAGGCCCTGAAATTATCTTGCTCACTGATTCGGTTGATCCATTGACGTTGGAGTAAGAGAATGTGTAACATCCCATTGCCAAACCGCTGATAAATGTGTCGCAACCCGTGATGTGAAATGTATTTACTACTGCGGAGTTGCAGGAGATGGTTAGTTGCCAATCGCAGTTTGTTGACCGGATGTATACGGAACCGTTTGAGAGTTCAGCGCTGGTTGTAGCGAAGGTCTGCACTTCCATTATGCATTCTGTTGCAGGAGCGAGAGAGATCGTTGATTCTTGTGATGTGTTTGCCTGCGCGTTGTTGATGCAAACAAACAAGAGTGCAGATAGAAGAATTGATTTCATGTTGTTAGGTTTTATCGAAATCAAAATTACCGGCGCCACACGCATTATGTAAACCAAGAATCCCTCTGTGCTTGCGCATGTAAGTATGTAACTGAATTTGTAAATGAAGAAAATTCTGATGGTGTGAAATAAAAAATCCGGCCTGGGAAACTACTCCAGACCGGATGACCACTCAGAGGGTCAATAACAAACTAAACACACATTCTTAATTCAGGTTCCACTGCTTTGCTTCAGAAGAACCATCGGTATACATAACCTGGATAAGATAAATTCCCGGAGTTCCGTAAGTGAATGTATTGTTAGTTCCCGAACCCATATACAGGAGCTGACCATTCATTGTGAACACCGAGAATTGTAAGATCGCCGCGTCGCCTTTTACAGAAAGTGCGGCGTTATTATTTGCAGATTGCACCTGTGTAGTTGTAGTGCGTGCCATGTCGTTTGTGTTTTCATCTTCACGGTTTCCGAATACCGGAGGACCAGCAATTGAGTAAGCTCCGACTTCAACAATGTATGTTGATGTGTCTGTGCAACCCGCGGCATTAGTAGCAGTAAGTGTTACTGTATATGTCCAGTGCAGATTATATGCGTGTGAAGTTGATGTATCTGTGCTTGTGTTTCCGTCGCTGAAATCCCAGAAGTATGTAGCTGCACCGGTTGAAGTATTGGTGAAGTTTACTGTTTCTCCGATCGTAGGCATGGTCTCGCTCAATGTAGCAGAGCTGATGACCTGAACGGGACTTGCAACCGTTACATATTGTGTATCGTTTGCTTCACCCATGAACAAGTGAACCAGTGTATAGTTTCCTTGCTCAAGTCCGGTGAGGAGTGTGTCCATTCCGGTTACACTTACTGAATTCACGAGTACTGTATCGCGATATACATCAACTCCCCAGTATGGTGATGCAGATTTAGCGTAGATCGATCCGTCGTTAGTGTTGAAGCAAGATGCTGAAAATGCTTGTGCGTGCATTTTCGGAGAAACGCGGATCGTGAAGCGTGCTGCATAATTTGTATCGGCTGTGATTGAAGCAGACACTTCATTATACATGTCGTATTCAAATCCGTTCTCGATGAATGTAACATCATACAACAATTCATCGTTTGGATTCAACCACTCGCCCTTAATGTGCATTTCTCCGGAGTTCGTGTTCCAAACGCCGAAAGCAAAATTGCGTGTCATATATAGGTTCGGACGTGAATCGCGAACACGTAAAGAAGTGTAGGATGAGTTAATGGTGAACGGATACGCTACAGAGTAGTCTGCGATAGGCGCTGTGGTATCGTGCACATCATTGAAGTGTGAAGCATAAGGAGAGAGATCGAGGATCGTGCTGCTTGTCCAGGTTGCGCCGGTCAGGTTCTGATCCATTGTAAGGGTGATCTTAAATTCTGCATTCTGTGCACCGATAGTCAGGCCGGCGAGAAGTACAATTGATGTGAGTAGAGTTTTCATGTTTGTTTTGTTTGTTGAGGCAAATCTAGGCCGACCATGTCCGGTGGGGTAACCGATTCGGCGGGAGAACTGACGGATGTAAGAAAACGGGAAGTTTTGTAAGACGCGCGAGGCTCGGCGCAAGTGGTCTTGGCGCCTCACCCCAAGCCCTCTCCATAAGAGATGGGCTTATTTGTGAGCTGTGGTTGATTTTGGATTGGGGTGGGCTCTTCGAGATTCAAAGCGCCTCACCCCAACCCCTCTCCAAAAGAGAGGGGCTTAATCATCCTTCGGATGATGTAGGGGGTGTAAAAAACAAAACCCGGAGATTTCTCTCCGGGTTTTAAAAATTATTCTTCGACTGCCTCCAGCATTACTGCAAGATGCCTTCTGTTTAGCGGTTCTGTCCGAGTTTCGCGTCGATGCTCAATGTTGCATGAGGTACGCTGCGAAGGCGCTCTTTAGGAATCAGCTTGCCGGTAACGCGACAAATGCCGTACGTTTTGTTCTCGATACGGATGAGTGCGTTTTTCAGGTTCTGGATGTATTTCTCCTGGCGGGCTGCAAGATGTGCAGTTTCCTCTTTAGAGAGTACGTCAGATCCGTCTTCCAGCAACTTGAAAGTTGGTGAAGTATCGTCGGTGCCGTGATCGTCTTTGTGCGAAAGTGTGTTTTTCAGCAACTCGTAATCGCGGGTAGCTTCTTCAAGCTTCTTGTGAATGAGTGTCTTGAACTCTTTCAGCTCTGCATCGGCATATCGGCTGCGGTTATCTTCCGGCAGGTTCGATTTTTTCGCGATGTGAGCAACTGGACGGCTCAAAGCAACTTTTACATTCTGCACAGGCTTCGCAGCAGCAGCTTTTGGAGCAGGCTTCGACGCTTTAGCGGCAGGTTTAGCAGCAACTTTCGCTGCTGGTTTTGCTTTGGCTTTTACCGGCTTTGCAGCTGGCTTTGATTTCGGTTTAACAGCAGCTTTAGATTTAGCAGCTCCGGATTTTTTTGCCGGAGCCGCTTTCTTAGTTGCCGATTTTTTGGCCTTACCGGAAGGTTTATTGTTTGCTTTCTTGGCCATAGTAATTGTAACTCAGTAAAATTTAGAAATGATCGAACGCACCACGCTCTTCTCCGTCAACCTCGTCTGCACCTTCTTCAGGAATTTCAGTTGAGTCTTCGTTCAGATCAATCGCCTCGTCAGCGTTGTTCATCTCATCATCATCGTGATTTGTTGCAGCTGGAGCAGGAGCAGGGACTGGCTTCTGTTCAACCGGCTTTGGAGCTGGCTTTGGAGCAGGAGCTGGTTTTGCAGCCTTAGGTGCAGCAGGAGCTTTTGCTTTTGGAGCAGCCTTAGGAGCAGCAGCTTTCTTAGCAGGCTTAGCCGTTTTCTTAGTTGCTTTCTTCGGAGCAGCTTTCTTAGCCACTTTTTTCTTAGCTACTTTTTTAGGCTTTGCAGCCTTCTTAGTTGCTTTTTTCTTTGCGGGTTTCTTTGCAGCTTTTTTCGGCTTAGATGCTTTCTTAGTTGCTTTTTTATTAGCAGCTTTTTTCTTAGCAGGTTTAGCTTTCTTCGCGCCGCCTTTCTTTGACTTTTTAGCCATTGGTAGGGAAGGTTTAGTTGTGTTTAGATATGTAAATTACTGTTGTGACATTGTCATCTACATCAATCGGAGTCGCATTCTTCTCAGATATTTCACTCACTAATTCGAGTGATGTAGCAAGAGTTTCAGAGCAAATATAATCGAAATTATTTCTTACAGCGGGCGCAAGAATTTTATGCTCTTTTATTCGCACGTCAATCTTATCCGTCACCTCAAATCCGCTCTCTTTCCGGATGTTCTGAATGCGATTAATCAGCTCTCTCGCGAGACCCTCTTCAATCAATTCTGCACTCAATGTTACGTCGAGTGCAACAGTTACATTTCCTTCTACGGCAACTTCCCAGCCCGGCAAATCGTCCACAAGTATCTCAACCTCAGATCTTTCCACGCGTACGGTTTCGGCACCCAAAGCCAGTTCAACAAAACCATTCTGCTCAAAAGCGTTCACCTGCTCCGTAGTCAAAGCCGCAATTGCATCAGCCGCTGCCTTCATGTTCTTACCAAGCTTCTTACCCAAAGCCTTGAAATCGGGCTTAACTTTCTTTACAAAGATTCCGGTCTCCGTCACATATTCGATCTTTCGAACGTTGGTTTCGGCCAGAATAAGGTGCTCAATCTTATGCAAACGCTCGCTGAACAGTGGATCCAATACCGGAATCATCACACGTTCAAGCGGTTGACGAACACGAATCTTCTTTTCCTTACGCAAAGAATGCACAAGCGAGGTCACCTTTTGGGCGATCGCCATGCGTTCCTCCAACTCAGAATCAATTGCGGAAGCATCTGCTTTGAGCAAAAGCGATAAGTGAATGGACTCCGGAACAGGCATGGTGTCCGTAACCGGTGCAGTAAGGCTCTTAAACAGCCAGTCGCTGAAGAACGGGGCGAAAGGACTCATCAATTGCGCAATGCCACCCAAACACTCGTAAAGCGTTTGATACGCAGCTTGCTTATCGGTGCTCATCTCACCCTTCCAGAAACGGCGACGTGAAAGTCGTACGTACCAGTTCGACAAATGCTCATCGACAAACGAGTCGATCGCACGTGCAGCTGGTGTTGGGTCATAATCGTCGAGCTTTTCAGTCACGAATTTGATGAGACTGTGCAAACGTGAAATGATCCACCGATCTAATTCCGGGCGATCTTTCACCGCGATGTATGTTTTCGCATCAACAACAAAGCCGTCGATGTTTGCATATAGCGCGAAGAATGAATACGTGTTGTACAGCGTGCCGAAAAACTTGCGCTGCACTTCGGTAATTCCTTCGATATCGAATTTCAGATTGTCCCACGGCGATGCGTTCGTAACCATGTACCAACGCGTTGCATCAGGACCATATTTGTCCAATGTTGCGAACGGATCAACGGTATTGCCGAGACGTTTCGACATTTTGTTTCCATTCTTGTCGAGAACGAGTCCGTTTGAAATAACGTTTTTGTACGCAACACTGTCGAAGAGCATTACTGCAATTGCGTGCAGCGTGTAGAACCATCCGCGTGTCTGGTCAACGCCTTCAGCAATGAAATCTGCCGGAAAGTAACCGCGGTTATCAATTAGCTCTTTGTTCTCGAACGGATAGTGCAACTGTGCATACGGCATTGCACCGGAGTCGAACCAAACGTCGATCAGATCGGCCTGGCGGAATAATTTCTTTCCGTTTCGCTCGAGGATAATATCATCGGCATACGGACGGTGAAGATCGAATGTGTTGTAATTAGCTTTCGAGAAATCTCCCGGAGTGAATTTCTCCAGCGGATTATTTTGCATGTATCCGGCTTTCACCGAACGATCAATTTCATTCTTGAGCTGCTCCGCTGAACCAATGCAAATCTCTTCTGATTTGTCTTCGCTTGTCCAGATCGGCAATGGGATTCCCCAGTAACGCGAACGGGAAAGGTTCCAGTCCTGCAAATTGTTGAGCCATTCACCAAAGCGACCTGTTCCTGTGCTTTCCGGTTTCCAGTTGATGGTTTTATTCAGTTCACCCATGCGTTCCTTCATCGAAGACGCTTTGACGAACCAGCTGTCGAGCGGATAATACAACACCGGCTTATCTGTACGCCAGCAATGCGGGTAGTTGTGTTCGTAGGTTTCTTTCTTGAAAAGTTTTCCTTCCTGTTCGAGTTTCAGCACAAGACGCTCATCGACACTCAGGTATTCGTTGGTGCGCGTTACAATTCTCGATACAAGTTCATTCAACGCATTTCCTGAAAGCGATTTCAAACGTTCGATCTCACTCGCTCTTTCTTTGTCGGTGAGATAATCAGCTTTCACGTACTCGCCCGCAAACTCGTTCATCTCCGAGCGAAAGCGTCCGCGCAAATCAACGAGTGGAACTGCTTTTCCTGTTTCGTCAAGAACGAGCATTGGAGGCACGCCTGCATTTTTCGCAGCACGCATGTCATCTGCACCGAACGTAGGAGCGATGTGTACGATTCCTGTTCCATCAGAAGTAGACACGAAATCGCCCGCAATAACCTGAAACGCTTTGTCTGAATCTTCGAACGGAAGAACATACGGAAGCAGTTGCTCGTATTTCAATCCTACGAGATCGGAACCTTTGTATGTGCCGACAATTGCGAATGGAATTGCTTTGTCGCCCGGTTTGTATGCAGCGAAATCAAGCTCTGCATTTTTCTCCGGAAAAT
This sequence comes from Flavobacteriales bacterium, assembly GCA_040377305.1. Classification (GTDB taxonomy): domain Bacteria; phylum Bacteroidota; class Bacteroidia; order Palsa-965; family Palsa-965. The sequence goes on along the minus strand of JBEIPA010000004.1, from coordinate 5,233 downwards.
ATTTTCCAACGAGATCTTTCGCGAGAATAACGCACACGGCTTCGTGCGTAAACGGAGAGAATGTTTTTACTAGCGCGTACTCGATTTTTTCACCAACAGCCAATGCAGTATTCGACGGAAGTGTCCACGGTGTGGTTGTCCATGCGAGAACAAATGTTTCTGAACCTGGAACCGAGAACTTAGAACCTGGAACCACTTTGAACATTGCCGTCGCCGTTCGGTCTTTCACATTCTTGTAGCATCCCGGCTGATTCAATTCGTGAGATGACAATCCTGTTCCTGCAGCTGGAGAGTATGGCTGTATCGTGTAGCCCTGATACAACATTTTCTTGTTGTACAATTGCTGCAGGAGATACCATACACTTTCGATGTACGTGTTTTCGTAAGTGATATACGGATCGCTCATGTCGACCCAGTAACCCATTTTCTTCGTTACTTCTTCCCACAGGTGTGTGTACTTCATCACCTCGGTGCGACAAGCTTTGTTGTAATCTTCAATTGAAATTTTCTTGCCGATATCTTCTTTCGTGATGCCCAGTGTTTTTTCTACACTCAACTCGATAGGAAGTCCGTGCGTATCCCAACCAGCTTTGCGTTTTACCTGACGGCCTTTCAGCGTTTGGTAACGGCAAAAAATATCTTTCATCGCACGCGCCATCACGTGGTGAATACCGGGAATTCCATTTGCAGAAGGCGGTCCTTCGTAAAACACGAACGGATCTTTTCCTTCACGCGAAGAAATGCTCTTCTCGAAAATTTTATTTTCTTCCCAATCCTTCAGCACTTTTTCTGCGATGGAAGGAAGGTTCAACGACTCATATTCCGGGTACTTTTTACTCATACTGCTGGTCCCTTTTGCATTGGCGAATCCTGACTGTACATGTCACGATTTCATTTGGGGGAACGAAGTTAAGAAAAGAGATGGGAGACGGGAGTCGGGTGACTGGAGATAGGAACTTTGGGGATCGCCAATTTAGCGTAGCAGATCATTACTACGCCTGGAGTCTATGGAATCGGACTTCATGTAAAGGTCAAAAAATAGCGAATTCAGAGAAATTTGCGCCGTATTTGGTGGAGGAGAGCCTCCTTTGCGAAGAATGAACCACGTGGGTCTGGGGTCGCCGAGATTGACGAATGAGAACTTGTGGTAGCGTTGACCGTAGCACATGAATGGCCAATCGGACTCGATACTGGGATCGCAACCGACTATCTGACGTTCGCCCGTTATTGCTGCTATCTCATGCAAAGCGGCAATATTTTCAGCATCGCGTTTTGGTTTTCCCGCGAATAAAATGGTTGCGACGATTGTTCCCGCCAAGATCAAAGTGCCAAAGCCAGTCAGGATGATTCTGCGGACAGGTTTAGCGGAGAAATAGTTTGTTAGTCGCACAGCTGCAGGTTGAATGGTTAACGCGCAGGCTATTGCAAGAATTGGTAAAGCGGTAACGAGGTAAAAGCCACGTTGCTCCAGCGTGACCATGAGCGGAAGAATTCCGGAGAAGCCACAGGCAAGAATAAACAGGATGAGACGTGTATTCTTTTTCAGTTGCGAAATCAGTCCATCTGTTTTTCTGCCCACGATGAAGAAGATGAACATCACACCCATGGTTGGAAGTGTATCGATGAGCAACTCAAATAAAATGTGAAAGTGATTTGAACTGTTCGCTGTTACTCCGTCGAAAGTTTTTCCGAATCGCGAGCTGAAGTACGCGGCAAAACTATCGTGTATAACCGGAGTAAGCCACGCAATGACTGCGAACAAAACGGGAACCAGTGCAACGAGTACAGAACGTTTCATGAATTCTTTGAACGTTCCGTTTTGAAGCACGATCCAACACCAGAACGGAGCTGAAAGCAGAAACATACCTTGTACACCCTTGGTAAGTCCCGCTGCGAGTATCCACACGCCGGCAAGAATCCAGTGGATGTTTTTTTCCGGACTAACGAGTATCGCTTTGAGTATGGAGCGAAACGCCATTAGCACGAAGAATGTCATCGTACATTCTTCCAGATTGTTGATGAATGCATAGAACGTAACCGGCATGATGACCCATAACAGTAAGGGAAGCCAGGATGTACTTTGCTTTTTTTCTGTCGCGCCTGTGATGATATTCCAGCATTGTAAGAGCGCAATTGTATTCGCGATTCCCGCAACAACACAGTAAATACGCTCAGTGAATATGGAGTCGCCGAGTATTTTGAAGAAAAATCCCTGGAGCACAAACATCAACGGAGGTTGTTCATGCATGACCGGAAAATAGGTGTCGCTGTATTTCATATTCCACAACGAACCATCACCTTCTGCAAAGTTCCGGCTGATGGAAGAATAGAAAACACCATCCATGAACATGCCATCCATAAAAAGCGCAGGAACAACCAGTGCAGCGAAAAGCGCGCAGGTAAAAAGCAATGGACTATGCTCAGAAAGTGATCGGCTGCCCATACGTCGTGTCGCTTAGTGAATTACCCAAAGAGTCCCAACGCAACCAATCGCCCGCAGGAGTGAAACGCACTAAAGATCCTTCCTGTTGCTTCTTTCCGTTCTCGAAATAGTTGGTGCACTTTCCGTTACCCAGACTGTCGGTAACAAATTCTTCTTTCAGATTGCCATTTCTCCAGCGATCTGTGCGCGACATTGTTCCGTTTACAGCAGTGGAAGCAGTAACTGCAATAGAACCATTATCGTAGTACGAAAGGTAATCGCGAAGAGTGCGACCATCTACAACACTAGCAGATTTTGTTTTTCCGTCTTCGTACCACGACTTCCAAACTCCTTTTTGTTTGCCGGAAATGAAGTTGCGTGAAGCTTTCTGTTTTCCATTCGGATAGAAATCTGTTTCGCTGAATGTGCTGTCGCGAAATTCCTGTTGTGTTTTGCTTTTGCCAATGGTAATAATTTTTCCCTGCGTGGTTACTTCCCGAAAGAAGGAATCCTGATGCATGTATTCTTTCCATTGATAAACTGTGCTGTCTACATCCACGAAAGTTCCTTGTGCAATGATTTGCTGGCGACGTTCGCAGGAGGTACAGCTCAAGATGAATATGAAGAGGAGAATACCTAACCGATTAGCTGATTTCCGATTTCCGATTTCCAATGGGGTTATTTGTTAGCCAATGGTTGCAATGACTTTGAGTTCGATAGCAATGGGTGTTGGAAGGCAATTGATTTCCAAAGTAGTTCTGCATGGCGGATTGTTCGCGAAGTATTCTGCCCACAGTTTGTTGTAGATCGGAAAATCGTCTTTCATGTTCGTGAGGAACACGGTAACGTCAACGATGTTGTTCCAGGAGCTGCCTGCATCTTCGAGAATGTATTTCACGTTCTGGAAAACACTACGACACTGTTTTTCGATATCGTAAGAAGCAATTTTTCCCGTGTCGTCGAGGTCAACTCCCGGAATTATTTTCGTGCCGCGTTCGCGTGGACCAACGCCGGAGAGAAATAACAAATTGCCTACGCGTTTTGCGTGCGGATATAAACCAACCGGCTCGGGAGCTTTGGAAGAATCGATGGAATCAGACATAGGACGAAGGTACGAAAGCAGCACGATACCGTCATCGCGAGGAGGAACGACGAAGCGATCTCATGAGGCGGTACCGTGGTGTCACGAAACTTGAGCGGTCAACGGAGGCCGTGTTGCAGCAAAACGGCTTGCGGCGTTCCTCGATCAAGATTTCTGTTACTGGGTACTCCCATCATGGGATTGCTTCGTTCCTCGCAATGACGGTCACCGTTTTGCAGACTACCGTGCAATGATCAGTTTCGCAGTAGAAACCGGTCCGTCTGTAATTTGGATGTGCTGATACCAAACGAGCGGGGCAATAACAGAATTCAAAATTTGAAATGGTCGAAAGGATCGTGTTATTCCGATCCTTTCTATATTTACAACAATGCTTCAGCTGGTGCGTATTGTTGTTTCCCTCTTTTTTGTTCTGTGCTGCAATTTCGGGCACTCGCAAGTCGCATCGCCACCACCTGCACCGCAATCCGGATTTCAGGAACCTGAAGCGCCTCGTCGCCAATGGACCTTGGGCATTCACGGTGGAATGGTTGGATATTCTCCGAGTTCCACAATGCAGACGAGCGGATCGGCACAGTTCTCGCGCATGGGTAATAATTTCGGGATAAACATTCTTACCGATAACAGCGGACGCAGAAGAGTATCGATTACCGCAAATACATCTCTTGGAATTTCTGCCGGGACAATTCTCTCGAACAGCAAAGGAACTGTATTTCACACCTTCGAGGGAAAGTTCGAACACAACAAAGCGTGTTACTCGTTTCAGTCGCCGTTTTTCTTTTCACATCGGGGAGACACATTCGGCAATTGGGTGATGACCGACAAATACTGGAATTACGGCATCGCGTATCAATGTTCATTCTCTACCGGAAATCTATTCAGCGCTGCGGGACCGGATTTCTTTTATGTACGCGGCATGTTTTCACAATCGTTTAATCACCGCAATTTCACCGAAAAAATTCAGCTGGGTCGCTTCGAAGATTGGTCGGAGAACGGAACCGGGATGTTGGCCACTACTGTTCAGGCAAGCCGTACGAGTTCTATGCTAAGCGTTGAGGTAGGCGTGAGAACATTCAGTCCCGATTGGGATCGCTCGTTCGATTTCGGATTTGTTGCGCACGTGCCGTTCGAGAAAACGTATACGGATCAATATGAGTTTAAGCAGAACAACACGTCTGTAGGTGTATCGAACACGACGTATTACGGCTCAACGTATATGTTGAATATGCGATACACATTCAACTTCAAGCCGAAGGAGAAAGAGATTGACACTACGAAGCCGGTGGATATTTACGTAGGCACCGACACCACGCGTGAAGTCGATGTGCAGGAAAGTTTCACGGTGCACAACAAGCGTATTAAAGTAACCGTGTGGGATCGGAACGAAGTGGATGGAGATATTGTAACGCTGTTCATGAATGATGAGCTCGTCAAGAAAAATCTCCGTTTGAAAAAACGCAAGAAGCGATTTACGGTCAAGCTTAAACCGGGAAGTAACATCTTGGTGATGTATGCAGAAAACCTGGGAACGATTCCGCCTAACACGGCAGCGATTCAAATAAAAGACGGGAAGAAAAAGCGGAATGTGAATTTGGTTTCGGATAATGGGAAGAGTGGGGCTGTGGAGATTATTTATGTGCCGAAATAGTTCTCGGTGCCACGGGCTGAAGCCCGCGGTTATCATTAACACTATTCGTTATAGTGGCGAGGGG
>JBEIPA010000059.1:0-2758 GCA_040377305.1 Flavobacteriales bacterium | reverse complement strand
GCGGATTTTTATGCCCATGGCGTGTTAGCGTCTATATGGATGAGATCGGTAGATTTCACGATTCGGATTTCGGATTTTATGAGATAAGCCCGAAAAAAGGAACACTGATTTTATGAGATACGTTTGAGCCTATCTCATAAAATCCAATACTGATTGTTGAAGTTTAGCAGGGACATCCGGGCGAGTAACTAGAAAACAACGGACATAATAATCCGCGTTCCAATATCTCACTTCCACCCATTTCTCTCTTTTAGCTTCGTGATATGCGCCAGATGATGATCGCCATGCCATGCGTACAACATCACTGCCTGATCGAGACGATAGTTGGTGCCGTATTGCGGATGCACGTAGTAATATGAAAACTCTTCCGCTTTCATGTTGCGAATGAGAACACCCAAACGCAGATGAACTCCGTCGAGAATATGCAGTGCAGAGTCAATCGGCAATTTGTAGTCTGCCATTTCTGCGAAGAGATTTTCTGCATACGGTTTGATCGTCGTTCCGTTTTCGGAGAGCGTAAGTTTGAATCGCACAATGGCGTTCATGTGACTATCGGCGCAATGATGCACAACTTGTCGCACGGTCCAACCTTCCGGTCGATACGGCGTGTCAAGTTGCTCATTCGTGAGATGAAGCACTTCCGCTTTCAATCGCGATGGAAATGATTCAATGCGTGCAATACAATCCTGAATTTCTTGCGAAGAAACAGATTCTGGTTTTGAGAATTTTCCGATGGGAAAGCGGAGTGTGTCGAGTTCGAGTTGTTGCATGTGCTAAGTTCGGGAATTTGTTGCTTGTCTGCGACGCTTACCACGGCGACACGGTGTTACGGCGAAAATATTAGGGTTTGATAATCGTTTCCCAACCGGCGGTCACGGCGATGTACCAGATCGCGTAAGCGATCCTCCGTTTCTCCGGATGGGCTTAGCACATTAAACGTTGAGCGCCGTTTCACCGTGTCGCCGTGGTAAGCCGGCTGCAAGCCAGTAAAAATATCGTTCAAGGAAAATAGCCACCATTCGTTGTCAGAAATGTGTGGACCGCAGTCAACCACGGCAGCCGATATTGATTGAGATAGTTTTCATGTCCCGCCTGCTTAAACGTCACCAACTCTTTCTTCCCTTGCAGATTCGCATAAATCTCATCAATCTCCTCCCGACTCACTTTCGGATCTTTTTCTCCGTACAATAGTAAAACCGGAACTTTTATGTTCTTTGCATATTCAGTCGGATTGTGTCCGAATGCCCAGAAACCATTTTCCACTCCGCCCCAGAATACAAGCAAACCCGCCATTGGAAAACTCGGTATTCCCATCATGTCGAATCGCGAACAGGTTGTTTGATACATTGAACCAAACGGGCACTCGATAATTGCACATGTCGCATCAATAGAATCATCGCTCAGCGATTTCATGATTGCAACTGCACCCATTGATGTGCCGAATAATACAACGTTCTCTTCACCCTGTTCTTTGAGATAGTTGTAACACGATGTCACTTGTTGTGATTCGTAAAAACCAATTGTGCATTGATTGCCGTGTGAATCTCCGCACCCCATGAAGTCCGGGATGAGTACGTTATATTTTTGGGAAAGAAACTCGTACCCTTTATCAAGCATGGATGACTTTGAACCACCATACCCATGACAAACAATCACCGTCCCGATTGCGCTATCGGTTTTAATGAGCCAGCATGCGGTTGGAATTTCTCCTTCGATAATAATCGTCTCGTAAGTCTGCTCAGGAACTATGTTGTTCTGCGGTCGCGGATTTTTTACGCCGGTTAGTGCAAGCCAGATCGCATTGTCGTCAGTTGACGATTTGATCTCTGTACTTTCTACGAAATGTGTAAACGACCACGCGTGCATTGCAGCAATGATGTTCATGAGGATGAACACAACGAGTGTTGTCCAGAGAAAGCGTTTGAGCCAGGATTTCTTTTTCATCCCTCGGTACGGCGATAATTATGAGTCATGTTGCTCCGCAGTTTTAATAAGCCTACTCGGTCTGACAAGAAATCACCGAAAATCCATCACACAACAGTTCCGATATTTCTTATGCGTTCCGAATGCAACACCGAGCTTCGTGTATTTCTCGTTCAGAATATTCTTGCGATGTCCGAGCGACGCAATTCCTTCATCGATGAGCAATTGCATCACAATATCCTTCCCTGTTGATTTTCCAAAAGAACAATTCTCAGCCAGGTAATCTTCGGTGCAGTTTTTTCTGTCGTGACCTGTTTTTCCGCTTGCCTGCAATTCGAGTTGGAAGCACTCCGCCATTTTTGTCAGCGCTGAATCGGGCGATAAAGCGCCGCAAGCTTTCGAAGCATTCAGATCGAGAATGAGTGAGCGTTTGTTCTGAGAGTTCTTGTATTGCTCGGGTTGCTCAACAGTTCCGATGTAATTCTGTACTTCGAGTCGCGCGAATTTCTTTGGATATAACCGGGCGAGATTACAGTACTTGATGATGTCGCGTTCGGTTGAATCCATGTAGGTGTAATTCGCAGCGGTGTTTGCAGCGGTCAATTCGAGGGATGTCCAGGATTCGGTTTGGGGTACGAAGCCGAGGGAGAACAAGACGAGAGAGGCGGGGAGAAGTAATCGGAGAAGTTTCATGGGTTGGCTGTTGGCATAAAAGTAACGTGGAAAGGGTGGGAATGTTATGTAAGAAATGTGAAAGGTTGATCGGATAACCCTGCAAGCGTTTAACTCCTGCAGGGTGTCGGGATGGTAGTAACCCTGCAAGCGTTTAACTCCT
>JBEIPA010000030.1:0-61675 GCA_040377305.1 Flavobacteriales bacterium | reverse complement strand
CCGTGATTCCAGCGGGTACGTCATTGGCCGCAATGACGACAACGGGCATTTTCATTTTTATTTCATCGGCATGAACGGTGATGTCCGCTTGCTGGGGAATAAAACAGGTGTACTTGGAAATTACACCTTTCGTCTTTCGAATAACTATTCGAATAATTTTTACGGAGTTGAAATCAATGACCGTCATTTTATTTCGCTCTACTCGCCGGAACGCGGCGCGATCAGCATCATTGATTCAACCGATTCAGATGCATTGCAAAGAGCCACCCTTTTGCACCTGTTTCGCGACAGGTACGGTTATTACTGGCTCGCCACTACGGAAGGCTTGTTGAAAATTAGTATTACCGAAAAATATTTTCATCCGCTGTATTCGGCCGCCCAGGAAACGATAACCGGCTATCAATCGGCCAGAGGCATATTTTCCAATGCCAGGTTTTCTGTCGTCTCACTTTTTACGCACATCAACATCGCGTATAACGGAAAAACGTTTCGCATTCCGAACGATTACAACCATTCTTCCCTGTTTGCCGACAGTACTTTATGGCTCGGTTCTTTCAACCTGCACACTTTTGATTTTATAACGGAGAAATTCAATTATAAAACGCAATCGATCAGCGATGAGATCTGGAGTATGTTCCCGTTGTCAGGAAAACGCATACTACTGGGTTGCACGAAGAATCTCGATATCTACGACCAAACCTCCAACAGCATTCAACATCTCGATCACGGTACTTTTCCTGTGCCGGCTCTTGTATACAGAATTTTCGAAAATGCGCAGAAGCAGATTGTATGTGTGGCTGACAATGGAATTTATATAGTCAGCAAGGAAGGGAAGATCATTGACTTTTTTGGAAAGGACGCGAAACCGGGTCATCAACTACCTTTCAGCGGGATCAACGATCTGCATATCGACAAGGACGGCACATGGTGGTTTGCCACGCCGCAGGAAGGCCTGTTCCGATGGGACCAGAAGACGAACACGTTTGAAAACTTTGGTATCGACGAAGGATTTCTGTCCGTGAAATTATGCCGCATCGAAGAAGACCGGTCCGGCAAACTCTGGATCAGCACAGACTTCGGTCTTGCGTGCTTCGATAAAATCAACAAGCGCGCAAGAGTGTACAACACTGCAGATGGACTCCAGCACATGGAATTCAACCGGAGTTCGAGTTTTAAAGACGAGCAGGGAAATCTCTGGTTCGGTACCATCGACGGCTGCGTTCATTTTGATCCGCTTCAGTTCTCAGATCAAGTAGCTTCCGTGGAGTATCCATTTATCATCCGTAGTCTGAAAAAGTTCAACGCGGCAACCAATCAGCAAGAAGATGTTTCCGAAGAGTACCGTAACCTCAACTATCTTGAATTAAGTGATGAAAGCAGGAATCTGAGTTTATCTGTTTTGCTGCTCGACCTGCAGCCACGCGTGCACCTTTACGTCTATGAGATTGAAGGACTGGACAACAAGAAAAATTATTCGTACGACGGACAGATCAATCTCGCGAATCTGCCCTATGGAACGTACACACTTGTTGTCAACGCCCAGCATTCAGATGGTACATGGAGCAGTAAGCCGTTGCGGATAGAACTGCGTGTGTTGCCGCCATTCTATCTCTCCTGGTGGTTTATCAGCGGCGGTGTTCTTTTCATCATCCTGCTGGTGTTCCTGTATTTCCGTTACCGCATTCGCAAGATCAGTATAGAAAACGAACGCCTGGAAGACACAGTGAGCGAGCGGACAAGGGAGCTGCGCGAATCACTGGCCGAACAAACCGCCTTGCTGCAGGAAGTGCATCATCGTGTAAAGAACAACCTGCAGTTCATCGCAGCCATGCTGCAGATGCAGATCAACTCGATGAAAGATGAAAAGAACAAAGCGGTGCTGAAAAACACCTCTCTCCGGATCAATTCCATGACGCTGGTGCATGAAATGTTGTATAACAAAGACAAACTGGAGTTTGTTCACATCAAAGAGTACCTGCACGAACTGATCGCAAAGTTGAAAGAACTGGTATACGATCAGGAAGCACCGGTCACCTTCCAACTGGATATTGATGACATAAAATTTAATGTGAATGACAGCGTAGCCCTTGGGATGATTACTTCTGAGGTGGTGAGCAATTCAATCAAATATGCTTTTGAAAAAACGCCCCTTCCCATCGTCAGCATACGGTTGAAGTACATTGCTGCAAAAAGCTTTTTCGAATATACCATCAGCGATAACGGTTCCGGCATCAATGAAAACAGGAAAGGACAAGGTCTCGGACAACGCCTCATCGATATTTTTTCGCGGCAGATGGAAGCGAGTTATACGATCATCAATGAAAATGGACTGACCTATTCATTCGAAATACCCGACCATGCCAATAAACAGCCCCTTTAAGATTCTCATCGTAGAAGACGAAGTATTGATTGCAGAATATTTAAAAGATGTACTGAACGGACTCGGTTACCAGAACCTTGCGCTGGCACACAACAAACGACAGGCCATGATCCAGCTGGAGGAATTTCATCCTGAACTGGTATTACTCGATATCCGCATGAAAGAAGAACTGGAAGGTATCCAGATCGCAGAACGGATCAACCAGGAGTATAAAATTCCCTTCATCTATATCACGGCACAATCCGATAAGGAAATCATCAGTAGAGCGCTCGGCACAAAACCGGCTGGTTATATTACCAAACCATTCAAACAACCCGATGTATTTGCGGCGATACGCCTCGTGGAAGAAAATGCAGAAAGGCACAGTGAAAAATATCTCTCCTTCAAAGACGGATACAGCGTGGTGAAATTGTCTGCCGATGAAATTCTCTACGCCAAAAGCAATGACAATTACATTGACCTTTACACCACGTCAAAAAAATACACCCTGCGTTACACACTCGACTGGTTGGTCGAGCACACGCCCAGCGGAATGTTTCATCGCACACACCGTTCGGCCGTCGTGAATATTACGAAGATCACCAAAGCAACTTCGAAATCTGTTTTCATTGGCGAAGTTGAAATTCCCGTATCTCGCGGCAACCAGATCAAGCTGTAAGTGAAACCAGCTGATTAATTCACAAACCGCATCTCCACAGGTGGGGTTTTATTTCGCGTTCCTTTTTCAGATGCAACTGCCGTTCAGCTACAAAGTTGTGCAGTTCACCCCCGTTTTTCAAAGTCGGCGTTATTGATCCTTTCTTTTGTATCAGAAAGCATCACCTAAATTCTTCATGCCATGATAAAAAAACTGATCACACTATTTCTGCCCCTAACTCTTTGTTTGCCGGGCGTTGCACAATCAGGTGCTGCGCTCCACTTCGACGGCATCGATGATATCGTGAGCATTCCCGTAGATCCTGCATTTGATTTCACAACCGGCACTGCGGAGTGTTGGTTCAATTCCGATGTTTCATTCGGGAATACCTGCGTGCTGGCTATGCGCACCAATACATCAGGCGCCCGCTGGAGCATTCACACGAATGAATATAACAACGAACTCGGATTTTATAACGGCGCTTCATTTAGTGCTTTACCTGTGAACATCAACCCGAATACATGGTATCACCTCGCTGTCGTGATGAGCTCAACGAATGCTGTCTTTTATCTCAACGGTATGAACGTGGGAACGGTTGCACTTGGAATGCAAACCAGCTCCACCGGACTTCCGTTCACTATCGGCGGACACTCCGATGCAGCATGGCCAGAACATTTCCTGGGAAGCATTGATGAGGTGCGCATATGGAACCGCGCGCTCTGCATATCGGAGATCACCAGTTGCATGACGGGAGAAGCCCCTGCATTCTCCAATGGACTTGTAGCCGATTATCATTTCAATCAAGGCGTTGCCGCAGCAAACAACGCGGGAATCACCACACTTACCGATGCAAGTGGAAATAACCGCAACGGTACGCTTCAGAACTTTGCGCTCAACGGAACCTACTCCAACTGGCTTGCTCCAGGCGGAGTCACTTCCGGATCATCGGCAACACCTGCGATCCCCACCAGCATTTCTGCAACTACGCATATTTCGTGCAACGGAGGCAACAATGGTTCTGCAACAGTTACAGCAACCGGTGTTGGTCCATTCACGTATAGCTGGGCACCAATAGGCGGAAGTAGTGCCACTGCAACAGGACTTGCTGCAGGAACATACTCTTGCACCGTCTCCAACGGATGTGCTTCATCGGTTGCAACAGTTACCATTACGCAGCCTGCACCCATTTCATTTTCCGCTGTCGTTACGCACATTTCCTGCAGCAGCTCAAATGATGGAGCAATTAATCTTACCGTAACAGGAGGTACCGGACCGTTCTCGTACGATTGGTCATTCGGTTATACCACCGAAGATATCAGTGGTCTTTATCCCGGCACGTATGCGGTTACAGTTACCGATGCAAATGGGTGTACCGCTTCCAGTTCCCAGTTCTCCGTAAGCTATGCGTCAACACTCTCTTCTTCCGTAACAGTTGCCCCATTTCCTTGCACCGGCGGAACCACCACTGCGACCATGACTCCAACAGGAGGAACTGCACCTTACACCTATTCCTGGTCACCTTCAGGCGGTAACGGAGCTACTTCAACACCAATCGGACCCGGTACCTATTATTGCACCGTGACTGACGCGAACGGATGTGTTTCTTCCCGGTCATTTACCATAACACAACCCGCACCATTAACCGCATCAGCAACAATTACCTCCAACTACAATGGTTTCCCTATCTCCTGCGACGGGATGTGTGACGGACAACTCACTGCGGTCGTTTCCGGTGGGAGCGGTCCGTATACTTATCAATGGAGCAATGGCATGATCACGCAAATTGCCACTGGAGTCTGCATGGGTGCGTACACTTATACAGTAACTGACGTGGCCGGATGTTCTGCAACGGCTAATGTAATGGTCATGCCACCTGCACCTCTTTACGCGGCCATTACAGCTACGAATGTTTCCTGCAATGGTAATTCGAACGGAGCCATCAACATGACCATGTCGGGTGGTGCCGGCGGTTACAGTTATAGCTGGTCAAACAGCGCAACCACCGAAGATATCAATGGCCTTGCACCGGGAACGTACAGTGTAACCATCGCTGATGTGAATGGCTGTACCACCACCGCTTCAGCTACTATTACACAACCGCCGGTGCTGACTTCATCTTCTTCGGCAACGTCCATTACCTGCAACGGTGGAACTGCAACAGTGACGGTGACTGGTTCCGGAGGCACTTCACCTTACTCAGGCGCGGGAACATTTACAGTAACTGCAGGTAACTATTCATATCCTGTGACAGATGCGAACGGTTGTACAACCACAACGTCAATCACCGTAACAGAACCAACAGTGCTTACATCTGCATCATCGTCAACAGCGATTCTTTGTAACGGTGGAACTGCAACAGTGATGGTGACTGGCTCCGGAGGAACTTCACCTTACTCAGGCGCGGGAACATTTACAGTAACCGCAGGGAACTATTCATATCCTGTTACGGACGCAAACGGTTGCACGAGCACAACGTCGATCACGGTTACAGAACCAACAGCGCTCACGTCTGCTTCATCGTCAACAGCGATTCTTTGCAACGGTGGAACTGCAACAGTAACCGTAACGGGCGCTGGCGGAACCGCACCATACACCGGCGAAGGAACATTTACAGAAATTGCCGGAACGTATTCCTACACGGTGACGGATGTTAACGGTTGTACGAGCACAACGACAATCACCATTACAGAACCAACAGCACTTACAGCGGCTTCATCCGCAACAGCGATTCTTTGCAACGGTGGAGCAGCAACAGTAACCGTAACGGGCGCTGGCGGAACCGCACCATACACCGGCGAAGGAACATTTACAGAAATTGCCGGAACGTATTCCTACACGGTGACGGATGTTAACGGTTGTACGAGCACAACGTTAATTACTGTTGCCGAACCAGCTGTTCTGTCTGCTTCAGTCATCAATGCAGTGAATCCGACAACCTGCAGCGGAACAGACGGATCTATTGATATTGATGTAACAGGAGGAACAATGGTTTATTCATTCCTCTGGAGCAACAGCGATGTAACCGAAGATCTCACTGCAATTGGTGCAGGCTCTTACAGCGTTACCGTTACCGATGCAAACGGATGTACAGCTACCGCAACCGCTTCTGTCAATGATCCGGGCGCACCAACAGTTACACTTGCATTGCCAATAGATACTGTGTGCGGAGATTTCCCGGGATTAATTAATCTTTCCGGAGAACCACCATCGGGCGGAACCTTCAGCGGTACTGCGGTTTCCGGAAATACATTCGATCCGTTTGCTGCCGGAACAGGGCTGCATTACATCACTTACACATTCACGGATATAAACGGATGCACCGGAAGCACAACCGACAGCATCCTTGTAGATGGCTGCATGGGCTTTGAGGCAGCTACTGCAACATCGTGGAACCTGTTCCCGAATCCAACAAACGGCGCAATCAACATCACCACAACTGCTGAATTAAACAGTGATGTGATCGTTGAAATTTATTCCGTTGACGGAAAATTGATCCAAAGCGAAAAAAAACAACAGGTACAAACCATTACGCTTGATCTGACGAACGAGCCGGTTGGTGTTTATTTCATCTGCATTACTGCGAATGGAAATACAGGCATGCATCGTGTTGTAAAAATGTAAAGAGAGCCAGGCGGCAAACGCAAAGAGGCTGTCATAAGTGATAGCCTCTTTTTTGGTTTATACCGTATCGTGGCGCAGAATTACTACTATCGCGTGCGCTGTGTCAATGGTCAATTGGAACTTGATAATATGGGTTCGGATATATTAGCGGTGCAGTTATCATCAATGATCAACGCGCGTGAAGTAAGGGGTGTGCGCGAGAGCAACAGGTAAACGACAGATCACTTCGTAATCATCAGCACAGATGGTATCGGATTTTCCGATGCGAGTCTCAGGTAGTGCAATCCGATTCCTGCAGAACCTGTGAGTAATGAAGGACTGAATCCACCCGCGACAATTCCTGACGGCATATTCCGCACAACAGGAAACAGGCGCAGGTATTTTTCAGAAATGAAAATTGCCATTTCGCGGCTTTCGGAATCATTCATGTAGTTTCCGCAGGTGAAGAGAATATCGGAAAGTCCCAGAACTCCATGACAAAGTGTGGCGTCTTTTTCCGGATACTCCATTTTCTCCATCAATTGTTTTTGTGTGGTGCTGATGGCACGCTTTGCCATGTCGAGGTGAAATTCTTTCCGTGCATCATCAATGGTGGCGGCATTCATGTGTGCCAGCGCATTTCCCGGAGCACCATGACACCAAGCAGAGCGGAATGTGCCGGTGATTTTACCGTTTCGTTTCACATGCGGGTAGCGTGTGTCGATCCAGTTATTTTCATCATCGTTAAACAATGCATGTTCAAATGCAAATGCGCCGCGCGCATGGTGGAGGTAACGCTCATCACCGGTTGCTTTAAAAGCTTCCAGCAATCCGTTGGCAATTCCCGAACAGCCGTGGGAATACCCGGTGAGTGGAGGCTTGTCCAATTCAACACCGTGAATTTTCGGTGAAGCCCAGAAGCATATATCATCTTTCCATTCGGCTAGATTAACGATTTCGTCGGCGCAGTCGATTGCAGTTTGTGCGCACTCACGCAAGCCGTGTTTTTCGGCAAGACGGAACAAAGGAGCAATTGCACCTGCATTACCACCGATTACGTCGAGTGAATGGTTTACTGAAAGACCGCATACTGTTTTCTTCAGTAGGTAAGCCATGTCGTCCTGCATCCGTTCAGCAAGTGAAGGGTCAATTTCGGTAAACCGGTGTGCAATATAAAGCAGGCCAAGATCTCCTGCGTAAAAGGAAATGGGTGAAGCCGGAAAATCATTGCGACGTAAATATTCCACTGAGCGCAACCAGGCGGCAAGCGCAGTTTTCCTGTATGCAGGGTTCAGCGTAACGCCGTATAATTCCATGAGAAAAAACGAAATGCCGGAAGAACCGCTGTAGAATTCAGGACTCATTGCAGATGTTCTTTCGGAGTAAGGTGCAATTTCCGGATCGAGGATATCTCTTCTCCCTAACCAGTTACAATATGTTCTTGTTTTATCCCAGTGCGCTGTCTTTATAAGATCATCTCCTATGCGGATGGAGGCATCCAGAAAAAGATCGGTTGCAACGGTTGAAATCGTTTGCGTTAGTTCCATGACGGGTTCAGTTTTTGAAGTATAGATTCGTACTCATTTATTTTTGTCACCTGTGCATATGGGTGCGATGTTGAAATTCCTGCCTGTATAAATGAGCAGACCATTTCACCTTCTATCATTTGAGGATCGGTGATTTGTTTCTCAAAGCAACTGAACAACGTATTGCCGATAAGAGAGGATCTGCTGATTCCGAAACTCATACCGTTTCGTGGATCTTCCGCAAAACCCACACCAGGGTAAACCTGTTTTACAAACAATGGTACAGATGATTTCAGTAATGGCCGGAGATCGGCGTATACTGCTTCAATCGCCGGAAGCACGCTCTCCAGTTGGGAAGAATCAATATAGAGTACACCGGAATCGGTTCTCGAATAGTCGGCGGGACTGGAAAGTATTTTTGTTCTGAATGCAATTTTTCGTTTGTTCAGTTCTCTCGTCAGGGAAGCGATATAGTTAATAGCTCCCTGTGGTGTGAGATTCCAGTAAAAACGCAAGGGGCGATCCGCGTAACCGGTAACTTCCGTCTTATGGGTGTCACCATATGCGTAATAAAAGTGCGAATTCAGGAAGCGTGTTTCTTTTTCCACTTTCACACTATATGTAGTTTCTGCGCCTGTTGAATTCTCAGCGCGTACTCTTTCTTCTTCCACCCAGAACTTCATATTATTTTTTCGGACGATTAGCTTACCTGTGCGTTTTGAGGGCCCGATCAGTGTCCATCCTTCTTCCCAGCTTCCTGTTCCATTATTGCCTTCAGAAACTTCTGTAATAAATTCATTGTGCAGGTACGATCCAAGGGTTGGAGGCGCGCTGTGATCTGCCGTGTATAAATTGTTGTAGATATCGGTGAGCAGTACCGCTATGAATTTTTCTTTGAGTTTGCCCGCACCTGTTGTCGCCCCATTGAGACTCCCGAGCGGATCTTTTATCCGGATGGTTTCAATATCGCGCTTCAGTCCATTGATGCTGTAGCTGGTTTCTGAAATGAAACGGATGGCATCAATTACCCGGCGTATGTCGTGGTGAAGTTGAGGGTTGATCATAGGACTGACAATTGAGGTGACAAGGCAAAAAGTTTGTGACGTGCGGTTTCGGGATCTTTTACAATACTCTTTCCGAGATTGAACAGCACCTGTGCGATGGGAGGAACGTGTTCGAATTTTGAAGAAATTTCATACGCAGTCTGGATGCACCTGAAGCCTGAAAAGAAAATGGCCTTGCTCAGCAGTTCTTCGTTTGCCGTGTCGCTTAAGCCGGATACGCCACTGTACGAGTGCCAGTAAGTGGTTATCGCCGGTTGCAGTTCCTGAAATCCAAACGGGGCTTTTTTGATCATGGCTTCGGCGGTATCTTCATTCGGCATCATGATGGTCCACCAGAAAATAAAATCCTGCAATGCACCTGCAACATCCCATGCTGTGTCGCCGTACTGAGCCATTTCCCAATCCACAAGTTTGAGGTGTGTTGCTTCTTCTTCACCGGCTCGTGGAATAACGATTACGTTGTCGAGTTTTACATCGCCGTGAATGAGCGCATTGATCTGCCACATTTCACGCGCAACATCCCAAAGGTGTATTAGTGCTTCATCGGACTGCAGTTGCTCAATAAAGTGGTAGCCTCCCGAACGTAAATAAGACAGCAGGCGCGGGTGTGGTTCGTGCAGGTTAAACACAAACGGAAGCTCGGTGGTCAGAAAGGGAACGGGGTTGGTTCCGTCGTATGCAAAGACACGATGCAGTTCTCCGAGCAGTTTCCCTGCAGCGCTAATGGTGCGTAGAGGGAGTTGATGTATGGTACGTTCTTTATAATATTTCCAGAGCGGAGTTGCTTCCTTGTAAAATTCAAGCGCCAGAGTAATATTTTCGATATTGGTGTAGTGAACCGTAGGAAACAACGCGTGAAGATGAGGAAGGTTTTCTTTCACATGCTGGTATAGGGCGATTTCCGTACAAACAGTTTTCGCATTCTCTGCTTTTTTATCTGCGACCTGCTTAACCAGAAAATTACCGTTATGAAGTGTGGTCACCTGTAGGTTCCTGTTTCTCCGGTTGGTGCTGGTGACTTCGTAATCTCCAAATAGGATTTCTTCAGCGTCAACGAGCTGTTGTTGCTGAAGAAGTGAGTGCGCGGTATCAACGGTGTATAGATTCATGACGTTTGGTTTTGTAAGGGACGAAGAGTTGGTTAGCGCAACTCTCCATCCCTTATTGTTGGCTTACTGGTTGAATGTGCAACCTGTAGTTGCAAGCAGGTACCAGCAGCAATCATCAGCAACAGGTTTAGCAGCACCGAGATTCTTCTGTACAGTGTCGCCAGAACATCCTGTTGTTGCGACAACATACCAGCAACAATCATCCGGAACAGCATTTTTCGCCTGAAGCGAATCTGCAGCTGATACGTTAATTGTGCTGCAACCTGTTGTTCCAAGAACAATCCAGCAGCAATCGGCGTTCACTTTTGCATCTGCAGATAATTTTGCAGTAGTTGCATCTGTAGAACAGCCTGTAGTTGCCAGTACAATCCAGCAACAATCGTTTGTTTTGTTTAAGCCCATGATAGATTTGTTTTTTTTACCTACTCTGTTAAAACGGCTTTTCGGTATCCCCCGTTATCAATGAGAAGCTTCTTTCTTTGATTACCCAAAGGAAATTTATACAGGCACGGTATAACAGAGTAGAACTACGTGATTTATGAATCAGGTAGTTCTACGTGGTACCCGCTGGTAGGGCGGCAAATTCCAATAAAAGGGGAACGGGTTAAAAATGCAGCTCGTAATAACCATGTTTTACGGCATACAGAACAAGACCTGCTGTATTGCGGCAACCTGTTTTGGCGAGGAGATTGTTGCGGTGACCTTCCGCGGTACGTATACTAATGAAAAGACGTTCTGCTATTTCGGCATTGTTGAATTCCTTACAGATCAGGATGAGAATTTCTTTTTCCCGAACAGTAAGGTCGGGTTCATGGAAATTTCCGGTTGCGGAAGTGGTTCTCGAGGTGGACCCGGCTTGAATAGACTTCAGCAGTGCGCTGTTGACGTAGAAATCATTTTTGTGTACAACATGAATTGCGGTAATCAGTTCTTCTTTATTGCAATTTTTTGATAGGTATCCGCTGGCCCCCGCGCTTATCATTTTCGATATCAGCTTTTCGCGGTTGTGCACCGACACTACCAGTACATTGATGCCGGGAAAATCTTCGTGAATTTTTATATTCAGTTCGGTTCCATCCATGCCCGGCATTTCGATGTCCATGAGAATAACATGGGGCAACGGGTCAGTTGTGGCAAGAGCACGGAGACAGTCCAGTCCGTTTTCTGCTTCCATCACCAGTTCAAATTCCGGTACACTGCAGATGAGCGTGGCCAACCCCTCGCGGAACAGTTTCTGATCATCAACGATGCCGATACGTATAGTTTCCATGACTGTTTTCTAGATCGCTGTTTTTATTTTCATTCCGAATCCGCCCGGCGTTTCATCAATTGTGAATACGGCACCGATAACATTGAGCCTGCTTTCTATATTACGGAATCCAATTCCTTTCTTTTGTCCGTGAATATTAAGAAGTCCGGTGCCATTATCCCTGTATTCGATGTTCACGTGTCCGGGCTCCTGTGAAAACTCAATACTGATAGACGAAGCACCGGAATGTTTGATCGTATTACTGATGAGTTCTGAGAGCACCCTGTATAATGCAAGGCCGTTGCTGTCGCTTATCTTTTTCAGTTCATCGTGTTGTGCTACATTCAGATTGATGCGCAGTTTACCGGATAGATTGATCGCTTCGCAAAGATCATCCAATGCATCTATAAAATCATACGTACCGCTGCGGAGCGGAGAAAGGTCGTGTGAAATATTCCGTACGTCGGTGATTACGCGGTCAATGATTGTTTTGCATTGTGGCACCCAGTTGCGGTTGTCTCCGGAAATAACATCATCACGTTCGGTGAGCATACGCAGTGCAGAAAGTGCAGAACCCACTTCGTCGTGCAGGTTCATGCCGATACGTTTTCTTTCTTCTTCCTGCGATTGTATCACCGCCTGCAACAGTTCCTTCTGGTGAATTATTTCGGCACGACTTATTTCAAGTTGTTGCTGTGTGAGGTGACGACGGTAACGGAAATAAAAGAGTACGACCGCAAATGCAATCAGCAATGAAAATACCATACCCGCTACTAGTAGTTCATAACTGTTCATGCAGGTTTAGGCGATAGATAAAAGGCAATTGAGATGATAATGTACATCAGGAATACCAGTGAAGCGTGAACGATCCAGCCCAAATAGTAAACCCATGGTTCTGCATGAGAGAATTCAGGAAAGAGAAAAAGGAAAAGCGACCCGGAAAAATAGAAAAAGAATCCAAGGCAGATCCACAAAAAGGCAAAGCTCTTTTCAGCTATTTCTATCTTCGCACCTAACGATTTGTAAAGGAATACCAGGCTAAGGATGATCAGCAGGAATGCTTCCAAAGATCGGGAGTAGCTGTTGAAAGAGTTGATGGGTTGCAGAAAACAGGAATTTAATATGCTCAGAACCGTAAAAGCACCGATCAAGATGTAAGCGAATTTCGGGAACCCGGTATCAGCCAACGCGTGCTTAAAAAACAATATACAGCACGCAAACTCAACTACAGTGAACACATGAAGCAAGGGCATATTATTCAGATGACTCCTTGAAAGTATAACAGCAGTTGCGTTAAAAATAAATGAAAGTATGAGGTAGTATACTATGATCCGAAGTCCTTCCGGAAAGGACCGGTAATAATATAAACCCATCAGTATCGGCAGCAATACTGAGAGCGGTGTGATGAACTGAACAAATAGTTGGGTCATCGACTACGGAAGAGATGAAAACTGCAGGTGGTTTACATGAGCGGAGAATGGACCGCGCAGAAATTCGGACATGGACTGGTAAAGTCGTAAATAGTCACAAGATCTGTCCCGGTAATCTCTTCGATAATATCCTCTCCTTTGTCCGGATCAATAGGGGTGGGACTTGGCCCAACTGGTACTAACAGAATTTTCAGTGTTGAAATATCAGCTTCTTCGCCTGGGAGTCCCAGATAAGCTCTTACACCAATAATATCATCACGTTGAGCCAGTGCAAGAATATCTCCGACCGGGATAAAAAAAGCATTTACTCTTATTTCTTCAGGCACTGAATTATCGCTCATCCATTGACGCCAGTTGGTAGTACTGTCTATTGCTGATTGCAGAGTAACCGGAAACGATGGATGTTCCTCGAGGGGCTTGTGTTTTTTGGACATGGGTTAGCGGATTTTGTTTGAGTAATGAGTGAATGACAATATTATCGAAAATTTCGATAGCAATACTGTTAAGTATTATTTATATCATGCATTTTGAGCAGAATTATCAATTTTCAAAGAATGTTTCAATGCACACATCCAAGTCGCTCATCACCGTGTAATCACGTTTGAATAGCTCCCGTGTTGGTCAGAATAATGGCTGACGCACGCGTTACCTGGTTTTGTATATGTCAATTAAGTTTTCGTAACCCGAACGAGCATCAGTAAAAAAGGAGTTCTTAAAATGAGAACATCTTTTCCGCTTTACCTGTCCCAAAAAGACCAGTTGCTCCTGCTTTCTTCACACAGTCAGCTTTTACAATTCTACCTTGAGCAGGTGCCCGATTATCTGAAATACAAAAGTAAATTCCTAGCCCCGGGTGAGACGCTTCCGCCGCGGCGGATAGCGAACACGGGAGCGAAGTGAATTTGAAAAGCAAGTGTTGCGCTCCTTATCATTTGAGATTTAGCAGTTCCGATTTGATATTTCAAGAAGCACAAATGATCAAGTCCGCATCTTCTTTACATCCTGCCCTACTCCCTATTCCTTCGTCGCGAAAACACAATCACCAGATAGATAATTCCGGCGAGTGGAGAGAGTAATAGGGAAAGAACCAAGCCGATCCAGAATGCTGAACGTCGACGATCTCTGCGCGCGGTAAACGAAATGATCGCTGCAAGTGCGATTGCGAGAATGGCGTAAAGCAGAATGTCAGTAAATCCAAACACGAAGAGCGCACCACCGAATGTTGCCGTACACGAGGAGAGCGCACCTGCTACTGCAAAAAGAAACAAGATGGCGATGAAATGTTGAAGGAAGTAATATTTTTTCACGTACTCTTCAATTCAAATATTCTGCCATTCACTTCAGGCGAATTGCTTACAGGAAGATTATGCAGAAGTTGAGCAACGTTGACGCGATGCATGCACGTAATGGGGAAATAGCGGAACATCCGGATTGCGGGCTAAACAGTTTAGCCGCATTGATATTTCAAAAAGAAAATCCTGCAGCATCACTGCCGCAGGATTTTCAATCGCGATGAATGAAGAATTATTCCTTTATGAATCGCAGCGATGTAGTTTCCGTATTTTCTTGTACGAGTACAACATACATTCCTGCTGGTAATCCGCTTACGTCGACAGAACATGAAGCAGACGCAATGTATTGTTCAAGCACTTTTTTTCCGTCGCTGCTCAGAATTGCAATGGTGTTTTGACCATGTAAATCTGAAATCACCAGTGACGTGGATGCAGGATTCGGCATGAGCGAAATGCTTGTTTGCTGATTGCTGCTACTCACTTCAGTAGAAAGCATGGCGTAACACATGCTGGTGTCAGGACATCCTGAAAGATTCAGAATGCATGCGTACATTCCGTTTACAGCTGGAGTGAATGATTGTGCTGTTTCTCCCGCAACAGGTGCGTAACCATTTGCACAATCGACCCATTGATAAGTTGCCCCGCTCTGTGTTGCAGTGAGTGTTGCGAAATTGAGTGTAACCGATGTGTCGATGAGTGTTGCAGTCAAAACAACTGTATCACCCGAAACACAACCTGAAGTATCAGTCCCGGTAACGATTATCGAACCGGCATCAGCTGTACCCAGCACAACGTTTGTGGCGGTGGAACCTGTCGACCAGCTGTAGGTCATTGCTCCGTTTGCACTCAACGTGGTTGTTTCATCCGGACAGAGATTCAGGTTGCCTGTAATGCTTACCACCGGAACCGGATTCACGGTAATTGTAATCATTCCGCAGGAGCCACTGTTACCGATACAGCCTCCTTCACCGCGCACGTAGTATGTTGTGGTAGTCGTTGGTGAAACCGTAATTGTGGTTCCGCTGCCAACCGACGCACCACCACAACTATCCGTATGCCACTCCCAAATGGCAGCACTGTTTAATTGTCCGGATGCAGTAATGTTCGTTGAACTTCCGGCACAAATCGCTGAACTTACAGCAGTGAGTGAAGGCACAGACGGAGCCGTGCATATACCGTACTTCGCGATGAATGCATCGTCCTGCGAACTTGTGAGATTCGCCGAAGCACCTGATGGATCGAAGTCGGCCGTGCCATTGAAATTGCCTGTGATGAAACAATCACCTTGTGCATTCACAACAATATTTCTTCCGTAGTCCTGACCACCACTGCCGATCTTAAATGCCTGAAGCACGTTGCCTGCGTTATCATACGAAGCTTTGAATGCGTCGTAAGTAACGGATGTACTGATCAGGTTCAATGTGCCGGCGCCTGGATCAAAATCTGCTGTGTTCACAAATGATCCTGTTGCATGTACGGTGCCGGTTGCATCGTCTACAGAAATTGATGTTACATCTTCATCGCCATTACCCGCAATGTGTATTACGTGCTGAAATGTTCCGTTTGAATCTAAACGAAGAATGAAGCCGTCGGTAGAAGCCGTAGCCGTACGGTTAACCACGCCAGCGCCCGGATCAAAATCAGTAGTCATTCTGAAATTGCCGCTCACCACGGGATTCGATTGTGCATCGAGATCAATACTTCGTCCGAACTGATCCGCTGTTCCTGCAATGGCCTTCATCCACATCAGATTTCCATTGGTGGTGTACTTTGCGATGTACGCATCTGTACCTCCAATGCAGGTATAACTTGCGGGACCTGCGAGCGGATCAAAATCAACAACCTGATTGACATAACCGGTGACGTAGAACATACCGGATGGTGTGCAGCGGAGAAAATTTCCTGAATCATAATCGCTACTGCCTACTTGAAAAGCCCAAAGTGCATTTCCCGCTGATGTGTACTTCGCCACAAACATATCCGGATTTCCACCGACTGCAATAAGATTCAGTGCACCGGAACCCGGGTCAAAATCAACAGTGCCGCGAAACTGCCCCGTTACATACATATTACTTGCCGCGTCTATGTCAAATGACAAAGCGTAGTTATCCAGCGATCCACTAATCGCCTTCGCCCACTGGTAAGTTCCTGTCGAACTGTATTTGGCAATGAACATATCAATGCCTCCAGTGGAAACAAGATTGTTGGTTGTTGCACTTGGGTTGAAGTCGACCGTGCCACGAAAACCACCTGCGATGAAAATGTCACCGGACGCGTTCACACGGATCGTATTAATTATTTCTCCTGCCGAGCCACCAATCTTAAAAGTCCATTGGTACAATCCATTTGCATCGTACTTGGTGACGAAAATATCTTCCGCACCCAGCGAAGTGTAGTTTTCCGTTGCAGGACCCGGATCAAAATCGCAGGTGCCCATGAATGTTCCGACAGTGTACACATTTCCCGCGGCGTCAGTGGTAATACCGTAACCGATTTCTGTGCCCGATCCTCCTACTTTCTGCGCCCACAAATAATTCTGCTGAGCGAATGTTGAAACGGCTGCACACACTGCTACCAGAAATAGTATAGATCTTTTCATGATGAAGTATTTATGGAAACAAAAATCATTCTTCGATAAGTCAGAAGCCATTCAGAATTCACGAAACGTTGGATTTACTTCACGAACTACGGAAAAACAGGAAGCCGGTTCGCAATGAATCCGGCTTCGAGCAACGTGAGGGGGCTGCGTAATGATTTGTGAAGTATGCTATACGGACAATCGTAAATCTTTCAGTAGTGCTTCAAAATCCTGCTTGCGTTCCCGTGAAAGCGAAACCGTGGTATTGTTATCCATCTGAATGGAACTTTCCCCGCGCAAATACTTTTTCAGGTAGTTGATGTTGATCAGATGTGAGCGATGCGGTCTGAAAAACGCTGGGCGATTAGCCAGGACGTCTTCGAAGAACTTTAACTTTTTGCTCACGAGAACTTTTGATCCGTTCTTCATGAAGACGTTCGTGTAAGCTCCGTCGGCTTCGAGCAAAATAATATCTGCAACTTCAACGAAGAGCAAACCATCATTCATCGGAAGTGCAATTTTCCGGATCTCTTCCGCGCGATAGGATTCACGAAGAAGATCGAGGCGCTGCTGTGTTGCAATGTGTCCCGTTCGTTGCTGAGCCTTCGCCACCGCTTGCTGTAAGGCTTCCGTTTCAACTGGCTTGAGCACGTAATCGACCGCTGAGACTTCGAAGGCACGGATGGCATACTCACTGTAAGCCGTCACGAAAATGATTCCGAAATCTATTTCGCGGAAAAAGCCTAACAGCTCAAAGCCATTGTATTCCGGCATTTCAATATCGAGGAATACAATTTGTGGTTTGTGCTTGTTGATCGCAATGACAGCGTCCGGCACATTCGCGCACTGAGCAACTACATTAACGTCGGGACAGAACTGTTCCAGCAACGAACTCAGTGAGTTTCGCGCACGTTCTTCATCATCGACAATAACTGCAGTCAGCATTTTTGTAAAGGTAGGGAACGGGTGGTGGTTTGGAACTACACTCAATTCACGAAACGACAATCTGAGTTCATGAATCGCATCCGTATTCTACCCTAAAGGAATTCTGATGGTCACCCGGGTGCCTTTCGCAACGTCGCCATCTTTCAAATCTGTGAAAGCTATGCTGTAGTGTCCATCGCGAAACGCATTCAACAGGTCAATCCGTTTTTCAGTGGCTTCTGTTGCGAAAGACGGGTGTTCCTGACGCCGCCTGATCAGAGCAGACTTTTCACGGCCGATTCCATTGTCGGTTACAGTGCAAATCAGATCATTCTCCAGCGAAAAATCAATCGTCAGCAATTTATCTCCTTTGAGATGGAGGAGTCCGTGTTTTAAGGCATTCTCCACGAACGGTTGCAGTATCATGGAAGGTATTCGAATGTTGTCATCCACGTCGCGACCACGGGTGATAGCGTACGTGAACTGATCTCCCATCCGGAGTTTCTCCAGCTCAAGATACAATCCGAGCAACTCTATCTCATCACCCAAGGTGATTTCTTCTTTGCCCGATGCTTCAAGCACCTTGCGCATGAGTCTGCTGAACTTTCCGAGATACAGTGTGGCATTCTTCACGTCTTGCTGCAACACCAAATCCTGAATAGAATTTAACGCATTGTACATGAAGTGTGGATTCATCTGTGCCTTAAGCGCGGTGAGTTGTGACAACGCCATTTTATTTTTCATCTCGGCTCTGCGTCCGACACTACGAATTCTCAATGTCGTAATGGCGAGCACTGCGCCTACAAGAAGAATTGTAGCAAACACGTAAAACCACCAGGTCTGCCACACAGGTTGCTCGACAGTGAAAGAGAAGTTTGCCGGTTTTTCGCTGGAGAATCCCGACTCATTCACCGCACGTACTTCAAAGCGATATTCACCGGGAGGAAGATTTGGATAGGTCACCGACCTGTTCACCCACGGGCTCGTAATCCAATTGGAATCAAGACCGATCATCCTGTATTGGAATACTGCTTTCCCGCGTGAACGAAGCGCAACAGAACTGAATTGAATAACGAGATTACTATTTCCATACGGTAAACTGCAGCTGGAGTCAGCCGATAATGCTGTTCCATCCAATGAAATGCCGGTGATTGAAATATTGGGTCGAACCGTATTAACGCCTGGAAGATCGAACGGAAAATGCAGTAGTCCTTTGTTTGTTGCCAACCAGATTTGTTCGCCGCACATGGTAACAGCAGAAACATCCTTCGGATTAATGCCTTCGGTAATATCGTACGAGTTGACTTGTTTCGCTTTCGTGCAAATAGTATACAGTTGCTCATTGGTACAGGCGATAACCGTATCGTTCACTGCAAACAGTGTGCGCACATTGCTTTCTTTTAATCCTTCCTTCGCAGAATACCGGGCAACCACATTTCCGTTCTGAAACCCCACCACCCCGTCATTGACACACGCCACCCATGTCACTCCTCCTGCAGCCGAGAGTGCATTGGCAAAAACAGGATGACCGTTCAACGTTACAGGTTCCAATCTTCCCGCCGAATACGTGAACACTCCATCATTGAATGCGACATAAAGAAGACCGTCTGCAGGATTGAATTCTATTGCACGTCCTCCGGTTTTTCGAATGAAGACTATATCCGTCTGCGCATTGTTTTTTTCAAAGTCTGAAAGTGAAACTGCTGCGAAGGCTTCTGGCAAAATAAAGAATGCAGTGTCGCCGGCAATCGCAACATCCCGCGCATTTGCGATTGGCATCAACCGTCGCTCTTCAGTTTTCCTGTCGAT
This sequence comes from Flavobacteriales bacterium, assembly GCA_040377305.1. Lineage (GTDB taxonomy): Bacteria > Bacteroidota > Bacteroidia > Palsa-965 > Palsa-965. The sequence continues at coordinate 42,077 of JBEIPA010000030.1, read as the reverse complement.
AAACTCCGTAACACCGTGCGCAACAATAAAATAATTGCTTGCGTCTGTAAATGATTTCACGGCATAATATTTCTTCAAACCGTCGTCAATAAAAGCCGCTACAGAATCATTGATTGGATCAACGTGATACATAAGGCCACCGTAAGTTCCTGCCAACAGTGTGTTTTGATCGAAGCAAGAAATAGCCGTTACCTGCTTTTCGCCGAGCGCCGAATTTTCCGGGTCGAGCATACAGACCTCCAGAGATGGCGATGCAATCAATCCGCTGTTGAGCGTGGTAAACCAATACTGGTTTTCCTTATCGTGGAGTAGCCAACTGATCTTCTCCGTTTTGTAAATAGCATCAGCGGTATTGAGTGAAACTACAGTTGCATCAAAACGAAAAGCTCCCGCTGAAGTACATAACCATAGCTGGTCGTCTCTGTCGGAACAAACAGCATGGATGCGAAATCCACCCTCGTGAGGTAAGTACTCATGATAAACAGTCATTGAATCGCCATGAAGCACACTCAAACTATATTGCCGTTTACTGTTGTCAGAACGTAAACCATGCAGCTTGCCATTATTCAGAAAAAAACCGATGGCTACAGAGTTCCAATGTTCAACTTCAGTCAGAACTTTTTGAACAGTGCTGCTAACGGGATTTACACAGAAGATTCCTGCACGTGGCAGAAAACAGTATAAACGTTGCTTGTAGTAGATCATGTCCTGAATCGGTAGCAGGCTCGTACTATCGTTTGGCGCCACATCAATCGAAGCAATACTATCCCCATCGTGATTGAATTGAACGATGGAACGTTTCATTCCGACAAAAAGATTTCCTGCATCGTCCAATGTAAATGGAAATACAGAAGAGACCCTTCCCGTGAGATCACATACAACGCGTAATGAATCACTCTCCACGCGAAAAACTTGTCCCGTAAAGTTTTTGCACCAAATCGTTCCGTTAGCATCCAACTGCAGTCCGGAGACACTTCTACTATTTTGTCGCGATGATGTGTAGTATCGGAATTCTGTTCCGTCGTAACGGTAAAGTCCGGCATCACATCCTATCCACAGATAACCGAAATTATCCTGTACAACCTGGTACACTTCATTGGAGGGAAGACCGTTGTCGTCGGTGATCGTATAATGTACAGGTTGTCTCGCACGCCATTCCTGTGCAACACCAATAAGTGTAGCCACGGATAAGAATATGATACACAACCTTGTTATTGCGGCTTTACCCATTTGTAGTTGCAAAGAAATGCAATCCTTTCATTCCATCCCAATTCCAGTTTGCAACCTAAACAAAAGCGCCCCGACGAATCATCTGTCGGGGCGTTCACTTTTTTAAAGAGGGCTCTTAATCTCTCTTCAACGTAATGGTCCAGCTCACCCAGTTTTCAGCGGCTCCCGGATTCATATTGTTCGAAGGATAGAACAGCGTAGAATCTACTCCAAAGGTTGTCCAAACTTGTTTGTTCCGTTTCTGCTTTTCTATGGTCCACACAATGGGCTTATTTCCGTTCACGGTATCGATCAATGCATCCGTCATCACCATGCGACTGCGGTATTCGTCAGTTACCAGTTGATTGTTTGCCTGAATCGTGTCGAGTTGTGAGTTGATATAGAAGAAATCATACTTCTTCTCTATGTCAGAATTTCCTTCGGTGATCACCAACCGGCCGGTGTTGCTCAAATCTTCAATTACCTGCTCTGTACCGTTAGCATAGTGATAGGTAATCACAGACGATTCAATGTTCCAATTTCCTTCCATGCGCTTCATGAGCTTTTCATCTCTGTTGCAGGAAGTGAGTGTGAACAACGCAGCTACAAACGCAGCTAACGCGATTCGTGTATATGATAGTTTCGTTGTCATACTATTTATGTTTTTGTTAACATGTTCCGCATCTGCAAATTTGCATAACTGCAAATCTGCACATAGACACGCTATTTACTTTTATCCTTACCAATCAGGTAAAACATTCCTGCTCCTGCAGAGAGGCCTTTGAATCCGTTTGTGGTCAATGAACCTCCGTTTGCATTATAGTTCGGATCATTCACGTACATATTGTAGTCAGACGGAAATTCATTAGCATCAGGATAACCGCTGCGATCATCAACAAGAGTTCGTGCATTCTTATCAGGACCAACAACTGCAATCGGATACAAAACGCGAGCGTAGAAAACACACTTTTTGTATTTGTAGCTCGTCTGAATGCCAAGCTCCATCGTTTTCAAGGTACCGATGTATTGCCCGTTGAGTTTATACTCCGTGCCAAAACTGTTCACACCATTGAGATGTTCAGTTGAATACTCGACAATCACTTTCGACAGATTTGTACAATACATCAACTCGAGCCACACCTTCTCTTCTTTCTTGGTAATACCGAAAGTCATGTTGATTTGATTCGTACGAAACTTGACCACCATGTGTTGTTTCATTCCATTGTGAAATTCAGCTTCATTCTTTTCTTTCCCTGCACCAAACGCGTAATCTGTACTGAACGTAAACTTCGTTTCCTCCTTCCCTACGATGAAACGCAATCCACTTGTTGTAAAACTCATGCCTCGATCGCGACCGGAATACTGGCTGAAATATTCTTTCAGGTCGTCGCGATACACTTCATTAAAGCCCACAACAAATTTGTTCAGGTCGTCGGGGTTCCACATACCGAAACCATAATGGTAACCGGTATACGTTTTCTTCATTACGAAGATCTGTGCAGTGGCGCACATTGTTACGAGCAAAAAGCCCGCGGTTAGAATTTTCTTCATGTACAATGGTTATGTGTGAGGCAAAACTACAGTGGCGCTAACCTATGCATGTGACCTGAATGATGGTAATGCTCCTAGCCCATTTGGAGGATAAATTCGTTAACCCTCAGGTTATATTCGAAATCCTGTATTCTATGACTTTTGATACGCTATTACCTTCATCCGGTAATGCTGAAATCATTTTTTCGTGTAGTGCTCTTGTCTGGTCTGCTCCTAATTGCGGCTTCAAATCTGTGCGCACAAAAATCAAAAACAGATTCGCTCATCAGTGCTGTGAATTCACAACCCGACGATAGCGGAAAAGTAAACACACTGAATCTGCTTTCGCGCCAGCTGTATATCACCGGTAAGCTAGACTCCGGACTTGCGGTTGCGCGTGAAGCGATTACACTTGGAAACAAAGTCGGATTTCAGAAAGGAATTGCGAATGGCTACAACAATATCGGCAACGTTTATTTCTACAGTGGCGAATATGATTCCTCACTCGCGAATCATGAACTCTCTCTGGAACTGCAAACCGAAATCGGGAACATAGTAGGAATCGCATCTTCCAACAATAACATGGGGAACATTTATTTCATGCTGAATAAATTTCCCCAGGCCTTGCATCGCTATCTGAATGCGAAAGCAATGTATGAGCAGCTTCCACCGGAAACGCCAATGGTGCAAACGAATCTATCTGCAGCGTACAACAATATCGGAAATGTGAATTTGTACCTGAAGAAGTACGACACGAGCCTTGTCTATTATAAGACGGCGTTAGAAATGCGGACTGCACAAGGCAACAGGTACGGTATGGCCGAATGTTACGGTAATATCGGTTCAGTCTATTACCTGATGCACAACTATACCGAATCGTTGAAGAACCACGAGGCTTCTCTCAACATCAAACGTGAGATTGCAGATGTACATGGAATTGCAATGTCGTATGGAAACACCGGAATCGTTTACTATGATCTTAAGCAATACGATAAAGCACTGGAACATTTCTTTATCTCTGCTCACCTGTGCGACTCCCTTGGAAATCCGGAACCACTCGCGAATGCATACACGAACATTGGACAGGTTTATGTGATGCAAGGGAGAAATGAAGAAGCCCTTGAGTTTGCATTGAAAGGACTGAAAATTGGAGAAGAACTAAAGAGCGCGGAAATTCAGAAAAACGCTTACAATGCAATTTATCAGGCCGACAGCGCAATGGGAAATTGGGAAGAAGCGTATGCACATCAACAGAAGTACATATTCTTTCGCGATCAATTATTGAACGAAGAAACGATTCGCGACATTCAAACAGCTAAGCTTACGTATGAGTTTGACAAGCAACAAGCTGCTGACAAAGCCGAACAGGAGGCGAACCTTGAGAAAGAGCGTTTGATCAAATGGTTTGTTGTTGGCGGATTACTCCTTGTGTTGCTGCTCGCCGTTGTGTTCTTCAATCGGCAACGATTAAAAAGAATTGCGACGCATCAACTCGATCTGAATCGTTTGCAGAAAGAACAAGCCAATGCAGTAATGGAAACTCAGGAATCCGAGCGCAAACGAATTGCCGAGGATCTGCATGATAGTCTCGGTCATTTGCTCTCTACAGCAAAAATGCATTTGCAATCACTTCCGGACGATCAGAAACCCAAAGTCGGCAGTTCTTTGGCTTTGCTGAATCAGGCTTCTGAAGAAATCAGAAACATCACGTTCAACCTTATGCCACGCACACTTGAAGAAGGAGGATTAGTTCCGGCGCTTCACGAATTGGCCAGCAAGGTTACCAAAGCCGGAGTAGTCCATGTTAATCTCCAGGTACACAACATGGACCGGTTTATTCTGGAGAAACAATCTCAGTTCAATATTTACCGCATTGTTCAGGAGGCGGTAAACAACATTCTTAAACACGCCGACGCGAAAGAAATCAATATTCAACTCGTCGGGCAGACTGATCACCTTTCCATAATGATTGAGGACGATGGAAAAGGCTTTGACACTACGATTAAGAAGACAGGTCGTGGTTTGAAAAATATCGTTACCCGCGCGCTTTGGCTGAAAGGTAGTATCAATATCGATTCTCATCCGGGACGCGGAACTACAATTACCACTGAAATACCGATATAATATGCTAACACCACATAGAATCATAGCCCGTTATTTTCTTGTTGGACGAAAGAATTACATAGTCCACAAGAGAATATCGCTGAGCGATATGTCTCGTGTGAACTATGTATCGCGCTTTTGCGCGCCTATTTCTGACACCAACCATGCTATGATTCTATGTGGTAAAAATGAGGTCTTATGAAAATAAGAATCGTAATAGCAGATGATCATCGCGTAATGCTCGACGGCATTCGTGCTTTGTTGAGTAATGTCAGTGAACTGGTCATTGTTGGTGATGCACTCAACGGGGACGAACTGATTTCTCAGGTACGCATTCACACCCCCGATGTTGTGCTCACAGATATTCAGATGCCGGTGAAAGACGGCATTCAGGCTGCACGTGAAATTCACGCTGAGTTTCCGAATGTCAGAGTCATTGCACTCACTATGCTCAACGAAAGTATGTTCATCAGGCAGATGCTTGAAGCCGGTGTTTCAGGTTACGTTACGAAGAACGTGGACAAAGAAGAACTTGTTCGTGTAATTCAAAAAGTGGCACGAGGAGAAAAACATTTCAGCGATGAAGTAACCGCTCAGCTGATGAACAGTTTTTCAAGCACATCAACCCCGATCGATTCACTAACCAAACGCGAGAAAGAAATTCTCAAACTCATTGCACAAGGACTTACCGACAAAGAAATTGCGGAGAAAATTTTCCTGAGTGCGCTTACTGTAATTTCTCATCGGAAGAACATTCTCAGTAAACTCGGACTGAAGAATAAAGTGGAAATCACGCGCTTTGCAATGGAGAATGGACTGCACTAGTCTTCTCCTCCATTTGGGTTACCCCGTTTCCTCCAATAAGGTCAGAGCATAGTTGTTTATGTTGCTCAACTTTGCTTCAAATACGTTGACCAATACAACGGCTGCAATGTCCGCCCGTTCGAACAATACTGCCGCATGTAAATTAAACTTGTGCAATGCCCGCCCGGCTGAACGACAATCGTCGATTTATTTAACTTGTGCAATGGTTAGTATCGACGTGCGAAGTCTCCTACTTGTTAGGAGACTTTTTTTATTACAGCCGTTCGGACGGGGTTAGTTGATGCGGTTTGTAGGTCTCTCAGCGATGGGAGACTTTTTTATTGAAGTCGTTTGGATGGAGTTAGCGTCAAGGCATAAAAAAAGTCCCTCATCACTGAGGGACTTTTGACTATTCTTCGTGTTATTGATTACTCAGCTATGAATTTTTGACTTTGCACCTGATCGCCAACCTGTACTTGCATAATGTACATTCCTCCTACCAGATCAGGGAATTCATGAAGTTCAGTAGTGTAGTTATCGCCTTCAACAAATACTTTGTATGAAGCAACTACACGCCCTGTCAGATCAAGAACATTTACATACGCGTCTTTTTGATCTGCGTTTGAAATAACCAGCGTAGGATTTGTTCCGTTCATGAGTGGATTAGGATACATTGAAATTCCGAATCCGAAATCCCCGGAAATTTCTTCCGCTTCTGCATTTGGATCCGACGTTCTGAACACCGCACCGATCGTGATTGTACATGGAGGTCCGAAAGGCCCCCAGACTCCACCAACAAATGATGATATTGTTACAGTGTACGTGGTATTCGCCTGCAACCCGGTCCAGAGACCTAAACCAATAGACGTTGAGTTGTTCCCGCGCAATTTGGTTACGTTATAACCCAGTGCTGCATTCGAAATGTTGATCTGATAATTGGTTGCTCCGGTTACTGCACCATACACCAATGTGCTCGTGCGCGTAAGACCAGTTGCCGCACAATTCGTTAATTGAGTTGGCGGATTAGTTGCCTGCATTGCGAATGTACATGTTGGCCCGTAACTGCTCCATACGCTACCCACTCTTGCGCGTACGCGTACGTTGTATGTTCTGCCGTATTGAATTCCCGGGAACCATGACACGGCAATGGAAGGGGTAGAACTTCCGCGAAGGCGTGTAACAGTCAATGGTTGTTGTGCATTTGTTACTTCATATTCATAATCAGAAGCACCAGCAACAGAATTCACAACCAGATACGATGACAATGTTAATCCAGTGGTTGCGCAATTGGTTAACTGTGGTGGTGGAGTTTGTGCGGCCATTGTAAGATTACATGTTGGACCGTACGACTGCCACACGCCTCCTACGAAGGCGCGAACACGCACCTGGTAAGTAGCTCCATACTGCACACCAGAGATCCACGAAAGTGGAAGATTCGCAATGCCGTTACCCTTCACACGGGTTTGTGAATACCCTAAAGAAACATTCTCGAACCAGAACTCATAGTTGGTAGCACCACTTACCTGATTGGCAACAATTGTTTGCGTCAGGTTGCAGTTACTTGCTCCGCACCATGTAGAATTCAGTTGCGTGATGAACGAACAAGCCTGAACTGTGAGTGAAGTAGTTGCTGTTGCTGTACAACCGTTAGCCGCAGTTGCAGTAACTGTGTATGAATTGCTGACCGGCGGTACAAACGGAACTCCATTTGTAACTCCGCCTGTCCAGGAGTAACTCTGAGCACCGCTTGCTGTAAGTGTTGCCTGGTTCCCTGTGCACACAATTCCATTCGACGGGTTGCGCGACACGCTAATCGTTGGTGCTGCATTCACGGTTACAGTTGCGTTGTTTATTCCAATACAACCGTTCGCATCCGTACCGAATACGGTGTAAACATCACTTGCTGTTGCTGCAAACGGAACACCATTTGTAACACCGCCAGACCAGTTATAAGAAACAGCACCGGTTCCAGAAAGTGTAACCATTGTGTTTTCACAAACAGTCAGTACACCAGGATTAGAAGTAAATCCTACCGTTGGATTAGGAGCTACAGTAATGTAAGCCAGAATTGTCTCCCCATCCGATCCGTTACCATTCGTTACCGTCAATGAAACGTCGTAAACACCCGGTGTAGAATAGAACACGGTTGGATTCTGCAAGGTTGAAGAACTTGGAGAAGCTCCGGTGAATGTCCACAACCATGAAGTTGGAGCTCCTGTACTTAAATCCTGAAAGAGGACGGACTCACCAACACACACTGTTGTTTCGACGGCGCTAAATGCTGCAACCGGACCTGAACAAGCCTGCACAGTAATTGTGGACTGACTTGTTCCTGTACAACCGTTACCGTCTGTTCCGGTTACTGTGTAAGTTGTAGTTGCAGGTGGTGTAAATGCAACACCATCTGTAATTCCACCCGTCCAAACATAACTCACAGCTCCGTTTCCGGAAAGAGTAGCTTGTCCGCCCGAACACACAATTCCGTTTGCAGGATTTGATGTTACACTAATAGACGGTGCTGAATTCACAGTAACAGTTGCGTTGTTTATTCCAATACAACCGTTCGCATCTGTACCGAATACGGTGTAAACATCACTTGCTGTTGCCGAAAAAGGAACACCATTTGTAATTCCGCCAGACCAGTTGTAGGATACAGCTCCGGTTCCTGAAAGTGTAACCATTGTGTTTTCGCAAACAGTCAGAACGCCCGGATTAGAACTAAATCCAACCGTTGGATTCGGAGCTACCGTGATGTATGCAAGGATTGTTTCTCCATCCGATCCATTCGCATTCGTAGCTGTCAATGTAACGTCGTATACACCCGGTGCGGCATAGAACACCGTCGGGTTCTGCAAAGTTGAAGAACTCGGAGACGCTCCTGTGAAAGTCCATAACCACTGCGTTGGAGCACCCGTACTCAAATCCTGAAAGAGAACTGACTCGCCCACACACACGGTTGTTTCAACTGCATTAAACGCAGCAACTGGCGGAGAGCCACATGATGTATTGCTCATTGCTCCGGGGCCGCAAATATTACCGACGATGCTCTTACTTTGTACATACTGTCCGCCTGCAACATCATTCACACCCAGCGTACGATTAGAACTTCCATTAGAAATAGCATAGTGCATGATCGCACCCGGTTGAATTACGTGACCCAGTTGATGACCATGTCCTAATTCGTGAACCGCAACCGTTTCGAAATCGTATTCGCTAAATGTCGGTGCTGCAGGACCAAACTCCCACGTAAGCGGTGTTATGTTACTTCCCTCGTCAAAAATTATATCCAACTCGTTCACATACCATATAATTGTTGGTCCTGACGCACAACCAGACCAGTAACTGAAACACACACCCAATATTCCAGGAGAAAGTGGAGATGCATTGTCAAAACAAATGATATTCGTACCGTCAGAAACAGCATCGTTAATAGAAGTTGTTGTGCCGATGGACCAGTTAACCAGTGTACCACAACGCCATGAATCGAACGCACGCATAAACGATGCACGTGCCGGAGCATTACCATCGAATCCTGTATTCATGCGCCACGTATAACCACCGCTTCCATTGTCATTAATATGGTCGGTCTCAAAAGCTTCAGTTCCCCCACCCGGATCGAACTGTACATTAAGATGTGAGTAGTTGATCGTAAGAATGCCGGGAGCCGCGTTGGAGTTTGCCGATGCATCCATTACTTCGATCGTACCGGTTCCTGCTTCAGATGGAACTTCCACTTTAATATAATCATCCTGCCAAACGAGATATTGTGTTGCTAAAGGCGTAATAAAAGTTGCACCGCCATCATCCCCATTTGGGAAAAGCACATTACCTGTTCCGCGAACTGCACCAAATCCTTCTCCGAAAATCTCAAGCACATCACCAACGCCTGCATTCAAAGAAGTTGGAGCAAAAGATTGCGGATCAGGACCCGCCATGAATTGTGCATTCTGACGCTGACTAGAAACAGGACGTGGACTAACTTCCGTATACTGATTATTTCCCGCTGGTGCACAAACATTGTACACTTCGGTTTGAATATCACTGTACGAACGGAAAGGATCACTTGCGGTATTCGCATTCACGGCATACTTCACAAATCCCTGCAAGCTTGCATACGCTTCAAACTGAGGTAATGCATTTCGCGAAGTAATATTGTTCTGCACGCGAGTGAGACCAGTGCAAGTGAAGATTCCTTCATCACCAATGTGAAGCACCAGGGTCGGCTCTACAATAATGCGATCCATATCTACCGTTCCGCCTTCGGTAATAATTTCAATGGCAGTAGTAAATACGGAGCCTTTGAAGATTTTATAGAGCTCAATTTTGTTGGCCGTATAAATCATCGTGTGGTTACTGTTCCAGTACGAATACTGCTCAGTAACTTTTCCTTCAACGATCAGCGACGAAGCGTTGACTCTTTGAACGAGAGGCACTTCAATAACTGAACACTCAGCGGAGAGTGCAGCGAAAGTGAAAATGCCTGCTAAGGTGAATAGGAGTCTTTTCATAAGGGTAGGTTGTGTGAAACTAAGATAACGTCAATTGCTGATAATCTGAGGTTTAGGCAGATTATTGCGGTATTTAAACGTAATATTTAGGCGTAGGTGCGAATTACTTCGACGATCATCCGATTTACGGTGTCGGAAGTTTTACGGATTGACCCGGAGAAGGTTACCCATTCACTATTTCACCCCCGTTTACATGCAAAACCTGCCCTGTAACGAAGGAGGATTCCTGACTGGCGAGGTATAAAAAAGCAGGTGCAATTTCCGCAGGTTGTCCAACTCTGCCCATGGGTGAATCAGTTCCAAATGTTGCAATCTCCTTTTCTTTCATGGAAGAAATAATCAGCGGAGTCCAAACAGGGCCGGGTGCTACTGCATTCACACGAATGTGCCTTGCGTTCAATGAAGCCGACAAGGCGCGGGTAAATGAAACGATGGCGCCTTTGGTTGCGCTGTAATCAATTAACGCCGCACTGCCCCTATAGGCAGTTACGCTGGTGGTATTGATGATACAGGAACCTTTACCCATAAACTGAAGCGCCTCTTTCACGAGGTAGAACATAGAATATACATTCACTTCGAAGGTGCGCTTCAGTTGTGCGGAAGTTATGTCAATGATGGATTTCTGCTTGTAGTGTAAACCGGCATTGTTAATCAGAACATCTATTCTACCGAACTGCTTCACCGTTTTTCGAACAACACTTTTGCAATGCCTTTCGTTGCTGATGTCGCCCGGAATCAATAAACATCTGCGACCATACGCCTCGACGTATTGCTTCGTAAGATTTGCATCCACAGATTCAGCTTGCAGATAAGTAAACGCAATATCTGCACCGTGCTTCGCAAAAAGGACAGCAATTGCACGACCGATTCCACTGTCGCCTCCGGTAATGAGTGCAACTTTCTCCCCGAGTTTTTTACCGGGTGCAGCAACTTCAGATTCAAACTCAGGCGGATTCTCCATTTGAGATTCCTTACCTGGTTTGATCTGTCTCTTTTCAGTTCTTGCTTTTCGTTTCGGCTTACTTTTCTGCATAAAGAACTAATTCTACTCTGCAGCTGCTTCTTCCTCTACCTCTACTGCTGCTTCCTTATTGATTCCGTGTGTTGCGATATCGGACAAAAGAACATCTGCATTTTTCTCCTGTTCCAGTGTTTCCTCAAGCAATTCTGCAACGCTGAAGTGTCCAAGGTCACTTGCGATCTGGACAAGACTTCCATACGATGCGATTTCGTAGTGTTCCACTTTTTGAGCAGTAACGATCAATGCAACGTCCCGGGTATATGTTCCGTCTTCTGTTTCTTCAATAGCTTCTTTCGCCTCTTCCATCAATCCTGCCATTGCTTCACACTTTTTCGCTTGAGCTTTCTTGCCAAGAATTTCGAAACACTGTTCGAGGCGCTCCACCTGACCTTCTGTTTCAGCCTGATGATTCAGAAACGCTTCACGCAAATCATCCGATGTTGATTTCTTTGACATTTTAACCAACTCTTTAGTGAGCGCTTTTTCCGCCCAGTAAATATCCTTGAGAAGTCCATGAAAATACTCTTCCAGCATAGGATCTTTGCGACCGTCGCGGGCTGGTGCTTCCGCCGGTTCTCTATGACCGCTACTACCAAAAGTCGTAACTGCTTTCTTCGCAACTGATTTTACTTTCGACGCGACCGAAGTCTTTTTCGCCGCTGTGGATTTTTTCGTTTTCATAAGTCGTGTTTTGAGTGTGTAACACAGTTACGGCTACAATATGGTGCCATGATTTGCGCGACAGGGAGAGTCCGCTTGAAAACGCTTGTTCATTGGGGAATTACTGCCACAGAGGAGACTCAACCTGTGGTGCAAAGTGGTTGGGAGGCGAGAGGTAGGAGACTGGAGTCGAGACAATTTCTAGCCCGAAAGTCCGGAAATCAGAAGTTAATCCGCTTTAAAACGTGTGCTCCCGACTCCCAGCTCTAATCTCAAAACTTCTTAGAACCCTTCCGTCTCCGGCTGCCGGTACTTCCAGATTTTCTGAAAAAACTTCAGCTCGTAAGGCAGAGAAACAAATCCGGTTTTGTAACGGAAAGAAGCTAGTGCACGTATGAATTTTCTCTTGGGAGGAGAAAGACGAATATCAGAAACCGTAGGATGATATCCGTTCAGTACAGTTTCGAAATTCATAATGTAACTCACCATCTCAGGTGTAAGCCATGGAGTCAATGGATTTTTTCGCAAATCAAATTTTTCCCATTGAGGAGAAATCCAGTCTTCGAGTTTTTCCGGGAATGAAAATCCGGCAGACTGAACGGCTTTGTAAAGCTCCGATCCCTCCGTTGGCACCGGACTGTAGATGTAGATGATAATTTCAGTATCCGGATTAATTTCCTTCACCTTGCGAATGAATGCAACATCATCCTTGATTTGTTTCCACGTCACTTCTTCACTCTCGCCGGGCGTACCCAGCACAAAAGAATATTCCGGAATGATTCCGAATTTTTTCATGCGCTCCGCGAACTTCAGAATCTGTGCGCCGGTTTGTGTACCACCCTTGTCCATTTTCTTGAGGCGGGCATCATCTCCGGTTTCCGCACCGTAAAAAATCATCTTACAGCCGGAATCGCGCATGAGCTGCAGCGTTTCGTCGCTGTATTTATCAATGGTATCAATACGCCCTTCTCCCCACCACGACATTCCCTCGTTCATGATCAGGCGTGAAAATTCGGCGGTGCGTTTTTCGGAAACGAAGAAATTGTTGTCGTGAAATTCAATGGCATCGGCACCGTAATGTTCTTTCAGGAACTTCACATCCTGGTAGACAAGCTCTGCCGATTTTCCTTTCCAACGCGCATTGTAAATCGGAACTACAGCGCAGAATGAACACGTGAAAGGACATCCGAAGCTCGAGTGGTATGCCAGCGTCTTCCTGCCCAAATATGTTTTGCCGAGATAACGATTCAGGGGATAAAAGTCTTCCAGTTTCACGTAAGGGAACTGCGGCAAAGTATCCTGATCGTAAATCTCGTCTTTCTTTGTAACCACAATCTCGTTCCCCGAACGGTAGGCAAGATTCGGAATGTCTTTCCAGTCCAGATTTCCGGCATTCCATCGCGACAACAGTTCCGGAAAGCATTTGTCTCCCGGACCATTGATAACCACATCGATGAAACCGGAGTTGAGACATACTTTGGTTTGGTTGGAAGGAAAATAGCCTCCCCACACAATATGCACATCCGGGAATTCCTCCCTGATGCGTTTCGAAAACGGAATAGCTTGTTTAAGCTGAGGGCCGGGCATCACAGTTGAGCCGAAATATCCATACTCGCCGGTTTCGAGGTACGATTTGATCTTTCCCCACGGATCCGTCTCCAGATTTCCGTCTACAAAGGTCCATTCGAATTTTCCATCGATCGACGCGGCTACCTGAAGAATAGAATTCGGGATCCGATACTTGTGGTTCGCTGAACGGGGATTGAATAGAAGGACTTTGGACACAAGGTAAAGTTAAGGATTCGGGACGAGGAATGGGATGCGGTACCGGGGATGCGGAATGTCACCGCGAAATTCTCGTCCAAACGCTATTCAATTGACAAAAAATAAATTACCTTTCTGATTCATCACCATTACAATTAATACAATGAAAACAGGAACAGTTAAATTCTTTAATGCAACCAAGGGATATGGTTTCATTACTGAGGACGGATCAAATGCAGAAATTTTCCTGCACGTAACCGGACTCGCGGAGCAACCGATCAATTCGGGCGACAAAGTTTCATTCGATGTTGCTGAAGGTCGCAAGGGGTTAAATGCAATTAATGTCAAAAAGATATAATGCCATTACCCTCCCAAAAAAATCCCGGTCTTATGACCGGGATTTTTTTATTCGAAAATTTGACGATTTGACGATTCGAATACAGTATTTATGTCGAATTTTAAACTCTCGAATTTTCGAATTATCGAATCTTCAAATTCCATATGGAGTTCATCCGTAAACATTTCCGCAAGCTCGCTTATACTGCCCTCGGAATTGTAATTCTTGTTACAGGACTTTCGATCTACGAGCTCCGGAAAATCAGTTTCGATTACGACTTCGAATCTTTCTTCCCGCTGGATGATCCGGATTTACCAACCTACCAGGCCTTCAGAGACACATTCGAGTATGACAACGAATTCATTCTTCTCTCTGTGTACAACGAGAAAGGAAATTTCCAGCACGACTTTCTCTCAAAAGTTGCCGATCTCACCGACTCACTGAAGACGATTAAGGATGTAATTGCTGTCACGTCTCCATCCACCATGGAAACGGTAGACATGAGTGGCGTTGGTCGCACACCACTCATTCACATTTACGATCCTGCTGCACTACCGATCGATTCAGTAAACGTGTACAATTCACCGGGGCTCGTCGGGTCGTTTTTTGGTCGCGATGGAAAATCGGTTTGCATCTACATCAAAACAACGGAGGCAATTAAGAAAACGCCTTCTGATTCCCTACTGATGAATATTCAGCGCGAAATCGACCGGCAGCATTTCGATCACGTGTACAGTGCCAGTAAAGCCCGCGGACAAAAAGTCTATCTCGATCGTTTGAGCGGAGAGTTCCTCCAATTCTTTGTTGCGTCATTTCTGCTCATTGTACTCTTCCTGTTTATTTCCTTCCGCTCATTCTGGGGAGTTTGGGTGCCAATCACCATCGTGTTGCTGTCCATTGTCTGGACGCTCGGCTTGATGACCGCAACCGGCAAAGCGCTGGACATCATGACTGTGCTTTTACCAACAATGATGTTCGTCGTCGGAATGTCGGATGTGGTGCACATTGTTACGAAATACATCGAGGAATTGCGCAACAACCCCCTAGTTGACAAATTCGATGCGCTCATAAAAACGCTGAAAGAAACAGGCTTTGCAACATTCATCACGTTGCTTACAACTTCACTCGGATTCTTAACGCTGATCAATTCGAAAGTAATTCCAATTCGCGATTTCGGAATTTACACTTCGCTTGGCGTGTTCATCGCTTTCATTCTCTCCTACTCCATCATGCCGGTGGTGCTGTATTTATTGCCAAAACCGAAAATGGCAGAGAAGCCGATTACGTCAGATTTCTGGAGCAAACGACTGCATAAACTGTTGCTTTGGATTTTCCGCAATGCGAAAACACTAACCGTTGGAACAATTATCGTTCTTGGCGCAAGCATTTATGGTATAACACAAATCCAGGTCAACAACTATCTCATCGAAGGACTCACACGGAAAGATGAGCTGCGCACCGACTTCGAATATTTCGAGAAAAATTATTCCGGAGTTCGTCCGTTTGAGATTTTAATCACACCCAAAGACAGCACACACTCGCTATGGGAACCTGCTGAGCTGAGAGCAATTGACAAACTCGAACAGTATCTTGAGAAAGATTTTGGAGTTGGATTCATGTTCTCGCCTGCAACATTGGTGAAGGGTTTCAATCGCGTGCAACACGGAAACAACAATGAATACTATTCTTTGCCTGCGAACGACTCTGATATTGTTGCAGCAGTTGAACAGATCAAAGACTACAAACAGGCCAGAGCTGAAGTTCGCAAGCTGATTACCAAAAACGGAAATCAGGCGCGACTCACCGGAAAAATGCCCGACATTGGCAGCAAAGCATTTCGCGAACGCTCCATAGCACTTACAGCATTCGCAGAAAATGATCCCGCGATGAAAGCAATTGATGTGCGAATCACAGGCGCTGCATTGATGTTTGACAAGAACAATCAGTACCTCGTAGACAATACCATTCAGGGATTATTCCTTTCGATTTTGGTCGTAGCACTCATCATTGCTTTTGTTCACCGCAACTGGAGAATGATGGTGATTGCCGTTATTCCCAACCTCATTCCGATTATTATCATCGGAGGAATCATGGGCTATTTTGGAATCGAGATGAAGTCGGCAACGTCAATCATCTTCTCCATTGCATTCGGTATTGCGACAGACGACACTATTCACTTCCTTGCACGACTAAAACTTGAAATGAAACAAGGAAAGTCGGTGATCTATTGCGTGAAGCGATCGTTCCTCTCAACCGGCAAAGCAGTAATTGTAACGTCACTCATTTTATGCGGAGGATTCTTTTCGCTCATATCATCCGGATTCGAGAGCACATTCTACTTCGGGTTACTGGTGAGCATTACGCTCTTCGTTGCAGTGGTTACTGATTTGTTATTGTTCCCGCTGCTGGTGGTGTGGTTGATCAAGCATAAAAAACTGAACTAAAGAAGTTTGGACGCTTGCAGCGGGCTTACCACGGAGACGTGGAGAAACGGAGTAGCGGCGCACGGGTGAAACAAGCTAAGCCCAGCCGGCGATACGGGAGAAAGTGATAGTTCAATACCAACACGCCGTGAACTCCGGATGGGAAACATATATCAAACACTAAGAATTTTCCCCGTAACGCCGCGTCGCCGTGGTAAGACTCGCAGAGTCAGAAAGCCCTCGTAAGTATTACCCTATTCGGTCACAGGAACATTCACTACAATTTCATCTTTGCGTTCCTTGCGTTTGATCTCGATCGTAACACCACCCGTCACGCGTTCGTTGATTGAAGTATCCCAGCCTGTGCAAAAGATGGAATAGTTTCCTTTCGTCGGATGTTCAACATGAATATGATCTTCGCCCACTTCTCCGACAATCAAAGCATCGTAATCGCGCGTTGGATCAGCAGGAACTTCTGTAACATTAAACTTGACAAAAACACTGTCGCGATAAGCAACGGTGCTTATAATCGGGTCTCCGTGGTGTGCAGGTTTAACTACAAGTGTTGCGTCGCCGTCGAGCCCCTCTTTTGTACATCCCAAGCTCAAAAGTGAGAGCATTGCGAAAAGTGAAAATACCTTTTTCATAGACTTTGAATTTAGTTAATGAGAAATTTCTGTTGATTAATGTTCCATGAAATCCCGATTGCTCCTCTGAGCGAAGCACCAGGAGCTTCAGTTGATCTTATTTGTACCGCCGGAATCTGCACGGTCAGATGAGTACCGAGTCGACCGAAGTACGCATCGCATCCAATTCCTGACATCACCATTCCGATTTCTGAATTAGCTGCAGGAAGTTGGTTAACGGTGTAACCAGAACAATACTCAGCATAAATCTGAATTTGAGGTAGAACTACGGCATTCCCTTTTTTAATCATGTAAAACAAATTTACGCCCGATGTGAATGAAGCCTTAACCTGTTCATCGAAACTATTTATGCCGTTCCGTTTCACCGTACCATTCCAAAACAGACCAATCTTTTTCCGTGAGAGGCTGTATTGAATGTACGCAGATTCCTGGAATGTTCCCGAACCTGGTTGCATGTAAAGATGAAAACGAACACCGCTTTCGTCACGCACATCACATCTGCCCGTTGGAATTTTCACACCCAACCCGATTACAAGTCGTTGTTTCAAATCTGTCTCCAGTTTTCTAACTACGTGCACACCAATCCAGCAACTGACGTCTCCTACACCCGAAATCCTTTCCAAATGGGTATTGCTTCTCATTCGGTTAAATACAAACGGTAGTTGAGTATTAATCTCAACGCGATTGTGGATGAACCATTTCCCACGCACTTCTATTGTCTTAAACGATTCGAAGTCGCCCGGTTGCATTTGAACGGAATCGTGAGATGAATGCAAGGCTGACATCACCGGCACAACGCGATAAGCTCCGGATGGAAAAATTGGTTGGTCCTCCAGGTTATCGATGCGACTGTGCAGACTGTAACGGTGAAACACAGAAAAACCACTTTGATTGTCGTAAGGTGTTACACCGATAAACGCGCCACAAACATCACATGCAAAAACTGCACATGGAAGTATCGTGAGAAGCACTACGCTCCTCACGATACGTTGAATATATCGCTTCATGTTAGTTCTGCACGCTCGTAACTACAAACATATCACTGTAGTTATTTGCAATCGAAACCGACAAAGGCCCCGGCATCATCGTAGTTGCCGAAGTGGAGAGGTCAATGAGTGTTGGAGTTCCGAACCACTCTCCGGCGTCAGAAGTAACTGTCACTAACGGATCGTGATGGTGGCTCACTGTTGCGTTAACCGGTAATGCAAGGTTCACATTGCGCAATGCACTATTCGCTCCGGAGAATCCACCTATGTGCAACATTACCATGTTCATGCTTGCTGTTGATTGAGGGGATGTGCCTTCCAGCTTCGCCATGATATAACCTGAACTCCAGGTCCAGAACATACCATTAGAAGGATCGAGTGCTCCGGTTTGCGTACCGGAAACATTGCGTGCACTATCGATTCCGATCAGGAACGACACATTCGTATATGCCCCTTCAGGTAAACCTGAAAGTGTGATCGTTTGACTTGCCGCGTCTGCAGCATTAATCAGAAAGTAGCCGTCAGGAACAGTGTACGTACTACCACTGTTGTATGTTAAGACCACATTCGAGATGTAGTATTTGTACGCTGATACTTCAAGCGTGTCTGAGTTGGCCGTAACATATTGTTCGGTATTCAACTCAAGAAGACTGTCGCCAAACATGGGTACAAAATTGATACGCATTGTGCCTGTCTCTGCATGCGGTTCCTCTACAGGTTCCGGACTGTCTTTCTTGCACGCAGTAAAAGACAAACTCGCACACAACACAAATGCAGGTATGGAAATAAAATAGTTTTTCATGATGAAATGAGATTAAAGTGAAATGATATTTGCGCTGGATATGACCAGCGATACGGAATCAAGACACTCGTGAATCAGGCGGATGGAAACAGGTGGAAACAAATTCCCAACGAATTATGGTAACTGGTGGAAACAAAAATTCAAATTCTCCAATTGCTGAAAAGGGCAATTGCTGGGAAGGTGTTATAACTCCGGAAATTTCCTGTAATACAATACCACTTTTCGGAGTTGTTGTACCCGGCTCTTCTTCTTGTTTCTTCAGCTCCTTCGCAAGGTGACATTTTCCATTGCAATGCATTTCAGGTTTATCCTTGTTGATGCAAAGCACGGTTGATATGAAATCGTAATTCAAAATGTAATCGGCAAGAACAAAAGTCTTAGCCATAGATGATACTAACATCGCGGCAATCAGACCTATGACGAGAACCCTTTTCACGATACAAAGGTATTGAATAGCTTTTTTAAATCCACTGATATTCCTCTGTGGATCAAGCGTAATGTCACCAGATTGTCACATTTTAGACAAAACCTGCTGAAACTGCGGATCATTCATCACCGGAGCAAAAACCGGATCCTTTTCTACGCGTTTACGATCGTGAAAACCAAGTTCAACCGCTTTGTTCATGCTGATGATTGCATCAGCTGTCAGATTTAAACGCATGTATAGTCCGGATTGCAAATATGCCCATTCATTGTTGGTTGGATCGACAATGCTGTACACTTTCACCAGCTTCTCCGCCGCGTGAACGTTGTTCATACTGAATGCCTGATTGCAGTATGTGTAACACAACAAACTCGTGTATCCGCGTAAACGTTGACGCATGAATTTCTCCGCACCTGTTTTCGTCGTCTCGAAATAACTGTCTGCATTGTCACGCCACCAGATTGTATCATGCGACAAAATTGATTCCTGAAGTACAGTCTGCAGATTACTTTCTTCAATTTCTACATCTTTCCATTTCTGCTCATCGTTCTTCACGCAGGACGAACTTACTTTCTTACGACGCGCTGAAATTGCACCTGATCCGGAATAATTTTTCTCTGCTCTTTCTACGGAAGCCAACAAATTATCTTCGAGCATACAGCTGATTGTACTCAACGTATCGCATTGCTTCAACACATTGGCCGTAAGAGAATCTGACATTTTATTCATGTCGCCCGACTGCGCAGTTCCCGGCTGATACAAAGAAATCATCAGCATGGCGTTCTCCATTACGATCGGTGAAGGCCATTCGTGTTTACCATCGAATACCAAAAGCTCACTTAGCGTCGCTCCCGTTTGTGTTGCCTGAAACTTTTTCATCTCGAGATAATTCATGTCGCCCAAACCCGCGATGCCCACGTAACCTCGAGGTGCGACTGATTCCGGTGGTGTTGCTGAACAACAAATCACTCCCGTAACATCCATGCGTTGTAATGCGAGTCCACCTGCGATGCGCGCCCCACCCGAAAATCCGGAGAGATACACACGTGCAGGATCAACATTGAAGCGGGAGAGAACATCATTCAGCAAATTATTTCCGCCGCTGAAAGCAAGATTTGCATCCATTCCATTCTTCGTGTAATTCGAACCCACGAGAATGAACTCCCACTCTTCTGCAATCGCTTTGTATTTCTCTACCGGCACTTTTCCATCGCCTTGGGGAGAGAAAAACACAACAACCGGATATACTCCAGTGTCGGATAACGTAGTCGGCAAATAAACCTCATACGTGTTTGTCACATCCATCTTGCACGACAACAGCGCGGTTACGCCCTTTGTAATCACGATTTCCGGTTGAGCAGGAACGGAATCTGTCTGAGATTGGTCAGTGGATTCGCCGCACGCCGTAAGCGCAAGAGTGAGAATGAAAAGTAGGTATCGCATGATGCAAAGATAGGGATGAGGGACGAGGTATGAGGTATGAGGCATGAGGAAGGCGGGGCGAGTATCTCCGCTTCACTCATCCCCTATTCCTCATCCCCCATTCCGCGTTCCCTAATTCCGTAATTTAGAACGCTACATACATATGAAACCGCTTTTCGCGGTTCACGAATTCTAAACTCGGATATTGAATAAGCATGAGTAAATATTCTCTACTCTCCATTCTTGGATTCTCACTTTTGCTGGCTTCATGCGGCGATTCTGTTAAATCATATCCGGACGCCGTTTACAAATGGGAATTCGACAGTGCACACGCAAATGTTGCACAGTATGTAGACCCATTCATTGGCACCGGCGGACACGGACATACATTTCCAGGTGCAACAGCTCCGTTTGGAATGGTGCAGCTCAGTCCCGACACACGTGTTGATGGAAGTTGGGATGGTTGTTCCGGTTATCACCACGACGATAATATCATTTACGGATTCTCACACACGCACCTGAGCGGAACCGGCTGCAGTGATTACGGAGACATCATGCTCATGCCGGGTATTGTGAACAAGTCATATTCAAGTGGTGCCGATACAAATAGTGATGAAATCGGCTATCGTCAATCGTACTCGCACGCTAATGAAACCGCAGAAGCGGGGTATTACTCTGTGAAACTCGACAAGGGAATTATGTGCGAAATGACCGCTTCACCACGTGTAGGAGTTCACCGGTACAACTTTTACCATTATGATGAACCGTGGATCATTCTCGACATGAGTCACCGCGACGAAGTTCTGGAATGCGAAATCGAAATCATTGACGATCACACCATCCGCGGAAAACGCTTCTCAAAAGCATGGGCAACGAATCAGCAGTTATGGTTTTATGCAGAATTTTCAGAACCATTCACTCATGAGTTTTGGAGTGAAGGGAAAACATTCGTGGCAGATTCTTCAACAGCGAAAGATCTCAAAGCCATCTTCTCCTTTTCAAGTGAGCAGGTCGAAGTAAAAGTTGCATTGTCACCCGTGAGTTGGGAAAACGCCAAACTGAATATGGACGTTGAAACCGGCGGCATGAATTTCGATGCAGTCCGCGAGAAAACAGAACAGCACTGGAATTCCGAATTGTCCTGCATTGAAATCGAAACAGCGGATGAAACGAAGAAGCGTATTTTCTACACCGCACTTTATCACTGTTTCATTGCTCCGAACGTGTATTGCGATGTGAATGGAGAATATCAGGGCATGGATCACAAAGTGTATCGCGATACGGTACATCAGCGATACACTGTGTTCTCCTTGTGGGACACATATCGCGCGCTTCATCCGCTATTCACCATCGTTCAACAAAAACGCACGAACGATTTCATCAATACGTTTTTGCAGATTTACCAGGAGAGCGGACGATTGCCCGTGTGGGAATTGTCGTCTAATGAAACGGATTGTATGATTGGGTATCACAGCGTGTCGGTGATTACGGATGCGTGGATGAAAGGGATTACCGGGTACGACACTGCACTTGCTTATGAAGCGATGAAAGCATCAGCAATGGAAAATCGCTTCGGACTGGAAGACTATCGCAAGTATGGATTTATTCCAGCAGAGAATGAAAGTGAATCCGTTTCGCGGACGTTGGAGTATGCGTATGATGATTGGTGTATTTCCTTATGTGCTGAGAAAATGAATGATAGTGTTGGCATGAACTATTATCTCCGTCGAAGTGCAAACTGGCAAAATGTTTACAACCCGGAAACAGGATTCATGCAAGCGAGAATGAACAACTCATTCTTTTCGCCCTTTAATCCGTACGAGGTAAACAATAATTATACAGAAGCAAACGCGTGGCAATACAGTCTGGCTGTTCAACAGTCCCCTCTCAGTCAAGCGCACATAATGGGGTGGAAAAATTATGAGAACCATTTGGATTCTCTTTTTCATACTTCATCGAACACGTCAGGCCGGGACCAGGCCGACATTACTGGGCTGATTGGGCAGTATGCGCACGGCAATGAGCCTAGTCATCACATGGCCTATTTGTACACCCAGATCGAACAAGGTTACAAGACGCAGGAATTAATCCATCAAATCTGCAACTCGTTATACACAGATCAACCAGATGGACTATGCGGCAATGAAGATTGCGGACAAATGAGTGCATGGTATGTTTTGAGTTCGTGCGGGATATATCAAATCACACCCGGTAATCCAAAATATCATTTTGGTTCTCCACAATTTCCAGCTGCAACATTTCACATTGAGAATGGAAATGATTATAAAATCTGGGCGTTGAATGCAGATTCCGACTTTCCTTACATGCAGGTTGTCGATAGGAAAACCAATTCGATGTATGATTACCCATTCCTGTATCACCGTGAGATTATGCAAGGTGGTCATATCGATATTTCGAAAACAGATACTGCGCCGCCAGCAAAGGAGTTTAATAGATACGTTGAAAATGTAGGAGATGTTTCTGCGCCATGGATTACAGGTGTGACTTCACGAACATTCGTCGAAGGAATTTCATTAGGAATGAAAACTCTTTTTTCAGAGAACAAAATTTATTGGAGTTTGAACGGAAGTGAATTCAAACTTTACTCTTCACCAGTTGCAATAAAGGAAAACTCAGAAATCAGAATGTTCTCTGTCGGGAATACTTTCAAGACAGAGTTCTTTACGAGTAACGGGTCCGATTTTAACATAAGAACATTGACCACCGGTCAAATTTACAGTGACACGGTCGAAGCTCACTTTTACAAAGCACCACCTTGGAAATCCATTTCCATCCGCAACGCATTTGCTCCGCAATATTCTGCTGGTGGAGATCGCGCGTTGATTGATGGACTAACGGGTAACACGAATTTCAGAACCGGATTGTGGCAAGGGTATGAAGGTGTTGATATGGACATTATCATTGATCTTGGAAAATCCACCGATGTTGATTCCGTTATCGTTGGTTTTCTCGATGATGAGAATGCGTGGATATTTGGACCAACCAGCGTTTCAGCAGACATTACTGATGACTCGTCAAAGTTCAGCGTGTACTATTCAAAAGCAACTTATATAGCACCGGGCGGAAAATTGTCGGGACCAAACGTAAACAGAGTGGCGTTAAGTCCAATGGGAACTGGACGTTTCATTCGGCTTCACGCGGTTGGTGTTAAGACATGTCCGAAAGGTCACCCCGGTGCCGGAAAACCTGCATGGCTGTTCGCTGATGAAATCACTATTATTACGAAGTAAATTATAGATCATGGATCGCAAAACATTTATCAAAACATCAGCACTCGCAACGGCTGCTATCGGAATTTCAAGCGCTGTGAAAGCAAGCAACACAGTTTCCGAAAAAGGCACCAAGACAAATCCGAACAGTAAAACGGGATTGCCCTTGGTGATTTCCACATGGAGTCACGGTCTTGCTGCGAATGAAGATGCAATCAAAGCTTTGAAAGCAGGCGGTAGCGCTCTTGATGCTGTTGAGAAAGGTGTGATGAACAGCGAGTCTGATCCGAACAACACCAGCGTTGGTCTCGGCGGATATCCGGATCGTGATGGAATTGTGACACTCGATGCATCTATCATGGACATGAGCGGAAAAGCGGGCTGTGTTGCATTCGTGCAAGGTGTACCACATCCGATTTCATTGGCAAGAGCCGTGATGGAAAAAACACCGCACGTCCTGCTCGTTGGTCGCGGTGCAGAATTGTTTGCAGAATCGCTCGGCATCAAACGTCTTCCGAATAAGCTCACTCCGGTCACTGACAAAGCGTGGAAGGAATGGCTCAAGGAAAAAAACTACAAGCCAATCATCAATATTGAAAATCACGATACAATCGGAATGCTTGCCATTGATCAGGATGGCGCGTTCGCAGGTGCGTGTACAACCAGCGGACTCGCCTGGAAAATGCACGGACGTGTGGGCGACTCACCGATTATTGGCGCAGGTCTGTTTGTTGACGGAGAAATTGGAGCTGCAACATGTACGGGTCTTGGAGAAACAGTTTTACGCACGCTCGCGTCGCACACAGCAGTGGAGATGATGCGTCACGGTGCAACACCACAGGAAGCTTGCGAAGAAGCAATTGCACGGATCGTGAAAACGAATTCGAACTACAAAGATTTTCAGGTTGGAATACTTGCGATCAATCCGAAAGGAGAACATGGTGCGTATGGATTACAGAAGGGATTTAATTACGCGCTTTATCAGAGCGAGAAAAATTCGTTGTTAGACGCAGACTCGTACATCAAATGATTAGTTGATTTGCAGATATGCTGATTAGTTGATTGCATAACTTGCACAACAATCTGCAAATCGGCATATCAGCGTATTTGCAAATCAAATTATGGTAGCAGGAATAGATATAGGCGGAACAAATACCGAAATCGGAATCGTTGACAAAGACGGCAACATTCGTTTTCATGAAAATATTCCAACGACGGGGTTCGCCACCGTTGAGGCATACGTTTCTGCAATTGCGGTGATCATCAAAAAAGGTGAAGTCTATTGCGGGAAAGAAATTCTCGCTATCGGAATCGGAGCGCCGAGTGCGAACTACTTCTCCGGATGCATTGAACACGCACCCAATATGCCGTGGCAGGGAATTATTCCGCTTACAGAACTCATCACGAAACAAACGGGCAAACGTTCGTACATCACCAACGATGCGAATGCTGCTGCGTTAGGTGAAATGATTTTCGGTGCCGCGAAATTCGTGAAAGACTTTGTTCTCGTCACACTGGGAACCGGTCTCGGCAGCGGATTCGTTGTCAACGGAGAAGTAATCTACGGACACGATGGTTTCGCTGGAGAACTCGGACATGTAATCATCGAAGAAAACGGGCGTCAATGCGGCTGCGGAAGAAAAGGTTGTCTCGAGACTTACGTTTCTGCAACGGGAGTTGTTTGGAGCGCACACGATGCCATGCGTGAAGGCAAACATATTCGCGGAATTGCAAGCATGAAAGATGTAACTGCAAAAGGAATTGCCGATGCCGCAGCGAAAGGCGATGAAGTTGCTCAAGATATTATCAACGCCACGGCACGCAAGCTCGGTCTTGCTTTAGCGAATATGGTGTGCATTACGAGTCCTTCCCATATTTACCTGTATGGTGGTGTTGCACGTTCCGGCGATACCATTCTCAAACCGACACGGAAATTTTACGAAGAATACGTGCTCCGGAATTACGCCGGTAAAGTTCACATTGAATTGTCTGCACTTCCCGAGAATGCGGCGGTGCTTGGAGCTGCTGCGTTGGCGTGGAAGGAAATTTCCTAGTCCGTATCTTTTCCGGTACTCCAACATTATGTGTTCAATGAAAGTTACCTCCGTAAGATTTGCGGAATAAACACCGTAGAACGCATACACTTTCCCATGCAAAGCCTTTTTGTAGTTGCATTTTTACTTCTCACCACAATTGCCAGTGGGCAAAACCTCATTCTCAACCCCGGTTTCGAGATTATCGATACTTCCTATCACTTACCGAATCCCAGTGATACGTTCGACGTTCATGATGTGGTCGGTTGGTGGAATCCGGGTGCTGGAACTACGGATTATTACAATTCCGACGGGCAACACAAGCATTTCGGCTCACCATATTTCGGAAAAGAAATGAAAGCGCGTTCCGGAGTCGGGTACGGTGGCATTTATATTGAGCGTGGGAAGTGGAAGGAATATATAGCAGCAAACCTTAAAGAACCTTTGATAGCTGGTAAAAATTATCACTTCTCAATTTGGCTGGCGATAAGTGCACGAGCAAAGTACGCGATGCCAAAAATGCAAATAGAATTCTGGGATGTGAATTACGTTAAAGTCGCTGATGTACGAAGCGACTATCCACGAAGCAATCCGAAGTATCCGGCAATTGAAATTCCGGGAACTGCGCGTCCCTCTATGGTCAATGTCTGGACAGAATTCGCCGTTGATTTCACAGCGGTTGGTGGAGAAGTCAGCTTCGTGTTCGGCTACCTGGATGATTACTGGCAATCTGTTTCTCTTCCCGACAATCCAAAAAACAAAGGACAGGATCCGTATGCGTACTACTTTCTGGATGATCTTTCCCTTACGACAACGGCTGGGCCACCGATTCCACGCAAGACAAATACACGTCCTATCATCTACTTTGACACGGACAAGGATGTGATCAAAAAGCAATTCCATTCTCCACTCGATTCGGTTGTCACTCAGTTGAAACAAAACGCAGCGATGAAAATTATCGTCAACGGTTACACCGACAGCGTGGGTAATGTTGAATCCAACCTCGATTTATCCCGACGTCGTGCGGAAGCTGTCAAAAAATATCTCGTCGATCGGGGAATTGCCGAAAACCGAATTACGACTGCATGGTACGCAGAATCTCGTCCTGCAGGAGATGAAAACGCGATCAACCGCCGGGTGGAATTTGTGTATATCCGCCCTTAGTGGCGCGAATTACTAACAAATTGTCGGCTTTGCACATTAGCAAATTCCTTTTGCGCTGCCTAACTTTGGGAATACACTCAAAAAACACACCCATGAAGAAGTTTCTGGTTATCTGCGCAGTTCTTATTTCTGCATCTGCTTTCGTTTCATCTTGCTCGAATGCAGAAGCAAAAAAAAGTTATCAGTGCCCGATGAAATGTGAGGGCGAAGCCGTGATGTACGATTCTGCCGGTGAATGCCCAATGTGCGGCATGGACATGGCCGAGTTGAAGTAAGTTCTGCCCATGAGGCGCATCATTAAAGGAATTCTTCACCGAACCTGGAAACCATACGTACAGTGGTATCTCAAATCTCCACGTACTTATCGCTGGGGTGATATCCGTATAACAGTTCAGCCGGAAGTTTTTCATCCCGGATTTTTCTTCAGCACTGCGTTGTTGTTGCGTTACCTGCGAAAGCTTCCTTTGCTCAACAAGAAAGTTATTGAAGTCGGTTCGGGCAGCGGACTCATCAGCCTATTCTGCGCTAAACAAGGTGCGGATGTTTGTGCATGCGACATTAATCCGGCAGCGGTTGAAAATACCAAATCGAATGCCGAAGCAAACAAACGAAGCTTTCCTGTTTATCTCTCGAATTTGTTTAGCGAAGTTCCAAAAAGTCAATTCGATTATATTCTTGTGAATCCTCCGTACTACAAGAAAAATCCAAAGAACGCTGCTGAGCACGCCTGGTATTGCGGAGAAAATCTGGAGTACTTTGATTCGCTCTTCACGCAGGCAACTACTTACATTTCTCCGAAGTCAGAAATGCTGATGGTTCTTTCGGATGAATGTGATATCAGCGGGATAAAATCAACAGCACAGAAACACGGGTGGAATTGCATTGAACGTGTAGAAAAACTCATACGCTGGGAACGCAATTACATTCTATCTTTCATTAACGCTAAACCGGCTGCTGCATGAAGTACCTCTCCGCTGAGCTTACATCTTCGCAACAACTAACCGACAATGCACAATGTGTTTTGCACACGCTGATGTATTTCGATGTGTTCAAACACCCGCTCACGCTCGACGAAATTCACCAATACTGCCAGTGGAAAGAATGTTCTCTTTCTGAAACCGCTGCTGCAATTGAAGAACTGCAACAACAAAGTGTAGTCAGTAACCGCGACGGATTCTATTACATCTGTGGTTCTGAAAAGCACATTGATCTTCGTCGTGAGCGAAACAAACGTGCACTCCTCTACTCTGCCAAAGCCGAAAAGTGGGCGCGATTCATTTCCGGATTTCCATTCGTGAGAACTGTCTGCATCAGCGGTTCTCTTTCAAAAGGAACCATGGATAAGGACGGCGACATTGATTACTTCATCATCACCGAGCCGAACAGGTTGTGGGTTGCAAGAACATTTCTGATCATGTTCAAGAAGCTGTTCCTGTTCAATTCGAAGAAATATTTCTGCGTGAACTATTTCGTTGACACTGCACATCTTTCGATTCCGGATAGAAATCTGTTCACGGCCACAGAAATTGTATTTGCAAAGCCGATGCGCGATGTGAATGTGTTTTCAGAATTCACGACTGAAAACAAATGGGCAAAGATTTTTTATCCAAATGCTACACTGAACGGAACAGAAATACCGCAAACCCGCAATGGCAGCTTCAAACGCTTCCTGGAAAAGATGCTCAAAGGCGGTTTCGGAGAATGGATGGACGATAAGTTCTTCCGTATCACGCTTCGTCGCTGGAAGAAGAAGTTTCCGCACTTGAAGGAGTCGCATTTTGAAGTTGATTTCCGCTCTAGGAAACACGTATCCAAACATCATCCGCAAGGGTTTCAGCGGATTGTATTGACGAAGCTGGAAGTGAAGCGATTGGAATTGCAAGATAAACACGATGTTGTGATCCGTCCTCACGTAATGGAGTGGACAGCGAAGTCGTGAAAATCCAGATCGCGGCTTTTAAATTCAACCCCTTCAGGGTTGCCTTTCACACGCACGTATATCTCTACCGAAATTGAATCCCTTCAGGATTCCTGAACGAAGCAACCCTGAAGGGGTTGAATTTCGGTAGAGAATGAAATGAACGTACGTCGCAACCCTGAAGGGGTTGAATTAAATCACAACCATATCGGCCTCAGAAAGCCTGCAGTTCCAATCCCGGACACACTGTCAACTGCGCACTGAATCGTATCTTTAACCGGTGAAAATCCTCTTCTCACACTCCTATTTCATGCGCTTCGATCCCAAGCAATGGGCCATCGGGCAACCCTATCCTCCGTTGGGAACGATTCTCGCTGCCGCTGTTCTACGCGAGGCCGGACACGAAGTCGAACTCTTCGATTCACAATTCTCCGAATCGGCGGAAGAGGTAATTCCGTTTCTGGAAAAATTCAATCCGGATATTTTCGTGGTGTACGACGATGGATTCAACTACCTCACGAAAATGTGTCTCACGAATATGCGTGAAGCTGCTTTCCGGATGCAGGACATTGCGAAACGTCGTGGGTGTACGGTATTCACCAATAGCAGCGATTCAACGGATCATTTTGAACAATATCTCGATCATCATGCCGATGTTGTGATCAAAGGAGAGGGTGAAATGGCTTTGCTGGAATTGGTAACGCAGTTGTCGAATGGCACACTCGATCCGAATGTAGTTCCTGGAGTTGTGTGGAGAGAATTCGGTGTGACGAAAGAAACTCTGAAGCGGAGTGTGATGAAAGAATTGGATTCACTTCCGATGGCGGCATGGGACCTTGTCGATATGGATCGCTACCGAAACATCTGGATGGAACACAATGGATATTTCGGATTGAACTGCGCTACTACGCGCGGCTGTCCATTCAAATGCAACTGGTGCGCTAAACCAATTTACGGAAACCGATACAATTCACGTTCCCCTCAAAATGTGGTGAATGAACTTGTGCATCTGAAACAGAAATATAATTTCGATTACATCTGGTTCTGCGATGACATTTTCGGATTATCTCCGGGCTGGGTTGTAGAATTTGCGAAACTCGTTAAGGAAAACAATCTTCAGCTGAACTATAAAATTCAATCGCGGGCAGATTTGCTGATACAAGAGAATTATATAGCTGCATTAGCGGACTCTGGTTGCGACTGTGTGTGGATGGGAGCAGAAAGCGGTTCGCAGAAAATTCTCGATGCGATGGATAAAGGAACAACCATCGATCAAATTCGAAAATCGAACGCGTTGATGAAGAAGCATGGAATCAAAACGGCCTTCTTTCTGCAGTTCGGATATCCCGGAGAAACAGCAGAAGACATTGAGAAGACTATCGAACTTCTGAACGACTGTTTGCCGGATGATATTGGCATTTCAGTTTCATATCCGCTCCCGGGAACACAGTTCTATGAAAATGTAAAGGCAGAACTGAAACAGAAACAAAACTGGACAGACAGCGATGACCTTGCGTTGATGTTTCAGAATACCTATTCGCCGGAGTTCTATAAGCAGCTTCATCGCTTTGTACACAAGAACTATCGCCATAAGCAAGGAGTAGAAAGCCTGAAACACTTGTTCACCGGAAAAGTGAAGTCTGGCGATGTTCGTCGCGCGGGTTCATTGGCCTATTACATCCCTACCGTGTGGCTGGAGAAAAGAAAATTAAAGCGATTACGTGATGCAAGCTGAGAAGGCATTCAACAACGCGGCGCAAAATTACGACAAGGAGTTTACCAACACAGCGATTGGAAGACTGCAGCGCAACCGCGTGTGGAATTATCTTCAGCGAAATATCAATTCCACGGAATATCCACGGGTACTCGAATTGAATTGCGGAACCGGTGAAGATGCAAAGTGGTTCGCATCGAAAGGATTCAAAGTTGTGGCTACTGA
Source organism: Flavobacteriales bacterium (assembly GCA_040377305.1). Taxonomy (GTDB): domain Bacteria; phylum Bacteroidota; class Bacteroidia; order Palsa-965; family Palsa-965. The sequence goes on along the minus strand of JBEIPA010000030.1, from coordinate 11,153 downwards.
TCTTTCGGCTCAGATGATTGACGCAGCAAGAGCGAAGAACCCTACTGGCGTTGAATTCGAAGTGTGCTCGTTCTCTCAAATCAGTGATCGTTTTCTTCCGGGATCGTTTGATGTTGTGTTCTCCAACTTCGGCGGACTGAATTGTATCCCCGAAAAAGAAATCAAATTACTCGCTGAACAAATCTCACTGTTACTTCGGCCCAACGGGAGATTCATTGCGGTAGTCATGGGCGATAATTGCACAATGGAAAGCTTGTACTTCCGTCGCAAGAAAATGTACGAGCAGGCAAAACGTCGTCAAAATACGAATGGCGTAAGTACTACCATCGAAGGCGAAACGTTCACGACATACTACTATAATCCCGATCAGTTCGCACGCATGACCTCGAATGTGTTCAACGTGAAAGCTCAAAAAGCCGTTGGCTGGACGATTCCTCCGTCATACACCGATCCGTTTTTCCGCACCCGTCCAACTTTGCTAAAAGCGCTAACATTGATTGAGAATACGATTGGCAACATGCCCACATTGGCGAAGAAAGCAGATCATTTTCTGATCGATCTCGTGAAGAAATAGGAACGCGGATTTTTATATCCGTTGTTTTCTAATCGCCCACCAGGATGTCTCTACTAAACATCAACATTAGGTTTTGGATTTTATGAGATAAATTCAAGCCTATCTCATAAGATCGGATTTCACAAACCTTCTGTACACCGAGCTGATCCGAATGAAAGACTAGCACTATACGTGCACAAATATCCGCGTTCCTATTTGTGTTTTATTTTAGCTCGCCACGTAAAGCATCACGCTTTCGGATCGAACTTGACGAATACGCTCAACCAGATGGCCCGACTATACCGCATGATCACCGGCTGCAGTCCCAATATTGTTACTCCGAACAGCAGAAACGTCATGTCGAAGGAGAGATCAACGAAGAAGAAAACCAAAATCCAAATCGGAAGGCCAAGAAGTACAACCATCGGGAAACTCACCCATAATGCGCCGCTGTAAAATCCCGGTTCTATTCTGAAATCCTGGTTGCACACCGGACAGCGATCAGGCATATCCAGCATGTGTTTAAGATTATATGCGTTGCGGTAAACAAAAAAATTTCCCCTGTAGCAACGCGGACACTTCAGTCGTAAAATACTGATTGACTTACTTGCGGATGGTCCAGGTTTGTTTGGTTCAGATGCAATCACCGCGTCTTCTCGTACAAATTAAGAAGTCCGTCGAAGCAGGATCCAACTACAGCATATTCAGATGGAACGTCAGCTACCGAATTCCAATAAGTCGCCACACGCGTTCCGATTTTGCAGGCCGATAAATGTTCGTACACGTACTTTCCATATAAGTCGAAGAGATCTGGTCTCGTTTCAACACTGTCGTCGATCAACGCGGTCTCATCAATATTTTCCCGAAACGGATTAAATAAATAAAATCCGTCGTATAAATTAAAATCTATCGAGGTAATATTTGCGTTGATGTAAGTTACATTTTTCAGGTGGTGAACACGTGCAGCCTTTTCACAAAATCGAACCAGTTCACTTCGCTGTTCAACTCCCGAGAAAACTCCCCCCGTTGATGCAGCACCAATCATGCAAAACTTTCCAGCACCCGATCCAATGTCGAGCACGCGCGCTCCTGGTTTTTCCGCCAGAAATGCCGCCGCCATTTTCGCCACCGCCACCGGGGTCCAATGCCGGTTCGAATGCTTTCTGATTTGTTCAGGATAGATAGCATTGAACGCATCATCCGAAACATCAATATTCAATTTTATCAATTGGAGTGCCATGGTAAGCTTATACGTGCCAAACAAAAGTTGCGCGTAACACAAAAGTACAGACGTTTCCGGGAATGTGATTGAATTTCGGCTAGTACAAGGTGGTCCTGATTGCCCAGTGTTTGTTTCAAATCACGTATATTTGAATCATGACGTCCAAGTCATCTATAAAAACAAAAAAAGGCCGGACCTCTACCGGAGTTTCTCACTGCTTGCGCAACACCATTTTCTCCATCACAGCGTATCCGTCTGCCTAGTTAGTAATCAATTGTCATGCTGATTGTAGCGATGACAACGTAACTATCCTGTTCTCTTTCTAACAATCACATTTATGCGAGCAATACTGTTGCTGCTTGTCGGCGGAATTCTGCTTACGGCAGATTTACATGCCGACACAACCTATATCAAAGTCCATTTCCTTTACGGCTCACGTCCGAAAAGAGAATTTAAAGACACCGAACACAAATGGTTTGGTGGCATTCACGGAGGACATGTTGGTATTGAAGTTGACACGAATTACATCATTGATTTCCTGCCGGCCGGCAAATTTCACATCATCGAGCACCCGAAGAATCGGCACAGTCGTTTTGCCACACACTCTGTTGACGGATTCTGGTCCATGTTCGGTGGCGACACAGGCGACATGAAGCGCACCACCATTGTAATTCCGATCGATGACAAACAGAAGAAAAAACTCGACAGCATTCGCGATGCCTACACATCGGCTGCACCGTACGACTATGCATTTATTGGTATGCGATGTGCAGCTGCTGCTTATGACGTGCTGGCTCAGATTGGTGTCATGAAAGAACATTCGCGGTGCGGCACCTATTCGCGGATCTTCTACCCGAAAATTCTGCGCAAGCGACTTCTCAAGCGGGCACAGAAGGACGGCTGGACAGTGAGGATGGTGGAAGGTTGTTCGACGAGAAGGTGGGAGAAAGACTAGCTATTCGCACTCTTACTCCCGTCTCAAGTCTGCCGTCTCACGTCTCTTTCGTACCTTCATCGAGGTGAAAATCCTACTCACACACGGTTACTTTCTTGCTGAAGACGAAAAGGAACAGGCGATCATGAAGCCGTATGTTCCGCTCGGAATTCTGAGTGTGTCCGCATATCTCGAGCAGAAAGGATTCGACAACGACATTTTCGATTCTACTTTTTCCACATTCGATAAACTCTGTGCACATCTTGTTGAACACAAGCCGGATGTTTTGGGAATGTACACCAACCTGATGACGCGTATCAATGTGATTCGCATTATCAGGTTCATTCGCAGCAAACAGGAATTACATAATCTGAAAATTATTCTCGGTGGACCGGAAGTTCGTCAACATGCGAAACCACTGTTGGATGTAGGAGCAGATTTTATCGTAATTGGTGAAGGAGAAGAAAGCATGTTCGAACTTGTGAATTCCATCAGCCGAGGCGAGACGGACTTTTCCGAAGTCAACGGAATTCAATGGAAAAACAAAAGTGCTTCCATAATCATCAACAAAGAGCGGGAGCTTCTGAAAGACATCAACCAGCTTCCGTTTCCAAACAGAAAGAAAGTTGATCTGCAGAAATATTTCGATGTGTGGAAAAGCGCACACGGAGAAAGTTCTGTTTCTGTGAGTACGATGCGTGGTTGTCCGTATACCTGTAAATGGTGCAGTCGTGCGGTTTATGGTTTGTCGTATCGTCGCAGAAATCCGGAATTGGTTGCTGACGAAATTGAAGAACTGCAACGCAATTACAAATTCGATTCCATCTGGTTTGTGGATGATGTATTTACGATCAACGCGAAATGGATGCGTGAATTTGCTGCGGTCATTGCAAAACGTAAAATCAAAATCCGGTATGAAATTATTTCCCGTTCCGACAGATTGAGCGAAGAAATCCTCGACCTACTGGCGCAAAGCGGATGTTTCCGGATCTGGATTGGTGCAGAGAGCGGCTCGCAAACTGTAATTGACGCGATGGATCGTCGTGTGGATGTGAAAAACGTTCGTGAGATGATTCAGCTTACGCGTAAGAAGGGAATGGAAGCAGGAACGTTTATTATGCTCGGTTATCCTGGAGAAACGGAAAACGATATTCGTGAAACAGTGACTCACCTTGTTGAATCGAATCCGCATCACTTCACGATTACACTCGCCTACCCGATTCGCGGCACGGAATTGTTCGAAGACACACAACACAACTTCACGCACGTGGGTGAATGGGAAACATCAACCGATCGCGACATTGATTTCAAACGAACGTATCCGCGTAAATACTACGACTACGCAATTCGTTACGTCGTGAATACCGTGAAGTGGAAAACAGCGAAACAAGATTCATTCCCGAAAAGAATGCGCTATCTCGCAGCATCTATGCGCGGGCGACTTGGAATGATGCTGCAGAAATAATTTACGGAATATACGTCTCGGGGTAGCTCACCCATTTCACACCATCATCGTAGTACGAATAGATTTCCGAATCAGCCCTGAAGAACACATATTGCCGTGAAGTGGATGCGATTAATTTACCCGCATTTTCGTAACGCAGCTGCTCGATTTCCTTTTCTGATTCAATAAAATTCTGAATCATTGTTGCTCCATCTTCCCTGGAAATTAATCGCGTATCATGTGTGACATACTCCGTCGTCGGATACTCTTTGACCTCATACCCATCAGGCGTTTTTATCAGTGTGACTTTGTGCAGATCGTGTTGAAAGCAGCCGGAAACGACACGAACAAACTGAACCGTATCTGCTTTCAACATGGAATCTTCGGTAATGAATCCAACTGACGTGAAGGGCAAATCGTTTTTCACAAACAGGGTTGAATCAGAGTTCACTTCGAACGTCTGAACTGTTTCCGTATCGAAAACCGTTGTAAGCGTAACAGAGTATTCTCCTTTCGCACACGTATCATAACGCGAGCGATAAATTCCAGCGACAGAATCAAAAACGACTTCAGGGTTATCAATGATTTCTCCGTTGTAGCGATACGTGACGTCATGAATTATTCCGGGAATAAACTCATCGGACGCAATCGTTATCGTCACCGGTTTTGGATCGGAGAAACAGGAGGCAAGAAAAATTGCCGGAGCGATAAATGGAAAGATTCTCATGCGTGCAAATAAACGTCAAGGTTTATTCACTTCGCGACTTTGCAGTCCTAAGAAAAGTTAATGAGAAGAAACGAGTTAGGTATGCACAACAACGCAATGTTGCTGCGCTTTGTCTTTCGCAGGAGGAACAGAAGGAACTGCGCGATACCATGCTGAGCAACCGATGAAGATCGCGAGCAGGATGACCGATGCAAAAAATTCGTTTTTCATGCGGGAGCGTTTACTGTTAGACGCTAAACCCGCGAAAATGTTGCCTTAAAAAAGGTTAATGGCTTTTTAAACGCAAAAACAGCGATTTACTGGTTCCGAACGAAGAAATGAGACACCCCTTTTTTGCCCGAAGGACGTTCATCGATCTCTACACCGGTCACACTTTTGATGAGATCAATAAGTTTCTTGTGACCGAAATTTCGCGGATCGAACTCGGGTTGCTTTTTGAGAATGTGATTCCCAAGTGCACCTAATGAAACCCATTCGTCTTCCTCGGTTAAGTCGTTGATGTTGTCGCGAACGAGGCTCACCAACTTCTGATCGATTGGAGCTACAGGCGCAACAACACGCGCAGGCGGAGCGACCACAGCACCGCGACGTTGAGCAGGACCTTTGGTTACACGCGCTTTAACTGGCGCTGCTGTACGTTCTTCACGGCGAAGAATTTCTATGTAAATAAATTTGTTGCACGACGCAATGAACGGCGCCGGAGTTTTTTTCTCGCCAATGCCAATCACGGTCATTCCCGCTTCACGCAGACGCGTTGCAAGACGTGTAAAATCGCTGTCACTTGACACGATACAGAATCCGTCTACACGTCCTGTGTAGAGAATATCCATTGCATCAATAATCAATGCTGAATCACTTGAGTTCTTACCAATGGTGTAACTGTATTGCTGAACAGGTGTGATTGCGTTCTCCAGCAAAACACTTTTCCATCCCGTTAGGTGCGGACGTGTCCAGTCGCCATAAATGCGTTTGAAAGTTGGCATTCCATACTTTGCAATTTCCTCGAGCATTGATTTTATAGGTGCAGAAGGAACGTTATCGGCATCGATTAATACTGCGAGCCTCAGTTCTTTTGATGTATCCATTATTCATTTTGAAAAAACAGCGACCTAAATTGGTGGCTGGGAGCGTGGGTATTACGCTGAGAATAAAGATACGAATTGCTGCCTTTGCTTTTTACACGTGATTTTCGCTGCGCCGCCGCGTCCTCCGCGCCGCCGCGATACAAAAAAAAGACCGTCCGAGCTCTCCCTTGCTGCGGACGGTCTAACCAACCAACTTTCCTGTGTTTGCCACAATGTCGGACCGAGGCATAGTCGCTTTCGGACAAACAGGAACGCGGTACTCTTACTCAGCGATAATCAATTTCGCTGTTTGCTTCTGAACATCGTTGTGTAATACAATCGTGTACGATCCGGTGGCGAGAAACGCACTGCTCACAACAAGTGATGAGCGTGATTCGATGTTCTGAACGTTTTCAAAGTAAACTACTTCTCCAAGTATATTCATGATCCACAGTGAACAATCGCCTTGCATGCCGTTAGACTGCACGGTAATGTTTTGTGCACCGTAACATGGACTCGGGAACACATTTAAAGAACCTACGATTTCCAGCGGAGTGTGGATTGACATGATGTTCTGATCAAAACGCTTGATCAATCCGCTTGAGCCGCAAACGTATCCAACGCCTTGTGAGAAGTTAAGCGAGTAGAACAATACAGACGGTCCATACAATCCCCACTCTGCTGTGTATGCAAGATTCCATGTCGCACCTGCGTCGTTGGTGTAATAAAGCTGACCCATGGACGAAAGTACGTGACCTGAATCTGCGCTCTCGAAGTGAAAGTCAACAATCTGATAAACCGAATCACAAATAATTGTATCCCATGTGGCACCAGCATCTGTTGTGCGGAACAAACGGTTCGACCATTCCTGTGCAGTGAATAAAGTGTTCTGGTCAACGACATTGATGAAGTTGTATGCATTCACAAAAACCATAGGATCTACACTCTGCAATACTTGTGTCCATGTTTGTCCACCGTCAATAGTCTTCATCATTCTTGCGGGAACAGTCGACACATCTCCACCAGCAGCGTAACCTACAAGCGCATCCTGGAAATAAAGATCATACGGATTGAAGTTCAACGCGGCTGTTGTCCAGTTTACACCGCCGTTAGCTGTGATGTAAAGATTCTGTCCTGCTGTTGCCCAACCTTGACTTGCGTTAAGAAAGTATATTGCAGTAATAGACTCCGTGCTTAATGGATCAGGCGTAATGTCAGTCCACGTATTGCCGTTGTCGATCGTCTTCTGCAGATTCTGGTTTGTTCCGTTTTTGGTTCCACCAATGAAACCATTATTCACATCGGGAAAATGCATTTCATAAACCTGGAAATCATCTGCACCAATATTAAGTGCAATGGAATCCCATGTTGTTCCGCCATCGTCTGAGCGCATCACAAAATATTCTCCGGTGAATGCATCTGTTCCAACGGTGAACACATCGTTCGGTGCAGGAGCATAAATGTTTCTGAAAATATTTGCAGAGTCGAATCGTACTGCGGACCACTGAGCCGCGACTGGTGCAGTTGACATAATGAGTCCTGCGATGATTGAGAAGAAGGAGTGAATGTTTTTCATATTGCGTTGTGTGATGTTCGTTTGCTATTTATACCCCAAAGGTGAGGCAGGGGTTATAGTGTTATGATATGGATTCACGCACAACAGATGTGGAATTTTGCCTGTTTTCAGAAGGAGATTGGAATTCACGCCACGGACTTTGGAATACGAGCTATAGAAATGGGAACGCGGATTTCGAAGTCCGTTGTTTTCTATCGTTTCCCTCGGATGATTCTACTAAAAGTCAAAAGTCGGAATTGGATTTTATGAGATAAACTTAAGCCTATCTCATCGAATCCAACATCCAATCGTTCTAGTCACCACACTGATCCGAGAGCACCGCCTAGCACTCCACGAGCATCAAAATCCGCGTTCTATTTGTGTATATCCACCAGGTGCGAACTCAGCTCCGAAGGCGAGTACCCGGTTTTGTTCTTGATGAACTGAGAAAAACTTGCAGGAGAATCGAAACCCAAACGAAATGCAATTTCCTTATGCGAGGTATCTTCAAATACAAGTGCACGTTTCGCTTCAAGCAATACTCTATTATGTATGACCTGCAAAGGACTCAAGCCAAGATATTTTTTCGTTGCAGCAGCAAGTTTCTTTTCTGTCGCGCCAATCAGCTTCACATATTCCTGCACGCTGTGATTGGTAGTAAACTGTTCTTCGAGCAACTGCTGAAAATGAAACAATAGTTTTTGATCCTCAGAAACCTGTGTGTTTGTATTCGCTTGTTTCCCTTCTGCCAGCTGAAGGAGAAGCGCCTCGAGATACTTCACCGCAATATCATTTCCGATTTTCGTTTTCTTCTCCGACGCCGACTTGAGCAAACTTAACAGCGGTACGAGTTCTTCCATTCGTTCAGCATTGCTCTCAAAGAAAACCGCGGGCTTGTCGCCGAAAGACACGGAACGAAGTTGATTACGTACCTGAACAGATGGAATTACTTCCTCCACAAACTGGACAACTGTGCCTTCACTTCCATTTCGTTTCAACAAATGAATCTGCTGAGGAAAAATAATGTGACAGCTATTTGGTTGGGCTTCGAATTGCTGAAAGTCGATCAGTTGTAATCCACCACCAGTTTCGAAGAACATAATTTCGAAATACGTATGGCGATGCTCGCGTGTATGATCGTACGGATTCTGATACGTGAGCGGACGTACATGAATAATCTGCTCGGTTTTCTCGAGAGAGACTACCGGAAGGTCGCCTAGTTTTTGCTTATTCGAAGAGGTTGGCACTGTGCTAAGTTAATAGTATTCAAATAAAAACAACCCAACAAAAAACCTCGCCACTTTCGCGACGAGGTCTCGTTAACCATAAAGACGAAATCTCTATTTCGTATTCAATTTAGCGGCCGGCACATTTGCTTTAACAGCTTTCTTGCCTACGTATTTTTTGTTCGGAGTAACTTTAGCAGTTGACTTCTTTGGCTTCGCCGTATTCTTCGGTAGATCCTGTGCTACTGCAGCAATGCTGAACAGTGCGAAAACGGAAAATATTGCAATGAGCTTTTTCATAGTCTTATGTCTTTGTCTAAGGTATTTCAAATTCAATGCCAGTCCGTCTTCATAGAGCTAAAAACATTGTTAAACCTTTGCGAGGGCTCAAAAACGCTCAATTTTGCTCATATTTTTCGAAAAACCTGAACTCCATTATGCGTCGAGCCCACCTCTGCGTTATCTTTAAACATGCAGAAACACTGGCTCACGCGCGGCGTTCTCGTTATTTCCCTCGTCAGCTTATTCAACGATGCGTCCAGTGAACTTCTGTATCCGGTGTTGCCCATTTATCTCGGCACTATTGGAATGACCGGTTTGTGGATCGGAATTATTGAAGGTGTTGCCGAAGCTGCTGCAGGTCTATCAAAAGGTTGGTTCGGAAAATGGTCTGATGTGCGCGGGGAACGATTGCCGTTTATTCGCTTCGGATACTTGCTGAGCTCACTGGCAAAACCACTCATCGTTTTATTTCCGAATGTTTTGTGGGCATTGTTCATGCGCGCAAGCGATCGCCTGGGCAAAGGAGTCCGAACGGGGGCGCGTGATGCACTACTCGCTCACGAATCTGAGCCGAAACATCGCGGTAAAGTTTTCGGATTTCATCGTGGATTCGATACGCTAGGTGCATTCATCGGACCTATGATTGCGCTATGGTACATGATTACACATCGTGGTGAGCCACTCACGAATCTGTTTTACATCGCGTTGATTCCCGGAATCCTCACCATGATTGTGTTGATGTTTCTCAAAGACAAACACGCGGAGAAAAAACCGGTAACGAAATTGCCTTCGTGGAAAGCAACATTCAGTTATTGGAAAGAATCGAATCCGAATTTCAGAAAAACTGTTGGCGGATTTCTCCTCTTCGCACTCGTCAACAGTTCCGATCTGTTTTTACTTATGGCGTTGCGAGCAGTACATACCGGAATAGACAACACGTACCTGGGTTACAGTTTCAGTCCGGAAGAGATGAGCATTCTGTATTACATCCTCTTCAACTTTTTCTATGCTGCTCTCTCCTACCCTGCCGGATACTTCGCCGACAAGTTCAACGCCAAACCGATTTTCATCACTGGTCTGGTGTGTTTCATAGTTACGTATACGGGATTCGCGTGGATGATGTTCATCGCTCCGGAAAAACCACCCGTGTATTTGCCGATACTTCTCATGGGCATCTACGGAATGTACGCAGCGCTCAACGATGGAATCAGCAAAGCGTGGATCAGCAACATTGTACCTAAAAGCGAGAAAGCATCAGCAATGGGATTCTTCGGAGGCGCGGGAAGCATTGCGCTGATGATTGCCTGTGCGGGCGCGGGCGCGTTGTGGGAATTCGTTGCTCCATGGAGTGTATTTGCTGTGACGGCGGTGCTTGTTTTTATTGTAATTTTCTACCTCGGTCTATTCACAGAAAAACCACGCAACGAAGAAGAAGTATGAAGCAAATTGCAATCACAGTACTCGCAATAACACTGCTCGCTGCATGCGGCCCGGATACAACTGATTCGGAGTCAAAAGACACGATGTCTGCGAAAGATTCCGTGAAGCAGGAAATCACCGAATCGCTTCCTCCTGACGAAGACTTCAAACAGTTCGAGTGGATTTACAGTTCATTCGTTGCTGCAGCTACATACAATGTGAAGAGTACCGATGTTTTCATCGACAAAGAAGAAGGACTTTGGGTCATCACATCAAACGGTGCCATGCCTGAAATGGTGCACGTGAAAACAGTTGCTGGAATCCTCAATTACAAAAATGACTCGTTGATTCCGATCGATCGTAATTCAATGGTGTGCGAACTGAAGAATGGAGAAATTCCAGAACCTGATTGCGATAAAAAATCGTTCTGGGCGAAAGACGGATGCTTTACCACCGAACACAATACGTTTAAAGAAACGAAGATCTGGGAGCACGCTGCTCTGAGTGATGCTGATGCGAAAGATGCAGAAGAGCTTGCTTCACAAATCGGAAGAGTCGTAATCAATACATCGCTGAATATGCGCATGTATTTTATGCTGAAGAATGGCGGATGGTATCTGGTGTTTCTTGATTTGAGGGTGCCTTGCTCCGCTTAACCACATAGAATCATAGAATTTATTAGGTGCTAAGGCGCTACGCGATCATAGTTCACACGAGAAATATCGCT
>JBEIPA010000042.1:0-32421 GCA_040377305.1 Flavobacteriales bacterium | reverse complement strand
GGGTCACAACATCCCCCACCCCCCCCCCCTCATCAGCCGTTAAACCTGAACAAATTATCACCGGTCTGGGGTTGCCAAAAAAAGCCCCCTCCAATTTTTTCCCCCCACCACTATCATATCAATACTGAAAGTGATAACCGTGGGCTTCAGCCCTCGGGAGGAAGTCTACATCGTTGGGTATAAAAACAGAAGGATACCGTCTCCCGTCGGTATCCTTCTTATTGTTCTCCGACTAAAACACACGAAGTCGGAGAGGAGGCAACTTTTCGGATGATCATAGCCTAAACAACAGCTACGGGGTTATGGCATTTGATCAACCTACAGCCCGATCGTTGCGCCTGCCATGCAACGACTTCGGGTCACTGTCATCCTGATGCGCAATGCGATCCGGATCCCAACTTTAACGTTGGAACTAGTGTATAATTGCAATTCTCGTCCAGCCTTCATTTCCATTGACCACGATCTTCACGAGGTAATTTCCCTGAGGCAGGTTTGCTGTATTAATTTCTGTTGTGTTCATCCCGGCAGAATGTGATACACTTTTCTCCGATGCAAGTTTGCCTGTTGCATCGAAGAAAGTGATCATACCTACTCCTGAATTAATTGCGTTGAATGTAATTGCCAGCGAGCCATCAGCAGGATTTGGTGATGCGCCAAGACTCTGTAAGAAAATCTCTTCTGCAACTCCAACAGTTGAAAACTGTACCAGGTTACACGTGGAGTCGCAGAAGTTTTGAAGTGAATCGTATACAGTTAGACACACCATATAATTTCCTGGCGATGAATAAACGTGAGATGGGTTTGCAGAATAGGAGTAGTTACCATCACCGAAATCCCAGTAGTACATCCCACCTGGCGATGCCGTTGTGTTGCTAAAAAAGAAAACATAACCGAGTGAATCGATCGCCGTGAAACCAGCAGTACATCCACCACCAACTACTACTGTCTGACAAACGCTGTCCATACAGTTGCTTTGTGCATCATAAACAGAAAAACATACAGTATATGTTCCCGCATTTGTGAAGGTGTGCACAGGATCCTGAAGTGTTGAGCTTTGATTATTGTCGCTGAACCACCAATAGTACTGCGCGTTTGGCGATGGTGCGGGAGATACCATTCCGTCGAATGTAACGGTGTTCCCGTTCATCGTATACGTAAATGAACCCTGACACTGCGCAGCGGCAAACAGGGGGAGGAAAAGAATAGAGACAAGTGCAATGAAACGCGTAATCATATTCCGTGGTGATTTATTGATGATACAAAGGTGCTACGAACCTACAAAAAGTTCAAGTGCTCTTAGGTCTATTCTTACGTGTTCAGTCAGAAGACAGGCTCATCACTAAACGAGCAATTTGGGTTAAAATCGCACCAATTCACGGAATTTTCATTGTGTACATTTGTCGCCTAAATGAACACAGAATCGAAAGCCGGTAACTATTTCCTGCTGCATATTATCGTCTTTATCTGGGGGTGGACCGCCATCCTCGGAAAGGCAATTGAGCTTCCGGCTTTGCAGCTCGTTTGGTTGCGCATGCCTATTGCATTGACTGGCATATTTCTGTTCATGGTCATACGCCGCCAAAAGCTCCGGACCGACTTAAAAAGTCTGGGAATCTACTTCGGCATCGGTGTAATTGTCGCTATTCACTGGCTAACATTCTACGGATCCGTGAAGGCCAGTAACGTATCGATTACGCTCGCCTGCTTTTCAACAGGCTCACTTTTCTCTGCATTCATAGAGCCGATTTTCTTCAAGCGAAAGGTGAAGATGTACGAAATCGTTCTAGGCTTAATGGTGCTGGCTGCCCTCGGAATGATTTTCGGAGTCGAAACAAAATATGCGTGGGGGATTATCCTCGGTGTGCTGGCTGCATTGACATCTTCGTTGATGGGTGTATTCAATGCAATGCTCGTGCGAAACGGTCACAACGGCGCAGTCGTTTCTCTTTATGAAATGACGGGTGGCTTTATTGCGCTCAGTATTTTCGTTCTGTTCTTTCCTCCCTGGGAAAGCAGTCCATTTGCAATGACCACTTCCGATTTCTGGTATTTACTGTTGCTGGGAATTGCTTGTACATCCTTACCATTTCTCATCAGCATGCACGTGCTGAAAACGATTAGCCCGTATACGGTTTCACTCACCTTGAATCTCGAAACGCTGTACGGCATCATCTTCGCCTTCTTCATTTATCACGAAGACAAGGATCTCACGACCTGGTTCTATGTGGGATCCGGCATCATACTGTCCACAATTTTCCTCAATGGGTGGATCAAGTACCGCGAGCAGAAACGTGAAAAAGCTACACTTTCGGCCTAGTTTGCCAAGTTTCCCAATAGAGGAACCCGAAACCGGGAACTTGAAATGATCGGCATTACGATTGCAAGACTATTCACGGCGTTAACCTAAAAAAACCAAGCCATGAAAAAGTCAATGATTACGATGTGCATCGCAGCAATGGTTGCCATCTCTTTCCCCGTAGCAGCCGCAGAACCGAATCATGCTCCACCCGTGAAGCAGGAAATCCGTGTAGTCAATAAAGCTGATGGTGCAACAAACGAAGAAACTGTAGTTGCGAAAGAAGTTGCACCTGTTACCGACGAGAACGGCAACGAAAACACAACTTCGTCGTCACGCGGCGGTGGTTACGTTGTTATTTCCGGAGCTGGATTGCTACTCATTATCATTCTGTTGATCCTTCTTCTGTAAGTAAAATCTTACACAGAAAAAAGAACACCTTCTTTAATAGAGATGCGATTGTGGATATGAAAAGATCTTTCGGAATTGATTTCCGAAAGATCTTTCCTGCGTAGTTATTCTTTTACAAATTGTATTCTACTCTGCCCTGTTTCGGTTCTGAGCAGCAATACGTAGGAGCCGGAGGCAAAGTTTTCCAGAGAAATTTCTGCCCGTTGGGTTCCGGTTTGCATTTCATTTTCGGTTCGAACGTAAATCACACGTCCACTGAGATCAACAACTTCGAACGTAACGTCTGAACCTTCGGTGAGCGTATAATTTACTGCTATCGCCTGTGATGCAGGATTCGGATAAACAATCACTGCACCAATTCCTCCATTGTATTCCTCGTAACCCACTGCCGGTACAATGACCGTGTCACAGAATGTACTTGTACATCCCTGAAATGTTGTCATCGTAACACATACGGTATACGTGCCCGCAGCTGCGTACGTGTGATTCGCAAACAGGCCGGTGAATGGTGCAGACGCATCTCCAAAATCCCAAACGTAAGTGTTCAGCGGATTAAATGGTGTTGGAGTGAATGCCATGTTTCCAGCGAGATAAACATTCGTAAATGTCACGGGGCAATTGCTTGAGAAAACAACCTGCACGGTATCACAGAACTGCGATGTACATGTTGTTGCGGAATCATAAACCGTGAGACACACGGTGTACGTGCCTGCGTTCGCGTAAGTGTGATTCGTGACGAAGCCGTTTCCGGGTGCGCTCGCATCTCCAAAATCCCACGTATATGTCCAGCCGAGGTTGAATGGTTGAGCCGTAAATGTTTGTTGACCTGCAATCAGACTTTGGTTCGTCCATGTTGCATTGCAGTTTACAGCTACATTAATAGTATCGCAAAACTGCGAAGTACAGTTGTTCGCACTGTCAGTCACGGTGAGGCAAACTGTATACGTTCCTGTAACGGTGTATGTGTGCGTCGTGATGAAACCATTTCCGAATGCAGATGCATCACCGAAATCCCACGAGTAATTCCAGTTCGGATCAAAAGGCTGGGCGGTGAATGTTTGTTGCCCTCCAAGCGGATTGTTCGTCCATGTTGCAGAACAATTCGCTGGTGCGATGTACACCGGAACTGTATCACAGAACATATAGGTGCAGAATCCCGCTGTGTCAGTTACCGTGAGACACACAACGTAGTTGCCGGAAACAGCATACGTATGTGTAGGATTCTCTCCTGTACCCATTGACGCGTCACCAAAATCCCAGGCGTAATCAATGGTAGTCGAAGTAGGTGCGCCGTTAAAATCAACATCACCTGTAGTTGTGTCAACAGTAAAGGTGAATGTAGGCAACGTTCCCTGCGACACATATACTGTATCTGTGAAAATTGAAGTACAGAACGAACTGGTGACAATGTTCAGCGTTACTTCGTAATAACCACAGGCTGCATACGTATGTTGTGGATTTTGTGTTGTGGCAGGTGCTGTATTGTCCCCGAATGTCCAGAGCCAGGCACTAATGCTGCCGCTAGCCGTGGTTGAAGAATCAGTGAAAGAAAAGGCATTGACCACATTCGTGTAACCGAAATCGGCCTGACATTGAGCTTGTGTAGCGACAACGGAAAACATTGTTGCTGCAATGAGTAGAAGTTTCTTCATGTGAGAGTTTTGCTTTGCGAAAATAGGAAAATCGCGCTTAGCGATGGAAAGCTATTCCACGCGAAAATTAGCGGTTCGTCTGAACCATTACTTCACTGTTATAACCACCGCATTCACCAAACGAATATCTCCTGCTGGTCCTTTGGTCATTACGTTATGAAACAAAATTTTATCTTCCTCTTCGCATCTACTAAGCGCAGTCCTCATTTCGGGGCTCAGCTCAGGTCCGATTGCTTTGTATTCTTTCCATTCGCCGTTTTCAATCACCGACATGCTGAAGGATTGCGGTTTGAAGCTGCAGTCGAAGTCAAAATTCTCCATGCGGGTAAAGACCCCGTTGATGCTTGCGATGTTTTCTTTAAGAACCACGCCTTCGCTCCTGAAACTATTGATGTACGTTCTCGGATCCGGCACTTTCTTGTTGCGATATGAATACAGGGCGCAAGTCGTTGTTTGACCACCAGACTTATACGAAACGGTAATATTTGTTTTGTTCAGCGAATCTACGCGAACTATATAAACGCCGGGCTTTCCCGTTGACGTCACCGTTCCATTGTCTGTTTCCACAATAATTTTATCAGCAGCAATGCCACTAACAGAAACGGTGATTGGATTATCGACACCAATGTAAAACACATTCTGTCTCTCCAGTTGAACATTTGCCGTGTGCGGACATTTCCCTGCAAACCCTGCAGAGGCTAAAATTGCACTGACTGCCAGCAGCAACACTAGTGGTAAATAGTTGTAACGTCGTATCATTATGGATTGTTTATGTATTTGGCATCCTATGTGTAATGCTAAGTTAATTTACCTTTGCTTCAGATGCGCTGCATACAATTCATAATGCCGTTTTTCATTTTTGGTACAGCCACTTGGGGTTTTTGCCAGGAAAATCTTGTGCGTAATCCTTCGTTCGAGAACTACAATCATTTGCCCGCATATATTGGTGATGCTCCGGGTTCGATTACCGACTGGAATTTTGCTAATGACAATGGTAGCGGCGACTACTTCCACGAAAAAGCAATTGGAATTAAGTGTCGCACAATCGACAATTATTTCGGCAGCGAGAAGCCGCATTCGGGAATTGCATACGCTGGATTCTGTGTCACTCCGCTTTATCGTGAAGTTCTTTGCAGTCAGTTGATAAAGCCTTTGGAGAAAGGCAAGAAGTACAAATTCACCATGTTCGTGAGTAAAGGCGACAATAAGGAAGTGCGTTACCTCAAAGAAATCAACGTCATGTTCCTGTCACGGGAATGGCCAATTCAGCAGGGAATTGAAATGGCTTTGCCACCGCAGATTGTTTTTTACAACGATAGCGGATTTACTAAAACCGATGGGTGGCAGGAACTTACAACTATTTACACCGCGCGTGGCAATGAAAAATGGATTTACATAGGTTCACACAATTGGAAATGCGATACGTGTAAGTCAGTTCCGGGAAAAGCACGAACAGAGAATCCAGGAACATTCGGAGGAGAAAAAGAAGAAGCGCACTACTACGTAGATGATGTTTCTATCGTAGAAGTTTTCGATCAGCCGAAATCAGATACAACCGGATTGACAACCGGAATCGTGTACGCGTTCAATAACATTCACTTCGCCACAAACAGAGCCGTGCTCGAGCAAGTTGATCAGCCCGACCTTGATAAAATTCTGGCTTACCTACTCGCTGAAAAACAAGTGAGCGTAACTGTAACGGGACATACGGACAGCATTGGCGATAGTCGCAGCAATTACGTCTTGTCGTTGAACCGTGCCGAAGCAGTTAAAACTTACCTCGTTGCACACGGAATTCAGGAAGGACGCATTTCTACCAATGGTGCCGGAGAAACAAAATTCGTTGCTCCGAATAAAACCGAAGAAGGTCGTGCCTTAAACCGAAGAGTGGAATTTCTCTTCGAACATTCGCACGATTAAAGCTTCACTGCTTTGTTTCTTAGCGTCTGATCTCCGAAGATAACTTCCACGAAATAAATTCCGGCTGCGTTGTGGCTCAAGTCAATCTGGACACGCGTAGAATTTGAAGTCGTCGACAACACAACATTTCCTTGTGCGTCAGTTACGATCACCTTCGAGTTTACCGGACAGTTTTCAATGATAAATGTTTCCGTAAATGGATTAGGATACACTGAAACATCCTGTAGTGCAACCTCCGATAGTCCAACCGACAGAACGTTCACACACGCCGAAGTGTCAGTACAGGAAT
The DNA here is from genome assembly GCA_040377305.1 of Flavobacteriales bacterium. Classification (GTDB taxonomy): domain Bacteria; phylum Bacteroidota; class Bacteroidia; order Palsa-965; family Palsa-965. Next base: position 25,853 of record JBEIPA010000042.1, on the reverse strand, counting down.
TCTCCGTAACGATCACCGCGTAATTACCGTTTACCGCTGGAGAATAAGTCTGATTCGTTTCTCCGGCAATTGGCGCATTTCCATTATTGCAGTCAATCCACTGATAAGTGGCTCCATTTGCGTTCGCGGAGAGCGTAGCACCTACCAAAGTAGTTCCTGTGTTCACGGTGTTAATCACAAGTGTTGTCGTGATCACACTGTCGCAACCTGTCACATTCAGAAGTGTGTCCATATACGTGCCGCTTGCAGTATACGTATTGCCTGCAGGTGAGAAGTAACTATCACATGCCGTTATGCTTTGACTCGTAGCGCTTGGCTGATTCAGATTCAGAGAAACCGTGATTACACTATCGCATCCTGCAGCATTCATAATTGTGTCCATGTAAACACCACCCACAGAAACAACTGTCCCGCCCGGTAATGTGTAACTCGCGCAAGCTACAGCGGGCAGAAAGCTGCTTGTTGAGCTGTTCACGGTGAGATTAATCGTTATCACACTATCACATCCAAGTGCATTTGCAATTGTGTCCAGGTAAGTGCCTGAAGCAGTAATCACGTTTCCCGAAGGCGATGTGTAACTATTACATGCAGAAGCGCTCATTGTTGAAGTCGTTGCATTATTCACCGTAAGGTTAATTGTAATCACACTATCACATCCTGTTGAATTTGTAATTGTGTCCAGGTATGTGCCGCTAGACGTAAACACGTTTCCTGAAGGTGAAGTATACGCTCCGCAAGTAGTTGTGCTCATTGTCGAAGTGGTGTTAGAACAATTATTTTCACCGGTCAACACCAGATTATCCACGAGCCATGTATCGGACGATGAACTTGAACGGCCTGTAATCCGAAATGCAATCTGTGTTACAGTCCCGGGAAATACAATCTCGCACGTGCTATATCCTAGCGTGGTCTGCAACCCTGTTGTGATGGGCTGAAACATCTGTTCAGTTGCTGGTTGGTAATATACTTGTCCTACCGCGGTTGCACTATAAGCCCACGAACAATTGTCGTTTACCGCGCCACGGATTCTCAATCTGTTGGTGTACGTGTTACCTCCATCTGTGCTGTACGCGGCGAGAACATAGTCGAGATTGTCGGGTCCGCCTGATGTACCGTTCAAATTCATAGCGGCAAGCTTAAAACGCACGCGAATGCTATCATATCCTGCAGGAATTACCGTGTTTGCAAAATCCAGAACAAGACCTCCGCTGTTAGTGGTTGTTTCCCATGCGCGCGAACCTCCGATACCAATTGGGCTCACAGAAGGTGTTGCATTAACCCCAGAGAAACCACTGTTATAGATCACAGGTCCGGTAAATGTCCAGGCCGGAGCTGCGGGCGCAACTTCGAAGTCCTGAAAAGCGAGGGTATCAATGTTCAGTTGAGCAGAAAGCGCAGTTGCAAATAGCAATGCAGGAAAGAGTAGCAGTTTCTTCAAGAGGAATAGGTTTTTAGTTTGCCTGACAAACTTAGTTAAAACACATTTGACTGCCTACGAAGTAGTAAATTTGCAGCAGTGAAACTCATATCTCCATACTGCAACTCATTAACCTCCATTTCCCGCTGGAAAACCCGTGTTGTGAAAGTTGGGGATGTACACATCGGCGGCGAAAATCCAATTCGCATTCAGTCCATGACTACGACTGATACGATGAACACCATCGGAACGGTTGAACAGTCAATTCGCATGATTAATGCAGGGTGTGAAATTGTACGCATTACTGCACCGAGTATGACGGAGGCCGAGAATCTTGCGGAGATTAAGAAGGAGCTTTTGAAACGTGGTTACAAAACTCCACTTGTTGCCGATATTCACTTTACCCCGAATGCAGCTGAACTCGCTGCACGTATCGTTGAGAAAGTGCGTGTGAATCCGGGAAACTATGCCGACAAGAAAAAATTCGAGCATATTGAATACACGGACCTCGCTTACGACGAAGAATTACTACGCATCCGCGAACGATTCACCCCGCTCGTGAAAATCTGCAAGGAGAACGGGACTGCTATGCGCATCGGAACTAATCACGGTTCACTAAGCGATCGCATTTTGAGTCGCTATGGCGACACACCGCTGGGCATGGTAGAGTCCGCAATGGAATTTCTGCGCATTTGCGAAGACGAGAACTATCACGACATCGTCCTCTCGATGAAAGCCAGCAATCCGCAGGTAATGGTACAGGCTTACCGTTTGCTTGTGCAACAGATGATGGAAGCAGGAATGAATTATCCGCTACATCTCGGTGTCACAGAAGCCGGTGACGGAGAAGACGGAAGAATTAAATCGGCTGCAGGAATCGGAACGTTGCTTGAAGATGGACTCGGCGACACGATTCGTGTTTCCCTCACAGAAGATCCTGAGTTTGAAATTCCGGTAGCGAAGATGCTTGTCGATCGTTATTCCAATCGCGCCTCCGGAAATACAATTGCCGATTTGAAAACGGAAAACGGCAAGTGGAGTATTCCTTATTCACCTTACGAATACGAACGCAGAAAATCACATCGTGTTTCAAACATCGGACATGGTGTTGTTCCGGTTGTGATTGCAGATTACTCGCGTCGTGAAACTATTTCCGCCGCTTCATTGTTCGCTGTCGGCTATCACTATGCTGTGCAACTCGACAAATGGAATCTTACCGATCAGGCTTGTGATTTCATATACGCGGGAGATCACGCAGTCAATTTCGAAATTCCCGGAACGCTAGGCATCATTGTCAACTCAGGTTCGTATGCGGGAGTTGCACACAAAGACAGACATTACCCCCTGTTTTGTGGGAATGAATTCTTCGAAGCGACAAGTAAATCGAATGAAATCAACTTCGTTGCTGCCGATCTGAATACGCTCACTGTGGAATTTCTTTCCCTAATTGCGCAAGAGAAATCCGTGGTGCTTATAATCGACAGTGTGCATCCACATGCAATGACTGAAGAACGTCGCGCCTTTATTCAGCTGATGGAAAACCACTGCTCTGTACCTGTTGTCATCAAAAGAAACTTCATGACGGAGAACGAACAGGAGTTTCAATTGTACGCGGCTACCGATTGCGCTGCATTGTTCCTGGACGGCATGGGCGATGGTGTTTGGCTGAAGACTTCTGAGGCTATTTCTCCAATGACAGCCAACCAGACTGCATTCGGAATTCTGCAGGCAACACGCACACGCATTTCAAAAACAGAATACATTTCATGTCCATCCTGCGGGCGCACGTTATTCGATTTGCAGGAAACCACCGCAAAAATCCGGACGCGCACTCACCATCTAAAAGGAGTGAAAATCGGAATCATGGGATGCATCGTAAACGGTCCGGGAGAAATGGCTGACGCCGACTACGGATACGTTGGCACGGGTATTGGAAAAATCACGCTGTATAAAGGAAAAGAAGTCGTGAAAAGAAACATACCTGAAACAGATGCGGTCGAAGCGTTGGTGGAGTTAATCCGCGAGCATGGCGATTGGGTTGAAATGAATTGAGGAGTCAGGAAACAGTAGAAGCAGGTAGGAACCGAACAAAGGTTGTACGTGTACACTGGCAGAAATCCTGACTTACGAGCCCGTTACTGCCGGCCATAAAAGCTTATTCTACTGTGTTCCTGATTCCCATTTTTAGACCTTCCTAGGCTGTAGCCAATTCCTGTTATTAACAAAAATGGGCGGTTATTAACAATTGCCTGTTGTCAAAACCGATTCACCTCGCCTGCTTCACGCCTTCCTCTCCTCTATTTTTGTAAAGGAAACCCACTATTCTCATGAAGAAGAACGCTATACTACTGGTTTTGATGTTGTCCGCAATTCTCGGCAACGCGCAAACTACCCCACTAGGTGGAGGCCCAATCGTTTCAATGGCTTTTGTGCCGCAATACGTGCAGGGCAATAACGGAACAAATAACAACCGGACTCCATTTTGGTGTTGGGTTGAGCTCAGCGGATTAACTCCAGGTTCGACATATCGCTATTATCCGTCAATGGATTCGCTGAATGCCTCGCCAACTTCGAATGGTGCCGGCAATGCTTACCTCGTTAACGGTACAAGCGGAACAATCCGTCGCACCACCAACGTATCAATGACCAATCCTGCCGGATTCGATTCACTGATTGCAACGAACGCCGGTACCTGGGCTGGTTGGATCGGAATTGAGCCAACAGGCAACGGACGTTTTACACCAGGCAATACCTTATATGTAAAGCTCATGTTGAACAACGGAGCGGGTGGAACTACAGTTGCGCACCGCCTTTTTGTGTCAGGCGACAACGTTATGGTGATCAACTACGGAACAACATCTCAGGCGCCTACTGAAGGAACAGCATTGTATGATTCGCTTAATGCAGCACCTAAGAATTTCATCTGTCTATACGATAATGTTACAGCAACGGGTCGTCCGATCAGTATTGCAATAGTTGAAGACGATGAAATGGATCTTCATCCGGTAACCAGCATCAGTGGATTTTATCGCAACAATGTTGATACGTTACCAATGCATTGGGGAACAATAATTCCAAATGCCCTTGCGAATGGAATCCGATCAATTGAAGAAAGAACATTCGTTGGAGCTACAGGTGTTGATACAGTAATGGACGCTGACGGTGTGTGGTGCTCCGGAATTAATACAGTTGACATGAGCGGCGGAAGTGCAGGAACATATCTCAATTCAACTTTCTCACTTTCATCATCTGCATCAATTCCCGATACAGTGTGGGTGAATCTCTCTGCGAATTTTAACGCAACTACCAATGACACCAGCGCCACTATCACGTGGGATTTTGGTGATACCACATCCACTGTAACGGGTGCAAGTGTAACTCACACGTATACTTCCGGCGGACTGTATTCTGTGACCGTAATTATTTCAAACGGCGGTTGCTCAGACACAATCTGGCACAACATCGTAGTTATGCTTGGCACTTCTACTCCACGCATCATTCAGCTTGGATACACGATAGCGCCAAATCCATCCAACGGAATGTTCAACATCTCTGCAACGTCTTCAATTGAAAAAGAAATTGAAGTGTACGATGTACTGGGCAATCTTGTATACACGCAAACATTCAGCGGAACAAATACTGCAGCAGATCTTACTGCGCTCGACAAAGGTGTTTACTTCATGCGCATCTCAGAAAATGTGCAGGGCGGAAAGACTGCGACGAAGAGAATAGTGATTCAATAGACGACAGACTGCAGACGACAGACGGGAGTGCACCGTCGGAAAAACAGTAAAGGCGTTCATCACTGAACGCCTTTACTGTTTTTGTTCTTTATTCGCTTGTCAGACTGAGCGGAGCCGAAGGTTGACCAGCGACCACTCCCGTCTGTAGTCTGTCGCCTCTAGTCTAACTTAAGGACCGCCATAAACGCACTCTGCGGAACTTCTACGTTACCGATGTTACGCATGCGTTTCTTTCCTTCCTTCTGTTTCTCGAGGAGCTTACGTTTACGTGAAATGTCACCACCGTAACACTTCGCAGTAACGTCTTTCCGTATTGCAGAAATGTTCTCGCGTGCAACAATCTTCGCACCAATTGCAGCCTGAATTGCAATCTGGAACTGCTGACGTGGAATAAGCTCTTTCAGCTTTTCGCAAATCTTCTTTCCGAAATCATGCGCGCGTGAGCGGTGAATCAGACAAGACAATGCGTCTACCTGATCACTATTAATGAGAATGTCGAGCTTGATCAGATCAGACTGACGATAATCTATCGGTGTATAATCGAACGATGCGTATCCTTTTGAAATTGATTTCAATTTATCGTAGAAATCAAATACGATTTCACCCAAAGGCAATTCGAAATTCAACTCGACACGATCGGTTGTGAGATACGTCTGATTCACCATAATGCCGCGCTTATCCATGCACAGCTTAATGATTGCTCCCACGTAATCTGATTTCGAAATGATACTTGCTTTGATATACGGCTCTTCAATCATTTCGAGCTTCGTAGGATCAGGCATGTCACTCGGGTTGTGCATGTGCACGGTCTCACCCTGCGTTGTATATGCGATGTACGATACGTTTGGTACCGTCGTAATCACTGTCATGTTGAACTCGCGCTCCAAACGTTCCTGTACAATTTCCATGTGCAGCATTCCTAAGAATCCGCAACGAAAACCGAAACCGAGTGCCGCTGATGCTTCCGGCTCCCAGGTGAGTGACGCATCATTCAGTTGCAACTTCTCCATCGAGTAACGAAGCTCTTCGAAGTCGTCAGTATCAACAGGATAAATTCCCGCGAATACCATTGGCTTCACATCTTCGAATCCCTGAATACCAGTAGCACATGGATTTGCAACCGTGGTGATTGTATCTCCCACTTTTACTTCCTTCGCATTCTTGATTCCGGAAATGATGTAGCCTACGTCTCCTGTTTTTACAGAGCTGCGTGGCTCAAGTCCGAGACTTAGAATCCCAACTTCATCGGCATTGTACTCAGCACCCGTGTTGAAGAATTTTACTTTATCGCCTTTCTTGATTTCGCCATTTAAAATCTTGTAATACGCGATAATTCCACGGAACGAGTTGAATACCGAATCGAAGATCAATGCTTGCAATGGAGCATTCGGATCACCTTTCGGAGCCGGAACACGTTCACAGATTGCAGCGAGAATGGCTTCAATACCCAATCCGGTTTTTCCGGAAGCAGGAATAATTTCATCGCGTTCACAACCGATAAGATCTACAATCTGATCTTTCACCAATTCAGGTTCTGCGCTCGGTAAATCAATTTTATTGAGGACAGGAATAATCGTGAGATCATTCCCTAATGCGAGATACAGATTCGAAATCGTTTGTGCCTGAATTCCCTGCGCAGCATCTACAATCAACAATGCTCCTTCGCAGGATGCAATTGATCTGGAAACTTCGTATGAAAAGTCAACGTGGCCCGGAGTATCAATCAGGTTGAGAACAAACTTCTCACCCTTGTACTCGTAGTTCATTTGAATCGCCTTACTCTTGATCGTGATCCCGCGCTCTTTCTCAAGGTCCATGTCATCCAGCACTTGCGCCTCCATCTGGCGTGTAGTAATGGTCTTCGTGAATTCCAAAAGACGATCAGCCAGGGTAGATTTACCGTGGTCGATATGGGCGATAATGCAGAAATTTCTAATGTTTTTCATTGTACAAATAGGAGTGCAAAGGTAGGGAAAAAGGGGACTCGGGAATGGGGCATGCGGCATGGGGAACGTGAGAATAAGATATCATACATCGGCGTACAGTTCCGAATCCTCAATCTTCTTCTCACGTGCCCCATTCCCCGTCCCTCATCCCCTATTCCTCATCCCCTTTTACTACTTTTGACCCCGCCTATGAAAGTAATCGACCACCTCAAATCCGCGAAATCGACCTTGTTTTCGATTGAAATCCTGCCTCCTTTGAAAGGAAAAGGCATTTCATCCATTTACGAAGGAATAGATCCGCTGATGGAATTCAAGCCTTCGTTTGTAGACGTTACTTACCACCGTGAGGAATACATCTACAAAAAACGCGAGGGTGGATATCTCGAGAAAGTATCGATTCGCAAACGTCCTGGCACAGTTGGTATTTGCGCGGCAATCATGAACCGTTATCACGTTGATGCAGTTCCGCATATCATCTGCGGTGGATTCACCAAGGAAGAAACCGAAACTGCGTTGATTGATTTACAATTCCTCGGAATCGACAACGTGTTGCTGTTGCGCGGTGATGCAATCAAAACAGAAACGCAATTTGTTCCGGAACCAAACGGACATCCTTTCGCAATTGATCTCGTGAAGCAGGTGCGTGAAATGAACAAAGGAACTTATCTGCATGAAGATGTTGTGGATATGGCTCCGACGAATTTTTGCATTGGTGTTGCGGGATATCCGGAGAAACATTTCGAAGCGCCGAACCTGTATGCCGACATGAAATATCTGAAGGATAAAGTTGATGCAGGCGCAGAATATATTGTTACACAAATGTTCTTCGACAACAGCAAGTTCTTCGCATTTGTGAAAGCGTGCCGCGAGATGGGAATCAATGTTCCGATTATTCCGGGCCTGAAAATTCTCACACAGAAGAAACAGCTCTTATCTCTTCCGAAAATATTTCACATTGATATTCCGCAGGATCTTTACATCGCGGCAGAAAAGTGTAAGACCGATGCAGAAGTTCGCGAAGTAGGAGTGCAATGGTGCATTCAGCAATCAAAAGAATTGATCAGCCAGAATGTTCCTTGTTTGCATTTCTACACCATGGGAACTTCGGAGACGACACGTCGCGTTGCGGCAGAGGTATTCTAGGCTCCATGTTGTGCCCCTACAGGGCACTGGGTGGCTCAACAAAATCAAGGCAATGATTGTTTGGCTCCGCTGGAGCCAATAGGTGGTCACACTTTCATGGCTGTTCATTACAGCAAGTGTTTGACGTGTTCTTCTGGCTCCAGCGGAGCCAAACAAGCATTGCATTTGCAATGCCACCCATTATTTGAGTGCCCCGTAGGGGCACAACATGAAGCACGGATAATTGTTACCGCGAGATGATGTCAAGAACCTTCTCTGCCGACATCCTGCAATTCTGCTGCCAATGCTCAAAATCTCCATCATCGCTCACCCACTTGAATGCGCGCAACTTCACATTATTTCTCCGGCACGTTTTTGCAATTGCGTATAATTCCATGTCGAACACCGAATAGGAATTAATCATCGCGTGATATTCCGGTGAATACTTCGTATGCTGCTTATGGTCGTAGAAATAGTCCGTGCTAAAACATGTGTGCGGTAACGAAGCATCGAGAATAATCGTGTGACTATTATCTTCGAATGGCGTGTGACCATAATCGCTCAGCGGTCGGCCGTCAATATCCTGCAGTACTTTTCCTACCGGAATAATTTCACCGAGTTTGTGCTTCACCGATCCGCAGGAACCGATGTTGATGATATCCGTAAATCCCTGTTGAATAACTTCAGCTGTGCGTAACGCCGCGTTAATCTTCCCTACTCCGCTGTAGAAAACCGGAATGCCGTGCAGTTCCTCTGCGTGATGAACTTCATCGGGCAAAGCGATAATAAACGCCGTTCTTTCGCTGGACATGACTTACAAATTTTCGCTGCGTCTCTGCGTCTCTGCGCCACTACGGTTGTTCATCATTGCAGCAACGTACTTTCCGATCACATCAAACTCCAGGTTCACTCCATGACCGACTTTAATATGCTTGAAGGATGTGTGCTCGAATGTGTACGGAATAATCGCAACAGAAAACTTTCCGGGAGAAGAATCAACAACCGTAAGGCTCACGCCATTCACACAAATCGAACCCTTCGGAACTGTGACGTGACCACTGTCTTTGTCATATTCGAATGAGAAAAGCCAGCTGCCGTTTTCGTCTTTCACCAAAGTACATGTGCCCACAAGATCTACATGTCCTTGTACGATGTGGCCATCCAATCGCCCGCCGAGAATCATGCAGCGTTCAAGATTCACTTCCGCGTCAATAGCCCAATTGCCTAGCGTAGTTTTCTTCAGTGTTTCGTCAATGGCAGTTACCGTGTACGTGTCATCCGAAATTTTCACAACGGTCAAACAAGCGCCATTGTGTGCAACACTCTGGTCGATTTTCAACTCGGTAAGAAATGGGACTGCGATATCAAAATCTACGTTGCTGCCATTTCTGCGCACTGCGCGAATGGTTCCGGTTGATTCAATAATTCCTGTGAACATAAATTATTCGCCGCGAATGTCTTTGCCGAAAAGATGGAAGAACCCGCTGATCTTACGCGGAACAATTCCCTGCAAACGGATTTCATTCACCGTACATGTATAGTAGTAAACACCATCGCTGCATAGCGCACCGGTATTTCTGTCGTGACCGTCCCAGTTGAGTGCAGGGTCCTTTGTTTCAAACACAAGAACTCCCCAGCGATCAAAGATTTTGATATCTACACTCTCGATATATTGATACGGGAATGGAATGAAAAAGTCATTTGTTCCATCAGCGTTCGGAGTGAATACATTCGGAAGAACATACTCCGGACAATTGTCGACACAAACAATATTGCTCATTACGCTCTGATTGTTGAATGTATCGAGTGCTGTTACGCCATAACATCCTGCAACAGATGTAAGATTGCTGAATGTGATAGTTGTGTCGCTTGAAACATTCACCGTTGCAATAATGGTCATGTCGCCACCTTCAGTAGGCGTGTACCAGATGTTGTAAGAAACCACATCGTCCGTTCCGCAGTTCATGTTTATCGGATTCGTCCAGATGAGCTGGTTGAGTGCAATGAAGCAATCGGAATGAATACCGAGTGTTGGCGCACATGGTGGAGTCAAGTCAACCGGTGTTGCGCAACGCTCCTGCGAACGATTCAGCAATGGAGAAGGCAATAATGCGTTTGAATACGATCCGTGTGACTTTACGTAGTAACAGTATTCAAAACCATTGATAAGATTTTCGTCTTCGTAATAATTCGTTGTTGACCAGCCAATAGAATCCCACACGGATGTGATGCTGTTGAAGCGGAAGATCGCGTATGCATTGTTCGTCCACGGAGTTGTGTCTTGCCATGTGAGCAACACCTGATTATCCGATGCAAGCGTTTGCAGGAACACACTCGATGCCGATTGCGAATTGCCAATAGAATCTGTTCCGTTCTGTGCGAAGAAGTCGATGCGATACGTGTACGGATTGAACTCCGTATTCAGGTTTATATCCTGAAACAATGTTGGAATCTGATAGAAGTTCGCTGCCACCATCGTTGTGCACAACACCGGATTAGGGGTCATCACGTATGAACTATCAGTACGACGTACTTTCAACACATAAGGTCCGGGATGAATTGTTGTATCGAAATCAATTCCGTTTGCGAGTGGATTCACCCATCTCACATCCAGTGTACCGCTGTTGGGATCAGTTGATGTGATGTCAACGTTTGTGATTACCGGTACATCTCGAAGCAACTCCGCACACTGTTCTGGTGATGCATAACTTTCCGCGCCATCGAGGAAATACGTGTGAACGCGATAACAGTAATCAATTCCAGGAATCAAACCTGCGCCGTTGTTATTGTCAACGTATGATGTGTTGTTCAATCCGTTAATTGTTCCGATAAGAACAAACCCAGTTGACGCAGGGACTCCGGTTTCACACTGCGAAGGATTCCAGAAACTTGGCCCTTGACGGCGATAAATCTTATATCCTACAACCGGATTCGTTGCAGGTGTGCAAGGGCTTGGTGTCCACGACAAATTCATACTCGACCCTTGCGGCGCAACATTGAGTACTTGTGGTCCTTGCGAAACAACTGTAATGTTTACTGATTCAATGTCAACCAAAACCACGCTTGTGTTTCCGGGGCCACCATCATCTGTTGCTTTGAAAGTAACAGTCCACGGTTGAAGGCGTACACGATCGCAATTCGTTTGCCAGGTGAAGTCAACACTCAGTGGAGTTGGCTGGAAGATATTCACCGGTGTTAAAGTTGCAGCTGGCGTCACGTTGAATGGCCCACCGTAGCCTTCCATGCGCACTGAGTCATTGTTCGGATCAGTTACAGCAAATTGGAAGTTTACAATCGTTCCTGCGTCGACGCACAGATCCGGCAAGTCCGGAATTTCAGGATTGTCGTTGTTACAGAATTGGGAAACATCTATTGACATATCGCGCAACACCGTTCCGATGAGCACACGATTTCCATTTGCCAGACGACGCCACTCTTCAATGTAAATTACAATGTTGTATTTGCCCGGTACCATCGGCGAACACCAGGACAGATCGCCCGTAACGTTGTTCATGGTAAGAACTCCGCCGCCCGAAATGTCAGGTGTAGTGTATCCGGGAATCGGCAATCCGTTTGTATCCAAACACGGTCCGATTGAAAACGCCAGACTATCTCCATTCGGATCATAAGCGCCCGGGTTATGGTGATAACACTTGCCCATGCACGCTTTGTCGAGTGGAATCGTTGTAAGGACAGGACCTTCGTTGCATCCAATAGAAGGATCAACAATCAAAGTCGTTTGCAAATAGAATGGAACGTTTACTGAATTCGGAATGTTTTCAATTCCCGTTACACGATTCGGATCCTTAATGCTGATCGTATATGTTCCGGGACTATACGTGTGCGTTGCGAGGTACTCATTGTATTTTGTATTCGGATAGCTCGCGCCAAGAAATATTCCATCGCCTTCCCCGTTCGGTCCATTGGCGGGTCCATTCGAGCGGCGCACAACCTGCTCTACGCCGTCACCGAAATCAATCATCAGTTCATAACGATCTGCAGGTGAAGATCCGTTTGTGTAGGTCTTCACAATGATTTCGTACGTGCTTCCGCCTGTACAACGGTATACAATCTCACCTGCAATATTATGCGTTGCGTTGAGGGACAGTAATCCCGACAACAATAGCGTACAGATGAGTAATAAACGTTTCATTCTAATTCTTAATCGAGCACTTGTTCGGAGGTTCGCACAACCTGACTTTTGTTCTGCGACTGATCGAGGAGAAATGCATTAAACTGAATTGTGTCGTAAATCAGGAACTGGGGATTGATCACGAGATAGATCTCGCCTTCCAAACCGCGCTGTCCTTCCGGGAGGTCGGGAATTCTGTACGTGTAATAGATTGAATCGGTTGTAGAAACTCCCGGGCGTGCCACATGAAACTCTCCGTCCGGTGCTTTGTAATAAAGCGTCAACACCATGTTCGAATCGTTACCGGTAGGAGAAACTCCAATGTCACCATCGCCATCAGTAAACGAGAACACGGCTTCAAGTGTGTCTGTTCCGTTGTACTCGTAACGTAAAAAGGTAAGTTGGGGTTCATCAGGAAACACCGGGTCGGGCGTACAACTGTACGCTAAACCGCAAACCGATAAAAAAGAGAATAAGTACTTAATCATATTTTTCACGAGTCACTTTGCCAGTCTACCAAAGGTAACTTAAAGACGGGGCTTTTACCAACAAATTCGGGTCAATTGGTAAGTGGTTTAACATCATTTACGGGGAGAAAACTCCACTATACACGTGGGAACTTTTAGGGTTTGGCTATGTTGCGAACGATGACGGATTCGCTTTGCAGATCAACGCTCAACATATAACCTGTTTTTTTGAATTACTCTGGCTGAATATCTCTGCCGAACAAATGGAAAAATCCACTGATTTGTCTCGGAACAATACCTTGTAAACGAATTTCGTTCACGGTACATGTGTAATAATAGACGCCATCCGTGCACATCTTGCCGTTTGCCATGTTGCGCCCGTCCCACATTAGAGCAGGATCGTTGGTTTGATATACCATCACGCCCCAGCGATCAAATATCCTGATGTCTATACTTTCAATGTATTGATACGGGAATGGCACAAAATGATCATTGGTTCCATCCGCATTTGGTGTGAATACATTGGGCAAAACATACTCCGGACAATTATCGACACAAATCACATTACTAAACGCACTCTGATTCCCGAATGTGTCGAGCGCAGTAACTGCATAACACCCGGCTACAGATGTAAGTCCTGAGAAATTCATCGTCGTATCCGCCGGAATCATTACGGTTGCAATAACTGTCATTGTGCCCCCTTCTATTGGAGTGTACCAGATGTTGTACGACACCACATCATCTGTTCCCGTATTCATGTTGTTCGGATTTGTCCACATGAGCTGATTCAGTCCGATGTAACAATCAGAATGAATTCCTAGCAACGGAGCCGACGGAGGCGTCAGATCATTGGGCGTATCACATTTCTCCTGCGAACGATTGAGCAACAACGGAGGTAGCAACGCATTGAAATAACTGCCGTGTGCTTTTACATAGTAACAGTACTCCTCGCCATTGACAAGATTCATGTCGGCGTAACTGTTTCCGCTGGTAAACCCGATAGAATCCCATTGCGTTGTTGTGCTGTTGTACCGGAAAATCGCGTAGTTAAAATTTGTCCACGGTGTGGTGTCGAGCCATGTCAACAGAATTTGATTGTCTGATGGCGTTGTAGACAAAAACACACTCGATGCAGATTGCGAGCTTCCTACGAATCCGATCGAATCATAAAAATCTATTCGATACGAATACGGTTTGGTGTCCGTTACAAGACCGGCATCCTGGAACAAAGTCGGCAACAGATAAAACGCGCTTGCATTTAAAGTTGCAACTGGCTGCGGAGAATTCGTCACGAATGAATCATCGGTGCGTTGAATGATGATGGTATACGGCGCAGGATGAATTGCAGTGTCGAAGTCAATTCCGTTCGCTAACGGATTTTCCCAGCGAACATCAATTGTTCCGGATAATGATGATGTGGAGGTAATATCAACATGCGTAATCACAGGAACGTCGCGTAATAACTCCGTGCATGTTTCCGGTGAAGCATAGCTTTCTGCTCCGTCGAGAAAAAACGTGTGAACGCGGTAACAGTAGTTGATGCCGGGAACTAATCCCGCACCACCATTGTTGTCCATGAAGGTTGTGTTGTTGACCCCAACAACTGTTCCGATGTACACAAATCCGGTTGGTGCCGGAACTCCGGTTTCACATTGTGCAGGCATCCAGTTACTCGGACCCTGGCGGCGATAAATTTTGTAACCCACTGCAGGATTCACCGCCGGATCACAAGGAGAAGTTCCCCAGTTCAGTGTTACCGATGAACCTTGCGGAACTGCCGTTAGCGTTTGCGGGCCCGGTGAAACAACAGTGATATTGACGGATTCAATGTCGGAGAGAATTACGCCATCGTTACTCGGGCCGCCGTCGTCTGTTGCTTTGAATACAACCGTCCAGGGTTGAAGTCGCACACGCTCGCAGGTCGTTTGCCAACTGAAACTAGTTTGGAAAGGCGTCTGTGCATATAGATTGTTCGGTGTTGACGTCGCTGCCGGTGTTACATTAAACGGACCTCCATCTGCTTCAGACAACACATAATCTAAATCAGGATCTGTCACGATGAATGAGAAACTAACCACCGTTCCTGCATCTACACAGAGATCAGGCAGATCAGGAATTTCGGGATTTTCATTGTTGCATTCATTGAGTACATCAATTGACATGTCGCGCAAAACCGTTCCTATCAATACTGGTGTTCCATTGAACTTTCTCCACTCTTCAATGTAAATCACCAGGTTGTACTTGCCCGCAACTTGTGGTGTACACCACGCAAGATCACCGGTAACCGGATCAATCGTCATTATACCGCCACCGATGGCCGCTGGAAGCTGGTATCCCGACAAAGGCTGTCCGCTGGCATCCAGACACTGGCCTATCTTATAAGACAGACTATCACCTTCGATATCATACGCTGCCGGGTTGTGATAGAAACACGCACCAATACAAGCCTTGTCCAGTGGAACAGTAGTGAGTTGCGGCCCGTTGTTGCATCCAAGATTTGGGTCTACGGTAATCTGGGTCCTCAAATGAAACGGAACGTTCACCGAGTTTGGAATGTTGTCAATACCCATAACACGATTCGGGTCGGTCATTGAGATCCAATACGTTCCCGGACTATACGTATGCACAGTGCGATATACGTTTTGCTTGGCGCCATAAGCTGGTAGCTGGACTCCTTCTCCCGCGTTATTCTGAACGTTGAATGTTCCATTTATCCGTCGGGCAACTGCAGAATCGCCATCACCAAAAACCACAATCAGTTCCCAGCGATCAACGATAGACGGATAGTTTGTGTAAGTGGTTACAAATATCTCGTACTGACTACCGCCCATGCACTTGTAGGTAATCTCTCCCGCAATGTTGTGCGTCGCATTCATCGGAATGAGTCCGAGAAACATAAAAACCGCGACAAGGGAAAACTGCTTCATGCGCTTACAAGACGTTGCTTATCAAAACTAGTTTACTATGGTCTGATAAACCAATACAATTATATATCTGGCTTACGTGCCCAAAGGACTAACGGTTCTGTTATAACGGATTATTTTAGGCTTGGTACAGCCTAAAAACAAAATTTCCCGTCAGTGACGGGAAGTTTTGTGGCAAACACATGAAACACATGTATAGAGGAAGAACGGCCTTTGTAAAAACTCGCCCTTCAGGAGTACGATTTTAACGGTGCTTGTGGTGCGTATTCGAGCGTGTGCTCTTACCACTTCCCTGATAAGCTCCGCAGTCTTCTTGACTCTTGCAAGATGGTAATGATGCTGATACAACTGATACTACCATGATCACGAGCAATGTTTTGAAAACTGACTTCATAAGCTTTGAAATGTTACAGGTTTTTTAGCGCCTTTCTGATAATTAGGGCAGGGAAAACCCTTTTTCCACACCGGGTTCATAAAGATTTTGTATAAAAGATTACAAAAGCCTGATATTCAGTCAGATATTTTTAAAAACAACTTGTGACGTAGTCCGTACGTCGGAAAAATGTCATAAAAACCGCGTGTTTAATTGTGGAAAACTCGGAATCTCTGCCCTTAACCCTGACTCCATATTTGGAGGTAGTTCTTTTTCTTGTACATTAGGGATGGCAAACACATGTTAAACATTTTGTAATCCCTTAGACGGATGCGCATTCGATTCTTTTGGCCTAAAAAGGAAACGCAGCTGACTGATCACGAGTTGATCGATCAGTATCGCAAGAGCGGCAACTCCTGGTATGCAGGCGAATTATTTCGTCGGTATACTCAACTAATTACTGCGGTATCATACAACTACCTGCAGGATAAAGTTGAAACAGAAGACGCCGTGATGGAAGTTTTCGAAATTATTCTTCGTGATTTACAACAGCACGAAGTCAATAATTTCAAGACGTGGGTTTACAGTGTAACCAAGCATCATTGCCTGAAAAAGCTGCGTAAAAGCAGCATGGAAACCATGGACGTGGAGTCAGCACTCCAGAACATGGCTGCAGACGATACGCAGAAGTCCGAAACGCTCCGCCTGGAAGAACATCTCGAGAAACTGGAAAAGGCCATCAACGACCTTTCTCAGGAACAGAAGCAATGCATCGAGTTGTTTTACCTAAAACAAAAGAGCTATAAGGAGGTTTCTACGGAAACCGGGTACTCTGTGAACGAAGTCAAGAGCTACATCCAGAACGGGAAGAGAAACCTGAAGGGATTGTTAGTTTCTGCAGAATAATAAATGGATCCAAAAGAGTTGAAACGTATTTTTCAGAGGGGGAAATGTCTCTCCCTGGATACTATGCGCCTCTATAACGAAGGAGATCTTTCTTCGAAATCGACGCATGAAGTAGAGAAGCACTTGCTTGAGTGCACGCTCTGCGCTTCAGCTATTGACGGTTTGAGCAAAACCCGCATCAACGACGTTACCAAGGTTTCTTCGAATATTCACAAGCGTTTGGCGGTGTACATGAATACGCCACCACAAACTCCGATTCTCAGCCGCTTCGGCGTGGCAATGATCGTGAGTTCGTTCGTTCTCGCTCTCGGATTAACGACCTGGTTTCTGACCCGCGAAGATGTTGTTCCTCAAAAGCAAATTGCAGATAGTGGCGCGGTCACGCAATACCAACCGCCTTCGAAAGAAAATACGTCAAAAGAATTTTCCGAACCAGGTTCGGTAGAGCGGTCCCAGGAAAACGGGGCCGTTTCTGTTCAGAACCCTGCCGGTAATGCTCCACAGACCGAAACGAAACCATTGTCTGTCGAAAATCTTCCGGCGACCCAGCCTGGCGATAAAGGAAACGAAACGCTTACAGTTGATCCGCAATACAAACCGGGTAATCAACCGCCTGTAAATGACGATAACACACGAGTGGCCGGGACCGATTCCTATTTGCGCATCAAGAGTGTTACAGTTTATCCGCCAACAACGCACAGCGATAAAAAACCAAAGTCGAATGATGGCGGAGGCGGAAGCGGACAACTCGATCGCTCGCAAAATTCGAAAGGTGATTTTGAGTTGAGTGAAATGCCTTCCTATCCCGGAGGTAATGAAGCATTGAAGTCGTACATCATGAACAACTTCAAAGCACAGAAAGAAGACAAAGAAAACCTCAAGCGCAAAACGAACGGTGTGCTATTTCAGGTGAATGCAAAAACCGGCGAAGTTTCAGGCGCGAGCTTGTCGTTCATTGTTTCTCCGGCAACTGATGCCGAGTTGATGCGTGTGATTGAAGCGATGCCGAACTGGAATCCGGGAGCGAAACGCGGAACGGTTGATGTCATGATCGGGATTACGTTCGAGTAACCCTTGCTTATTTTTACCACATAGAATCATAGTTTTCGTTTGGTGCCAAGGCGCTACGCGATCATAGTTCACACGAGAAATATCGCTGAGCGATATTCTCCTGTGGACTATGTAATTCTTTCGCCCAACAAGAAAATAACGGACTATGATCCTATGTGGTTAACCCAGCAGTACATTGTCGATGAGTCTGATGTCTCCAACATAAGCCGCAATACATGCCACCGCATTTCTCTTCTCAGAAATAGTCTTCAGCGTATCCCGATCTGCGATTTCGAAGTACTCGAGTTTCACGGAAGGTTCCTGATTCATAATCGCGGTTACTAATTTGCGGAGTTCAGGAATTGAGAGAGAATTCCACTCGAGTTCAACTGCGGCAAGTGCTTTCGATAAAACGGTTGCGCTTCTCCTCTGCTCTGCATTCAATCGCATGTTGCGCGACGACATGGCAAGACCGTCTTGTTCGCGAATGATTGGACAGGAAATAACTTCCACCGGAATATTTTCCTGCTGCACCAGATGACGAACAACGGCGAGTTGCTGGAAATCTTTTTGTCCGAAGAATGATTTGCACGCGCCTACAGATTCGAACAACTTTCGCACAATGGTGATGACCCCGTCGAAATGTCCGGGACGATGTTTGGCTTCCATCACCTCGCCCAGAGAACCGAGCGGTAAGCTTTTGTCAGACGACTTTGCGCCTTCAGGATACATCTCGGCAACATCCGGCATAAAGAGCATATCTCCCCCTGCAGCTTTCAGCATGGGCACATCTATTTCCGGAATGCGGGGGTACTTTTCGAGATCGCTTGCGTTGTTGAACTGGGTTGGATTCACGAAGATGCTTACAACCACCACATCCGACTGGCTTTTTGCCTTATTAACCAAAGAAATATGACCATTATGCAGCGCACCCATAGTCGGGACAAAACCAATGGTTTTCCCGCTATTCCTCAGCGTATTAAGAGCGGTGTTCAGCTCGCTTTTCGAGTGAAAAATCTGCATAATGTTAGTAAAAACGCAAGCCGGCGAAGCTAAGGTTTTTTGCAAAGTCCGGCTTTTTTTTTATTATCTTTGTATTCCTTTTTAGGAAGAGCTCCCACCATTACAAATCCATATGAAAAAAGCCAGAGTTTTATTCGTTTCACAGGATATCACCCCATATCTTGACGAAACACCAATGGGTCATATCTCGCGATTTCTCCCACAAGGAATTCAGGAAAAAGGCAAGGAAATCCGCACGTTTATGCCCCGTTACGGTGTCATCAACGAGCGTCGTAACCAGCTTCACGAGGTGATTCGTCTTTCAGGTATGAACCTGATTATCAACGATACAGATCATCCACTAATCATTAAAGTTGCTTCTATTCAGGCAGCGCGCATGCAGGTTTACTTCATCGACAACGAGGAGTTTTTCCAGCGCAAGTTTACCTGGACCGACAAAAAGGGTGCAGAATTCCCTGATAATGACGAGCGTATGATTTTCTTCGCACGCGGCGTTATCGAAACGGTGAAGAAGCTCGGTTGGGCTCCTGATATCGTTCACTGCCACGGCTGGTTTACGAGCCTTATGCCGCTTTATTTGAAAAAAGCTTTCCGCGACAACCCACTTTTTGCTGAGACCCGCGTCATTACTTCAATCTATGACAACGAATTCACAACACCTCTGCACAAAGACTTCGGGAAGAAAGCATTGTTCGACGGCCTCGAAAAGGGCGATGTTGACGCAGTGGCTAAAAGCACTTCCTTCGCAAGCGTTACCAAACTGGCTATCGATTACTCGGACGCCGTTATCAAAGGATCTCCGAAAATCAATGCCGACGTTGAGAAGTATCTCAAGAAAGAAGGAAAAAATGTCCTGGATTTCCACGACAAAGACACTTATGTCGCAGCTTATTCCGAATTTTACGACCAGGTTCTACAAGAAGAGCCTTTGCTCGTTGACTGATATTATGAATAAATATTCTTTGAATACAATTTTGTCCAGACCCTCATTCGTCTGGACAAAATTTTTGTTGGCACTTTGCATTCTCTTTACTACTGCGTGTAAGAAGGAGGAAAGCGATGTAGGAATTGATATCGTTCCCGAGGAAGATCTCATCGGGCTTTACACAACCGATACCATGACACTGGTTACGTACACCGTAATTGAAGATTCTCTGCGTACAGATGAATCGCCAACGGTTGTTATGGGACACTGTGAAGACCAACGTTTTGGAACCAGTAATTGTGGTGTTTACTCGCAGTTCTCGATTCCGAATAATCTGAACAACATCGATTTCCTGGGCGCTTGCATCAGTGGTGGAGCGGTGCTCGATTCGTGCGTGCTTATGCTTGCATACAAGTTCGACTACTATGGCGATACGAGTGTTGCGCAAACGTTCAGCGTGTATCAGATGACCGACATGATCTATAAGGATTTGAATTACTATTCGAATCAGGATCGTAATTACTACCCAAGTGCAATCGGATCTCTGACTTTCCTTCCGCAACCACGTACGAAAGTAAATGCAGAAGGCGCGCTTCAGGCTGCACATCTCCGCATTCCAATCGACATGGCGTTTGCGAATCAGCTTTTCGCACAATCTGCAGGCCCGAATCTTTCGAGCAATCAGAGCTGGTTAGAATACCTGAATGGCTTGTACATCACACCAACGGGCGGAGGAGAAAGTCTCTTGTATTTCAACATGCAGGACACGCTAACCGGATTGCGTTTCTACTACCACACCTCGTGCAATGACACAACCGATTTCACTTTTGTGGCGAATGCATCTACGGCGTATTACAATCGTTACACGCATGATTATTCAGGTCTTAATGTCGATCCTGAATTGAATCTACAGCTCCAGGATACAAGTTATCCTAGTCCCGTTTGTTTCGTGCAGTCGAATGCAGGATTAAAGACCAAGATCAAATTCCCATATCTTAAGACCTGGTATGATAATTTGGGATATCCGGCTGCAATCAACAAAGCAGAACTTGTGATTTTTGGCATCGACGATCCAGTGGACGCAAGCAACTTCCCGTTAAACACACGGATGTTTCTGACGTCTATAGATTCGGTCAACCGGGAACATCTTATCATCGATATGTTTGAGAGCAACGATTACTACGGAGGAAGTCTGAACACGACTACGAATGTTTACAAGATCAACATCGCGCGTCACCTTCAGGGCATTCTTTCGGGTGAACGTGAAGACAACGGATTGTACCTGAAAGAAATTTTCGGGACAGAAAACGGTCGACGCTCTACGATTGGCAGTAGTTATCCAGCGGCCGATCCTGCGAAGAGAATGTACCTGCGTTTGGTTTACACGCGTATCAACTAAAAACACACCCTGGTTATGTGCGGAATTGTTGCGTACATCGGAAAAAAAGAGGCCTACCCTATTCTTATTAAGGGTTTGCACCGCCTCGAGTACCGCGGCTATGACAGCGCGGGCGTTGCTATGATCAGCAATGATCTCAACGTTTATAAATGCAAAGGCAAAGTTGCCGATCTCGAAAAGTTCGCGAGTGAGCGGGATCGTTCCGGCACTATCGGAATTGGTCACACACGCTGGGCGACTCACGGGGAGCCGAATGATATTAATGCTCACCCGCATTATTCGGAGAGCCGTAAAATTGTTTTGATCCACAACGGAATCATCGAGAACTACGGTCCACTGAAAGCTGAGCTCAAGAAGCGCGGACATAAATTCGAGAGTGATACAGACACAGAAGTGCTTGTTCACCTCATTGAAGATATTCAGCAGCGCGAAAATGTTTCTCTTGAAGAAGCAGTGCGCATTGCATTAAACAACGTTGTGGGTGCATACGCCCTCGTGATTCTTTCGAAGGAAAATCCGGACATGCTGATTGCCGCGAAGAAATCTTCTCCGCTTGTAATCGGTGTAGGTGCTGATGAATTTTTCATTGCTTCCGATGCAACGCCAATCGTGGAGTACACGAAGAATGTTGTTTATCTCGACGACGAAGAGATTGCAGTGGTAAACCGCAAAGGTGATCTCTCGATCAAAACGATCCGCAACGAAAATATTGATCCGTATATTCAGGAGTTGCAGATTCAGCTCGAAGCCATTGAGAAAGGTGGTTACGATCACTTCATGCTCAAGGAAATTTTCGAGCAGCCGCGTTCCATTAAAGATTCAATGCGCGGACGTGTGAATGCACAGGAAGGCATTATTGCTGTTGGAGGAATTCGTGATTACCTGCACAAGTTCATCAATGCAAAACGTATTATCATTATCGGTTGCGGTACCTCGTGGCATGCGGGATTGGTTGGAGAATATCTATTCGAAGATCTTGCACGCATTCCGGTGGAAGTTGAATACGCTTCTGAATTCCGCTATCGTAATCCGGTGATCGGTGAAGATGATGTGGTGATTGCAATCTCACAATCGGGCGAAACTGCAGATACACTTGCTGCGATTGAACTCGCTAAATCAAAAGGCGCGACTATTTTCGGTGTGTGCAACGTAGTGGGTTCAACCATTGCGCGCACAACGCATGCAGGATCGTACACGCACGCAGGACCAGAGATTGGTGTTGCATCTACAAAAGCATTTACTGCGCAGGTAACCGTTCTTACACTGATGGCTTTGCTTCTTGGACACAAGAAAGGAACGATCACAGAAAGTCATTACCGCGAAATGCTCAGTGAACTCGAAGCAATTCCGGGCAAGATCGAACGCGTTCTGAAGCTGAATGACCAGATGAAATATCTCGCGTCTATTTTCTCGGAAGCAAAAAATTTCCTGTATCTCGGAAGAAGCTACACGTTCCCTGTTGCATTGGAAGGCGCACTGAAGCTGAAAGAGATTTCATACATACATGCTGAAGGATATCCTGCTGCAGAAATGAAGCACGGACCGATTGCACTGATCGATGAAGAAATGCCGGTTGTTGTAATTGCAACCAAAGGTGCATCGTACGAGAAGGTGATCAGCAACATTCAGGAAGTGAAAGCGCGCAAAGGAAAAGTAATCGCAGTTGTTTCCGAAGGAGATGAGAATGCGAAAACGATGGCCGATTACGTGATTGAAGTTCCGGAGAGCGATGAAAAATTGGCTCCGCTTATCAGCGTTGTTCCGTTGCAGCTGCTTGCTTATCACATTGCAGTATTGCGTGGATGTAATGTTGATCAGCCGCGAAATCTTGCGAAGTCCGTTACCGTGGAATAAGGTCGGAGTTTGGAGATGGGAGACGGGAGTGGTTCAAGAGTTTAATGGTCGAAAGAAAAAGGAACGTACATAAAAATCCGCGTTCCTATTCCTCGCTCTTCCTCCGATCTATTCTACGAACATGATGACCTTCTGATTGTTCTCGTACTTCTTAAACTCTTCTTCATTCGCTGTAACGATGTAGAGAAAGTCAATCAGCGGCAACAATCCGACTCCACCACCACCCGTGCAGAGATAGACGATTGGCACCCACGGTTCCGTTCCGAGATAGATACGATGCAATCCGGAGAACCCGAATGGAATAGGAAATGCAAGAATAGAAGTGATGAGCTTCTTCTTGCGGAAGGATTCTTTTGGCGGGTTTACTTTTACCTCAGGAACAACACGTAGAGAATCCTGTATAGAGTCTTGCAATACAATCGAATCATTTGGTGGATCTGTTGTTACGGCATGCGTTTCCTTCGTAAAAACGACAAGGAAGAGCACTACAAATACCACAACTGTTCGGTTCAGCATAACAACGCTCAATGGTCAACATTCAACAAATGAAAAAGGGAAGGTTGCCCTTCCCTCGTTCAGAATTTATTCTTGCTTATTGCATTCCGCCGAAACGGAAGTTGATTCCTGTTGAAAGGTAGTAAGGAAATCCTACTGCAATCTCAGCATTCACCCCAAGAAAAGGCAGGAAGAAATAACGTACACCAAACAATGCCTGCGGTAATACACGGTTGCGGAAAACTGTTTCATCAAATAAGCCAATATCGTCGCCGGCGTCAACTCCTTTTGTTGAATACGTCCAACGCGACATTCCGATACGTACACCGAAGTAAGGGTCGAAATCGTCGTTATCACCAAAATGGAACAATGCACGGATACCGAAATTGTGGCGTGTTAAACGCATGGAATATTCGCCATTGTGAACAGTGCCAGATGAGTCTGTGTACTGATCCCATTCTGCACTTGCGGTCTGAATGAAGTAAGCGCCGCCCATGCTGAATCGTGGCGCCAAACCTACATCAACCGAAGTTGATATTCCTGGCGATACGCGCGCCTGCAATCCGGTTACGCGGTCAGCTGCGTTGAACGTCGTTGTAAGAAGTGCACCAACAAGGCTAAAGCCCGCGTTGGTCCCGATTACAGTTTGTCCGAGGTACTTTTGTGCTACTGCCTGGGTGGGGGCAATTACTGCCAGCGCAATTGCAACCGCAGTAACAGTTAGGAACTTTCTCATAGGTAGGTTGGTTAGTTGTTCTAAGTTAGGCTTTTTGCAAACGCTGTGCCACCTCTTCCCAATTCACAACATTCCAGAACGCAGCAATATAATCAGGGCGTCGATTCTGATAATTCAGGTAATATGCGTGTTCCCACACATCTAAACCGAGGATTGGCGTGCCTTTTACTTCGGCAACATCCATCAATGGATTGTCCTGGTTTGCAGTAGAAGTGATCGCAAGTTTTTTATCTGCTCCGACAATAAGCCAGGCCCAGCCCGAACCAAAGCGGGTTGTTGCTGCTGCTGCAAATTGTGTTTTGAAATTCTCGAAGCTGCCGAATGCTGCGTTGATTCCTTCAGCAACTGCGCCCGTTGGAGTACCGCCTTTTCCTTTGCCCATTACTGTCCAGAACAAAGAGTGGTTGTAATGACCACCTCCGTTGTTGCGAACAGCCGGAGCATATTTCGATATGTTGCGGCAGATATCTTCGATAGAAAGCTTCTCCGCGTCAGATCCTGCGATTGCATTATTGAGGTTTGTTACATACGCCTGATGGTGCTTTGAATGGTGGATTTCCATTGTCTTCGCATCAATATGCGGCTCCAGTGCGTTGTAATCGTACGGTAATTTTGGTAGTTCGAATGCCATAGCGATTTAGATTAATTAGTGCTTCACAAATGTCTATCAAATATAGAGAATCACTAATCAGTTCGCTCTATGGGGCAATACAAAGTTTTGATTACTTTAGCGGCACTAAACGCCATTCGAAAAATCATGAAATCCAGACGCTAAGTCGGGATTCGCCATTTCAAATTGAAAAAAAATAAAGACATGAGTAACAAAGCCCTTTCATTTCTCTTCGCAGCAGCACTTCTTGTTGGATTCGCATCATGCGGAATGTCTGAAGAAGAGCGTAAAGCCGATTCAGCACAACAAGATTCAGTTGTTGCAGAAACTGGCAATACTACCGACAGCCTCATCGCGATGATGGAGCGCGAAAACGCAATGATGGATTCTGCTATGCGTGCAGATTCTGCAGCAGCAGCTGATTCAGTGGCGAAAGCAGGAAAGTAAGCTCAAGCTAATTATTATATAACAAGGCCGATCGGTGAAAAACTGATCGGCTTTTTTGCGTCTTGTCGCCCTCGGTACACCCAGGATGTTTTCACAAGTCGCTCCGCGAATATTCAAGTCTACTCGGTCTGACAAGGATCGTGGTTGTCAGACCGATTCCTATGACAAAGTCAAGGGAGGAGTGTAAAAAGTTTCTCCTCTTAAAACAGCACATGCCCTCAGCACAATCTTATTTCTGATTGCGTTGATGACCAGCATTTTGTTTTTGCCTTCAGCAACCTTTC
>JBEIPA010000048.1:0-20205 GCA_040377305.1 Flavobacteriales bacterium | reverse complement strand
TTGCAGTGATCACGCTGTGCTCTTTTCGCTACATGGCAACGTACTCTTGTCAGATTGCATTGCTCAAATACAATGGCGGTGGTGACTGGTATTCGAATTACGCAACTTCACTTCCGAATCTGATCAAATTCTGTAATGAGAATATCAAATCAAATATCAATCCCGAACAAGCAACAGTAGAAGCGGGGAGTCCTGATGTTTTTAATTATCCGTTCATTCACATGACGGGTCACGGAAACGTGGTGTTCACAACACAGGAAGCTGAAAATCTTCGCGCGTATTTGATTGGCGGTGGCTTTCTTCATATTTCCGACAACTACGGAATGGATCCTTTCATTCGTCCGCAGATGAAAAAGGTTTTCCCTGAACTTGATTTCGTTGAGCTTCCGTTTACGCATGAGATTTATCATCAGTCTTACGAATTCCCGAACGGGCTTCCGAAAGTTCACGAACACGAAGGATCTTCTCCGAAAGGCTACGGTTTGATCTGGGAAGGTCGCCTAGTTTGTTTCTATGACTACGAATGTGACTTAGGCGATGGATGGGAATCACCCGAAGTGCATCACGATTCTCAGGACACGCGTTTGAAAGCGCTACGTATGGGCGCAAACCTGGTGAACTATGCGTTGATGGGCGGGGAAAGTAAGCACCAATAACTGAACTGAAATCTTGAAGCCGGTTCTATTCACTTTCTGCTTTCTGATTTTTATTCTCGTGGGTTGTCCATCGCGTTCGCCGGCCTGGACCGAGCAACAAAAAGCCGACTTCCGTAAGCAATGTGCCGCGGTAGATTCAACTGATTACATCTGTGTAATGTTCATAGGATTCCGCGATGAAGAATTTGATTCTGTCCTCGTGCGTGAGTATGCAGATTCGATACTTGTCGATACTTTTATGCTTTATGTTTGGCCTGCTCAGAGTCCTGATCAGAAACAGAGACTGGAACGAGGTGCAACCATTCCTGCGGGACTTCCACTCAGTCATACTTACGCTTTTTGTACACCAACAAGAAAGCCATTTATTTTGTCGGGTATGAAAATGATAATGTGGTCGCAATATGCTGGTGGTGAAAATTATGGTTGTGTGATGGGGGAGTACGTGCTTGATGGTGTGCAGTTTCATGACGATGCGAATCCACGTTTCATAAAATAGCAAACATAAATAGATGTGACCCATGTTTGAAGAAACGATTTCGAAAAAGGATTATACGCATGAACCTCCAGCTGAAAGGGAATTTGAACTCTGTACTTTCTCCGGCTGCAATTTCTCCGAAGTAAATCTCTCCGGCATCGTGTTTCAGGAATGCATATTCACCGATTGCAACCTGAGCAATGTCAAGCTTCCTAAAACCGCTTTCAAAGACTGCAAATTCGTGAACTGCAAAATGCTTGGAATGCATTTCGAGCAGTGTAATGAATTTCTGTTTGAAGTCGCTTTCGATGGATGCGTGCTCGATCATTCTACTTTTAATCGCTTGCGACTGAAGAAGACGAAATTCCACAAGTGTTCTGTGCGCGAATGCGATTTCACCGAATCAGATTTGAGTGAAACTGTTTTTTCTGAATGTGATCTAGCTGATACACGATTTGAGCGCACGAATCTCGAGAAAGCCGATTTCAGAAGCGCGGTGAATTATTCGCTCGATCCGGAGATCAACAAGCTGAAGAAAGCGAAGTTTTCATTGGATGGAGTGCCGGGATTGCTCAGCAAATACCAGATTGATATTCGCTAGAATATTCACTCAAAAATTGACCACAAAGTTCACTAAGACACGAAGAAAAGTGTGACTCTTTGTGCCTTTGTGTGCTTAGTGGTAAAAAAAATCAGAGCGGCAGTTCTATTCCTTTAATGCGACGGAACAAAGTCACCGCATAAGAATCCGTCATACCAGCAACAAACTCACACACGCGCAGTATTCTCAGGTAATGATCTTCACTTCCCGTGAGGAATTGCTTCGGGAATAAAGCAATCAGCTTATCAGAATAAGGCCGTTCTTTTTTCAGTTTCTTTCCGAACGTATGGTAGTCGTTGATTGCATTGATGAACGTGTCGAGCAACTGCGCAACCACATTGAAGCCTGCAATTTCGATTTCGAGTACATTCTTGGAACGATACACATGCTCAATAGAAAGCATGAGGATTTCATTCAGTGGAACAGCAATGGAATCCGGAATCAGATCGATAAGTGAAATATCTTTTCTTCCGGAGATCAGATCGAATTCTGTTTCGAGGAAAATGGTAGAACAATTACTCACCAGCGTGTTGATTGCTTTCGCACGCAAATAGGAAATCTTCTCGCGTGTATCGCCAATCTGATCATAACGCGAAGCATCGAAGTCTTTTCCGATTACCTGCTTCAGCAATTCTTCACCCTGATGAAAAGGAATCAGTCCGATACGGATTCCATCTTCGAAATCGATGATGCGGTAACAAATATCGTCGGCAGCTTCTACCAGAAACGCAAGCGGATGTCTTCTCCAGGAATAATCGGTGAGCTGATCAATTTCCAGGTGCGTGAAAATGGTTTTGAAAATCTCTTTCTCTGACTGGAAATAGCCGTACTTCTTCTGGCTCACTTTTCCCTTGATGAGATCTGCGTGCTCAGGTAGTTTATTCGAACGCGTTGGATATTTCGTGAATGCTGCGAGTGTAGAGAAGGTAAGATTCACATTTCCACCCGAAGCCGGATTGTAATTCGTCAGAATCTTGAATCCGTTTGCGTTGCCTTCAAAGTTGGAAAGATCAGACCAGAGCAAATCGTTATTCACGAATTCTTTCAGGACTTTTCCATTTCCTTGTGTGAAGTAATGCGAGATCGAAGCCTCACCGGAATGTCCGAAAGGTGGATTACCAATGTCATGTGCCAGTGCAGCTGTGGCACAAATTTCACCGAAGTCAGAAGCGTGCAAATCGGAAAGCTTGTGTCGCTCAATAATCGTTTTGCCAATGATTTTTCCCAGAGAACGTGCTACACAAGACACTTCCAGACTGTGCGTAAGACGTGTGTGTACGAAATCACTTTCGGGTAAAGGTATAACTTGTGTCTTGTCCTGCAGACGTCGGAATGCTGAAGAGAACACGACACGATTGAAGTCACGCTCAAAGTTCGTGCGATCCGGGGACGTCTTCTGTAAAAAAGTTTTATCCGTAATTCGTGCTTCGGAGAAGAGAGTGTTCCAGTTCATACCTTAAAGGTACCGCTGAGGCGCAGCAACGCGGTGGTGCAACGTAAATTTTATTAACCGATTCTGGGAGTATTTCGGTCGTTCTGATCCATATCCTCCGCTGTAGTGTCTTCCGTACGTTGGTTATTAAAACCACGATTATCAAATCGCTGAAAACGAACACCGCCTCCGCCTTTTCTGTTTCCACCCAGAATGGAATTGAAAATTGCGAGCACAATACTGAAACCGAGTGCCGACCAAAATCCACCAACCATAAAACCTTCGATGAAATAATCGGCAAGTAGAATTACTCCGGCGTTTATTACGAGGAGAAATAATCCCATCGTTAAAAAAGTAATCGGAATGGTGAGTACAATCAGAATCGGCTTCACTACCTGATTCAGAAAAGCCAATACGACTGCAACAATTAAAGCGGTGAACACATTATCCACCTTCACCCAGGAATCGGGCAGGACCCAGCCGGTGAGTAACACTGCAGCGGTGGAGATGAGGATGCGGATGAGAAAATTCATGGTGTAAAGATAGGTATTGAAGCAATAAAAAAGCGTGGTAGTCATTGCGAGCCTGCGAAGCAATCCCACGAGCGGAGCAGGACATTTGAGTCTATACAAGTGTTTCAGCGAATGAGAGTCGCTTTTTTATGGATTCAATACCGTGGAGGTGTTTTCAGCCGTCTTCTTGATCGCTTCATTTCGTGTCTGCAACAGTTTAGTCATGTAACGGTTCAGGACAAGTTTGTCAACCACCTTCCCCAAAATCCATCCCGGCACCTCATACGAAAACACGTCCTTCATAACTGCGTAGTCTCCTTGCTGCTCGAAATAATGTTGATGCTCGAAACTTTTAAATGCACCCTTCACCATTTTGTCTTCGAACATCGTGTACGGTTCCATCTTCGTAATCTTCACGGTTAAGTACTGACGAATTCCGAAGTGGTTTGCTTCCCAGGTCACCCAATCGTTCAGTTCAAACAATCCCGACATTCTTCCAGCAACCGCTTTCTCTTTGGTGTGCGCTAATGAATCGGTGTGTGCTTCGACAGCGCGTGCAATGTCGAAGCAGGTTTTTGCCGGGGCTTTGATTGTCGTTTCGAGTCGGATAACTGTCATTGCAACAAAGTTAATTGTTACTAACCTGTTAGTTATCCTATCATTCAATAATCCGATCATCCTATCATCTGGAGAAGTATGCCGCTTGCAAGTACAAAGACTCCACTTATTCGCGAATTCCGTGTGTTCTACTACTTTTTCGTTTTCTGGCACACCTCTTGAAATGTACTCTACAAGAAACCTAAACAATCTCTCAAACCGATTTGAAACGGACACTTGAGAAAGGAGGATACCTATATGAAGATTAAATGCACACTTCTCTCCATTGCACTTTTAGCAATCAGTTTTTCCCTCGTAGCGCAACAACCGCGACCGGGAGCAAATACAAACTCTTCAGGTCAACCATCTGCAAGCGCAAATTCCTCAGGTAGTACACAAACGGCAATTCATCCAATCACCGGAGAACCGATTGTCAATTCGGAGTTATTTATTTCACGCGCCGATTCATCCATGTTCGCTGTAATGCTGGATGGAATGAATGTAGGGGCTCCTGCGAGGTCATTTACACTTACAGATCTTACACCAGGATATCACCGCATTCAACTTACAAAGCCTTCAGTTGGTGGATCCGCGACGGGCAGAGCTATGGCTCCTGAAGTTTTATACGACGGTTTTGTGAACGTTCCGGAAGCTTCGCGTGTAACAGCAGTGAATTCCGATCGTGCGCAACTCGGGGTTACGTCTATCATTCCTTTGATCCAATACATTCTTGGAATTCTTGGACAAGGTGGACAGAACGGAAGCAACAATGGTGGTGGAATGGGACAAGGTTTTCCTTGGGGATGGCCTCCACTCGGACCACAAGCAATGGCTAGTACAGATTTTGAATTGCTGAAAGCAACAATCGATGGCAAGACATTTGATAGTGATAAGTTGAGCATTCTCCGAATGGCGATGATGAATAATCACTTCTCGACAAATCAAGTAACGCAGTTGGTGAGTCTGTTCGACTTCGAGAGCAACAAAGTAACAGCTGCAAAAGTGTTGTATGCGAAAGTGATTGATAAAGGAAATTATTATCTCGTGAACAACGCGTTCGATTTCCCGAGCAGCAGCAGAGAACTGACAGAGTACATTACTGGTTTCGCCGGATAAGCATTAAGTCAGGAGTGGAATCCTGACACAACATAACTGACGGGATGAGTTACCGCTCACCGCAGTTTATAAGGCCTGGTTTTATGTAGCGTTTTTCCAGGTCGCATTAGAGATCCCCGTGTTAGGGCACACGGGGATCTCGCTTTTTGAAACACATAGGAACATAGTTTGCGAAACTTCTTAAGGCGCTACGCGATCAGAGAACACACGAGAAATATCGCTAAGCGATATTAATTTGCTAGAAGCATGACTTTATAGAATAGGAAATTGACCTTGGAATGTAATATCGCGTAGCGATCCTCTTGTGAACTATGTATTTCTTTCGCCCACCAAGAAAACAAAGGGCTATGATCCTATGTGGTTAGCAATCGCTTCAGCACACTTTCTGCCATCAATAGCCGCACTTACAATTCCCCCTGCATAACCAGCCCCTTCTCCGCACGGATAAAGATTCGTGATCTGGGGATGATGTAGTTTCTCATGATCGCGGGGAATGCGGACTGGTGACGATGTGCGCGACTCTACTCCTACAATCAGTGCATCGTTGGAGAGATATCCACGCATTTTTTGTCCGAAGACTTTGAACCCTTCCTGCAATCGTTTGCCGATGGAGTAGGGAAGAAGCTCATGTAAAGGCGCAGATGTTGTTCCGGGTTGATAAGAACAATCGGGAAGTTTGCTGGATAGTTTTCCGTTCACAAAATCCTGCAATGCTTGCGCTGGTGCCGCTTGCGTTTTCCCTCCTGCAACCCACGCCATTTTTTCAAGATCCTGCTGGTAACGCAATCCGGCGAGCGGTCCGTGCTGTTCATACTGTGCCAATTCTTTCGGCTCAACAGAAACTACAATTCCGGAATTTGCATACGGATTATTTCGCTTCGAGGGCGACCAACCATTGGTCACTACTTCTCCCGGTGCAGTAGCGCATGGTGCAATAATTCCACCCGGACACATACAGAAAGAATAAACTCCTTTTCCATCGACCTGGTGAACGAGAGAATACGATGCAGCAGGAAGATATTCTCGTGTCATTTCAACTTCGTTGATGCCGCAGTGATATTGCAAAGAGTCGATCAACGCCTGCGGATGTTCTGCACGCACACCCATTGCGAACGGTTTCGATTCGATGAGAATATTTTTCGCGTGAAGGAGTTCGAAGATATCGCGGGAAGAGTGGCCTGTTGCTAGCAGTATCGACGTTGCCTCAAAGGATTCCGTGATTTCGAGATTTCGAGATTCCGCAATGCTCGGAATTTCGGAATCCACAATTTCGGAATGGACAGCGCGCGATGCGACAACTGAAGTAACACGATTGTCTTTGATAACGAAATCAACAACTCGTGTATTAAAATGCACTTCGCCACCCGACTTGATGATATTCTCACGCATGGCAACGATTATATCCGGCAACTTATTCGTCCCAATATGCGGATGAGCTTCGGAGAGAATACTTTCATCAGCACCATGCGCAACAAACAATTCGAGAATCTCCTGCACATTACCACGTTTATTCGAACGCGTGTACAATTTTCCGTCGGAATACGTTCCTGCACCACCTTCTCCGAAACAATAGTTCGAATCGGGATTTACGAGATGTAATTTGTTGATTGCTGCTAAATCGCGTCGACGATCACGCACATTTTTTCCGCGTTCAAGAATAATTGGTTTCTTCCCGAGTTCAATCAATCGCAAGGC
The DNA here is from genome assembly GCA_040377305.1 of Flavobacteriales bacterium. Taxonomy (GTDB): domain Bacteria; phylum Bacteroidota; class Bacteroidia; order Palsa-965; family Palsa-965. Next base: position 13,121 of record JBEIPA010000048.1, on the reverse strand, counting down.
TGCGAATAATCCTGCAGGACCAGCACCGATTACAATCACCGGTTCTGCCTTCGAAACGTCGTGTGGTTCCCATTGCAGTTTGATTTCCTGCACAGGTTCATCGATATATACTTCGATTGAAAGATTCACGCGAATGCGACGAGAACGTGCATCCACGGATTTCTTTTTCACTTTGAAACCGGAGATTCTTTCCTGTGCTATGCCCAATTCATCAGCAGCAATGCCACGCACGAGTGAGTCGGATGCGGCATCGTACGGAGAAAGGACCAGTTGAAGCTGGCGTACCATCTCAGTTTACCCTTCGAATGTAAGAGCGATGAGAAACACTTTGGATCGCAAGACATCCACGGCATTGGAATATTGCGTGTTGTCTTTGACGAGGAGGTTTTTCACTCCCAGTCCTGTGCGAAGTTCAATTCCGAATTTGAAATACGGTAGGAAGAAATCGATTCCGGCTCCGGCTTCAAAACCAAAGTCGTGATTATAGAGTTTGATGATTTCCTGTCCTGCAGTATTGTTCGCGTCTTTCTGCGATGCAAGATCCAATGTATAACGGGCACCACCGATCATGTATGCCGCAATGTTGTTCAGTCGCTTCGAACGAATTTTAAGCAACAACGGAAAGTTGAGCCATGTCGATTCAATTTTCTTTTCGATGACGTTCGTATCGACTCCCATGTAACTGTATTCAAGACTACGGGAGCCGAATGCAATTTCAGGTGTGAAGCGAACACACGCATATTCCATTATGCGCAACTCAGAAACAATTCCGAGGTCAAATCCACTGTGAGGTTTTGATAGAACAGATTTCAAAGAATCGGGCCAGGCTTGTGTTGGTACGACAACAAAATTTGTGCGATTAACTCCGAGGAAGAAACCGAAGTGTAGTGGATCGCCGTAATATTCATGGCGATTTTGTCCTCCACGCTGTTGTTGTGCGTCAGCTGGCACTTGTATAGCGGCAAAGCAGGCGAGTAGTAAACAGATTCTGATCAGTTTCATGATATTAATTTAACGGGTTCAAAGATACTTTATTGCTGCGATTTTCGTGGTGTCGGTCGGAGACCGCGCTTCCATGAAACCGCCACGCAATTTTGACTAGTAAGTTGAAGGGTAAATTTTCTGACCGATACTTCTAAGGCGTTAATAAGTGCCAAAGGTTGCCAATCGGATCTATTTTTTGATGCCCGTATAAATTGAGGCTACACCAAATGTCAACGGCTGCCATTTTACGTCTTTGAACCCGGAAGATTTCATGACCTCGAGAAATTTCGGTCCTTCCGGAAAGGCTTGAATTGACTCCGGCAAGTAGGTGTAAGCCCGTTTATCACTCGACACCATGCGACCAATCAACGGAAGTATGAAGCGATAGTAGAAGTTTGTGAGTTGCTTCATCGGAAATTTGTGTGGCTTCGAGAATTCAAGCACAGCCAACATTCCGCCGGGCTTCAGTGCGTTATACATTCCACGCATCCCAACTTCGAGATGTGCGAAGTTGCGCACGCCGAATCCAACAGTAATTGCATCGAACGTATTGTTTTCGAACGGAAGATTTTCAGAGTCGCCAAGCTGAAAAGAAATGATCTTGTCGAGACCTTTCTCTTTCACTTTCTGCTCACCGAGCTTCATCATGCCGGCAGAAATATCTACACCGTACACTTTCTCCGGACTCAATTGCTTCACCACTTCAATTGCGAGATCACCGGTGCCCGTGGCTACATCCATCACCACTTTTGGTTTCAGCGCTGCAAGTGTCTTCACGGTTTTTCTTCTCCAGGCTTTGTGAATGCCGAGTGAAAGAACCTGATTCAGTAAATCGTATTTGGGAGCAATGTGATCAAACATCTCCGCCACTTGCTCTTTTTTATCAGCAGCGGTGCCGTAAGGAGTGATTGATTCTGACATGCGGTAAAGGTAAGGGTCAGACGACAGACGACAGACGACAGACGGGAGAAAATTTGAGATGACTCGATGGAATTCAATCCACAGACGACAGACGGGAGTGATTCGTTATCGTGGAACAAAAAAGAGCCGTGAAACTCACGACTCTTTTTTACTCTTTTACTTTTAGACTACTCCCGTCTCCCGACTGTAGTCTGTCGTCTATTCAACAACAAGCGTACGGCTCTGAACCATTCCGTCGCTTACCATGTTGCAGTAGTAAACACCAGCACTCAATCCGAGCGCTTCCGTGTCAATTACGAGTTGGTGATCACCAGCAGCCTGCATTCCGTTTGCAAGTACAGCTACTTCGCGACCAAAGATGTCGTAAAGCGTGATAGTTGCATCTGATTCTGTCTGCATTTTGTAAGTGATCGTAGTCGTGTTGGTTGTAGGATTCGGATAACATTCACCCAAATGAAAATTGTAGAGGTTGAATTCAGGTGTTCCCATTCCTGTAGGACAAACACGATAGATCTGACCGTTCGTTGTGTAACCACCTTTCATTGCGTACACGCAACCATCTGCACCTTGCTTCAAAGTTGTGAGACCGCCAGTTGTAGTCATGTCCATCCATTGTACACGTGAAACGAATGCATCATACACCGGGGCGTTGCCAAGTGTAATGTCATACACGCGACCGTAGTCGTTGTCGGCAACCAAAACGTGGTTATCAAACTCCGGCATCAACGTGTGGCTGTAAAACAGAATTCCGGTTACCGCAGGAAGTGGTGTTCCCCAATCTTCGATAGGATCAGTATCAACTGTTGTACACAATGTTGAAGTTGAACCGTTATTGTAGAAGCCTTCGCAATTTGCCCAACCATAGAATGCACCTTTGTGGCCCATGTTTATTTCATCCCATGTGTTCCACCCGTTTTCAGAAATGTACAAGGAATCTGTAGTGGGTGCGAAGCAGAAATCGAAAGGGTTGCGGTGACCGTATGACCAGATGATGTCGCAATTATTTGTGAGCGGCAATCCATCATCATAATATGGATTGTCAGTAGGAACATTGCATCCAATAGTGCCATTGCCATGAACATCATAGCCAGCAGGTACCGGATCTTTTCCAACGCGCAATATTTTTCCGAAAGGATTGGTCAGTTTGTTTGCATAATTCAAAGTTGCATTGCCTTGCTGATAAGCCAGGTCACCAATGGCGAAATAAATATTCAATGAATCTGACGGACGGAAGTGAAGGTTTCCGCCAAAGTGGTTGCCAGGCAAATTGTCTGCTACATCAAGATCGAAAATGATCGTAGGATTGGTACCCACATTACTTACTTCGGTAAAACGCTGAATACGGATGCGCTGATCTCCACCACCGTTGATTGGATCATCGGTGTAGACGTAGTACACGTAAACGAAATGGTTTGTAGTGAAATTAGGATCAAGGGTAATTCCTAATAGTCCACGTTCGAAATCACCATCAACTGAATCAGTGAGATCATAAAATATTCCAAGTGCAGTGCCGGTTGAGCTCCACACACGGATAGTTGCATCTGTAGTTGGATATGCATAGGCTCCTTTCGAGGTTACGAAGAAGCGACCGTCGGGTGCAATGTCAAATGCTACCGGAGCATTGATACCTGTTACGATGGTCGTTTGTGTATACTGCGCCTGAAGAGCGACTGAAGTGAAAGCAATGAAAAGAGTGGATAGAATTTTCTTCATGAGGGTAGATTTGTGAATTCAAAAATAGGCAATTCGCTTTGACGATAAGCCATATTACAGTCAGCGGGCAACCGATTATGAATAGTGGATTGTGAATTACTCCCCGACAATGAGTTTTATCGCTGAATTGGCGGGATAGTGCCGATTAATGTAAAAGGGTGTGAAGCAATTCACACCCTTTTATATTGTTCATCTCAATCAAATCTTCTGTTATTCAACAATAATGTCGTACGGCATGCGGGCTTGTACACCCTTCGCATTTAGTAACACCTGGCTTTTACGGAACACGAAATATTGTTCTTTGAAAACGCTCAGTTGCTGAACCATGAAGGCTTCAGTCATTTTAGCTTTCACATCTTCTCCATTACCCTTGAAGAATTCTTCGAACGGATCTTTCTGCACCGGCAATTTTCTGATGCGATAATCATCGCCAAGCTTTGCGAGACGCGCTGCGATTGCAATTGCGTTGTCCAATGTTCCAAGTGTATCAACGAGTCCAATACGCAATGCATCTGTTCCTGCCCACACACGTCCCTGGCCAATGCTGTCTACATCGGCAATTGCCATTCCGCGTCCATCAGCAACACGTGTAATGAACGTGAGATAAACATCTTCAACACCTTGCTGAATGACTTGTGCTTCGAGTTCGTTTACCGGACGGAAAATTGATCCGATGCCTGCATTCTTGTTCGTGTTCACCGTATCGATTGTAATTCCGAATTTTTCACTGAACATAGTGCCTGCATCAGGAATCAATCCGAAAACGCCGATAGAACCCGTGATTGTATTCGGCTCTGCAACGATAACGTCAGCTGCACAGGCAATGTAATATCCGCCGGATGCAGCAACATCGCCCATAGATACGACAAAAGGTTTCGCCTCTTTGCACAGCGTTACTTCACGCCAGATTACATCGCTCGCCAATGCGCTTCCGCCCGGAGAATTCACGCGCAACACAACTGCTTTGATGGTGCTGTCTTCACGTGCGTCGCGAATAGCTTTTGCAATGCGATCGGAACCAATTGTCTCATCATCGCCTTCGCCGCTTTCAATACTTCCTACTGCGTAGATTACCGCGATTTTGTTTTTCGAAATCACCACATCTTTATCGTCGTCAGAGGGATTGTCTCCGGCGTCGATGTATTTTGACAATGAAATTGTTTCGAGCTTATCGGTTTCTTTCTTGCCGAGTTTTGTTTTCAATGCCGAAACAACTTCATCATAATACAATACATCGTCGGCGAGTTTTTTAGTAACTGCATCATTCGCTGTTCTGATTTCAAGATTCGTTGCAATCGCATTGAGCTCATCAATCGAAACTCCACGCTCTGCAGAAATTCCTGTCAGCATCTGATTCCACATGGCATTGATGTAGGTCATCGTCTGCAAACGGTTTGCATCACTCATCTTCTCAAGATCGAATGGTTCAACTGCACTCTTGAATTTCCCGTGACGGAAAATCTGCACGTTGATGTCCAACTTCTCCAGCATTTTCTTGTAGAACATAATTTGTCCACCAATGCCTTTGAAGTCCAGTCCACCTTGCGGATTCAGATAAACCTGATCGGCAACACTTGCGAGGTAATATCCCTTCTGCGAATACGATTCTCCGTATGCGTAAATGAATTTCTTTGAAGTTTTGAAATCAAGAAGTGCCACGCGGATTTCTTCCACGGTAGCCATTCCGGCGTCGATATCTTCTGTGTTCAGAAAGATGCCTTTGATCTTGTCATCGTCTTTCGCACGCTTGATGGCTTCAACAATTGCGTCAAGGCCAAGTTTTTTCTCATCGTTGAACCCGGCGAATTTCGCAAACGGACTCTTTGGATCGCGTTCAACAATCGGACCTTTCAATGCTATTTCCAGAACAGACTCGTTCTTGACTTTGACAACCCGGTCATCTTCGAAAGCGGAGGATACTGCACCGATAATAATCAATACGGCGATGACTGTAGCAATTACAACACCGACAATTGCTCCAAGCATGGAGCCGAAAAATTGTTTCATGGTTCGTTCTGGTTTAGCCTAAGACGTGTTAGACTGGGATTTGTTACAGCAAAGTTACGTATGATTAGATGATAGAATGATCGGATGATAAGATGCAAAAACTCATATATATTCATTCTGGGTTAATCATCAAATAATCCTATCATTCTATCATTTACCTTCGTGGTGTGACACAAGTACTTCTTTCCCTCGGCAGCAATACCGGCAATTCCTCCGATAATCTTCGGAACGCAGTTGCTTATTTGAATACCCTGAACTCGACTGATGTTGTCAAAACCAGTTCTGTTCACACAACTGCTCCTTGGGGAAAAACTGATCAACCCGATTTTCTGAATCAATCTGTCCTCATCAGCACACAACTTACAGTCGCTGAACTGATGGAGAATATTTTACGAATCGAAAAAGAAATGGGTCGTGTGCGGGAAGAGAAGTGGGGGCCGCGTATAATCGACATTGATATTATTCTCTTCGGCGATTCGGTTGTGAATTCACCGGTTGTTGTTGTTCCGCATCCTTATATGCACGAACGAAAATTTGTGCTGGAGCCTTCGGTGGAAATTGCAGCAGAAATGGTTCATCCTGTGCTGAAGAAGACGATTACGGAGTTACTTGTTGCGTGCGGACAAACGATTGCTAGCCCGACACCACAATGAGTATTGCTTATAAGTACATAGCCATTGAAGGAAACATTGGTGCAGGAAAATCGACATTAGCGCAACTGTTGGCGGAGCGGACGGCCTCCGTTTTTTTACCGGAGCAGTTTGACGAGAATCCGTTCCTCCGCGATTTTTATGTCGATAAGGAGCGTTACGGATTTACGGTTGAGCTATCGTTTCTCGAAGAACGATTCCGGAATGTGAAACAAGCCTTGGCGTCCGGGAAGCCCGTCGTAGCCGATTATTTGTGGGAAAAGTCCATGGTTTTTGCGCGGGTTAACCTTAAAGGTGCTGAATTACAGCTATTTGAGCGACTTTATCAGGTATTGGCTGCATCTATTCCGGTTCCTGATCTGGTTATTTACCTACATCGCTCACATGAAACGCTGCACCGACAGATTGCGAAGCGAGGAAGAGACTTCGAAAAGGCGATACAACCGGAATATCTTCAACAAATAGGTGCAGGTTATCAACAGTTTTTTTCAAAAGAGAACCGTATGCCGGTACTTTGGATCAACCATGAGATGGGCCCGGAAGCCTTGACAGCCGCGGTATTGAAGCTTATGGAACAGTCCTTCGGCAAGGGATTGCACGTTATCGGCAAATGATGTAGAAGGATCGCCCCAAAGGCGCGAAATGCCGTAAATTCCTTTAGTATTTCGGGAATTATTCTAATTTTGCCGCGTACCAAAAAGGATAAGCCTACCTGATCATGAAAAATTCCAAACTTAACATCCTTAGCCTGGCAGTTCTTGCCATGTTCGGTCTCGCGTCTTGCACGGGATTGAATAAAATGGCGAAGAAAGAAGCCTTGGTTCAGTATTCTGTTACACCTAATCCGGCAGAGATGCACGGTGACAGTGTTGCTATTACAGTTACTGTTAACTACCCAGCGAAATATTTCGGTAAGAAAGTTGTGTTGAATGTTCAACCACAATTGGGCGACCACAAGTTCAAGCAAGTGACTCTTCTTGGAGAGAAAGCTGAAGGAACCGGAACAAAAATCAATTACAAGACAGGTGGATCTTACACCTACACTGATAAGCAGCCGTATACTCCGGATATGCTTGACGCTGATTTGAAAGTTAACGCTTCTGGTCAGGTTAAGAACAAGACGAAAGAGATGCCATCACGTGTTATCGGTCACGGAACAATCATTACTCCGTACCTGATGAAGAATGATGACAAGCCAATCATTGGAAAAGACAAGTTTGAAAAAACTACTCCAATGGCTGTAGTTGGTCAGACAAACTTCGTGATCAGCTCTACATCTTACGTTGCTAAGAAGGACATGAAAGGTGAAGGCATGAAGCCAGTGAATGATTTCACTAAGGCTAATGGCAATAACCCGAATTACGAAATCAAGAACATCTCTATTTCTTCTTACGCATCTCCTGATGGTGAGTCTGGCGGAAACGCTGAGCTTGCTGAAGATCGTTTCGAGAAGTCGAAGAAAGACATGGTTGGACAGTCTAAGGATAAAAAGAATCCTTTCCCTGCCGGACAAAACGACGCATCTTACCAGAAGCAAACAGTTGCTGAAGATTGGCCTGGTTTCCAGGCTGCAGTTTCTGCATCTTCTATTAAGGATAAAGATTTGATCCTTCGTGTTCTTGGTCAGTACCCTGACGGAGAGAAGCGCGAGCAGGAAATCAAAAATATGTCTGAGACTTATGAAGAACTTAAGAAAGACATTCTTCCTAGCCTTCGTCGTTCTGTTTACACAGTAAACGTAATCAAGCACAACCGTACAGATGAGCAGATTCTTGCTCTTGCACGCACAACTCCTGATTCATTGTCAGTTGAAGAAATTCTTTACGCTGCAACTTTGACTACAGATATGAACGAGAAGCTTACGTTCTACAAAGCTTCTGAGCGTATGTATCCTGGCGACTGGAGAACATCTAACAACATTGGTTGCATCTACCTTCAGCAGAATAAGTTGTCTGATGCGAAAGCACAGTTCAACAAAGCAGCTGGTATTTCTCCAAACAATCCGGTGATCATGAACAACCAGGCAATCGTTATGCGTTGGGAAGGTGATCGCAAGACTGCACGTGAGACATTGAACAAAGCGAAAGCTGCAGGTCCTGAAGTTTCTTACAACCTCGGACTCATCGACATCCAGGACGGAAAATATGCTGATGCATTGACCAACTTCGGTGCTGCTAAGTCGTTCAACGTTGGACTTGCAAAAGTATTGAGCGGTGACCTTGACGGTGCTGCAGGTGTTATTGATGCTAGCTCTGAGAAAGAAGACGCATTGTCTTACTACCTCAAAGCAATCGTTGGTGCACGCAAAGGCAACAAAGACATGCTGATCAACAACCTCCGCACTGCGACTTCAAAAGATCCTTCTTTGAAAGCAAAAGCGAAGACTGACGTTGAGTTCCTCAAGTACCGTGATGATGCGGACTTCCAGGGGATCGTTAACTAAGAAATCCTAATAGGTATAAAGAAGCCCTGACAGAAATGTCGGGGCTTTTTTTGTGCTGGACATTGAGAGTTTGGCGTTTGATATTGAACATTGTTGACACATGTGATGGATGGACGCTCCAGATAGCTATCGCGAACAAACGCCGAAAGTTCAACGCCAAATGTCAAACGCGGAATCTCAAACGTCTAATGTCAAACGCCAAGTGTTCATTTTTCAATGGACGTCTGCCGGAATATCTCCCACGCAATTATTCCCGCCGCCACGGATATATTCAACGAATGCTTTGTCCCGACCTGCGGAATCTCTACGCAGTAATCCGCCAGATTTATGATCTCCTGATTTACACCATCGACTTCGCTACCGAGAACGACGACATATTTATCTCCCACAATAAATTGAGCGTCTTCCAGCATCACGCTGAACTCTACTTGTTCGGCGCACACAATGACATAACCTAGTTCTTTCAGTGCCCTAACCGCGTCACAGGCCGACTGTGCATATTTCCACTCCACGGATTCGGTTGCTCCCAACGCCGTCTTCTGTATTTCCCGATGCGGTGGTTGCGGCGTAATTCCGCAGAGGTAAATTCCTTCGAGACGAAAAGCATCTGCAGTCCTGAACACAGATCCTACGTTGTTCATGCTGCGAACATCATCGAGCAGGAATAGCAATGGTGTTTTTTCAGAAGAATGAAACTCGTCGGGGTTTAAGCGACCGAGTTCTTCCATGCTCAATTTGCGGTTTTCTGCCATCGCTGTAAAAGTACGCACGGTGTCATATTATTACCGCCAAGACGCCAAAACGCCAAGAAAATTATGCCTTGGCGTTTTGGCGTCTTGGCGGTTGATTTTTGTTTGTGAGCCTGCGAAATCTAGCTATCTGACGCGATTTTGGAAAATCTTCACATACTCTGTAACAAACAAAAAGGGCAGGGCGTCTTATGATCAAATAAGCAACAACAGAAAACTATCACACCATGAAAAAGATATTCTACTCTATCGCACTTGCATTTACATCAACTGCGGCATTTGCCGGAATCGGCGACAAACCATGCGGACAAGTTTGCTGGGAAGACTCACTCAACATTGAATCGCGCGGCGAATTCAAATACTGGCAGGGACTCGACATTGGAGTAAACGGTTACTTGACTCCAACAAACAGCTTGCAGGTTCCAATAGGATCGCCATTTCTTGAACTCGATTATTCCCGCTCACATTCAATTGCGTGGAATATGGGTCAGTACAATCTGAAAATCGTGAAGAACTATGTTCAGGTTGTAACCGGAATCGGACTCGAATGGAATTCTTATGCATTCCGTAACAACTGGTCGCTCGACGCTGATTCACCAACGGTAACTGCTTCTGAAACGAACATTGATTACAGCAAGAACAAATTGAAAACGACATGGGTGAACATTCCGGTATTGCTCGAGTTCAACACCAGCAAAGAAGATGACAAGAGCTTTCACATTGCGGTGGGCGTAACAGGTGGCTACAATATTTTTCGCAACCGTTTGAAACAGGAATATACCGTGGACGGAATTGAATCGAAGCGTAAACTGAAAGATGATTTCAATGTGAATCCTTTCCGCTACGCAGCAACAGCACGCGTTGGTTACGGCGACTTTTCAATCTTCGCGAACTATCAACTCAATGAGTTCTTCAAAGAAAACCGTGGACCGGCTTTGTATCCGTTCAGCGCAGGAATTTCACTGAATTTTTAATACAGTAGGCAGTAATTCAGTAGGGCAGTAGGCAGTCAAAACAGATTTGGTTAGGAACTTTTCAAATAGACTTCCAACTGCTTACTGAATAACTCCCCGTTGATTATGTGTGGTTGAAGAGCATCTTACATGGGGGTAAGATGCTCTTCTCGTTTCTACAGGTCAAATCGACGAGGAAAAGGAATGTTCAATGTTCAACGCTCAACAAACAATGATCAAATTTAGATTCTCACCCCAATCACACAAACACCGTCAATGCCGACGAAGGCAAAGCCTTATCGGCATCGTGACTTTGCGTGAACAGCAGTGAGATTCAGGTCGTTTGCGTAAGTCTATCTGACACTATATTCTTACACCCAATACGCAAACGTCATCGACCTGTTCAATAGTGCCTTTCCACTTCTGGAATAGTGTTTCAAGTTCTTTTTTCTGATCGGCGGTGCTGTGGGTGTAGATGCTGCACAGAAACTGCTTCATGTTCTTCGTCATCATCTTCTTGCCGGTTTCACCACCGAACTGATCGGCAAAGCCATCGGAAGTGAGATAGATCATATCGCCGAACTGAATGTGAACATCGTGCGTTTCGAAGACCTGATCGTTTGGAGTTATTCCGCCAACTGAAACTTTGGTTGCCTTCTGTTCGGTGAGTTCACCTTTGCGGCAAATCCACAACGGGCGATGCGCACCTGCATACTGAAGTTTGTTTCCGGTGAGCACGCAAACGGCAACATCCATTCCATCGCGCGATGAACTTCCTTCTACGGATTGTTTCAGAACGCTTTTCACAGAGCGATTCACTTCTGCAATAATTTCTCCGGGATGTTGAGTCAGTGCAATCGCTTTCTGAAATTCCTCAACGCCGAGCATACTCATCATTGCTCCCGGAACACCATGACCTGTGCAATCGGCTACAATGAAGATGACCGAGTCTTTCACTTTGCTTACTAAATAAAAGTCGCCGCTGATGATATCCTTCGGACGAAACATCACAAACGAATCGGGCAGTGCAGCTTTCAGTTCTTCACGCGAAGGCAACAACGATTGCTGAATGTTGTAGGCATAGTTAATACTGTCCGTGATCTCTTGCTTCTGATCGCGAATGACGTTGTTCTGAAATTCGAGCTCGTAGTTCTTGGTGAGAATTTCCTGTCGTTGTGTTCCCAGGAGCGTATTCTTTTTCCGTACTGCACGTAAAGCAAAAGCGAGCAAAATCAATCCGAGGAAAATTATTGCAGAGCCCCAAATGATCAGGGTGCGGATTGTTTTTTCCTTTTCGAGTTGTACATCAGCAGCATCTTTCTGCTTTTGAATTTCGTCGGTATCGTACTTCACACGCATGTTTGCAAGACGTTCATCGATTTCCTCCTGTATCATACTGTCGCGATGCAGGAGTGCAAGTTGCATGTGAATGAAAGCGGAATCAAAATGTCCGAGTGCAGAATCGTTCTGTGCCAGATTCATGTAGCCTTCAAACATTACGTTTTGAATGTGAAGGCTATCGGCAAGACGAATTGCTGAACGGATGTACGGAATGGCAAGATCAGGTCGATTGTTTTTTCTGTATACAACACCGATGTTCAGCTGAGAAATCGCAATACCGGGCAAATCGCCGATCTCACTTCTGATCTGCATGGACTTGCGGTTGTATTCCAGCGAACGTGTAGTGTCTTCCTTCAGATCATACACCAACGCCATGTTGCTGTAACACGCACCGAGCTGGTAATAGTCCTGCGCTTCTTCATAGAGTGGTATGGCAGCGTTGAAATAATAAACTGCGGAATCCAACATCATTTTTCGCTGGTAAATGATGCCGAGATTGGTGTACGGACTACGCAGCAACAATGTAAATCCGCTGTCCTGCATAACGTCAATCGCCTGCATCAACCATGGGTACGCTTCATCTCCACGTTCCTGATTCACGTAAATGAGTCCCATGTTGTTGAGACTGTTCGCGACCATCGTTCCGCTATGAATCTGCTTGTACATTTCCAGTGCGCGCTGCTGATTGTCGGCCGCGAGATCATACTGTCCGGTAGTCGAGTAAATAATGGAATTGTTGTTCAGGCAGTTGGCCATTCCCTTCGTCATGCCGATTTGCTCATAGTATCCGTAAGCCAGATCATATTCACTCAACGCATACGGATAATCGCCTTCGTACATCGCCATCAGGCCGAGGAATATGTGTCCGCCACCTTGACCTTTTGCAAATTCCGTTTTATCAGAAAGTTCGACGATAATATTTGCATATCGCTTAACCGAATCGAAATCGTTGTTCTGATAATAACGACAAACGTTGATCATCGTCAGAACGCGATCGGTATCGTGCTGAGTAGTTGTGCGAAGAACCTGCTGAAGGCTGTCGATGTTGTAGGGTTGCGCGAAAGATCCTTTGGTGGAAAGGAGTGCGCAGAGGGTAAGTAAAACGAGGAGGTGACGTTTCATGGGGTAAGGCTAAGATAGGGATAACCCTGCAAGCGTTTAACTCCTGCAGGGTGTAGAAACTTTAATCTGTAGCCGTTTTCTCCGCCGCGGCGGACGTTTGTTCCCGACTAGTGTGGATTTTTTCACATAGCATACGCGCGCGCATAACCCTCCAAGGGCTTAACCCTTGCACGGTGTCAATTGCAACTCCGAGCCGTTTTCAAACGTTTGTTCCCGACTAGTTTGGATATTTTTACAT
>JBEIPA010000052.1:0-13968 GCA_040377305.1 Flavobacteriales bacterium | reverse complement strand
TGAGCATCACTTGAAGAAAACAGGTAAAGCACTGAATCGGTCTCTAGGCTCGAATCCTAGAGTAAACTGTTAGGTAGCTTTACCTGTTTAGCTTTTTGTTGGCAAGTTCTGAATTAACCACAAGTCTAAAGGAGTAAGCGCCATTATTCGCGGAGTGACGTGCGTGTGGATTTTAGCTGTACCGAGGGCTGATAACGATTGCGTAACTTGTCTCCATGGAAAACGACATGCCAGCAGCAGATGCATTTGAGTCAATGATGGATTCATTCGCGTTTCCGGGAGCTAAATTAATTTTGGCCAGTGCGTTGATCGCATCGTTATGCGGATTGTTCATTGCAATAACTTTTCTTCAATCCGGGCTGAATAAGTTGACTGATTATTCCGGCAACAAATCATATTTCAATTCCGTTTTTGAAAAGACGTTTCTGAGAAGCACGACTGCAATACTGTTACCGACGATCTTAATACTTGAATTGATTTCAGGTTTAGGATGTATTCTCGGAATAGTTTGGATGTGGATGGGGCACTCTTCCGACATTCTGGGATTAAGTCTCGCGCTTGCCGGATTCACGCTGATTTGTCTGCTCTTCGGACAACGTGTCGCGAAAGATTACGCAGGAGCATCTTCTCTGACGGGCTATTTCATGATTACGATTTTAGGACTGTTTGGGTACGCATTCGCATTTTAATTCGTTAAAACTTCCGAAATCCACCAACGTATTGTCTCTGGTTTCGTTAAGCAAACTACCTTGTTGTCAACCTTCGGCTCCGCTCAGTTTGACAACTTTAATCTGATGAGACCTAGTGTCAGACCGAGCGGAGTCGAGGACAAACAATCAGAATTTAGTCTATGAAAAGAAACGACTGGCTCTACATTCTATGCATTGCCGCGTACAGTTTTCTGTTTTACCAACAGACTGCCGGCTTCAACTTTTTTCTATTCTCGTTAGCAATCGTAGCATCGTTAGGATGGATGCGCCGCGATACCATGAAGAACAAACACTGGTATGCTTCGGCATTGCTGGTTATTGTTTCCGGATTTGCAGTGTGGCTCAATGGTTCTCGACTCGCTATTGGTGCTAACATCACTTCACTTTTATTATTCTCCGCGCAAAGTGCAGCACCGGGAACTTCGTTGATCGTTTCATTCTTCTTATCGGTTTGTTCGGTCGGTGGCGCTTATGTGTTCATGATCATTGACTTCTTCGACCGAAGATCACAAGTGGTGGAAGAAACTCCCGGCGGAGAAGTGAAACAGAAAAGAAACACCGGCCGTATCTGGGCTGTAATTGTAGCTGTGTTGATCGTACTGTTATTCTTTGTCATGTATCGTTCGACAAACGTGCTATTCAAAGAGCTTACGAAGCATATCAATCTCGATTGGATTTCGTGGAAGTGGTGTTTCTTCACAATCATTGGTGCCGTGGTCGTTTACGGTCTTTTCTACCTCCGGAAATTCGGTGGAATAGGAGAGGATAGCAACAAGTATCAGCGGAATCTTGAAAATCGGGAAGACGCCAATGCAAATTGGGGCGACTCGCTCATGAGTCTCGATAACGAACGTTTCCTCGGCATTCTTTTGTTCGCGCTACTGAATATTCTCGTGCTTTTTGTGAATGGAGTCGATCTCCTGTTTCAGTTTGGTGATGGCGCATTGCCGGAAGGAATCACTTATACGAGTTATGTTCATCAGGGAATCGGACTATTACTCGTCAACGTTTTGCTTGCGATGGGACTCGTACTTTTCTTCTTTCGCGGCAGAATCAATTTCGACAAAGGATACAGCACGATGCGTATTCTCGCTATTCTATGGCTCACGCAGAATATTCTCATGTTGTTTTTCATGGCTGGAAGAAACAATCTCTACACCGAAATGTTCGGTATGACGTATAAGCGAATCGGTGTTTACTTCTACTTATTGCTGACTGCAGTTGGCGTGGCCACAACCATCATCAAAGTATTTTCGAAGAAGACGAACACCTGGTTGTTTCGCATAAACACGTGGTTATTCTTTGCCGTGTTTGTGTTTTCATCACTCGTAAGCTGGTCGCGGTTTATTACCTGGTATTCATTGTATAAATCGGACTATGTTAACCGCGCTTACTTATCGTCGATGTCGTTCCAGTCATTACCTTATCTGGTGGAGTTGAATGTAAATCCGGAGAAGTTTTCCCAGAAGGAAATGAATGAAACGTACGACGATGACGACGATTTGCTGAACATGGTCGACTTGCTCAACAATCGCAGCTGGGGGAATGAAAATCAGTTTGCAGTTCGCATTTACCGTCGTGTTTACATGCAACTCTGCGAATACAAAACGGAAGACTGGCGTTCGAAAACGATCAATGGTGATCGCGTGCAGAATGAATTGCTGGCGTTTCCTTCGTATGGAAGCGATAAAACGCTGCATCTCGATTTCTGCAACCTTGAAAATATTTATTACTTCCCTGGATTCGCAAACATTGAGCGGGTTAATGCAACCAACAATGAATTGATTTCCATTGGCGAACTGGGTTCGTTTCCTGCACTGAAGGAAGCTGATCTTACAGCAAATAATATTACGTCGCTGAACGGAATTGAGAAATGTAAATCGCTCACGTATATTGACCTTTCGGGAAATCCGATAAGTGATTACACGCCACTCATCAAGCTACCTTTGCTCACGCACATTAATGTTTCAAATCCTAATGACGTGAACCTTAATCCACTCAAAGCAGCGAAACCTGGTTTAATAATCGAATAATGAATCAGCATTCAAAACCCGGAATTATACAGTCGCTCAGATACGCGTTGAATGGATGCGCGAAGCTTTTCGGGACCGAACGAAATGCGAGAATCCACCTAGCGGCATTTGTTGTGGTGGTTGCTGCCGGATTCTGTTTGGAAATTGATCGTGTTGAATGGATGATTATTCTGCTCGCTTCAGGCGCTGTTATTGCTGCGGAAGCAATGAATACCGCGATTGAGGGCACTATCGACATTGTTCATCCACAGTACGGAGAAAAAGCGGGACGAATCAAGGACATTGCAGCCGGAGCCGTTTTAATCGTGACTTGTGCGGCGATTGCTGTCGGAGTCATTGTCTTTTTTCCCAAGATAAAGGCGCTTTTGTAGTCGCAATCACCTTGCACAGGCCTACGCTAAACCTTAAAGGTTTTTAAAACCTTTAAGGTTTGGGGCACGGTGCTCGTCGGCTACTTATGCGCCTGATCGAATTTTACATTGAAACCCCATTCGTTTCTCCATTTTTGCTTTGTTGATTACTTATGCAAAATGTTAGCAATCAGAGGTTGCGGTTACCTTAGGATTGCTTAAATTTGAATTAGGCAAATACTAGAGTTTTTCAAATTTTATCGGAATAAACGCATGAACAAAAATCTACTCGTAGGTTGTGTTATAATGCTATTGTGTGTGATCGGGATTCCCAACACAGCAAAAGCTTGTCATGGTGTGGCGTTGGTAGGTTTCAGTACTACGAACAACGGCAACTCAATTACGGTAAACGGAAGTTCAGATCCTGCTACATGCGGATGTGGTCCGTATTACATGGAAGTTGAGCTTGCGTGTTTTAGTGCGGCAAACTTTACCGGGTTAGCACCTGCCTGTAACGCAGTAAACTGGAACGTATATCCTTGGTTCCGCAGCATCCTCAACGTTCCGAACTATACTGCAGCGGCAGGTTGGCCCGACAACTGTGTTGTTGAACCTTACGGCGCCGTCACGATACCGTTCGCGAATTTATGTCCGGGAACGCAGTACGTTTTGCGAGCCAGAGAACGTGTGTGCGGATCAGGAAGTGGTGGACCATGGTCGCCTACTGTTACTTTCACAACTCCTGGAATTGCCCCAAATTTTATCCTTAGTGCAGTAGCTGCTCCTAACACTCCGATTTGTGCAGGGCAACAAGTAACTATCACTGCTACAATCACGGGACAAGGCGGATGTGGAAATGGTGCGCCAACTTTCACGCTGCAGCCAGGAAACTTACAAAACACAACTGGGGTCTGGACAGTAACTCCAATGGTAAACACAACTTACACCGTTAGTGTTGCCGGTGGATATCTCATTTGTTATCCGGTTACTCCGGTTACAGTTCCAATTCAGGTGAATCCACCTCCAACAGTTGGAACAGCGAGCTTAACGCCACCTGTGGTTTGTCAGGGTGGTTGTGTTACACTCAATCTTACTTCATACACTGTTGGAACACTGCAATGGCAACAATCTCCGAATGGAGTAGGTGGCTGGACAAATATTGTAGGAGCAACAACGCTGTCTTATGTGTTCTGTCCGGTAACTGGTCCATTGTATTTCCGCGCGATGATTTCCAATCCGTGTAACCCGGCAGCACCTTTGTATTCGAATGTCATCAACGTTGGTATTACACCAACTCCGAATCTTACCATTACTCCCGCCAATCCTGTATTGTGCATCGGACAAAGTGTTACGCTAAACGGGTCGGGATCTCCGAATACGTATAACTGGAGTGCGCCCGGACCATTCACAGCGAATACGCAAAGCATTACGGTGTCTCCAACGGTGACAACAACATACACGTTGCAATCAGCCGCTGCACAATGCCCGGGAATTGATTCGGTAACTGTCATTGTGAATCCGCTTCCTGTAATTCTATTCTCACCTGCTGCCGCAAACATTTGCGCTGGAGACAATATTGATGTGGATGCAGGTTCAAGTGCGAATACTTATACGTGGAATCCAGCAGTTACACCATTGAGTCCTTCACAGGATTCGGTGAATCTGGCTCCGCTTGTGACAACAGTTTACAACGTTACAGCAACGACTCCTGCAGGATGTAGTGCTTCCGGAACATACACCGTAAACATCACTCCAAATCCTGTTCTGGTTTTATCCAATGACAGCCTGACGATTTGTCCTTCATCAACAGACACCGTTTTAGTTCAGGGTGCAACTACTTACACCTGGAGCGCACCTAACGGTGGATACAACATTCTTTCTCCAAACGGAGATTTGGTGGAGTTTCTTCCGGTGGGACCAGCAACGTACACCGTAATCGGATCTGCAGGTGCTGGTTGTGCTGATACTGCAACGGTATTTGTTGATGTGAGCATGAACATTGTTGTGAACGCGGGACCTGATGATAGTATTTGTCCGGGTTATGTGATTCAGCTTTCTGGTTCCGGTGCAAACAACTACGCGTGGACCGCGAGCAACGCAACTGTAATTACAAACGCGAATACCGCAACGCCTACCATGGCGCCAACAACCACAACTGAATTCTACCTGCATGGTACAAATCAGTTCGGATGCTATGGCGACGACACAGTACAGGTTGCTGTGCGAAATCTTCCAGCGCCAAACGCTGGTGCTGATGTTGGAATCTGTTTAGGCGACAGCACAACCCTAAATGGATCGGGTGGAGGTACGTACGCATGGGCGGGTAATTTCATTTTATCCGGCTCGGCAACAGCAACTCCGCTTGTGAATCCAACGCAGACAACTAACTATGTTTTGACGGTTACAGATCAGTTCGGATGTTTCAATACCGATACTGTTCAGGTAACGATCAACCCAACACCTGTAATCAACGCAGGACCTGATGCATTCATTTGCGGAACAGGAACCACGTTAACTGCTTCGGGCGGACAAAACTATTTGTGGTCACCAGCTGCGGGATTAGGTTCACCAAACACGGCTTCTACTTCTGCGAATCCTGCGAACACAACTACGTACGTTGTGGTTTCGCAAGATGTGAATGGTTGTGAAAGCTCTGACTCTGTCGTGGTAACGGTTTATCCTCCGCTTACAGTTACGGCTTCTGTTTCCGATTCAATTTGTCCCGGTGGTGCTGCTCCAGTGAGCGCAACAGCTGGAGGCGGAGATGGCGGACAGTATAACTACGTTTGGTCACCAGCTGCAGGTTTAGCAAATCCAAATTCACAGATGACGTCAGCAACACCGGTGGCTACTACAACTTATGTGGTGACTGTGAGCGATCAGTGTGGTTCTCCGGTTGTGACAGATACAGTTATTATAACCGTATTACCTGCACCAGTAATCACTGTAACACCAGATGATGCAAGTGGTTGTGAAGCACATTGCGTAACATTCACAGGAACTTCAACTCCAGCTGCACAAACAATCCTGTACGATTTCGGTGACAACACTACTGACAACACGTTAAGTCCTACGCACTGCTATCAAACTGCAGGCTTGTACGATGTAACGTTTGATGTGACTGACATTTACGGTTGTCACAGCACAATCACATATCAGAACATGATTGAAGTGTATCCTACGCCAACACCAGGATTCGTTGTAAGTCCGCAAACGACTTCAATCCTTGCTCCGGTGATTACGTTTACTCCGAACTGCATCAACTGCGATACAACCAACTATTGGATGGGAGACAGCGTTGATACTTATGTGAGCAATCTTGCATTGCCTTTCACATTCGAGTATCAGGATCCGGGAACTTACTGGATTGTACAGGAAGTAGTGAGTCAGTACGGATGTACCGCTATCGATTCTGAGTTTGTAATTATCGAACCAGACTTCTCATTCTTTGCACCGAATACATTCACTCCGAACGAAGATGGTCACAACGACATTTTCTACGGTTACGGATTGGGCATTGATAACTCGACGTACCAGATGCTCATCTTTGATCGTTGGGGCAACTTAATTTTCGTTTCAAACGACATCAACAAAGGTTGGGACGGAACACGTAACGGAGGTCCGATTGCACAAATCGACACCTATGTGTGGCAAGTGCGCTTTAAAGATGAGATGGACAAGCCGCATAAGTATATGGGCCATGTGAATCTGATTCGATAATCAGTTTAGTCTGAAATCATACAGGTCTGGAGTGAAAACTTCGGACCTTTTTTGTTTTCATTCGCGTGCAATCCACCTCTCAAAAAAGCCGTAAATTAGAGGAAGAATCACATTCATGAGATTTTTCACGCTGTTAGCTTCCTTACTTTTTTCCGTTTTCGCATTCGCGCAGAATGAGCGTGAGTTTGCACCTGTTAATGTGCTTGCAGGAACGTTTGCTACGCAGTGGATGACGTACGCGGGCTCCACTGATACAGACGAACTGTTTTGCGTGCGCGACATGCCTGATAAAGGCGTAGTTGTTTGCGGACGCACAATGAGCACCACTTTTCCGGGAACAGATTCTCTGGATTCGCTTGCCGGTGGTTACGACATGGTCATTTTTCGCATGGACAGTCTTGGACAAATTGTCTGGACAGTTATGTACGGCGGACTGTTCTTTGAATCGGCGAATGCGTTGGTTGTACACGATACCGTGATTTACGTTGTGGGCTCAACCAACAGCAACGATTGTCCGATGGTGAATGCATTTCAACCCACGCATGCCGGAAGTTATGATGCCGTGATTCTTCGCCTCGGTTTTGACGGAACAATACAGCAAGCATCTTACTTCGGAGATATTGGTGCAGAACAAGCGTACGGCATTGATGTGGACTCCAGCGGCATGATTGTGATTGGTGGCGCAACAACTTCAACCTCTTTGCCACAAAGTACATTGGGCTATCAGCAAACAAACGCAGGAGCAAACGATTTGTTCATCACCGTACTTGATCAATCATTCGCGCCGGCGTGGTCAACTTTTTATGGTGGATCTAGTACAGAAGATGTTCACACACTAGTTGTTTCACCGAATAATCAAATCCTTGCCTGCGGTGGATCATTCAGCACCAACTTTCCGTGTACACCAGGAGCATTTCAAAACGGAAAGCTCGGCATTTGTGATGCGTATTACGTGGTATTTGAAATGGATGGTACACGAAAGTACGCAACATACTACGGCGGTTCCGGTAATGAAGATTGCTTCGGTCTTGCAGGAGATTCCAATGGAAATATTTATCTGGCTGGTCACACATCCAGCATTGATTTCAATACCGCAGGAACAATTTTTCAGCCTATGTTTCAGGGAATAAACGACGCGTGGGTAGCGCGATTCGACAGCACAGGTGTTCCGTATTTCTCAACGTTCTTCGGAGGAAGTGTGGATGATAAAACCTGGAGCATGGTTCGTCGCGATGGATATTTGTACGTCTCAGGTGCAACAAGCAGTCCTGATTTATTCATGAACGTGACGGCACCGCAGGATTCGCTGTGGGGCGGAACAGACGGATTCATTGTGAAATTCGACACTGCGGGTAATTATGTTACATCAACTTATTTCGGTGGAAGCGGGGCTGATGAAATGATGAGCATTACAGTGAATGCAGATACGGTTGCAACAACGGTGGGATATTCATACAGCAACAATCTTCCGGTGTTGAATCCGTTTCAATCGAATTATGTTTCGAACGGAGATGGGTTTGCGGTGAGGTATAAACTTTCGGAGACATGGTCTTCGAATTCCGTGATTCCGGATTCCGAAATTTTAAGAACTGATTTGGAAGTTTATCCGAATCCTGCAAATGAATACGCAACGCTAGTTTCAAGTGAAGTTATAAAAGCGTGCACCGTTTTTTCAATTGATGGAAAACTCGTTGAAACGGAAGTTCACTTGAATGGAAAACAAGCCTTCATAAATCTTAATGGACTGACCTCCGGAATTTATTTCGTGAACGTGGTTACGGAAGGGAATCTGTCGACTCTCAAGTTGATTGTGGAATGAAGATGCTGACGATTCTGCGTTATGGTCCTCACGGGAACTTTAAGCTTTCTCCGGAAGAGCGATATTGGGCCAATTGGGCTTTCGTGGTACTTTTGACTCTCTCCTTAGGTGGTGCTTTGTGGACGTATTACTCCTGGAAGAAGAAACGGGAATGAGAGTATTACGTATTGCACTTAGCCACCGCGAACCACCAGATGACGTTAAGGAAATAGTCATGTGGGGATGCCTTGCTGTTGTGGTGTTGATTTTCTGGTACTTCGTGTTTTACAAAGAATAATTTTCACGAGCACAGCGAGTGCACAACTTTCCCTTGATCGAGCGATGATAGCCGCGTCGCTTCAGCGCGCGGATAGCAGAGTGATGTTGTGAGACCGGGATCGTGGCTTGTCGTGAGGACCGAGATTGTCGCAGTGTCAGGTCGGGGACCGTGACACCACGTCTTGAGAACCGGGATCGTGGCTTTGATGTGAGAACCGATATCGTGGCGCTGTCAGGTCGAATAGTGTAGCAGACAGATCCTATCATCCCATCATCCCATCATCCCATCATCCCATCATCCCATCATCCCATCATCCTATCATCCTATCATCCAATCATTTCATATTCACAAACTGCAGAGGCATATCATATTGTCCGCGTCGGCAGAGGGCAATGACTGCTTGTAAATCGTCGATCTTTTTGGCGGTAACGCGGATTTGATCGTCCATTTTCTGGGCTTGCACTTTCAGTTTGGAGTCTTTGATGTCTTTCTGAATTTTGCGCGCAGTGTCAGCATCAATTCCTTGTTTGACTTTGATGTCTTTGCGGATGGTCATGCCTGTGGCTTCCACTTCTTTTCCTTCGTCGAGACAACGTGGATCGAGATTCTGTTTCACCATGCGCATGCGGATCACATCGATCACAGATTTCAAACGCATTTCATCTTCGGTGTGAATCTTGATGAGGTTCTCCTTCTTATCAAGATCAATTGTAGTTTTCGATCCCTTGAAATCGAAGCGACCAATAATTTCTTTGCGTGCGCTGTTGATTGCATTGTCGAGTGTTTGTCCGTCGAATTTGGAAACGATATCGAAACTTGCCATAGTCGTTTTTCAATTTATCCGCTGTTGGTTCCGGGCACTTGTCATACTGAGCGGAGTCGAAGGATGACGTGCGTGAGTGAATAATACAAAGGTGCGGATTTTGCGGCTTCACCTTGTCGCCACAGATGCGCAGATTTCTCAGATTGCGCAAATTTTGTTTTTACTATTGTTTCCTAAGATCATAATCTGAGAAATCGGCGCAATCTGTCCTGATGGTAAGCGTCGGGATGGCAGAGCGTCGCCAGACGCAACGAGACTTACAAGGTGATAATTTTCAGCGGATCCAGATAAATCAGCTTGCCTGAAATTTTCTGATAGCCCATCCGCTCCAACAAGGATTTATAGTGTTTCACCTGGTGGAAGTGATCTTCTGACTCAGCCCCAGACTTGTATTCAAGAATAACGGCCTCGTCTTTCGTCACAACTACACGATCTGGGCGCGATGCTCGTTCCCCCGGAATAAGAATATCTAACTCGCAAAAGGAAGTAGAATTAGTTGCAAAATATTGTCGCAGATCAGCATGTTCGGTTACGTTTTTGAGAAGCTGCGCAGTTTCCGATTTGTTGTCATCCGATAAATATCCGGAATTGACTGCAGCCGTAATTACTTCTTCCACCGAATCCGCAGTAGTTACTTTCTGAAGCAGGTTATGCAGAATAATTCCACTTTCCCGTTTCGTGATTTCATCGCCCCACGATTCTTCAGAATATTTCCGAACGCGGACTTTTCCCGTCCATTTTCCTTCGCCGGCAGAGAGAGAAATGAATTCGCTCATTTCACCTTTCTTACTTTCAACAGATGGTGGAGCAGTTTCTCCGAAGTGTAGCACATCTGCGCCCAGCAATTCGTTGGAATAAATCTTGTTGAGCCAACCCGGAACATTCGTTGGATCTTCTTTCTGCTCGCCCCGCTGACTAATCAGATAAAGACGATCGACAGCACGAGTACATCCAACATAAAGCAGGTTCATTTGATCAAGAACTTTCTTGTCGACCTCGCGCAAGTATTGATCTGCAATACTGGATTGTTTCAACTCTTTGTTTTCTGAAACAAGAGCGGTTTCAAGATTAGGAACTTCTACGTCGTTTGGTTCAATCCAGATTGTGCTGCTCAATGTTCGCTGTTTCCAGTCGAGATATGGAATGATTACCACCGGAAATTCGAGTCCTTTGGATTTGTGAATGGTCATGATGTTCACCGCATCTGTTCCTTCGGGAATAACTACGGATGCATTCCTTGAACGATCATCCCACCAGGCGAAGAAACTTTCCCGGTCAGGATTTCTGGTAGTACCAAAGCGAAGCAGCTCGTCGAGGAAGAAAACAACCCAGGCATTTCTCTGTTCATTCGGAAATATGGTGCGGATGAGTGATTCGCATTGCTGATAGAGTGGAAGCACCGAGAGATAATTCAGATCCTCGTTGATTCCGAATGCGGCGAGTGCGTCTTTCAGTTTTGCATTCTTGTGTTGCAGGTCGTGCAGGGGATAGGCTCCGCGTCCGGTTTTGTTGAGATAGTCAACTGCATCAGTCAACGCAATTCTGTCTTCCGGATGTTCCAATACACGTAACAAGGAAACGACGCAGCAGATGAGTGGAGAATTCCGGATGAGCAAAGAATCCGACGACAAGACCGGAATGCCTTCAGCGATCAATGCGTTCGCGAGTAAACTTCCCTGACGGTTTTCGCGAACTAGCAAAGCAATGTTTCGCATTTGCCATCCTTCGCTGAGCAATTGCTGTACGAGTTGTATTGCTTCGTCGGTATACTGTGCGTAGATGGCTTCGGTTTTTCCTTCACGCTTTGGAAAACGTAATTCAACATAACCGCCGTCGTTACCCGGTTTGATTTGCTGGGCAACACGCTCGTAAATTCCTTTGTAGTTCGTGGAGAGTTCCGCAGAAAGCTTGTAGAATAAATCGTTGTTGAATTCCACCACCGTTTTTCGCGAACGGAAGTTTTTATCAAGTTCCTGTTCGAGAAAATGTCGTTTGAGACTTTGCTCACGATCCTGCATCAGAATATTCTGATCCTTATTCTGAAGCGCGGGAAGAAAAACGAATTGTTCAACATCGCCCGAGCGCCAGCGGTAGATTGCTTGTTTGGCATCACCAACAACCATGGAGAAATTGTTCTCGGCAAGACCATTTTCGATCAAAGGCAAAAGGTTTTCCCATTGGAGAACGGATGTATCCTGAAACTCATCAATGAGAAAATGGGAGTAGCGTGCACCGAGCTTTTCAAAGATGTAGGGAACCGGTTGTTCAACCACTACTTTGGAAATAATGTGATTGAATTCCGAAATGTGGATCACGCTGTCTTCATCGCGAAACTCTTTCAGGATTTTCTCGAGCTCGTTCAATACCGCGAGTGAATACAAATGTTTGCGGATTGCATTGCGCGTTACGTATTGCGCATAATGTTCGCGAACGACCTCCTGAATTTCAGCAAACAGTTCGCGCAAACGATCGGCAATACCCATGACAATTGCAGCGTTGCCATTCTTTGCAGCCGCGCCCGATGTCCATTTATTTTCTTCGATGGCTTTCAGCACATACGAATTCGGTTTTGCCA
This sequence comes from Flavobacteriales bacterium, assembly GCA_040377305.1. Lineage (GTDB taxonomy): Bacteria > Bacteroidota > Bacteroidia > Palsa-965 > Palsa-965. The sequence continues at coordinate 1,679 of JBEIPA010000052.1, read as the reverse complement.
ATGGTTCGTAGTCGCGCGTGTTGATTCGCTGGAACCAGACTGAAATTCCTGCGCGACTCTGGTAGAAATCATCCGCAGATAGACCGGAACTTTTGATGAGATCGACCGCCTTCTGAGAAAGCAATGTGATTTTATCTTCAAATCCTTTCGTGAGCAGAAAGAGTTTACTTCTGATTTCAGAAAAATCCTGCAGGGAAAGATTTCTCAGTCGTTGTGCATTGAGTGTTCCGCTTTCTTTGAGAAGATAATCGGCCGTGTATTTCAACTCTGATTCAATCTGCCAGCCTTTTTCGTCGTCGGTTTTCTCTTCGGAGAATTTCAGAAGTGTTTTGGTGATTTCTTCGTCAATGCCGATTTTGCTCATCAGCTTGTCGACGGCCTTCTGCAGCATTTCTTCTTTCTCCAGCTCGACTTCGAAGTTCATGGGCAACCCGAGATCGTACGCAAAGCTTCTTACAATGCGATGCGTGAATGAATCGATTGTTCCGATTCCGAAGTCGGAATAATTATGCAGAATCGCACGCAAGAGATTTTCAGCGCGCTGTTGTAGCTTTATTTGTTCCAGATTCAGTTCTGAAATCAGAATCACCGTCAATGGCGACAGTTCTCCTTGTTTCGGATTCGCAAGCTCTTTCAGTGCCCGAATCACGCGATCTTTCATTTCCTGCGCGGCTTTGTTGGTAAACGTAATCGCCAGGATTTTGCGAAACTTCAGCGGCGACTCATTCTCATCTGCAAGCGCAATTTTCAGGTATTCCTTCACCAAAGTGAACGTTTTACCTGAACCGGCGGACGAGCGATAGACTGTGAAATTCACGGTTCTAAGTTAACGGTTCTCACAACGTGGTGTCAGGTCTCCGAACCTGACACTAGCACCGTTTGAGAAAATCGTCTAACTTAGCTCTGATGAAAGGATTTCTTACCCTCGTTTCCGCCCTGTTTTTCGTTGCATTGAGTGCACAATCGTTCACAGTCACTACAAACTATGTTTCGGTGAGCGGTGATATTACCTCCAGCTATTTGGTTTCACCTGCCTGGACTCCTACAATTACAAACACTTCCGGCGATACACTTACCCTGCGTTGGGTTAGAGTAGAGGAGAACATTCCTTCGTATTGGCGCTCTTCGGTTTGCACAGAATTTCACTGCTCATCAATTCCGGATGATAGTCTCGAATGGACATTGCTTCCGGGTGATGTAGACATGGCTTATGTTCACATTTATCCGTACGGTTATGCTGATACCGGAAATGTTGTTCTGAAAATATTCAATGTTGATAATCCTTCGGATAGCGTTCGCGTAATGTATCACGCGGATGTAACAACCGGAATAAGCGAACACGAAACGGTTTCATTTATCCATGCGGATTTATTCAGTCACGGAGTTGAATTCTCTCCTGCAGTTCAGGGAGAGTGGTCGCTCATTGACATCAATGGAAAAACCATTGCCGCTGAGAAAACCAAACCCGGTGAAACGTACAAAGCTTACGTTCCCGTTGCCGGAGTTTACTTCTTCACATTTGTGAGTGAGAATGGATTTGTTGAAATCCACAAGCTGATCTTATAACCCACTACTTCTGTTCCATGGCTGCGTTGCAGCTGCTTTACCACGGCGGCACGGCGAGCACGGTAATATTCTAATTTGGGACTCAATAGTGAGATGCTTTTTCACCGTGGTCG
>JBEIPA010000018.1:0-106617 GCA_040377305.1 Flavobacteriales bacterium | reverse complement strand
TGAGCATCACTTGAAGAAAACAGGTAAAGCACTGAATCGGTCTCTAGGCTCGAATCCTAGAGTAAACTGTTAGGTAGCTTTACCTGTTTAGCTTTTTGTTGGCAAGTTCTGAATTAACCACAAGTCTAAAGGAGTAAGCGCGAATATCTGCGGAGCAGGTTAGTATTAATATCGCTGTACCGAGGGATGATTATGCCGATGCCGCTTCAACAGTAGGACTAATCTTCTTGACCAATCCCTGTAAAACCTTCCCAGGGCCGACTTCTGTGTAGTGCGTTGCACCGTCTGCGGTCATACGAAGAACGGTTTGGGTCCATTTTACGGGAGCCGTAAGTTGCGCCACGAGATTTTTTCGGATTTCATCCGGATTGGAAACCGGACTTGCCGTATAGTTCTGGTAAACCGGACAAATCGGTTGTTTGAAGTTTGTTGCAAGGATCGCCGCTTCCAACTCAACACGTGCAGGTTCCATCAATGGTGAGTGAAATGCTCCGCCAACAGGAAGTACAAGCGCACGTTTCGCTCCGGCAGCTTTTAGCAATTCACATGCTTTTGTGATGCCGGGAATTGAACCTGAAATAACAAGTTGTCCGGGGCAGTTGTAGTTCGCTGCAACCACAATTTCATCGGTGATAGAAGCACAAATCTCTTCCACTTTTGTGTCGTCCATTCCAAGAACTGCGGCCATAGTAGATGGAGTTGCCTCACACGCTTTCTGCATGGCTTGCGCACGTTTTGAAACAAGTACAAGCGCATCTTCGAAGGTCAAAGTCTGATTTGCAACAAGTGCAGAAAATTCTCCGAGTGAATGTCCGGCAACCATATCTGGTTTGAAGTCAGAAAGTGTTGCGCTCAACACCACCGAATGCAAAAAGATCGCAGGCTGAGTAACGTTTGTTTGCTTGAGTTCTTCGTCGGTACCGGAGAACATGGTATCTGTAATTCGGAAGCCGAGAATGCTGTTTGCTTTTTCGAGCATGTCTTTCGCGAGTGGATTATTCTCGTAAAGATCTTTTGCCATTCCGATGAACTGGGAACCTTGACCCGGGAAGATGTATGCTTTCATTTGCTTTTGTTTGATTCGCTTGAACCGTTCCGTTGAGTGGCGAAGATAGCTATTGATAGGAATATTATAAATGAAAACGGAGAGTAAGCTTTCGCCGACTCTCCGTTTCTCAAAAAAAATTACTTATTACTTACGGTTTCCGAGCAAACGGAGCAGGAACAAGAACAGGTTAATAAAATCCAGATACAAGGTGAGTGCACCAAGAATTGATTGACGTGCAGCTGTATTGGAGTCTGTCATGCCAGCACCGATATTTTTTAGTTTCTGTACGTCGTAAGCGGTAAGTCCTGTGAATACAAGTACTCCAACGAAGGAGATGATGTAGTACAGACCTTCACTTTGCATAAAGAAGTTTACAACCGATGCAATGACGATTCCGATTAAGCCCATCATCATAATGCGACCGAAACCGGAAAGGTCAGCTTTCGTGATCCAGCCCATCACAGCCATTGTTCCGAACATTCCTGCTGCGATGAAGAACACAGTGCCGATTGACCCCAGGTCGTAAATAAGGAAAATGAAACTTAAGCTCATTCCTGTTACAGCGCTATAGACCATCCAGGAAATCACTAAGAGTGGGAAAGGCATTTTATTTACTCCGGCAACAAGCAACAACACAAATCCGAGGGGTGCAAACATTACAATCCATCCCAAAACAGTCATTCCGTATTCGTTAAATAACAGTGCTGTAAGTGAAGGAACCATCCCGAAGATGTATGACATAATCCCGGTTATTACTAGTGCACCCGACATCCAGCCGAATACCTGTGCCATGAAAGTTTTGGAAGCAACAGCGCCTGCATCAACAGTTGTGTCCTGTCCGGGCTGAATGTTATTCCAGTTGTGATAATTCTGATTGCTCATTTTTTTTAGCGGTTTGTCCAAAGGATTGCTTCGGAGGGTTTTTCTAAAGTAGTAAAAAACTGCATTCAATTAATGAAGTCGCGTTCCGATCAGGCGCATAAATTCAGAACGTGTAGGTTCTTTCAAAAATTCGCCGGTAAATGCAGATGTTGTGGTCACTGAATTTTGTTTCTGAATACCGCGCATCTGCATGCATAAATGTTGCGCTTCAATTACCACAGCAACGCCAACCGGATTCATTGTTTCCTGAATACAATCGCGAATTTGATTGGTCAAACGTTCCTGAACCTGTAAACGTCGTGCAAACGCATCAACCACACGGGGAATTTTGCTCAAGCCAACAACACATCCGTTCGGAATATAAGCTACGTGCGCTTTTCCGAAAAACGGCAGCAAGTGATGTTCACACAACGAATACACTTCAATGTCTTTCACCAACACCATCTGGTTGTACTGCTCCTTAAACATGGCCGACTTAAGTATGTCTGCAGGATTAAGGTCGTATCCATGCGTTAAATATTGCATGGCTTTTGCAACACGTTCCGGTGTTTTTAATAGTCCTTCCCGTTCCGGATCTTCTCCGATTTCGGTGAGGATGGTTCTGTATTTGTCGGCGATACTATCAGTCGTTTCCTGATGATAGTGATCGACTTTCATGTAGCTAAATTTTTTCTCGCTCATGGTTTCTTGTGTAGTGTTGTCAGGATCCCAATCCTGACACAGCGATTTTACTCTCCGAAGTATTCCACATAGTTATTCTCTGTCTCCTGCAACTTCACGCAATGCAATTTCGCACCGGTCTTCGCAATTTCAGCTTCGAGCTCTTTCCAGATTGCAATGGCAACGTTTTCTGTTGAGGTCATCACACCCGTTAGAAAATCAACATCCATGTTCAGATTGCGGTGATCGACTTTGTCTATCACTTTCACACGGATCATGTGACTCAGATCTTTCAGGTCAATAATCCATCCGTGTTCCGGGTCGACTTTTCCTTTCACGGTCACAAACAAATCATAGTTATGACCATGCCAGTTTGGATTCGCACAGCCACCAAAAACGTTCATGTTTTTCTCGTCAGACCAGCCGGGTTGATGGAGTTTATGAGCAGCGGTAAATCGCTCTCTTCTTGTAATTGAAATCATTGGGCAAAGATAGGAAATCAGCAGGCAGTGGCAGTGGCAGTTGCAGTCAGTTTTCAGTACTGCTAACTGACTGCAACTGCGACTGATACTGCAACTGGTCATAAAGCCGTATTTTTGCAGGTACCTATGCGTCTACTCTTAGTTGCAGCTACAGAACAAGAAATCGCTCCTCTTATGAGTGCTATGAAGTTCTGTGGCGATGTCAGTCCGCAACTGAGGTCTTATCAGTATAAGGAATGCGATATTGATGTGCTGATCACTGGCGTGGGAATGATTGCCACCGCAGCCTGGGTTTCCCGTACGCTTTCTCAAAAGAAGTATTACTCTGCAATTAACGCCGGAATTTGTGGAAGCTTTGACCGGTCAATACCTCTTGGCGACGTGGTTCGGGTGCACACCGATTGCATTTCTGAACTAGGTGCGGAAAATGATTCTGAATTCATGAGCATCCACGAACTGGATTTGTTGGGGAAAGAGGATTTTCCGTTCAGCAACGGTTTGCTCACTGGCAATGATCCGGCGGGATCTAATTCGTTGATGCAACTTAAATCGGTGAATGGAATTACGGTTAATAAAGTGCATGGCAACGAAAAATCCATTCAGGATGTTGTAGCGCGATTGAATCCCCAGGTGGAATCAATGGAAGGCGCGGCATTTCTGTATGCATGCTCCATTGCTGACGTATTCGCGATTCAGATTCGTGCAGTATCGAATTATGTGGAGAAACGAAATCGTTCTGCGTGGAAAATTGCCGATGCAGTCAAAAATCTCAATACAGTTTTACTGAATTATCTTGATCGGGGATGAAGAAGACTATTGAGATTGCATTTTCACCTTGTCCGAACGACTGTTTCATTTTTGATGCGCTCATTCATAAACGCATCGATACCATGGGATACGATTTTGTGCCCGTTCTTGCTGATGTTGAAACACTGAACCTGGCCGCGTTTGAACAGCGTTATGACGTAACGAAATTGAGTTATCACGCCTTTGCGTATTGTATAGAGAATTATGCCATGTTGCGTTCAGGTAGTGCACTCGGGCATAATTGTGGTCCCTTACTCATTTCGAAGCGTGAAATTTCTCAGGCAGAAATAGCGAAAGGCGATCTGACCATTGCAATTCCGGGAAAGTTCACCACGGCTAATTTTCTTTTCGGTCTCGCATTTCCGGAGGCAAAGAAGAAACTGGAAATGACGTTTTCCATGATTGAAGAAGCCGTCCTCAGCGAAGGTGTGCATGCCGGTGTAATTATTCATGAGAATCGCTTTACATACGAGCAAAGAGGCTTGCGAAAAATTGTTGATCTGGGCGAATGGTGGGAGAAACGCACAGCACGACTGATTCCACTTGGAGGAATTGCCATTAAGCGCACTTTTCGTCACATTGATCAGGTAATCATAAATGATCTCATCAGTAAAAGCGTGCGCTACGCCTTCGAAAATCCGGAAGCATCTATGCCATACGTGCGGGAACACGCGCAAGAGATGGATGATGCAGTGATGAAGCAACACATCGCCCTTTACGTCAATCAGTGGTCTGTTGATGTAGGATCGAAAGGGGCGCTCGCTGCTGAGAAAATGTTCGAACTCGGGCGTATCAAAAAGATCATACCGGATAGCAAGTATCCCATTTTCGTCATGCCCTTGCCCGAGGAGTGAGTTTGCAAGGGGATGGTCAAAAGGGTGTTGTCAAGACGAAATATTCCTTAGACTGCCTACTGTTTTGCTAACTTTGCGCCCGTATGGAATTTATCCACTCTTTGGTTGGCGATGATATTGGTGCAGCAATGCTCATCATTCTAAACCTGATCGTGATTGAGAGTTTGCTTTCAGTCGACAACGCAGCCGTTCTTGCCACGATGGTGATGGACCTTCCCACTGAACAGCGGAAGAAAGCACTGAAATATGGAATCATTGGTGCGTATGTTTTTCGCGGCCTTTGTTTGTTGCTTGCAACATGGCTTGTAAAAATCTGGTGGCTGAAACCTCTGGGCGGATTGTATCTTCTCTATCTCGCATTCGATTATTTCAAGTCGAAGTGGACACCGCAGAAAGAAGACGACACGCTCAATAAAAGTGAAAGCAAGCTGTACAAATTAACACTGGGTAAACTCGGTCCGTTCTGGGCAACAGTTGTTTTGGTGGAGGTAATGGACCTCGCATTTTCAATCGACAACGTTTTCGCAGCGGTTGCATTCACGGATAAGATATTCCTGATTTGTGTGGGCGTGTTTATCGGAATTCTTGCTATGCGTTTTGTTGCACAGGCATTCGTGAAGCTCATGGAGAAATACCGATTTCTGGAAACATCCGCTTTTCTTGTCATCGCATTGCTCGGAGTTAAACTCATGATTTCTCTGGTCACGCATTTTTATCCGGAATCGCCAATCACGAAATTCCTCGACGGAGAAAGTGCAGATCTCCTCGTTTCGCTGGGGACAGTCTCGATTTTTCTCTTGCCTATTCTTACTTCGCTGTTGTTCAATTGGCCGAAACGTAATACTACAGAAACCAAAGAGCAATGATCGTTGTAACCGGAGCAGCAGGATTCATTGGCTCGTGTTTGGTCAGCAGACTAAATAAGGACGGAATCACTGATCTTATTTTAGTTGATGACTTCTCACACGATTCAAAAGCACCGAATCTCGAAGGCAAAAAGTTCGCAGAGAAAATTGAACGCGAACGTTTCATAGAATGGTTTCGCGCGAATGCAGATAAAGTGAAATTTGTTTTTCACATCGGTGCGCGCACAGACACAACCGAATTTGACAAATCAATTTTCGATCGGCTGAATGTCAATTATTCGAAAGACCTCTGGAACATTTGTACCGCGAATGCAATTCCTCTGGTGTACGCTTCTTCTGCAGCCACGTATGGTTTAGGAGAACACGGCTATTCCGATTCTCACGAAGTGGTTGAGAAGTTAAAGCCACTCAATCCTTACGGCGATTCGAAAAACGATTTTGACAAGTGGGTTCTTCAGCAGGATGCAACGCCCCCGAATTGGTACGGACTGAAATTCTTCAACGTTTACGGTCCGAACGAATATCACAAAGGCAGAATGGCATCTGTGATTATGCATGCTTTCAATCAGATTGGATCTACTGATGGAATGAAGCTGTTCCGTTCACACAATCCGGAATACAAAGACGGAGAACAGCTTCGTGACTTTGTCTACGTGAAGGATGTGGTGGAGGTATGCATGTTCCTGCACGATGAAAATCCGGGATCAGGAATTTACAACCTCGGCACAGGCACCGCGAGAACATTCCTCGATCTGGCAAAGAACACATTCACTGCGATGAACAAGCGAGCGAACATCTCGTTTGTAGATACGCCTGCAGATATTCGCGACAAGTATCAGTATTTCACGGAGGCGGATATGAGCAAGCTGAAGAATGCTGGGTATAAAGTTCCGTTCAAAAGTCTTGAAGAAGGAATACACGATTACGTTACAAATTACCTCGCATCTAAATCATACTACTAGATCACACTACAATTCGAAGATTTGAAAATTTGAAGATTCGATCATTTTATGATAAAAGAAAAGACCTTCTCAATTTAAGAAGGTCTTTTTGTTTTGTTGATTTTCGAATTTCAAATCGGGGGTGTTATTTCTTTTTTCCTTTTTGCTGAACTTGCTTCATCTCATCCATTCGTTTCTTCTGCGCTGCTTCGAGTCGCTGAAGGAAGCCGGATGTTTTCACAGGTTTCTTCTTGTTGTCCTGAATCTTCGCATGGATTGCTTTCTCATCGACAAAGCGTCGCATCAAAGCCATTTGTCCGAACGTGATCATGTTTGAGATGAAGTAGTAGTACGAAAGTGCTGCTGCGTTTGAGTTCAGGAAGAAGAGGAACATCAACGGCATCAGGTACATGAGCCACTTCATTCCCGGAAGCTGTGGACCGCCTGTGTTCATTGTTTGCTGGTTCATCCAGGTGTACAGCAATGTTGAAACTGTCATTAACAATGCCCACAATGAAACGTGATCACCGTAACCGAGCGGAATGTTGAATCCGAGATCGAGAATTGAATCGTATGTTGAAAGATCGGGGGTCCACCAGAATCCTTGCTGACGTAATTCGTAGATCGCAGGGAACAAGCGAAGAAGTGCGAAGAGAATCGGAATTTGAAGAAGGAGCGGAATACAACCTGCTGCAGGATTAACGCCGGCTTTCTTGTAAAGCCCCATCGTAGCCTGCTGTTTCTTCATAGGATCTTCATCCTTGAACTTTTCGTTGAGCTCATCAATTTCCGGTTTGAGCACACGCATTTTCGCAGAAGACAAATACGATTTGTATGCAATCGGGAACAGCATCAACTTTACGATAATCGTAAGAAGAAGAATTACAATTCCATAGTTCAGTGCATAGCTACCGAGCCAGTCGAAAATCGGCATGAACAAATACTGGTTCAGCCAACCGAAAATTCCCCAGCCGAGATAGATTTCCTTCTCGAGCATGAGATTGTAAGATTCTAATTGGTGGTAATCGTTCGGACCGTAGTAGAATTGTAAGCCAAATACCTCGTTCGAAGTTTTTCCGAATGGAATTGGCAAAGTTGCTTGTGCAGTTTTAACGGTGAAAGGATCTTCTGATAGCGTAACACCCAGATTTGCGCCATCGTCAAACTTCTGATCGGCAATAAGAATAGAGGAGAAGTACTGATTTTTGAAAGAGACCCATTTCAAAGCACCTGTCACATCTTTAGCTTCTGACTCTGTTTCGCTAAGCTGTTCAATGTTCTCATCTTCATTGAAGCGATACCAAACTGTAGAGGCGATACGTTCGTTCTTCAGATTTTTTTCCTGCGAGAGCATTTTCTGCACCCAAACGAGATCAACATACTTTGTATCGGCAGAGAAAATTTTCTCGCAACCCACAAAAGAAATATCGAGATCGAGCATGTAGTCATTCTCTTTCAAAGAATACTTGTACTCGATGTACGTGTTCGGAAGACTATCTGCAGACAAGCGGAAGGTAACCGATGCAGGTGCTGTTGCAGTTGCTTTTAACGCTGTTACAGTTTGTTTGAAGAACAGTGAATCTGTTTTGAAACGACGACGCTGAATATCGAAGAACTCAAGACCGAAACGTGTTGAGTCGGCATTGAACATAAGTAGTGGCTGACCATTGTGTGTTTTCACGCCAAGTAATTCAACTTGCCCGACGATTCCACCGCGAGGATACAGTGTAGCTTTTACTTTGCTGTTTTCGATGACGATCGGATCGTTTGCTCCGGTTGATGAACCATAGAAAACGCCTGTCTTAGCGCGCCCTTGAACTTCAAGGTATTTCGCCATGCTGAACGTTGTGTCTTTTGCACGTTCGGCGAGAATACTGTCGTCTTTTTTCTTTTGGACTGCTGCAGCTTGTTTCTGATATTCAAGATCTGCGGCGTATGCTGAATCGGCTTTGCGTTTGAGTTCAGCCTCGTCGGCATTGTCATTGCTGTTCATGCTCCACCAAACGGTGAGTAGCAGTGCGATTAAAGCAAGACCAAGAAGGGATTTACGATCCATTTAATTCGAATTCTGATTAATTCCCAGCGGTTCTGCGATGGGAGCGCAAAGATAGCAATTCAGTAGGCAGTTGGGCAGTCTGGCAGTAGGCAGTAGCTTGAAAGTTTCTAAGGAATGCGTTAAAAAGCAACATCCCGACAGAATAGTCTATCGGGATGTGGAAATATTTTAAAACTGTACTTTTTTAACTATTGATCAGCCTGCCAACTGCCAGCCTGCCCAACTGCCTACTGTTACCAGATTGCTACGCGTTCTTCCTCTTTGCGGAACATCTTGTCGCCGGCTTTCACGTCGAATGCTTCGTAAAACTCCTTCATATTGGAGAGCGGTCCGATTACACGGAAACGGGCAGGTGAGTGCGGATTCGTTTTCACCATCATTACGAGCGATTTTGGACGCTGCGAGTTTCTCCAGGCCTGCGCCCATGAGATAAAGAATCGTTGGTTTGGAGTGAATCCATCAATCGTTTTTGGTTGCGGATTCTTCTGCTGGGCCATCTGAAATGCGTAGTAGGAAATTGTAAGTCCACCAAGATCAGCGATATTCTCTCCGAGTGTAAGCTCACCATTCACCGTTAATCCTGTAGAATCAATTACAACAAACTTGTTGAACTGCTCAGTCAGCATTTTGGTTTTCGCTTCAAACTTAGAACGGTCTTCATCATTCCACCAGTTTTGCATATTGCCATCGCCGTCGAACATTGAGCCTTGATCGTCAAAACCGTGAGTCAATTCGTGACCGATAACAGCACCCATTGCACCGTAGTTTACAGCATCATCAGCAGCCGGATCGAAGAACGGAGCCTGCATGATAGCTGCAGGGAATACAATCTCGTTGTAAGATGGATTGTAGTATGCATTGATTGTAGCCGGAGTCATTCCCCACTCGGTCTTGTCAACCGGCTTGCCGTATTTACCGATCAACCACTTGCAATCGAATTGGTTTGAGTTAAGGAAGTTTCTCACGTACGATTTGCGGTCGACTTTCAAACCACCGTAGCTTCTCCACTTGTCGGGAAATGCAAGCTTACGCATGATCTTGTGCAGCTTCTCGTCTGCTTTAGCTTTCGTTTCTGCGCTCATCCAGTCGCGAGTTTTGATACGCTCTGCATAAGCAGCAATCAGGTTGTCTACCATTGTGTTTACGCGACCTTTTGCCTCTTCGCTGAAATTGCGCTGAACATAAAGTTGACCAAGTGCATCACCAAGAGCACCTTCTGTCGATTGCATTACACGCTTCCAACGCGGCTGTTCTGCTGTTTGTCCGGAGAGTGTAGTTCCCCAGAAACGGAAGTTTTCAGTGGCAACGTCTTTGTGCATTTTAGCAGCAATAAGGTGAACGAATTGCCAGCGGAAATACGCCTGCCAAGCTTCAGAACTTTCTGATTTGATGAGGTTGCTGAACTGACGGAGGTATGCAGGATTGTCAACAATAACTTCCGTTACTGTTGGCGTTCCCATTGCCGCGAAATATTTTTTCCATTCGAAATTCGGTACAAGTTTCTCAAGATCAGCAACGGATTTCTTGTTGTAAATACGCTCGAGATCGCGTGATTCAACAGCAGACAGTGAAGAGTCAGCCAACTTTGCTTCGATGTTGTATGCCATCTCCGCATGTTTCTGAGCAACAGTTGCATCTTCACCCATCAACGTAAACAATATCGCAATGTGCTTTTTGTATTCCTCGCGGATTGAAGCCATGTCATCGCCCTGGTAGTATTCTTTCTCAGGTAATCCCATTCCCGACTGGAAAACGTAAGGCATGTTCAGAGTAGAATTCTTCATGTCGGCCATGATGAAATATCCGAATCCGCATCCAACCTGATACGAGTGCAGGTACGACATCATGTCGGTAATTCCTTTTGAATCGCTCAGCGAAGAAATTTTCTTCAGCTCAGTATCAACCGCAGCAAACTTGTCTTTCTCAATTTGCACGGTGTCCATTCCTGCAGCAAAGAAGTCGCCAATCAACTGTTCGTTTGTACCGACCTTCGCATCTTTCTTAGAAGACATTTCTTCGCAGATTTTACGCAGAGCAGTTTGTGATTTCTCTTGCAAAACGTGGAAGTTGCCCCAACTTGTTTCAGTCGCCGGAATCGGGTTCTTACCGATCCAGATTTGATTCACATAGTTGTAGAAATCGTCTTGCGGACGGAATTTCGGGTTGATGTTATCAGGTTCAATTCCCTTTCCCTCCCAGGCTTGTTTCATTGAAACGCCGACGAAGGCAACGAAAATCAGCAACAGCGCGACCTTAATGTTGTTTTTACTCATGTTCTATTGTTTTTTACTTCTTTGAACTCATTAATCCCGACGTAAACGTAAGGACGGTTTCATGATGATATGTTTCGGATAAACGGAGAACGAAAATAGTCAATTTTAGTGCCTGAAAAGTAGGGTTTCTGTAAGCGGTAAATGCCCTGTTTGAACGGTTCTAAGTTCCATGTTCTATGTGCGTTGTACTGGTCAGGTTACTGAAATCTGGATCTTAGAACCCGCAACTCTGAACCTAGAACAATTCAGCCAGCATGCAACGAATACTGCCGCCACCGTGTTTCTCAATTGTAGGGATTTTGGCAATGATAGGTGTTGCGTGCGAGGAGATGATGCTTTTCTGATTTTCGCTTAGTGAATCCCATGCGGTGGAGGAAACTGCAACGAAATTATTAGCGCCGTTCGAAATGAAGAGCATATTGCCAGCGAAGGATTCCAATTGCGGAAGTGAAATGGAAACTACTGTTTTTCCGGATTTACGGAGCAAAGTCCACAAACCCTGACGATCGTTCTCGTCGTGAATGGCGTCGAAACAACATACGGCAATAGAAGGCCCGATTGCCATCACAACGTTTGTGTGATAAATCGGTTGGTTGTTTCGGTCAGCAGCGAGAAATACAAACGGGATATAGCCAAGTGTGTCGCAAACCTCCAACAAGACTTCCCGATCAGTTCTCGGAGAAATACCTGCATAAGCAATACCTGTTTGGTGATCGAATACGATGCTTCCGGTTCCTTCGAGAAAGCGGTTTTCGTTTTCGTGATGAGAAAGGTCCTTCACCACGGTGTATTTGTGCGAAGTGCGAAGCTTGTCTATGATTTCTTTTTTACGTTCCGCTCTCCTGTTTTCTGTAAGCATAGGATAAAGCATGAGCACGCCGGAAGGATGGGTGCTGAACCAGTTATTCGGAAAAACAGAATCCGGCAATGGTATAGCAGGATCGTCTTGTACGAGTTCAATATTTATTCCGGCCTGTTTTAACTGGATTACAACGTTGTCGAATTCACTTTGTGCAAGTTCATTGACGTCGGATGTATTTGGCGACTGAAAAGAATTGGTTGCTGCAGTTTGCTCATTGTATGCAAACCGTGCAGGACGCACCATTAATAAAGCTCTTATTGGTAGTGACACGCTGCGAAATTACTCACTGAAAGGGTTTAGTTTTGACGTGCAATGAAAATGACGGGCTTTTTATTTCTGATGGTTGCTCTCTCGCTTGGAGCGTGTTCTGAGCATCCAAAACCTGACGTTCCCGTTACTTCGGTTGTGCTTGACACACAGCCAACCGTTAAAGTTGAGCCTGGTGCGGTTGCTCCGGAAAAATCTGCGATTGAATTGAAGATGGAGGAATTGGGCTTAGTCAACATCCTGGAACTTGACAGTACGATCCAGGTTGATCTACGGTATTCAACAGAGAACAATTTCACGCACAAAGACATGTATGGCGATCTCAATCGGTGTTACCTGCAGAAAGAAGTTGCCGATAAGCTCGTTGCCGCACAGTCAGAATTGAAAATGCAATATCCGTATTACTCGTTGCTGGTATTCGATGGTGCCCGTCCGGTTTCCATTCAACAACTGATGTGGGATAGTGTAGACCTTTCTCCAATGGACAGGCAGAAGTATTTGTCGAATCCTGCAAATCGGTCTCTGCATAATTACGGTGCCGCTGTGGATGTTACGATTGTGGATGAACACGGTACTGAACTCGATATGGGAACTCCGTACGATTTTTTTGGTGAGCTTGCTCATCCACGGAAGGAAGCGGAATATTTTGAATCGGGAGAACTCACAGAAACACAATTGATCAATCGCGAGTTGTTACGAAGTGTAATGCGCACGGCCGGTTTCTCAAGAATTGAAACTGAGTGGTGGCATTTTAACTCGACGAGTAGGGTGAGGGCAGCGGAAATTTATCCGGTAATTGAGTAACTAATTCGTAAGTAAACAAATAGGCGAGTCGGGATTTCTCCTTGACTCGCCCACTTGCTTACTTAAATCCTTTTCCCTTAGAAAATGCTATATCGTTGTTTTTGGAACGAGTTGAAGTTTCTGTACTTCGACTTCTTGTTTTCGAAATCGAAACGATAACCCAACGTAATTTCGTGCGTACCGTTATGTGCTTTACGCAGTTTCGAAATACCGATATCATACGAGTAAACAGCCTGCACCGTGTTAAAGAACACCCAGCCAGCCTGCAGATAAACGGCATCTTTCAATCTCCATCCTCCACCAAACATTAACTTCTGTCGGAAGTGCACCCGTAGGTTGTAGTTCAATGTCATTGGAAGACCGTCGACATATTCGCCCATGAGGTTATTCTCCCATACATATTCCGGGTGGCCGTGGAAATTGTAGCCGAACGTGAAGAAGTAATGTTGTTTCATCTTCACGATGTTGCCCGTACCCAGAATAACTTTCGCGGATATCACATTCATGATTCCAAGACCGAAATGGAAGCGATCATTGTAAAGCAGTAATCCCGCCAAGCCATTTTTGGTTTTATCGAATGCAGTTGTACCCGGAATTACAGCAGGATCGCCTTCCCAATGGGTGGTCATTCCCGAAGTATTCATGGTGTACTTGTTGAAACGCACACTGATGCCGGCCGAAAATTCTACATCGGGGAAATGCAGGTGATATGCCGCACTGAATCCGTAATCGAACATGGTTGATGGGCCGATCACGTCTTTATAAAGCGTTGTTCCGATCCCTACACGTCCTTTCCACAAGCGGGAATGAATTCCGACGAATTGGGTTTCCGGTGCGCCGCTGAATCCTGCCCATTGTTTGCGGTAGTTGAGACGCGCATCAACAGTTCCTTTCGTACCGGTGTAAGCCGGGTTGATATGAAACAACACCGATGGGAACCCCGTGTAATCGGGCATTTGTTGCGCTGATATTCCGCAGGAAAAAATTAACGCAGTAACTACGAACAAGTGTTTCAGCTTTCTCATCGCACAATTGTTACGTGTCCGTAAAGTACTGGATTGTCTCCACCCAAATCAAGCGTGAAGTAATACGTCGTTTCCGGAAGCCGGTCGCCGTAATTCGTGCCGTCCCAGGAGTTGTCGTAATTCGTTTTTGCATACACCTGCTGACCGGTGCGAGTGAAAACCTCTAAACGGTTTTCCGGGTATTTCTGAATATTGCCAATGTAGAAGTAGTCGTTAACACCGTCGTTGTTCGGTGAGAACGTGTTGTAGAGATAGATTTCATCGTTTGGTGTAACGTGAACAGTAACCGTATCCCAATTTACGCAGCCGTTATCATCTATTCCGAAAACAACATACGTTTGATCCGTTGTTGGTTCTGCATTCACGAGTGAACCAGTTGTTGCTGATAATCCAGTTGGCGGTGTCCAGAAATAATTAGTGGCGCCCGTTGCTGTTAATGGAGTTGACTGACCTTCTTCAATACGTGTCCCTCCGGAAGCATCAACAATGGGCAATTGATTTACAGTGACGGTTACTGTGTACGATTTTGGATTGCACACCGGACTTGTTACTACCAACGTGTATGTCGTTGTGATAGTTCCGGTGAACTGAGGTCGTGGCGCTGTAGGATTGTCCAGATAAGTAACCGGGCTCCAGCTATATGTTACTCCACCGGCGAAACTGTTATTTATATTACCGATGTTGACAGTATCACCGATGCAAATTGCCGTGTCGGGACCCGCGTTATATGCCCAGCTTGGATCAAGATCGACGAATACTGAATCGGTGTATGAATTGACTGCACCAGAATCTGTGACAGTAACGTAATACCATGTTGGAACCTGTGGACTTGCAACAGGATTTGAAATCGTTCCGTTATTCAGACTGCCTGCCGGTGTCCAGGAATAACTGTATGGAGGAGTTCCTCCTTGTGCTGTTGGGCTTCCGCCAAGATTGTATGTCAACCCCGGACAGATTTGTGTATTGGCACCTGCCTCTGCAGTCAACTGCGCCGATAGAATACTGGTAGTGAGGAGTAAGGCCCCTGTTATAAATAACTGTTTCAAATCCACCTTGATTAGCTGAAGCAAATATACTGTTTGCACTTGAAGCTGCTCTCTTTCAGGGCCGAAGCGGAGCTACTTTCCATAAAGCAATAACGATACAAGGTCGCAAAAAATATGTGCGTTGGCAAGAAAAAAGGGCGTCCTGACGAGTATACACTGTCAGGACGCCTGATAATAGGACGGTTAGACCTAGTACTTAACAAGTCTGGTTACCGAACGGAATGCATTTTTGTCTTCAGTAATAATCATGGTATAAACTCCGGCCGCTGATTCTTCAATGACGGTGTTCACAAAAGTGGTACCCGGATTAACAACTACATACTCGTCTTTCACCACGCGACCCGTTACATCGGTCATAACAATGTGAATCGTCGTTTCCACCGGACTGTTAAAGTCGAAATTCACTTCACCATTCGTTGGATTTGGCTTCACGTTCGTCACAGTCATGTGGCCGCGATGGAAATCAAGCGAAATAATTCCGGAATACATGGCAGCTCCGTTATAGTCAACCTGACGCAAACGATAATAGTTCGTTCCTTCGATCGGACTGAAATCGTCGAATGCGTAATAGTGTATTTGGCTGGTTGTACCATTGCCGTCTTTACGTCCGATTGTAGTGAAGTTCACGCCGTCATCAGAACGTTCTATGTAGAAATACTGGTTGTTCGTTTCCGTTGCAGTTGACCACGACAATTGATTTTTCTCATCGAGTGCAACTCCGGTGAAGGAGATGAATTCAACAGGCAACGGAGAAGCCGACTGCGCAACTCCGAACACAGAGAATCCATTCATACCTGTTCGGATGACCTGAGCCGCAGTACTTGCTGCACACGTTCCGCTCAACGCATAAGTTGCCGTGGTTGCACCTTTAACAACAGTCCAGCCAAGCCCGGAGTTGTTACTCACATTGGTTGGATAGAGTGTAGTGGTGTAAGTTCCACTGTTCGGATTCGCACTAGCTGAAATTGTCCAGTACCCGTTATTGAAACAAGGTAGCGTGTTGTAGGTGTTGTTGGGACATTCATTGGCTGCAGGTCCCGTTGGTGGTACGTAATTGTCGAATCGCGCGAGCAACTGAGGAATTGTTGTTGCTGTTGTGAACGTAATGTTCGCGAGTTGGTAGCCTGTAGTTGCGGAACCAACCGGAAAATCATAAGATGTAGCAGCACCATTCAGAAAGCGGCGAAGATTTCCGCGCACGAAGCTTGCTGCGTTTCCGGGAGAACATGCAGCGCTTGCTGTATTTCTTACCTGAACTTCAAATGCATTTGTGATGATAGGACCGTCAGTAAGAGTTAAAGTTCCAGCTGTTCCGAGGATCATGTGGGAGGCACATGTTACGCCAGTGCCACTATTATTCATCACAACATTATTTAGTGTGAGTATAGAAGAGCCCTGGTTGTAAGTCTGCGCACCCGTTCCGTTAAACTCAACCGTACTTGCAGCCGTGTTGATCACAGTAGTAGCTCCGGCGTTATTCATGAAATTGCCGGCAACCTTGAGGTATCTGCCATTAATGTTTAGAATACTGGTGTTGTTGCTGGTGGTGAAATTTCCTTTCAAGTCAACATTATTCGCAAGGATTACTGATCCACCTGTTTGCGTGATGGTCAGATTTCCAATTGCGTCGCTACCAACAAATGCTCCTGTCATGGTATGTGTTGCCGCGGCATTGTCGAATATGATAGTAGACGTTGGGCTTGCAATGATAGATCCCGAGTTGGTGAAATTTCCGCAGATGTGCAGTATAGCACCTGCCTGCAGCGTTAGGATTCCGCCCGGATTAATGGTGAGATCATTCACGTAATAATTTCCTGCAACGAGTATAGGCTGGTTACTGGAAGATGGTCCGACCACTGCGCTGATTCCGCAAATCGGTGGAGTACAACCACCCCAGTTTGCAGCTACAGTCCATGCGGTATTTGTACCACCAGTCCATGATACCGTTGATCCTGCAGCCGTGTAGTTAATTGGTGCAGCAATGTTAAAGTTGACTGTGAATCCGGAAGTTGAGTTGGAGAAGTTTGAGATAACCAACTGGTAAACTTCACCTGCTACAACTGCAAGTGGAGCTTCGTAAGCTCCATTAAAACCAGGATATGCTGCAGGTGCATTTCCACCCGGCGCACAACCCGTAACGCCAAGTCCACTGTAATTACATGCTAACGGAACAGCTCCCGCCTGAATGTTTGCACACGTTACAGCACCTGCTCCGGCTGTCTTCCACACAGCGAAATCGTAATCAGTTCCTGCAGTGCTTGGTGCCCCGATCCAATCGTTAGGTACGATGTCGAATTCTAAAGTACCTGCCGCGTTAATCGGAATTGTGTACCAAACAGATCCACGCTCTCCTGAGGCCAGACAATTTCCACCGCCGCCCGGGAAATCACAAATGTTTCCGTAAGCCTGATAACCTGGATTTCCGACATTAACATTCGCAGCACAAACTGGATTTGGTGAAGAACAATCTTGTCCTGCAATAGCAGGAAATCCAACTGTTCCGTCAACTGCCTGAATGTCGAAAGTTCCGGTAAGGTTGTTGGTTCCGTCTACACAGATGAAATAGGTAGCACCAGCGGTTAATCCGGTTACAGTAATTTCTGAGTTGTTGTAAGTCGATGTTCCGCACGCAGGTGCATTGTCGTTACACGCAACCTCAGTGAGCGATCCGCATGTGCCGGAATAGAGTGCAATCTGCGTGTTAAGCAGTGTACCTAAAGTTGTACGGATCCGAAGCTGTCCGGAAGCAGGACACACAACGGAGTACCATACTGTATTTAAGTTGCCGGCTGTAAAACAACTCGCAGCTCCAGGTTCACTGGCAGACCCTGAACACGCGTTATCGCCGCTCAGGTTAACATTGAGCGCGAGTGCCGTTGCGCTGCATGGTAAATCGTTACTTGGTCCGGTTCCATAATCAGTTACCGCAATACTATAATTCACAGAAGAAGGTGCCGACCAACTATCAACGACGATGTAATAGGTTCCGGCGGCAGGCAATGTTATGCTACCAGCAAGCGGAGATGATCCGCCAGCACTTCCGATACAAACTGTTCCTGGATTTCCCGGGCAACCGGAATAAACCTGGAAGCCGATGTTCGATGAACTGCAGTTTGACAAATAAATTCCAATGCAACTGGAAGCCGCAACGGTTACTTCATAAACACGGTCTTCACCCGATTCATAAAGTGTTCCGCACGATCCCGAACTTGCGTTGTTATAATCGTTGCCATAACAAGCAGTGGTTTGATTCGAAGCGGAGAATGGCATTGTAATAGCGGGTGCATTCGCGCAGATACTGCCTGCAAGAACGGGCACGGGTGAAGCTACACAACTGATCAGCGCATTCCATCCGGCTAACTGTGTACTTCCATCCGAAGCAAAATGGAAGGT
This sequence comes from Flavobacteriales bacterium, assembly GCA_040377305.1. Classification (GTDB taxonomy): domain Bacteria; phylum Bacteroidota; class Bacteroidia; order Palsa-965; family Palsa-965. The sequence continues at coordinate 88,351 of JBEIPA010000018.1, read as the reverse complement.
GAGACAGCCCGAAGCATCTGAAGAAGTAATTGAACAAGGAATGGTATTTCCAGTATACGTTCCAAGAACCGGTGAAGCAGTTGTCGGACCATTATACACAGTTAGCAGATCGCAGCATGACTCCACAGCGAAAGGTGCAAGGAAAGTTGCCTGAACGTACTGACCCGGTGTACTTGGACAGAAAGTCATTACACTATTACAGTTCGATGTATAATTTCCGGCTCCTCCCGGATCAGTGTAAGTTCCACCGCACGACGTAACATTAAACGTTTGTGTTCCGGTTGGATGCTGATAACATCCTGACGATCCGGTAGTAAATGAATAGACCGTACAACCTGCAGCGTCACCACTGCCGTTTGTTGGAACTATACACCAGAAATACGTTGTGTTCGATGCAAGGGCTCCCGGATTGTATGAAGTAACTAAGCCCAGATTAGTTCCATTATGAATATTGGTTGGGAAATTGTTTGTTCCGAAATAGAGTTTGTAACCGGACGGAGCACCACCTGAGGACGGAGCAGTCCAGGATAAGTTCGCCGTGGTTTCACAAACATTCACGGAACCATTGATGGGTGTTGCATACGATGCAGCGCAATTTGGAGCAGGAGGAACAGCTGTAATGATGGTTACATCGTCAATGCAACCTGCAGGATTAGTTCCTGTATTACCATCATTTCTCCAGCTAAATACTAAGCGTTGTGTTGTACCTGCTGCTGTACCACTAATAGTAATTGATTGATTTGTGCACGCAGCAGTCTGAAAATAGCTACCTCCAATTTGTCCTACTGCCAATTGTGTTCCTGCTACAGGTGTAGTTGCGGTGGAAACGAGATACACACGTACGCGATCACCACCGCCCGCTTCTCCCATGCCTCTGAAATCAAACGTTAAAGTAATGTCCGTTTCTCCCGCAGGAAAAGTGAAATCACGATATAAGTGAACGACGGAAGCCTGATTAGCTTGGAAATTATTATTTCCAGCTGCTGTCCCAATATAAGCACTCTGTGTTCCCGCACAGGGAAAGCCCGCGCCAATGAACCACTTATTGTTCGGCGCTCCATTCACAATGTTCCAACCAGCAGCACCCGATTCAAATCCACCGTTGTTGACAGTAGAACTGATCAACGTAGTTTGTGCAAAGAGGGTAGAAGAAATTCCAGCGAAGAATAATAATGCGTAAAGTTTTTTCATACTTGTGCTTTCGGAAAATTATTCTGTTGAATTATCGTCTTGAGGAACATCTTCACAGCTCGACTGGACCTGTGTTATCGTTCCATCTTTCACGAGGTAAGTGAGATTGAACGGAGCAAGTGCGTTATCGACGAATTGATAATCAGAATGCAGATCAGAATCAATCACATACATGATGGTGTTGTTACTGAAGCAATAATCCTTAAACGTTACACCGGGATTAGTTTCAATTGCTGTGCGTACATCCGTGTAATTCTTCACGGTCAATCCCTGGATCTGCAGAATGAGTTCCTTCTGCGCAAATGCGACCGAAGATTTCGAATTGACTTTCGCTTCTCCCTTGAATGTGAACGCAATCGTAAGTGCACATAAAACAGCAAAAGCACATGCGAATCGCATGTAGGTTGGTCTTAAAAACATATTGTTTATGGTTTGCATAAGCAATATCGCTTGAAAACGCAACACTATCAAGCGTTTACATGACTTTTTAATAACATCAAACTTTGTATAACATTGATAGTCATTGATCTAAGCAATCAAGGCATTCGTCGAACCGGACAAAAGCCGGACAAAACTGATAATCAATATGATACAAACAAAAACTCCGGCCTTTGGAGCCGGAGTTTTTGCAATTCCCTTAGTAAATGCTTTGGTTATTCGTCGCGAAGATCAACGCACGTGCAACCAGGATATTTCGTTTTATCGAACTTGAAAGTTGCATCGGTATAAACCGTATTCGGAGTGAATGTATTCACAGTATAAGTGGTAGTTGAACCATCTTTATTCAACTGAGTAATGCTAATGATCTGCTTCTTCACTTTGTCGATCTTCAGTTTGATCGTGTGATAGTTTTTCTTGTCAGGATTTTCAGGAATTAACTTTACGTTTTGGACAACAACTCCACCTTCAGTTTTCTCGTCAACGAAAGTGTACTTGAATCCTTTTTCGTGGAACGTGAATATTTCAGTTGGTGAAATGGTGTTTTCATTTTTCTTTTTCGCGGGATCCGGTGCGGCATCGATCTGACATTCGTTGTCATTACCGTTGTAGGTCCACATCGTAGTGCCGTCGTTGTAATATTCTTCTTTGTAATCTTTACCCGCTGAATTTTTGCTGTTCAGAATAATCTTATACATCTTCCCTTTGAGTATAACAGTTCCTGTTTTACTCTCTTTCACGCCACCTGGTTTCTCAGTGGTAATGGTGAAGTTGGCCGTGATTGATGAATAAGCTTTCGCAGTAGCGCTAACGCCATCAAGAATTGTCTTTGCTTTCGGATCGTAATCAGGACCAGTCTTAGTCTGAGCAAAAGCAGATGCAGGGAGGGCAATCATTGCTGCTAGTGCGAGACCGGAAATTATTGAATGAGCTTTCATTATGGTATTTGGTTTTCTAGGAGAATTCAAAAAGCGTTCCAAAGTTAAGAACAGAGCTGGCGGGAACGCAGCTTGTTAACAATTTTTGCGGTGAAATCGCTGAAATTCAGCCAATTCCTTAGGTGAAATCATTCTTCTTACCAGACCCTAATTTTTCTTCTAACGACAAGGCATCCTTGATCAGGACCTCGCGTGCTTTGCTTCCTTCAAACGGTCCAATGATGCCGGCAGCCTCCAGTTGATCGACAATCCGACCCGCACGATTGTAACCCAATTTCAATTTACGTTGCAACAACGAAGCCGAACCTTGCTGATGCTGAACAATAATTCTTGCCGCATCTTCGAACAATGAATCACGATCGCCTTCATCAATCTCCGAGCTGGACGAAGCTGTTTCATCAATAAACTCAGGCAGCAAATATGCACTTGGGTACGCACGCTGAGATCCGATGAAGTCGGTAATCTTTTCTACTTCCGGAGTATCAACAAATGCACACTGCAAACGAATCAGATCATTGCCTGTCGAGTAAAGCATATCACCGCGACCGATCAATTGTTCTGCACCACCAGAGTCGAGAATGGTGCGCGAATCAATTTTCGAAGTCACACGGAAAGCAATACGCGAAGGGAAGTTTGCCTTGATTGTACCGGTGATAATATTTACAGAAGGGCGCTGCGTTGCAATGATGAGGTGAATTCCAATTGCACGTGCAAGCTGAGCAAGTCGCGCGATTGGCGCTTCAACTTCTTTGCCTGCAGTCATGATCAGATCTGCGAACTCGTCGACAACAAGAACGATATACGGTAAGAAGCGATGTCCGTTTTCCGGATTCAGTTTTCTGCTGATGAATTTCGCGTTGTACTCTTTCAGGTTGCGGACCTGTGCATCCTTGAGAAGATCATAACGGGTATCCATCTCTGTACAAAGGGAGCTCAGCGTGTGAACGACTTTCTTTGTATCGGTGATGATGGCTTCTGCAGAATCAGGAAGTTTTGCAAGGAAGTGTCGCTCGATCTTGTTGAACAAAGTCAATTCAACTTTCTTCGGATCGACTAGAACGAATTTGATTTGCGAAGGATGTTTCTTGTAAAGAAGCGAAACGAGAATTGCGTTTAGTCCAACTGATTTACCCTGACCAGTAGCTCCAGCCATGAGCAAGTGAGGCATCTTGGCAAGATCGGCGATGAAGATTTCGTTGCTGATAGTTTTTCCTAATGCAACCGGCAAATCCATTGGCGACTTCTGGAATTTCTCCGAAGCAATGAGTGCGCGCATCGGAACCATTTCCGGATTCTGATTCGGAACTTCAATACCAATCGTTCCTTTTCCTGGAATAGGAGCGATGATACGAATTCCCAGTGCTGACAAACTCAAAGCAATATCGTCTTCCAGGTTTTTGATTTTCGATATACGAACTCCAGCGGCCGGAATGATTTCGTATAGCGTAACTGTTGGTCCGATCGTTGCTTTGATCTTGTCAATTGAAATTCCGTAGTTACCGAGCGTCTCAACAATTCTGTTTTTGTTGAGATTTAATTCTTCTGCGTTTACGCCTGGCTCACTTCCGGTTGAATATGCTTCGAGTAAATCAATGGATGGGAACTGGTAGCCGGAAAGATCAAGCGTTGGATCGTACTCACCGAATTCAGCAACAAGCTCTTTCGATTTGCGATCGACATCATCATCACTCATCAGTTTCTCTTCGGTTTTCTCTACAGAGAATTCCACACCATCATCACTGGTAAGTACAGCGGTTGCAACCGGAACAGGGATAATTTCTTCAACTACAGGTTCTGGCTCCTCTTCGATTTCGGCCGTGATTTGCGGATTGAGCTGAATGGGTTCTGAGATACTTTCATCTTCAACTTCATCTTCGTCTTCCGCATCTTCTTCGATGTCGAGCAGTGCGTTGTGTTTATTTCGCGTCACTTCAACTTCAGGTTCCACTTCTGCAATTTCTTCCACTGGTTTCTTAGAGAAGAAGTCGAAATTGATATTGAACACAACCACGAGGAATCCAACGGCGATTGTGAAAAGCAGCAATCCTGTGCCGATTGCACCAACAATTCCGTTCAGCCACGAACTGATTTCAAATCCGAAAACGCCACCGGGGAAAAACCAATGGTTGCGAAACGCATAACCGAGAAGAACAGATCCGAATACGGTGAAGAATAATCCGAAACGAAAGATTTTTCTGATTGGAAGGACTTCGTTTCCGGTCATCAGTCTCAAACCGGCAGTAACCGCAAGGAGTGGAAACCAGAACGACGTTACTCCAAACCAGTTGTGAATGAAAATGTGAGAGACCAGTGCTCCGAATTTTCCGAGCATGTTGGATACAGCAACATCGCCTAAAAGCAAATCGCCTGTTGAACCCATTACTTTATCCTGATCGACCTGCCAGGTAAAGAAATAGGAAATGAATGCTACCGCGAGGTAGGGCGTGACAATGAACACAAGAAATGTTCCCGTGATCTTGTGAAGTTTCTCGTCGTTGCGAATACGCTCGAAGAAATTCTCTTTCTTTTTGCGGGATTCTTTCTTTGGAGTTTCCTTCTCGGTGTTCTGAGTGGTATTGCGAGGTTTGTTTGCTTTTGGTGCAAGTTCCGGCTCCTCTTCTTCCTCCACCTCTTCAACCACCTTCTTGCGTGAACGTGGCTTCTCGATAACCGGTTCCTTCCCGGTTTCCTTGATTTCGTTACGCAGGCGATTGCCTTTCTTTTCCGGTTCCTTCTCTGCCATTGGATGTAGCTATGCTAATCTAACAAAGGTAGAAGGGGGTTTATTGTTCGCTGGGAAAGAAGGCTATTCTTACTAACGTCCCGATGTTGATTGCCATCCCTCGGTACGCCTCAAATTGTGGCAAACTAAATGGTGATGGCTACTCGGACTGACAATCTCGATACCGGTATTGTCAGTTCGAGTAAGCGCCAGAAGATTTATTAGGGAAGATTTTAGCTGTACCGAGAACTGGCTAAAAGAAGCCTGACATCATTTGCTCCAGCTCAGAATTGGGCTTTTGCTTGTATTCGCTTGGGATTTCGAACACAGAAGCATCAATTGTTGCTTCGGAAACACTGGTAGCGGTGAAATGCAGCTCGAGACCGAATTTGCGGAGGTTGTAATCCATTAGAACTCCGTCGACTTTGTAGTAACAGTTTGCCCAGTTCGGGTTCTCGACCTGAATCTCCTTTGTGAACCACACTTCCATAGCCGGAGAACCGTCTTTGAAAGTCAAAACCGCTTTTTCGCAATCATAACCGGCGATTAATTTCTTATCGCCAGGGTAAGTAACCTCGTATTCCGGAAGATATTTGTTGGTGGAATCCATCTCGGCATCTTTCATTATGCTGTAGAATTTCCCGAGGAAGCTAACCAGGCTGATGAACTCTTGTTTATCCGGATCAGAAATGAAATCCATTCTCATCGCACCCATTCCGGCTTCGAGATTCGCAGACCATTTATTGTCTTTGAACTTAACTTCCATGTTGTCCGGAGCCCACATTGCCATCGACTCTTTTGCATTAACAGGTTCTGCCTTGTATTCAATGATTCCTTCTTTCAATTTTTGATTGAAAAGGTCTTCAGAGCAGCCATTAAAGAGAAAGGCAGAGACGCAAAACAGAAAGGTACAATAAACGGAAGGTTGCAAAAACTTCACGAGGGGCTTACGATAAAGGGTGGTCTATTTGCGATTAATCGCGACAAGATAAAGATAAAATCAATTTGCTAATGGGTTAATTTGCTAATGTGCTAATCAAATTGGGGTGAACAACAGTTAGTCGCGCCCCATAAACCAGTAGTTTTTGATCGACTGTCTATTAGCACATTACCTCATTAGTAGATCAACATATTTTCAATAGCCCAGTGTCTTCAGCATTGATTTGTAGCTCTGCTCTTTGGCAAACAGGCGAGTAGATAGTACGCCATTGTCATCCCGGTCAATCAGAACATGCTTTGGAGCCGGAACCAGGCAATGCTGAATTCCGCCATAACCACCGAGCGACTCCTGATAAGCACCTGTATGGAAGAATCCAATGTATAACGGCTCCTTTTCATTGGTGGCAACCTTTGGTAAATAGACGTTATTGGCGTGTGCTTCCGTATTGTAGTAGTCCATCGAATCGCAGGTCATTCCACCCAGGTTCACCGGCTGATATTCCTTGTCCCAATGGTTGATTGCCAATAGAATAAAGCGCTGATTGATGCCCCACGTGTCGGGCAGCGTGGTAATGAATGACGAGTCAATCATATACCAAAGCTCGCGGTCGTTTTGATGCTTCATATCTGCGACAGAATACAGCGCTGCACCGCTTTCAGATACGGTGAAAGAACCAAATTCGGTGAAGATATTAGGCTCCTGAATCTCGTGGTTTTCGCAGAAATTCTTGATCTGGGAAATGATTTCTTCGATCATGTATTCGTAATCGTACTCGAATCCGAGAGATGTCTTGATTGGCATACCTCCTCCAATGTTCAGCGAATCCAAAGTAGGACAGATGCGTTTGAGCTCCAGGTACACTTTAAGACACTTAGCCAGCTCCGTCCAATAGTAAATAGTGTCCTTAATACCGGTGTTAATGAAGAAATGCAACATCTTCAACTCGAACTTAGGGTTGGACTCGATTTTATCTTTGTAATACTGGGCAATTTCGCTGTGACGGATGCCAAGGCGGGACGTATAGAACTGAAAATTCGGCTCTTCTTCTGATGCAATCCGGATACCGATTTTCATCATTGGAGCTTTCAGATGCTTAGCATAATAGTCGATTTCAGTCTTGTGATCAATTACAGGTAGGATATTGTAGCCGTCATTCGCCAATTCCGTAACGAGCGACTGGTAGGGTTTACGCTTATATCCGTTGCACACGATGAACTTGTTTTTGTCCATCAAACCCTTCTTTGCAAGCTCCTTAATAATGTGAATATCGTACGCGGATGAGGTCTCCAGGTGGCAATCGTTCTTCAGTACTTCCTCCAGTATGAAGGAGAAGTGGGAGCTTTTGGTACAATAACAGTAAGTATAGCTACCTTTGTAATCCACTTTAGCCATAGCAACATTGAAAAGTCGCTTAGCTTTTTGGATTTGTTCGCCGATTTTGGGCAGATAGGTAATCTTTAGCGGAGTGCCGTATTTCTTGATAATGTCTTTTAGGGGAATATCATTGAAATACAGCTCGTTATCTGTTACACTGAAGCCTTCCTGAGGAAAATTGAAGGTTTGTTCAATGAGCTTTTGGTACGTATTTTCCATGTGGCCTTGAGACATAACGAGGATCTAAGTGAGTTACTTTGATAAAGAATTGCAAATGTAACTCACTCAGATTGAATTTGACGCAATAACCGACCTGTTTTATGGCTAATAAAAAGATTAAGTTTATAGAAGTCAAGTCCGAAATCGGAGCGGGAACCCGCGGCGCTAGTTTGGGTGTTGATGCGATTAAAATTGCGGCATTGGATTACGGATCCTCCATATTCAAGCAATTTGAGAGCACCGAGGTTAAGAACGAAAACCACCTTTTATATGAGCCTGGAGGCAGTCCTTATGCTAAACGCATCAAAGGATTGATCACGATGTACGAAAGGATTGGGGCAGAAGTGTCCAAAACCCTGAAAGCGAATGGATTTCCTATTGTTTTGGCGGGCGATCATTCTACAGCCGGAGGAACCATAGCTGGAATCAGAATGGCCTTCCCAAAGTCAAGACTCGGAGTGATCTGGATCGATGCACATGCTGACCTCCATTCGCCTTGGACTACTCCATCGGGTAACCTTCACGGCATGCCTTTGGCAGCCTCGTTAGGTGAAGACAACCAGACGAATAAGATGAACAGACCTGATAAAGACACGGTCGAAGCGTGGAAAACCCTCAAAGAAATAGGAGGTATTGCGCCTAAAATAAACTACAGGGACCTCGTTTACATTAGTGTTAGGGATCTTGAACCAGAAGAAAGCGGTTTGATGAAAAAGCACCATGTGAAGTCATTCAGTACGGCTGAGGTGCGACGTGAGGGAGTGGAGCGGATTGCACGCGATACCCTGAGCTATCTGAACCAATGCAACCTTATTTACATATCATTCGATGTAGATAGTATGGACTCTTCCATCTCCAAAGGAACCGGGACGCCTGTACGTAATGGTATCACGGAGAAGGAAGCCGGATCACTTCTTGTTCGTCTAGTCCAGAACGAAAAAGTGTGCTGCGTTGAGATAGCTGAAGTGAACCCAACCCTTGACCGGGAGAACCTAATGGCAGAGAATACATTTGAGATTCTCACCAAAGTAGTGTCCCAGATTTCGAACTAAATCCCCGTTTTGTCCGCCTTCGACTACGCTCAGTCTGACAAAATCACACCTGACAATACTTAGTACTTACCTACTTAAATACTTATTACTTCCAATGAATACACCAGAACAGTTGTTGTCGGTTCACGTTGCCGGCGCTGTGAAAGAACTGTTTGGATCTGCAATTGAACCGGCATCCGTTACTTTCCAGAAGACAAACCCCCAATTTGAGGGCGATATCACGCTTGTTGTTTTTCCTTATGTGAAAATGGCAGGTAAATCCCCTGAACAAACCGGGCAAATTATTGGTGAATACCTTCAAAAGCATGTGTCCGAAGTTGCTTCGTGGAATGTGGTGAAGGGGTTTTTGAACGTCGTAATCAACTCGAAATACTGGATTGAAACGTTCGTGCATCTGAAGGAAGACGAGACCTGGGGACGACAGAATGTAGTGTTGGGAGCACCATTCGTGATGGTTGAGTATAGCTCACCGAACACCAACAAACCACTTCACTTAGGTCATATGCGGAACATTCTGCTTGGGTATTCCGTCGCGGAAATCTTCAAAGCAGCCGGCAATGAGGTGATGAAAGTGAATCTGGTGAACGATCGCGGGATTCATATTTGTAAGAGTATGCTGGCGTGGCAGAAGTGGGGCAACGGAGAAACTCCGGAGTCGAGTGGGATGAAAGGTGATATGCTTGTCGGGAAATATTACGTGGAGTTTGATAAGCATTACAAAGCGGAGATCAAAATACTCGAATCACAAGGCATAGGGAAAGACGATGCAGAGAAAAAAGCACCATTGATTCTTGAAGCGCAAAACATGCTTCGTAAATGGGAAGCAAATGATTCTGAAGTGCGCGAGCTGTGGCAAAAAATGAACGGTTGGGTGTACGACGGTTTTGCGAAAACGTATGCGAAGCTGAATGTGGACTTCGATAAAATGTATTACGAGTCGAATACCTACATTCTCGGAAAAGAGATTGTAGAGGAGGGACTGAAGAAAAATGTTTTTCAAAAACGCGATGATGGAGCTGTGATTATTGACAACACAGATTCCAAACTTGATGTGAAAGTCTTGTTGCGTAGCGATGGAACTTCGGTTTACATCACGCAGGATTTAGGAACTGCCGTTGAGCGTCACAAAGAGTATCCGTTTGATAAACTGATCTACGTAGTAGGAAACGAGCAGGACTATCATTTCAAAACCCTGAAAGTTTCATTGAAGAAACTGGGTTATGCATGGGCAGATGGACTGTATCATCTCTCTTACGGAATGGTTGAGCTGCCGGAAGGAAAAATGAAATCGCGGGAAGGAACTGTTGTTGATGCCGATGATCTCATTGAGAAAATGGAGACAGAAGCGCGGGAGATGGCCGCAGAGAAAGGTTTGATTGAAGGAATGAGCAAAGAGGACCAGGACCATCTCTCACACATGGTTGGCATGGCGGCTTTAAAATATTTCATTCTGAAAGTCGATCCGAAAAAGACGATGGTGTTCAACCCGAAAGAAAGTATCGATCTTCAAGGGAACACAGGTCCGTTCATTCAGTACACACACGCGCGTATCAGAAGCATCTGGAGAAAATCGGAATTGAGTACAGTTCCTGCATTCGAAGCGCCGGCTGAAATTCACGCGAAGGAGAAAGATCTCATCAAATTGCTTTCTACGTTTCCTGCGATTATTCAGGAAGCAGCGAGAGAATATTCTCCTGCAGTGGTTGCGAACTACACGTACGATGTTGCAAGAACATTCAACCAGTTCTACGACGCATGCGATGTACTCAAAGAAGCAGATGCCAACCTGAAAAACTTCAGAATTGCATTGTGCATGACGGTATCGAGAACAATCCGCGAAGGAATGCGCTTGATTGGAGTTGAAGTGCCGGAGAAGATGTAGACATCTTTTGCCAATACATTGATTTACGGCTAAGAATCTTAGTCTTTCATGCAGAATAATATTGGGTGAATTATCTTTGAGAAAACCCAACGATATGAACGCTCCGAAAGACTTAATTAACAAGACAGACGATTCTTTGATCTACACCATCCGCGGTCACCAGGTCATGCTGGATGAGGATCTCGCAAGAATGTACGGTGTTGACACAAAACGTTTGAATGAGCAGGTAAAGAGAAACCTTGCACGATTTCCAAAGGATTTCATGTTTCAGTTAACTGAAAAAGAGCATGAAGCTTTGAGGTCGCAATTTGCGACCTCAAGTTCAGGAGCTGACTTGAGGTCACAGTCTGTGACCTCAAATAAGGAGAACAAAAACCTGAAGTCGCAAAATGCGACCTCAAGTGGCCGAGGCGGTCGTCGTTACATGCCCTATGTATTCACCGAGCATGGCACTGTAATGCTCGCCAGCGTACTTAACTCACCGAAGGCTGTACATGCCAGTATACAGGTCGTTAAAGCGTTTGTGCGCCTGCGAGAGCTTATTGCGAACAACAAGACACTCTCGAAACGTTTGGATGAACTGGAAGACAACTACGATAAGAAGTTCGCAGTGGTGTTTGACGCGATCAGAAGACTAATGGCGCCACCAGTGAAGGATGGAGATCGGAAACGCGTAGGATATAAGCGGAAGAATGAAGAATAGGGACGCGGATTTTTATGCACGAGGCTTGTGAGCGTTTCCTTCGGATCATTCTACAAATCATCAACAGCGTGAATTTGGATTTTCTGAGATGCGCTTAAGTTTATCTCATATAATCGAATTCAGACTCTTCGTATTTACCGCGGTGATCCAAGCGAGAGAAAAGAAAACAACGGACATCAAAATCCGCGTTCCATTTTCTGCGCGGCGGTAAATAAAAAAAGCCACCGAGAATGGTGGCTTTTCGCTGGTTTAGCGTCATGTTAATCTTCCCTGATTTCTTACCCGGCCGCTGATTTCCGAGTGTTTGGTGTGGGATATGACTGCCAGCTGAGGAATACTTTGGTGTTGTTTTCTGAGTTTGTTGAATCGAATTTCTATCAAATAAACGCACCCTGAAAATTTATTCGATCCTTCGACACAAATCAGAGATAGTTGACGCAATTCATTGGAGTTATTAACAGCGTGGGGAAGGAATTCTACGCTTTTGAGAGGTAAAAATGTCTTCACCGTAATCTATTCCTGTGTCATGGATCGTACTACTTGGGTTTTCCTCCACCATTCTTTCCACCACCATCTTTGGGTTGTGAATTATCTCCTTTGCCCTTCGAACCGGAATTTCCTTCACCTGCATTCGCATCGTTTTTCTGATTGGATTTTCCATCGTTCCCTTTCGAATCGTCGTCGGATTTATTCTCATTGCCATTTCCTTTATCATTTCCATTTCCTTTATCATTTCCGTTCTCGTTTCCTTTGCCATTTCCGTTTCCTTTTCCATCGGAGTTGTTACTACCAGAAGAATTGTCTTTGCCATTCCCGTTGTTGCCACTACCATCATTCTTGTTTTTGAATACCACAACATTGCCATTGGATTTTCCATTGCCATAGTCCTTCTCTTTGTATTTAAACTTCGTGGTAACGCGGTAATTGCTATGATAGTTTTCATGTACGTGAACAAAGCGATATCCATCTGAGTATTCGTACTTCACCCGATGCACAGAAATAGTAGGATAGTAAACGTCATACGCAACTACAGGCCAAGGCTGATACCAAACGGGATAGTATTCGTAGCGGTATGGCGATTCATAAACGACATACGCTGGTGAGTAAACGTGAGTCACATAAGGCCATGACCAAACATTCACGGCTGTCGTAGTTGCAACTACAAAACCTGCGGCTGCTACCTCCGAAGCTGGCTCAACGATGTAATCAGATCCATACAATTCAGGATCACCAATGAGCTGCACATTCGCTTCACCATCGGCAACCTTCTGCATTTCAATAGTGGCTACATCTTGCGTACTACCATCAGCAATATCTATCTGCAGAATGAAACAGTGTGAACTCTCATCAATCTTCTTATCAGTTACTTTGATGTAATCCGTCTGTCCATCTTCATTCAGATCAAGATTATTTACACCATTCGACTTTGTATTGATAGCTGTTTCAAAATCCTCAGGCGATGAAGATTTTTCAAAGAGGGCCATAACGGCAAACAGATCGAACTGATCACCTGCTTTTCCTGTTTTGGATTCTTTGTCTTCAGCAGAAGTACACATTCCGAAGAAGAGTCCGGTAATCAGGAATCCAGGGAGATAATATTTTGCAAATTTATTCATGGGTAGTATAGGTTTTTTTAGAGCACAGCGGTGCAACCTATACTCTTTAACGTGAGGTGCAGAAAAGCAACAGCGTTATTCGTTAGTTCGAATGGAGGCACAGTTTGATCGACCCTATCTATCGACGCATGAAAAAAGGTGGTCCTCCCAAAGACCACCTCGTAACAGTATCATTCGCGATGATATTCCCGATTGAAACTGCTCCTAACCAACAAACTATCTGTGACGACCACCACCGCGTTTACCGCCGCCACCATTTCTTTTTCCACCCTGGTGATTTCCGTTGTTGCGATTTCCACCACCATTGTTCCGCTGAACGTTTCCGTTATTTCTTCGCGCCGCATTTCGCTGATGATAATGAGGTGATCCTGCGTGATGACGATGTGCAATTCGGTGTGCGCGGTGAACACGATGCACGTGAACAACCCGGCAATGATGATGATAGCGAACTACACGTGCATGGTGTACCCGCCATGCAACTGGTCGCCATGGTTTCCAGTATGGAGGATAAACTCTGTATCTCCAGGGAGAAACCCATACAACGTACGTCGGGGCGTAGATGTGCCGTATTGGTCTCCATCCCCACACATTGACAATGACAACCGCTGGGGCAAATCCGGATGTGAATTTACCGTCTTGTGTATTCGCAACTTCATCTTCGGGCTCGACGATGAAATCTTTGCCATACATTTCTTCGTCACCAACAATCTGGAGCTCCGCAGTTTCATCACCGGTTTTGTCAATTTCAATGACAGCAATGTCCTGGGATTCTTTGTCGTTCACATCAACCCGCAATGTGATTGCATGCGATCCGCTGTCGGCATGATCAATTACTTTCACGTAATCAACCTGTCCGTCTTCATCAACGTCGAGATTGTTGACTTCATTCGATTCCGAATTGAGCGCCTTTTCAAATGCTTCCAGTGATTCCGCGTTTTTAAAAAGTTCAAGTACGCCTTGCAGATCGAAATTATCGCCGGGAAGGCCTGTTGAGTCTGTGTCTTGTGCGCTTAACGGAGCGAATCCGAGAGTCGCGATTGAGAGGGTGAGTAGTATCTTTTTCATAGATCGAATGTTAGGCAAATTGTACTTATGACGTCTAACCGCTCCAAAGGTTTAAAACCACAATTCCGTGATTTCGAAATTCCGTAATTCCGTGTTTCGACGGGCTTTAATAGCGGAATCACGGAATTTCTGAATTCGGAATCGCCCCCTAATCGTTATCTTCGCAGTCCCATTAATTCAAGGAACATGTTTGAAAATCTCTCGGATAAGCTAGACAGGGCGTTTAAAGTTCTCAAAGGCGAAGGAAAGATCAACGAGATCAATATAGCGGAAACGCTGAAGGAAGTTCGTAAAGCACTTCTCGATGCCGACGTTAGTTTCCAGGTTGCAAAGAAATTTACCGACGACGTTAAGACAAAAGCCCTTGGGCAAAACGTGTTGACGGCAGTTTCTCCATCACAGTTGATGGTGAAAATCACGCACGACGAATTGACTCAATTGATGGGTGGAGCGCAGGCCGATATTCAGCTTGGCGGAAATCCTACAGTGATTCTGATGTCGGGTCTGCAAGGTTCGGGTAAAACAACTCACTCAGGAAAACTTGCACATTGGCTGAAGACGAAGAAGGGAAAGAATCCACTTCTCGTTGCCTGCGACATTTATCGTCCTGCTGCGATTGACCAGCTCCATGTTCTGGGTGAACAGGTTGGCGTGGAAGTGTATTCGGAGCGTGACGTGAAAGATGCTGTTGGCATTGCGAAGCGTGCAGTGGCACATGCAAAACAAAACGGAAATTCAGTAGTCATCATCGATACCGCGGGTCGTCTCGCAATTGACAAAGAGATGATGAATGAAATTGCTGCAGTTCGTGACGCGGTGAAGCCACAGGAAATTCTTTTCGTGGTGGATTCGATGACTGGTCAGGATGCAGTGAATACAGCCAAAGCATTCAACGACATACTCAACTTCGACGGAGTAATCCTTACGAAGCTCGATGGTGATACACGCGGTGGTGCTGCGCTTTCAATTCGTTCTGTAGTCGACAAGCCAATCAAGTTTGTAGGTATGGGCGAGAAGATGGACGCACTTGATGTGTTCTATCCGCAACGTATGGCCGACCGTATTCTCGGGATGGGTGACGTTGTTACTCTCGTAGAACGCGCGCAGGAACAATTCGATGCGAAAGAGGCACGAAGAATTCAGGATCGCATTGCGAAGAATAAATTCTCGTTCAACGATTTTCTCGGACAGCTTCAGCAGATCAAGAAAATGGGTAACGTGAAAGATCTCATGGGAATGATTCCGGGTGTTGGCAAAGCGATGAAGGACGTTGACATCGACGAGAATGCATTCAAAGGAATTGAAGCGATTATTTATTCAATGACACCTGAAGAGCGCGAGAATCCGGAAGTGATCAACGGCAATCGCAAAAACAGAATTGCGAAAGGAAGCGGAAAGACAATTCAGGACGTGAATCGTTTGATGAAGCAATTCGAAGACACGCGTAAGATGATGCGCATGATGCAGGATAAAGGGCAGATGGCGAAGATGATGCGGAATATGCCGAAGATGCGCAAATAAATGTTCCCGGTTCCCAGTTTCCGGTTGTTCTAAGTTCTAAGTTCAAGGTTAAAAAAGTTGTTGTGCAATTAATAGACGGAAAGAAAATAGCCGAACAGATTCAGCTTGAAATTGCTGAAGAAGTGAAGTCTATTGTTGCAAACGGAAAACGTGCGCCGCATCTGGCAGCTGTACTTGTTGGCAGCGACGGTGGTAGTATGACATACGTGAATGCAAAGATGAAAGCCTGTGAACGCATCGGATTTCGTTCTACTGCTTTAACGTTTGAAGCAACTATCACCGAAGAGGAATTACTTGCAGTTGTACACAAACTGAATAACGATCCGGAATTGGATGGTTTCATTGTACAGCTTCCGTTACCGAAGCATATCAACGAACACAAAATTGTTCAGGCAATTGATCCGAAGAAAGACGTTGATGGATTTCATCCGGTAAACGTTGGACGCATGGCTTTGAATCTTCCGTGTTATTTACCGGCGACGCCTTATGGAATTACGCAACTCCTCGAGCGAAACAATATTGAAACTTCCGGAAAGCATTGCGTGGTCATAGGACGATCTCACATTGTAGGATCACCGATGAGTATTCTGCTTGCACGCAATTCGAAATTCGCCAACTGCACAGTCACGCTTTGTCATTCGCGCACGCCCGATATTTCTTACTTCACCAAACAAGCCGACATCATCGTTCTTGCACTTGGTAAACCAGGATTTCTCAAGGGCGACATGGTGAAAGACGGAGTAGTGGTGATCGACGTTGGAACAACCCGCGTTGATGCGCCCGATACTAAAGCAGGCTGGCGTTTGAAAGGCGATGCTGATTTCGAAAGTGTTTCTCCGAAGTGCAGTTGGATCACGCCGGTTCCCGGAGGAGTAGGTCCGATGACGATTACGGGGTTGTTGCAGAATACGCTACTGGCAGCGAAGAAAGAGATTTACTGAAATCGATTTTACTTAATCGTCAGAGTAATTCCATTCACAGTTTTGAATCTCCCGTCAGGATACTTCACGAGAATGCCATAGAAATGTACCAAATCTCCTGATTTGGTTTTGAGTATTACCGATTTCTGAAGCTCACTCAAAAATAGGGAGTTGTTGAGATAAACTGCCGGACCATCATTAATCACCATTGCGAAGTGCACAACTTCGTAAGCAGCGTCCATTTCAAAATTCAGAGCACGCGTCGTCAATGCGAGTGATGCAACCAGCAATTCTTTCGTCGTGGTATCATTTGTTCCTGTGTGATTTCCGATGAAAGCAACTGGATCGGGACACCACTTTAGTTTAAACGAAGTACTGTCTTTCAATACCAATTTATTTTTGCGCCACGCGGTTACAATAATAGTTTCCTCGGTGTACGATGTATCCGGCTTAACCGTCCAGAGCCAATTATTTTCTTTTCGGATTTTGGAATGATGAGCAGTTATCATAATGGAGTCGGCTTCAATACCAGGCAATCCAATTTGTACGTAATTGTGGATTCCTTTGATCAGCACACTACCAAGTACGGGTGCAACAACACTGTGCTGCGCTATTAAAGCTGGAGCAATCAATAGTCCTAGGAATGCGGCCAATAAATTTCTCATCGAGGTTTATGAAGAATAATGCCGTTCACTGGCAAAAGATACCCATATAGTGTCGCGCATCAAATTCCTTGTTAACGTGGGTCGAAGAATCCGCTTTAATTGGATTGCGAAGTCTCTGCTGCGGCCACGCCATCCACAATACCAACCAGCCTCTGTAATTCCGGAACAAGGAAAACAGCGCCGTTATTATCTGCATATTTCTGCGTTGAGCGCGTCCAGTTTGCAGGTGGAGTTTTTGCAACAATAGATTCTTTGAGATAAACAGTTGCACCTTTCGTGTTGATCTGAAAATACAAATCGATGTTCCAGCCGCCATTCGTTGGAGAACGCTCGTGCGCCCAGTACGTATACTCGTCAAGCGGAAACGGTCCCTGCAATTTATTGTCCTTGTCGTAGTAGCCAAATTCGAAATCGGTTTTGTGCTGGTTGACAAAAACTTTGATGTCGTCTTTCTTATTCCGGGTTGAGAAATAGATGATGGCGATGAGCAGAGGACTTGGACGTAACCAAATGAACTTTCCATCAGAGAGTGTAAAGACACCGACAATCAGAACAACAGCGACACATAATAATACTTTCCAAAAATAACCCGGACCGCGGTGACGTTTGCCTTCAACCTGAAAGACTGTTTGATTCATGGTTCTAAGATAGGAATCGCGCTGCACAACTTTTCCAAAGTTGGACGACAGTTTAAAAATGACCGCTGTATCTATACGGTCGATTCAACATCGTCGGCAAACTTTGGAAAAGTTTGTGCAAACGCGCGAATTTGCGTGTTTATCCGTTTACAAACGTTTGTAACCGACTAGCGCCAGACGAAGTTCTTATACTCGCGCACGCGCATAACCCTGCAGGAGTTAAACTCTTGCGGGGTTAGCCAAAACCCATGCAAAAATTCCTTGCCCCATACCCGCTGGTGCGACTTCTCATTCCGTTCGTCTTCGGAATTGTCGCTGCATGCATTTGGGATTTATCGCCAGCCATTCTGATCGTCTTCGGTTGTGCCGCACTAATCGGTGTCGCCGCCACACATTTCCTGCTGAAAAAGTCATCTTCGTTTTATCCGGCAAATGGCATCGTGATTTTTCTGTTCATGCTCGCAAGCGGAATGATGTTGCGCGAGTACCACGAAAATTCCTTCGACACTTCCGAAGCTTCTGTGACAAAAGAGGTTCCGGTGATGGTGCGCATTCTCAGCGATCCGGAAGCGAAGGAGAATAACATTCGCTGCATCGCAGAAGTAACAGCAGTTTTGGTGGACTCGGCATGGCAACCGTGCAACGCTAAAACAATGTTGTATGTGCAACGTAATGCCATGTCGGAACTGCTTCGGTTTGGCGACGAACTATTCGTGATGAAAGGAGTTCAATCGCCAACACCACCAATGAATCCGGACGAGTTCGATTACGCAGGATGGCTGGAACGAAAAGGAATTGCTTTCGTTTGTTTCGCGAAGGAAGATTGGCAGAAGAAAGGTCACACCGAACCATCTTGGGTAAAGGCACGTGCACTGGAACTCCGGAATTATTTCCGCGAACGGATGATTGTTGCCGGATTGAGCGGGCAAGAACTCGCCGTGAGTGAGGCGCTGTTGCTCGGACAAGCTTCTGAAATCGATCCGCAACTTCTGGCTTCGTATTCTGCGAGCGGAACTTTGCACGTGCTTTCTGTCTCAGGTATGCACGTCGCACTGGTGTTCGTTGTCTTGCTGAAACTGCTCGCTCCACTGGAAAAACGCAAACACGGAAAGTGGATCAGCTTTGCGATACAGTTTTTCGTGATTTGGTTTTATGCATTCATGACCGGCATGTCTCCATCGGTGTTGCGTTCGGTGACCATGTTGTCTGTGATCATCACCGGAAAAATCATCAACCGAAAATCTCATTTGCTGAATACACTTGCTGCTTCTGCAATTATTCTGCTCATCATGGATCCCTTGCTTGTAGAAGATGCAGGATTTCTTCTCTCGTATTGTGCAGTAGCCGGAATCGTAATCGTGCAGCCTATGGTGGAAGCATGGTGGAATCCT
Source organism: Flavobacteriales bacterium (assembly GCA_040377305.1). Taxonomy (GTDB): domain Bacteria; phylum Bacteroidota; class Bacteroidia; order Palsa-965; family Palsa-965. Next base: position 69,076 of record JBEIPA010000018.1, on the reverse strand, counting down.
CGCTCCAAAATCATGAAACCGTTGTGGAGTCTGATTTCTGTTACAATCGCAGCACAGGTATTCACGTTTCCGCTCGGACTTTATTTTTTCCAGCAATTTCCAACATGGTTTGTTCTGACTAATCTTGTGATCATACCGCTCTCGACGATTTGTCTTTATGCCGGATTAGTTTTTCTTGCAGTTTCCTGGTGGACATGGCTCGCAACGGTATTCGCTGTTGTATTCGGATTTCTGATTTCACTATTGAATTCTTCTGTGAGCTATACCGAATATTTACCTGCCGCCATTGTCGAAACATCAGGGTGGAATTTGCTGGAAATAATTCTGTTGTACGCTGTGATTGCGGGTGTGCTGTTTGCCTTCCACCTGAAAATGAAACGGGCCGTGATTGCAACAGCATCGTGTCTTGTGATTTTATTTGTATGCGTTGCAGCGGGCCGACGTCTCAACACTTCTGTAAACGAAATCACCATCTTCCACATCAACAAAGGAATGGTTATCGGAATTGTTGAGAACGGGGAAGTAACCCTGATAACGGATAGTGTGACGCTCATGAAACCGGATCAGTTCAATTTTCATGTTGAACCGCGTTACAAAAAAATCGGAATAACTGAATTCAATAAGGTGAGTCTCACTGAAACCGATTCCGCGAAAACAGAAATATTCAGTTTGCAGAATGGATTTCTAAACAAAGGCGAGCGGAACTACTGGCTAGGACCGGATACACTGGTTCCTGCCATTACGTTCGATGCATTTATCATTCACGGAAAAAACTTCTGGCTCCTGGAAGAAATGCAGGATGTCGAGACCAACGAAATCATTCTCACCGGCGAAGTGAAATCAAAATGGGTCGAGAAGTGGAAGGAAGAAGGCTTGCGTAGAAAGATTCCCGTGCATGTTAATGGAGAGCAGGGTGCCAGGGTAATTGAGTTCTAATATTTTACCACATAGGTTTGAGTACTGTTGTTTTCTAAAAGGCGATTTCGTAAAAACGAAATCGGAACATAGAATACATAGGGAAAATTGACATCGAATGTCCCTATGTAATCTATGTTCTGTTTGCTTTTCGCAAACACCTTAGTAAACGGCGGGCATCAACATTATCTATGTGGTAAAAAAAAGGCCTCCTGACAAGAAGCCAAGAGGACCTTTTACAGCGGAATTCGATTTAGAACCGTTCAGTCTGCGCGAAATAGAAGTTGCCTTCGATCTCAGCGTTTTCGTCAGAGTCAGAACCGTGAACTGCGTTTGCAGCGATTGACTTCGCATACATTGCGCGGATAGTTCCTGGTTCAGCTTTAGACGGATCAGTTGCACCAATCAGTTTGCGGAAATCAGCAACCGCATTGTCCTTTTCAAGAATTGCAGCAACGATTGGACCTGAAGACATGTACTCAACGAGTTCTCCGTAAAACGGGCGCTCTTTGTGAATTTCATAAAAACGTCCAGCCATTTCTGCGCTCAAACGAGTGTATTTCATTGCAACAATGCGAAAACCTGCTTCGTTGATTTTTGCGAGAATTGGTCCGATGTAGTTGTTTCCAACTGCATCAGGTTTAATCATTGTAAATGTTCTATTCGTTGCCATATTTGTGATTAGTTGAAATTCAGTTGTTTCTAGACCTAAACGGACGTCGAAATCGAGTGCAAAAGTAGGTATTATTTCTGCTTTGAAAGACCATGCCGCCTCTTTTAACCTTAAATTTGACCCTCTAAAACACCGAATTTCCCTCTGTGAGCTCAGAATCTATCCAATCGCTTAAGCCTTTCCTCGCCAATCCTCGCAAGATTGCAATTGTTACACATTGGTCGCCCGACGGTGACGCAATGGGTTCATCACTCGGATTGAGCAACTATCTTATCAAAGCTGGTCATACCGTTTCGGTAATTGTCCCGAACGATTATCCTGAATTTCTCTGGTGGATGAAAGGTCACGACACCGTGATTAACGCAGAGAAGGACATGAAAAAAGCAAAAGATGCTTTCGCACAGTCGGAACTTATTTTCTGTCTCGACTTTAACGATCTCGGTCGCATCAATGTGGTAGGGCAGTTTCTCGCATCACTCAACATTCCGAAAGTGATGATTGATCACCATCCGCAACCATCCGATTTTGCAAAATATTCCCTCCATAAAACCGAAGCAAGCTCTACCTGCGAATTGATTTACGAATTCATCGCCGAGATGAATCAACTCGATTTTATTGATGGAGCTATTGCTGATTGCCTCTATGCGGGAATCATGACCGATACAGGTTCATTCCGTTTCCCGGCGACGACTGCATTTACTCACAGAGTTGTTGCTGATCTCATCGCACGAGGAGCTAAACATTCAGAAGTTTATAATCGTGTTTACGACGATAATCACGAAAGCAGAATACGTCTTCTCGGATTTTCTCTCAGTGAAAAGCTGCAGGTTCTCATGGAATACAAAACAGCATTTTTCACACTGAGTAACGAAGAACACGAGCGATTCCAGTACAAGAAAGGTGATACCGAAGGACTCGTGAATTATGCACTGACCATTCGCGGAATTGTATTTGCCGCGTTTTTCTCCGAGCGTGATGGAAAAATCAAGTGTTCTTTCCGTTCGAAAGGGAAATTTGATGTGAACCAGTTTTCCAGAGCAAATTTCAGCGGAGGCGGACACATGAACGCAGCTGGTGGAATTTCAGACGCTTCGCTGGAAGACGTTGTTAAAAAGTTCAAATCTCTGCTGCCAGACTACAGCGAACAACTTAAAAACTCCTGAACTTCGTTATTAGAGAATGAACAGGATAATCGCAATACTTCCGCTATTCATTTTTCTTTTTTCGTGTTCTGAAGAAGAACCCGATAAGAAGAAGAAGCCGCTTTCCACGCAGGAAGTGGAGTATATCTCCGAGCAGATGAACCAATGGGATGCGCAACGACAGGACGACGAAATTGACCAGTACATTCTTCGTCACAGTTGGACCATGAGCAAAACCAAAACCGGTGTGCGCTACATGACGATGGAAGAGGGCAGTGGTGATTCCGCGAAAGTGGGATTAACAGCCCAGGTCACTTACGATATCTATTTGCTCGACGGAAGCAAAGTTTACACTTCAGGCGACACATTGAAAGATGTTCGCGTCGGAGAAGATTATGTTGAATCGGGCTTGCATGAAGGTTTATTGCTCATGCAGACCGGCGACAAAATGAGATTTATCCTGCCATCGTATCTTGCGAATGGCTTAACCGGCGATCAGGACAAAATTGGTCCGCGCTCAAGCGTCATGTATGAAATTAAGTTGCACTCTCTCCGCTAGTCATCACCGAAATTTGCTCTTACTGCTACTACCGTTTCTACTGGTAGTTTCTTCCTGCGGAGATGATTCTAAATATCCGGGTTATTCTGAAGCTGAACCCGGCGTTTATTACATGCTTCACATGCCCGGAGAATCCGGAAAGAAAGCGGGCGAAGAAGATTTCTACGAAGTAATCATGATCAACAAATTCGGCGACGAAGTGATCTATGATTCGCAACTCGAAACCGGCTCAGGAACCATTTTCATGCAATCGAGTGCAAGTCGCTACTTCAGTGTTCTTTCCGAAGGCGATAGTGCAACATTCATTCTTCCGGGTAGCGACCTTTTGCTTCCGGGTATGCCCGACACCGGAAGTATTGTGATGAACGTGAAGGTGGTTGCCATCTTAACCGCTGATGAAGTTGCCGATCGGGAATCGAAACGCGATTTTGATGCGGACGAAATTCTCATGATCCAAAGGTATTGCATCCGTGATTCTGTGACTTATACTCCCGATAGTGTAGGAATGGTTTTTATTGAGAATATGGCCGGCACCGGCAAGAAACCCGAGAAGGGCGATACGGTGGAAGTCATTCTCAGAGGTCAGCTTTTAAACGGTCGTATTTTCGATGACAGTGAATCGTATGGTGGTTTCTCATTTACCTGGGGCGACGAAGGGCAGGTTTTACCCGGAATCAAGCGCGTTTTAGCAGGAATGCAGGAGGGTGGAAAGGCTAAAATAATCTTACCTTCGCGGCTGGCTTTTGGATCGGGAGGTTCCGCTGGAATTGTACCTCCAAATACGCCGGTGATTTATACAGTTGAATTAGTGCACACCCGATAATATCAAAATCAAAAAATGAAGAAGTCAATTTTTGCATTCGTTGCTGCAGCATTTCTGGTTGCTTGCGGTCCAGTAAGTCCGTGGCCAGGTTATGAGGCTGAACAAAACGGTTCTTGGTTCCAGTCACACAAAAAAGGTGAAGGAAAAGAAACTGTTGAATTAGGTGGAGCCATCTTCATCAAGATCAAGTTCAAAGACATGAAGGATTCCATCTTCATCGACGTGAACAAAGAATCGCGTTCTCCATCGTATCCAATGCGCATGGATAGCTCAGAATTCAAAGGCGATTTCCTGGATATCATGAGCCGTCTTCATGTTGGCGATAGCGTATCGTTCTTCGTTCGCATGGATTCACTGAAGAAATATTATCCTGATGAGTTCGTATTCGATGCAGCACACGACACCATGGAATACCTTGGCTTCACTGTTTCTGTAGACTCTATCTACACAAAAACAAAAGTTGATGAGCTCCAGACGAAAGCAGCAGCTGAACGTCAGAAGCAGCAGGATATGATGATGAAGATCCAGGCGGTGATGATGCCTATCCAACAGAAGGCAGACTCCATGTCAAAGTCGTTGAAAAAAATCGACGGTTCTTTGTTGAAGCCTTATCTCGCGAAACACAAAATCACAGCACAGCCTGATGAAAACGGAATCTACTATCAGGAAACTGTTCCGGGAACTGGCGTACAATTGATGCCGGGAATGGTGGTGAGCCTCCGTTACACAGGAACTTACCTCGATGGCACAATTTTCGATGCAAACACATTGGTTGAAGGACAAGATCCAATGACATTCCGTCTTGGTCTTGATCCGATGATCCCGGGCTTCACGAACAGCGTATTGAAGATGAAAGACAAAGGAAAATCTGTTTTCATTCTTCCTCCGAAGCAAGGTTACAACGACAGTCTTACTCGTGTATTCGAAGTAGAGGTTGTTGAAGCGAAACCAATGGAACAATAATCAGTATGAAATTCCGTCACAGCGCATTAATCATTTTCGTTGGAGTTGCAGGGCTATTTGCCTGCATGGCAGCGAAAGGAAAAAAAGATCCTCCACCAGCAGATGGTGTGGTAAGAAAGTGGACTTCTAAAAAAGTAAAGAAGCCCGTTGCCGTGGTGTTGCCTTGCGGAATTGAGTACACGATTACCCATGCCGGTAACGGACCTCTTCCGAAAACTCCAGAGGATCGCGCACTGGTTTTGTACAAGGGTTATTTCACCGGCGACACGAGCAATGTATTTGATGCTTCTTCCCGTCATGGAAATGTTCCTTACGGATTTCATCCGGGTCGTGGTGGCGAAGTAATTGCAGGTTGGGATTCTGTTGTGAAATATCTTCACGCGGGAGACAAAGCAATTATGAAAGTGCCTGCGAAGTATGCGTATGGTGCTAATGCCCGTCCGGGAATTCCTGCAAACAGCGATCTTACTTTCGAAGTGGAAGTGGTTGATGTGATCAAGAAACCAACGAAGTGGGATGGAACCGGAAAAGACACGATCACAACTCCATCTGGATTGAAAATGATCATGTTCGAAACACATCCGGATAGTGCACTTCCGAAACGCGGACAACAAGTTACGCTCGATTACAGCGGCTATTTGCTTAACGGTTATATGTTCGATTCATCAGTAGATCGCGGACAGCCTTACACGTACGCGTGTGGAGTTGCGCCGATGATTGCAGGATGGACAGAAGCTGTGAACTTGCTGCACAAAGGAGAGAAGGCTCAAATTATTGTTCCTTATCAACTTGCGTACGGAGCAAATGGTCGCCCGCCGATGATACCTGGCAAAGCAGATCTGATATTCGATATGCATCTGATCAACATTAAATAAGGAAGAGCCTCGGAAAACCGGGGCTTTTTCTTAACCGAAAAAATGAAGCGCAAAGTACGCGTCATGCAAGTAATGTTGCTCTTCAGCGTTCTGCTGATGGGCCTGAAGTTTTTTGCGTGGTACATTACCCATTCCAATGCAATTCTAACAGATGCATTTGAGAGTATCGTAAACGTTGCTGCGGGTACATTCGCTATGTTCAGCATGATGTATGCAGCGCGTCCGCGTGATGAAGATCATCCGTACGGTCACGGCAAAATTGAATTTGTTTCAGCCGGATTTGAAGGAGCGTTAGTCACACTGGCCGGTGGATTTATTTTCTACCATTCAATACAGGGATTGATTACTCCACCGGAATTCCACAAACCGGAAATCGGTGCAATGTTATCGGCCTTATCCGGAGGCATAAATTTCATCATGGGATATTTTCTCGTGAAGCGCGGTAAGAGTCAGGATTCTTCTTTGATGGTTGCCAACGGGAGACATCTTATTTCCGATACCATTTCCAGTATAGGATTGGTTGTAGGAATGGTGCTGATATATTTCACCGGATTAAAATGGATAGACAACGCGCTTGCGTTATTGCTCGCAAGTTATCTCATGTACACCGGATATAAAATCGTGCGGGAGTCTTTGGCGAATTTATTGGATGAACAGGATCAGGACAAGATTAAATTGATGATCCGGATTCTCAACGAGAAGAGAAGGCCGCAATGGATTGACATTCACAATTTGCGTGTACTGAAATATGGTTCGGTGCTGCATGTAGATGCGCATATTACATTGCCGTGGTATTATACACTCGAAGAAGCGCATACAGAAGTCTCAGCTTTGGAACATTTGTTGCAGACAGAAATGGGAGCAGAGATGGAATTTTTTATTCATGCTGATCCTTGCCTTACTCCAAGTTGTGCGGTTTGTCCGGTGGAAGGCTGTGCACATAGAAAGTCGCCCATGCAGCAACGACTCGACTGGACAGAAAAGAATATGCTGCCGGATAAAAAACATTCCATGTAACTTGTATTTATGAAAATGAGAATACAAATACTGTTGTGCTTTCTGATCGTGAATGTGTGCACGATTCAGGCTTCCTCATTTATTTCCCGCGATGGACAAACCATTATCGACAGTACCGGCAAACCTATTCAGCTCAAAGGTGTGAACCTGGGTGGCTGGTTGCTTTGGGAAGGTTGGATATGGGGTGGCGGTTTAACCAAGGAAGGTGACATCGTAAAGAACATGACTACGATTGCCGGAAAAGCAGAGTTCGACGCGCTGCAGGAAGATGTTTACCGGAATTTCATTGGCGAAAGCGATATCAAAGCAATCAGCGAGCTTGGATTTAATGTGGTGCGCATTCCAATCAATCACCGCATTTTCGATTCAACATATACTTCGTATTCGGGCTGGAAGATTCTCGATTCGCTGTTGCATTGGTGCGAGAAGTATCATGTGTATGCAGTAATCGATATGCACGGTGCTGTTGGCGGACAGTCTAACTTTTTCGTTTGTGATCCCATCAAAACAAATTTGTGGAAGACCGAATCGAACAAGCAAGCCACGGTGAATCTCTGGATGAAAATAGCGAGTCGTTATGCAAACAAAACCATCATTGCAGGTTATGATTTGCTGAATGAACCCGCACCATCGAGTAAGCCTGATCTACTGGAGATGTATGATCGCATCATCAAAGCAATTCGGAGTGTCGACAATAACCACATGGTGATTATTGAAGGAACCAATTTCGCGAAAGATTTTACCATGTTCACGAAGCTGCCCGACAACAACATGATGTTCAGCTTCCACATTTACACCTGGTTGGGCGGAAAGCCGATGGACAAGATGAATCCATTTATTCAAACCCGCGAGCGACTCGATGTTCCTATTTGGTGCGGTGAATGGGGCGAGAACAACTACGATTTGCTCCAGCAAACACTCGACGCATTCAACGCTCCCGACAGCAAATTTGTTGGCTGGTGTTTCTGGACGTGGAAGAAACATCCGAATGGTTATGCGTCACTCAACGCCATCAACGTTTCAACCACCTGGAAAGATGTGATCACCTGGTGCGGCAAACCGAATCTGAAAACGATTCCTCCTCACGATGCTGCAGTCAATGCAATGAAAGAATTCCGTACTGCAATGAAGTACGAGAATTGCAATCATGATTACAGGTTGGGGGAGATGATGAAGAAGGATGCCCTGGTTCGCTAATAATTCCTAATCGTGGAATTTGCTTTTAATGTCCATGCTGTCGTGCAGAATTCTGACGATCTGGACTGTTGAATTGTCAACCAGGAGATAGAATATGATATGTCTTGAAATATGTTGACCATATAAGCCAGCGGGAATTTCAAAATACTCTTTGCCCAGAAGGGGTTTCTGAGCAATCTTATTACAGCCACTCAGAATAATTTGATAGTATTTTTCTGCCTGATCGTTTGACCATTCACTCGTGGTGTACTCCCAAATGGAAGTCAAATCCTGAATAGCGGCTTCAGTGAAAAGAAACTTCGCCATTGCTACTTTTTCCGCGCTTTCAACATTTTTAAATGTTGTTGCGGATCAAAATCGTGTACAATTCCGCTGTTAATTCCTTCTTCAATCGCTTTGCGCAGAGCAATCACTTTCTTCTCTTCATTCTCAAGCATGCGTAAGGCCGTTCTGATTACTTCACTTGCTGAGCCATAACGTCCTGATTTAACGCGACTGCTAATGAATTTCTCGAAATGATCCCCCAGCGATATGGATGTGTTTTTTGCCATGATTTTAACGTTACAATAAAAGTACCAAAATTTGGTAATTCATCAAAATGGCTAAGCGAAAATCTGATCAATCTTCTTCATCACATCATCCGTCAACAGCTCAATTGCTTCCAGTGAAGTCAACGTTTCTTCCAGTTGTTCCGCTTTTGAAGCACCCAAAATAGTGCTACTCACATTCGGATTCTTCAACGTCCAGGCAATCGCAAGTTTCGTAGGAACCGTTCCCAGTTCATTCGCCAGCTTCGTGAACGATTTCACTTGCTGAATCTTATCTCCCGATTCTGCACCAAGCATTCTTTCTTTCAGCCACTTCAGATCATTACGATCCATGCGCGTATTGGTCGTCGATGGTGCGTCATTGTATTTTCCGGTAAGCATTCCCGACGCAAGCGGCGACCAGATCGTTGTGCCCATTCCGTACTTCGAATACAGCGGCGCATACTCTTTCTCAAATCGCTCACGGTGAAACAAATTGTACTGGGGTTGTTCCATCGTGGGACCTACGAGATTGTGCTTCTCCGCATACGTGTGTGCTTCGATGATTCGGTCTGCGCTCCATTCAGAAGTTCCCCAATAGAAAATCTTGCCTTGCTGAATGAGCACATTCATTGCATGCACGGTTTCTTCTACTGGTGTATCCGGATCCGGACGATGACAGAAATATAAATCGAGATATTCAACCTGTAATCGCTTCAAAGCAGCATTGCACGCTTCCATCACGTGCTTGCGTGAAAGTCCGATCTGATTGGGTTTCTTTCCACCCCAGAAAACTTTGCTCGACACTACATAACTCGTGCGGTCCCAATTCAGCTTCTTCAGAATATTTCCCATCACGATTTCGGATTTTCCACTCGCGTAGGTTTCTGCATTGTCGAAGAAGTTCACTCCGCGTTCGTATGCGATTTCCATACAACGTTGTGCCACATCGTCACCAATCTGTGCACCGAATGTTACCCACGATCCGAATGAAAGGGCGCTTACTTGTAATCCTGATTTGCCGAGACGGCGGTATTGCATATCCATGGTTCACAGTTAAATAGTTCACCGTTCACAGTTCAAGGAACGGTTGTGCAAAGTTATCCCTACTTTAGTAATATGCGACGCTTGATTCTCAGTCTTCTCGGACTCTTCACATTTGTTATAGTTCACGCCACTACACCCGCATATTCCATGCTAACCTGTACAGGCATGCCTGCAACTCAAGCCATGGCCGATTCAGTGAAGAAAGGTTTTCGCGGACTTTCTGTCGTGAATGAGAAGGTTATCTGGATCAGTGGCCAGCGTGGACTTGTAGGCAAAAGCACTGACGGTGGAAAAACATTTGTGTGGCGTCGCGTTCAGCACCATGAGAAAATGGATTTCAGAACGCTGCACGCATTTGATAAAAAGAACGCGGTGATTGCAACTGCAGGAACTCCTTCAGTGATTCTCAGAACAAGCAATGGAGGGAAAACCTGGCTTGAGATTGTCAACTATGCAGAAAGCGCTTATTTTTTCGACGGCGTTGGATTCTGGGATAAAAAACACGGACTTATTTTCGGCGATCCAATAAAAGGCAGATTGTTTCTCATGGAAACTTTTGATGGCGGGAAAACGTGGAAGGACATCCCATTCGAAGATCGTCCACAACTAGTAGATGGTGAAGCCGCATTCGCAGCAAGCGGAACAACCATCAGAACATTACCGAACGGACACGTGTACATTGCAACGGGCGGAGTGAAATCGCGCTTGTGGCACTCACGCGATTACGGACATCATTGGGAAGTTTTTGAAACACCGATTCTGCAAGGGAAACCATCGCAGGGAATTTTTTCGATGGCGTGGAGGGATACTTCATTGGGCATAATCGTAGGTGGCGATTACTTACTTCCTGACGACACGACCAAAAACTGTTTCGTTACAACGGATGGTGGTAGAACTTGGACGAGACCCTCAAGACCTCCTAACGGATATCGATCCTGCGTGGAGTTTGTTGATTCAAAACGGGTATATGGCTTCCTTGGGTATAAATGCGTTGCAATTGGGCCAACAGGTGTAGAGGAATCTCTTAACAGCGGTGTTTATTGGAGCAGCATTTCATCACCAAAGGGAGGAAATACAATTAAAGATTTGAATGGAGTTATGGCATTTGTTGCGGGTGGAATCCACACCGATTGGCAGGTAAAGACAAGTCATCGATTTTAAATTTGAATAACCGATGTCAAAACATCGCCATCACATAAACTCTCGGTGCTAAAATCATTGGTGCCCAACGCAAAGAATAATTCAACGTGGTGTTTGCCGAAGTATATCGGGCGTTGTATTCTATCTCATCGAACTTACCGAGATAGAGTGTAGAATTAATTCCGAAGAGAAAATTCGTCTTGTGTTCGCGGGAAAGCAGTGAGCAATTCAATCCAAGGGTTGTGGACGGCAACGCATAAATTTCCTTCGGTGTATGTACAGTGTGCGTTGCTGCGTACGGACCAACCTGTGTATCCTCTGTGCGAACAGTTCCGTACCACTGAATCACATGTACCCCTGCGCCCAGCTCAAGCGACAAGTAGTGCGTTGGACTTTTGTGTGTGAGTCTGCGATGATAGGTTGTATTAAGCGCGAAGTTGTTCATGTAAATATCCAGACGATTTGAAATCGGATATTCATTTCCGTTGTCGTACAAAACGTTGTTGCTCGCGAGTGTAAATACATAACGCGTTGCAGAAATTCCAACGGTTGCAAATTCAGCAGTGTCTTGCTGGTATTTAATTCCAAGCCCGATTTCCGGTTGCGCGTAACTCTTGAATGCGAAGTTGCCCAAATCGGTTTCCGCTTGTTTGCCGTTGATGGCGAACTGATAAGAAACTCCGGAGAAAACAATTGGTGTAACACGACGAGGTTTGCGAAGTGTATCTTGTCCGTGTAAAGCACCAAATACCAATGAAAACAAGAAAGTAATAGTAGCCAGTCTCATGCGCTGCAAAAGTCGCTATTTATTCTGACTGCAGGTTCCTGATCCTTGTCACCGAATAACTCTTACTTTTGCAGCAGAATTTCCGGTCCCGTAGCTCAACCGGATAGAGCAGCTGCCTTCTAAGCAGCAGGTTTCGCGTTCGAGTCGCGACGGGATCACAATCATTTTGCAGAAAAAAGCGCTGAAAAGACATTTAGAATGCAAAATAATTAATTAGTTTTGCAGCCCAGTTGAGAAATCGACTGTTTTGATCGGGGTGTAGCGCAGTTGGTAGCGCACTTGGTTTGGGACCAAGGGGTCGTCAGTTCGAGCCTGGCCACCCCGACAAAAGAAAAAGCCGTTCTGACATATTTGTCAGAACGGCTTTTTCAATTCTATTCTTATCGCTTAAGACTGTTTTTCACCGCAATCATTTTCAAAGCGGTTACTGCTGCCTCATCTCCTTTGTTTCCATGCTTCCCACCCGAGCGGTCGCGTGCCTGCTGAATGTTTTTGGTGGTGAGTACACCGAAAATGACTGGTTTGTCCAGTGAAATGTTGACCTCAGTAATTCCGTAAGTCACGCCCTGGCAAATGAAATCGAAGTGCCGGGTATCGCCCTGGATTACACAACCAATGCAGATTACCGCGTCAATTGATTTTCGCTGGCCTGCCAGCTGAGCTCCTAATGTCAATTCGAACGTGCCCGGTACATGAGTCACTTCGATAGCCGATTTGGCCACACCGTTCTCCAATAACGTTTTAATCGCTGCATCGCGCATGGAGAATGTGACATCGGAATTCCATTCTGCAACGACGATTGCAATGCGACGACCTTTTCCGGAAGGAACGCTTGCCGGATCGTAAGAAGAGAGATTCTTTAGTTCTGTTGCCATGGTGAAGTCTAAAAAGTCAGTAAGTCAATAAGGATTTAAGTAGGCAAGTATTAAGTAGGCCAGTAAAAAGCAGGCAAGTATAAAAGTAAGCAAGTCTGGCCAAGCTATAAATAAGCAAGTCGGTCTACATGATGCAGCCCGACTTGCCTACTTAATGACTTAAAGCGTTTCCTACTTTACTACACCGCCGGCGCGAGTGATATACTTGTCGATCTGTGCTGCATCCTGTGATTCAGGATAATCAACTTTGATCTGCTCGTACAATTTCAACGCATCTTCTTTGTTTCCGCGGTCTTCTTCAGCAAATGCTGCTTTCTTCAGGAATGTAGGTGAAGTGAATTTGTTTGGATTTTTGTTTGCTGCTTTCAGGTAATGATCAATTGCATCATCAACCATTCCTTTTTCCATATACGCATCGCCAATCATTCCGATTGACATTGCGCTCAGGAACATATCGTCCGAGTCAAAATCTTCGAGCGTCTCGATTGAAAGATCCCACTGACCAGTGCGCAGGTAGCTAACCCCGAGATAATACTTTGCAAGGTTGCCTGAAGGCGTGCTGCCGTACTCGTCAACGATTGACTGCATTCCGAGCGTGTCGCCTTTGCCATTGATGCAAAGATTGAATGAGTCGCGCTGGAACCAGATCTCAGCCTTGTACATTGCTTCAGCAGCTTCAATGTTGCGTGGTTCCTGGTACCAAAACTTCCAGAGGAAGAATACACCAACCAATGCAATGACGCCACCAATAATCAAAGCGAGACTTTTCTTGTTCTCGTTGATATACATTTCCGTCTTGTCGTACGCAGCCTCGATGTCGAGTGTAGGCTGTTCTTTCGTTTCTTGTGCCATGCTATTTCTGATCGTGAATTGTTGGAATCAGGGTCGCAAAAGTAGTATTTTTTTCGACTTTTAGTACCAAAAAAGCCCTGATTTTGTCAATTTTGCAGGAATTCAAGCCTTAATGATTCTCCAAAAGCTCTCTCTGGTCAATTTTCGCAATTATGAGCACCTCGAAATCGAGTGTTCGGCGCGCATTAATTGCTTCACGGGCCTCAACGGATCCGGGAAAACGAATCTTTTGGAGGCGATTCATTATCTCGCACTGTGCAAGAGTTTTTTGAATCCTGCAGACACGCAAAACATCCGATTCGATGCTCCATTCTTCGTAGTACAAGGAGATTTTTCGAAAGAGGATGGAAGCAGCGACAGTATTTATTGCGGCGTGAAGCGCGGACAGAAAAAAGTGTTCCGCAAAAATGGCAAAGACTACGAGCGACTTTCTGATCACATCGGATTAATTCCATTAGTGGTCGTGAGTCCGGCCGATGGAGTATTGGTTGCTGGTTCAAGCGAAGAACGCAGACGATTCGTTGACTCGGTGATTTCTCAGTACAATAGAAATTACCTTGATCATCTCATTGCATACAACCGCGTTTTGTCGCAGCGAAATGCATTGCTGAAACAAATGGCGCAAGGTGGTGGCGACTTCAGCACAATGGAAGTGCTCGACATTCAACTCACCAATCACGGTGTGAAAATTTTCGAATGGAGAAAAGAATTCATTGCGAAACTGCAGCCCTTGTTCAACGAATATTATTCCGTTCTCTCAGGAGGAAGTGAACATGTATCCTTGCAATACGAATCGGTTTTGCACACGAAATCGTTTGAGCAGACTTTGCTTGATGCGCAGCGAAAAGACATAGCATTGGAATACACATCGCAGGGAATTCACCGCGATGATCTGGATTTTTCCATCAATACACATTCCCTCAAGAAAAGCGGATCGCAGGGCCAGCAGAAAACATTTTTGCTTGCGCTGAAGCTGAGTGAATATCGTTTGCTTGAACAGAATACCGGAAAAAAACCACTGCTTTTGCTCGATGACATTCACGACAAGCTAGACGCTGATCGCGTGTATCGTCTGATGGAACTCGTTTGCAAGCCGGAATTTGGTCAGCTTTTTATCACCGATACAGGGACAGGCAGAATGCATGTGCTTTTTAAAGGACGTGGGTTGCCCTATAAGGTGTATGAAGTCATCGATGGTGCAGTGCAGCAGAAGGAGTAGCCCTGCTGATATTTCTATCCGTCGGCTAAAGCCGCACGGTTATCATTGCTCTATCGGTAGGGGAGATTTGGTGGGAGAAATAATGTCTCCGACATTTTTTCTCCCACCACGTTATTCTGAATAATCGCAATGGTAACCGTCAGGCTTCAGCCGACGGAGGCTGGACGGCCAACTACGCTACAGCCCAATTGCCTACTGTTTTGGCATGATTGGTGCATATTTGTCCCGGCGATAAGCAACTTTTTACTGTAAAACAGAGCTGTAAATTCAATAAGTTTGCACCTCCATACCACCTTAAGATGAAAAAGCAATACTTCATTCTGTGCCTTGCCTTGATCGGAATCACCACATTCGCAACGGCTCAAACAAAAACTCCAACTCCAGCTCCAGTATACACAGGCCCTTCTGCGGCAGGTGATATGAAACGCGACAAAGGCGATTTCAACGGAGCAATTACAGACTACACAACTGAAATCAATAAGATCGATGCTGAAGCACGTCGTATTGTCAAGTTGAAAGCCGACTTCGAAACCATGTCGGAGTTCGACAAGATGAGCGCAAATCAGGACGAGATCAAGAAAAATTATTCAGACTGGGCGAAACTTTATTACGGCCGTGCGATGGCAAACATCGGACTATCGAAGAAAGCAGATGCTGTTCCGGATCTGGATGTTGCGATCGGACTTGATGGAACAATGTCAGATGCATACTACCAGCGTGCAATGTGTACGAATAACGGAACTACCAAAGAACAAGCGTGTGTTGATTTGAGCCGTGCCATGTCGCTTGGACATGAAAAAGCAAAAATTGCGTTCGACGATAATTTCTGCTGGAACACAGCTTTGCAACATTATAAAGAAGGTAGCTCAAAACTTACAGTTCGTAAGTACCAGGAAGCTGTAGATGAACTTACGAAGGCAATTGCATTGTGTCCTGATTCAGGTCAGTACTATGCAAAGCGCGGACAAGCTTACCTCGGATTGAAAAACGAGATCATGGCTGTTGAAGATTTCACACGTGCTACAGAGAAGTCACCACACCTGGCTGATGGCTGGTACCAGCTTGCATTGCACCAATTCAGCAAAGACGATCATGAATTGGCTTTCGTGAATTTCTCAAAAGCACTTGAGCGTGATCCTTTGAACTATGATGCGTACATGCACCGCGCACAGTGCTGCGAGCGTATGAATAAAATGACTTCAGCTATCTACGATTATGGTCAGGCGATTTCAATTCGTCCGCAAGATCCAGAGGCGTATTACCGCCGTGGGCTGGTTGAGCGTGATCTGAAAGACAACGTAAACGCGTGCAAAGATTTCCGCAAGGCGTCTTCACTCGGACATGTAGATGCTGCCGAGTACGTTACTTCGGATTGTAAGTAATTCTCAAACGATTTCCATTGAACCGCTGTCTGAAAAGATGGCGGTTTTTTTGTGCCTCGAAGAACACTTGAACTCGTGGACGCTTGCAGCTGGCTACCACGGCGGCACGGCGAAACGGCGCTAAATGTTTATCGTTCTTTGCTCAACCGGAGGACACGGCGAAAAACCGATAGTGTCTGTTCGCCGTATCTCCGGTTGGGAATCCAAAATCAAACACAAAGAAAGCGCCGTAACGCTGTGTCGCCGTGGTGAGCGCCGCAGGCATACCAAGATGTCAGTTATCTTCGTGGTACTATGGAAGAGCCGATTAAAAATCCGGAGAAAGCAGAAGAACAGAAGAAGCAGGAAGAACTTCCGGAGAAAGCACACACTGATGAGAGAGACTTTTTGGAAGGTCCGCGCTCGCGTTGGCAGGAATTTGTATTCGTATTAACCGTGTTGCGTGAGTTCATCCGTGGATTCAGAAAGCTGCATTTCGTTGGTCCGTGTGTAACGGTATTTGGTTCAGCACGCTTCAAACCCGGCCATCAATATTATGAATTAGCGCGTGAAGTAGGGAAGGGGCTCGCAGGTATTGGTTTTACTACCATGACTGGCGGTGGTCCGGGAATTATGGAAGCAGCGAATCGTGGTGCGAAAGAAGCAGGCGGGATGTCGGTTGGTTGCAACATTGTTTTACCGCACGAACAGAAACCCAATCCTTATCTCGACAAGTGGGTGAACATACGTTACTTCTTTGTGCGGAAAGTCTTACTCTCGAAGTACTCCTACGGATATGTTGTAATGCCTGGTGGATTCGGAACACTCGATGAATTTTTCGAAGCATTGACATTAATTCAAACCGGGAAGTTTCTTCAGTTCCCGATTGTCGTGATGTGCAAGGATTTTCATGCTCACCTGAGAGCGCACATCGACAGAATGCATGAAGCGCAAACAATTTCTCCGGAAGACGAAGAACTTCTGTTCTATACTGATGATCCGCAAGAAGCAATACAGTTCCTAAGAAGAAAGACGGAAGGTCAGTTTGGTCTCACAAGAAAGAAGCGCATCATATTCGGTGAGTAGTTTATTCGATGATTTGAAAATTCGAATGTGCACCATACACTTTTCGGGCTTTCATATTTTCTTGGGATCGAATCGGGAAGGGTCGAGGTCCGAGAATTTTTTCTTGCCACGTAAAAAATAATCGACCACAATATTTCCGCGGTAGATACACGAGGTTGCAAATACAGAAACTTCCTTTTTGATTTTACGACGCTTTCTTATTGTTGTGCCGAGTGTCCTCCAATAGCTCAGGTGTGCGGTAACAACTGCCCAGAAATGTTTTCCATCTCCTGAAAAGAGAAAACGAAAAGCAGCAACGCCATCCAAACACATTCTCAGGTAAATCTTCAGCCAGAAAAAAGCGGAGGCATGATTCTTCGTTAAGAGAATAAGATTGTTCCTGAAGTTGAGATATGTTTTTCGCGGACTTGTTTTGTTCAGCGTTCCTCCGCCTACGTGATAAATTACGGAGTCGGGACAATACATGATTTTCCTGCCGCGATTTCTCAAACGCCAGCACAAATCTATTTCTTCCATGTGCGCAAAGAAATCAGGATCAAGTCCGCCTGTATTCAGCCAGTCTGATTTTCGAATAACGAGACAAGCGCCCGTTGCCCACGCAATTTCACATACGTCGTTGTATTGTCCATGGTCTTTCTCGTACGTGTCGAATATTCTTCCGCGACAAAATGGATATCCCCATTTGTCCATGAAACCGCCAGCCGCTCCGGCATATTCGAATTCATCTCTTTGGTGAAACGCACGCAACTTGGGTTGACACGCCGCAACAGATGAGTCTTTGTCGAGTAACGCAATCATCGGATCCAGCCAGGCGTGTGTGACTTCGATATCAGAATTCAGCAACACGAAGTATTCTGCATCAACGTGAGCGAGCGCATCATTATAGCCTTTTGCGAATCCGCCATTCGAAGCATTTTGTATAATCCGAATGTTGGGGTGATTTTGCTTCAGCCACTTCACCGAATCGTCCGACGAAGCGTTGTCTGCAACGATTACTTCTGCATACGAAGGAGAGTTTGCGATTACGCCCGGCAGAAATTGTTCAAGAAATGATTTGCCGTTCCAGTTCAGGATAACGATCGCGACGCTAGACATGGTACAATATTACTCAGAAAACCTCAGGTTGCTGATCGATGTGCCAATTTGCCAATGTGCCGATATGCCAATGAATTGTAAATCGACTGCTTACTGCCTACTGGCTAATGAGGATTGTCAAACACATCACTCGAACGTCCACCATACTGATCAGGTGCACTGCCGTCATCGAGATTCGGGTTGGCATTGTCGCGCTTGGTAAGGCGAACCTTCCAGCGATCGTCGCGAACTTCTCCGCGTGCATCCGAGTGAATAAGCACGTAGTTGTTCGTCACAAGATCGAAGTTGGCAAAAACAAACTTCTTGTTGCTCTGCGTTGTGTTACCCGGAGAATTAATATCCGTGTTCGTTGCGCTTCCGCGAATCGTGTAGTACTGCCACACTTCATACGGATATGAACTTGGTTCGCTGTTCGTTACAATAATCTGATCAGGCGGGCCGTACATGAGATACACGCGACCACGATCCGTTTGATAACCTTTCATGATTGGTGTTCCGTAATTGGCGTTCACTTTCTGTACTTCGCGGTTGTAAAGAGTCCACTGCGCTTCCGGAGTAGTTTCATTACGCACCTGCCAGAAATTGAAGAAGTATTGCTGCATGAGTTTGATGTCGCCGCTTTTAATGCAGGATTCAGCAAACTCTTTTTCGTTCTGTGTGCTTATCGGACCGAGACTGCGGATATAATCAGTGAGCGTATCTACACTGGTGATTTTTGCCGCGAATGTGTTTTCAACGCTAATGCTGGCAATATCCGAAAGCTTGATTTGCATTCCGGGGTTGAATCGCTCGAATGCAACAGAACGCATACTCATCAAACGATTCTGTGCGTTGCGAACTTCAACTACGAGATTGTAATTCCCACTCGGCAATTTCGAAATGTCGAACGTATACAGGATTGAATTCACCGGCGCAGCGCTAAACTTCTGAAACGTATTGTAGTCAGTCATCTTCGTACGCGTTTCAGCTCCTTCGATGTAATACAACACGAGGAACTTTTGATCATTCATTACTTTCTTCGTGTTGTAAACTTCACCGTAGAAAGAAAGATTGGCCATGTTGCCGGGATACAGGTTTGCTACATACGGAATGAGATCATATCCGCTTTTAGTAAGCACACTCTGGTTAGCTGATTTCGAATAACTCTCGAGCATTTCAATCTGCGAAAGAGAAACTGAATCGGGGTCAATGTCAACTACAAGCGAACGGCCATTGGTAATTACGCGTTGTGTCGGGCGATTTACATCGAACATTGTAATCGTAAGTTGATACAGACCGATTGGCAAAGTGAATCGCTGCAGATCGAGGAAGTTAGGAACCTTCGTTGTGTCGTCGGTTTCCGGACTATTGAGAACGTACTTGCGGTAATCTTTCAGTGAATCACCTTTCATCACCGACATACGAATGTCAACAGCAGCCTGGTAACGTCCGTTTTTGTTTTTCACATAGTGAACAGAATTTCCGATGATGGAAAGATATGTTTCAACGTATGTGTTATTGTCAGGAGTGCTGAATGCAGCAGACGTGAGATTTGCAGTAAGCTCGCGAGCAGAAAGAAAATAAAACGCTAAAACCGCAGCTAAAACAAGAGTCGCCTTCTTCATGTTTTTAATTTCAGGATGGTAAGGTTCATCATTCGAAAATGGTACAGTAAAGTTACGAATACCAGAGGGGAATCCGAATCGGATTTGCCCAATAAGAACCGCGATGTTTTAACTGGTTCAAATTGCGCGTTATCTGGCGAGGTTGAAATGGAACGCGGATTTTGAAGTCCGCTAGTGTTTAGTGGGCTTGCTCGGATGACTACGGTTGAACTTTTCGTTTTCGCTATTGGATTTAATGAGATAGGCTTGAGTTTATCTCATGGGATCCGCCAACCGAACTCTGAATTTACCGAACTCATCCTTTCTTGACGTTAGAAAACAAAGGGCATCAAAATCCGTGTTCCATTTTTCACCGCTTCATCTACGGCAAAAAAAAAGGCGGACCGAAGTCCGCCTTGAGAGATATATCATCTCCGAGTCTGATTACGCGAGTTTCACGTTAACAGCGTTCGGCCCTTTACGTCCGTCCTGAATTTCGAACACAACGATGTCGTTCTCACGAATTTCATCTTTCAATCCTGTAACGTGTACGAAGATTTCTGTGTTAGTTTCGTCATCCTTAATGAATCCAAAACCTTTAGTTGTGTTGAAGAATTTAACTGTACCTTTTTTCATTGTTGTTGTGATTAATTGATTGTATTAATTGTTGTTGTTGATTACTTAGTTAGACCAAGGGTGATTTTCCACTACCTCGATGTTTTTGCGGATGAGCTTTTTAATGTCTTTCATATAATCCTGCTCATCAATCGAGCAGAAAGATAGTGCAAATCCTGATTCGCCCGCACGTCCGGTACGACCAATCCTATGAACATACGTTTCTGGCGTCTCCGGGATCTCATAATTGATCACATGGGTCAGCTTATCTACGTCAATTCCGCGTGCTGCGATATCCGTAGCCACCAAAACGTTTATTTTGCGGTTTTTGAAGCCATCCAGGGCACGAACGCGGGCATTTTGCGACTTATCGCCATGAATTGCCTCTGCTTTTATGCCGTTTTTGTTCAATTCTTTAGCCACACGGTCAGCCCCACGCTTGGTGCGGGTGAAAACCAGGGCATGGTTAATCGTGTTTGTCGTAATAACGTGCTTCAACAAAGAGCGTTTATTCTCTTTCTGAACGTAGAATACCGATTGTTGAACCGTTTCTGCCGGAGTTGAAACCGGAGTTACGCTCACTTTTACGGGATTCTTAAGAAGAGTATTCGCCAATTTCATGATCTCCGGCGTAACAGTAGCCGAGAAGAACATTGTTTGACGATTCTGAGTTGGAAGTTTCGCAATGATTTTCTTAATGTCATTGATGAATCCCATGTCGAGCATGCGATCAGCTTCGTCAAGTACGAAATACTCAATTGTATTCAGTTTGATGAAACCCTGATTCATAAGATCCAGAAGACGTCCAGGCGTTGCTACCAGAATATCAAGTCCACGGCGAACCGCATTTACCTGACTGCTTTGGTTTACACCACCGAAAACCACCGCATGGCGAAGTCCGAGGTTTTTGCCATAATCTTCGAATGACTTATCAATCTGCAAAGCCAGTTCGCGTGTTGGTGCGAGGATCAATGCTTTAATGTGATTCGACTTGTTGCCGGATTGGCTAAGAAGCTGCAAAATTGGAATTGCGAAGGCAGCAGTTTTGCCGGTACCGGTCTGTGCACATCCAAAAATGTCTTTTCCTTCCAGCAAATGTGGAATTGATTGAACCTGAATGGGTGTGGGAGTTGTGTAATTTAATTTGCTGAGCGACTCCAGGATTGGAGTGATCAGGTTTAGTTCATTGAAATTCATTAAAAAATAAGGGATCGTATCTAAGGAAAAAAAACTCAGCTAATCAGCAAAATTGAGTGTCTAAACACTAGAAGGTTTGACAGTATAATTATTTGTTCTTGTAATCTGTTTTTAGAGACAGATCTGATTTTACAAGGGCAAAGGTACAATTATTTCTGATATATCTACCGCAGCATCAGATAGTACCGACGAAATGCGCTTAAAAAACGAGGAAAAGTAAGATTTCATGTTTTTGAATTAGTTCAGATTGTTACTTTTGCCCCCGGAGAGCTGGCAGAGTGGTCGATCGCGGCAGTCTTGAAAACTGTTGACTGTAACAGGTCCGGGGGTTCGAATCCCTCGCTCTCCGCAGATGAATCAATTTCTTTTCCCCGCCTTTTTGGCGGGGATTTTTGTTTTGTGCAGTAACGGATCGAGCTTTTCGCTCGGAGAAGGAACTGTAGAAAACAAAAAGTAGCGCAGCGGAAAAGAAAATGATTCTCGAAATGGGAGATCAAGGATCAAGGCAGTTAATCCCTCGCTCTCCGCCAAACATTTTATCGCCCCGCCTTTTTCGGCGGGGCGTTTGTTTTTAAGAGGATGGAGTTCAAGTTTCAGAAGTCTGCCTCTGAGTTTGGTTGCTCATTTTGCGATTCATATTTTCGTTACTGTAACATGTATTTTACCTACATACTGAAAAGCGAAAAAGACGGTAAATATTACTACGGTTCTACGGACAATATTGTAGCGCGACTGAAATCGCACAATGCCGGCAAAGTCAAATCAACTTCACTTCAAATTTTTTGGATGAACACAAAGAGTCCAAAAATCAAAGATGCACGTGAGAATCTTTAGGAGTTTCTCAATGTCAGCCGACTTCCGGAAATAACCCTGAATTCCCATTCCATAGGCAGCTTTAATCACAGCTTCGAGGTGCACTTCGGATAAATAGAAAAATGGGATTGCTTTTGAATGCAACTCCGGTGTCATGTTAATCATGCGTTTCAGTTCATGTCCATCTATTTTGGGCATGGTTATCTCAGACAAAATCATAAATATTTTATCCTTCGTGTCTTTCAGATAGGAAAATGCTTCCTGACCATTATGGCAACTCACCACCTGATTATCCAGCTTCAGCTCTTTCAGACATCTCAGATAGATTTTGTGCATGTACTTGTTTTCGTCAACAATAACGAAAACGCCTTTGGGTTTTAATTCGGGCTGTTTCATTGCAATGTTGATTCAAATCACATACCACTGCATTATTAGCATAACGTAGTGCTAGTTCCACATGAGAAAAACCAGGAATGTGCATTTTTGACTTAGACGCGGGGAGTGGTTGCTCTGGAAAACCAAAGTGATGTGATTTGCCTGTGGAAAATTTACCTCAGTAAATTCGCAAGCAAAATCAAATCCGAAGTGCAAATTAATTCATCTAGGACGCGCTGACTTTCTGCGTGCCTTCCTCAACTGAGAGTGCAAGTTCGAGTGGCTTCTTGAGAATTTTCGAACGCAACCACTGATCAACCATTACCATTTCCGGCGATTTCGGTGTCCATTCCAGTTCACTCAGTGCTTCGATTCTTTCTTTTTCTTTCTGGTGCACGACTTTAAAGTCAAAAGAAGCATTGCTCAATTTGCGTAAGAGCGTGAGAATAGAAAGTGCACGATCAGTGATGCCGTCTTTTCCAACCGAATCGATGAATGATTTCAAAGCTGCAATTCGTGAAGTTGCTTCGTCGAATTTCTCCAACTCGATCAACGTCATAATAGTAAGTATGCGCAAGCCGATATTCCATCCTTCTTTATCTGCCTCAATAGGATTCGTAATTCGATTCAGCAGCTTCAGCGTTACGTTGTAGTTACGCATCATGAAATGTGTACAGGCAAGCAGATAAATGCGTTTACCTTGCTGATACTTCAGATCACTCAATACTTCTGTGTCGGGCAATAGCTGGTCCAGTGTTTCCTTGGCTGTTTTGTAATCGCCGCGATAATAGTGCGAATAGAAAACAAGCTCAATGGCCTGCTGATGATTGAAACTCGTCTCTTTGAAATGTTGCATCGCTTTCACAGCAGTTTTCTGGCAGCGCGCAAATTGTCGGAGGTACAAATCATTGTCGGCAATATTTGACAATACATTGCCCGCACGGATTTTCGTGAAAATACTCGGATGTGTTTCCAGAAGATTGTGGTTGTCTTCTAAGGCTTTTCTTGCATTGCGGTAATCGCGAATGATCTGGAAGTACTGAGCCTGCAGATAAAAATAGTTGAAGCCAATGTGTGCACAAGATGTTTTGCGGTAATCAACAATCATTTCATCCAGAAAAGGTTTCAGCCAATCGGCTTTTGCTTTTTCACCGGCTTTGAAATCGAGTTCGGCGTGCACAAGACACATGTTCGCTTCTGCCCTCATGAGCGCACTCTTCATGTAATCGAACTTCTCATAAGTTGCGAGCCAGTTCTTTAAAAATTTTGTTCCGTCTTCAGCACGACGAAGATTAATGAGCAATCGGATTGCAAGCAGCAACTCTTCCAGGATTTCATATTTCTTGCACTGCTTGATTACTGTTTCCAGAATGACTTCTGAAATGTCATGCAAGCCACGACTCTGTAGAATTTGTGCCTGCGTGATATTTTTTCTGACTTCGATGTTGATCTTTGTACGATCGTCATATGCGCCTTCGCGGTTTGCATTGACATCCAGAACAAGTGATTCAAGAATTTTTTCTCTCAGTCTGTAAGCGAGTCGGGTGAAGTTGGTAGCAGAAGGAGCTCCGTATAACGTAATCTCCAGTTGTTTGAAATCAAGAGGCTGCTTGTTGTTGTTTTGATTGTGTTCAACAATCATTTCAAACATCCGTATCGCACGCGCTTCTTTACCTTTCTGGCTAAAGACAGTGAGATAGGCCCTTGCAGTGCTCGTCTCTTCCTCAGTGAGACGGCTGGTGATTCGTTGAATTGATTCGACTACTTCCATTGTAAATTACTGTAAAACAGCGATTTAAGTGAATGTCAAAAACGCGCTTATTTCTTCTAACAAAACCATCCGTTTCAGAGGAATTTTGGATCCATAAACAACTACACATTATGGAAATCATTACACTCATCAACGACATTGTCCGCATTATCACTACTGATAACCTCGGATTCTAATAGAGAGATTAAGCGCTAGTTTTTCTCCGGAGCGACTGTCTGCAAGGGGGCGGGCAGTTGCTCCACTTTTTATTTAATCTTATCCAGGGCAGCGACCTAAATATATCTCAAATTATTTGAGTGAAGAAATGTATAGGTCGCCGATTTTCCCTGACAGATAGGTGTTGAGCCGGAGTTGGTCGAACTTAGAATAGGGAGTTGGCCGTTTTTTGGACTTTTTCAAGCCTATCGGTACTAATCGCGGTTAGTTTCTTACGTTGAACCGCACTTCCCGAAATTTTCTTCAGTAACATAGCGGTAACTTTGGTGTCATTCCAGTTACCCACATTTTCCTCGAGCATTTTCATTTGCTCAATTTCAAGACCGAATTTTTTGATGTCTTTGTTCTTCAACATGGAATGGATGTAGACTATTCGTTTGATGATCTTTCGGGAATCATGTAATTCTTTCTGAACCAATTTCGGGACGTAGCTCTTCTGTACTTTAAGCCACAACTTCGCGAATAATTTCTCCAGTTCCCCGGAAGAAATGTTCTTCAGTGATTTCCACACTTTCGT
Source organism: Flavobacteriales bacterium (assembly GCA_040377305.1). Taxonomy (GTDB): domain Bacteria; phylum Bacteroidota; class Bacteroidia; order Palsa-965; family Palsa-965. The sequence continues at coordinate 43,836 of JBEIPA010000018.1, read as the reverse complement.
ATTCTCCTTGACCATGTGGTTTGCTTCGCCATTAAATAGCTTCACAAATTTTCTTGATTCAGTTGCTACTGTCTTACGATGTTCTGTAAAGAACTCAATAGAAACTACACCTGCTTCTTTAACGAGGTGTGCGCTGATTTGGGCATCGCGAATTTTACCCGCTTGTTTGAATATGGATCGAACAAGCTGGTGTTCACGTTTCGATACAGAACCACCTGTTTCTTCATGTAAGAACAGCATGGCCCGGATTTTCTTTAGCTCTACTCTAATTCGGTGAAGATCATCGGCGTTTGTACGACGTGCGAACTGTTCAAAATGATGAAGTATCGAACTCCATCGCTGGAGAAAATACTGTTGTTGGCGTTTCTTGCTTAGCATAATCGTCGTATTTAAGGTATAGAACCGATCTGGTTGTCCGGATCGCCTTCGTGAAAAAGTTGCAATGCCTGAACTGCAGTTTTGCATGACGTGTACAATTCACGATTGACATTCAACAAGGACGAAACGTCTTCCGGACTCAACTTTTCTTTCTTCGCAGCATCAACGATATGCACCATTCGTTCGTTATAATCTTCAAGTGCGGTGTGAATCAGGCTGTGAAAATCAGAAGGTTTCTCTGAATTGACTTTTTTATTGATGAGTTTGTAGAAGTCTTCATGCCGTTTTCTGAAATCGATGTAATGCCGGAATTTGACATCGTCTGCTGATTCGTGAAACTCAATGCGATTGTGCATAACGTCTTTCATGGATTTAGCAGAGTACATGGCATGACGAATAGACTTGAGTAGTTCATCAATGCGTCGCTTTTCTTCCGGGTTCGTCTCTTTGAACTTGAGCGCATATATCAGAATTTCACCTTCTGATTTTTTTATATCGTCGTATTTCTTGTCGTACGACTTCAGCTTCTTGTTGCGTTCATCAATTGCAATCCTGATTTCAGATCGGGCGTGTGACATTTTAGGATCGGTTGCAAAGGCCTCCAGGTTTAATCTCAGTACGCGGTGAATCAGCAATTCGGAATCCTGCACAAGCGCATCCATAGCCATAACAGGAACTTTCAGCAACTCTTTCCCAATCACAAATGATGAGTGCTTTTCTTTCCCACCTACATATTTTTCGAGGAGTCTCGCGAACCAATTCAGGAATGGTGCAAATAGAATGACCCCAACCAGATTTATTCCGCTTTGAAAAGCAACAAGTTGCAACAGCTGATCCTTTCCGGTGATTGTACCGGCAATAAACATATAGCCATCCATGAAGATGAATGCGATTGTACACATCACGAAATTGAATACGGCATTCCCGATTGCGAGTTGCCACTTCGCCGCAATACCACCAATGGACCCGATAATCACTTTCACGGAACCAGCAAGTTCACTTCCGATTACTGCAGCCACGGTTGCTTCGAAAGGAATCGCTCCCGTATGCAGTGCGCTGAGAAATATGGCCATGGAAGCTGAACTGGATTGAATTAATGAAGTAAGGACGAATCCCAACGCTACGAAAACAATTCGTGGATATCCTTCGAATTGCGCGACGTCAAATCCTTCGAATATTGCGGTCATGCTTTCCTTCATGAAGTCGAGTCCGAGAAACAGAAAACCGAACCCGAGAAGAAAGCGAAACAAGTGAAACACTTTTCTTTCACTGTCAAGGAAGATCATCACAATTGCGGCGATACCTATGACTGGTAGAGCAATGATGTCAATTTCAATTTTGAAACCGACTGTCGCAACTAACCAACTGTCGAGCGTTGTGCCGAAATTGGAACCAATTGTTACCGCAAGTGCATTTCGCAAGGACACGATTCCAACGCCAACGAATGTCAGGATGATCATAATCACGACCGAACTGCTCTGAAGGATTCCGGTTACCAAAGCACTACTACCAAGTGCTTCTAACGTATTGCTCGTATGCTTACGAAGAAAAACTTTGAACGTACGTCCTGCAAGCACTTTCAATGATGATTCCATCAGATGAAGCGCGAACAGGAATAAGCCAATGCCTGCAATGAATTGCCAGAGTTGATGCATAGAGCACTTTTGTTGTAGAACTCAAACCTCCGACCAAATTACCTTCTGCGACATGATCATTGTCACATTAGTGCCTGCGTTATATCAATTGGATTTCCCACGGGAAAATTCTTGCACATTCTGTGGATGCATTTCTGTTTGCTGTGCAGCGATCACCTTCGAATTTCAGGGATTTCCATAGATGTGAAGAATGGAGCCGGGCTTGCAGGAGTATCTGTGTATTTGATGCACTTCAGGGGAGATTTTATCAGAGAGGTCTGAGAAATAAACCCTCATAACTTGACCAGTGTAAATCTCGATTACACTTCGAAGGGAAAGAGCATATTCGGACAGCTTCGGAAGGACCGAGGCTGTTTTTCTTCTAAACAGAAAACTTATGAAAGGTTCAAGAAGCACCAACAACATGCAAAGCAAACAGGGGCACTCGAAGAAGCCACGTCCGGAAATTCGTGACGATATGGATTCACGTCACAGCAAGGAGACAGGAAACAAAGGGGACAAGTCGAAGAAAGGTGATCGCAAAGCTGACAAGCCTGAATAACAAATAAAAGCGATGGAGTGTATACCAACGAACTCCACACAGTTTGCAGGGATTCTGATATCACATTTCGCGATCATCAGAACACACCCATCGCTTTTACTCAACGCACAAACAGAACCTGGAGATCCTCAGCTATGCTCCAGTGTTTTCTGGTTGCAATCAGTCAATCATTCTTCGTGTTGTCTTGTGTCCAAAAGGATCTGGCGACATGAAGCGTAAGGAAATTTCGAATCCACCTTTTGCATGACTTGCAGAGCGAAGGTTGGATACGTTAATGTCATAACTAAATCCGGCTGACCAGAACGAATACTCGTATCGGGCGCAAGCAGCAAATGCATCTTTGTGACGGTAATAACCTCCGAGGCAAAACGCAGACGCTTTTACACGCCCTGTGTAGCGCGACGCTTCCCGCGGAGTGTATTTTACAATGAGGCCCGGAGTAATTTCACGGTGACCAGCTTGAATCATCACTAAATAAGATGGTTCCAGAATCACGCTGTAGTTCTTAATTCCGATTGCTGCTTTACCATGAGCAATGAAGCGCATGGGTAAGCGTTCAGTTGAATTTCCGTAGAAACTGTATTGCGGACGATTAATGTGTTGCAGCGCAAATCCCACATTAAAAATTCTCGCATCGTTGGAACTGATTGTGGAAGTCTTGTTGCCATAGTACCAACTAACTCCTGCAGAGACATCCAGCATATTGTGATTGAGAAATGAACCTGGTTCACCGTTCGGGGCACCCGGGATGTAGTGCATTCCGTCATACTGATTATCCCACGAGAAATTTTCAGTAAGACGACGCTGACCAAATCCACAGGCAATTCCACCTGAGATTAAGTTGTTGCCGCTCGCGCGAAGCACGCCCGCAATGTTGAGACTGCCCATGGTAGTATTCATGGAGCCGTCACCTGCTTTGTCTGTGAAAACGTTTACACCAATGCCCATGTGGTTTTCATTTGCTTGTCCCCACACGGTAAAATCGGCACCTGCGTTAAGTGTTTTGTAAGGTGTAGTCACACTTTTCCACTGCGTCTTGTAATTGAGCGTTACCAGAACATCATGACCCATTCCTGCCTGAGAAGGATTGAGCAGGAGAGGAGCTTCCGTGCTTTGGGAAAAGTGAACGTCTTGTGCAATTGCAACAGCACTTAGGCTGAGCATTCCGATCGCGATGATTGAAAGTTTCTTCATGGCTCAGCTTATTTTACAAGTGTGATATTTCCCTGACCGTCAATCGGACTTCCGTCAATCATTTCGCCGCGGATGAAATACGTGAACACTGCAGCTTCACATGGTTTGTCTCGCCAATATCCATCCCAGCAAATTTCCGGATTGGTTGTCTCAAAGACTTTCTCTCCCCATCGATTGTAAATTTCAAACTGCACTGTTTTGATGCAATTGCTACGCACGCAGTAAATGTCGTTTTCTCCGTCTCCGTTTGGTGAGAACGCAGTTGGTAAGAAAAGATCACCGCACTGGATTTCAACAAACACGGTTACTGTATCTGTATCCGTACATCCCAGCGAATCCGTCACAGTAAGAATGTATGTGGTTGTTACGTTTGGTGTAGCGTTTGGATTCTGACACGTTGCACAATCCAGAGAACCAGCAGGCGACCAACTCCAGGAATTTCCTCCGGTACCCGTGAGTGGCGTCGTTTGTCCTTGCAGAATGTTTACGTCAACACCTGCATTAGCTGTAACAGATCCGCTTGTTCCAACTAACACTGTTGCAACTGTTGTACATCCGTTTGCATCGGTAACCGTGCACGTGTAAGTTCCTGCGGTAAGATTTGTAAGCGTATCATTGCTGCTACCCGTGCTCCAGGCAAGTACATATCCCGGATTACCGCCGGAGACGGATATCACAGCGCTTCCATTGCTGGAATTACAATCATCAGGTGTAGATGAAGTTGTTGAAACAATGGCAGGTGGTGTGGTGAGCGTGATCGTTTGTGTTTGCGTGCAACCATCGGATCCTGTAACGATCACCGTATATGTTCCTGCACCAAGACCGGTTGCAGAAGAACCTGTGCCGCCGGAAGGAGACCAGTTGTAAGTAAACGGACCCGTTCCGCCTGTAGCGAGAATTGCAGCGGCTCCATTTGTTATGCCGAAGCAGGTTGGATCTGTTTGCGAGGTAACCTGGATGCTCGGCGCACCGTTATTCAGTAGTGTGGTTGACGCAGTTGAAGTACAACCATTCGCATCTGTTACAACTACGGAATAAGAACCTGCCGCAAGTCCTGTGATTTGCTGCGTAGTTTGTGTGTTGCTCCACATGTACGTGTACGGACCTGTTCCGCCAGTCGGAGTGATACTCGCTGTTCCGTTGCTGTTTCCACAGGTTGCATCTTGTGGTGTGATGGTCGATGTGATTTGTGTTGGTTCCGAAATGGTGACTGTATGAATCGCAGTACATCCACCATTGTCGGTAACAGTAACCGTGTATGCTCCTTGTGCGAGGTTTGTTGCAGTTGCAGCGTTACCGCCCGTTGGAGTCCATGTGTAAGTGAAAGGTCCGTTACCCGTTGCAGAAATTGTTGCACTTCCATCGGTGAGTCCAAAACAGCTGACATCAATTAAAGATTGTGTTGTAACAACCGGAGCACCCACGTTCGCAATGGAAACAGTTGTAGTCGATGTACAGTTGTTCGCATCAGTTACTGTAACCGTATAAATTCCGGCACCAAGATTAATTGCAGCCGCAGCGTTACCGCCTGACGGAGCCCATGCGTACGTGTAAGGACCAACACCACCAGTAGCGTTCGCCGTTGCAGTGCCATCGTTGTTGCCGCATGTTGCATCCGTGAATGCACTGATGGACGGTGCGACTGCAGTAGGTTCTGTTATCGCAACGGTTTGTGTGCTTGTACATCCATTGTTGTCTGTAACTGTAACGGTGTAAACCTGCGCAGTAAGATTGGTTGCTGTTACAGCGCTACCGCCAGTTGGTGCCCAATTGTAGGTGAATGGTCCATTGCCACTTGCAGTAATTGTTCCGGTTCCATCATTCCCACCGAAACAGGAAACATCACCTTGCGATTGAACGCTGGTTGTTGGTCCACCGGAAGTTGGGACGTTTACGGTAAACGTGTTTGTACATCCGCTTGCATCCGTTACTGTAACAGTGTAGTTACCTCCGGCAATGTTGCTTGCGGTTGATGCAGTACCTCCTGATGGAGCCCATGAGTATGTAAGTACACCTGTTCCACCTGATGCATTCACTGAAGCGCTTCCGTTGTTATTACCACAGGTAGCTGCAGAGGAAGAAGTGGTACCGGTAATTGCAGAAGGCGCAGTGATGTTGAACGTTGCGGTTATTGTTGCACCCAATCCGTCTGTAACGGTACACGTGTACGTTCCCTGGCAAAGTCCTGTGGCTGAAGAAGCGTTTCCGCCCGATGGTGCCCATGCATACGTGTAAACTCCGTTACCGCCGCTAGCTGTAACAGAAGCTTGTCCTGTACACTGACCAAAGCACGTAATGTTTGATTGGTTTTGTGTTGTACTCATCGGTACTGTTGTGCTGCAGTTAATTACGACTGGTGCACACGCGGTCATGTTAATTGATGAAGCATATCCAGGTCCGCAAACAATGACTTCACCTCCGATGTTTACGCTAACATCATAAACAGCAGCGGTAGTCGCAGCTGTTGCAAGCTGATTCAATGCTGCGTCGTACTTCACAACCTGATTGGATGATCCTGCATAAACGTTACCACACAAATCGAGATCGAGTCCGCTGTTGAGTGGTGAATTTCCGAAAGTGTTGTTTGCTGCACCACCGGGAATGGATGCGGTTGCGGTGATTGCACCATTGGCAATATTCCTGCGGTGAACAGATGTACCATTCTGGGTGTAAATATCCGCGGCAGTACAACGGATTGCGCTGATGCCTTGATTCGTTACGCCATAACCACAGGTTCCATAGGAGAAACCATATCCGCTTATTGTTTTCCAGCTTAACGTTAATGCAGGAGTTACGCATCCAATGGAATCCAACGTAAGGAAATAGTAATTGCCGTTCGGCGACCACGTAATGGTTTTCACTTCTTTAATGTTTATACCTGCAACCCAACCTACCGGAACAAAACCGAGTACAGCTCCATTGGCCAGATTGATATTCATCACCGCTCCCCGATAGTTGTTAATTGAGAATGGGTTCGGGGCGCGCATGCCACCAACAACAAGTTGCGTTTCGTCGCAGTTCAAAGTCAGGTGCCAATATTCGAACAAAGGACCGAACAAACCATTCGGATTGTTGAACCAAACTTGTGCACCAGCCGTGCTCACTTTTACAATTTCTCCGTTGGAACCGGAAGTGCAATAGGATGCACCTGACTGATCAGTAACAAAACTGCCAACCCAGAAACCGGATGTATCCCATGCAGTATTGAATGTCCATTGCAAAGTTCCGGCAGAATTGTATTTACGCAGTCGCATAGGTGAATCACCACCGTAGAGGTAGACGTTTCCGGCAGCATCATGTTCACACTCCCATATTTTGTTGCTGTTGCCAAATGCAGGTGTTACTGTCCATGGATCAATGATGATTTGTTTCGAATGATCGTAATAGTCAAGCTTGAATGAAACAACATTGTTGTCGAGTACGAACGAAGAACCGATTGTTGTTTTGTTTGCTGCGTAATAAGTAACCGGTGCGTGATCAATTACATTTCCGAAGAGTGAAGGAATTAAAAGGTTTCCGGAAGGATCAATTGACATTCCGGCTGCATCGGTATACTGAACGCTGAATTTTGAAACGTCGGCACCGGGGTGGACAATTAGTGTGTACTTAAAACCTTTTTCAGGATGAATCGTGTATTCAATGTCAATGCCGGGATAAACTCCGAAATAGGTCAGTTTCTTATAGCCTAAGATGTTGTTGGTGTTTATCCAGTTGCCGGTTGCGTCTTTCACGGAGTAAGAATGAAAATCAGCAGTCTGTTCCGACACGACAACTTTCACATCTGCATTGCTGTTGATCCAGTTCATGTGAATGTAATCGTTCTTCACAGTTACACGGTTTGATTTGCATTTCACATCTGAACGTAGCTCTTCTGCTTTTTCTTCTTCTGTTTTCTTGCGCTTATTCATGTCCGTCATAAGAATGGACACACCACGTTTGGTAAAGAACACCCGTGTGTTTCCATCATCAATGGCGTAAAGGACATCTGCGTTTTTTATTGAGCTGCCGGGAATGTAAAACTGTCCTTTGTTCTCAACGAAGGAACCTGCATCCTGGAAGTTGATTGTCCAGTTGGTGCTGCTTTGTGCAACAAGCGACGTGCACATCAGTAGTGCAGTTGCTGCAGAAAGTAGAATACGTTTCAATAGTAAACGATTTGCGTTCATGAACCGGGTTTTCAGTGTGGCAAGTTTATAAGGCTTAATCAAATATATTCCCGGACTGTTGAGGAAGCAATTTATGGGAGGGAAAAGGTCAATTTATATAAGGTTTCAGAAGGTAGAAGGATGCTTAAATGGGCTATATTTGAGATATATGCGGATATAATGTCCGGCATTATTATTAGACCTCAGACGTATGAAATCTTCATCGGAATTACACGAGTTGGTTCATTCATTGTCAATGAATGAGAAACGACACTTCAAGTTACTTTCGCAGCGGCACGAAGGAAAGGAAGGCAACAGCTACGTTGATTTGTTCGATACCATTCTGGAGCAATCCGTGTATGACGAGAAATCATTAAAGAGCAATCTCGATAAAGCCGGTAAACTTCGATTCGCAACGGAAAAGAATTACCTGCAGAATCTGGTTGTTGATTCGCTGATTCATTTTCACCGGAACCGACCTTCAATTGCCGTGTATCAGAAGCTGATTTCGCTGGATGTACTTGCTGAGAAGAAACTGTTCAAGACTTGTCTGAAGGTTACACGCAAAGGCAAAGCAGAGACCATGAAGCTGGAGAAATTATTTCCTGCTTTATCATTTATTCGCTGGGAGGCGTCTCTGCTTTCACTAACGGGCGGCATGGCAGAAATCGATAAGGTTATTCAGGAAGAGCGAACCGTTATCGCATTGATGGATGTGCAAGCGCAGATCATGCAATATTCGTTTCGGATTCGTAATCTTCTTGCTGCCGGAAAAGTTCAGCAATCGACACTCAATGAGCTCGTTTCTGCTATGAGTAAGATCATGAAGCAGGCAGAGAAAGATAAGACGAGAACTTTTCTTACGATCTACTATTACTATTCTGCTTTGGCGACTGCAGCCGCTTTCTTTACCAATCACGAAGAGCGAAAGAAGAACTACGCGCTGATTCATGACTACCTGGAAAAGCATCCCTGGTTTATTCTGGATATACCGCACATCTACAACAGCAACATCAACAACATTGTGAACACGTGTATTGCGCAAAAGCAATTTGACGAAGCGATGGACTGGATTGCGGTTCAACGTACGTACATGGACAAGTACAAGCTAAAGAATGAGGCTATGTCTGCAAGAATGTTTCTCAATACCCATGAAGCCGAAATTCAGATTTACTCACGCAAGCAGGATTATAAGAAAGGAATTCCGTTGGTGAAATCGGTTGAGCAAGGGTTGAGAAAGTTCGGGGAATATTATCAGGGCGAGCAATATGAACTTGTTTTGTCGCTGGCGTTGTTGTTGTTTGGCGGAAAAGATTTTCGGGGATCAGCGCGCTGGTTGAACCGAATTGCATCGGTACGAACTACAGTGCAGCCTCTGCCGGAAATTATGGTAACGGCAAAGCTGATGTTGCTGATTATACATTGGCAAAACAAAGAAGCCAATCTTGGGTATCAGATGAAATCGACTCAACGTTGGTTGAGCAAAAACGGATTCTTCAAATCGGCGGAATCGGTTGTGCGCTTTCTGGAAGCGATGTATGAGAAAGTTCCGGCACGTGAGAAGAAAATGCGTTGCATTACAGAGTGGAGTGCATTTCGGAAACTGCAGCAGGATCCTAACGAGAAACTGCTCGCGAAATACTTCGACTTTGAATCGTGGATGAAGAAAACAGCAGAACTGCGATCACCTAATCAGTGATCACAATTCTGCGTGTGCCGATCATGCTGCCTGTTGAATTGTAAACATTCACGAAGTACACGCCGGAGTTCATTCCATTGCGGTGAATGGTTGTCATGCGTGTAACAGGTTTCAAAGTCTGAACCGTTCTTCCTGCAATGTCGGTTACACCAATCGTTACAGAAGTCGGATCAATTCCTTCGCCCAACATCAATGTGGTGTGTTCGCTGAATGGAACAGGGAATACTTCGAATGCAGAGAAAGCTTGTTCTTCAATTCCATTTGGAACAACATTGATGAGATACGTTACTGTATCACACGAAACGCAATTGCAAACTACCAGGGTTACTGTATAGCTTCCGGCATTTGCATAAACGTGCGTTGGACTCTGTGCAGTTGATGTTCCGGCATCACCGAAATCCCAAAACCAACTTGTAGGTTGATTGAGCGATTGATCTGTAAACTGAACCGGTGTGCTTGCAGGAGGTACAACAGGCATGTAGCTGAAGCTTGCTGCTGGCGCTGCTCCGACTGCAACTGAATTCCACGTTGCTGTGAATCCCGGACGAATAATTGACACATCTGAAGTAAACACAATGAAGAATGAACCACTCACAGACGTAAACGTAGGCGGTAATACATTTCCTGTGTAAACGCCGAGCAATGGAGCCGCTGTTGTCGTTCCGTCGTAGATGTACAGATAGTCCCAATTGAGCTCGAGATCAAATTGAGAGAAGGTGAGCGTAAGACTATCTGAACACCCCGGATTGATGAGGAAGGAGCAATTTTCATTGTCGACGTAGTTTCCGTTTGGACCACCAGAGTCATACAGGCTTCCGGACAAGGAAGTCATTGTTGTCTGCTGACAGATGTTTGCCGTATTCACTACGTTGATGTATTGAATCTGCGTAATTGAATCTGATCCGAAACCGTTTGTTGCAACGAGTTTCACGGGATACAATCCTGCTGTGTTGTACTGAACACCCACAGGATTTTGTGTGCCCGAATTTCCCGGTGTACCACCCGTGAACGTCCAGTTCCAGGTTGTTGGTGCATGAATTGTGAGATCCGTAAAGTTTACTGTTCCTCCAACCGGAACCGTGAAAATATTGGCCGTGAAGTTTGCATCCGGCGGAAGAGTATTCGGCGTGAAGTACACCATGTAATCTTCAACTTGTCCGCGTACAGGTGCATAACAACCTCCAGTGATGTTATTGGTAGCGACGTCGGAAATCACGCGCATACGAAGACGTGTGTTTAATGTAGCGTTTACGGAAGTGTTGATCCATCCTGTGTGAAGTCCACCGACACTGCCACTGTCGGAGTAAACCATTTCTCCGGGAGAAGTGAATGCCCCGTCGTTGTCATAATCGATGAAAACAGAAACGGCTTCATCATCGGTTGATGTCGCTGCGCCTCCGGTTGTTACAGTTAAGCTGTACGGATCTCCTGCGACAAGCAATGTAGAATCGGCGCACGTGAAATCACTGTAATTGTCGATAGCATCGTTGGACGTGTAGTTGATCGTATTGAATGTCACATTGAGGATTCCGCTTGCGCAACAATAGTTTGTGGTCGCCGGATTGCACGTTGCAGGTACAGGTCCCGGAACGTTGTTCACTGTAACTGCATTGACGATGGTCATTGTATCAGCACCTACACAATTTCCAATTCCTGTTGCGATCAGCGTTACATCGTAGCTTCCCGGATTCAAATAAGTGTGTGTTGGTGATTGCTGAGTAGAAGTCCCTGCATCACCAAAGTCCCACTGCCATGTTGTTCCGTTCCAACCTGTATTCACGAATGAAATTGTTGCCGGAGCTGAACAAGACATAGAAGGAATGGCCATAAAGTTTGCAGTTACCACTCCGCTGAATGGATTTCCGATTCCAACTGCATACCACGCATTCGCAGTTTGGATTTGTTCGTTTGAACACTGACCAAACAAATCGACTGCTGATTGTTCGCCGTACATTCCTGCGTCTGCAAATGTAGAATTCGGTGTGAGGTAAACGGTAAGACTACGATACATGATTGAGCACGCGTCCAGCATGTTAATTCCGCTCACGTTGAAATTGTTTCCGATGTCATTTGTGCCCGATCCTCCGGTACACAGCAAATAGAACATGTAGTTCTGAATTCCGCTATCGTAGTGGACGATATCGCCGTTGTTAAACCAGGTTCCTCCGTAAGTGTCTGCACACTGAAATTGATTCGGGTTTGCCATGTTGCGGAAGGGTTGACCATTCTGATTCGGAATACAGATTTGGTCACCAATAAACCAGGAGCCAACCGTTGGGTTGTAGATCCAACGTACCGCTGCACCAACTACATCTGCATACGACTCATTGAGGGCACCGGATTCTCCGGCGTAGATAAGTCCAGCAGAAAACTCAACAACACCGTGTGTCATTTCGTGTCCAACAATTTCTGTTGAGGTAAGCGGAGAATAATCGACCGCATCTCCATCGCCGAAGGCAGAATAGGTTCCATTCCAGAATGCATTTACATACAATCCGTCGTGTGCCTGAATGTCGACGAGCATATTGTTGTTGTCGAGGGAATTTCGTCCGAAGTTGTTGTAGTAAAAATCGAAAGTCATTTCGGCACCCCAGTGTGCATCGGTTGCGTAGTCGTCGTAATTCGCAGTCGTGTTCCAGAAATTATCGCTGTCGGTAATGTCAACCGGACCTGGTGCATGCGTGTGAATTCCGCCACCACGTCCTGACTCGAACAAACGATACGTGGTTGGATTAATGCTGTCGACGGTGATGGCCTGCAATCCGTTGTGCGCACAATCCGCTACGCCGGGTACATCGCTGTCCGTAATGCGGTTTCTTTCTCCAACAATTTTTCCGCTGTTTACATCTACATAGTAGAAGTAACGTTTCATGGGAACATTCGACCATGCGTCGACTTTCCAACAGCAATGAAAAACTCCCGCTTCATCGCGTAAAATCATTTTTACAGAAGCATTCATGGGATATGCACGCATCATTTCCTGTGCGTTCAGTTTGGCATAAGCGGTTAGCTCTGCAGATTGCTGAGAAACTGTTCCATTTACGTTCGCCTGAATAGGGGAGTAGTGTTCTCCGTTTGCTGAAACAATTTTTCCGCCAAGCGTGTGAATATAAAACACGCCGTCTTCCACATCAACACCCTTATAGGTTTCGCGGAAGCGGTAGTGGATCCAACCAATCTGATCAGTTTCTGTCGCGTAGAGGTTAAAGCCAACGTTTGCGTCGGTTTTCAGCAGCGACTTGAGATATTGAACCATGTCGCCAACAACGGGTTGCATGTCCTCGCGGTAACGAACAAACTGAATGGTGTTTCGTTGGTCGTGAATTACGAGGTGATCTGCACCATTAACCTGAAGGCTTGCAGCAGGTCCTTGAAATGATCTCGCGTCGAGCAGCGATGAAATACAAACAGCGGAAAGTAGTAGGATTCTTTTCATGTGAAATAATTGATTGTACTAAATGTACTTCAAGTTATTTCGGGATCAAACAGGAATTCAGGGAATCTTACGCCTTCGTACCGAATAGGGAATTAGGGTAATGGGGCAATAGGGCAATAGGGCATTAGGGCAATGGGCAATAGGGCAGTGCGGGAATAAGGAATAATGGTGTTTGGGGATTAGGCAAAAAGGTAAGCCGGCTACGTTAAAGAATTGCTGAATCGCCTTACTTCATGAACCCGACTTCCGCTTGATACCCCGAACTGCGACCGCGGTCCATGGATCTTCCGGCCAACTGTGTTTCGGATAGCGTGAACGTAGTTCTTTTCGCACCTCAGCATAGGTGGTATTCCAGAAGCTGCGTAAATCCTGCGTGACCTGCACGGGCTTGTATCCGGGAGACAGCAAATGGATCATGAGTTTCACTTTACCGTTTGCAATTTGGGGTGTGTCTGCCATTCCAAAAAGTTCCTGAAGACGAACGGATAATATCGGCGGTGCATTGTGATCCTGGTATTCAATTTTGATCATTGAAGCACTCGGCACTTCGAGTCGGGAAGGAGCGAGGCGATTCAATTCCTGTTGTTGCTCCCAGGAAAGAACGGAGGTCAGGATTTCAACAAGATTCAGTTTTTTGAAATCGTCTTTCTTTCGTGTCTTGGGTGTGAAGTAAGGTGCGATCCATTTTTCGGGATGCTCTATTAGGTATGCACGTGTAAAGTCACTCCAACCTGCATCGGGGAAGGCTGTGCTTAACAAAGCAATTCTTCTTTGAAGCTGAATTACTTCTTCATTCCAGTCGAGCAATGATTCTCCATCGTTCCGAATAGCTTCGCAAAGAATTTCGTTCAGTTGTTCCTGGGGAATATCTGTGATGACAGAAAATCCGGTGACAATATCTCCGATTGCTTTTTCTTTTCTTGCGATGAGTTCTCCGTTTTTCTCATCCCAGCTCACCCGGATATTCTCTTTTGCGAGGTGTTTGATTTCGCATTCATCGAGTGGAGCAGCTAAGAAAATCTTTGCGCCTTGCTGACCCATGTGCAAGTGTGCTGCAACTATCCATTTTTCGTGTGTGAGCGGATCGTGTTCAGCCAACGATGCTTTTCTTCCGTTCGCTAAGCGATATGTAGTTCCGCTCTGACGAAATGCAATGCGTTCGGGATACGCTTTTGCAAGCAGCATGCCCACGGCGTAAGGATCGTACTTCGTGTTTTTCCTGTCGGCCTTCAACGTAAATCGCCAGAAGCTTGCGAGTTTTTCGATTCGTTCGTAACGACGGAAATCGCCTTGCACACGTTCTTTCTTTCTGAACTTCGCGAGTTCTTCGCAGCGCAGTGTAAGATCGGCGCCGTGATTTGATCCCATAGGATCGCGTTCATCCAGTAGAGCCGCAATATCACACGCGATGTCATAGTAGTCAACACTTTCTCTTCCGGCAAGTAGCATGTGTGCAATTCGCGGATGTGCGGGAAGCTCAAGCAATGCTCTTCCGTGTTTTGTGATGCCGTTTTCGTCGATGGCATTCATGGCGAGCAACAATTCTTTGCCTTGTGTTACTGCCTGTGCAGGTGGAAATGTAATCCACGTGAGGGAATTCACATCACGTATTCCCCAGCGAAAAGCACTGAGTAGGAGTGGAGCTAAATCTGCATCGAGAATTTCCGCACGACGTGATGCCTGAAGGTGAAGCTGAATTGTTTCAGTCCACATGCGGTAACAGGTTCCGGGGCCTAATCTTCCCGCACGACCTGCACGCTGATCGGCAGTGTCTTTCGACACACGAACAGTAACGAGTTTGTCTAATCCTGTTTCCGGATCAAACTTTGGAATGCGTGAATAGCCGCAATCGACCACCACCGAAATTCCCTGAATGGTGAGTGACGTTTCTGCAATGGATGTTGCGAGAACTATCTTGCGCAATCCGTGTGCATTGGGTTGTAATGCTTCTTCCTGTTCGGCGAATGAAAGTTCACCAAAGAGGGAGTGAACGATGCAACCGGTGTTTTTCTCTTCGAGAATTTCTTTCGTGCGACTGATTTCTCCTGCACCGGGAAGAAAAACAAGTATGTCGCCTGTAGCTTCGCGAATTGCACGCAACACCAGATTTGAAACATTCTCAGGCAATCGTTTCGAATCGTCTTCTGCAGCATAATTCATTGCGATGGGATACTGTCTTCCTGCACTGGAAACTACAGGTGCGTTTCCAAGCAAGGCTGAAATTCCCGCGGTGTCGAGTGTTGCTGACATGATGAGAATCTTCAGGTCGGGACGAATTATTTTCTGAATTTCCAGTGCGAGTGTAAGTGCGAAATCAGCATGAAGATTTCGTTCGTGAAATTCGTCGAAGATGAGAAGACCCACATCGCTCAGGGTTTCATCATCCTGCATACGACGGGCGAGCAATCCTTCGGTAACAACTTCGATTTTTGTTTTCGCTGAAACCCGTTTCTCGAAGCGGATGCTGTATCCAACTGTATCGCCCGGTTTCTCATGCAGTGTTTGTGCCATGCGCGCAGAAACAGAACGTGCTGCTAAACGTCGCGGCTCAAGCATTACAATTTTGTTGTTGCCCAGCCATTCTTCGTGAAGCAACTCCAATGGAAGAGCGGTACTTTTTCCGGCGCCGGGAGGAGCTTCGAGAATGACGATAGCATTATCCTGCAGCTTTTGTTTCAGCAGAGGAATAACATCATGTATCGGCAGGCGTTCGCTCACTGGAATCGTATAGAAAAACGAATAGGCAAGCAGACGTGATATTCGTCTACTTGCCTACTTAATAACTTAGTTTTTATTAGTGACTCCCGCCTTCTGCCGGCTTGTCATCGTGTCCTTCTGCAGGTTTTGCTGCAGGAGCGTCGCCACGTTCAGCAGCGATGCGCAAGTGATATTCCGGGTTTCCTGTACGATTATTCGCAGGAACTTTAGTGATATCCGTTTGCTGGTTACACGTTGCCATACCTGCTTCAGGTCCGTTGGTGTCGCTTTCCCAGGTGCGTCCGTCGTGACATGATGCTAGTCCAACGATCGCAGAAATAAGGATTAGAGTGCGCATAAATTGCTTGGTTTAATTGTGCCCCGAAGTTAACAAATTAGTTTGTGAACCGGTGCTAAGAACCAGGCTGGTTTATTTCACATTCGCCTTCGTGTTTTCTGCCATTTCCAAATGGTTGCGCAAAGTAGGAACCTTAGAGGCCGCCCAACTTTTGATATCCGCATCAGAACCGTCAGTCGATTGCTTTTCGAACATCTTTACCGCATCCTTATGATGCTTAACCATAAGATCCATGTAGTCTCTGTCGAAATCGGCTCCAGTCTCGTCTACGAGATTTTTGTGGTTCTTCTTGAGCTCATCGCTAAAGGTAACCGGAATCGAAACGTTTTTCTGGCTTGCCATCGCGGTAAGTTCTGCGCCTGCTGCTTCGTGATCGGCTTTCGTCTGGGTTGCCAATGCTTTCACTTCTGAGTTTGATGATTTCTGCAATGCGAGATCAGCTAGCCAGATTTCCATCATGCCGTCGTTCGCAGCGTCAACCATGAACTGAGCATCTTTCTCCATTACGTCGAATTTTTCGTCATTGCGTTCTTCAGCAAGTTCCATAGAACCTTCTGGTTTATTTTCTTCACCACAAGAAATCAGGAATGCTGCTGCGATGATAGGAATGAAATACGTTTTCATATTTTGTTTTTATTTTGATGTACATCGAAGCGAGGTCAAAGTACATGCCAGTGAATTTTCATTGACAAAAGTGAGATGTGCGCAACCAGAGTTGTAGAATCATTTCCGCAAGTGGGGCATTAGCCTGCCGATCTTTGCAACAGCTTCTTTGTCAGGTTCCATGTACTTGCGAGCCTGTTTCGCCACTTTATCGTTGCTCATCATTGAGCTCATGATTATCTGCGATTTTACTCCCGGAGCAACGGCGTGATTTTGTCCTTTCATCAAAGCGTCATATCCGATTTGGGCAACTACTTTCGGATCTTCCGGATTTTCTCGTGCAGCACGCGTATGTAGTGCACGCGCTTTCCGGAAAAAATCTGTTTTCGTTGCTCCCGGAATCAGGGAGGTGAGTGTAACTCCGGTTTCTTCCAACTCGTTGGTGATTGCATCGGAGAACGAGAGAACAAATGCTTTGGTTGCAGCATAAACTGCCAGTAGCGGAGTTGGTTGATACGCCGCAATTGAGGCCAACTGTAATATTTTTCCGCGGCGACGTTCAACCATTCCCGGCAGATAGACCTTTGTGAGATGCACCAATGATGAAATGTTCAGTTGAATTATTTTCAACTCGGTATCCAGATCGGTTTCAACAAAGTGACCGTGAATTCCAACTCCGGCAGCATTAACAAGAATATCCACTTTAATACCAAGTTGTTCAGTCTTATTAAACACTTTTGCAGGACCTTCCGGTGTCGCGAGATCGGCCGAAATAACCTGCACTGAAGTAGCGCCTGATGATCTTAATTCCGTGGCTACATCAGTAAGAAGTACTTCATCGCGAGAAACGATAACAAGATCATAAGCGTTTTTTGCAAAGAGGTGAGCGAGCTCAAGTCCAATGCCGCTGGTTGCTCCGGTGATCAGTACTGTTTCGTTGGTCTTCATGAGCGTGTTTTTTGTTCACGTCATTTTACCAAAGCACATGCCCGAAAAAACTTGAGTGTCTGCACCGGAAAACACCGCGTGAAGTAGTAGACAATGTTGCCCCATTTGGGTAACTTTACATTGTGAGTCTCATCAGAAAATACGACCTGGAAGAATTGGAGTCGGAGTACCGCAAGCTAACCACGCATGGCGACCTTGAAGCAATTGCAAAAATGAGATCCATCTTTGCTTTGCTTCGATACGATCTTACTAACGAACAGGAAGTTCATATGGAGTACCGTGGAATTAGTCATGAACCCATTTTAATGCGGATTCTCAGAACCGAAAAGGATCTGGATCGGTGGGTCGAACAGCGGTTTATTCGCTTGTCGGAGTTCTGAGCCACGGACAAATTCGATCACTTCTACACGGAAATTGAGGTATTGGAATTTCTGGCACCACTGAAAATCAACGGACTAGGTGTAAAAAAGAGGGCGAAAATTTACAGCAAGGAATTTTCGCGATTTATAGACCGGCTGTCAAAAACCAATATTTCGGAGTAATATAGTTATGGGTATTTCCACTCAAAACTATATGCACTATGACAAGCAAATACGGCTTTACACAATTCACAATTGATGAATTTGAAAACTGGCTGAATAAGATCAGTGTGGCGCGCACGATTAAGTCGGTGCAGGAGCATCATACAGCCATTCCTTCTTACGAACACTTCAAGGGGAATATTCATTTCGAACGACAGAAATCGATGCGTGACTTTCATGTGATCGAAAGAGGATTCTCTGACATCGCACAGCAATTCACCACTTTTCCCGATGGAACAATTGTGACCGGACGCAGTCTTGAAGTGACGCCTTCGGGAATTAAAGGATTCAACACACATTCAATCTGCATTGAACACTTTGGAAATTTCGACACAGGAAAAGATGCAATGACGAAAGAACATGCGGCAACAATTGTTCGCATGACTGCAGCTTTGTGTAAAAAGTTCAATATACCAGTTGATACAGATCATGTCGTGTATCATCATTGGTTTGATCTGAATACTGGAAAGCGTACTGACGGAACGGGTTCAACCAAAACTTGTCCCGGTACAAATTTCTTCGGAGGAAATAAGGTGGCAGATGCTGCGAAAGGATTTATTCCGCTCGTGAAAACAGCGCTGAAATCTACAGGAAGTGTGATTACTGTTCCGGAAAATCCGCCAGCGATATTGCGCTATGCTTATGTAACTGCAGATACACTGAATGTGCGCAAAGGTGCGGGAACAACATTTGACAAAGTTGCGGATCGTGAACCAGCTACGTTGGGTTCGGTGCTACGCGTGTACAAAGAGAAAGACGGCTGGTTGAAAATTTCAGCATCGATGAATCACTGGGTGCATGGAAAATATACTGCCGAGGCAAAACGAGCAACTGTGAAAGCAGATACACTCAATGTGCGAACGGGTCCGGGAACAAATTTCGAGAAGAAAGGTTCTTACAAAAAAGGCGAGGAACTTTTTATTTACCGGGAAGAGAATGGATGGTGTAGAGTAGGAGTAGAGGAGAAGTGGGTGAGTAAAGAGTTCTTACAGTTTTAAACGGATGGTCAGTTCGGGCGACGAGGAGTAACAGTAAAATGAACAACGCTCAACGCACAATGATCGATGAACAAGGAATAGTGAACCAATAAACAGATAAACAACATGACAAAGATCTTATGCATTCACGGAATTGGCGGAAAAGACGCCAGCATGGACCAATGGAGTGAAGAGTGGAAAAAGAAAATTATCGAGTCTTCCGGACTTGATGCGAATCGTGTGACATTTGAATTTCTGAAGTTCGATGATCTTTTCCGTCAACGGGAATCGGAGACCGGCAGTATTGCGTACGGAAAAATGCTCCGAGAACTTGTTGCGAGCTGGATCAGCAGTTCGTTTGAAGATCGTGCACGTTTCTTCGGGCTGAAGGATAGCATTCGCTGGTATGCGGGCATGGTTGCGCAATTCAGTACGGATGATCAGTTGCGCAAACTGCTGAACAAACGTTTCACGGATGCATTCGATGCATTCAAACCGGATCTTGTGTATGCACATAGCCTGGGTACATTGATCACGTATGATGTACTCGCACAGGAAGCGAATAAAGGGAAGAAGAGAAATTTCACACTGATTACTTCCGGTTCACAGATCGGTCATCCTGCGATGCGCAAAACTTTCGGTGGATTGATCCGCATGCTGAACGTAAAGTTCTGGTACAATTTTCACAATGAAAAAGACATTGTTTTTGCTTACAAGCCAATTGTACTTGTGCACGCAAACTTCCGCGAGATTGAGACTCCATTCAAGGAAGCATTCATTAATCACGAAGTGCTGGAGTACATGGGACATGAGAATTCAGTGAACCTTGCATGGCCGCAGATACGCACGTTGATTTCCGGCACAAATGCAGTTCGTGCAGTTTCACTTACGCGGGCGGTTAAAAAAGTTGTACAACGTCAACCATCACGCAAAGCGCTGCTCGTGGGCATTAACAATTATCCTGATCCGGAGAACAATCTGAATGGTTGTCACAACGATGTATTCCGTATGAGTGAAGTGTTACAGGAAATGGGATTTGCTCCTGATGAAATCCGCGTAACGCTTGATGAACGTGCTACTGCGCGTAACATACGTGAGCGCATGAAATGGTTGCTGAGCGATGCGGAAGACGGAGACATACGTTTCTTCTATTACAGCGGACACGGCGCGCAGATTCCGGCTTCGCACGAAGAAATGGATTCTGATCACAAGGATGAATGTTTGGTGACGTACGATTTCGATTGGGACGATCGTTCCACTGCATACACCGACAAAGAGTTTTTGGAAATGTACAGTCAGCTTTCATATGGCGTAAATTTCATCACCATGCTTGATTGTTGTCACTCTGGTGGAATGTCGCGCGATGGTTCGAGCAAAGCACGCGGTATTACTGCACCCGATGATATCCGTCACCGCGAACTGAAGTGGGACGCGAAACGCCAGATGTGGATTCCGCGCACACTGAATCTTTCGAAGAAGAAAGTGTTCAAAGCTTCTGAGAAAGAAAAAGTATTGTACACCGGCGAAAGTGGTGCAACACATCGTTTTGGTCGCGGCGTACCGTTGTGGAGCGATTCACGTCATTTTGAAAACGCAAAAAAGAAATACGGACACAAAGGCGCCTTTATGCCATTGATAATAGAAGCGTGCGATGAGAAGCAGTATTCGTATGAGTACCGTCATGGAGTTACATCGTATGGTGCTTTCACGTATTCAATCACAACCATCCTTCGCGATCTGCACCGTAAGAAAAAGAAAGTGACGTATGATCAGTTGATCAAACTGGCGACAGAGCGACTTGCTGAGTTGGAGTTTGAACAGACGCCGGTGATAGTTGGTCCGAAGGCGAAGACAGGAGCGCGTGTGCCGTTGTTGGGGTTGTGAAAGTCGCTAATCCGACTGCTGAACCTTCTAACAGTGCAGGAGCAAATTTTGAGAAAATGGTTCTTACAAAAGCGAATGACATGATTTCTTTAGAAAATATATTAGAACCTGAACTTGATTGGTTAGAAAAGTGCATCGATAAAAGGATAGCACAATTCTCAACTGGTAGTTTGGATATTTCATTGGAGAATCCTCCTGAACTTTCAGATGAAAAAACAGCATATACAAGGTTTGTCCTTGAGAACAAATTGTCACCAGATGAGCGTCTCGTGCTACTAACAGCGATGGTTCCGTTTCTCAAGCCGCGAATTTTTCACAAGTTTCTTGCTGACCCGAAACTCTATCAGGTTTCTGGTTTGGTAAAAATCGGAAATCAGAATGCATTATTGCCTAGTCCGGAAGCTGCGTTGTTTATTTTATGCAATGATGATCTGAATAAGCGTATGCAGTCCTGTGCGATGTTTGATGTGGAACATATTTTTTATAAGTATTCTGTTCTTGATCTGCACTCTACAGTTCGGGGAGAGTCTCACCTTAATGGAATCCTATCACTATCGCAAAACTACCTGCAGTTATTTGCGCATAACAAGCACAGCAAACCGCGCTTCAGTGAAGAATTTCCCGCACAGTTACTCACGAGTACGCTTTGTTGGGAAGATCTTTTCCTGACTCCACTTTGCAAAAGCAAATTGGATGAAGTAAAGAGCGATCTGGTTCATCGCGACCAAATGGTAAAAGCCTGGGAGATGCAGAAGCATAATAAGCCAGGAACACGCATTTTATTTTTTGGGGACTCGGGAACAGGGAAAACTTTGGCAGCTACGTTGTTGGGTAAATTTCTCAAGCGTGATGTTTACCGGGTTGATATATCACAGGTAACAAGCAAGTATGTTGGTGAAACAGCAAAGCGTCTTGATTCGATGTTCAATGCTGCAGAACACAAAGACTGGATTTTATTTTTCGATGAAGGTGATGCATTAATGGGGCAACGAAAACAAATGAGTGGCGATAATGTTAGTCAGTATGCCAATCAGGATGTCGCTTTCTTGCTTCAGCGTATTGAAACGTTTTCAGGAATTGTAATTATCGCTAGCAATCTGAAGAACAACATTGATCTTGCATTCACACGACGTTTTCAGCATTCGGTGCGTTTCGATACACTCAATACAGAAATGCAATTAAAATTCTGGAATGAAAACCTTCCACGAGGATGTATTTTATCACCGGAAATAAATCTTGAAAAACTGATTGCGCGTTATTCACTTTCACCGGCATCGATCATCAACGTTATTTTCCGATTGAGCTTGCTGAATTGGAGTAAGTCGTCAAATGTAATTAGTGAAGAAGATTTGTTGAGGTGTGTGAGAGATGAGGAGTTTAAGTATAAGGGCAGGGAGGCTTATGTGAATTAGGAATGGTTCAGAATAAGTCCTGGACAATTCCGCCATATGAAAACGACCAACTAGAATGAATGACAAGGATAGTATAAATTGCAAATATTAATATGGGAAGGCAAGCGTTACAATCAGCGAGGTTAGCGGACATTCAAGGCGGTATGGCCGGATTGGTGCCGGATTTGTTTCCAGATATATTTCCAGGCATGTTTGACAGCGGGAATAGCTCAGGCAATCCTGCTATAGTGGCTGAAGATGTAACCGGTGGATTTAAGTACAAAGACTTCAATGGAGTTCGTTACCGACAGGGACTTAACGACAAGACTGATGTTTCTCTAAATGATATTACACAGGGACAGTTGGGAGATTGTTATTTTATGGCGGCACTTGGTGCAATCGCCAGAATAAAACCGGATTGGATCAAGGGCTTGATCAAGGAAAATAAGGAAGATCCCAAAGATAAAGCAGCGGTTACATCATATTCTGTTACTTTTTACGACTCTGATTTGGATGCCGTCACAGAAAAAATTACGCCATCCTTTCCTGTAACCACATATGGAAATCCGGCATACGCGCAATCAGGGGATTATGATAGTGCGAATCAGAGTTATGAACTGTGGCCAATGATCATGGAGAAGGCCTATGCAAAATGGTATGATGGTTACGCAAATATTGAGAGTGGATATGTCGATACGGCACTTCGTCAACTTACAGGTAAATCGGCATCAATGCATTACCGTGACTGGAGTTTGACGTGGTATCTCGGCACCGAGAATGAGCCGATTCTTGATTGGGTTACGAGAATGAACACTGATTTCCTGGCAAATAAGGCAGTATGCGTTACCACTTACGACAAGGGAAGTAAGAAATCTAATTTAGGGAAGGCAAAAAATGGAGTTGAAGTGATCGGTAGTCATGTATACGTTGTTACATCCATAAAATTGGACGGAGCCAAAACAACTGTCACACTTTATAATCCGCATGGTAGTGATTTGGACCCGAATACGCAGGATCATCCCATTCTCGATTTAACGCAGTTTGAAGCTTACATTTACAGATATGCCTCTCTTGACGAAAGTCTAAAATAATTAAAGGTGCGAAGAAGGTAAATTTGAATGACAAGGAATCAACCATTCACATGAATATTGACTATTTCGCAAGTATTATTTTTATGTGTTGCATCCTTGAGATCAGCTGTGCTGACAGAATTAAGACGGACGTAGCGACCTGTACCATAGAAACTAAAATGAACAACTCCAGCTTAACTGCAACGTATGAATTGAGGAATGGTGAAAATTCCTTTGTTTTTGGACAAGGTGTGCTTAGCTCTAACTTTCGTATCGATGAGTACAGAATGGCAAATGGAGATTCGTGTACAGGCCCGGTGTTTCATGTTAACGTCGGTACATCTGCCAACGATTCTGCTGTGCGCTACTCCGATGTAGGAGCAGGATGTGTTCTACGCATCGCAGGTTCTAATTGGTTTGTAGCAAATGTCATTCTGCAGAGCAATGAAAGCAATGGAAAGGTGGTCCTTCATCTACTTCCGGATTCAATTGAGCAAACAACCGACTCATTGGAAGAGTATTCTGAATTAGTAGTTCTTCCAGGCGGACCTCGTCACTCAGGTTTTGATTTAAGCGGCTCACAGGTGGGAGTTGAAGAACTTGACCAACGGATCGCGACTAGTCCTGATAGTGTGAATGTTGTACTGAATGAGATTCGGATAAAGGATGATCGTTGTACAACTACTGAATTTCGACCAGTGAAAGTTGGTTCTGTGATTCATACTAAAAAATATCAATGGGAGGTGGTGAAGATTTATTTATTGAATGTGAATGGGGTAAATTATAGCAGAATCTTGGTGGGAAGAAAATAGACATGTTAATAAACGCAATGATCACTTAGCGCAAGTCATGTACAAACAAACCAGACAATCCAATAATCAGTTTCAAGCATCTCATCAACCGTGGGATGAAGATTTGACAGTAGCTGATAAGGGAAATGAAAGCGAATTTAGTAGCGCAGGTGATCCTGAGATTGATCTTGGCGAAATGTTGCTGAATGATTATCCGGATGGAATTCCGGTAATTGTTTATCTCGATAATGACAAAGCAGAATTTAAACCTGCATCCCTTTTGTGGGCACAGCAACATAAGGCGGTTGGTATACTTGACAAGACTATTGCGGTTGACCAAATCAAAGTAGGGCATGCGATCCCACATCAAATGGAGGAAGGCACAGGGAACAATGCTCGGACTATCCGTATGGACGAAGTTATCCCGAACTTTGCAGCAATTCTTAAGTCTTCAGTTGATAAAGCGGAGATAGCAAGAAGTTTAAATGACCCCGCATATGTAAAAAATGTTGAAGCGCCTAAAATTAAAACACTTGCATTGGCGTCGCATGGAAGCTGTTATGGATGGGGTGGAAACATGGATACAAATGATGTCCCCACATTTATTCCCGCCATTTCTCCATATCTGACAAATGACGTGAATGTCATAATGTACGCGTGTGGCACTGGCACAAATCCTGGAGAGGATTACAGTTGGTATAACAAAACGGAAGGGGGAGAATTGTCGGTTGCAGCTCAAGTTCGCGATCAGCTTGCAGCGACTAATCATACTGAAGCCAGAGTGTGGGGTCATTTGGTAAGTGGACACTTTCTGGATGTGTGGCCTCAACGATATTTTGATGCATCTGCTCCCGGACAACCTGGAGTTAATTATTTTACTTATGTTTTTGGAAGTGCGATAGCAACATATGCTGTAGAAGTTGTCGGCGAGCTTCGTAAATTAGACTATCTTTTGTGGGACACTTTGCAGGTGGATGATGCATCACAGAGAGCAAAGGAATCTGTACAAGACAATTATTACGCGGCTTATCAACACGCAATGAATACATTGAGTTACGGTAATTCGGTGAAAGGCACATCAGAATTGGGAGAAATGGCGCCAGTTGACCCCGATGGAGTAGCGCAGATCATCCGGGATCATTATGAAGCTTCCTATAAAGCCAAAACACCTGCGGCGTCTGAAACTGCACCTAAAATATCAACGAAGGTTGTACCAAAGCTTCAAAATATTCCAGGTTTAGGAAAGGCTGACGCAAAGATGATGACTGCAACCATGAAAGAAAATATTCTCGCTTTGCAACCGCAGGAAAAAGATAAGATACCGGATGCTGTAACTCAATTTATGAATCTCCAAGAAGTTAATTACCCAAGTGAGGTTAATCCGGAATTTAAAGCATTGCTCACCACTTATCAGGAGGCGATGAACACTGCGAAGGGACTGGTTCTTGTTCAACCAGGAACTATAAATGAGGCCGTAATTAAGGATATGGACGGAACGAAATAAACGACGGTGATGAAATCAAAAATATTAATCGCTATTAGTTTTATTTTTGCATCCTGTTCTTCAACAGAAGTGAATAATAGCAACGATAGTGTTGTGCTACACGATACAACACGGGCAACTTTTCCTCATGATACTATGGTAAACTTACCGAAGGATCTGTTTTCAGAAATGTTTCCATTCGATTGGGAGGATTACAAATTGCATCGGACGAAGATGGTAAGTTGCGCTGACGTTGTACCGGGATTATATAGAGGAAATCCCAAAGGTTTTTATTTTTCCTATTGTCTCACTAAGGCGCAGGCTACCGATATCCCACCCTTGAAGCCAACTTCTGAGCAACTTGAAGTGGGAGCTGAATACGTTACTTGGTTTACGGGCAGGAAGCAATCAAAGGATTATTACGATTCAATACACGAAACTTTAGTCAGCGTCAGATGCAGGGTGAATGATGATAGGTTGCAGGGCATGAACCTTTTGTCCAAAAGCAAAACTCAGCTCGATAGTATTCTGGGTGCTTCTGACAGTGTTTCCTTTAACCATGCGTTTTACATGCGTGGTAATGAACTACTGCATCTTGAGTACAATGGAGACACGTTGAATTCTTTTCAGTGGTTTAGGTTCGATTCTACATTTTCAAATATCAGGAGTGTTCCAGCGAAGTTACTGCAATTGGAATTCTGAACTGAGCCGTAGACGTCGCGTTGTTACCAAGGTGCAAATAAAAATCCCGAACAATATTGTTGTTCGGGATTTTCTATGGATTTCTAAATTTTATTTTCGCAACTTCTCCGCCGCGGCGGACCATTTGTATGGTGTCACAAGAGACGCCTCACGCACATGCTTTCGTTAACTCTTGCGACGATTGCAACCTCACCAACACTTCGCGTTGTTCCTCACGCGCACTGTTGTATGGTGTTGCAAGGACACAACACACTTGCCTTCGGAGACCTTGCAACCTTTGCCTTTTCACAAACACGTTGCGTTATAGCTCACGCGCTTTTTTTTTAATAAATTCCATATTTTGCGCAAATATCATCCAGTGTTAGACTTCCGTTTTTCATCAGTGCAGCTTCTTCACTTGAAATTTCAATTGTTTTAAGTTGTCCCTGCAAAGATCCTGAGACATAGTGTAAATAAAATCGCCCCTCCGTTGTTTTGATTCTCCATCCATTTCCAAAAAACTCATCTTGAGAATTTTTGGGATCCTCAGGATATTCGCCCGGTTTAGTCGTATAATATTTCATCTTATAATTATTTTAGATTGATTTCTGTGAACGGCGGTTTTTTACTGAAGTCCATAACACCTTCTGGGATTCCTCCAGAAGTATAACCACCAGGAATCCAATGTGGATTAGCACCTCCTTCATTTCCAGAAGGCATTCGCAAACCTTGGCAATTAGATCTTTCCATTGTTACAATCATTACGTCATCGCTGCTGAGATATCCTTCATCAAACCCAAGTTTTTTCTCAAGTGCTCTGAGATCGCCTTTCGTTTCAGTCAACAACATATCAAGTTCACTTTTCGGTAGCACAAAACCTCCATCTGGTCCAAGTGTTCCGCGCTTCACAAATTCTGACCGCGAAGTAAACCGTACAGCACCATCTTCAAATTTTTCAAGATGCTTGGACAAATATTCCGAACTGAAACAATCTTCAGGAAGTGGTCGCGATTTTTTAGGTAAGTTAAGAATTTTCTTTCTTGTCCATCCATTGATAAATGCACTATCCACTTCCGCTGCCTGAATTGCAAGTTTTGGATTAGCGACATAATCGAGTTTGCCTTCGCCAGCTTTAGTGGCCACATCATCCACACCATTTTTCGCATTCAACGCATCCTCAAAATTCTTAGTCACACCATCTGCCTTGCTAACATTGGTAGGTTCAAATACCCAACTTCCACCTGGTTTTTTGGTGAAAGTCATCATGCTACCGTCGTATTCTATTTCAACCTTCTCCAGTGTTACTGCACCTTCGTTAGTTACCAGTTGAGAGTGTTTGAAAGTCTGCTTCGGTACTTCATTCTTCGGTACATCATTTACAACACCAGGAACTTTGTTTGTTACATTCGGCGCATCTGTATTCGTAACTTGATTGTCCGGTGAATTTTTGAATACGGCTTCCTTCTCAATCATGTCGATACGGTCGGTGTACAGTTTTCTCAGGCTAGTGTACCCATCCGGATCGAGGCTCGATTTGCTCAGATCAAGTTCATTCAGTTCCTTTTGGAGCGCGGCTTTATCGGTGCTGGCAGAAATTTCATCAACCTTGTTCAGCATTTCTTCATCCATGTCGAGCATGTTCTGCAAGCCGGTACGTTCTCTTAGCGTTAGGTTAGTAACATTGTCAAGTTGAGTCTGAAGCGCTTTCAACTTGTTGCGTAATAAAAGTGTTGTCCCGAGGTATATGAACTGATAAGTGGCAATTTCGGCACTTAATGCTTGCCAGTTCGTTACCCATCCATCCGGCATCCGGTCGCCGAACGTGCGCGTGATAATATTTCCTGCAGAGAGGAAGACATCCATGAATGCAACCAGCCGCTTAATGAAACCTGCGGCCATTTTATACTCTCCATACCCCACCATGAGCGAAACAATATCAACCGTTTCCCAGAAGAGTGCGTCGTCCTGTACCTGTTCAAAATTAAACAGGTTAATAGCCGGCATGAGACGGACTTCTCCTTCTGCCAGTCCCATACTTGTATCTTCTTCTTTTGAGTACACTGCAACCCATTCCCACGGATCAAATGGACCCGGAGTCGGTTTGTCTTTATAACCTTCGATCCACCGCGTACCAATGTACATATCAGCCCAGTTCATCGTCTGATACTCAATGGCAACTTTTCCGTCCTCGGTCCACCACACATCATAGTCAATTCCACTGCTGAAAAAGAGAAGTCCGACTTTAGAATATGGGTCCCATGGAATAGAACCGCTGGATGTATCCTGGCCGGTTTGCTCCATGGTTTGCATTTTCTCTTCCTCCTGAGCTTTCTTATCGGCATCCTGTTCGTTTTCGACGCTCTCAAATTTTTTATCATGGAAGCCCTGATGAAGTTTGTTGTAATTCTCCTGGCTCATTGCGGTTTGAATGGTTGAAAGCATTGATCCGCTTTCCGAACCGATCCATGCCAGCAATTCGGGCATATCCGAATCAGGGCATGTGTAAATTAACCGGATGAGTGTGTTCTCGTCTTGATCGCCGACGCGTGTGAAGAAACTTTCGAAACTGTTTCTTCCAACAAGGTTTTCAATCATTCCTTTTCTCTGCCACAACTCGAGATAAGCGAGATCTTCATCTCCCAATTCCGCAAGTTCATCATCCGCATCCACGTCCACAAAAATTCCGCCCGCGTAACGGGAATCATCCACTGTTTCATTGACACGATGTTTTCTTCCCAGGTAATCCATATCATTCATTAATCGAATGACTTCGTTACGCTGATCTTCATCTTCAATTGTATCCTCATTCACAAATTCAGTGCCTCCGACTACGTCGAAAAATTCCTGTCGCCTTGCATCTTTTTCAGCCTGATCTACAATTCCCGTTCCCACTGTCCCAATTACTTTTTTCAGTATAACAGAATTCAGTTCAGTGGTTGTGCTATAATCAACTACATACCTGAAAATATTTACACGCTGTTGGTCTGTTAATTTTTCATACACCACATTGGGCATTCCGGCAAGGAAATTTTTGTCACGTTCAAAACCGTCAAATGTATCCGAAGTGTGATCGGCTATCCAGGCAAGTTTTTCATAAACAAATTGATTGTCCGCATACCAGATGTCGAGATACGTATTAACCTGCTGTTGCTGGTACTCCGTTGTATTTCGTGCAACACGATCAGCAAGGCGTGCAGCTTTGATGTAGTTGTCGGCCTGAAGCTCTTTTTGGAGATCACCTATCTGGTGATCCGGCATATTGATGAATAACTTGTCGAAGTAAAACCAGTTTTCCGGATCGGTAGGTTCCTCTTCGCCAAGAAATGTATCAAGATACATTTGCCGGTGATACCAATCAAAAAGTTTGACCTGTCCGGCAGAAAGCCGGGCGAGCATTGCGGTAAGATCTTCTGCTTCGTCCTCCGCATCATCATCCGTATCGACATATTCATAGGTTTCCGCTACACCGAGCGTATCAACTACACCCATTATTTTTTCACGCGCAGTATTGTACTCTGCAATTTCAGCCTCGGTATCGAACCAGTCTTTCATGTCTTCATCCCTCTCATACTTTTCGAGAGTAAGCTTCATTGCAGGATATTGGCTTACCGGTGTATTGCGTAGAACAAGATTGATTACCTCTTCCTCCTCTTCATCAGCATCAAATTCTTCTGAATAAGCTTTAATAATGGCTTCTCTTTCCGCGGCAGTGAGCATATACGCAAGATCTTCTTTCCATTGCTGTTTACCCGGGGTGTAATCCTCCAGTACTTCATCAGCACTGCTATCATCGCGTGCACATGCATCCTGCACTTCCTTAAGTTTGGCCGTTTCTATTGTGAGTGTGCGTTGATCACGTATGTATTTTCTGAAGCCGTTGCCCAGGTCTTCACCTACTTCCGCCCATTTTTTATCTTCAGCATCCTTTTTCGCTTTTGCATCATCAATTTTCTTTTGCTGATCTGCCTCGTAGGTAGAATACTTGGCTTTGGTCGCATCATCCCAAATTCCTGTGCGGAGGTGAGCATTTTCAGCTTCGGGCCACAACTTTTGCTGGATCATGTACACCAACGCGACAAAGTTCGGATCGAGTAATTTATCGCTGTACGCTTTCTTAAGTTTGATTTTCCGAACAAGCTTTATTCCCTCAAATCCGGCAAATGCACCGAGCTCATCGAAATTGACAATAACACCGGATTCATAGTTCTGCGTATAGTTTGCCCAGCAATTAGGCGGTGCGTAGTCAGTACCGTGTTCCTCTGTGTCTCCTGATACTTTTCTCCTCCACACAAATGTGTCATAAGACATGTCGCCTTCTTTTTTCTTCTTGTTGGCGTAAGCAAATGCTCTGTCGAAATCATCCACTTCAATAATATGGTACCCATTTTCGCTGATGTCCTCGTCAATAAGATCGGTGAAAACAGGAACAGGATCATTGTCAATATCCCAACCATCTGCAAGCGCACGCCGTGTGAATTGACGTCCTGTCTTTTTGGAAAGTTGCGGATTGGCAATTTTGATTAACATATACGCTTCATCAAAGCGATAGTCTTTGGCCTGTAATGGTGTGAGTTCTTTGTCCCAGAGAATGTCAGGACGTTTTGTTCCGCTATATCGCGACGTGCGCACAGGTGCATCCGCCGAAGTTTCCTCTCTGATAGTTTCCCAGTGCACTACCTGTTTGTTTGGATCTTCTCCGGTAACTGGAGTGATATTGTTGGCCGGTGGAGTTACAGGATCTGGTGCCGGTTCATTAATTGGTGGACCATACACAATGAAATAATCTGCATTTCCTTGATCAATTTCGCCCCGCTCCTCATAAGTGTAAGGCCTCAAAGTTCCATTTTCCGTTTCTTTACCTATACTATAGGTTTCATATAAGTAAGTGGTAAAGTAATCCCAATACTTTTTCTTAATGTCATCCTGCGCAATTTTAAGGAGTACAGGTTTCGTTTTGTCGCTGTACTCACTGTCAAATTGAATCATTGAGTCCTGAAGGAGTTTTGCCGCTTTTTTATCCCGCAGATCACGAATAATTCCCTTGCCTTTAATTTTGACATCAACGCTGCCTGACTTCGGTAGTGTTCTGTCCATGATTTTATGTGAAATGATGTCCTTGAGTATTCCTGGCTCATCACCATTGTCGGGATGAACTTTCGGATCAATGTGCACAGGATCATCCTGCTCATGCATAAAATCAGGATCAGGAAACGGTTTCGGAATATGCTGTCCAGGTGATGGAGGTGTTAAGTTTACATCGGGTGCATCTGCATCAACATGCACCTGATCTACTTCCAGCACACCCACCGCATTCCCCGGCAACATCAATTCCGTTCCTGCTTCAATCACATAATCTACCGGCTCGCCACTTTGTGTTTCAATTCCGAATTGATGTGAATTCATTTTCCAAACCTCATCAACATCAACACCGAACTGGTCGCAGAGTTGTTTGATTGTAGTGGTTTCTTCGACCTTGTATTTAATTGGAGGACCAAATTCTCCTTCACTTTCTTCTGCATACGGAGTATAATCCTGCTCCTCAACATTCGATTCAATCTCCTCACCAAACATTGACGCATACCAGTCCTTCGCTCTCTTTTTCTTGAGATCGACACCAACTTTGTCATATTCTTTTGGTCCGGACATTGTTATTTATTCATTAAAACCAGTTGCCTCCGATGCGAACATCGTATCCATCGTGCTCCTTAACCCGTTTCACTTCGTTATGATGATCCCAATACCATATATCTACTATTTTTTCATTCTCATATTCATATTTAATAAAAATGCCGGTGTGAAATCCTAAGCCAATAGCTGCGCCGGGCTTCAAGCCTCCCGACCAAATTTTGTCTTCCGGAACATACTCGCCTGCTCCGGAATACTCAACTGCTCCACCTACACTATGTCCACGCATCTCCTCAGTGAGCCCATACTTTGCCGCGTTGCGCTTCTTGTACAACTCTGTTCCTGTGTAATATTTTTGCTCCTTTTCGTTCCATATCTTGGCTTTTGGCCCATAATTGTTCTGAAACTGATTGTAGCCAATAAATCCAGGCATCTTGTTGTCCCTGTCAAGCTTTTTGTAGGGTTCGGATTCTTCACCGTAAACAAACTTCACCGCTTCAGCAGAACGGTTGGCAAGTGATGGACTGCATGCATTTGCTCCAGGTATTCCAGATGGGTTGTAATAGCCCCATTCAGGTTTTGTTTCGGATTTAGTAACGAGAAAAATTCCAGGCAGGTTTTCAAATGTTCCTTTATCAGAACATATCCTCTGCCCTTTGAGATCAGTGATTCCATTCTCCTGAAGAAAATTGATCTGCTGTTCGAAATTGTTCCATTCCTCCTGAGGAATTTTGTCTTCGCTGCCATAAATCTCCTTGAGATATGCTTTCAAAGTATCAAAACTATCTCCCGCTGCGCCGACTAAAGCGTAGTTGCCGTCTTCATTCTTCTCCGGATGCCAGGTTGGAATTGAAACCGTAATGGCCATACTTTGTAAAGCTCCTGTTCTTTCATTTGCTTCCGGCTCACAGACTTCATGCTCGGATGTAGCAACAGGATTCTGCGATTCAGCTGCAGTTTCAACTTCCGGTAACTGATAAGTGAAATTTTGAGAACTCTTTTGTTTGTCATACATGACTGTAAGATTTAAGGCGTGCGACTGTCTTTCGCGTACTCAATGCGGATAAAGCGTGCAATGTCTTTGCTATGCAAAATGTAATCGCCTCGCTTTGCTGCTTTCACACAACTGGCCTTAATGACGTTTGCGATTCCCGCTCCACTGAGATCAAATTTGCCGAGCTTTTCAAACGAAACATTATTTGCGTATTCAAATCCGGGAGGTACACTCTTCTGCCAGATCAAACTGCGTTCTTCTTCTTTCGGCCACGGGAAATAGATGGAAGCCTGTACACGTCGGCTCATCGCCGCATCGAGATTATTTTTCAGGTTCGTGGCAAGTATGCACAATCCCTGGTGTTCTTCCATCCGCTGAAGCAGGTATGACATTTCAAGATTAGCCCACTTATCTTTTGAATCGCTGATGCCTGTACGTTTTCCGAATAAAGAATCTGCTTCATCGAAAAATAGTATCCAATCTTTTCCTTCAGCGCGATCGAATAACTGAGCAAGGTTTTTTTCTGTTTCCCCGATGTATTTGGAGACAATCATGGAGAGATCGACACGAAAAACATCTTTGCCGTAGTGCTTACCGATGAGTTTTGCCGTAAGCGACTTTCCCGTTCCGGGCGGACCATAAAACAAACACGGGAAACTTTGATTCACTTGTTGTTCAGAACGGCTGATGACATCTTCTCCGTGCGCGACCCAATCCATAACGTCGTGAATCTCCGACATCGTACGTGGGTTGAGTACAAGATTATCCCAATTCAGATTCGTGCTCACCCATTTTGCTGGAAACGAACGTCCGAAATCGGGACGGGGTTTTCTGCCGTGCAGAAGATAATCTACATACTCCGGTTCTATGCTGAGGATGTGATTCATGCGGTTGCCCATGAGTGCGCGCTCATCCGGATCGCGGAATATCACAATCTGTTCTTTCAGTAATCGCCCGTGATACAGAATCTCCTGTTCGAGTTTTCTCCAATGAGCAATGTCGTTTCCGGCGAGCAGGAACAGAACCGTTTTGATTGTAGGATAATAGCCAGCTGAGAATGGGTCTTTGAAGTATCCGAAATCGATCACCAGATTTTTATTCGTCGCGAGCAGAGAAGTAATTCTTCTCGTCATTGCCACCGGGCGATAATGCGCTTCGAGAATGAGCAGCAACAAAATGCGTTCGGCAGTTGTGAGCTCAATGCGATTTGCAACACGTGTGAACGGTGCATCTTTCCATGTTGCTTCAGTTGGAAGCAATCGTTCTGCAACATCTGCGCTGAGTAATGCACCTTGATCGGGTCCGCTCCGCATTGCGAACAAAGAATCAAGTACACGAAAATGTTCTTCGAGCAGTTGGTTGTTTTGCATGAAACCTTCCGGATTCAGGAAACCATCGCTGTAATAAAGTGGGTCTTCGGAGAAGTAATTCTCCGGGGAAATGAGAGGTTGTGGCATATCGCTGGGGTAAGTTAATCTCAAGGATGGCGGTATTTTCAATATTTCCGGAAGTTTCGTTTTCGGGAAAGGTGAAGTTCCAATTGCTGTTACGGATATTATTCTGAAACATGTTGGACATTTATAATTTCAAAGTATTGATCTCATCAAGAATCCACTGAAGTTTGGCAATACGCGACTGCAATGACGGCTTGCTGCCCAGCAAGGAAGTCGCACAAGCAATTTCTTCCTTGAGCACAGCTTTCCATACTTTCAGTACTAGCGGATTCATACTATCTGTAATAAAAGTTCCATAGTCGGAACGGCTGGTATCATAACTGTACTCACCGGATTTACGATCTTTTTTGTGAGCGCCTGACTTCAGGACCTGTTCCAATTTATCCCCCGTAAATTTTCCTGACTCATACATTCCGATCGCATCAGGAAAGCGTTGATAAAGCATCAGGTAGTGAAAAAGCTGATTATATCCGAAGCTTGAATACTTCTTCATTTCTCCACCCGCCATGTGGCCATGGTAGTTATTTAATTGTATCCGCTTATTCAGGCTTTTCAATCCTTCACCCCAACCAGCTTCAAATGCTCCCTGAGATACAACAGTTAGCGCACTAAAAACCGGCCAGGCTTTCTTCTCCATTGTCTGGTCGAATGTTTTCTCTAATATATCGTCAGCTGTTTTCCCAACCTCGGCCTGATGCACAGTATCATAATAAGATTTGAATGCCGGATCGTCCTTGAGAATTCCACTCCAACTTGCTCTGGCCATCTGATAGATCAATGGTGCGGGACCCAAAAGATATTTTCTATGGCTTTCTCCTGCTTTACTGCTCGCCGAAGTAATAAACGATTTGTTCTCAGGTTTCAGAGTCAGAATATCCTCAAATCCTGCATCCGCCTCCTTCATGATATCGCCAATACTCTCGTTCTGCGGATCATTCTTTTTTGCATCATCCACGAGACCCTTAAGAGCGTACATGTTGAGTGAACTTACGATGGGCACTAGTTCTGGAATATTTATTAGCCCATTGTAAAGCGTCAGCAGTTCCATATCTCCGAAATTCATTGCAGCAATCTGCTTGACCAATGAATTTATGTCGAAGGTGACCCCATTTACGTTTACAGGAATATGAATGGTGCCAATAAGTTCTCCGTCTCTCTGCTTACCCTTATAGTAGCCGGTGCGGTAAAAGCTGATGTCTACAATATCGTCCGTACTTTCTTTAGACCCGGTTTGACCAATTGAGGGCATTGCCCAAGGATCTTCCTCAACTATTACCTGACCTTTTATGAGAGAAGGAATTGTTTTGGTCGGAGGCTCATTGATATAAACAGAGTAGTCCAGCAATTTGTATAAATTCTGCGCCACCCTTGGGTGCTCGGGCTGTTCCTCGTTTAGCTGAACATCACCTTCCCACGGCTGCTTATTCTGTTTATACTCATTTCCCGATGTACTCTTATAATCGTGCATGATTATTTGTCCTTTCTAGTTGCGTTTCAATTATCCCATTCCGAAATCGACACAATCGCTCTTTCACTACTGTCATTCACCAGATCAATCGAATAGTCAGCAGGTAACCAGAACGGAAGTTGCGCTGCGAACTGATCGCGTGAGATAGTTGTAAATAGAATACCCACTAACTCATTTGACTTTTTCAGATACACCGTTCCATTCGTTCCACCAATCGCAACACTTTCAATCTTCCATACTTTATCCACCGGTACATTAAGTGTTACTGTGCCCGGCGAAGTAGTCTTCTTCGCAATTTCTGTTACGATTACTTGTGAGAATATAAGGTCTGCCATTGTACAATAGTTTTTTCGGATACAGAGTAGGTCATATATCCTTCACAACTAAAGTAGACCTGGGCAGTTGCCGAATTGCAAAATATTTTTCGTGCCAAACTACCCTTGCTGTGAAAAACGCACTGTTTTATTTCACGTAGTTTCTATGAATATCAGCGAGTTAAAAGTTTTCAGCGCGCCAAAATCGCCGTAGAAAGTGCTCAAATTGTCCGTGCATTTGGTTTTTTTCTGACGCACATTTGGATTCTGCAAAATCGCTGAACAGAAAAACAGTCGCTTAGATTATAGTAACCCCGTTATGCCAAAAGTTCCAAGAGACGTACTCAAACAATATTTTCAATCGGGCGATATGCCCACGCAGGCTCAGTTTGGATTGACCCTTGACTCCATGGTCAACTTTATTGATGATCGTGATTTTATTGGGCTGCGGAATTATTTTCCGGCGAATCAATATGAGATCGGCGATTGTGTTGTGTTTGCTAATCAGGTTTTACAATGCAACACGGCAACGACCGGAGTTTTTAATCCTGCTCACTGGACCGTGTTAAGCGCGTTTGGTTCTGTTACCTACGTTAGCTCGTGGGACACGCAGAATAATGCTCCGCCACTTCAGAGCTCGGTTGGAACGAAGGGTTTTTATTATGTAGTCACCAATGCAAGTCCTGATCCGAACCTCAATACAGAACTCAATGGTATTGATGATTGGGCTACGGGCGATTGGGCAATCTTCAACGGAAGTGTCTGGCAAAAAGTAGATAATTCTCAAACTCCTGTTGCTGCAGAAAATGTAAGCTATGTGCCATCCGGAGATCTTACTGCAACTAATGTGCAGGACGCCTTGGATGAACTTGAAGTAGAGAAGCAACCACGCATCGGTGTAAAAAATCCGGCCATTCCGTATGCGCTTGGTGGATTCCAATTCGGTGAAAGTTCACTGAAGCAACAAACAGATGGTATTGCGATTGATTTAGGAAGGGTAATTCGCAGTGAGCAACCAAATAAAGCACGCATTGATTTTGGCGCGGCGGGAGCGGAAGTAAAGTTGAGTACAGCAGCGAACACTTCAACGGAAAGCAGACTCTTACTCTCCTCGAAAGTGGCGCAGATGTTTGGTGAGGTAGTCAAAATTGCGAATAACGATGCGATGTCGACTTTGCAATTGAATGATTCGGGCGTTTTATCTCTCTCGAATGATGGAGGAACCGGAACAGATTTCGCAGTTACACTTGAACCTTCGAAAGCAAGCATGTCTCATCCGATTTATGGCTTGGTGGGAATCAATGCCGGGTCAGATACATTTGGCAGAGCCGTGCTGAAAGGCGCAGACAATACAGTAGTTCTTACTAAGTCGTCGGTTAAGATCAGCAACACGTATGGTCCCGGCGCTTCCGTTGATTTAAAGTCGAACGGAAATATTGTTATTGAGTCTGATACTTTACGGATCGCGTCTAACGAAATCAGGATTCCGGCATTAACTGCATCTACAGTTCTTGTTGCAGACGCTACACAGCATGTTGTCTCTTCTACGGTTACTTCAACAGAACTCGGCTACATATCAGGAGTTGCTGGTCCTTTGCAATCTCAACTAAATAGTAAGTTGAGCACGGGTGGAGGAACCATGACAGGACCGATTGTTCTCAGTGGTGATCCGACTGCAGCATTGGAAGCAGCGACAAAACAATATGTCGATGCGGCGGATTCCTCCATTCAGACTCAGGTGAATAACAAGGTGAGTAAATCCGGTGACTCAATGACTGGACTTCTCACATTAAGCGCAGATCCTGTAGCCGCCCTGGGAGCGGTTACGAAACAATACGTTGATGCAATTCAGACTGCGCTGTCTAACGGCAAAGTGAATAAGAGTGGAGACACGATGACGGGTGCGCTCGTGCTAAGTGCTGATCCAACACTTTCCCTTGGTGCTGCGACAAAACAGTATGTTGATGTTGCGACAAAGAAGATTCTCTTGCCGTTCTCATTCAACAACGATTTTACAACTAACTCACCAACATTCACAAGTATAGCATTGCAGGTTGTAATTCCTGATCCTGCAACTGTTTTTTCGGGCGCAACGACCATCACCGCAAAGCTTACTATTGATTTTATGTGTGAGAACGGTGGTACGCCTGCACAAGGTGAAGCAGGTTTAACGGAATGGACAACACCAACTACAGGAAGTCCTGTACTCATTGCAGGTTCTAACATTACAATGCCCGCAACACTTGGTGTATGGACGAAGGCCACCAGTGGATTATTTACACTTACTGGTAACCGATCGTACCGCGTGATTTTCAGAAAGACAGCCGGAGGCGGAGGGCAGACACCAAGAATTGAAGCTGCAACACTAACCTTGTTTTTCGCTTAAGAATTCATTATGGGAAGTACAATAGAATTATTTGAAAAGGCATTTATGCTCACCGGAGAAAACATCGATCCAAGGAATATGGATTTCACTTTCTATTCACAGGAGAAAGTGATTAAGAATCCTGACGGTACTCCGGCTTTGAAAGACTATTACATGAACTACGATTCAGGTACTGGTCAGTTTTCTGAGTTGGCAGTAAGATGTACATACACTTACCAAACGGAACCGGATACGCGTACAGAAGATATTGAATGGTTTTTTGAAGATGGTACTGTTGGCACTACACGTCAACTGGTGCAGGTACTCGAAACAGAATAATGTAAAGTAAACATGATCGACAACGCACTAAAATTTCTGACGGATGAAATCAATGCCTATTTGGTATTGAAGAACGAGCCTGTGTCTGCAACATCGCCGGAGATTGTGCTTACGAATGTGGCTGCCGAAGATGGTAATTGGGCAATTCCACCGAAAACACTTGGACTTTCTCTGATTAACATCGAAGAGGAGCGCGTGTTTAAGGAACAACAAACTGCATTCCGAAATTCAGCTGGGCAAATTGAACATTACAATCCGAATATCAAGTTGAATCTATACATCCTGATCAGTGCAAATTTCGCCGCAGGAGATGCTGGTGGAAACACCAATACAACAGGAGTATACCGCGAAGGTTTAAAACAGCTTTCGTATGTAATTAGTTTTTTTCAGGGGAAGTATGTTTTTACAACAGACAACTCTCCGACGTTACCAGCCGAATTGAAAAAGCTTGTGGTGGAATTGTATTCGTATTCTTTTGAACAGCAGTATAATTTTTGGTCGGTTGTCGGCGCGAAGTATCTCCCTTCTGTTTTATACAAAGTGAGAATGTTGGTTTATCAGGAGAAAGCACTGCTCGATCAGCAACAACCTATTACAACACTCGACATTACAACTACACAGAATTAATGAGCGCAATACTATATAACAAGGCATTTGAGCTTGAATTGTCGCACGATTTTTACGATGCGGCAAACGAGTTTAATATTCTGCGCTATTTTGATATTGTTCCTTCTGCAGCCACTGCTGAATTATTGAAACGCGGCCGAATGAAATTTACCCGTACGCCGAAGGGACTAACGGTTTTGTATCAGGCTTATCTCGATACGGCACCAGCAATTCCGGTTATACGTCCACTCGTTGAATTGAGCGGAGCTTTGGAATTCATGTTTCTCGTACGGGTGAAGGAAGCCCAGAATTTCATTCAGAATGTTTCTGATTTCAATTTGTACAGCGGCTTAACGGTGACAAAAGCATACGGAGCAGGCATGAAATATCTGCTGGATGGAACTCCAACAAATCTTTCACTTGATCCTTCTCTCATTGATCAGGTGCGTCCGCAGGCATTTACCTATACATTCCGTGGAAGAGAAGTTGTATCTCCATTCAATACGTATTCAGGTCTGGTTGATGTCACCGTTAAAGACGAACAGTTAAACACGGTCTTCACTTTCAGTAATGTTGCTTCTGATCCTGACACGGGAGTTTATACGCTGCCGTTGGATTTTACCAATGAATCGAACGGAATCTATTTCATTGAGGCGGTAAAGGATGGCACAAGTGATATAGTGAACCGGGCGGAAATTTATGTTGACAATACTTTAGCACGGGAAGAATTCTTCTGTATTGTCCGCCTGAAATATGCAAGTGCGGCGGATCTTTATAACGGTACGGAAACATATACTTATGCAATTCCAAACCGCAAAGTAAGATGGCGCTATTTCATTTCCGTAAAGGAAGTTGATCCAATGCTGACGTTCTGGACAACGGAACATCTGGAGATTGATGATACGCTTGGCTTATACACTTTTGCTTCAACACCAGCGGTTCCGGCAGGGAAACCTCATCCAACATTCGAAGTAAACGGTTTGGAAACCGTTGTGATTACATCCGTAACCGGAGGTCCATTTACGGATGGCAGAATTCCATTTACGGAAAGTGCAATCCGCTCGTTTCGTCTGCGTCAATTGGGAACAAGTACAAAGTCGCTTATTGATAGTCTACCGAATGCCGCAACAGTAGGTACGGATTCCAACAGTCTCAATTCACCGTCAGTAGATATTCCGCCTTATGCAGAGATATTTCTGACACTTGATAAACTCACGAATAGCTAATGAAATTACTCAACCCGCATTTCAATAGTAGTTAACGTTGCCATTTTGTTTTTGGCAAGCACTTATCATAATCAACTCACAAACAAAAACTAAACAAACACAACATGGCAACATTTAATACCCCTGGGGTTTACATCCAGGAAATTTCCACACTACCACCATCGGTTGCGCCAGTGCCGACGTCTATCCCGGTTTTTATCGGGTATACACAGAAGGCAGAGCGGAACGGTGATGTAACAGCACTGCTCAATAAACCAACGCGCATTGAAACGATGTTGGACTATCAAACGATTTTTGGTGGGGCGTATGAAGAAACATTTGATGTGGTACTTTCCGGATCAACAGTGGATATTGCAGCGACACTTGATGAATCGACAGCTGGTCTGGACTTCCGCCTGTTTTATAACATGCAAATGTTTTTTGCTAACGGAGGAGGTACTTGTTATGTCATTTCTGTTGGAGACTACAGCGCACCAATACAATTCACTGACTTGCAAAGTGCAATAGCTTTTGCAGAAGAGGTTGATGAAATCACGATGGTTGTTGTACCTGAAGCTATTTCGACTGGACTCAATGACTCGCAACAACGAGCAATTTATGATGCAGCGCTGGCACATTGTGCCAAGATGCAAGATCGTTTTGCAATTCTGGATGTGAAAGTCCGAGGTATTTCCATTGCAGACGATGCAACACAATTTAGAAACCTGGATGTGAGCTCGAACAATCTGAGTTACGGTGCTGCTTATTACCCGTCGTTTACACCAACACTTTCATTCCACTATCTTGATTCGGATGTAAACATTGATGCGAGCAATGCTGGTTTACCAGCAAATGTTCAGGCATTTGATGGTTTAACTTTAAGTGCTGTTAACACAGGAGTAGCGGAATCCCGGACCGTGGATTTCGGTAGTTACACATTCGGAAGTGGTGATCAACTTGATGTAAACGGTGCATTGGTTAACTTAACTTCAGGAGCACCAGCAACAATTAAACTGAATATCGAAGCCACACCAGCTGCAGATGCAATTGTTACAGTTGCGTTAGGAGGTCCCGGTGAATTGGTATTAACAGCGCGAACTCAGGGTATTCCGTTGAATATTATATTGATACTTGATAATGGTTCAGGAACAATAACGGTTGATCCACCATCACCAGCAGCATTAGCGCCAGATGGAGCGTTATACAATCGTATTCTTTTTATTCTCGATTCACATCCAATTACATTGTATCCATCTGCAATGATGGCAGGTATCTACACTTCGGTTGATACCAATCGGGGAGTGTGGAAAGCACCGGCGAATGTTGGGCTCACACTTGTGTCTAAACTTAATGTGAACGTAAAGGACTCAGATCAGGAAGGTCTCAATATCGATGCTGTATCCGGAAAATCAATTGATGCATTGCGCACTTTCGCAGGGCGCGGTCAGTTGGTATGGGGTGCACGAACTTTGGATGGAAATAGCAACGAGTGGCGTTATGTTAACGTGCGCCGAACTTTCCTGTTCGTAGAAGACTCGTGTAAGAAAGCAACAGAGTTCTCGGTCTTTGAACCAAACGACAAGAATCTCTGGGTTCGCGTTTCATCGACCATCAGCAATTTCTTAACCAACCTTTGGCAGGATGGAGCTCTGGCTGGCAGCAAACCAGAACAGGCATTCTTCGTGAAAGTTGGCCTCGGAGAAACAATGACTGCTCAGGATATTCTCGAAGGACGTTTAATTGTTCAGATCGGGATGGCAGTTGTTCGTCCGGCCGAATTCATCATACTTCAATTCGAACACAAACTCCAGGAAGCATAACCTATTCACACTTCTAAAACAACTTAACAATGGCTATAACTAATTTAAAAACACCAGGAGTTTACGTTCAGGAAATCTCAACACTTCCGGCTTCGGTTGCACAGGTTCCTACGGCAATTCCTGCATTCATCGGATACACTGAAAAAGGTCCACTGAATAAATCCACGCGCATCGAATCGCTTCCGGAGTTTGAAGCAATTTTCGGAGGGGCATTCAGGGAAAAATATGAAGTAACGCTGACAGAC
Source organism: Flavobacteriales bacterium (assembly GCA_040377305.1). Taxonomy (GTDB): domain Bacteria; phylum Bacteroidota; class Bacteroidia; order Palsa-965; family Palsa-965. The sequence goes on along the minus strand of JBEIPA010000018.1, from coordinate 889 downwards.
TCTGCTCCGCCTTTGGTGACAACAGAATCAACGAGTACAAGCACACTGTCTCCTTACAATATGTATTACCATCTACAGATGTTTTATGCGAATGGTGGTGGTACGTGCTATATCGTTGCTGCAGATCATTACAACACGACGACCAATGTTCTTTCAATTGACGAACAGAAATTGGTTGACGGGATTGTTAATGTTGAAGAGACAGACGAAGTAACCTTGTTGCTCGCACCAGAAGCGGTAAACATCACTACAGGAGATCCGGATATTAGAAAGGTCTATGATGCAATGCTGATCCAGTGCAACAAACTCAAGGATCGCTTTTCGCTCATGGATGTTATCGAGCGTGGAACGTCTGTTAACGATGACGCCACGAAGTTTAGAAATGATAACGTTGGGGCAAATTTCCTCAACTACGGTGCATCATACTATCCTTATCTCAATACTGTACTTGAGCACAGGTATTCGGATGGTGATGTAGTAATTATCGATAGCCGTGGTACTCCAGTTTATACTACCCAACCAAACGATCGCCTCGCAACTATACTACAAGGTAAAGGTGTGTTTAGTTCATTCGATGTGAACGGAAACCCGAATCCGAACATTGAAGGTGTTACGATCACGGCACTTGGGTCAACTACAACACTTATCTCCGGTGTAGACTTTGATGGTACAGGTTCTGGGGATGATGTCGCACGCTCGTTAGTAGCTGCCATCAATTCTCACCCTGTGTTATCACTAGTTGCAAGAGGACAAGTTGACGACCCAAATTTCAGTAATGTGTTCGTTGTAACCCGAAACGGATCTGCCACTTTAGGCGACCTGAACATAGTCATGTTAGGTACCTGGACTTTACCAGTTGTTGGTCCATCCGCAGGAGTTCCTAATTCCC
>JBEIPA010000054.1:0-12251 GCA_040377305.1 Flavobacteriales bacterium | reverse complement strand
GCACGTTCATTCGAACTATTCTACAAACGACGCTGTGGCGTCGCATCTTCCTAACACCGACGGTGCACGTTCCCTTTACCTCCCTTTTTGGCGTGACGCCACAGGCGTCACGCAAAAAAGGGAGGTAAGTGCTTAGTTAGGACCGGTGTTAGGAATATGCGACTCCACAGAGTCGCGTGCGTAATCAAAACCTGATGCCAATCACGCAAACGTCATCAACCTGTTCATTATTCCCCATCCATTTGTTGAATTCAGTTTCAACAATTTCCTGTTGCGTGTGAACCGGATGATCTTTCAGGGAATGCAGAAGATCCTGGAGTTTTTTCATCTTGTATTTTTTCCCCTGCGGACCACCGAACTGATCGGCATATCCATCGGAGAAAAGATAGAAAGTTGTTTTTCCCTTCGGCTGAATCGTATGTGTAGGATACGGATCGCTCTTCAGATCTTTGATTCCGCCAATGGAATACATCCCGCTGCGAATAGACTTGATGCCTTCGTCGTCGATGTAAACCAATGGACGAACAGCACCTGAAAACGTAACCTGTTTGGTAGCACGATTGATCGACAGTAACGCAATATCCATTCCATCGCGCATAACACTGGATTCCGGACCTGAATCTTTATTCAGCGTAACGGAAACGCGCGTATGCAATTCGTCAAGAATTTCTCCGGGTTCTTTAATTCCCATTTCATTCACAACCTGATTTAGGAAATTGAAGCCGATCATGGATACTAACGAGCCTGGTACTCCATGTCCTGTACAATCTGCAGCGGCAATGTAAACACGATCACCCGTTTGTGCGAACCAGTAGAAATCACCACTAACTATATTACGCGGACGAAAGAATACAAATGTTTCTGGCAGATGCTTTTTGATTTCGTCCAGCGAAGGCAGCATTGAATCCTGAATGCGTTTTGCATAGTTGATACTGTCAACAATCTCTGTATTCTTCTGTTCGATGATTTCTTTCTGCTCCGTGATCTCGCGGTTCGATTTTTTCTTCTCCATGTAACCGCGATACACAATGAACGCGAATACAAGAACAACTGCTAATCCGGCAATCATGAGGTTGAGCCAATTGCCTGTTGTCTGAATGGTTTGATCTGCCTCAGCAAGCTGAGCATTCTGCAGGTTCGATTGTTTTTCGAGGAGTTCAATGTACGCCAGCTGGTTTCGCTGAATTTCTGCATCACGATATTCCAGCGCTTCAGGATACTGAACCATGAACGTATCGTAGGCTGCAATTGTATTGAGCTGTTTCGCTTTCACATATTCCAGACTTGCCAGCGCAATGTTTGCCTCTTCGACTTCTACGGCATCGGGATAAGTTGAAATGAATTCACGTAGTGCCTCAATCGTATTGGCTTGTTTTGCTTTCTCAAACGCCAGCATATTACGAAGAGTAATTGCCTTCTCTGCACCTTTGCCGGTCGGATTTTTCTTGATGTAAGCATCCAGCGCTTCTTCTGAACTTCCGGAAGCAACATCGAGTGATTCCAGTTGTGCAATCAGAGTTTTTGCATCGGCAGCGTTTTTATTATTCGGATATTTTGAAACAAATTCCTGAAGAACCGGAACCGAATAAGTCGCCGCAGCAGCGCTGAACAATTCATCGTCGATTTTCCCTCTTAGTTCGTCAATCGTTGCCTGAGTTACATTCACCTTGGCAAAACTGCTGACTTGCTTTTTGGTGGCTGACCGGAAATCGCTGTTGGCCTGCACAATATAACCGTACGCTTTTTCTGTATTGAATCCGGTGTAGCCTTTTGAGAAGTACACCTGTGCCATTCCATAGTTCGCCCCGGCATTCGCGCTGTCGTCAGAAATCTCACTGCTGAAGTAGCCAATGGCTTTGTCGTACTCGTTTTTGTCGAGTGCTTTAAAGCCACGGTCGAGATCGGTCTGAAAGATCTGCGCGTGAATTCCGGCGGTGAACGCGAACAGTAAAATCAGTATGCCGGCTATTTGTTTACTCATTTGATATTATTTATGGGCTTGTATTCGTGAATCCTGTTCACAAACGTGAAGATTTCATGTTATGCTTTCTCAATGACTACCGCGTACCCTTGTCCGACTCCAATACACATCGTTACCAAGGCGTATTTTTTATTTTGCTCGTGCAATTCTATTGCAGCCGAATTGAGAATGCGCGCACCACTCATACCCAAAGGATGACCCAATGCAATTGCACCACCATTCGGGTTGATGCGTGAATCTGTATCCGCCAATCCCCATGCGCGTGTTACCGCAAGTGATTGTGCAGCGAATGCTTCATTCAATTCTATGATATCAATCTGATCAATCGTCAATCCTGCTTTCTTCAAGGCCATGTTGCCAGCAGTCACCGGACCAATTCCCATCACGCGCGGTTCAACACCTGTGAAGCCGGAAGAAACTATTCTTGCCAGTGGTTTCAGGTTGTGTTGCTTCAATCCGTTTTCAGATGCGAGTAGGAGGGCAGCTGCACCGTCATTTAATCCGGATGCATTTCCTGCGGTTACTGTTCCGTTCTTTTTGAACGATGGTTTCAGTCCGGCTAGTCCTTCCAAAGTTGTTTTCGGCTTCATGAATTCGTCATTCTGAAACACGATTGCATCACTTTTCCGCTGTGGAATTGAAATGGGAACAATCTCTTTTGCGAAACGCCCCTTTGCTTGTGCAGCTGCTGCTTTCTGTTGCGACCACACTGAAAATTTATCCTGGTCTTCGCGATTTACGGAATCACGTTCAGAAACGTTCTCCGCCGTTTCCCCCATCGCATCTGTTCCGAACATCTCTTTCATTTTCGGATTGATGAATCTCCATCCGAAAGAAGAATCGAACATCTGCGCATCGCGACCGTAAGGTGTTGATGTTTTCGAAATCACCCAAGGTCCGCGTGTCATATTTTCTACTCCACCGGAAATCATGATATCGGCTTCATCACACATGATTGTACGAGCTGCTGCCATTGACGCAGAAAGTCCTGATGCACACAATCGATTCACAGTTTCACCCGGAACAGAAATCGGAAGGCCGGCAAGAAGTCCTGCCATACGTGCAACGTTGCGATTATCTTCTCCCGCCTGATTTGCGCAACCGAGAATAATATCTCCGATTGCTTTCGGATCAAGCGATGAATATTTTGCAACAAGCTGAGCGAGTACATGTGCCGCCAGATCGTCGGTGCGAACTGCTGCTAATGTGCCTCCGAAATTTCCGATTGCAGTGCGAACACCACCTACGAGGTATGCTGATTTAAGGGACATAAAATGTGGCTGATATCAGACTCAAAGTTACAACTTTCCCCTGCCGCGATTCGGTTCTGGTACACGCCATTCGACGATTATTTTGAGGGTAATTATCGAGTATTTCCGACCGGAGCGTGCATAAAAGAAACAAACGCTGTCTCTTAACGTGACTGATCCTGCTGAATGAGAATTTTTCGCTGCATAACTACACCTACAGAGTCGGATATCCGCAACAGGTAGATACCGTTTGCGAGGCGAGGAAGCTGGATGGTTGCCGTGCGTGCTCCTTGCAGGTTTTTTGTCAGCACAACTTTGCCCTGAACATCGATTAGTTCGGCGTTGTCAAGGCGATTTTCAGACTCCACTCGAATTTGATCTGTCGCTGGAACCGGATAGATATGAAATTCAGGTTTCGCGAGTTGATCGATATCCGTACCTATACAGATTGTTTGAAAGGAGAGATTTACCGGAGACATAGTTGGAACAAATGCAACGACAACAACCGGCATCAACGTATCCGATATCCGCGCTGTGACAATTGTTGTCAAAACGTTCTCCATAATCTTAAAGGTCGAATCCTGACAAGTGTGTCCGCACAAATCTGTTGTGAAAGCAGTTATCGATGAGCCACCGATCGTCTCACCAGTAGCTGAGTACCACTGTCCGTTCAAGGTATGGCCCCGGTGAACATTAACGCCCGGATAATCGTGTAGGCAGAGCACTGCTCCGGCAGTATCGTTTTTAATCATCATACTGCCTCCATTTGAAAGCCCCCACACGACTGTTGTATTATTTTCCGCGGTCATCAGATCTGTTGGCATTGCCATATTCGAAGGTCGTTGAAATTGCATGTTCCATAAAACGTTCCCTTGTCCATCACACCGCATGAGATGGGTGAGTGGACCAAACGTACTTGGTACAGCAGCAACAACGATTTCATCGCCTGACATTACTACCAACGATTTTGGAATCAGTCCGATGAATGGAACTGTGTAATAATTTGACCACACGACATTTCCACCGGGAGCAATACGGGTGATCAGAGGAGAAAAATGCGAATTGGGAATATCAAAATGCACACCGAGTATCACCAGATCGCCATTGGAGCAGGTGTCAACATCGGTGTGATACGCTTTTGCGAATCCCTGATGATAAGCGTGCGACCAAATCGCATTTCCGTTGGCGTCGAGTTCAAATACATGCCACATGCCATTGGCGTTTGAATTGTCGATCACGTCGCCGACAATGTAACAGCCACCATTCGCTTTTGGTATGACGTGTGGCGCGCGTGTTTGTACGAGGCAGGGCGCAGGAACATTAATCTGTTTCGAGTAGATCGTATTTCCGCCAGCATCGAGACGCAGGAGATAATAACTTTGGTTGAATGTATAGCACAACAGATATCCACTATCAGCAAGCGGAACGATTTCATCATAGGCACCTGAGGATGTCAAACGTTTTGCCCACTGTGTATTTCCGTTAGCAGAAGTTTTGACCAGATTTATGTACCAGATGTTATTGGTTGTGTAAGTCTGAAAAATTGTAATCGATCCGCTATCCGAAGTATTACGGTGTAACACATCAGCATATAATGATTCACCTGCAGGAAAAGTAAGTTCGTTGCGCGATTGTTGCTGAGAACTTAACCTTACCGCACATACAAGTAGAAATAGCGTGAAGAACAGTACACGATCTAAGGACAGTAACTTGACGGAAATAGTCGGAGTTTTCGGGTACATCTTATGGTAATGTTCTAATGGGCAATTACAAGTCGTCTGGATTCGACGTGATTTTCGAATTCCACACGGATAACATACAATCCTGCCGGTAACCCGCGCACGTCTATGTCGCAGGTGTTTGATGAAACGGATTTCACAACCACCACTTTACCATTTACATCTACAATCTGAACACTTGTAATGTGTGCGGATGCAACGACCTGAATTTTATCCGTGGCTGGTGACGGATAAACCGAAATAGACGTCGTTGAACCCGACTCATCGTTAATACCAGAAAGTGTACACACAGTATACGGAACAAGGTTCGCAGTGGTCGCCGAAAGATTTCCGTTGACTGCGCTCAATGAAAAATTAGCAGAAGAACCCCCTGTAACAAAAGTGAAGATAACCGGACCGAATCCGAATGCAGCTGTTGTATCGTTACAGCCTACACCGTCGCCATCAACGGTTTTTAGTGCTACGTAGTGTTCGTTCAGTGAATCTTTGGTGCCAACCACTGAATACATCCATTGACCATAATTTTCAATGGAAGTAATGGTGTAATCGGGATAAAAACGACTGCTCACATATTGCCCGGTTGCATCTACTTTGAGAAATACCGATCCGAGATCAGGACCTGATCGTTGAGCAACGACGACGAATTCATTTGCACCGGATACAATCATATCATGTGGCAGTAGAGATGAATTCGGACCTGTGTTTGTGTAGCGCACCTGCCAAACCAAAGAACCATTTGCATCAACCTTTATAAAGTCAACCGCAGCCATTCCGGCACTTTGTTGCATGTCCTGAACAGAGACAATAAAGTCGTTGCCTTGTTTCTCTGCATCGACAGGATACAAGTCATGACCTGCGTAAGCAAAGCGGGTGTTCCAAAGTAAAGTCCCGCTCGCGTCAACACGTGTAATCAGTCCTACGTATGCCAGCGTGGGAATATCGTAAGCTGATCCGAGCAAGAGGATATCACCGTTGTTACACAATTCCATTCCGTACATTCCTGCGAGAAAGCCGTTCGAATTGAAGTTCTGTGTCCACACCACATTTCCACTGGCAGATATTTCCATAAGATTCCATCGGTACACACCTGAAGTTGTATCGTATATCGAACATCCCACATAATAGCCGGAATCTATTTTTGCCACAGACGTCGCTTTCCATGTAACACGATGAAGTGAGGGAAGATTTATTTTCTTGTCAAAAATGACATTGCCATTCTGATCGAGTCGGATTGCTTCATAATAGTTTCCGAAAGGAAATTGACAGTAACACAGAAAGTATGTACCATCTGTTGATTGCACAACGTTCCTGAAGCCAGGTCGGTCGCATGGAAATTTCTTTGTCCACTGAATTGTTCCGCCTGCATCAGTTTTCACAAGCGTAATGAAGTAACTACTTGCCATTGCCGGATGTTGAACAGATGCAATCAGATTGCCGCCATCCTGTGTGGTTATGTGTGTTGCCTCATCAGAGATTTCACCGGATTCAACATAATGCATGGAGTAGAACGGCGATTGTGCGTTAACCGCGACAATGAACGTGCAACACAAAACTGTAGCAATGAGTAGAGTTCTCAACATGGAGTCAGTTTATATAAAATGTCAATAAAAGTTTGCCATTCTAAATTTACGGCAATACTTCTTTCGATTAGAGGATGGCCCGAAAATAAAGAAGCAGGCTTATGAGGAGTAAAGTTTCTGCATTTCACTCAACGATAATTTTGCGTGTTGTGCTGAACGTTTCCCCGATTACGCGCACGAAATAGATTCCGGATGACCAGTGTGTAACGTCTACAATGGTTCGCGGAGAACACTGCGAGTTTGCGTAAACTTGTTTGGTGGTGACGTCGAATATTTCAATTGCGTCGGGCGCCGATTCAGTTTCGATTGTGATCGTATGCGTAGCCGGGACAGGATAGATGGTGGTAATGAGCGGGGAGTGTTCTGCTATTCCTTTGGTCACACACATCGATAGAATTTCCGGAACCACAGTTGTTGTGGTAACAGTAGTTGCAGAATCTAATAGGGGAACCACGGTGTCATCGACCAGAGAAGCAGTAGTTGTCGACATTGGCGTCTTAATGAGTGTGAATGCAGAATCATCACAGCCAACTCCTTGTTGATTTGTGGTGAATAGTTCCAGACGATTCGTCGTCAATGTGATTCCGGCTATTGTGTAATTAGAATTATTCAACTCATCAATGGACATCGGAAATGAATTGGGATAAGCACGGGTTGCCATCATCAATCCGGAAGAGTCATTTTTCAGAAGGAAACCTCCATTCATGTACATGCCTAACGTAACTGTCGACTGGTTGCCTCCCATTGTAATAGCGTATGGTTCGATATTGCCATTGGCGAGATGATATTTGAATGTCCACAATTCATTTCCTGCACCATCAACACGCATGAGACACATTTCACTGGCGCTACTCATTGTGTTATACATCGCAGTTGTGACCTGAATATAATCACCGGGCATACATACCAGACCTACAGAAAAGCGATGATAACCTGCAGTTGCGTATTCCTTACTCCACACGACAATTCCACCTGGAGTAATCCGTGTGATCAATGTTCTGAATTCAGAGGATATCGCATCAAATGTATTGCCCAGCATTACAATATCTCCGTTGGACATTGTGTCAACATCGCGTAAGTAGTTCTTCGATGAATTTCGATTGTAACCATGCGACCACAAAATGTTTCCGGTATTATCAAGCTCGTAAATATGCCAGGCGTACTCGCTCAACACATTATTAAAAACACTTCCTGCAACGAATAGATTTCCATTCGGACGTGGAATCAGAAACGTTTTGGTAATCACCGTTAAGGACGGAGGCGTGTAAAAATGTTTTGAGTAAATGATGTTCCCGGTTTGATCGAGTTTCACAATGACCGTGACATAGGTAGCTCTCAACTCAGGATATGTTATTACGTACCCACTGTCGTAACACTGGGCGATATTTCCTGCATAAGTACTAACAGTAGCGAGTGGTTTGGTCCATTGAACATTTCCGTTAGCGTCAGTCTTAACTACGGTGTTATAGTACCAGGTCGACACCGTATCATAGAGCAGGACAATAGAAACTGTACCGCCATCGAATGTTCCAATGTGTTGCTGATCACCAGTGACCTGATTAGGAAAATCATACTCATGTTTGAATATCCCTGCTTGTGCACTTACTTCAGCAGTGAGAAAAAAACATCCGGCAGTCAGGATAATGAATTGTATGAGTCTTTTCATTCCAAATGTTATTTACGTGCGAGTATGGATGGGTCTTCAGTTAGTGCTGAACATTTACTGCTGGTGTAAACTACTCTTCCATTTACGTCAAATATTTCAATTGCTTCGGGACAAACACCTGATTTGATCGAGACAGTTTTCGAAACTGGAATAGGATAAATGAGAATCTATAGATCACTTATTGACATTTATCAGACGTAATTTACTCGTTTTCCACCGTGTTGATAGAATGATTTATGGAAAAAGCACCGTCACACTACCTATAATTTGGGCAATTTGTAAGTCCTGTGTAAAACCAGCGTTACATTCTCAGAATTCCTTGTTTTTCAGCTAAATAATGCCCAATTTTAGAATTCGCACATCAATCAATTTCGACCACAAATGAAAAAACTTTTCCTCTTCGCACTTCTTGCTACAGGAGCGCAAATGGTAAATGCACAACAATTCAAGCAGGGTTCTACCAGCGTTGAAGTTGTTTCCGCAGATAACCGCCAGACTACCCTCAAGTTTACCCCGGGTACAACACTGATGTTTCCGGTAACAACTCCACATGGTGTTGAACACATTACGCAAGTTGATCAGGGAACTCCTATTCTTCGTGCAGGTGCGCCCGATCTTCAGAAGCTTACAGAGTCAGTAATTATTCCTGACGCAGGAAATACAAACATGGTCGTTGTTTCTGCACGTTACCACGATGTTCCGAATGTTCACATCGCTCCTTCGAAAGGAAATTTCACACGCGACATTGATCCGGCGAATGTTCCCTTCGTTTACGGCGAAGAATATTCCGAAAATGCATTCTTCCCGGCAATGGAAGCGGAGTTACGTTCACCGTATTGTGTTCGCGATTACCGTGGACAAACCGTTGTCGTATATCCTTATCGCTACAATGCAGTTACGAAAATACTTCGCGTGTACGAAGAAATTGTTGTGCGCATCGAATCGGTTTCAGGTGTTGGAATCAACGAACTGAATCGCGCTCCGAAACCAATGACTTCAGAGTTTGATGCAATTTATCGCGAGCAGTTCATCAACTACGACGTAGAAGAGCAACAGCGTTACACTCCGCTTGGAGAACAGGGCGACATGCTGATCATTTCTCACGCAAATTTCATGGCAGGCATGGCTCCGTTTATTCTCTGGAAAGAGAAAAGCGGAATCAATTGCACGATGGTTGATATCGCAACAATCGGTAACAACGACAACGCGATCAAAGCGTACATCAACAACTTCTATAACGCAAACAACCTTGCATTTGTTCTTCTCGTTGGTGATGATGCGGAAGTAACATCAAGTACTACATCCGCAGGACCATCCGATCAGAACTATTCATTCCTGGTTGGTAGCGACCACTATTCTGATTTGCTCATCGGGCGTTTTTCAGTTTCGAATACTACCGATCTGAACACCGTGATCACACGTACAATGGAATACGAAATGAATCCGTTGATCAGCACATATTACGAGACCTGTATGGGAATCGCGTCGAACCAGGGGCCCGGAGACGACAACGAAATGGATTACGAGCACGAACAAGGATTGCAAACGTTGCTTTTGGCTTACAACTACAACACGACAATTGAATTGTATGATGGTTCGCAAGGCGGTAATGACGCACCCGGAGATCCTACATCGAACATGTGTGCAACTGGAATTAACGATGGTTTGGGAATTCTGAACTACACCGGTCACGGCTCTTCAACTTCAATTGTCACAACTGGTTTCGATAACAATGACGTGGATGCACTTACAAACACACACAAGTGGCCGATGGTTATTATCGTAGGTTGTGTAACGGGAGATTTCACCGGGACAACCTGTTTCGCTGAGAAATTCCTTCGTGCAAAACATCCTACATCCGGTGAGCCAACCGGAGCCGTTGTGAACTTCATGTCTACGATCAACCAGAGTTGGGATCCTCCAATGGAAGGTCAGGACGAAATGAACGCAATCATTGCTGAGTCGTATGCAGGAAATATCAAACGCACCTTCGGTGGTGTTTGTGCAAACGGTTGTATGTCTATGAACGACGCATACGGTTCCGGTGGTGATGATATGACAGACACATGGACTCTTTTTGGTGATCCTTCTGTGATGTACCGCACTTCTGTTCCGCAAGCTATGACAGTAACTCATGCATCAACAGTTACACTCGGTGCAACTCAGTTCACCGTGAACTGCACGGAGAACGACGCGATGATCACGCTTTATCAGAACGGAACTATTCTCGGTTCGGGAATTGTTGCAGGTAATTCGGTGACGATCAACTTCGCGGCATTGACTACACTCGATACGATGTTCGTTACAGCAACGAAGTACAATTTCGTTCCTTACCTCGGAAACGTGCTGGTTGTTCCTGCTTCTGGCCCTTATGTAATCAATTCTGCACACTTGCTCACAGATCCAACAGGAAACAACGATAACATCGGCGATTTCTCGGAGAACGTAGGATTCGATGTGTCACTGAATAATTCCGGACAGGCAATTGCAAACGGAGTATCGGCTGTACTTTCTACAGTTGATCCTTACGTTACCATTACAGATGCAAACGAAAGCTTCGGAAACATTGCTGCGACCGCGACACAAGCACAAGCAAACGCATACGCGGCAACTATTGCGAATAACGTTCCGGATATGCACACAGCAACATTCACGCTGAACATAACGGATAACGCGTCAGGCGCATGGTCTTCCACTTTCACGGAGACATTCCACGCACCGGTTCTTACAGCAGGAAATGCTTCGGTTGATGATGCATCAGCGAACAACAACGGTATTATTGATCCTACAGAGACGTTCAACATTGTAATCCCAACGGGCAATGCAGGTCACTCAACTTCTTCTGCGTGTATCGGAACGTTGAGCTCTGTAAGTCCGTTTGTAACGATCAACAACAACAACCTTCCACTCGGAACAATCGTTGTGAGCGGACAAGTGAACGCAATTTTCAGCGTTACATGTTCAGGTTCGGCTGCAATCGGAACAACACTTGACTTCAGCTACACGGCAACAGCAGGTGCGTATTCAGTAACCACAACTTACTTCGAGCGCGTGAGCATTGCAATGGAAGATTACGAAACCAACGACTTCACGCAGTATCCTTGGGTAGTGAGTGGTGGTCAGCCTTGGTTTACGACAACCGACAATGCATACGATGATGTGTATTGCTCGAAGTCGGGCGCTATCAACGGAAATCAATCGTCGAACATGAGTATTTCACTGAACGTTCTTCAGAACGACAGTATCGTGTTCATGAAAGCGGTTTCTTCTGAGCAGGGTTATGATTACCTGAACTTCTACATTGACAATATTCTCCGCGATCAGTGGTCAGGTGTTGACGGCTGGACACGTGAAGCCTATTTTGTAACGGCAGGTAACCACACTTTCCGTTGGACCTACGCGAAAGATCCTGTATACGACGACAACCTGGATTGCGCGTGGATTGACAACGTAACATTCCCTGCATTCACAACAGGAAACGGAATTGACGATCAGCAGAACGCAACAGTGTTCAACCTGTATCCGAATCCAACCAACGGAAACGTAACCTTACAGTACACACTTGCTGAACAAGCAGACGTGAGCATTTTCGTTACCGATGCACAAGGTCGCGTGGTACAAAACGTGAAACAAACAACTTCGCTCAACGCGGGTGTTTGTAACACGGCTCTGAACACAGAAGGTTTAGCTGCTGGAGTTTACTTTGTAAATCTTGTAGTGAACGGAAACAATCAGGTTCAGCGACTCATTGTTGAATAAGAGAAAAAATAGAATTCAACAGACAGCCCTTCACATTGTGAGGGGTTGTTTGTTTGCGATTGTAATTGTACTTACGTCGTGCGGTGAACAAACGGAAGGAAATCCTATTTCTAAAGGCGATCGGAATATTTGGAAAGATGCAGGAATGCGTCCACCTGAGCCGGTTATAGTTGATGCTCCAAGCCAACTTGCAGACGGGAAACTGCCCGAAGGAACATTTCTGATTACTGTTACAATGGAGAACTATATTACCCGATATAATGAGGATACAATTAT
>JBEIPA010000022.1:0-81502 GCA_040377305.1 Flavobacteriales bacterium | reverse complement strand
TATTTGAGCATCACTTGAAGAAAACAGGTAAAGCACTGAATCGGTCTCTAGGCTCGAATCCTAGAGTAAACTGTTAGGTAGCTTTACCTGTTTAGCTTTTTGTTGGCAAGTTCTGAATTAACCACAAGTCTAAAGGAGTAGACTCGGAAATCGGCGGAGCCGCTTGCAAATTTGCACCCGTCGTACCGAGGGATGATAATTCGTCAATCATCTTCACATACACCGTCGGCACCGCCATAAAAAGCGTGTAGTTCTCTTTCGAAATCCGCTCCAGAACTTCCTTCGCGTCAAACTTCTGCATCATATCACAGCGAGCGCCGGTCCACAACGCACACAACCATTTATTCACGATTCCATGTGTATGATGCAAAGGCAGAAAATGCAATATGCGATCGTCTTCTGTCCACTTCCATGCGCCGACCAGACATTCAATTTGCGCAGAAAGTGACCCGTGTGTATGCACAACACCTTTTGGTTTTCCGGTCGTGCCGCTTGTATACAACATCATTGCCGGATGAGATGCCAACGGAGTGGTGTAATTCGCCGGGATGTATTCTTTAATCGCTTTCTTAAAATCGGGTGTGATGGTTTTGATTCTCGTTGCAGGAAGAAGTGATTTCAAATCTGCATCCACAATAATCAAAGAAGGCTGTGCGTCGTCGAGAACGTGCTGAATCTCTGCTGGAGGATGTGTGATGCACATCGGAACTACCATTGCTCCGCTCATCCAACCTGCGAGCATGGAACTCACGTAACTCAAGCCGGGATTGCAGAGAATACAAATGCGTGGGTGTTGTCGGGTTCCCATACCCGACACAGCACGCATTTCTTCGCTGAGCAAATACTGCGTTGCATTGTATATCTGTTGCGTGCTGTATTCTCCGTTCTTGTCCGAGAGAATGATCTTCTTCGGAAAGTCAACAAGAATATCCGTAAAGCGCTCGGTGATGACCATCTACTTCCGGATGATGAAATCGACCCGAGCCGGTTCCGTTTTCAACTGACGAATAACCATTGGCGCACGCACAACTTCTACTACAAGACTTTGTGATCCGCTTTGCACTTTACGATAGTCTGCAACAGCACGGAACATCTCAGGTTTGATGGCAGCGAAATCTTCAACCGGTACCTGAAAAATTACATCCACTTTATCGGGGAATGTTTTCAGATCGACATTCGGTGGAACGTTGATCGTGTTCAACGGAATGGTAAAGCGTCCTTCGGTGTACTTTCCGATCGTCGCGTGAAGTTTTACAACAGAAGGCTGTACACTCACTTGTGTCACGCCTTCCGGAAGAACAAGTTTTACGTCTTCATCAATGTTCGATGTAACGTCATCGTATGTGCGTCGTTCGGTTTCCACGTAGGAAATTCGCTCGAGCAAAGCTTCCGGACCACTGATGGTTACATACTGCGGAGAAACGGTAATGCTGTCGCCAATTCGGTACATCGGCGCGCAGTTGATTTCGGCTTTCGCCCGCACAGGAACCTGTTTCTCCATTTTCCCTTCGAAGCTGATGACAACTGTGTCGGGATAAAGGCGAATGATTTTAATTTCTTTTCCCACACTCGACTGAACGGAATACGTTTTCCAATTCGTTACGAGAGCGTATTCGCCACCACCTATGGAACGTGCACGACTCAAGTCAAGCTGAATCGGATCGTAGTCGGATGACCACAGGAAAGTGAGTAATGAAAATCCGCTGGCCTGAATTTTTGCGTTGAGTGAATCCGGAAGGTCTTTCGGCATCATTCGCGCTGCAGGAAGATTGATGTATTCCACTTTTACCTTCACGAGTTCATCGTACGTTTTGGACAACGCATGAAGGAACCAGAATCCGCCTGCGAGCAGCACACACACTAAGAATGCAGAAACGCGGGGACTCCACGGCACTTGTCGTGTCCGGGATTCCCCGCGTTTTGTGTTTTGCGAACTCACCGCGGTTGAATTAGAAGGTTAAGCTTTCTTATCGTCTTTCGAATCTTTCTTCTCCTCTTCAGCATTCAATGCACGTGTGTTCTCGAAAGAAATAGCAGAACGAAGCAATTGCAAACGTCCGCCACCTTCAGTTTCGATAATGAAAGTCTTCGTGCGCAATTCAAGAACTTTTCCAACGATGCCACCGATAGTTGCAACCTTGTCGCCTTTTTTCACGTCTTCCGTGAATTTGCCTTGTTCTTTTGCTTTTTTACGTTGTGGTGCAATGAGGAAGAAATAGAATACACCGATCATTGCTACGAGCAAAAGGATCTGGAACATTCCACCGCCGCTACTTTTTCCAGTTGAATCGACAGCCGCAGGAGCTTCTTGAAGAAGAGTTGTAATTAAAGACATACTTGTTTTTATGTTGATTGATTAGTGATTGTGACCTTCGTGGCTTTCTTCGCCTGTTCCACCACGCTCAGCAGGAACTACAACGTCTGCTTTAACGGTAAGAATAAGTGTTGGAGGCTCACAGTTTGTTGTAAGTGTAACTGTTTTTTCCTGTTGACCTGATTTGCCTTCGCTGTTGAATTCAACTTTGATTACATCTTCGGCACCAGGAGCAATTGCTTTGCGTGGATAATCAGGAACTGTACATCCGCAGCTACCGTGAGCTTCAGAAATAACGAGATCTGATCCACCCGTGTTCTTGAATTTGAACTGAGTCGTTACTCGTTCACCTTGTGAGATAGTTCCGAAATCGTGTTCGGTTCGATCAAACTTCATTTGAGGAGCTTTGCCCGTTGGAGCATTCCCGCTAGCCGAAGCATCAATGTTCACCATGTCGGTGTCAATGTCTTTTTCTTTGCGCGGAGCACAAGCAACAAGACCAATTGCGAGGATGAAAACGAAGTAGCTCTTCAGCGAAAAAACGTTTTTCATAATGTTATAATTTTGCTCAAAAATACTCAATTCGTTCGACCGTTCAAGGTTAATTGGTTCACCGTTAACAGTTATTTGCGGTAAAAAGAACGGTGAACTAATTAACGACCTAACGGTGAGCTACTCCATCAAACCGCGACCCGTCTTCTGAATCAAGCCCTTCTCTCTGAAATCTGCAACCAGTTTATCCAGAATTCCATTGATAAACTGACGCGATTTCGGTGTGCTGTATGTTTTCGAAATCTCGATGTATTCGTTTAAAGTCACTTTTACAGGAATACTTGCAAAGCTCTTCAACTCTGTAATCGCCATTTGCATCAGAATTACATCCATCTTGGCAATACGATCAACTTCCCAATTCTTCGTCTTCTCACCAATTAAGGCCGAAGATGCTTCGTTCTCCAGGACAGTCTTGCGGAAAAGTTCGACCACGAATTTCTTATCATCCTCCGGATCTTTGTAAAGCGGTGCAAGCTTGATGTCTTCTTCTTCAACAATGGCTTCGCACGTCTTGATCAAAGCAGGCGCAACCGCCATATTCATATCACCTGGCCAGTGAAGGCTGATCTCTTCAATATACTGCTCGAAAATATCTGAATCGCCAACGAACTTTCTGAAAATGTCGTTTACGAATTCAACGTCTTCAATCCACGTATTTTCCGGTGTTGACATGTACACTTTGTACGCGTCCCAATTCCTGATTTGTTCCCAGGTTTTACGGATAAGATCCAGCGACTGGTCACTTTGCCAGCCAATTCGGTGGGCGTTTACTTCGCGTTGAACACTCCCCGACTCACGGATTTTTTTGATCAGCTTGTTCTCAAGAAACTTGGTGTTCGGATTAAGATCTTCCGCAGTTGGCAAGTGCTTACCACGTGCAATCTCCTGCTTGTTAGCCGCAAAATCAGCCAACTCACACGGAAAAATAAGTGCAGTGAGATACAGGTCGTAAGTTCTGTCTATGCTGCGTAATAAGTCTTTTTCGCCTGCAGCGAGATCAGCATCATCCGATTGGAAAAAGCTGTAAACAGTTTGCATGGCTTTGATGCGTAGGTATCTCCTGTTGAGCATATAAAGAACTTAAATTCTAGTAGTGTTATTCAATTCAACAGCCCTACTTTCAGTTGAAAATTGAACATTGAGTATTGGGCATTTGGCATTAACGACGAGTGCGAATATGTGCAATACCAGACAATCGCTTCTCCGCTGTTTTATTTGCGGCGAGATATGTCGGGATATTTTCTTTTTTTGAAAGCGCAAAAATACTTGCAGTTGTTGCAAAAATATTCTCCGCCTGTTTCATTGCGTAATCTGTTCCGAAGCCTGCAACTTCCGAATAAACGTTGATCAGTCCGCCAGCGTTTACCACGTAATCCGGTGCGTAGAGAATTCCTTTCTCCATCACAATTTTTCCGTGCTTCGTTTCGTCTGCAAGTTGATTGTTTGCAGCTCCGCAGATGATTGAACACTTCAGTTGAGCGAGCGTTTCATCATTCACGGTAGCACCCAAAGCACATGGCGCGTAAATATCCATGTCCAATGTGAAAAGTGCATTTCCATCAACAACAGCTACTCCCGAATGTTTCTGCGTCACCATGGAAATACGGTCATCATAGATGTCGCAGATCGTAACTTTCGCACCTTCTTTCATGAGATGATCAACGAGGTGTGAACCAACGTTGCCAACGCCCTGCACAACTACTTTCTTTCCTGCAAGACTGTCGCTGCCCCAACGTTCTTGTGCTGCAGCTTTCATTCCCATATAAACACCGAATGCAGTTACCGGAGAAGGATCTCCGCTTCCACCCAATGCCGGTGGAATTCCGGTCACATGTTTTGTTTCCATGTGTACGTATTCCATATCACGGGTGCCGATTCCAACATCTTCTGCAGTAATATACTTTCCGCCAAGACTGTTCACGAACTTTCCGAAACGACGCATCATTGCTTCGCCTTTGTCTTTTCGGGAGTCGCCAATAATCACAGCTTTACCTCCGCCAAGATTCAATCCGGCAACGGCTGCCTTGTAAGTCATGCCACGGGAAAGACGCAGGACGTCTGTCAACGCTTCAGCCTCAGCCGCATAAGGCCACATACGTGTTCCACCAAGAGCGGGTCCGAGTGTCGTATTATGAATAGCGATAATTGCTTTGAGACCAGTTGTATTGTCATTACAGAATACGACTTGTTCATGATCGAAGACGCCCATTTGTGTCATAGGGCCCGATTGAACCTGCTGCTCGTTTACGGATACCATATCAGCTCGTTTTTAAGGGGATTAATTTCCTTAATTTTGCTCTTGTTATTCTCGCGAAGGGACTCCTTCGCTGAGAGGGCACAAAAGTAGCTGTTTTTTCTCACGAAAATCCGGCTGAATCTGATAGGAAGTTGAAAGCGCTAGGTCATCTGAACAAATATTTCTGGAAGTACAAGGTTCGATTTTTCTCGGGCATCGTTTTCATTCTGGTTTCCACGTACTTCAGCTTAAGTCCGGTCAATTTATTGGGTGAAGGACTTGACTTCGCAGGATTCGCTGCAGAGCATAATTTACCCGCAGATCAGGTCAATCACATTCTCTTAATGTTCGGACTTGAGATCATTCTGCACACATTAATCTTCGGATTCTTCCTCTTCCTGAACCGACAAACAATTATCGTCATGTCGCGACTCATTGAGTACGATATGAAGAATGAAATCTTTGAGCACTACCAGAAACTCGATCAGTCGTTCTACAAACGCAACAACACCGGCGATCTGATGAATCGTATCAGTGAAGATGTTGGTCGTGTACGTATGTATACCGGTCCGGCTGTGATGTACACGATTACAACGGTGGTGACTTTAGTGATGACAATCTTATTCATGCTCGAGCAGGATGTGAAACTTACGTTGTTCGTACTCGCTCCGCTTCCTGTTCTTACAATCACAATCTACCTCGTAAGTAATATCATCAACAAGAAAAGTCTCAAAGTTCAGGGACAACTTTCACTGCTATCGAGTCGTGCGCAGGAAGCATTTTCCGGTATTCGCGTGGTGAAAGCGTTCGCACACGAAGATCACACGCAGGAACGTTTTGCAAATGAGGCGGAAGAATATCGCAAACGAAGTCTCGGTCTCGCGAAAACCGAAGCATTGTTTCAGCCATTCATGATGTTGCTGATCGGATTGAGTATCCTTCTCACCGTTTATGTTGGTGGAATGGATGCCATTGCCGGAAAAATAAGTGTCGGAATGATTACCGCGTTCGTGTTGTTTGTCATTCGTCTAACATGGCCGATTGCAGCACTGGGTTGGGTGACTTCCCTTGTTCAGCGTGCAGCAGCATCGCAGATTCGCATCAATGAGTTTCTGGATACTGAACCGGCGATCAAAAGCGCAACTACAGACGCATTGAATCTTCAGGGAAAAATTGAATTCAAGAACGTAAGTTTCGTCTATCCTGATTCCGGAATCAAAGCGTTGAATAATTTTTCTTTCACTGCTAAGCCAGGTGAATCAGTAGCAATTCTTGGTCACACCGGTTCGGGGAAATCAACAGTTGCACAGGTGTTGCTTCGATTGTATGATGTGAGTGAAGGTCAGGTGCTCATTGACGATAAAGACATTCGCAAGATCAATCTCGATGAGTTCCGTGCGAACACCGGATATGTTCCACAGGAAGTTTTCTTGTTCTCCGATACAATTGCAGAAAACATCCGGTTCAACTCACAAACAACAGGCAACGACGATAATGCTGTGAAGCAGGCGGCGAAAGATGCTGCGATTTATGCGAACATCATGGAGTTCCCGGAGAACTTCCAGACGATGGTTGGTGAACGAGGCGTAACACTTTCTGGCGGACAGAAGCAACGTATTTCGATTGCGCGTGCCATTGTAACTCACCCAAAAGTTTTAGTATTCGACGATTGTCTTTCTGCAGTTGATACAGAAACGGAAGAAGAAATTCTCGGCAATCTGGAACGCATCATGAATGGAAAAACGACGATTATCATCAGTCATCGTGTTTCATCTGTGCGCAATGCAGATCATATCATTGTGATGGCAAACGGAGGCGTTGCTGAAGAAGGAACGCATGAGCAACTTATTCAGAAGAATGGGTTGTATGCAGAGCTGTACAAGAAGCAGGTTGATGATTTGCGGAAGTAATGCAACCAGTTGTTTGCTATTTTGACCGCTAAGGCGCCAAAACGCCAAGAAATTTTTCTCTTAAGGATTGATTCCAATCACAAGAAGGCTCAGTCAGGGTTTTTCCCAATCACTTGTACACCAACCTTGGCGTTTTGGCGTCTTGGCGGTTGAAATTAGAACTGTCTACTCCACCACAATCTTTGTAGTGCTGTGAGATGCACCTTTCAACTCGAGCGTATAAACACCCGATGGGAGCACCGAAATATCAATTGTTGTTCTGCGATCAGTGATGATATGCTGCAACACCAGTCTTCCGTCCAGTGAATATATTCGTGCCACTGCAAAATTCTCCGGATCTGCTTCAATATTCAAGACATCACGCGAAGGAATCGGATACGCATTCACAACCGACTCCCCAACCGTCCACTGAACGACTGATGTTGGTCCTCCGCAAAAATATTGTTGCGTCATGTTCGCATTCATTTGTCCTACCGCCTGATTTGAATTGAAAGAAGCAGTAGACATTGTGCCCCCACTAGTTTGCGCAATCGTGAGACTCGTCTGCACAACATTGAGAACAGAATCGCGACAAGTACTTCCTCCTACGCTATCTGTTCGAACCATCCAGGAAGTGCGCATTACACCTGTTCCGTAAGTACTTCCTGCAAGCAGAAAACCACCATCCGTTGTTTGATATGCACACCACAATTTATCGTCAATCAGACCGGAAGCGCCGTATTGCTTCGCCCACATTACAGTTCCCGTTGTATCAGTTTTGATGAGGTAACTCTGGTTGTACACGGAAAGATTCAGATCAATGTTGTATCCGCACATCGCGAGATTTCCATCCTGCAACAAAAGCAATCGTTGCACATCATCATACATATTGTAGTTGTGATGCCAAACCACCTGTCCTGCGTTATCGAGACTTGCGAGAAAAAGATTATCGTTCGTAGAAGTGTACAATCCTTTTCCGGTAACATAAAATCCACCGGTTGGTTTCTCAACGAAATCGTAAATGCGATCAAAGCGATTGTTGTGACCAAATACTGTTGTCCACAACACATTTCCATTTGCATCCCAACGAACCGCATACGCTTCTGTTCCCACCTGCGAACCAAAGCTGCCGGTGTATCCGCAGGAAAGATATCCTCCGCTACTCACAGGTTTGGTAACGTAAAATATTTCTCCGTTACCACCACTCATGTAACGCGACCATTCGTGATTGCCTGACGAATCTACTTTCACGATGTAACCCATTGGAAGAAATCCGGATCCTGCTGTTGAGTCCGCACTGCCTGAGAGAATTACTCCGCCGTCGGGACACAAAGCCATTGAATACAACGCATCGGGTTCAGAAGTTTTTCCATAAGTGCGCGACCACACAACTGTTCCTGCGCTGTTCAATTTCACCAGGAAGAAATTTGTATTCGAGCTTACGTTGTTTACACCAGCTACATAAAACATTCCTGCAGGTGTTTCAACAACGTCGGTGATTTGAGTTCCACCAACAGACTTTGACCACTGAACAGTTCCGTCGTTCCACGTCTTGACAACTATTCCACCGAATGGAACACCAAGTGAATATCCTCCCATGAGATATCCGCCATCACTCACTTGAATGCACGAAAGAAATTCATCGTCCTGTGAGAGGTCAAAAGTTTTTTGGAAAGTAGTCTGTGCAAAAACAGACAAGTGCAGGAATAAACCCGCGGTGAGGTAGAGGAAATGTTTCATAAGGCTGCCGGGGCAAAAGTACAACAACCCTGCAAGGGTTAAACCCTTGCAGGGTTAAGTTGTCATATCGCAGATATCCCCTTTGAGGCTTGAAATTCTTTCACTTTTTGTTGATTTTCAATTAATTAACCCCAAACTAAGTATCTACACCAATTCGACGAAACCGCTGTAAATAAGCTACTTATCGTTTGGCACTGTCATGTATTTTGTTAATTTTGTAATACACCAACCAAAAACCGATGACAAACGAAGAGCGCCAGGGCTTTGGAGATGCTGGCGAAATTTTTTCGAGACCTGTGAAGGCGGGTAAGCGTACGTATTTCTTTGACGTGAAAGCCACGAAAGGAAATGACTACTACCTGACAATTACCGAAAGCAAAAAGCGCTTTGGTGATGACGGACGTTTCCATTACGAGAAACACAAATTGTTCCTTTACAAAGAAGACTTCGACAAGTTCGCTGACGGATTACATGAAGTAATTGACTTCATCAAGAACCGCAACAACAGTTTGGGCAATGGCAATGGTCATGAAAATGGACATGCTAACAACGAAGCACCTTCGCATACGGAGTCACACAACAACGAACAACCCGTTACTACGGATGTTTCGTTTGATGATCTCGGTTCACACTAAGAACTAGCAATACAATTCAATATAGAAAAGCCCCGATAGCGTAAGCATTCGGGGCTTTTTAATGTGCTAATTTGCTTCCGCCGCGGCGGAGGGTTAATGTGCTAAATTTAGTCAGCCGTTACTCCGGATCGCCGTGGTTAGCGCCGCAGGCTATCCAAAAACTTCTGATGATGCAACAAGCGCTTTCGCAAACTCACTTTCTTTAATTCCTGTCGCGATTTTCTTTTCTGCGAAGTAACTCAACAACTTCTCCGTTGGCATATTGCCTGTGAGTTTGTCTTCGGCCATTGGACATCCGCCATAACCTTTCACGGCAGAATCAAAACGGCGACAACCGGCATTCCATGCTGCGTCAACTTTCTCTCTCCATGTTTCTGGAGTCGTGTGAAGATGTGCTCCGAAGTTCACGCGCGGAAATTCCGGAATGAGATTCGAGAAAAGTTGCGTGATATTTTCCGGAGTAGAAACTCCAGTTGTATCTGCCAGTGCAAGTGTTTCTATTCCGCGCCATGATAGTTCTTTCGCCCAATGCATCACAACATCTGTATTCCACGCATCGCCATACGGATTTCCGAATGCCATTGAAATGTAAACGATAAGCTTGCGTTTCTTCTTGATGCACAGCGTCTGAATTTCATCAACACGCTTCATCGATTCTTCAATGGACGAATTGGTATTGCGTTGCTGGAAAGTTTCAGAAATTGAAAACGGAAAACCGAGACATTCGATTTCACCAAACTCCAAAGCGTCTTGCGCACCACGTTTGTTCGCAACAATGGCGAGCAGTTTCGTGTTCGAGATACCCAGATCAAGCAACTCAAGCACTTCAGCTGTATCACGCATTTGCGGAATCGCCTTTTCAGAAACGAAGCTTCCGAAATCCATCGTGTCGAAGTCGCATTTCAGCAACTGATTGATGTATGCCGCTTTCTTTTCCGTTGGAATAAATTCCTCAATGCCCTGCATCGCATCGCGTGGACATTCTATTAGTTGTAGTTCTTTGCTCATCTTTTCATCAGCATATCGGCATATCTGCAAATCAGCACATCATTTGGTGCGAGACAGCAAAGCCTTGTTTATACGTGTAATAAGTTTTGGCCCTTCGTAAATGAAGCCGGTATAAAGTTGCACAAGCGTTGCACCCGCATCTAATTTCTCCAATGCATCTTCTGCAGAGTGAATCCCTCCTACTCCAATAATCGGAAAGCTTGCTCCCGACTTCGTATGCAAATATCGGATAACTTCTGTTGCGCGCTTGGTCAATGGTTTTCCGCTGAGTCCACCCATTCCGATTTCTTTCAATCGTTCTGGCGGCGTGTTTAATCCTTCGCGTGAAATTGTTGTATTTGTCGCAACAACTCCATCGATCTTCGTTGACTTCACAATGTCAATAATGTCGTCAAGTTGCGAATCCGTGAGATCCGGTGCAATCTTCAACAGAATTGGTTTTGGATTTTTCTTAAGTGAATTCAATTCCTTCAGTCGCGACAACAATGCAGTGAGTGGTGCTTTGTCCTGCAACTCGCGAAGATTGGGTGTATTCGGTGAGCTTACGTTCACAACAAAGTAATCCACGTGATCGAAAAGCACTTCGAAACATTTCTCATAATCGGAAGTTGCTTCTTCGTTCGGAGTGACTTTGTTCTTACCGATGTTTCCGCCGATGATGACTTTCGTTTTTCGTTTCTTCAAACGCGCAACAGCAGCATCAACGCCTTCGTTGTTAAAGCCCATGCGGTTAATCAATCCGGAATCCGGACGCAAGCGGAATAATCGTGGTTTGTCATTTCCCGGCTGACCTTTCGGTGTTAGCGTTCCGATCTCAATAAAACCGAAACCGATAATGCCGAGCTCATCAGACACCTTTGCGTCTTTGTCAAGTCCGGCCGCAAGGCCCACAGGATTCGGAAACGTCAAACCGAAAACTGTTCGTTCAAGACGTTTGTCATTCACCGCATACATCGCACGAAACAAGGATTTGAATCCCGGCACACGCATGAAGAAACGCAGGCAATCGAAAACGAAATAGTGAACTTTTTCGGGGTCGACTAAAAAAAGAAATGGCCGCAGGAGGTAGCGATACACGCCGCAAAGTTAATGTGCTAATGGGGTAATTTGCTAATGTGCTAACTCAAGATTCTAACGTGTTATTAGCACATTACGCAATCGGCATATCGAAAATCGGCATATCGGCACATCAAAAAAAAGACCGCTTTTCGCGGTCTTTTTTTTATTGCTTGCCATTCATCTGCTGCTTCAGTCGCTCATTCTGAGCTTTTCTGTACTGCAGAGTTTGTAAGTATCGCATTGCTTTTTTGTCGCCCATCTGAACAGCGCGTTCGCACCATTGAATTGCGAGATCGATATCTCCGGTTTGTTCTGCTGCAAGAGCCATATTCATGCTGGCACGACGAGCAATTTTCGGATCAGAGCTGGTCGCTTGCTTGTTCCATACTTCTGCAGCCATCTTCCAGTTATTGTACCTTGCCATTTTACCTGCTGATTTCATCTCAGCATTTCCTTTTCGGTAGTACTCGCGTGAAACCCAAACGTACTGCGGAGAAATACGGTGTCCGTACTCTTGTCCCGCGTGAACACCTGCACGACTCGACATATCAGAACGGTTCGGAAGACGACTTTCAGCTTCTGCTTGTGTAGCTCCTGCGCCGTCGAACTGTCTCCAACTTTCTTGTGTAAACTGATCAACGATTGTTTTTGTTTTGAGATCGTAAGTTCTCCAAACAGTCCACACCTGAACCCGGCTGTGTGTGCGATACTCCGGAACTGTAATGTTTTCTCCATTTACAGTTTTCGTTGTATTCACAACTTCATTCGTAAGGTTTGTGTTCGAGTCAAATGCTTCCAATACAACAAGTGCAGAAGTTGTATCTCCACCAAGAAGTCTTGATACCGTTCCCCAATCAAGTGGTGGTTTCGTTTGACGACGTCCTGTTCCTTTTAGCGCAGTATCAAGTGCAGCAACAGTAACCGTAAAACGTGGAGTCATTGTCAGTTTTTGACGAAGGCCTTCAAGGCAATCTTCAGAAGCCCATTTGTCCTGGAAAATTCCTTCGCCAGTGAGAATTCCTTCAAGGATATTTAGCGCTTGCTGACCGTTTCCTTTTTCAGGACGCGTACGGTCTGCGAGAACGAATTTCTGAATGTGAGCCGGAAGTGTTACGTCGGCTGGTTCGAGAACCTGCATGGAAGCGTGTCCCATTTTGCAGGAAGGCATTAATGCAAGAACCGGAATGATTGACGCTGCTATGAATTTCAGCGCATTTGAACGGAATGTAGATGTTTTCATGTTATCAGCAGTAGGTATGGATGGTTGGAATCCAAAACTGTGCCGAAGTTAGGAAAATCAAGGATGCGGAACGCGGGATGAGGGACAGGGCATGGGGTATGTGGAATGCGGAAATACCAATAGAAAGTAGTTTTCCAATGGAACGGAATTTTAAAAACGGTAAAGTAGATAAGTGGATTCTATGAGTTCACAAATGGTTTGCTAGAATCTAACTCTTCATCCCTCATTCCTCGACCCACATTCCTCATACCTGTTTACTGGGCCTGGTTAATCTTCTGGTACTGGATACCGTGACTCCGGTTAAACCTTTAAGGTTTGATCACAATCATGACTATACCCGAAAATTAACGAGATTGCATTTGATCAACTTAAAACCTTGAAGGTTTTATTGGGCCTGATTGATTTTCTGGTATTGTATACCGTGACCCGGATCGATCTTCTGTAACAACGGCACAATCTTCCCTTTCTCCTCGGTGGTTCCACCTGAAAACAGTTTCACAATTTCATCTGTCTTCGCGTTGAAGAACACCTGCATAGGAAAGGAAAGCGGACGCTGATTGTGAATAGCTTCCAATCCCTGCAATGCTTCGAGACATGCAGCGCGACCTGCTTCAACATCCTGGTACATTAAGTCGAAACCAAGACGATGATACTTATACATGCAAACACGAAGCGGCTCATACAACGGCTGTAGCATGTTCTCCACGAACCAGTACCGATTTTTTGTGCTTTCGGAGGACTTCCAGCCTTTCTCCGGAGCGTTCTGTGCGTTGGCCACAATCGTTTGTGCTTTCGACCACCATGGTTGACCACCTTTCAAAGAATACGAGTCGTAATCCATTGCGATAATGACGTATGCATAATAAGCGAGTACCGAGGTAAGGTTACTGAAGTGTTGGTTGATTGTAAAATCCATTGGCTGGAACTCGACATAACGGAAATTGAAGTCTGCGTCGTTATGGTTGAGTAGAACCGTATTGTAAGATGATTTGAATGCAGGGCGCGTTGACTGAAGCTGAATTGTGGCTTTCCATTCATCCGTACCCAACTTTTCCACAACGTTGATCATCATGTTGCAGCTGATACGCTCCTCAATCGAATAAATGTCGCTGGTCCATTTCGTGTTATTCATGAACTCGAAAACGGCTTTCTGGAGATTCTCCAAAATCCTTTTCTCAGTTGTTCCCTGAATTTGCGGAGAAACCACCTGCACCATGCAATTCAGCTCCTGCGCATTCATACGAATCGCAGACAACAGCACTAAAGCGAAAACAATGACTTTTTTCATTTGTGTAGATAAGTGAACAGCACATCAGCAATGTCCTGCGCAACCTCGTTTTTCGGTTTCAAATCAAAGTTATGCGTTTTTCCGTCACGCGTAAAGACGGTAATCTTATTGGTATCTGTGCCGAATCCGGCACCTTGATCGCGCAAGGAATTCATCACGATAAAATCGAGGTTTTTACGCTCGAGTTTAGATTTTGCATTTGCAGATTCGTTATCCGTTTCCAACGCAAATCCTGCAAGAACCTGACCAGCTTTCTTCAGCTTACCTAATGACGCGAGAATGTCCTGTGTTTCTTCCAACTCGACCTGACTCATTCCTCCGTCTTCTTTCTTGATCTTCTTATCGGCAATATTCTTCGGACGGAAATCGGCAACGGCTGCCGTCATAATTGCGGCATCGCAGGAAGGAAATGCGCTAACACATGCATCGTACATCTGCGCAGCGGTGGTAACGTCAATACGCTTCACATTCGCGTCAGAAGTCTTTTCCTTACTAGGACCACACACGAGTGTAACTTCGGCACCTTGACGCGCTAAAACGTTTGCAATCGCAATTCCCATTTTTCCCGAAGAGAAATTGCCAATGAAACGCACTGCGTCAATAGGTTCGTATGTAGGTCCGGCCGTGATGAGTATCTTCTTTCCTGAAAGACGGTTCGCATGCACCAAAGTTGTCTCGATGAACGCATATATTTCTTCCGGCTCAGCCATGCGACCTTCTCCGGATAATCCGCTGGCTAGCTCGCCTGTTCCCGGAGGAATGATGAGCGTACCACGTTCGCGCAATGTATCCAGATTCGCTTTAGTAGCAGGATGCTGGTACATATCGAGATCCATCGCAGGCGCAACCGCAACAGGACAACGTGCAGAAAGAAAAACCGCCTGAAGAATGTTTTCGCTTTTGCCGTGAACGAGATCAGAAATCGTATTCGCAGTCGCCGGACAAATCACCATCAGATCGGCCCACAAGCCAAGATCCACGTGATTGTTCCAGACTCCTTCGTTTCCTTCGGTAAACTTTGAAAGAACAGGTTTCTTCGAAAGTGTAGAAAGTGTCAACGGTGTTACAAACTCATGAGCAGATGGAGTCATCATTACTTGCACTTCCGCTCCTGCTTTAATGAGCAGACGGATGAGCAGCGGAACCTTGTAGGCTGCGATTCCGCCGGTGATTCCGATGATGACTTTTTTGCCTTGAAGCGTTGACATGCTCTTTGTATTTGGCGATCGTCATTGCGAGCGCCTTTTCGGCGCGCGGCAATCTCGATCGCCATAAATAACAAAGACATGGCAGTGTTTATTCTACCATGTCTAAGCTTTATCTTTTCCAGGAAACTACTCCTGCTCTTTCAACGGATTGCGGTGATAAACTTTGTCTTCAGTGAACTCCTGAATTGCAATGTTTACCGGCTTTGGAAGACGCTCGTAAAACTTAGAGATTTCAATCTGCTCCCGGTTCTCGAATACTTCTTCAAGATTGTCTGTGTGAGAAGCGAACTCATTCAGTTTACCTGTAAGTTCTTCTTTCAGTTCAGCGCTGATCTGGTTTGCACGCTTAGAGATGATTGCAACTGATTCATAAACGTTGCCGGTCGCACCATCCAGTTTGCGAAGATCGCGTGTAACTGTAGTTACTTCTGCATTCGACTTTTTGAAATCAACCATTGTGGTAGTTATTAATTGGTTTTACTTTTTTTATTGTTCTGGAAATCTTCGCGGAGCTTGTTTATTTTCTCCTGGTAAGATTTCGCATCTTCTTCGTATTCACTCTCCGGATATTCCTTCGCAAACAGGTTGTACTGTGTTTGCGCTGCGTTTATCCGTTGTTCTTGTTTCTCTTCAATACTGTTCAGAGCCAGGTAGTATTTTGCTTTCACCAGTAAATACATCGACTCTTCACGGAACTTCGTTGTCGGCGAATCTTTCAGCAACAAATCAAATGCTGCAATTGCCGCTTTATAATCGCCAATGTTCAGATAGAGCTTGGCAACTTCAAACTGCTTCTCATCCAATCGAACGTGTAATTCGTCAATGAGCTTGTTACACTCACCCACGCGCGTACTGTTCGGAAACATCTGCACGAAATACTGAAAGCGCTCAATGGCCAGGTACGTATCATATTGATCGAGACTGTACGAAGGCGCAATTTCATAGTGACATTTTGCGCTCATGTACAAACACTCTTCAGCGCGTGTACTCAGCGGATAGGTTCTGTAGAATATCGCAAATTGATATCCCGCCAGAATCTGATCACCCATGTAGTAATTCGAGTAAGCCAGATAGAAAAGAACGTCTTCGCCTTTTTCAGTATTGCGGACCTGTCCGTAAAGCTCGTCGAATAACAACTGAGCTTTTACATATTCACCTTTCGCGTAATACTCTTTGGCCTTATTGTACTTTTCGTTTATGTCAGTGCTCTTCTGAATCTTGTTGAATTCGCTACACGAACCAGCAAAAAGCGTCAAAATCAACGAAAAAGCGATAAATATTCTGCCTGACATATTCAATAAGCGGGCAAAGATACGAAAAGTTCTCAGTTCCAGGTGCTCAGTTGCAGGTTCCACAGGTTGAATAGGATAGATTAAAAGTCGCCGAATTACTGACGAGACGGGAAAACAGGGAATTAGTTGCTAATAGCGGATAATCCGAATCACTTCCGAATGATCTCCGGTCGAGATGTTCACGAAGTACAATCCGGCAGGTTCACCTTCGAGAAGAATTTGCTGAGTCGTATTGCCTTGTACGATAACCTGAGATGATTGACTCACGATTCTGCCGGTTACATCTGTAACGGTTGTTGTCACCAACTGATTTTCATACCCGAAAAGTTCAAGTGCAAAATTTCCATGCGTTGGATTCGGATATACTGAAACAACCTGTCCGCTGAAATTGAACTCAAAGCTGATCCAGTTCGAATAGGAAAATGTTCCATTGAAATCGGTTTGACGCAAACGGTAGTAGTTTACACCTTGACGAGGAGCGTAGTCGGTTAAACTATACGAACGTAATATCGTTGTCGTACCTGCTCCATCAACTTGACCGATCTCACTCATGTTTCCGAGCTCGTCCCGGCGTTCAACAGTGAAATAGTCGTTATCGATTTCAGTTGCCGTTTGCCAGAAGAGATCAACATTGTTGCCGTTGAGATGTCCGGTAAACAGCAAGAATTCAATTGGCAAAGGGTTCGTATTTCCGGTGAGAATTCCAGCGTTGTTGGGACCTGTTCCACCTACTCCATTTTGAGCTGCGGTACATCCGATGCAACTGCTTCCACCAGCACCTGCGTTCGTTTGTGTAGTAACGTTTGTTGATGGCTGTGCTCCGGAAAAAATAACCGCACCTTGTCCGCCGCCACCACCGCCGCCGTGTGCACCTGTTGTTACACTGCTTCCACCGCTACCTCCGTTCGAACTAATCGTCAACGGACATCCTGCAGCAATAGAATAAGTTGTAACCTGCAACAAAACAGTCCCACCCGCACCAGCTCCACCGCTGCCATCGTTCGATGCATTCGCCGGAGTTCCTCCATTCGCACTGATAATAAGCGCACATGAACCTACTGTGGTAATTGTATTTGCTCGTAACAGAATAATACCTCCTCCATTTGCACCAATGCTTCCCACCCCATCATTCTCGTGACCGCCACCGCCGCCACCGCCCATGAACAAGCGAGCACCTGAAATGTATGGTTGTAATGTAAGTCCGCCTAAGCCACCAACACCGGGTGAACATCCGGTTCCGGCAGGAGTCCATCCGATTCCACCATTACCGCCGGAAGAATAATTACCACCGCCGCCGCCGCCTGCATTTACATCGTTACCACCACCACCGCCGTTGAGAATCTTCCCGCGCGCACCAGTGTAAGCTGCTGTTGTGTTCAGGTAAATACTTTCTCCTTTACCCGCATAGCGAGTAGCCGTAGTTGTTGCGTAGGTAGTACCCTCGCAAGCTGAGTATCCATTTGGTGTATTCTTTACTCCGCCACGAAAACCAACAGCATCGGCTGTTATGTTTCCACCTAATGTGAGTGTTCCCTGAACCCAGAATGCAACTACGCCACCTCTGTTTCCATCCCAGGGTGTAGCAACAATTCCTCCTGCCGGACTCGTGTAATTCGGTGATCCCAGAACTGGATATGAAATTACCTGTACCCGGGAATTCGCTCCGGTGTTGTAGGTGTGTGCTAATGCCGACTGAAGTGTAATTGTAAGCGGCACAAATCCTGCGTTCTCCGTGTGTGATGAAATTATTGCTACTTCATACAATCCTGCTGAAAGCGGCGTTGCAGTCATATCACCAAAACTGCTGGAAGTTGTAGTCGTATTGCCAAGAATATTGTCTTGCATTTGCATCACGATCACATATTCTCCATCCTCAAACGAGTCGAATGCTTCAGCGCAATTGACTACTGTGAGTGTGTTCCCTGCGATTGATGACACACGTGCATACCCGTTAACAGGTTGCTGCGCGAACATCTGAGTTGTTGCGAAGAACATGAATACAATGAAAGCAGTGTATAATTTGTTCATCCTTACAAAAATAACTGCTGTTGTATCGAATGTCAGTACAACTAATCGAATAGTTTCACGATTAGTGGAAGATTGACTGGTTTTGTCCGGCCAATTATAAAATTGATCAGACAATTACGCTCCAGCAATTATTCGCAGCTCGTCTTTCTTAAGTAAAGTGATTTTCTTGGCATTGGTTTCTAGCAAACCTTCGTCCTGCAAACTGTGTAGAATACGAATGGCTGTTTCAGTGGCAGTTCCTACAAGTCCGGCAATTTCTTCGCGGGTCAACGAAACGGAAAGTGATTTCCCATCGGGTTGGTAACCAAACTTGTCGGCGAGAATCAGTAGCACTTCTGCCATTCGTGAACGCACAGTTTTACGGGCAAGTCCGGCGAGATGATGTTCTGCATCGCGAAGCTCTTGTGTGAGCAAGCGAATTACAGCGAATGAAAACTCAGGATCAATATCGAGGACATTCAGAAAGGTTTCTTTCGGAACGCTGAGCACGATAGAATCTTCCAGTGCGGAACAACTGCAGGAAAACGAATCGCCACCCAGAACGGCACGGTAGCCCATAATATCGCCGTCCGATGCAAGATGGACAATCTGCTCACGTCCCTGGTGATCAGTGGTGTACAGTTTCAGTTTACCGTTTATTACGAAGTAAACGTTCTGCGGATTCTTTCCTTCAGGAAAAAGCATGTCACCCTTCCTTACTTTCTGTTCGTGGGAAGCAGATTTGAGCTTTGAAAGAGTTACAGGTTTGAGGCGGTTGAGCATGTATGAATTACGGTTTTCAATTTTCGATTGCAATGTTCTCAATCGAAAATCGTTTACGAATCAAAGATTATTAAATAAAATGAAAAGACCTTGAAAGTTTGATCTCCCAAGGTCCTTCGAATTCGAATCTTCAATTTTTCGAATGATCTATTTCGTTTTCACCATCTGCTTCGTGTCAATCACTTGCCCATCTGCAACCAACGCATACGAATAAACTCCGTTGCTGAGATCATCTGCAAATACATTCAGTTGTCCAGCACCGCGACCTTCCAAATCAACAGCTTTGATGAGCTTGCCTTGCGCATCGTAGAACAACATTTGTGCTTTTACAACTGATTCCGGAAGCAAGAACGAAATGGTTGTTTGTTCTGCGAATGGATTTGGAACGTTTTGCTGAAGGACGATTGAATGGGAATTCGTGAGCGTTACGTCTTGTTGACTTTCCGCGGGATTTGACTGACGCGCATTACTACTGCAACAACCAGACACAACATTTATTAGTGAGTCTAGCTGTAAAGCTAAACTATCATTTCTTCTATGTTCTTCCTGCCAGGCAAGAACTAATACCGGTATTATCTGATCATAAGCGATCGACATTCTTCCATTGACGTTTGTTCGCACTACTGCTGGTAGTACGGTGTCAACTTCCTGAGCAATAAAGCCATATTGAGTGCCTTCCATCATAGAATCCGTCACTAAAGAGTCAATCCAGTCATAACTAACTGGACGCAGTCGACTGATGTAGTCACTTCCATTGGTGAGATTTACCACGTTCTCCTTGAAGCGCCCATCAGAAGGACCATAGACAAGCGCATTGAGAGAACCATTCACATCCATTAGGTAAGCACTTCCTGTAGGATAGGTAAATCCAATTTGAACAGCACCACCACCTTGAGGCACAAAAATTGCTGTCTGTTGTAAACCTGCACCTGCAGAAGATTCAAACCATCCTGCCACCTTGGTGTTCTGGGCTGATGCAGTCCCGTTGCTGATCGCCTTAATTGCAATTCCATCAGTATTAGTATTCGTTGTTAAAATTGCAATTGTAGTTGACTGGGGTGCGCTCATCAATACTTCGAGCTTTGCGGCAGGTTGACAATTACCTCCTGCAAGCCCAATCCCTACTCGAGACTTGTTGCTTGTACTCTGCCCTGAGAAAATGTAATTAAAGTTGCCCATAGGAATTTCAAAATCCTGAGTCATCGTGTTAACATTAGCGCACGCACCTCCAAAACCTAAAGAGCCATTTGGAATTAAAATTACATCCCCGTTACCATCAACACTCAAGACGTTTGTCGTCGGGGGATTCGCACATGGAACGGACGCAGAAGTTAGATCTGTCAATCGTAGCCCGCTAAATCCAGTGCTTCCTGCACAACTCGCATTAGGCGTTGCAAACGTAGTATTTGGAAATGCATCGATTTCTAACCGGTTACCTGCGTTTACTGGCAACGCCGTATTGGGCTGCTCGCCAATACGAACGAACCCTTCATTCACATTCCATGAGTTCGGGCCTGGTGGAACATTAGCACCCATTCCAATCGCACTTCCAATTCGCATTACTTCAACGCTGTCGATATTAAAAACATAACGTGCCCGAATACCATTGGCATAATGTGTCGCTGTTGGCGCAGCATTAAACCAGAATCCATTGATTCAAGCGGATTGCTTAAAAAGATTCTGCTCAGTATCCAAATTCCCACTGTTATCTAACCGGATGTGGGTACTATTATTAATTCCGCAAAAGATATCAATGGAATTAATCGACGAGTTGGCAAATGAATTAGGATAACCCGGATTAAAAATTCTCAAACCATCTGCTGTGCCGCCACCCATCTGTCCGCCATAAGTCAATTGCATTTTCTCCGGTGCTGCGAGAGCAGCAATATTGATATCCGCCTGAAAAAGTCGCAA
The DNA here is from genome assembly GCA_040377305.1 of Flavobacteriales bacterium. Taxonomy (GTDB): domain Bacteria; phylum Bacteroidota; class Bacteroidia; order Palsa-965; family Palsa-965. Next base: position 60,337 of record JBEIPA010000022.1, on the reverse strand, counting down.
TGGGTTCGGCTCATATTGAATAAGTGCGGCGTCACCATTAACCGTCCCGTTGAGCATTCCCACCACAAAACCGTCAAGGTTCGTTGCTCCAGTTCCTGCATTTGAAAACCTAAGAAACACGTTATTCCCAAGAGGTTGATGAAGGTGAAGTAACGATTGGGGGTTTGCAAATCCGGTTCCGATACCCACAAAACCAGTAGTAGCCCCTGCGGCTGTTCCCCGAATTGTCATACGCTGAACACCACCAGTGAGAAAATTGATGTTTTGTGTGCCACGGTGTTCGAGGTTAAATGGGATAGGTGTCGCGGCATTCCAGCCGCACCAATCAACTGCGGCCGCAACGCCAATGTGACCAACCACTGGACCGGTAACAGTTGATTGAGCCCAAAGCGATAAATTAAACACGCAGAGTGAAATTGTTGTAAATATCCATGGGATTGTTTTCATGAGGGTTTGTTTTAGGTTAACGACTAATTATAATTCGGAGCGGAATCTGATTTTCAATAAATAATAAATACATCCCAGTAGAAAGTCTGGTAGTATTAATTTGATTCTCACCTGGCGTTAACTGACCAGATTCAATAGATTGACCAAATACGTCTATCAGCTGATAACGAGTCATCTCTTTAATATTCATTATTTCGATGTAAGAGTCTGCAGGATTCGGGAAAACTGAAAATGGCATATTATGATGTTCAGAAACTCCAGTAGGATCATCGCACATTAATGAATCAGTAGACACACATAACAGATCAACAAAATAATATCCAATGTCAGCGCACTGTGCTGTATCCGTATTAAAATCATTAAAAAAATTACCTACCATCAGATAATCATAGGTGGAGTCTGCCATGAAACTTCCAGTAATTTGATGCCAAGTAACATTATTGAATATGATCGCCGGGTAATTAACATGAGCCATATTGTCAATGGGAACAGGATTGAGATTTATAGCATTATGTTCCACCGTAGAGAATCGAAAACCTAAATTATTTGTAGCGCAGTTATTTCCAGCAGTATCTGCTCTTGAAACTACCATAGAGACATAATACCTGACACCCACCGTCAAAGACTGGGAAAGCCTAACGCCAATAATTTCTCTATAACCTGGTGCCGACACAGCAGAATATGTAGCAAGTCCTACATAGCCATTACCTTGAGCTGCAAATTGAATTCCCGCAAAATTATTGGGGACACCCATATAGTACGAACAACACGAATTGAAGTAGTCCGGAGAGCCCGATGCAGAATAATAGAAGGTAGCATCAATAATATTTTCAGGCGCTACAGGACATGCTACAGTATCCTCAAAGCTCGGATTCGGCACCAAATTCATCTGAGCACTCGCCTGCACTGCTAATAACACAACCACAATAAACATCGCCTTCTTCATATATGAAAGGTAATTCAAATTGAAATCTAAGTCAAGTAATTTCATCAACATAATGTTAAACTGATCTCAACAAAAAAGGTCCGAAGCTCTCACCCCGGACCTTTTTGAATTCTTGAATTTCTACTCAGATAATTGTCATACTGAGCGGAGTCGAAGTATGACTATCCCTGAACCACTTTCTTCACCAGATCAGCAGCTTCCTGCAACTCAATCGCAGAGAAAACTTTCAGTCCTGAGTCAACAATGATCTTCTTCGCTTCAACAGCGTTGGTACCCTGCAGACGAACAATGATCGGAACTTTGATGTCGCCGATGTTCTTGTATGCGTCTACAATTCCTTGTGCAACACGATCGCAACGAACAATTCCGCCGAAGATGTTCACGAGAATAGCTTTCACTTTTTCATCACGAAGGATGATTCGGAAAGCCTGCTCTACGCGTGCTGCATTTGCCGTACCACCTACGTCGAGGAAGTTTGCCGGCTCACCGCCCGAAAGCTTGATGATATCCATTGTTGCCATTGCAAGTCCTGCTCCGTTTACCATGCAGCCAACGTTTCCGTCGAGCTTCACATAGTTAAGTCCGTGCGAACCTGCTTCCACTTCTGTAGGATCTTCTTCCGTAGTGTCGCGCAATTCTGCAATGTCCTTGTGGCGAATCAATCCGTTTCCGTCAACAGAAACTTTTGCATCAACCGCGATGATTTTGCCATCGGAAGTCTTGAAAAGCGGATTGATTTCGAATAGGCTCGCATCAATCGACTCGTAAGCTTTGTAAAGCGACTTCACAAAAGAAATCATACTCTTGAAAGATTCTCCTGCGAGTCCGAGATTGAATGCAATCTTACGTGCCTGGAAATCTCTCAATCCAACTCTCGGATCAATTTCTTCGCGGTGAATAAGGTGCGGCGTGTGTTCAGCCACTTCTTCAATGTTCATTCCGCCTTCGGTAGAGTAAACAATTACGTTGCGGCCTTTTGCACGATCGAGCAGAACGCTCATGTAAAATTCTTTATGCTCTTCAGCTCCCGGATAGTAAACGTCCTGCGCAATGAGGACTTTGTTTACCACTTTTCCTTTTTCTCCGGTCTGTAGCGTTACGAGTGTTCCGCCAAGGATATTCTTCGAGATGCTCTTCACATCATCGAGGCTTTTCGCCAGCTGTACACCACGCTGTTCGGTTCCTACGATTTTTCCTTTACCGCGACCACCTGCGTGTATCTGCGACTTTACGACCCACCAGCTGGTGCCGGTTGTCTTCGTCAATTCCTGAGCTGCTGCGACTGCTTTTTCAGGAGTGTCGGCAACAATTCCTTCCTGGATGGCAACACCAAATCCTTTGAGGATTTCTTTGCCTTGATATTCGTGGAGATTCATTTGGTTTTGGTTTAAGGATAGTCCGCCTACAATTGCGTTCGGACAGGCAAAAATAGCAATCATTCCGAGGTGTGGGATTAATGGTGGTGAAATGTTGAAAAGTGGTGAACTGTCACTTCGAGCACTGCCTCTATCGGGAAGTCCCCCGTTCTGTACTACGGCACTTTTTTCCCATCGTTGCAATTCGATCTAAAAGAAAGATATATTTACTCTCCACGATTTTATTTCACGTGAATCAAAATCCAACCGCGAATAAATAACCCCGGAATTTCATAATGATCCGTTCTGCATTCATTCTTTGCGCCATCATTTCCCTGCTTACATCTTGTAACTCAGATCAGGAAGAACAAACATCAACACACGGGTTAAAAATTACCTACTCGCAAGGTGTTTGGATGAATCCGGATAGTTTTGCAAAACCGATTACAATCCCCGCTGGAGAGCCTACTGTTATTCCCGCTGGAGAGCCGACAGTGATTCCGACAAATCTGAATGTTCACATTGCCGGAGAGCCAACAGTTATTCCGGTTGGAACACCAAGAGTATGCACGCCCGGAACAGATACTTTCTCCACACCTAAGACCGTTCCTGCAAAAGGTAAAGTTGTGCCGGCAGGAATTCCTGAAGTAGTTATTGCCAAAGATGCCGCGTCGAAAGATGTTAACCCCGCTAATTTTTGTTTTTATAAAACGCTGCAAGGTTTAAAGAATAATAACGTGCGTGGAATGTTACAGGATAAAACCGGAAACCTCTGGTTCGGCACTTATGGCTGGGGCGTGTCTCGTTACGACGGGAAATCCTTTACGAATTTTACAGAGAAAGAAGGTCTGTCAAATAATTTTGTTTGGAGTATTTTAGAAGATAAAACGGGGAACCTTTGGTTCGGCACTAAAGGTGGGGTCTGTCGCTACGATGGGAAAACCTTTACCAACTTTACAGAGAAAGAAGGCCTGTCAAATAATGTTGTTAATGCAATTTTAGAAGATAAAACGGGAAACCTTTGGTTCGGCACTGATGGCGGGGGCGTGTGTCGTTACAATGGGAAAACCTTTACCAATTTTACAGAGAAACAAGGCCTGTCAAATAATGTTGTGTGGAGTATTTTAGAAGATAAAACGGGAAACCTTTGGTTCGGCACTGATAGCGGGGCCTGTCGCTACGACGGGAAATCATTTACCAATTTTACCGAGAAAGAAGGCCTGTCAAATAATGTTGTTGCCTCAATTTTAGAAGATAAAACGGGAAACCTTTGGTTCAGCACTTATGGCGGGGGCGTGTGCCGTTACGATGGGGAATCCTTCGCGAACTTTACACAGAAAGAGGGTCTGTCAAATAATTTTGTGAGTGCAATTGTAGAAGATAAAATCGGAAACCTTTGGTTTGGCACATATGGCGGGGGCATATGCCGTTACGATGGGAATCGCGTGGAAGCGATTGAACGCGGCGAAAAAATTCCTTTAAGCGATCAACAGGACCTTAAAAGAGAAGATGGAAAACTTGTTAAATCCTTTACCAATTTTACCGATAATGAAGGGCTGGGCAATAATCTTGTTCAGAGTATTTTAGAAGATAAAACCGGAAACCTTTGGTTCGGCACAGCTGGAAGCGGCGTCTCTCGCTACGATGGGAAATCCTTTACCAATATTACCGAGAATGAAGGGCTGGGCAATAATCTTGTTGTGAGTATGCTAGAAGATAAAACCGGAAACCTTTGGTTCGGCACTTATGGCGGGGGCGTGTGCCGTTACGATGGGAAGTCCTTCACGAACTTTACAGATAAAGAAGGTCTGACAAATAATTTTGTTTTGAGTATTTTACAAGATAAAACGGGAAACCTTTGGTTCGGCACTAATGGCGGAGGCGTGTGTCGTTACGATGGGAAATCGTTCACGAACTTTACAGATAAAGAAGGTCTGACAGATAATTTTGTTTCGAGTATTTTAGAAGATAAAACGGGAAACCTCTGGTTCGGCACTTACGGCGGAGGCGTGTGTCGTTACGATGGGAAATCCTTCACGAAGTTTACAGAGAAAGAAGGTTTGTCAAATAATACTGTTTGGAGTATTTTGGAAGATAAAACCGGAAACTTTTGGTTCGGCACTCAGGGCGGAGTCTCTCGCTACGATGGGAAATCATTTACCAATTTTACGGAGGAAGAAGGCCTGTCAAATAATTTTGTTTATTGTGGTTTAGAAGATAAAACCGTCCCGACTGGAGAAGTCGGGATTTGGTTCGGCACTAATGGCGGGGGCGTGTGCCGTTACGATGGGAAATCCTTTACCAATTTTACAGAGAAAGAAGGCCTGTCAAATAATGCGGTACTAAACATGGTGCAGGATGTAGATGGAAATATTTGGTTCGGTACACGAAAAGGATTAAGTAAAGTTGGTCGGGTACAGCTAATAAGGTTAGCTGAAAAAAATGAGAATTACAATCCCATAAAAGAGGCACTCTTTTATAATTACGGTTATAATGATGGTTTTTTAGGTTTAAACTGTCGTCGCAATTCTGTTTTACAAGATAGCAAGGGACGAATTTGGTGGGGAACAGATTTTCTTACTTGCTACGATCCACAAGGTGATCAAGCAGATTTAATTGCGCCTTCGGTAAATGTTTCAAGTCTAAAACTCTATGGAGAAAACATTGCATGGACTAGTCTTGGGGCACTTACGATGGACTCAACAGGGAACGAAACTATTAGTGGTGTTTCCAAAGACTCCATTCTTTCGAACGGCATTCTCCTGAGTGGAATTGAATTTGACAGTATCTCTCCTTGGTATAATTTGCCGCAACATTTAAGCTTACCGTACGACAATAGCAACATTACGTTCAACTACATCGGCGTACACATGCAAAGCCGTAACCACATCAAGTACCAATACAAGCTCGAAAACCTTGACGAATTCTGGAGTTCAATTACTGAACGCACAGAAGCACCTTACGGAAACGTTCCTCCCGGTGAATACGTGTTCAAAGTAAAAGCGATGAATCAAAGTGGTGTGTGGAGTGAACCTTTTGAATATGCATTCGAAGTTCGCCCGCCGTGGTGGGAAACAACCTGGTTCAGAAGTGGCACTGTGTTATTCATCATCGCTTCGGTGGTTGGATTCTTCAGATTCAGAACGAGACAACTTCGTGTTCGTCAAAAGGAACTGGAACAAACCGTAGAAGAAAGAACCGCGGAAGTTGTAGAACAAAAACATCTTGTAGAAGAAAAACAGAAGGACATTATCGATAGCATCAATTACGCGCAACGAATTCAGCGTGCGTTACTGGCAAGCGATAATGTATTGCGGACTCATTTGCCTGAACATTTCGTATTCTTCCGTCCAAAAGATATTGTGAGTGGTGATTTCTACTGGGCTTCTCTCCTATCCAACAATCAATTTGCTTTAGTAACCGCGGATAGCACAGGTCACGGCGTTCCGGGAGCAATCATGAGCATGTTGAATATTTCCTGCCTCGAGAAAGCGGTAGATTTTGAGCATCAGACTTCACCAGCCCATATTCTGAACTTTACGAGAAGCCGGATAATAAATACCCTTTCGAAAGATGGAAGCACCGACGGCGGGAAAGACGGAATGGATTGCAGCCTCATCAGTTTTGACTTTGCAAATAAGCGACTCACTTTCGCCGGAGCAAATAATCCGGTATGGATCGTTCGCAACAAGGAAATGATCGAATTGCTGGCAGATAAGATGCCGGTTGGAAAACATGACAAAGACAACGTTCCTTTCACTGAGCAGGAATTCCAACTGCAGAAAGGCGACTGCGTTTACGCACTGACCGACGGTATGCCCGATCAATTCGGTGGTCCTAAAGGCAAAAAATTCAAGTATAAGCCGTTGAAGGAATTGCTCGTTTCAATTTCGCATGAGTCAATGGATGATCAGAAGAAAATCATTCTGGAAACATTCGAAAACTGGAGAGGCGATTTGGAACAGGTGGATGATGTGACGATTGTTGGGGTTAGAATTTGATCTGCGAAGTACAGTTTCCTAAGTGTTCAATGTCGTCATCTTGTTCTATTACCTGTTCCGGCATTCCGGCATAAAGCCCGATAAACAATAGACTCGAACGTATTATCCGTCCGTTCAAAGATTAAATCAAGCATTTCAACGTTCTGTTACCTGCATCTGTTCTATAATGACGGAACTTAGAACCGAGCACATAGAACTTTGAACCCTTTCACATTCTTTATCACCCGCTAGTCATTGTTCACTTGTGCGTGAATTTAACTGGAATACATTTGCATTGTTGACCCGACAAACGCTATGAAGGCTACACTAACCGGACTTGCAATCGCCCTTTGCATTTCCCTGTTCGGTAAAGAGGGAGAGGATTCTGTAATCGTGCGTCGGGAATATCTCACGACTCGTACTACATCTGCTATTAAGATTGACGGTTCACTAGACGACGCTGCCTGGCAGGGAATTGAAGTTGCCGATGGTTTCCGTCAGAACAATCCAGTAGAAGACGGAAACGTTCGCAATCAAACCGAAGTCAAAATCATTTACGATAACGTGGGCATCTATGTTGGCGCAATGATGTTTGACAATGCACCCGACAGTATCGTGAAGCAACTTGGAATTCGTGACGACTACAATCTGGTTGCCGACCAGTTCCGTATTGTGTTTGACACGTACAACACACAACAGGACGCATTCGATTTCAGTGTTTCAGCATCTGGAGTACAGTTCGACAGTCGTTTTTCCGATTTCAACTACAACGCGGTGTGGAAAAGCTCCACTCAAATTGTTGCGAACGGATGGATCTGCGAAATTCTTATTCCCTGGTCCGCATTGCGCTTTCCCACCGGCAACCACGATTGGGGATTGCAGATTACGCGACAGATTACACGCTGGAACGAATTCGATCAGTGGGCGCTCACTCCGAAAAACGTTTCGAACAGTCAGAAGTACTGGGGACTACTCAAAGGTCTGAACGATATTGATCCACCGGTTAGACTTTCACTCACGCCCTACTTCACCACCATTCTTCAGGATGACGATCGCTTTGGTGCTTCAGAACCCGAATTGAGCCTCGCAGGTGGAATGGATCTGAAATGGGGAATCAATGAAAGCTTCACGGTCGACATGACGCTTCTTCCCGACTTTTCACAGGTACAAAGTGATAACGTGGTGAAGAATCTTGGTGCGTTCGAGCAAACGTTTCAGGAGTTTCGCCCTTTCTTCACGGAAGGTGTAGACTTGTTTCAGCGCGGCGATCTTTTCTATTCGCGCAGGATAGGAAAAACTCCATCGCAGTTCTACAGTGCCAGCGACTTATGTGATTCGAACGAGGTCCTCATGAAAAACCCAAGTCGTGCACGATTGCTGAATGCGACGAAAGTTTCAGGTCGAACTAATCAAGGATTAGGACTCGGAATTCTGAATGCCTTCGTTGAAAACACCTACGCGATTGCAGAAGACACCACTACCGGTGCCCAGCGAAATGTTCTCACCGAGCCCCGATCGAATTATAACATCTTCGTAATTGATAAACAGATTCAAAACAGCTCTTCGGTTTACTTCATCAATACGAATGTAATCCGCACGGCCGGTTACCGCAGTTCGAACGTTACTGGCGTTGGTGCTTTTCTGAATAACAAGGCGAACACGTATCGTATGCGAATTGAAGGTGCGGTGAGCAACGTATTGTATCCTATTTCGACAGAGATCAGTGAATTCACTTCAGATATTGGTTACAAATACAATATCGGTATTGACAAAACCAGCGGAACCTGGCAAGGTGGAATTTCACGAAACGTTTTAAGTAGACTCTGGGATGCTGATGATCTCGGCGTAACGTTCGACAATAACTTCGCTGCCAATCGCGTCTGGGGAATGTACCAGCTCTTTAATCCGAAAGGGATTTTCAATTACGCGTCAAGCGATGTAAGCGTTAATTACAATTACAACCTCACAACGGGAAAGCCAACTTACGTTGGAATCAACTGGTTCAACTATTTCCAGTTCCGAAACTTCTCGAACTATTTTGTTGGCTTCGAATTTAATCCAGTAGATTTCTATGATTACTTCGAACCTCGGGTTGCCGGACGTTCATTCTTACGAACTCGAATTCAAAATGTGTTCATGGGGTACGGAAGTAATTACACCAAGAAATTCAATTGGGGAATTGAACTTTACGCTGGAAAAACGGCATTCATTTCGCCAACTATTCCTGTAAATCCATGGATCGGTGGTTCATTCCGTTTGACCTGGAGGGCTAATGATCGTTTGACGATGCAGGTAATTCCGGGTGTGCATACCGACTGGGGCGATCGTGGCTGGGTGAACATTGAAGATGATGGTACAATTGTTTTCGGCAGACGCAACATCCGCAACATCGAAGGTTGGTTTACGGCAAGCTACGTGTTCATGAAAGACATGACACTTACGCTTAATGCTCGTCACTACTGGGCAACCGGAGACTACACCAACTACTATGTCTTGCAGGAAGATGGAACGTTGCACGACTACGTGACGTATCCGGGTAATCACGATTTCAGTTTCAACTCGATCAATGCCGATGTCGTTTACTCCTGGATATTTGCACCTGGAAGTATTGTATCGGTTGCTTACAAACTCAACACGATGAGTGAAGAGAACGTTATCAACAACAGCTACAAGTACAACTTCCAGACAACCATGAACGCGCCTCAGCTCAACCAGATTTCAGTTCGTGTGTTGTACTTCCTCGATTATCAATACATCACTGGGGCGATGTCGAGAAGGAAGTAGAACGCGGATTTTTATGTCCGAAACGTGTTAGTCTTTCCGTCGGATCAGCTTTGTTTGCAACACAATTGGTTTGGGATTTCATGAGAGAAACTTAACAAACCTATCTCATGAAATCTGATTCGCAAACTTTAAATCACCAGAATCATCCGGGCGAAGAAAAAGAAAACAACGAAAATCAAAATCCGCGTTCCAACTTGCTACTACTTCGAAGTCCACTTCATCACAAAGTCATTCATGAAGTAACCACCGCCGATATCGAAGTCTTTCACTTCTTCGATTACAAATCCAACCTTGAAGTAGAAGTTGATTGATTTGTAGTTCATGCGGTTTACAGTAAGCCGAATTGTTTTCGCTTGCGGATTGTTATCGAGAATTTCATCGAACACCAGTTTCCCGATTCCCTTTCCGTGTAATAGCGGATCAACATAGAATTTGTGAATGAACAATTCTCCATCCGCAGGAATACTCGTTGCAATGTAGCCGATTGTTTTTTCTCCGTCCTGGATAAAGGCGAACGAGGTTCCCTGCTCCATTTGTTCTGCAACTTTTTCAGGTGTGTGCATCGTTGAGAGCATATACTCGACCTGAACACTTCCAATAATCGACGGATAATGAATGCGCCAGATAATTCCTGCCAGCGACGATATTGCGTTTGCATCAGCAAGAACAGCCTTTTTCAACTTCAACATAACGGGAGATAAAACCTGCATAAGATGCTCGCAAAGATAAAGTCACTCAGATCGAAGATAATTAGGAATTCACGCAATTCGTGTGTGAAATCGGGTTTTCGGATGCATCCTGCCATAAACAACTACATTAGTTCACCCGAAAACCAAACCCATGAAAACCTCACTTCTCTGCTTCTTCGTTTGTCTTTGCGTATGCATGAATGCACAGAACCGCTTGTTGATTCTGCCTAAAGGCGACAGCATCGGATCAATTCGTGTTCACCCGAATGACGGAGGCTACGGGGTTCCGGATATGGATTACAACATTCCTCCTACACCTCTTGTCATTAGCGGTGCGTTTCCATTTGACGTGAATTTTCGGGAGACTGCAAACGACGCAGTGAACACTTTTCAGTTTCAACATCTGCAGAGCCACTACATCAATGAACAAGACGCATTTAGCCTGGATGCGCACTTCATCCTTCTCGGGAATTCCGATTACGAATACATCAATTCAGTCGATTGGTTAGACAAAGCCGCCAGAATCAAAGATGAAATTATCTCCAACAAAATTGTACAGGAAGCCATGTACAACTGGCTAATGCCGGTATACCAGAAGGCATTTGCAGAGATGAGCGTTCCTGAGCAGAATTCTTTCCTGAACATTTTCCGGGGCGGACTTAATTATATCGACACGCTTGACTTCGCCAAAGAACAAGCTGTGATTGATGATCAACCCTGGACGTTCAAAGAAACACGTGGAGATTTAAATGCTTTCATTTACCGTCGCATTTCGAAGAATGAACTGTCGGGAGAAGAATGTCGGCACTGGCTGCAGCGCATCATAAACGACCTTCAATCGGTGATGCGAAAAGATCCTAAACCGGAAGACAATTATGTTCTTACGAGTAAGCTGAATGACGATTATGTAACAGCTGCGCCCTGGTCCAGCTATGAAGGATACGAGTCGGATTTTTCGCACATCGTAATTATGAGAAGAACAAAAAACTCCTACGAATTGCTTCCCGCACATTTTGAATCATTGGGCTACAGCGACAATCACATTACGATGGGATGGAGCGATGATTCGGCCTACTATTCTTCCTTCTTCATCTACGACTCCTTAGGGTGGACATTTTGCAACTCCAAATACAGGAACTCCTGTTATTACCACCAGTTCCTTGGCGAGCGGAAAAATCAAACACTCATGCTTGTAAGCGGATGGGAAATATTGCCGAGTAAAAAATACGGAGAAGAAGTCATGGCGTGTTTTGCGCTCATCGATGCCGATTCAGGAACTGTCTTACAGGATTCCATTTACATTCCTGCCATCGTAGAAGGCGGTTATTATACCGACAATTACTCATTTCCCGGATTCAATCCGCATCGTATCATCTACTATGATGACGACACGCAATTGTTTGGAATGATGGATGAACGCGGTAAAATTATTCTGCCTGCCAAATACACTTCGATTGAAGCAACCGACAATCCGGAAGTATTTAAAGTAAACGGCAGGAAGAAAGTGAAAGTAAGTTCCTGATTCCTAAAGAAAGCACAGCATAATTAATCCACCGATGATTAATATGATGTACTGGAGAAAATCAGGAAACTGAGTGAGGTACTTCTTATAGAAATCGCGCCACCATTCTTTGTTGAATATATTCATAGCCTAATTGTGTTCAATGAAATACCGTTGTTCGCTTCAGCTGCAAACTACTAATACTTCTTCTTGTTCTTATATAACGCACCGTTAAGGTTAGCGTATCGTATTGTGATTTCATAACCGCCTTTGTATTTTGATATAGCGGAGTACTTTGAAATGTTCACGTCGTAGGCAAGTCCGATAAAGAAGTCGCCCAGATCGTAATAAAGCTGCGGTACAATGGCATCTTTCCAGCGGTAGTGAACGCCCACTCCGATTCCGGATTCACTGGAGAAATTGGTTGTCTTTGTTCCGTTTGTGATGCGATAACGAAACGCTCCGCCAATCATGAATTCTTTGCCCGGACCTTGCATGATATAAGTAACAGAAGGACGAACAGACCACGCCGTTCCGGGCATGTCAATTCGCGCGTGCGTGTGACCAACAATTCGCATGGCCTTTTCTTCATTGCCTCCGCCGTGAAATTTCTGATCGGGCTTGTTCAGGTGAAATGCAGATAAGCCTACGTTGAGTTCGAAAACATCTTTGCCAACAATACTTCCGCTTACACTTCTGTATTGATATGCAACGCCACCTGCGAAATCCACATAAGGAAAAGAAGTAAGAAGATTTCCTTCTCCGCTACCTGCATTCGGATCGTACGCACCATTGATGTATTGATTCTCCCACTGCAATGTTGAAACGTCCGCCGAACGTTGTGCATACCCAAACATGAATCCTGCAGAAAGTGTATTGAGATCATCCACTTTCACCAGACCGCTTAACGATAATGATCCGTTGAACGTGCCCAGCTTTGAATCGCCAGCCTGATCCTTGTAAAGAAACATTCCGATTCCCAGACGGGCTCTGTTCGGATTTCCAATCGCACAATCGAAACTGCCAGCAGTGGTTTTGTACGGACTTCCCATCGAGGTCCACTGGTTGCGGTAATGCATCGACACACGGAAAATTCCATCGAACAACCCGGTGTACGCAGGATTGATATGCAACGGCGTTTCGTTGAATTCAGAAAAATGAACATCCTGCCCTTGAACCGATCCGGCACACGCACAGGCAATCATTACTGCTGCAACAACCTTTCTCATGTTCTAGCGCATTAATGTGATGTTTCCGGACTTTGACTCCGTTGAGCCATCCGGATTACTCACTTCAATCGTGTAAGCGTAAACATCACTCGGATTCGGTTTTCCGTTTGTACTTCCATCCCATCCGTTTGCCATAGTTGATGTTTCAAAAACAACTTGTCCCCAACGGTTGAACACGCGGAAGGTGAATGTTTGTTGCGGCTCCAATCCGTGCAGGAAGAACATATCGTTGTTCTGATCTCCGTTCGGAGAGAATGCCGTTGGAATAAATACATTCCCTAACACAACGGGAGGACCTTCTGTGTAATGTGCGACGATGGTTTGAGCTTGTGTAAGGTTCACCTGAATACTATCGGATGTAGTACTTGGGGTTGGCACATCCAGAATTTCCCAATGGTCAAATGTATACTGCGAAGATGTTGGTTCTGTTGTAAGTATGATCGGAATACCGCCGAAGTAATTTCCTGTCCACGGAAACTGATCGAGATACAATGAATTCAGAGTAACAGTTCCGGCTCCTGCAGGTACAACATCAACAACAATCGGATATGGACCTGTTAAGTTGTAGCAATCGATCATGCCTTGTGTAAGGGCTACACAACGCGTAGAAATGTAGGTACGCAGCGTGGTAACGTTCGCTTGCCAGGCTGGCATAGTTCCGCCCCACTTCGCAATTTGTGCCGGCATTTCCGGAGCAATGTGTGCAATACACGTATCGAGATCCTGCAACAACGAATCGCAACTGAACGAAGTATTCATCAGATCGACGAAACGATTGATGTAGTACTGTTCGAAAATCGGATTGTTGAGCAGTGCGTTAACAATCGGAACGTGCCCCTGTCCACCCGGATCCGGAAGTGATTCCGGATTACATGGATCTGCATTCGGACCCGTATCAGGAATTCCGGTGTAGTTGATGTAGTGACCAAAAGTTGCATCATTATCCCACAACGCGTAACGCCATTTCTTTTTGTCGCCGAGCGTATCCATGCCGCGCCACCAGGCCGTGTTCCAGTTCAGCCAGTCGGATGTAACACAAATGGAATTCAATATCATATAATCGACAAGACTATGCCAGTTGTAAACGCTGTCGACATACGCCCAGTTGGCCGCAGTTGCCATGTTGTTCGTAGTAACAAACGTGACGAATGCGTTCCAGTCGGTTTGTGCTTGTGTTCCGCCATACTCCGACCATGTTCCGCCCCACGTTTTCAGGAACTGCAAATGAGCCGCATCCTGATCATAATAGTAATCCGTGAAATCATGATCGTCAACCTTCTCGCGGATTTCATACACGCCCCAGTATGCACCATTCACGTAAAGCACGCACGATTCGAATGAACGTTCATCCAGTGCAAGGTGTGCTTCCTGAGAAATGTCGTGTACATACGCATCGCGGATATGTGCTCCGTTTTCAAATGGATAATTGTCGTTCGCCGCTGCTTTGATCATTATCTTCTGGAAGCTCGGACGATCCTTACGGTGAAACAATGGCCAATCGAGCGCGTCGTTATATCCCATTTCATCTTCTGAAACGAAGTCAATACCGCGCTGATCATACGCCCAGGAGTCATTCCCGTGTTTATTTGTTGTACCGGTAACTTCCGTGCGGAACACTCCACCTTTATCGAAGTATTCTAAGCCGGTTGTTGGTTCTGCATTCCACGAACCATTCATGAGCGTCATGAGATTATCTCCGTAAATGGAAAGCGTTGCAACAACGTGAGTATTTCCAATGAAGTACGTGTTGTTTTCAATGAACGATGCCGGAATGGTTGCTGTGCTGCTGAATGCGCGTGCACGAATTACCTGCGTTGTGGTAACTGAAATGGCGCTGGAATAAACCGGGTCGCCTGTTGTGGGTTCGAATCCGTTTGTGGTGTAGTGTATCGTGATGTTCGGATCGGGAGACGTAATAGAAACGTTTTGAGATCCCGGATAAAATCCCGGTGACACAGAAAATGCTGGCGTAGTTGCGTAAGGACTGTAAGCTGTCGACGTTGCGTTTGATGCTCCAAGTGTAGGAGTCATAAATACGCTCCACGTTGGTCCACCGTCAGTTGTTCTGCCCCAGGAGTGATTGGACTGGTTACGACGAAGTGTCATGGAATCGAGAATGTTTCCGGCTGCATCTGAAAAACAAACTTCTTCCGGTTTACACTGCGTCATTTTGTAACCCGTATGATACCAGATTCCACTCACTACGTTTAGTCCGGAGCAAATTACGCGGATGTATCCTCCAGCAGCAATCGTAGTTCCTGCAGGGAAAGCCCACTTGTCGGGATTGTTCACATTGTCGCTCATGTAGTAGCCGCCAATGTTGACTGCGGTACCACCTGCATTATAGAGCTCGACCCAATCGTTAAACTGTCCGTAATTATCGGCAGTTTGACTGATGTTCGCGCAGGAATATTCGTTGATCATGATCTGCGAGGTCGCCGGAACAAAGAACAATGCGAGCAAGAGGGTTAGAAAAAGAGATGAGCGTTTCTGGTAGAGATAACTCATGGTGGGCAGATTTGTATAACGTAAAGATACGGTATACAGAACGTTATGAAATAGAATAGCCCTCTTTTGGGGAGGGCTATTTATCAACTTTCTTACTTGTCCACTGTTGGTGGATCGTCGGTTGGTTCCTGAGTTTCTATTTCCTTGCCCAGAACGGCATCCATTTCCAGCATTTGTGCGAGTGCAAGCTGTGAATAGTTCTGAGATGCGTTCCCGAAAGAAGCGGCTTTGGTCGTCCACAATTCCTGAACAAGCCACATTCCACCACTCGTCGGATTGATCACATTCAATGCTGCGTCTACGTTTCCGGCACCGGCGTGGTAGATATGTAACACCATGCAGCGGTACCACAACGAGGTGGAATCGCAGGCAATCCCGCGCTTAGCAAGCATGGCATTGAGCTGCGGAATACAGATCGTGCGTATGAGTTTCGAAGCAGCGAATGCCGACTTATCGAAGTCCTTTCGTTCATCCACTTTCTTATTGACTGTCAGCCCCATACTACGCGCCACTGAAGGCATTAGTTGAAAC
The DNA here is from genome assembly GCA_040377305.1 of Flavobacteriales bacterium. GTDB lineage: Bacteria > Bacteroidota > Bacteroidia > Palsa-965 > Palsa-965. The sequence continues at coordinate 44,367 of JBEIPA010000022.1, read as the reverse complement.
GATCCCATGGCACCGGCATACGACTTTCTCACCTTACCCGGGCTCTCAATTAACAGGATTGCCTGGGCATAAAACGGGTCAACACCTTGCTGCACGAAAATGGGTACAGCCTTGTTGATGTCGGTGATTACTCCGCTGGCATTATAGAAATCGTTCTTGCCTGCGGTGAACAGAATGCGGGTTGTTGAATCCAAAGCGTATTCCTTGCGGATACTATCGCGTAAAGCGTTTTGCTTCGTTTCTCCGAGTTTATCCCAGTTCGCGACAGACATAGTGCCGTAAATCGTGCGCTTGCCGTACATAGACAATACGCCCGAATCCGGAGTCATGGTCATTACTTTCCGCCAGAAAATGATCTGGGGCATGGTGTCCATTCCTTCTTCGTAAATCTGGTTGGTCTTCACCACATAACACATGGTGGTATCGCCTTGCAAAGGACGCAGACACAATTCGTGAAACACGGGTTCCTGTGCATTCAGCGAGGCGCAGGCAAATCCAACTACAGTTGCGAGAGCAACAATTCCTTTCTTCATCATAACAATCAGCTTAATTCCTCAACTAAGAAACGACTAGCGTTACGTTAATATTACCAAGAAGGTTCGGAATTATCAACTGTGAAGAGTTAATTGACAGTATTGGTCGATTAAGTGTGGTGGTTTTCCTACCAACCAAAACCTGGTTACATTACTCTGACAAAAAAAACCGGTTGATGATGAAAGGATCGGTTGGAGTGAAAAACAAAATGGGAGACTATGCCCCCATTCTATCTTTCTATAGTCCGATTATCAATTGAGATTGTTCATCTGCGGATCCATCATCAGTTTATCACTGATTTTGTCTCCTGCTGGGCGACGCATCACAACCGTTACGAAGTTTGTCTTGTGCTGAATGTATCCATACTCGTAGATGAACTTGTACAGATCGCCTTTACGCGTCGTGTAGATGTGTGTACAGTACCCGAAATGAAAGCCCTTTTCAAGAAGTTTGTCCGCATGTAATGTGATCTTGTCTTCGAGCAAAATCTCACTGAGAATACGACGATTCTTCCTGAGCACGTTGTTAATGTTGCGAACGTAATTGTTCGTGTTACTATTCAACTTATTGTTGAACGCGTTTCTGCAGATGTCTGAACAGAACTTCTTGTCTGCTCTTCCGTTGAGCGATTCTCCGCAATCAATGCAATACTTAGCCATAAATCTTTCCTTGATAGATGTGAATACAGTTAAACTTTAATCAAAATATATAGTTGTTTAATACGAAATTAAAATATTTCTCAAACCTGCAAGTCTTTTGTAAATATTTTAGGTCACTATTAACGATATGACCGTAGGTCATCTTTTTTTTCAACGCATCCGGATACCCTGAATTAAATACCGGTTGTCGAGGTTGAATAAATAGTTGTTATTACGTGCGCGCGCGTAACCCTCCAAGGGCTTAACCCTTGGACTGTTGAGTTGATGACACCCTGCAGGAGTTAAACGCTTGCAGGGTTGATTTGGGACATACCCTCCAAGGGCTTAACCCTTGGACCGTTGAACTGAGGGCACAAAAAAATCCCCCCGCTGGTATTGCGGAGGGATTTTCAAAACTAAAAACCATGGCGTAGTTTTTAGCGAACCGGGAACAGGAGGCACCGGCCCCGGTTATTCTTTCAATTACTTCTTCTCTTTGTCCTCAAGAGCTGATTTCAGGTCAGCAAGTGCAGACACATCTCCAAGAGTTGTTTTCTCCTGGCTGTCTTTCACTTTCTTAACTGCTTTCTTCGTTTCCTCAGAAGCACCGCCTTTGTTTCCGCCTTCTTTCTTACCACCACGTCCGCTGTCTGTATCAGCGATTGCGATAGTTTCGTCAGTATTACGGTGCGATACGATGATCTTCTTCGAATCTTTATTGAACTCAAGCACTTTGAAGTCGATTACTTCTTCAACTTTCGCGTTGCCGCCTTCAACTTTCATCAAATGCTTCGTTGGGCAGAACGCTTCAACTCCGTAAGGAAGCTGAACTACTGCACCTTTATCGTTCAGGCTTGTGATTGTGCCCTGATGAACTGATCCTACTGTGAATACAGTTTCAAACACATCCCAAGGGTTTTCTTCAAGTTGTTTGTGACCGAGGCTGAGGCGACGGTTTTCAACGTCAACATCAAGAACCACTACGTCGATGCTCTCACCGATCTTCGTGAATTCTGAAGGATGCTTGATTTTCTTCGACCAGCTCAAATCAGAAATGTGAATGAGTCCGTCGATACCTTCTTCGAGTTCAACAAAGATTCCGAAGTTGGTGAAGTTGCGAACCTTCGCATTGTGACGTGATCCTTTCGGATACTTCTCAAGGATGCCCTGCCAAGGATCAGGAGAGTTTTGCTTGATGCCGAGTGACATCTTGCGCTCTTCGCGATCAAGTGTCAATACAACTGCTTCAACCTCGTCGCCTACTTTCAGGAAGTCCTGAGCCGAACGCAAGTGCTGTGACCACGACATTTCTGAAACGTGGATCAGACCTTCTACTCCAGGCTGGATTTCTACGAATGCGCCGTAATCTGCAATTACAACAACACGTCCTTTTACTTTATCAGTAACCTTCAGGTCAGCTGACAAGCCTTCCCAAGGGTGAGATGTAAGTTGTTTCAGGCCGAGAGCAATACGTTTCTTCTGATCATCGAAGTCAAGAATAACAACGTTGATTTTCTGATCAAGCTTAACGATTTCCTCCGGGTGAGAAATACGTCCCCAGCTAAGGTCAGTGATGTGGATAAGACCATCAACACCGCCAAGATCAACGAATACACCGTAAGAAGTAATGTTCTTAACTGTTCCTTCGAGGACTTGTCCTTTTTCAAGCTTGGAGATAATTTCCTTCTTCTGTGCTTCGAGTTCTTCCTCGATAAGCGCTTTGTGAGATACAACAACGTTCTTGAATTCGTTGTTGATTTTCACAACTTTGAATTCCATTGTTTTCCCTACATAAATATCGTAATCGCGGATAGGCTTAACGTCGATCTGTGAACCTGGCAAGAATGCTTCGATTCCAAATACGTCAACGATAAGTCCACCTTTTGTGCGACACTTCACGTAACCTTTAATAATCTCGTCACCGTTGAGAGCATTGTTAACACGCTCCCATGATTTCATAGCGCGTGCCTTTTTATGAGAAAGGATCAGCTGACCATTTTTGTCTTCCTGACTTTCTACATAAACTTCCACTTTATCACCGATTTTCAGATCAGGATTGTAGCGGAATTCTGACAGAGGAACTACACCATCTGACTTGAAATTGATGTTGATTACAACCTCTTTCGAGTTGCGCGCAACTACAATTCCTTCAATAACTTCATGATCTGTGATCGACTTCAAAGTTCCGCCGTACAACTTCTCGAGTTGTTCAACTTCTTCCTTTGAATAGAGATCTTGTTTTTTTCCGATTGCATTCCAATCGAAATCCGCAAGTGCGGTTGTGTGTTCTTCCATTTGTTTTTTTGGTCCGCCGAAGCAGACTGTTCAGAATCCCGGTTTATCCTGATTGTTAGACAAAGTCTGTAACCGGCCAGACTCTTTCTTTTGAAAGGGACACAAAGATAGCTCAAAAGGCAATTTACCCTGTCAGAATTATGAAGTTTTTCTTATGATGTTTTTTGGCCTGAAATACAGGATTTTAGGTGGTAGGTCATGTAAATTCCGGACCAATTGTGTTCCAGATATCGGCTAAGAACTGTCAGTTTTCGTTCAACAGTTTTGGTGGACATGTTGAATGATATATTCTGACTGTTTTATGACAATTTCCCAATGAAAGGAGGGTTAGTAATTTGAGCGGTTGATTGGTTGTAGGAATGGATACAATGATTAGCTTTGGACACTTAAAATTGAATTCCTAACCTGTTAAAACAACACACAATGAAAAAAGGATTACTGTTTGTGATCGGAGTCTCCGCTTCGTTTGCTATGGTCGCTCAGGCACCGAAAGCAAATGGTGTGCAGAAGCCCGACCTGACGCTTACGAGCAAATCTCAAATTGACACAGAACAAGAAGTAAACTTCTACGCAGAAGCTTCTAATCAGCGTAACGGTGGAGGTCCAACTACACAGATCTCTGGTCAGATGTTCTCTAGCTCATACAATGCGCTTACGCTTCTTGTTTCTCAGTCGAACTGTATGACTGCGAACCAGGCATTGGGAATTGCAGCTTTCACACACCGTATGTCAGCTGATTGGTCAGTTGCTGGTGTAAACAGCGGATATATTGAAGTTAGCTGGTGGAATGGCACGCAGTGGGATTCAATGTACTGGGATAACAACGGAGCAGAACTTTTCCGTTACCCTTCTGGTGCAATTCTGAACGGTACTGGCAACACAAACGTTGCTAATGCTGCGATGGTTGTTGGTGGTCCTTACACGAGCGGATCTACCTGGGATGGTTATTTCCTGAATGACGCAATGTTCGCACCGAACGTTGGTAACACAGGAACCGGAACTTATTCTAACAACGTTAACTCGTTCCCACGTATCGATATGGCTTCTTATAGCGATTCTACAGTATGGGTAACAGGCGAACTTCTTGCTGATGATGATGTTGGCGGAAGCGCATACCGTGGTACTGTTCTTAACCGTGGAAAATGGAACGGAACAAGTGTTTCATGGACATGGGATTCGATCAAGCCTAGCTTCCACCTTGATGGTGCAGGTGCAACTGATTGCTATACAATGACTCACCTTGCATTCTCTGCAAACGGACAAGTTGGTTACGCAGTGTTCTTCGGTGTTCAGGCTTCAGCTACAACTCCTGAGACTCGCGGTTTCCAGCCTATCGTTTACTCAACAACTGACGGTGGTACAACCTGGTCTTCAGTTTGGGCTCCTTACGATTACTCTACAGTATTTGCTTCAGCTCCAATTGCAATTGCTGCTGTTGGCGGTTCTGTTAAGCCTTGGTTCTCTATGAGCAATGGTTCTGACATGGTAGTTGACAACAACGGTAACCTTCACATCATCTGCACAGTTGAGTGGGGTTCTTCTGATGATGATGATTCACTCGGATACACCTGGACACGTAACGACAACGTTCACTACATCTGGGATGTACACACAACTGCACAAGCAACTAACTCATGGTCTGGAACGCTTATTGATTCTTTGAAGACAAGCGCAACAACAACCCAGTCTCCTTTCTCTGACGGTTCTGCTGCTTATGACCTTGATGCACGTATTCAGGCTTCTGTTAGCCCTAGCCGTGACCACATTTTCTACCTCTGGGCTGATACAGATCCTGCAATCGCTGGTGGAGAAAACGCATACCCTAACCTTTTTGGTGTTGGTATCGACTGGACAGCTCAGACGAAGACTGCTACTAAACAGTTTACATTCTCTGATGATGCATACTGGCACTACAACTCAAACCTTGCGCTTGTGAGCGGAAGCACTTACAAAGTGCCTTCATCTAACTCTACAGATCGCGACAACTCACACAACACACTTACTACGTTCGATCACTACTACCTTGATAACGTAACTTTCGATGAGTCTGAGTTCACGCTCGCTATCGGAATCGGTGAGGCAGTAGCTTCTTTCGGAACAGTTGCGGCTTATCCAAACCCTGCTACTGACGTGTTGAACCTCAACGTTACTTTGAACAACAACGAAAAAGTAACTGTTGCGATGACAAACGTTCTTGGAGAAACAGTTTCTTCACAGCAGCACAGCCTCAATGCAGGTGTTAACAACCTTTCAATGAGCACGTACAACCTGGAAGCGGGTGTTTACCTGATCACAGTATCAACTGGTACTTCTACTGCTACTACACGCGTTGTAGTTCAGTAATCGTTCCTGTTAACAATACAGAACCCCGACATCTACGGATTGTCGGGGTTTCTTTTTAACTTAGAGTCTCATCAACGAAAACGACATGAAAAAAGGATTACTCTTAACAATCGGCATCACTTCAGCATTTGTGGCATTCGCACAGTCGCCCCAGCTGACGCCGCTCAAACCCGATTTAAAACTTGATGGCAGTCGTTCTGAAGATCCTGCACAAAGCAGTTTCTACGCTGATGCGCACACACAGCGTAATAGCCAGAACCCATCTGCACAAATGACAGGAACTCACTTTTCGAGTTCACGCAATGCTTTAACGTTGCTTGTATCGCAGTCGAATTGTATGACGTCGAATCAGGCTCTTGGAATTGCACTGTTCACGCACCGTATTTCAACAGACTGGTCTCCAGCCGGCGTTAATAACGGTTACATCCAGGGCACATGGACATCGAATGATGGAGTTTCATGGGATTCTATGTACTTCGACAACGATGGAGTTCAATTGTTCCGTTACCCTTCCGGAGCGATTCTTAACGGAGTTGGAAACACCAACATTTCAAATGCATGGTGGGCAATTGCAGGTCCATATACTCCTGGATCTGGCTGGGGTGGTTATTACCTTCAGGCTGCTCCGATTGCAGCGAATTTCGGAAACACAGGTACGGGCGTTGCATCAGCAAGTCTGAACTCATTCCCACGTATTGACATGGCTTCATACAACGACAGCACAGTATGGGTAACAGGTGCACTTCTCGCCGACGATGACGTTGCAGGCAGTGCCTACCGTGGTGCTTCTTTAAACAAAGGAAGCTGGGATGGAACTCAGGTTACGTGGACTATGGATTCGATTAAGCCTACATTCCACACAGATGGTGCAGGCGCAACCGACGCTTACCAGAACACGCACCTCTCCTTCTCCGCAAACGGGCAGAATGGTTACTGTGTATTCTTCGGAGTACAAGCAGCTGCTTCTACAATTCCAACACGCAGCTTCAACCCTATTGTTTACAGCACAACAGATGGTGGCGACAACTGGTCAGCAGCCTGGGCTCCATTCGACTTCACTTCAATTCCGGTAATCAACGACCACCTATTCGCCTATAATTCGAATGGCGACGTTAAGCCATGGTTCTCTCAGAGCAATGGTTCGGATATTGTTGTAGATCACAATAACCAGCTTCACATCATCTGCACGATTGAAAGCGGTTTCTCTGATAACAACGATTCACTGAGCTTCTTCGCGGTTCCGAACGGTGTTACTACACATTACATCTATGATGTTTACACAACAGGAGCAAACACCTGGGACGCTGTCCTGATTGATTCCTTGCTCACTAGTGCAACAACTACACAGTCGCCATTCTCTGATGGTTCTGCTGCTTATGATCTGGATGCGCGTTTGCAGGCTTCTGTAAGCCCAGGCCGCGATCATATCTTCTACATGTGGGTTGATACTGATCCTGCAATTGCAGGTGGAGAGAACGCATACCCGAACATGTATGGTGTGGGTGTTGACTGGACTACTATGATGAAGACAGCGAAGAAACAGTTCACATTCTCCGATGATGCATACTGGCACTACAACTCCAATCTTGCATTGATTAGTGGCAGCACATATAGTGTTCCATCAACTAACTCAGTGGATCGCGACAATTCGCACAACACCACTACTCCATTCGATCACTACTACATCAGTGATGTTGATTTTGATGAATCAGAATTTACATTGCCTGTTGGCGTGAAAGAAGCTGCAGCATCATTCGGATCAATCGGAGCATATCCGAACCCGGCGACTGATGTGTTGAATGTAAATATCACACTTAATAACAGCGAGAAAGTAACTGTTAACCTGGTGAACATGCTTGGTGAAACAGTTTCATCACAGCAATACACCATGAACTCAGGTTCAAACAACATCCAAATGAGCACATACAACCTCGAAGCTGGTGTTTATCTGATCACTGTTACAACTGGTGAATCAACTGCAACTACACGTGTTGTGGTACAGTAATAAACTGATTTAGGAATTCAGTTTCTGTCCCGGCTTGCTCATGCAGGTCGGGATTTTTTGTGCCTAACAATGTCCACGTATGATCTATATTCCATGCCAGTTTGTCTATAAAATGACCTTGATCATGTTAATGTGGCACGAAAAATCGTCAATTGCGGAATGGAATGCAGTTTGAAGCACAAGTGCAAACACGATTACTATGAACCTCAATAATTTCACATTAAAGTCGCAGGAAGCTATTCAAACTGCACAACAGGAAGCAATGACATTGGGAAACCAGGCCATTGAAACCGGTCATATTCTGAAAGGTATTCTTACTGTGGATGAAAATGTGACCCCATTCCTGCTGAAGAAGCTGAACATTAACGGTGCACTCTTCACGCAGCTCACAGAACGCATTACGCAGTCGTATCCGAAGGTTTCGGGTGGTGGACAGTATTTATCCCAACAGGCGAATAAAGCCGTTGTGAAAGCCGTAAACAGCCTCAAAGACTTCAACGACGAATTTGTCTCCATTGAACACTTGTTGTTGGGATTGCTTGATGCCGGCGACCAGGTTGCGCAGATGATGAAAGATCAAGGCATGAATGCCAAAGATCTTAAGGCAGCGATCAAGGAACTGCGTAAGGGAGAACGCGTAACGAGTGCATCGCAGGAAGAAACGTACAACGCGCTTTCCAAGTTTGCGATTAATCTGAATCAGCAGGCCCGAAACGGCAAGCTCGATCCGGTGATTGGGCGTGATGAAGAAATTCGTCGCGTGCTGCAGATACTCTCGCGCAGAACGAAAAACAATCCGATTCTCGTTGGTGAGCCAGGTGTAGGAAAAACGGCCATTGCAGAAGGACTCGCACATAGAATTCTGAACGGCGATGTTCCGGAGAACCTGAAGAGCAAACAAATATTTTCTCTTGACATGGGTGCGCTTATCGCAGGTGCAAAGTTCAAAGGTGAATTCGAAGAGCGATTGAAATCGGTAGTGAAGGAAGTGATTGGCTCGAACGGAGAAATTGTTTTGTTCATTGACGAAATTCACACACTTGTAGGCGCAGGTGGCGGAGGTGAAGGTGCAATGGATGCTGCAAACATACTCAAGCCTGCATTAGCGCGCGGAGAATTGCGAGCTATCGGTGCAACAACGCTGAACGAATTCCAGAAATATTTCGAGAAAGACAAAGCACTCGAACGTCGCTTTCAGAAAGTGATGGTCGATGAGCCGAATTCGGAAGATGCTGTTTCTATTCTACGCGGGATCAAAGAGAAATACGAGACGCATCACAAAGTGCGCATTAAGGACGAAGCGATTATTGCTGCCGTTGAATTGTCTCAGCGATATATCAACGATCGTTTTCTTCCGGACAAAGCGATTGATCTCATTGATGAAGCTGCTTCCAAAATGCGGATGGAAATCAACTCCATGCCGGTTGAACTGGAAGATGTAGAACGCAAAGTCCGTCAGCTGGAAATTGAACGCGAGGCCATCAAGCGTGAGAACGATACGCTGAAGCTCGATGTGCTGAACAAAGAAATTGCAGAACTCAACGACAAGCGTTCTGATCTTCGCGCGAAATGGCAGGCAGAAAAAGAGATTGTTGAGTCGATTCAGAAAGCGAAAGAACAAATCGAACAACTCAAGTTCGAAGCTGATGCAGCAGAACGTTCCGGCGACTACGGAAAAGTTGCTGAGATACGTTATGGTCGTATCAAAGAAGCTGAAATCACTTTAGATAAAGCAATGGCTGAACTCGCAATCATGCAAAGCGAAGGACGCCAGATGATCAAAGAAGAAGTTGATGCTGAAGATATTGCTGGTGTTGTTAGCAGTTGGACCGGAATTCCCGTGACGAGAATGTTGCAGAGTGAAAAAGAAAAGCTTCTGCATCTCGAAGATGAATTGCACAAACGTGTAGTTGGACAGCACGAAGCCATTGAAGCCATTTCAGATGCGGTGAGAAGAAGTCGCGCAGGATTGCAGGACACGAAGAAACCCATTGGTTCATTCATTTTCCTTGGTACGACCGGTGTTGGTAAAACAGAATTGGCGAAAGCGCTGGCAGAGTTTCTGTTCAACAACGATCAGTCGATGACCCGTATTGACATGAGCGAATATCAGGAACGTCATGCAGTATCGCGACTTGTTGGTGCGCCTCCGGGATATGTTGGCTACGAAGAAGGTGGTCAGCTTACAGAAGCTGTTCGCAGAAAACCGTACTCCGTAATTCTTCTCGACGAGATTGAGAAAGCACATCCGGACGTATTCAACATTCTGCTTCAGGTTCTTGATGATGGAAGATTAACCGACAATAAAGGTCGCGTGGTGAATTTCAAGAACACGATCATCATCATGACTTCAAACATGGGATCACATCTCATCCAGGAGAAATTCGAGAAGATGACGGATAAGAATCGTGAAGAAGTATTGGCGAACACACGTTCTGAAGTTTTCGATTTGCTGAAGAAGACAATACGACCGGAGTTTCTGAATCGTATCGATGAGATCATCATGTTTGCTCCATTGACACGGGAAGATGTTGATCAGATTGTGAAGCTTCAGTTCAATTCCATTGCGAAGATGATTGAGTCCAGCGGCATTCACTTGTCTGCTACACCGGAAGCAATCAGTTGGCTGAGTGAACTTGGATTCGATCCGCAGTTCGGTGCACGACCTGTGAAAAGAATTCTACAGAAGAAGGTTCTGAATGAGCTGTCAAAACAGATTCTCGCCGGAAAAGTTCCCACCAGCGGTCATGTAGTAGTCGACGTTTTTGAGCGGCAAATGGTGTTTCGTGAGCCAATTGCATTAGATAAGCTCATAGCTTGATAAACTCTGTTAATGCCGTGAACTGTGGAACGGTTTTCGACGTACCTGTATCAACAATATAAACTGAACTGAGATGAGAAAGCCAAATAATATTCCCCCACAGAAACTCTCTATTGGAGAACGAATCAAATTGCAAATCAATCGGAATACGATTGTTATCGTGAAGACAAAAGAAGCACTGAAAATGTGGATGAGTCGTCACCCGGAAGCGAAGATTATCACTTAATATCACAGCACGTGCGGAAGACAATTTCGCAAATGCTGCATTGAAATACTGGTTAACCGAATCGGTATGGCCCGCACTTTTAAGTGCGGGCTTTTTTGTACCGTTCCAAGTGGGACACAACGAAACAGCGAAAAATTGTTTGTCGCGTAATTGGGCCGTCAATCACTGACCCTCAGACATTTGAATCCGATAAACCGTTAATGAACCGGATATCCACCGGGCAATTAACAGGTTATAAACCGACGCTGTAAACGTTAAAATTTTCGTGGTTTTTATCCTCAACGAGAGGGTGTTACGGTTCATCGAGGGGTTCAATCCACTGAACGATTTGGACCAGAGGTGCGCTTGTATTATCGTTTCATTTGTATAGAATATAAAACAAGCCACAATGAAACCACTCGTTCTAGTCCGCGAAAGCAAACAAATGAAAAACTTCCGTACACGCAAACCAAAACTTGTAGCTCCACAAACAACTGGTGCTGACATTATCAAGCTTCAGGTTGATTACCGCACCGTAATCATGGTTAAGTCACAGAAGGCCCTTGAGATGTGGATGGTGAAGTATCCGAATGCGAAAGTAGTAGCGTAACAGTAGGCAGTAGTGCAGCAGCGTAGTAGGCAGTCAAAGGCCACTGCACTGACACTTTCCACTTGCCAGTTACTACTCTATAAATTCGTCTATTTCGTCCATCTTATCCTCGGTGTACGCACCGCTGGTGACAAACAGGATTTTCCCTTCCTTATCAAGTACGTAGATGTACGGCTTGGATTTGTCATCCATTTTCAATTTCTCTTTGTAGTCTTCCAGCTTGCCCCGATAGACAACCACATGCGGTTGTAAATCTTCCTGCACCGTTTTCTTCATGTCGGCTTTTGCTTTGTCGGCGCCCACAGCTTTCACACCCGTGAACATAGGGATGAAGTACACGTTCACATCATACATATCCGACATGAGTTCTGTCTTCGCGATAAATTTATCGTAGGTCGGCTCGTACCAGGTTTTGAGGTCGGTTTCTGCATCGGCCGAGTACGCCATGCAAATGAGTGTAGACTTCCCTTTTGTGTCGGTAGGAATTGTCAACGTTTTATCGTCGAGTGTTTCTGCTTTGAGTTCAGGGAAAATATCTCCGACAGGTGGAGTCGAAAGGATGAGCGTACCCGCTACAAATCCCGCCGCTAACAAAATTGCGTTACTCATTGCTTTTGGTTTATTTATGGTATTCGTTTGCCCGATAGTCAACGTCAGAGTTTCATCTCCGGTTGAACAAAATTTCAATACAATTATACAAATAGCTTGCCCGAATGCAACAGAGGCGACGCAGGCCCCGTACATTTGTCAACATGAGAGCATTTTCGCTGATTGCTTTTTCACTTTTCTGTCTTGTTATATTCGGATGCAAATCGCGTCACGTTGTAATTGAACCGCCGAAGACAGTTCCGCCTCCGCAGAAGGCCGTAGTTTCAAATCCTCCGAATGATCTCAAGGTGATTCTTCACGAGGAGATGATCAACAAAAGTCTGGCTGCACTCGGAAATATAACGGGCAAAGAGCCCTACAAAGTATTGTTTGTAGAAGATACTTTTCAGTGGACGCTTATCAATCCGAAGATTTATCTGCACCCGGGAAAATCGGAATTTGTGACGGACGTCAATGTAACTGCGGGTCCCTTCTCCTACTCGACTCCCTGCACGGGCGATGTTATGATCTGGTACGACCGCACGAAGAACTTAATCAACGTAAAAGTCACGCGTGCAATCGTTGGAATTTACACGAAGGTTTTTGGTGTGAAGCAACACATCAAAGACATTGATCTTGCGAGTCACTTCGAAGATCCGTTTGTCTTTACCGGACCAGCTGCAACTACTTCGGAAATGCCAATGGAAATGCCGGATGGAAGCATTAAAACCTTGGAGATGGTGACCACGAGTTGTGATATGATCATTCTCGAGGATCAATTGGTTGTGCCGTGTGAAGTGGAGTTTAAGGAGAAAATTGTGCCGCCGGTTAAAAAGAAGTAGCAGTTGCAGCGGCAGTCGCAGTCAGTTTATAGTCACTGGATACTGACTGCATACCGCGACTGCCATAGCTACTTGCTCAGCGACTTCTTGTACACCGTAAGGCAACGTTCTCTCGCGAACTTGTGATCGACAATCGGTTCTGGATAAGCTGACGTTCCGAATTCCGGCACCCATTTCTTCACGTATTTGAATTCCAGGTCGAAACGTTTGAGTTGTTCCGAAGGATTGAAGATTCTGAAGTAAGGTGCTGCGTCTGTTCCTGAACCTGCAGCCCATTGCCAGCCCCCGTTGTTTGCGGCCAGATCGAAGTCGAGAAGCTTTTCCGCAAAGTAGGTTTCTCCCCAGCGATAGTCGATCATCAAATGCTTCACGAGAAAACTCGCGACAACCATGCGCACGCGATTATGCATGAATCCGGTTGCGTTGAGCTCGCGCATGCCTGCATCTACGAGCGGATAGCCTGTACGACCTTCACACCATGCAGCAAATTCTGTTTCGTTATTGCTCCATTGAATGCGGTCGTAATCCGGCTTGAACGATGATTTCGCGACGTGCGGAAAATGCCAGAGAATCTGCATGTAAAATTCCCGCCAGATGAGCTCGTTCGTCCAGGTTTCGCTGTGCTGATCGGCAAACGAAAACAACTCGCGAATACTTACCGTTCCGAAGCGTAAATGCAAACTCAAACGTGATGTGCCGGCGATTGCAGGAAAGTCGCGATGCTTCTGATAATCTTTCAGCAACTCCTCAGTCAGTACCGGCGTTGAAAATTTCAGTTCCGCGTTTTCGAATCCGAGATATTCAATGGTGGGAATCGTGTGCTGTTTCTGCTGAAGAAAATTCTTTTCATACTTTTTGTTCGGATAAGACTTCAGGTAAAACTCCGTCAGCTTTTTGCGGTACTTATTTTTGTAAGGCGTAAAAACGGTGTAGGGCTTGCCATCGTCTTTGACTACTTCGTCCTTTTCAAAAATTACCTGATCCTTGCAGGTGAGGAATTCGATATTCTTCGACAGCAGAAATTTTCCGATTTTCTGATCGCGGTTTCTTGCATAGGGCTCGTAATCGTGATTCGTGAACACAGACTTCACCGGATAATCTTTCACGATTTTCTCCCAGGCATTTTCTACAGTATCGTGATAAACGGCCAGCGATGCTCCAAGCTTCTGTAGTTCCAGCGACAAGTGGGCTATCTGCTCGTGTATGAAAACAACGCGCTTATCGACACTGCCTTTGTTGAGTTTGCTGAGAATGTTCTCATCGAAAATGAAAGCGCATTGAACCTGCAGCCCACTTTTCAACGCATGATACAATGCTGCATTATCGTTCAGCCGCAAATCGCGACGAAACCAATGAATTGCTACACCTGCTTTCTCTTTCACTCCGCAAATATGCTCATTCAGGCGAATGAATCATTTTACCAATGAAAAGTCGTGAAAAGAAATGCGGAGTTTGTTCAGTCTCGCGACCTAAAAACGCGATGTACGCGTAACAAGCGCAGAGTTGCCCTTGAAGTTGAAGTCAAATCCGGTTTCGAAAATACGGGGGAGATAGCGTTTGTAAAGCAACGTACGTTGAGACGCTTTCTCATCTTCTTCGCCTTCTTTCGGGATTCCGGTAAACTCGTACGAAACAATCTTTGGGTGCTCAATCATGAACATCTTCACGATTTGTACAATGGTGCTCATTACGCGGAATACTTCCCCGCGATTGGTCAACACGTACTCTTCACCATCAAACTCATCGTTGATGACACCAAATACAATTGTTGCGTGAAGAATATTGTCTTGACGGCGTCCAAAGCGAACTTCGTACTGGATACCGCTATCCGTGGTAAAGAAATATACACCTGCCGATGGAATGGCGGGAGCGATAATCTTGTAAATGGGCACAGTGCCCGACATAGGTTTGGGTATCAGAGAGAGTCAAATTTAGCATTTTTGAAGGCACTTTCGCGTTTGAACCTGTTTATTCCATGTAACTTTAGAATAGACGTCGATTATAACTGTATGAGAAAGCTGATTGCCTTGGGGTGTTCCTTGTTGTTTCTTGATTGCTGGTCACAGAGTGGATCAGACAGTTTACTGGTTTTACCCGGTGTCTCTCCAAGCATTGCGTTCGAATCTTATCGAGCAGGTTACCTGACTCCAACAGATTCTGCGGGATGGGATTTTCACAGTGCGGGTGAAGTCCGTGCGAAAGAATTTGCAATAAGACTGAAACCGGTAGTACCGCATCCGAAGGATTTGTTTAAAGATTGTATTCTTATTGAACCCATGAAAATGGCAACCACCGGACATAGTCGTCAGTTTTTTATAGGCGTTGATCGTGGAAATACTGAACAACTAGGACGTGGTGTAGTTCCTGCTTCCATTCGGTTTTACGCAGATACTACCGGAATGATTGATAATCCCATTCACGGGTCACTCGTTTCGAGCAACTTTCCACAATCAATTACTTCAGATTATGCAAAACCATTTTACTTCAGGAAGTATGAAGTCTCGAATAAAGAGTATCGCGAATTTGTTCAATGGGTAACAGATTCAATTGCGCGAACACGGCTGGGGTACATTCTTCCCAACGGATTACTTGATCGAAAAAAGAAATATGATCTGTACGACAACAAAACTGATTCTGTAACTATGCTTATTCTCCCGAAGGAAGAGCGGTTTTATTCGAGAAAAGACATTAATGCACGCAAGTTAAATTACAAGTTTGTACAACGACCGTTAGAGTACGGATTCGATACAATCAACGTTTACCCCGATACTCTGTCATGGATCGAAGATTGGCATTTTGGTATCGTAAGTGAACCAATGACCAATATGTACTTCTGGCATCCAGCTTATGATGATTATGCAGTAGCCGGCATAAACTACTGGCAGTGTCTTGCATTTCTCGAATGGAAAACATGTCAGTTGCAGAGATATTTAGATAAAAAGAAACTCAACGTTAAAATTGAATGTGTGTTGCCATCTGAAATAGAATGGGATTATGTTTCAACAGCTGAAACGAAGGATGAAAACATCATTTTACTTGCAGGACGCTATTTTGAAATTGCAGACCGGAGTTGGCAAACTGACCTTTCCCTATACTTTGATTACACCACGGACATCCCGGTTTACGAATATAGATTCGATCCACGCGACACGGTGAAAGAAATTCTCTCCCCGGGTAAACCACCCCGCAAACCATTCTGGGCATTTACCGATGATTATGATAAACCATTGCGTCGGCATGAACTTAACAACCAAAAAATGTGGGGAAACTTCAGTGAGGATGGCTACCTGCATCCGGGACCTGTACAAATTGATGCTGATGGATTCAACAAGCACCTTCGGTATCGCGAATCGAATGAACGTTCGCAAGCTCATTATGATAAAACAACTGGCGTGTGCTGGATGGACGGTAACGTCAGTGAATGGATGCGCGAAGATCTCGATCTCAACTGGAGAGCAATTTTCACACGCCACCTTCGTGTACCTAACGGCCCTTACGCAAACGAAGAGCAGTTAATCCGGAATTACGAGAAATATTATTACGACAAACTTCCGAAAAAAGGTAAACTGGTACGCGGTGCAAATTGGTACGATGAACGCTTCGCCCTCAAACACGGCAAGAATGTTGCTGGAATGCAGGCTAAAACATTTTGTAATCCTGATTCGGCACATAGCACACTTGGATTCAGATATGTGATATACCTCTCAGAGAAATGAAATTATTCGCCCTACTGATTCCTGCTGTTGCTGTTGGTTCGATGTTAGCATTGAAAGTTCCGCAAGTAAAAATCGACGACCTCAACTCCCGTATGAAATCCGGTAACGACACTATCTACGTTGTCAATTTCTGGGCAACGTGGTGTGCGCCTTGTGTGGCTGAGCTTCCATACTTCGAGCAGATTGATTCTGCTTACGCCGGAAAGAAAGTAAAAGTGATTCTCGTCTCTACCGACTTCAAGAAAGACATTAATGGTCGCCTGATTCCGTTTCTCGAGAAGAAGAAGTATCACTCTGAAGTAAACTTTCTCGACGAGATTTACGACAACGAGTGGATTCCGAAAGTGGATTCATTGTGGCAGGGAAATATTCCGGCGACGAAGATTTACAGTGCGAAGAGTGGCAAGTCTGTTTTCATTCCGCGTGAAACCAGTTATCGTGAATTAGACAGCCTGATATCGAATTTATCGTTGGAAAAGTAGTTTCCACACTGTGGAATTTCACGGTGATCCGGTGTTTATGGGTAGCTTTCGCGAAACTAAAACGGACCTATGAAAAAATACATCCTCTTGCCTGCTCTGTTTGCAGCAGCATTTACAATTTCATCTTGTGGTGATGGAGAATCGAATGATAACGATTCCGCAAAAGGCGACACAGTTGTCGTGAACGAAGAACCTAAATCGGCTTACGTTGATGTGTGTACCGGAAGTTCGAATGTGGCGGTTACCATTAAAGATTACGAGTATGGAATGTCGGGCGACTACGCATTCGAAACCGGAAACTTTGTGGTAAAGCAATCGAACATTGAGTGGACAAACGATTCGAATGCAATAATCACACTCAAGAATTATGCTTCTGACGAATTAGTAGGCGATCGCAAAGACGACCAGGTTGATCTTGTAATTGAGCTTTATGCCCGTCACGGAAAAAAAGTTGAACCTGCAACGTACAAGCACAGCGCGAGTGATATGGACTACAGTTCATTCACTACTATGACCACTTCAAAAGGTAAAGTTTACTTCAACTGGGTACTAGGAATGGATGAGCAAGGTTCGGTGAAGCTTGACTATATCGAAGGTGATCAGGCATGCGGATCGTTTAATCTTGCGGTTGAGAAGCCGGGGAATGGACAGATTGGTATTGTGCGATTGAGCGGAGCGTTTAAGACGGAGTAATGCAACAGGATTTTATAACCCAGCGTTTAACTCCTGCAGGGTGTTTTTCTCACTTAACCCTGCAAGCGTTTAACTCCTGCAGGGTGTTTTTCTTACTTAACCCTGCAAGCGTTTAACTCCTGCAGGGTGTTTTTTTGCGGATTCCGGCCGACATTTTGCGCAGAGAAACTCAGTAAAAGGTGATTATTCAAATTTTGAAGAAATTACTAATAGTCCATATAACACTGTATTTCAGCACTATATCCGTTTACAAACGTTTACAAACATTTACATCCGACTACAAACGTTTAACACCCGACTAGCTCGAATCTTCCGCCACATCTTTGCACCGTCGTTCAAGTCAACCCCGCCTGAATGCCAAACGGCGGGCAGGAAGGCTGCGACAGTAACAATTTCATTTTTAAACCATTTTAAAATTTATCAAGATGCAAGCGAACAACGTACAGATCATCGGGAAACTCGGAATGAATCCGGAAGTAAAAGCAACAACAACAGGAAAGAAAGTAGCGCGGTTCTCACTCGCTCACGTTTCGTACACAACCAGCATGGAAGGACAAAAACAAAGCAACGTGCACTGGTTTAACATGGTTGCGTGGGAAAAACAAGCGGACGTGGTTGAACAATATCTTCAGAAAGGAAGAAAAGTAGGTGTAAGCGGACGACTCATGCAGCGTTCATGGGTTGACAAACTCGGACAGAAACGCACCAACACAGAAATCGTGGTGAACGACATTGTGCTGATGGACGAAGCCGCTTAGAAACGTAGTCAAGTGTCATGGTTTTGGAATCCCTTCGCTTTGCGAGGGGATTTTTTTTGCCCCAACATTTCCGGCTTGTGACAAGAATCAGGATTAGTCAGGATTTCCGTCATGTTCGTCGTGCGACATTGTCTGCACTTTAGCACTATAAACAAATCAAAAAAGGTACTATGGACACCAAGACTATCGACGAATTGCACGCAGAACATACCGATTGGCAGAAGCGACTTGACTTTTATGCGGATGAAATTAACATCATGAATAAGAGGATTGCAGATGTTGCATCAAAAAACACAGCAAAGGAAACTCTTGCACAGGTAGAGCATTTTCAGAATTCAATGATTGTTCAGAAGAACAACATTGACGAATTACGCCACACGGTAAAAGACCATGACAATTACCTGCAAAACCGCGTAGAAGAAAATCCGGTTTCAGCAGGCGTTCGTAAGGTGAATGATCATCCTAAGATGCGCGAATCGATGAACTCTTTCGAGACGAATTTCAATGCAATCCGTCATGAACTGAACGAATTTCTGTCCAAGGTACTTTAACACCTTCTGATTTTCAGTTTTCAGTTCACTTCAATGGTTAATCCATCGTGTGCAAGGAAAATATTGGAAGGAAGTTCTTTTGAAACGTCGGCATGTTTTCCCATCTGGTGACTGATGTGCGTGAAGTACGCTTGCTTCGGTTTGAGATCGGCCACAAGATCGATTGCTTCCTGCAGTGTGAAATGAGAAATGTGAGGCTCGCGGCGCAATGCGTTTAACACGAGTACATCGCAGCCGCGAACTTTTTTCTTTCTTCCTCGTCAATTCGATTCGCATCGGTGCTTTACTTCTACTATTGTTATTCGATGATCCATCGCACAACTGCCCGTGTATTGTCTGAAAAAACAGCTTCTACGAGATAAATACCTGAAGCAAATCCATCAGCGAAAAGCACGTTGGATTGACCAGCAATCACTGAATTCGCAAATACAACCCGACCTGAAGGATCATATATCTTGAGCTGTAGCTGCTGTCCATTGTATTCCGAAGGGAAAACCACGAATGATTCTCCAGATGTAGGGTTAGGATAGATGTTTACTGAGGGCAAGTTCGTTTCAGGAACACCAACATAGACTAAGCTATCGATAATAAACATCGAATCAAGTGCCGCATTAACCGGCAGCAAAATCTGAGAACTACTCTGCAATACTGGATTGCTCAGGCTGATAAACGAAAGTGCACTTGTCCCCGTGCCTGTTAATGAATCCGTGGTTTCGAAATAAATCCTACATAGAAATCCATAGCCAGAAGTATCTGTGTGATTCAGTCGCGTAATTCCGATCTGTGCAGTTCCGGGAAACTGCGTTGAATTAAGTAGGACACCAATCATGTTGCCTTGTGAATCTATCCATGAACCCGACATGTCGATATTCAGTGAAGTTTGATCAATAAGATATGGATCGAAGTTGATCGTGAATGCCACACCGTACGTGCTATCGCTGACTGTCGACGCAGATCCCAGGTATATGTCCATAAATGCTGCCATTCCGGAACCGATTGTATCATCAGAAATCACTACAGAAAGTTCCGGTGCGCTCACCTGCCACGCTGGATTACTACTTCGCATGATGTGCGTAAGACCATAATTAAGAATAACCGCAGTTGTGTCGGCAGGTTCTACCAATCCGTTTCCATCACAATCGGCATATTTGAAATTAACACCAGAAGCGAAATTCTGATTCCAGTCAATAGCATCTTGTCCAATCCAAACTGTGGTTGGATTCACGCGCGCAACACCTGTTGAATCGTTCGCAATTCCAATGGCAAGAATATCGAGATTGTCTGCAGTCCCGTCTTCATTCGCATCACCCGGCCAGACAAATGCACAGGAATCCCCTAATGCAATCGTAAGTGTATCTGTACAGCCAACAGAATCATTCACTACCAAAACGTAACTTCCAAAAGCGATTCCTGAATAGTTCAACGTTGTAACGTTACCTGGAGTCCATTCAGTTGAATAAGGAGGTGTTCCGTTAATTACAGCACCGGTCAGACTGCCATTAGACTGGTTGCATCCTGCAACATTATCAATTGTTGCGCTTAGCTGTGGAATACTGAAAACTACGATTGTAAGCACCGACAGACTACTACAACCCGTGATGGTATCAGACCCACTCACTGAATAAGTCACAGTCGTTAACAATGTATCGGTCACTTGCGTTGTTGTGTCATTCCCTGGTAACCAAGAATAGTCGTGACCACCGGATGCAAAGAGAGTTACAGATTGGCCCTGGCAAAGCGAAGTGTCACTAGCAGAAACATTGATCACCGGAAGTGATAGAATCTGTACCGAGATCTGCGCAGAATCGACGCAACCGTTGGTATCTGTGCCCAGAAGCAGATAAACTGTTGTAACAACAGGCGCATCCACCAGCGAATCGCCTGAAAAAGAAAATGCGGGCCACAAATAAGTGTCTGCTCCTGACCCAACCAGAAGCACGCTGTCATAAATACATAACGTGGTGTCGTTAGCAGCTACCATAACATTAGGCAGCTGATTGACTACAATACCAACAGTATCGTGCAATACGCATCCCGTTGAAGAATCCGTCGCAGTTAAAGTGTATTGCGTGTAAACTGACGGCATAACGAACACCGAATCTGAAGTTGATGCTATGGGTAACCAGGAGTAGCTATCCATTCCCGAAGCAAATATTCCGGCAGTATCGCCTAAACAAATTACTGAATCAGATACCGTTACTGTCAACGGATTTGAAATGGTAAGATCAAATCCGTTATCGGCACCACTCAGTAAAGGTGTCGACGATGAAATCCGGATTCGATAACCCGTTCCGTGCAGGCTATTCGCAGGCAACGTACACAAGAGGCTTCCGGGAACAGAGGATGTGATTGCTCCGATTGTAATTGGTTGGAAGAACGAACCGTTGCCATCCGATAACTGCGCCGTGAAGACGTTACCACTATTAAATGCGCCGGATAATGTATAACCAATAGTGAATGTATCGCCCGGACAATAAAATGTATCACTAACACTCAACTGAATATTAACCGGAGCCTCCAGCAGCGAAGAGAACCGGGGTGATTGTCCGTTAAGACCAGTGAAGTCAGTTAATCTCGTGCAGATTCCGGACACAGGGTCAAACCTGAACATCGTTCCGTAGTCCAAGGTTCCTCCGCGCGCGGTCATTCCGTAAAGATTGTTGTCCGAAGCTTCCATTAAACTTCCATTAGGATAAGCACCATGAGCAACGCCGTCAAAATGGAATTCCGGAGTGTAGGTAAGCGTTACAGGATTAAAACTAAAAATGACACCCATGTTGTTCAGTCCGCCCGAATTAGTCATTCCGTACATTTTCCCATTTTGGGATGGGATCAAATGATCTACTTCCCCATATCCACCTGAACCGGTAGAGAAATGGTACACTACTGTAAGCGCAAGTGTTATCGGATTGAAGCGGTAAATTGTTCCGAGGCCATTGGCCCCACCGCCATTGGTTGCTCCATAAAAAAATCCGTCTGGTGCGAGACACAATGAACCCAAAGGGTCGCGGCCTGATACTGCAGTACTGAAACTGTATATAAGCGAATAAACTGAAGTAGCCGGATCATAACGGAAAAGAGCCCCTTGATTGTTTGCACCTCCGGATCCCGCAACACCGTAAAGCAAGTTATCCGCACCTACTACAAGAGAACCAGAAGGTGCAATGCCCGTTGAAGCTGAAAAGTCGTGTTTCTTGACGAATGCGTGCGTTACCGGATCAATCTGAAACAAAACACCAAAACTATTTACACCTCCTTGTCGCGTTACACCGTACAAAAATCCGTCGTACGATTCTGTTAGCAGACCTTGGGGATCCCTGCCCGAAAGCACATCGTCAAAATTTTTGATGGTATCAAATACATTTGTGGCTGCATCGTACTCATAAATTACACCGTGATTATAGAACCTTCCGCCAAGTCGCGCCATTCCATAAAATTTTCCGTTCGACGCTGTCATCAATCCACGCTCCGGAGAATTGCCGGTGGGAGCCTGGCCGAAATCCAGGATTTTGGTGTACGTCGAAGTTGAGATATTATAAGAATACATCACTCCATTATGATTGAGTACGCTTCCTCCATCGACTGTGAGTCCATACAACAATCCATTTGTTGCCTGCATCAAGTATCCATACGGTCCGCAACCCGATGCACCGGTAGTGAAGTTCCTCAAGTTTGTAAGTGCAAATGTCGTCGGGTCAAAACGGAAGAGTGTTCCCTGTGCCCCTAAGCCTCCCGAAACGGCAGTTCCATACATCATACCATCGCTTGCTAAAAGCAAAGCTGTTTTAGGACCACTTCCGTTCAACCCGCTCGTGAAGTTTGCCCTGATAGTGATAGAAGAATCTACAAGACTAAATTCATAGATACAACCTGAGCCCAATCCGCCACCCGTTGTTGCCGTTCCGTAAAACCTTCCATTGGGCAGCTGTACCAACGTAGCCTGGGGTGCCTCTCCATGACTTGGTGCCGCAAAATCTCTCATCTTAAAATACACGCTGGTAACGGGATTAAACTGAAAAAGCACTCCGTCGTTGTAGGTGCCTCCGTTGCATGTAACACCGTATAACATTCCATCGAGAGCCTGAATCAATCCGCTGAGTGGTTGAGATCCATTTGAAATTCCCATAAAATTCGTTTGGACAGTCAATACTGCGGTAACTGGATTAAATCTGAACAGAACGCCTGCGCCTACTGTCCCCCCACCCTGAGTTACGCCATACATCATTCCATCGGAAGCCTGTAGCAAGTGGCCTCTTGGATTTGCACCATTTGCCGTTCCACTGAAATCAATAAGTTTTGTGAAGATTCCGGTTACAGGGTCAAAACGAAAAAGGACGCCTAATCCAAAACTTCCGCCGCCCCAAGTCATACCATAAATTAAACCATCCGTAGCCTGCATCAACGAACCTTGAGGATGAGCCCCGTTCAACACACCGTCGAAGTCAAATTTGTTTACATATACCCCGGTTACGGGATCATACTGATAGAGTACACCCAAATCAAATTTCCCTTTGTAGTTGGTGACGCCGTACAACTTTCCATCTGTACCTTCTAACAGTTTAGCATAATGAGGCTGATGACCTTCGATCTGGAAAAACGAATGCGACACGACAGGATTGTTTCCTGTCCCATCCGTTCTGAATATTGTTCCGGCACCGTACTCCCCGCCTTTCGAAGTAGTTCCCCAAAACTGTGCTTGCGCATTCATTTGAACTGAACCAATGACAATTGCCGTTATAACCAAAAAAAACTGTCTTAACATCCTCTTCACTTTTATATGGATTAATTAAAGATTTACTTGCATTCCATCATACGCAACCCGGATATTCTCCGGCAACTCAGCTTCCACATCTTCGTGTTTTCCCATCTGGTGACTGATGTGCGTGAAGTACGCTTGCTTCGGTTTGAGATCGGCAACCAGATCGATTGCTTCCTGCAGTGTGAAATGAGAAATGTGCGGCTCGCGACGCAATGCGTTTAACACGAGTACATCGCAGCCGCGGACTTTTTTTCTTTCTTCTTCGTCAATTCGATTCGCATCGGTGATGTAAACGAATCCACCCATTCGAAAACCGAGAACGGGAAGTAAGTGGTGATATACTTTGATCGGTATCAGCTCGATTCCTTCTGCGTTGAATGGTGCAACGTCTATGGTGCGAATATCGATTTTCGGAATCCCGGGATAAGCAGGCGTTTCGAAAATGTACGCGTACTCTCTGCGAATTGCGCGTTGCACATGTTCAGTTGCATACACGGGAACTTCTTTGCCCTGGTTGAAGAAATTGAAGGCACGGACTTCATCCAGTCCGGCCATGTGATCTTTGTGCTCGTGTGTAAACACAACAGCGTCGAGATGCTTCACTCCTACGCGAAGAATCTGCTGGCGAAAATCGGGTCCGGTGTCGATTACAATTTTCCGGTTGTTGTGTTCAACGAGAACAGAACAACGTAAGCGATTGTCTTGTGGATCTGTCGACGTACACACTTCACAGCCGCATCCGATAACAGGAACGCCCATTGAAGTACCGGTGCCGAGGAATGTGATACGCATGATCAAATATACGGTTCCCAGTTCTAGGTTCCCAGTTTCAGGTTCCAGGTTCAAGGTAAGAGGGATTAACTGCGTTGATCCCGGATGGTGGTCCTGCAACACAATTCTCTAATGCCGCCGTCTGCGAAAAAGCAGGCTCTCATTTTTTATTTGCTCGAACGTTCGCTCGAACAAGTTCGGACTCCGTCCGAACAAATAAAAAATGCCGCTATCGCTAGCGGCATTAGAGAATTGTGTTGCGGTGAGGGAGGGATTCGAACCCTCGGTACAACTTTACATCGTACGGCAGTTTAGCAAACTACTGGTATCGGCCTCTCACCCACCTCACCGGATGCGTCTTGACCTTTAACAGGGCTGCAAATTTATAACTTTTTCCGATTTTTCGCAGTATCATTTGCATGGTTTTTAAGTACCGGTAATATGACCTATTTCAGACCTACTAAGCAGCGCCAGCACTATATTTGTGTAACAACGTGCAAACTATGATTCAGGCTACCAGATTCTTTTCCCTACTGACAATTTGTGCTGCATTTCTCTCTTCGTGTGGAAGTTCAGATCCGCAAGGGCAGTTCGTGGATAGTACGGCAGAGACAAAAGACAGCATGGGCAACCGGAAGATGTTCATCCTGAATGAACCACCTTCTCAATGGGAATCAGACTGGTCTACAGAAAACGTGGTGGTTTTTCACTGGCGAGGCGAACCTGACAATTTGCACCCTACTAACGGAGCTTCTCAGCCACGAATGGTTGTGTTCGACTACACCCAACGCTTTCTGGTGCGACTCGATTACGAAACACTCAAGCTTACTTCCGATTTGTGTGAGTCTTTGCCAACCGAATCTGCAGATGGATTGACCTACAGCTACACTTTGAAGAGCGGAATTACCTGGGACGATGGCAAACCATTCACTGCAGATGATGTGATCTTCACGCTGATGGCGAATGCTTGTCCGCTTACCGATAATCCAATGTACAAGCCTGCATTCGAATATCTGAAGTCGATTGAGAAAGACCCGACCAATCCGTTGAAGTTTAAGATGGTAATGAGCGAAAAGTACATCCAGAATGTTTCTGTGTGGACCGCGTTTCCGATTCTTGAGGAAGATTTTCATGACCCAAAACACATTCTACGCAACTACACAGTGGCTGACTTCCTGAATCCTGAATTCACAAAAGGAAGTCACAAGGATGTAGAAACGTGGTGCAAAGATTTCAACGACGAGAAATACGGTCACGACTTTACAACGTTCAACGGACTCGGACCTTACGAAGTCACCGAATGGCAGGAGCGTACCAAGATGGTTCTCACACGCAAGAAACAACATTGGACCTTCAACCTTTCTACAAAGACTTTGGGTGATGCTTCTTTCCCGGATCAGCTCATCATGACGCAGATTAATGAGGAAGCTGCGATTGAACTTGGTTTGAAAAATCAGGACATTGATGTGAGCTGTGTAATAGGCACACGCAGTCTTGCTACGTTGCAGAAAGATTCTACGTTTAATCGCAACTATCACTCCGCGTTCATTCCGAATTTCGACTGGCAGTACATTGGATTCAACTTGCGTCCGGAGTCGGTGAACAGAACGCCTTTCTTTACCGATCAGAAAGTTCGTCGAGCAATAGCATTGTTGTGTCCAACGGATGAAATGAACGAGGCTTATCTCGAAGGAAAAGCACTGCGAATGACCAGCATTGTATGTCCGACGCGACTCGACGCGTACAACAGTGATCTCAAACCACTTGCCTACGATGTTGAAGCAGCGAAGAAACTACTTGACGAAGCGGGTTGGAAAGACACAGACGGAGATAACGTTCGCGACAAAATGATCAACGGAACGAAAACCAAATTCGAATTTGAGTTCCGTATCATGGCTGGTAATGCAGTTATGACCAACATGGCAACCGATTTGAAGAATTCATTCTATCTCGCCGGATTGGTTTGCAACGTGAAAGAAATGGATGCGAATACGTTTTTCGCGAGCTTGCCTTCTCACGATTACGACATGATATTCAGTGCGTGGTCGGGGTCAAGTCAGCCGGAAGATTACAAACAGCTTTGGCATTCATCCTCGTGGGAGAATGGCGGATCGAATTACATTGGATATTCTAATCCGAAAGCGGATGCGTTGATTGACAAAATCAGAATTGAAACCAACGACAGCATTCGCATTCCAATGGAGAAAGAGTTGCAGAAAATCATTTACGACGATCAGCCGTACGTGTTCATGTACCTGACTCCCAGAAAAGTTGTCATTCACAAACGTTTTGGAAATGCATACATGTTCTGGGATAAGCCAGGTGTCTGTTTAGCTTTCCTCAAGTTGCTTTCTCCGTCAACGATGACAATGAACGCACGTTAGTTTTTCATCTTCCGTCATGAACTACAGGTACATTCTTCGACGGATTCTCATCTTCATTCCAACGATGTTTGCGATCTCGCTGATTGCATTCGTGATCAGCATCAATGCGCCGGGTGATCCTGTTGAAGCTTTCTTCGAAGGAACAAAAGGTGGAAAGATCGGAACAGAATCGGGAAGTAAAATTGAAGGCGACAAGCAAGCGTTACGTCACGAAATGGGATTGGATCTTCCTGTTTTCTATGTGACGATGACATCGCTGGCGAAACCGGATACGTTTTACAAAATCGGAAATCAGGGGGAGCGGGAGAATCTGGAGCGACTGATTGGAATTTATGGAAATTGGGATTACATCTACCACTGGTATTACTCACTGAAGTGGTTAGAGAAAACTTCCGGCTCAGAGGTAACCTTGGATTCTGCGGTGACAAGTGATTTTGGGGAAGACTCAATCAAATATGTGACCGAACATTTTCATCACATTGCATTGTCATTGCTTTTGACGAATGATACAGTGGAAATAAGATCCAAGCTGAACTATTTGTGGAGCGAATATTTTCGACTAGAAGAAAAGTTCGGTGACAATAGTTTCCTCAAGCATAATCTAACTTCATTGAATTTGTGTTCGCAATCATTTCTAGATATGAACGCAGATCCAACTGTTTGGAAAAACTATGTTCCATCACTTCACTTCTACGGTTACAACCAATACCATCGCTGGCTTTTCGGTGACGGAAATATGTTTACCGGAAACGGAGCGCAGTATTGCGAAGGAGTTGTGCGTGGTGATTTTGGAAAATCGTATTCTACAAAACTGCCTGTAACCGATACGATTTCCAAAGCACTTCCATGGTCGGTTTTCTTCACGTTGATTTCGGTAATACTTGCTTATATCATCAGTATTCCGATTGGAGTTCAAGCTGCAGCAAAACGTGGTTCCTGGTTCGATCGCGGTTCGTCTGTGATCTTGTTCATGTTGTATTCCATGCCGCCTTTCCTGATGGGAATTGTGTTGCTTGTCTTACTTGCGAATCCGGATACGTGGAATATTTTTCCTTCGAACGGAATAGAACCTGCAACCGGAATTGATCCGAACCTCGGATGGTGGGACAAAACCATGATTCGTCTCCCCTACTTCATTCTACCTATCATTTGTTACACCTACAGCTCACTCGCTTTTTTGAGTCGCACGGTTCGCGTGGCCATGTTGGAAGTGAACTCTCAGGATTTCATGCGTACTGCGCGAGCAAAAGGTCTAGGAGATCGCTTGCTCTATTACCGTCATGGATTGAGCAATGCGTTGTTCCCGATCATTACAGTTTTTGCGAATGTATTTCCGGCTGCAATCGGCGGATCGGTTGTGCTCGAGTATTTGTTCGGCATTCCGGGAATGGGACAGGAAATTCTCAGAGCAGTACAGGCCGGAGATTTTACAATGATCACTGCCGTCTTTACGCTTGCCGGATTTATGACGCTTATCGGATATCTCGTTGCTGATGTTCTGTACTCCATTGCTGATCCACGAATTTCTTTCGACAAGACATGAGCGACGGGAAAGACATAGCAATCGAGCAAGACGAAAGCAGATTCAGCTTCCGCAAATACTCGTGGAGGCAATTCAAAAAGAATAAGCCTGCGTTGTTTGCCATGTACACGTTGGGATTACTTGTTGTAATTGCCTTGCTCGCTCCAATTCTTGCGAATGAAAAGCCGCTTTACGCGAAGTACAAAGGAGAATCGTTGTTCCCGGCATTTTCTTTCGAAACGAATTACCGATTTACGGACGAGTCAACCGGAGAGGAAATAAATCTGCAGCTCGACATCGCCGATTGGAAACGTCTCGAACTCGAGTCAGTATGGTGGGCTCCTGTGCCGTGGTCGTCGACAATTCCAGACAAAGCAAATCGGAACTACGTTGGTCCTTCTGATCCGCAACGATTCGTAACTGCAACCGGAGATACACTTTACATTTCACCGCGATTCAAACACGTTCTGGGTACAACATCCAATGGAACAGATGTTCTTTCGGCTGTTATTCACGGCACAAGAACTTCGTTAACGATTGGTTTGATCTCGATGGGAATTGCGTCCATCATCGGATTGTTTCTTGGAGCAGTTGCCGGTTACTTCGGCGATTATCGTTCGAGAATGCGGCGTGGACAATTCTGGTTCATTGTACTGTCGATTCCATTTGCGTGGTTCTATGGATTCAGCGTAAGAATGTTTGCGCTGAAGGATTCGCTTGAAGAATCAGGAATGAGTTTCTTGTTTCAGTTGCTGATCAGTATTCTCCTGTTCGCAACTGTGGTGACGATCTTTAATTTCATCGGCAAGAAAATTGCCCGCGGGAAATTTCTCAGCTCCGAAATTTTCGTGCCGCTCGACAGCATCATATCGCGTGGAATTGAAATCATGAATTCTATTCCTGTATTGATTCTGATCATCTCGCTCGCAGCATTGACGAAGAATGAATCCATCGTTTACGTGATGGTCATCATCGGCCTTACGTCGTGGACAGGAATAGCACGATTCACACGCGCAGAGTTTTTGAAAATCCGCACGATGGATTATATCAAAGCCGCGGAAGGAATGGGATTCAAAGAAAAACGCATCATTTTCCGTCACGCTTTGATTAACGGAATTTCTCCATCTCTTGTCTACATCGCTTTCGGAATCGCCGCAGCCATCCTGATAGAAGCAAGTTTATCGTTTATTGGAATTGGCGTTCCCGATGACGTTATGACCTGGGGTAAACTTCTGAATGAAGGTCGCGGCAACTTCCATGCGTGGTGGCTGATACTATTTCCTGGACTCGCAATTTTTGTAACCGTTATGGTTTACAATCTGATTGGAGAAGGATTGAGAGATGCTTTGGACCCGAAACTGAAACGCTAGAAGCCGGAAACCTGTTAATTCCTGTTACTATTAACACTTCGGGTGACAAACGGTTGATAACAAGGGACTAATGGCATTATTTTTAGGCAATTATTTGTACCTTAGAACTTCCGAAAAAAGGTATTCTGTGAGAAAATCGCTGTTTATACTTGCTAGTCTTCTATTATGCGTTGCTGCAGTTGCAGCGAAGCCGAAAATTGGTCCCGGTATTTTTCCCGGTGTCACAGATGGCGATGGTGCCGGAAATACGACCGGTAACAGCAGTACTGGAACTGAAGTAACACTTCCAATCGGACTTCCGGTTGCTGGTGATGTAACAGAAGGTACAACGACTGAAAACTCAACTACTTCGAACATCGTTTACACTTTTGACTTGTCGTCGGAAGATGGGGCGACTTCGATCAACCAAACTCATTCTGCATTCGAGAAAGCGAAGAACATGAATGCTGCATGCGTTCTTATTCGCATTGATGGATTTGCAGGTGGATGGGACGTTGCTGAAAATATACGTCAGGAAATTATCAGATACGATCGTCCGGTAATGGTTTACGTAAACAACCAGACTATTCCTGCTGCGAACTTTATTTCAATGGGCGCAGATAGCATCTATACGAAAAAGGGTTCCACCATTTCGAATAAGAAAGCAATTGCAAAACCGCAGGCCAAACCAAAATCTTCCAATGAAAAGGCTGCAGTTGTTGCAGTAACGGAGAACAAACCATCTGCCCCGGACGAACCGTGCAGCAGCGATGCAACGATGAACGAAATTCTTTACAATGCAGGTCTTGGTAATCTGACGATTGTAGAACACGAAGCAAATTTCTCGGAGCGTGCAATAGGTTTTCTGATGAATCCTTTCGTGATTATTGGAGTGCTTCTGCTCATTGGATTCGTAATGCGTAAGGCTGTTACAGCAAAACTTCCTGGTCCGGTTATCTATTTGCTGGCACTTACAGTTCTGTTGTACCTCGCGCCTTTCCAGCTTTCCGGATTGGCAAACAGCGGAGAAATATTTGCTTCGGTTGCACTCATCATTGCTGTAATAACTTCTGCCCGTTACGAAAAGCGCTGGCTCGCTGGAATATTCCTGTTGGGTTTGACTTTCATGTTCTCCTTAGTTCGCGCTGGAGACACGGATGCTTTGCTTCACTACAGTTCTTATTCTGAACTGATCACGCTTTCTTCTCTTCCACTTGGGCTTGTAATTCTCGGCTGGTGGATGGGTAAAATCGGAGAAGGAAAGAAAGTTCGTGAGGAGAAAATTGGTGGAGTCTCTGCTTCACTCGCAACCGCAGCTTAAGATTCCGTGATTTCGTAATTGCGAGATTCCGAAAGAAAGTCGAAATCTCAAAAACATAGAGACACTTTCAGACTCAAACGTACATTGTTACAGTCACATGTTGTCTCAGAATCACGAAATCCGGAATCACGAAATCACGGAATCCTTCGAAACTTACATCAACCAAATCGTTTCGATTTCACCACCGTTTGCGGAGAAGAGGTGAATCAACGCAGCGAAGACAGAGCCCAGTGCGAACACGAAATTCAGTAACAGGAGAACAATAAAGAAACAACCGAGATTAGATCCGCTCGGAGTTGATTTGCGGAACAGCTGAACTGCCATGAAAGCCAACACGAGAGAAATCACCGCAAATACCATGTGCAATATGGCGTTCTGCATGGGCGTGAATCCTTTGTACAGCAGGAACAACACGTTGTATCCCCAGCGCAATACGAAAGAGAGCACGAGGAACCAGAGCGAACTAAGTTTGGCTTGTTTAGCTAGAGACATTGTCGATTCGAAATTCGAAAATTTGAAGATTTGAAATTCGAACGCCAAAGGTAATCGTAAAGAGAGAATAAAATGAAAAGATATTTCGTCATCGTATTGACCGTAATTGCAGCAACGTTTGTGTTGATTGCATGTAGCGAACCAACGGTTGCCAAGGAAGCTAAAGCAGATTCGGTTATTGCTATTGAGGTCAAAAGTCCTATGGTTGTGGTTATTGATCCGGCTGTAGACACGAACATGCAGATTATCCATGTGTATGTTGCTTTATGTGACAACGATTCCCAGGGAATTGTTCCTGTTTCGAAGCGAATGGGAAACGGAAATGATCCGAACAATAATTTGTACTGGGGAAATGGATACGGTGTTCGCACGTTTTTCAATGCGAGTGAAGATTGGCGTTTACTTGAGACGGTGAAGAATCCAACGGTTCACATTCTCGAACGTTGTATCTGGAAACACCGCCGTTACAACTGTATCATGGTTGCAGATGCCTGGAAAGGCGCGCGTATCAAACCGTGTACAATTGATTTTCTGAAAGGTGCTTCCGGAAATCTGAACGATACAATCAAGACAACAGACAATGGAAAAGCTGTTCACGTTCCTGTCGTTGATGCCGACATGGTGTGCTACGTTGGTCACGATGGACTGATGGATTTCAGTT
Source organism: Flavobacteriales bacterium (assembly GCA_040377305.1). Lineage (GTDB taxonomy): Bacteria > Bacteroidota > Bacteroidia > Palsa-965 > Palsa-965. The sequence goes on along the minus strand of JBEIPA010000022.1, from coordinate 12,027 downwards.
TGGAACCACCTGTGCAGAAAAACGGTGCGAACAAAGACGTGATCATTCTCGCGTGCGCCAGCAAACTCTACTTCAAAGATGCCATTGCAACTGCAGGAGCAAATCCGGTCTTGTGGACAACCAACTTAATGGGTCCGGAAGCTTACACGTTGAAAGCCGCTATTGATGGTTGGTTGCTGAATGAAACTGGTGCACAGATCGTGGAGAGAGCTGCGGTGGCGTATGATAAGTATGTGAAGTGCGGGATTGGTGGAGCGAGAAGATTGTTTGCGACGGGATTCTAGTCTAATGGAACGCGGATTTCTATGTCCGTTGTTTTCTATTCCTTCGCTCGGATGAGTGCGGAGAATTGAAAATTTGTGAATCGGATTTTATGAGATGGGCTTGCTAAGTTTATCTCATAAGATCCAATAACCAGTCGAACTGTATACCGGAGTGATCCGAGTGAAAGACTAACACGCCTCGCACATCAAAATCCGCGTTCCTTTTTCTTTCTACAGCCTTCCTCCCGTATTCTCAAACAACTTATCCAGCAACGCTTTCACCGGCGCCAATTCTTCCTTCGAAATTCCTTTCAACGCTGTCTTGCGATAATTCTGAACTGCAATTTGAGATTTACTCAATTCCTTCTTCCCTTGCGCAGTGACTTTCAGCAAGGAAATCCGCTGATCCTTTTCCGATTCAACACGCTGAATGAGTTTTGACTTTACAAGATCGTGAACAATGCGCGTAACGGATGCAGGATCTTTTGCCACACGATCGGCGAGTAATTTCTGCGAGATCATTCCGGATGCATGTGCTTCGTTCAACACAATCCATTGATCAACGGAGAGATTCACTTCCTTCTCGGTGAAATGTTGTTGCAGGGAAAATCGCAGCTGACGTAGTGTTCTGTCGAGCAGAAAAACTACCGAGCCTGAACGGTTATTGCTCATTGGAAGGTGCGCGTTTTGAGATTGCAAGCAGACTCAGGAAAACAATTCCGCCGTTGATGATCAGCAATTCGTTGCCGAAACGATAACCACCGAAGTAGTTGATTGCATCCGGAGGTCCTGCGAAGTAGTTTAGGAAAAAACAGATTGCAGGTGCTGTGAGACAAATTGCCACGATCGGCCAACCGGAAACTGTTCTGTTCTTCATGAAGATACCGAACGCGAATAATCCGAGCAAAGGTCCATACGTGATTGCAGCCAGGAAAAGAATGAGATCAATAATGGCAGCATCGTTTATGGCTTTCAGCACAAGCAATGTCAGAAAGAGTAAAACCGAAAATCCAATGTGCACAAGCTTTCGAATGCGCACCTTGCGTTCTTCGGTCCAACCTTTTTCAATGTGATTGAATCCGAGAAAGTCGATACAGAATGAAGCCGTGAGCGCAGTCAATGCTCCGTCTGCACTTGGATACGCTGCTGAAATCAAACCGATAATGAAGAACAATCCGCAAACGGTTCCGAGCTTGCCGAGTGCGATGGTCGGAAACAGTTCGTCGCGAGACATGGAGCCATCCGCAAGTGCAGCTTGCATTTCAGGATTCGCCGCCACGTAATCCCAGATCAGAACACCCAAGCCAAGGAACAGCAGATTAACGATTACCATTACGGTGCTAAATGAGATCATATTCTTCTGCGATGCGCCAAGCGTTTTCACCGAGATGTTCTTCTGCATCATCTCCTGATCCATGCCCGTCATCGTAATGGCGACGAACATTCCACCAAAGAATGCTTTCGGAAAGAAGTAACTTGATTTCCAGTCCCAGTTGAAAATCTGGGAATGCTCATCCGTAAAAATGTGGTTAACCAGTCCGTCAATTTCCAGGTGATCGGAAATCAGGTAAACGCTCAGCACCAACGACAACAACATGAAAGTAGTTTGCAACGTGTCTGTCCAGATGATCGTTTTCACTCCGCCTTTGTACGTGTAGGCTAAAATGAGCAGGACGAAAATTCCGGCAGTAACTGCAAACGGAACATCCCATGCCTCGAAGATGAACTTCTGAAGTACGAGCACAACAATGTACATTCTGCACGCTGCGCCAAAAATGCGAGAGACTAAAAAGAAGAATGCTCCTGATTTGTAAGCGTGAACTCCAAGTCGTTTCTCGAGATACGTGTAAATCGAAGTGAGCTGCATTTTGTAATACAGAGGCAGCAATACTTTCGCGATAATGAAGTAACCGACGAAATATCCGAGTACAACCTGAAAGTAAAAGAAGTTGACTTTACCCACGTTTCCGGGAACGGACATGAAGGTTACTCCGGAAAGTGAAGCACCGATCATTCCGTAGGCAACGAGGTACCAACTCGATTTTCGATCACCGACGAAATACGATTCATTGCTTGCTCCGCGGGATGTCCACCACGTGAGGGCGAAGAGCATGAGCGTGTAGATTCCTACGCAGAGTAAGATGAGGCCTGGTGTCATTGGGACGAAGTTCAGTTATTCGACCGTTAAACGGAAAGACAATTCGTTGACTTATCAACTATTGTATGCTGACAAGAGGATTTCGGTTAATGGTACGCGGAAAGGACGGAAAATACGAATCAAACGGATTTGTGAGAACCTAGATCGTGGCTTGTCGTGAGAACCAGGATTTACATGGTCGATAACTGCAACGGCGCCCTTCGACGAAAACTCAGGACAGGCTCCGGCGCAGAGACCGTAAAGGGTTCGATGCAGATTATTTCACAATCACAATCTTCCGCTCGATCACCTCACACGTACCGATAACCTTGAGAACATAAACGCCGGCTGCGTAACCACTGAAATCCATTTCACGGGAATAAGTGGACATATCAATGAGCACGTTTTCCTGCACGATCGTGTTGCCCAGCATATCGGTTACGCGGTAATAAACAGATGTGCGGGCATCCGGAGAATCGAACCTGATAATTACTTTCCCGGTTGAAGGATTCGGTAAAACGTGAATTGCATCCTCACCGATTGGAGTCGCAGCTGTTCCTAAGTAACAGCTCCAACCTTCCTGGCACAAACTAACAGAGAGATTGCCGATTCGCTGTGAGGCAAATTGCTTGAGTCCGGGAATTTCGGCAAGTATCCAAACGGCATACGACGTGTATCCGAGATTTCCTTCGAACTGATCTGTTGAGTACATTTTGTTCGATGCTGATTCCTGATAAACCCATGGACGAATTTCGTTAGCCAGACTGTCAATCTTCGGATACAAAATCGCCGGATTCAATTCCTGATTCATGAACGTACACATTGCATTCAGGTAAATCTGTCGGAACTCCTCGTGTTTAAACAATTCGACAGTTAACGGAGTTCGTTCTCCGTTTCCTGGAATGTAAAACACATCCATGTCTTGTGGTTTCGTGTCGAAGAATGTTGGAAACACTCCGAATGCAAGACCGACATCCCAGGCGATCCACTCAAACTTATTTGTCAGCGAATCATGATACAAATAGTAGTTGTGCGGATTATGTACATACGAATCGAGATTGCCGAAAACATTTTGCGCAGCGAGATACCACAGGAACGCGTCAATATCCATCACCTGACGAATAGCAGTAGGAAAATTCGGTCCGCTGTTGTTGATCACGTCAATGAGATTGATGAGTCCGCTCCAGTCGTTTTGTGTCTCGTTCGTTTTGAGTTCATAATTGCCGTGATACGATGAAGGATTGTTTCCATACCATTCCAGCGTGCCATTCGGATCACCTTTGTAGAGATTACCGCGATTGTCGTTGAAATTCGTCCCGAGAAATTTCTTGTCGATGTGTTCGATCATGTTGTACACTCCAACAAATGTGGAATTGAAATACACCAATGCAAATGCACAACGCGGAGCCGAAATTCCGTTGTTGATGAGAATATCAAGCATCAGTTTCTCCCGTAACATCGTTGGATCGTACGCGGAATTGTTCAGGTGCAGAGAGGTGAGACCGTCGTAACGTTGATTGTTGCGGTACTCATCAAACTCCAGCTTAATTGGCTTTTTCATTCCGGGATGTCCGTAACTGGAATTTCCCTTTAGACGAACGCCCACGCTGTCGATGTTGTTTCCGTCAATGACAATGTTTCCGCTCGTGTAAACATCCTGCAGAGTCTGATCGCTCAGCGTTTTGTTGTTGACAAGCGTGTCCCACCAGCCCGTTTGCTGGAAATTGATTTCGACCGTATGGATTCCTGGGAGACCGAAAAGAATGTCGCCGGGATTTTGGGCTGGCATTTCTCCCAAATGGAAGAGAAGAACAATTAAACTGGAAATGAGGATGCGGCTCACACTTCGAATTTACGAAAAGCCAGACTTGGTTGCGCGCCAGCGCGCTTGCCACAGATTCGCAGATTACGCCGATTTCTCAGATTGTAATTTGTGGGGCATACAGTGAAAAAAAATAATTTGCGCAATCTGAGAAATCTGCGAATCTGTGGCAAAGCGCCAAAGGCGCAACTAACAACTACCGGTTGACTTTATTAAGGCAAATGGGAATGAAAAAACTGTGAACTGTATTAACTTTACGCCTCAATGATCCAGTATCCGTCGAAATTGATTGAAGAGGCTGTGGAGGCGTTTGCTTCCTTGCCCGGTGTTGGCCGCAAGACGGCTTTGCGTTACGTGTTGCACATGCTCAAGCAGGATGACAACATCGTACATAAGTTTGGAGCTACTTTTCAGCGACTCAAAACAGATCTTAAGCATTGCAGAATCTGTAATAACATCAGCGATGCAGATATGTGCGGAGTTTGCAACAACTACAAACGCGATCACGGTGTGGTGTGTGTTGTAGAAGATGTGCGCGATGTAATGGCCATTGAAAACACGCAGCAGTTCGGTGGTGTTTATCACGTTCTTGGAGGCATCATTTCTCCAATGGATGGTGTTGGTCCGAATGATCTGAGTATTGACTCGCTCGTTGAACGTGTGAAGTCCGGCAACGTGAAAGAAATCATCATGGCGCTGAACACAACCATGGAAGGCGACACGACCAACTTCTACATTTATCGCAAGCTGAAAGACCACAACATTCCGGTGAGCACAATTGCACGAGGAATTGCGGTTGGCGATGAACTGGAATATGCCGATGAGATTACGCTAGGCAGATCGATTGTGAATCGGGTGCCTTACGAGGCGACATTTTCCAGATAACTCTCCGACGATGTGCAGATTTGCAAATGTGCAGATCTGCAGATGTTAAACCCTTAAATATTCGCCAAAAACAGGGGTTTTATACTATTTCCGCACAATTTCCGTTTGTACCTTCGCACCCGACAGCAAGAAGCGTTTTGCGCGCATTTGCACATTCGCTCATCTGCACATCTGCACATTGAAACTTAGCGTAATAATCGTCAACTATAACGTCCAGCATTTCCTGGAGCAGTGTCTGCATTCTGTGCGGAAAGCTGTCCAAGGAATTGACTCGGAAGTTTTCGTTGTTGACAACAACTCGGTTGATGGCTCGGTGCAAATGGTGAAGGAGAAATTTCCGGAAGTCATTCTTATCGCCAATAAAGACAACACCGGATTTTCCAAAGCCAACAACCAGGCTATTCGTCTTGCAAAAGGTGAATATGTTTTGTTGCTCAATCCGGATACGGTTGTAGAAGAAAACACATTTAGTAAAGTCATCGACTTCATGGATTCGCATGCAGATGCCGGTGGACTTGGAGTGCAAATGATTGACGGCAAAGGAAAGTTCCTTCCTGAATCGAAACGCGGCTTACCTACTCCATCGGTTGCGTTTTACAAAGTGTTTGGATTGTCGGCCTTGTTTCCGAAATCAAAAACATTTGGAAGATATCACCTCGGTTATCTTGATCGCAATCAAACGCATTCGGTAGATGTTCTCTCGGGTGCATTCATGTTGCTGAGAAAAGCCGCAATCGACAAAGTTGGTTTGCTCGATGAAGATTACTTCATGTACGGAGAAGACATTGATCTCTCGTACAGAATTATTCTCGGCGGATACAAGAATTTCTATTTCCACGATACACGCATCATTCACTACAAAGGTGAAAGCACGAAGAAGAGCAGTGTGAATTACGTTTTCGTGTTTTATCGCGCGATGGTTATTTTCGCAAAGAAACACTTTTCACAAAGCAATGCAAGCTTATTCTCCTTCCTGATCAACATTGCAATCTGGTTGCGAGCAGGAATGGCAATATCTTCCCGCTTCATAAAAAAAGCAGCACTACCCGCATTAGACGCAGCAATCATTTTGGCGGGAATGTATTTCGTGAAAGGATATTACGAGGAGAAAGTGAAACTCTCTGAACAAGGTGGTTACTTTCAGAATGAGCTCGTGAATATCTTCTTCCCGATTTACACACTCGTCTGGCTCTTGTCGGTATACTTCAGCGGCGGTTATGACAAACCAGTGCGCTTGCTGAAGATCATGCGCGGTATTCTTGTTGGAACTGCCGGAATTCTCATCGTGTATTCATTGCTTCCGGAGATTTATCGCTTCTCACGTGCGATGATTTTATTCGGTGCGGGCTTGTCGATGATCAGTTTGACGTTCTCGCGATTGATCATGCATGCGATGAAGATCAAGTCTATGCGCATGGACGGGTCAACTTCACAGCGCATTGCCATTGCAGGAAGTGCTGAAGAATGCGATCGCGTGAAAAGTCTACTTGGTCAAACAGGAATCAAAGCCAGCTTCGTTGGATTTGTGAGTGTGGAAGGAGAGAACACAAATCCTGCTTTTCTCGGGCGATTCGATCAACTTCCGGAGATTGTGAACATCTACAACATCGATGAAGTGATTTTCTGCGCGAAAGATATTGCTGCGCAAGACATCATCGATCGCATGGCTGCATTGCGCGACGAAGGCAAAACGGCATACAAGATTGCTCCACCCGAAAGTATGTCGATCATCGGAAGTAACTCGATTGATACAGCCGGTGATTTATATGTGATTGACATCAACTCTGTGAGCAAACCGGTGAACAAACGCAATAAGCGCGTGTTTGATTTCGGGACTTCACTCCTGCTCTTCTCTACTTTTCCGCTGGTTATGTGGACACAGAAAAATCCGTTCGGATATGTTGGGAATGTGTTTACTGTAATGTTTGGTGCGAAATCCTGGGTTGGATATGCCCCTTCAAGCGATGACAACATTCACCTTCCGAAAATCAAGAAGGGTGTATTGAGTCCGGTTGAAGTTTTACCTCAAGAACAACGCACGCCGGAAATCAGCAAGCGCTTGAATCTTTTGTACGCGAAAGATTACAAACTGGAGAATGATTTTAATGTGATGCGTAAAGCGTTTAGGAAGCTTGGTAGCTAAACCTTAAAGGTTTTAAAAACCTTTAAGGTTTGCTACATCAATTATTCAATCACGATTTTTTGTGTTTCCGTAGTACCATTCGCTGTCACACTGAAAAGATAAACTCCGGCAGCAAGTCCTTCTACTGATTCCGACATCACGGTATTGCTGGCATAGCCATTGTACGTTGAGGTCGTAATCACTGCGCCGCGAATATCTTTCACTTCTACAATTGCGTTCTCTGCAGATTCGGTGAGTGACCAGTAAATATTTCCGTTTTCGCCCACAGGTGTTGGGAATACTAACATTGAATGATCTGTAGTTTGTGCGATAGGTGAATGTTCATCCATTGATAGCAAATCGTAGCGCCAGAGTCCATTGCCGTCGGTTGCGGTAAGGAAATGTGTATTGAATTTGTTCAGATAATACAATGTTAGTCTTCCTGTGAATCCAGCATTTGACTGCGGAGAAGATCCGACACCTGAATATCGCGCACTCAATCCCCACGTCAGTCCGGTATCTGAACTCATGTATACGCCATAATTAGATCCCAAGTAAAAATCTGTACCATCATACATGAGCGATTGTATATCAATGTCGGAAGGAAGTCCAGCATGCTGAATGATGGTCCATGATGAGCCATCAAACCAGTACAATGAATCCTGATACACGAGTGGATCCCAATATGAACCCGAATTTGTGGAGTCTACCCAACGTGTGACCATCATGAATTGATCAGCATGCCCCGCATAAGCCAGAATAATCGGCCCCCACAAAATGGATGCATCCGGTATTCGTGCAAGATTGGTTTGTAACCCAGGAGGCGTTATTTCAGTCCAGTTAATTCCGTCATCCGTAGAAATAAACACACGACGAACATACATACCCGGACCATACACCGGATTGTTATACTGATCGAACTTACAAATAAGCGTGTCGTGAATTCCCTGTATAACGTGATTGTTGTAATTGCAACCGTTCGTTGAATCGCCGCGCGGGACTTGCATTGGATTCCAGGTTTGTCCCCCATCTGATGTACGGTTGAAATGATCTACATCCGTACTCGAATACCAGCCGTCGAGAAAGAACTCGTTATCATCACTACCGCATAGAACCATTACACTACCCGGAGGAATTGTGGTTTGCTGCCATGTAGTTCCTCCGTCGTTTGATCTATACATGCGGCTAATATCTTCCTGCCAAATCATAAACTGATTTCCACAACGGTAAACCGGTGAGGAACGGCTATAGGTAGTAACTGTCGAATCACTGGCGGAAGGAAGTGTAGCCAGACCATTATCTGCTCGTGACCAGGTCAATCCGCCATCATGACTTTTGAAAATTGTTTCCGCATAATGATATCCACCACCATCTGTGTGTTTATACCACAACATCGTGTCGCCAGTAGCGGAATAACATATCTGACTATAATCAAGGCCTAACACCTGGTTCGGAAACAATTGCCATGTTGCTCCTTCATCTATAGAATATCTGTAGTTGAATGCGAAATTATCGAAAGCATAAAGCGTGTCGTCACCAAGCATGCCAATCTCCCATCCATAACCAATCCATTTTAAATCTGTTCTAAGATTCCAGGTTACACCATTATCCAAAGACTGATAATACATCTGAGCAGAAGTTCCGATTGGAGAAATATGATTTCCAATCAGCAAGTGCATACTATCGACTACATGGTAAATTATTGGCAAACAATCTTCAAACACAGAATCAAAAACCATCTCTCCATGAGGCATCCATACCGGGAAAGGGTTTGTAATATCAATACGGAATATGGAGTCCCAGCAATTCGGTGGTGCAACACATCCGGGAACAAACGAATACAAATAGCGGTTGCCACCTCCCATATAAGCATACGCCGGAACTGTATTCAATGCAACGAAACCTGTATCATAAATTGTGTAGTTCGGCGCGGTTCTCACCCTTAACAAAGTGTCTTCAATTACCTGTACTACATCTGTGGTGATTCCGGAGAAAGTCCAATTAAATCCATCATACGTAGTGTACACTGAAGTTCCCCACCATGCCAAACGCTTCGTTCCCAAATTAAAAAACTCCAGGTTCACATAACCAGAGAGTACAGGAAATCCGTTAGGTGTATAAATATTCCAGCTATTCGTGCTATCCGTGCTATACAGCCATTCGTTACTTTCTGTGTAACAAAAAATCGTGTCGCTTATTACGAACGCGCGGACATACTTCTGCTGACCGGGCGTGATGCCTGATTGTGAAGTTTCCAACCATGGTTGTGTAATATCAGGAATCCTGTACCATGTATTTTTGTTGTAAGCATAATGTTCAGATCCCATGCGCAATATCGGACGCAGTCCGAAAATGCCCATCAGATTTGAATCATTCGTGTGCGGTTGCCATTGCTGGGCGAAAGCATCAACATTACCGAGAATGCAAATAGCAAGAAGTACAGAGTATAGTTTCTGTTTCATTTATCAGCGTTTAAGGAAATCTTACTTCGTCGAAGAAATCTGCCTGCGCTTAATCGTGCAACCCGAAGAAACGGATGTTCCAACTGTAACTGCATTGCCTTTGGAAACTGCAGTCATTGCATCGAGGAGGTAGTTGTTCTTCACCGCTTTTTCGTCTTTCGGACTATCGTCGATTGAACCGCGGTAAACGAGTTTGCCGTCTTTGTCGAAGAGGAAGCACTCTGGTGTACGTGTTGCACCGAACGCGTCTGCCATCATAGACATTGAGTCGATTACGTAAGGTGCAGTGTACTTCTGCTTTGAAGCATAATTCTTCATGGCGTCTTTAGAATCGTCTGAAGAACGTTTGTCTTCATTGGAGTTGATGATGATAACGCCAATCTGCATACGACCTGCTTTGTTCTGCATATCAGTGATGCGGCTTTCCTGTGCAATGACATACGGACATGTGTTGCATGAGAAAATAACGAGCAACCCATTATTCTTCTTTGCATCGTTCAGGGAAACAAGTTTGCCATCGGATGCATTTTCCATTTTGCGATCAGCAAGCGGAAGTGTTGTGCCGAGGTCAATCGGAGTGATTTCTACTGCGACGAAAGACATAGCAACGAGTGCGAGTGCGGGAATAAGGAGTAATTTTTTCATACCCCTAAGTTACGAAGAAGCAATGTTATAATAGTACGCGGATTGGGCGGATTAAGCGGATTTACACGGATTAAGAAAGCTGCACGTGCTCCTTATACAAATACTTCGTCTGAATAGAATCCTTTGGGCGATAGATGTAATACACGTCTCCGTTGCGGATGCGGATGTGTTTCACCCATGGATTATCGATTTTGTATTCGCCGGTGATTTTGCCGGTGGCGATGTCGATTTTTTTGAGTGTGTAATATCCACCTTTCTCGAAACGCGCATATAGTTCGCCGGTTATTTCGTCCTGGTGAATCTGTCGGTCCCACTCTTTCCAGTTTTTCGGATGGTGATAGTCAATTTTGTTCGCGCCGATGAGTTCCATGTTCTTATTGTAGAGGAAAAGCGTGTCGACATAATGATCGAACACGCAAATCGTGTCTCCCTTCACGAACATGGGTGCGTAAAGTGGCGTGTAATAAATCGAACTTGGAAAGCCAGTCATTGTTGCTGCGATCACACGCTTGTCTATGCCTGTGTAGATTTCCATTTTGCGTGCATACAAACGGTCTTTCGGTTTGAGAAAATCGAATTCCCAATTGTAAGAGTCCAGCAGCTCACCATCGACTACGTATCGCAGCTTACGTATGGTGGTGTCTGCCGGACTAAATGCGAAATAGGAAAATGCAGGATATTGCTCCACATAATTCGAGAAGAGAATATTGCCGCCGCATGTATCGACACAAGGCAACATGCGATCGCAAAAATCTCTGTAAGGCAATGCGAGCAGAATAACCATCGAAGGCGGAACAACTTTCACACGGAATGCGGAATCGACACACATCACGTTAATATTGCCCTGGTAATCGCGATAGAGCTCTTTCGCTTCTACCGGCACATCGAAGCTGCTGAGCACTTTCTGCTGATTGTCTACAAGCAAAACTTTCGCATCCTTCAGCGTCTTCTCGAATGTGAGCAACACCATTCTGTTTTCATCTACAAACATGAAATCCTCCACGAAGAATGTCCAGTTACCGAACACTGTTTGCGGACCAGACGTAATGTCGATTATAGGCAGCTCATTTGTTTTTGGTTTAAGCACTACATCGAGGCGTAATGTATCAACGAGGGTAGCTTTCGTAATTGGAACGTACTTTGTTTCAAATGCAGGGTGACGGAATTCAATGACCAGACCTGATTTCTGCATTAGGAACAAAGCGTATTTCCCGTTCGCATTCGAAGTCGACCATCGTGCCGGATCTTTGCAGCTTACAACGACACCTTCTACCGGCGTTGAATCTGACGCTGAAACAATTCTCCCCATTACCAGCAACGGCGGAAGTTCCTGTTGCGCGTAAAGCACAGAACCTGCAAACAGAATCAGCAGTGTAAGTAGTCGTTGCATACAGCGGTTTTGAATAGGACGCGGGACATTCACGATTCCATACGAATATACGATTGGAAAACAGGATGTGGTAAAGGAAGCATTGGATCTGGCAGCGATCTATTTGCAAGTGGTCATGTGAGAACAGGATTTTTGTGAGCGCGACACCTACGGTGTCGCGCAGAATAAAAAAGGGAGAGGGAGTTGCCTTTGGCAACACATGTTTGGCCCCTATTGGGGGCCATTAACCTGGTGCAACATAACCAGAGCATCGGTCAGTAATATCCGATAGCACACATGAATAGTTTTTCAAAACGGATTA
>JBEIPA010000031.1:0-60803 GCA_040377305.1 Flavobacteriales bacterium | reverse complement strand
ATCCATCTGCTGATCTTAATTGAACTGTGAAGGTATTGGGCAAAATAGTATGACGCTTTTGCGCAAGCTTGGAAAAGTGCTCCTCGACTTCTTTTTTATTCATTAGTCTATTTTCAAAAAAAGAGCCGCCCTTTTCCGAGCGGCTCTATCTTATCATCAAATCATCTTATCATCTCATCATTAACCCTGCCCATATTCCATATACGCCCAGATTCCTCCGCCGATAACAGCAAGACCACCAAGAATCGCAAAGAATATCTTCCACGCGCTGTAAGGACGCTCGCCTTGTACTTCTCCCGTTCTTCCATTGATCATGAAGCGGTACACTTTGTTGTTGTACTTGAATGCGCTGATCCAGATCGGTAAGAGGATGTGTTTAAATGTAGTGTCGTTGTACTGCACATTCAGCGTTGTGATTTGCTGTACGTCGCCACCGATGTGTCTGTTCACCGTTTTGCGGATGATCGGATCCATGCGCTTCTTCGCTTTGTCGAATCCACCTTTTACGTCGATCTGGTATTGCTCGGCGATAAAGCCGCTGAGGAATTGCTCGTTGAATGCAGTGAGGTTGTTCAGATCCCAAGGCTCGAGTTCGTTCGCGTATTTATCAGGCAAGGAGTTCGACGCAAGTACCAACACGTCATCAAACTTATCGTAAACACTTCCGCTTGCCGGAGTCCAGCGTGTTTTCTGCACCTGACGCGTTTGTGTTTTTCCGTTCACTGTGTACGATTCAGTTACGTAGTAATGATCACCACGCATACCGGTATACTGTGAATACGTATTGGAATCGTAGGTCCAGTAAGGAAGATAAACACCTTTGAGTTTGTCGTTCTGCGCAGCGTGTTTCAGATCGTTTGGTGCGAACCACAAACCGTGCAGCCACTTCTTGAAATTCTCCATCCCTTTTTTCAGGTCGATAGAGAATGGAAGAAGATACTTTGGCGCGATTACGTTTGTAGTCGTTCCGTTCTTAACGATGAGCGCTGTTCCGCAGAATGCACAGCTGTCTGCAGTAACGTTTGGTTTCATCGTTGCCGATGCACCGCAGCTTCCGCATTTCACTGTGGTCTGTGCAATGGTAGGAGCAGCAGCAACCGCATTCGCGAGGTAGGCTTCAAAGTCAATTTCTTCGGCAGCTACGGGTTTGATGATGTCAGTCAGTTCGTTGTGACATCCGCAATACTCGCAGTTCAGACTCTGTTGTCCCGGGTGGAACTTCAGAATGGCGCCGCAGTCTTTACATTTTACTTTCGATTCAACCTCGTGGGTTTTCTCCGAAAACTCGTTGCTCATGGTGTTGGTTTTATTGCGCCTTCGGCACTCGTGCCACAGATTCGCAGATTACGCTGATTGCTCAGATTGTTTTTTTTCGATGGATGATCAAACTACAAACACAGATTAGCAGTACTCAGAACAAAACTTAAAATCATTTAATCTGAGAAATCTGCGAATCTGTGGCAAAGCGCGCTTGCGCGCAACAAGTTTGGGTTAAGGCATAGGTGGCGGAGGTGGCGGCATCATTGACCACGCATTTGCCAACTCAGGAACTTGTCCTGCAGGCAGCCAACCAGCCATTCCGGCTTTCCAGATATTGCTTTCTTTTTTCACAACGCCTGATGTAATCATTGCGCGGAAAGTAGCTTCATCATAAGGACCTTGCTGAGCACCATTCACTGCAACGAACCACTGCGATACGGGTGGTGGTGGCGGTGGAGAAGGAGGACCCTGATTCTGCATTCCGGTTTGCGGATTGAATTGGTTCTGGTTGTACATACCAGCCATCTGGTTGCCCATACCCATTCCCATTCCCATTCCCATACCAGCGCCCATGAGTCCGCCGCCGTTTGGATTGTTCGCAGCAGCTTCCATTGCGTTAGCAGCCTGGAACTGAGAGAACGCACCGAGGTTTCCAACGATGCCCATGCTCGAACGCTTGTCCATCATCGCTTCCACTTCCGGTGGCAACGAAATGTTTTCTACGAGAAGTTTCGTGATAGTCAAACCGTATTCAACGAACTCTTCCGCAATTTTTTCTTTGATGAGCTTCGAGAATTCATCGTAGTTCGAAGCCATATCGAGAACAGGAATCTTGCTCGATGCAACAGCGTCGGTGAAACGTGTTACAACTACGTTACGCAAGTTCTCTGTAACTTCTTCAGTAGTTACTTCGTTGTCTGTGCCTGCAATTTCCTTGAGGAATTTCGCAGCATCAGTTACGCGGAAGTTATAAGATCCGAATGCACGGATACGAAGCGGACCAAACTCAGCGTCGCGCACCATAAACGGATTCTTTGTTCCGAATTTTGAATTCGTGAATTGTTTGGTGTTCACGAAATAAACTTCTGCTTTGAACGGAGAATCAAATCCGTACTTCCAGCCTTTCAGCGTAGAGAGGATCGGTAAGTTCTGCGTCTTCAGTTCATACATGCCCGGTTGAAACACGTCAGCAATCTGACCTTCGTTAACGAACACTGCAACCTGCGACTCGCGTACAGTCAGTTTCGCACCATTCTTGATCTCATTCTGGTAACGTGGAAAGCGAAACACGATCGTGTCATTCGAACTATCGAGCCACTCGATAATGTCAATAAATTCGCCCTTGATTTTGTCAAATAATCCCATGGTTGTGTGTTTGGGTTAATAAGTGTGTTAATGATGATTCCCGCTTGGGAAGTTTAAATATAGTCGCATTTTTCTATTGGGGAATACACTGTTAGAAAAAAATACCGGATTACCGTATTGGCTTGAAAACAAGGAGGAAACTATACCTTTGGAACCTCATGCACCGCACCCGGATTCCATTTACAGTTCTCATAGCGGTTCTACTGTTCCTTTCGGGTTGTTCGGATTCGGTTCCCACAGTGAAATATTCACATCCGGGATGGAAAACGCTCGATCTGGGAGGGTGGACCATTCAGGCGCGTGACGATTACGAAGTGAACATAGAATCCGGTGTAGATACGAAAGCCGGGACACTGGTTTCAACCAAAGACAGCATTGAAATTCACTTCGACAGCTGGCACGAAACCGGAGCAGATTATGAAGATTGCGCCAGCCATGAACTGGAGCAGAACAATGAAAGCAGCCTCGATTTCTGCGAGGAATTTTACAAATCGGAAACAGAACATTTGGTGTGGACGGAGGTTGTAAATGGGCGGTTTGCCGTTTATTCCCGACCAAGAAAAACGGGCATCGGCACATCGAGTATTCACTTTAGCGATTGCCATTATTCTCTGTCCATGAGCGCGCAGAATCTGACGGAAGAACAAGAGAAAATAGTATTTGAAATGTTTGCTACCATAGACTGGAAGAAAGATGGAACAGAGCGTTGATTTAGTAGTGATCGGAGGAGGAGCGGCAGGCTTTTTCGCAGCGGTGAATGCGGCCAGGTTGAAACCCGGTTTGCAGGTAATTCTAATTGAGAAGAGTTCAAAACTTCTGAGCAAAGTCAGAGTTTCGGGAGGAGGACGATGCAACGTAACGCATGCGTGTTTCAATCCGGCGGAGCTTACGGCATTTTATCCGCGTGGTAGCAAGGAATTGCGTCAGGCATTTTCAAGATTTTCGACCGGCGATACTGTTGCATGGCTTGAAGAACGTGGTGTTGAATTGAAGACAGAAGACGACGGCAGAATGTTTCCGGTGACGGACGATTCGGAAACAATTGTGAATTGTCTGCTCGATGAAGCCGAGAAATATGGAGTTGATATTGCCAGCGAGGTGGGTGTGCACCGGATCGAGCCGGTGTCGGGAGATACTCCGGACACGACCGGTTTCAACATCATTTTCGAAGGACCGTATCCGATTTTGTTTGCGAAGAATGTGCTGATTGCAACCGGAGGAAGTCGCACACTGGATGGATTCAAGTGGATCAAAGATCTTGGTCACAACATTATTCCACCGGTTCCGTCTTTGTTCACATTCAATATGCCGAACAATGAAATAATCAAGCTTATGGGCGTTTCTATTGAGCCGGCTACAGTGACAATCCCCGGGACAAGTATAGAAACAGAAGGTCCGATCTTGATTACGCATTGGGGCATGAGTGGTCCGGCGGTGTTGAAAGCATCTGCCTTTGGTGCGAGAGAATTAGCGAATCTGAACTACAAATTCACGGCACGAATCAATTGGCTTTCGGGCCACGACGAAGATTCTTTGTTCGAAGATTTGTGTTGGTACAAAATGCAGCATCCTGCTCAGAAAGTTGTGAGCACCTCACACTTGCATGTTCCAAAACGTCTTTGGGAATTTCTCGTTGTCAAGTCAGGTGCAGACGCTAATCTGAAATGGGGTGATGCTTCCCACAAAGCCATCCGTTCCCTGGCAAAAACGCTGTGTGCTGATGAGTATGTGGTGAATGGCAAAACAACTTTCAAAGAAGAGTTTGTTACGTGCGGCGGTGTTGATCTGAAAGAAATAGATTTCCGCACCATGGAAAGTCGCTTGCACAAAGGCTTGTATTTCGCCGGTGAAGTGATTGACGTTGATGGTGTAACCGGAGGATTTAATTTTCAGAATGCGTGGACTACGGGGTGGATTGCGGCACAGGCGGTTGTGAATGGCGGTTCCGAATCAAAAGAGTGAAATGATGTGCCGATATGCCAATATGCCGATGTGCCGATTGTGTTTGGTGCTAGCAGCGTATTGTCAGGCCGAGTAAGCTGAAATATTCGCGGAGCGACTTGTCCAATAATTTTAGCTGTACCGAGGAATGACAATGCCTGGACGACCGGATGGATCGCTGCGAATGCGGTTGTAAATGCGGGAGCCGAATAAGCATCGCGAAGTGATATGCCGATATGCCGATTGTGTTTCTATTGCGCCTTTGGCGCTTGTGCCACAGATTCGCAGATTTCTCAGATGTCGCAGATTATAAAACTTAAAAACAAAATTTGCGCAATCAGCTTAATCTGCGAATCCGTAGCAAAACGCGCTTGCGCGTAATGAGTACGAAGCGGCAAATTCTCTATATTTAAAGTGAAATTCTCCTCTGTATGCGCGCCATCCTCATTCTTCTGTTATTTACTTTTTCACTTACGGCTTCTGCCCAAAATCTTGGCAAAGGCTGGAAGAGCGATAAAGAAGGTCAGGAGAAATTTGTGCTGGCGGAAGAACTGTTTTACAACAAGACGTATCTGAACGCGCTTGAAATTTATCGCGAGCTCGAAGTAAAATATCCGGATGCCGACATTCTGAAGTTTCGCATTGGTGTTTGCTTATTGCACAAGACAGATGAAGTTGATCAATCGGTTGGTTACCTCGAAGCTGTAAAAGCCAGGAACCCGAAAGCGGAAGACATTGACTTTTACATTGCACAAGCTTATCATCTAACACGTCAATACGACAAATCACTTGCGAGCATTGATTTGGTTCTTGCGAACAAGAAAGTTTCACCCGAGACGAAAACCAAGGCAGAGCGACTACGTGAATACTGCAACAACGCCATTGAACTGGAGAAAGATCCGGTTGATGTGGAGATCACAAACGTAGGTGCACCGGTAAATACGTTTGGTTCAGAGTATGTACCCGTAGTAACATCAGATGATTCTGTGATGTTTTTCACTTACGTTGGCGATGGAAGTGTTGGCGGATTGCAATCGTATCCCGGTCAACCTGACTCCGGCGGAATTTATTTCGAAGATATTTACATGTCGAAGCGCGATCGTAACAAATGGTTGGCTCCGGAACCGTTGGGAAATCAGATCAACACGGTTGGGCACGATGCAGCTGTAGGACTTTCGAATGATGGTCAGACATTGATCGTGTACAAAGACGAATCGGGTGGAGGAGACTTGTTTCTTTCTCACCTCGATGGTAAAGAATGGAGTGCACCACAACCGATAGAAGGCGAAGTGAACACGAGTTATTGGGAAGGACATGCAACATTCTCTGCCGATATGCGTGTGATGTATTTCGCAAGTGAGCGTCCGGGTGGATATGGTGGTCGCGATATCTGGATGGCTGTGCTTGGTGATGATGGCAAGTGGGGCGGTGTTCGCAACATGGGACCAAAAGTGAATACTGCTGAGAATGAAGATTCACCTTTTCTCCACCCGAACGGATTGATTCTGATGTATAATTCGGAAGGTCATAACAGCATGGGTGGTTACGATATTTTCCAGACGGAACTCACTCCGAAAGACAGCATGTGGTCTGAACCCGGCGAAGCTCAGAATCTTGGGTTTCCGGTGAACACTCCCGGAGACGACAAGTATTTCGTACTTGGTCTGGATGGTAAGCACGGTTACTATTCTTCCGGTGTTGCCGGCGGAAAAGGTCAGCAGGATATTTACCTCATCAATGGCGATTTACGGGTGAAGAATCCGCGCATTTGTCAGTTGACTGGATTGGTTACGCTCGACAGTGTTCCCATGAAATCAGTAATTACGGTCCGCGATGAAATGGGGCAACTCAGAACTTTCTATCTCGAGTCGAATTCGGAAAGCGGAAAGTACCTGGTGAATCTTCCGGCTGGCAGAGGCTATACGGTGTCTTGTGAAATGATGGGTGCCGAGAGAAAGACATCGAAGATTGATGCGCCCAATGCAGATAACATGACGCGTATCGTTCGCGATTTCCATTTCTTCAGTCCGGGCTACCTGGAGAAAATGCGCCTGCGTGATTCTACGAAGAAAGATTCGGTTCCGGTTGTAACGACACCTGTTGTGCCAACTGTAACACAGCCCGTTGTAGTAACGACTCCACCCAAAGATTCAACTGCAAAGAAACCTGTAGATCCTTCGGATTACGGTGCCATTGTTTCGAAATTTGGAAATGCAAAAGCAGAAGGCATGATTTTCCGTGTGCAGGTTGCCGCTTACAACTTTCCGAATAATTACAGCTATTCGCACTTGAGTACAGTTGGTTCTATTGACCGTGTGGTTCTGGACGACGGAGTTACCCGTTTCACCATGGGGAAATTTGAAACACTTGCAGAAGCGGAAGCTTATCGGCAACGCGTAATTGCTGCGGGACAAACAGATGCGTTTGTAACCGCTGAAAGAAACGGTAAGCGCTATCTATTGAGAGAGTTAGTGGAACTTAATTTCTTTCAACCGCAATAATCACTGATTTTCCGCTGCATCGTTGTACCTGGTTGCAGTGCAGCTTCTGAATGTGTCAGAAAACAGATTATCGCATGCACCATGTTGTTATATTTGCGCCGTGAAACTAGAAGACGAAATCAAACAAAAGAACTTCAGCAGCCCTATTCAAAAGATGCTGTTGAACGTGTATTTCACTTCTTCGTGGTTTGCGGTACAGACAACACGCACGCTTAAACCGTATCGTCTTACACTTCAGCAATACAATGTGCTCCGTATTCTCCGCGGACAGCACAGCAAGCCCGCATCTGTTGGATTGATTCAGGAACGCATGCTGGATAAGAGTTCCAACGCATCCCGATTGATTGACAAACTTGTTCTCAAAAGACTTGTTGATCGCAAAACGTGCCCAAGCGATCGCCGTCAGATGGAAATTCGTATCACGCAAAAAGGACTCGACACACTTGCTGAGCTTGATTCGAAACTCGCTGAAAATGAAATTGCGGTGAGCAATTTGGTTTCTGTTGAAGACTCGAAAATCGTCAGCGATATTCTCGATAAGGTCCGCGGCTAGTTCGTTTTCAATTTACATCGCGGTTTAAAATTCAACCCCTTCAGGGTTGTAGATCCTACCCAAATTCATTTTTCTATTCACATTCGACGCCTTAAGCGTCACGTGAGCAAGATAATCCTGAAAGGATTGAATGTGAATAGAAAAATGATGCCACCCAAACCACAACCCTGAAGGGGTTGAATTTTGAAGTTCACCGTTAACAATCAATGGGAGAGTATCTTTTCCCAAACTAATCGTTATTCCGTAAATTAGAGTCAGTGAGAAAGACACTCTTTTTCCTCGTGTTGCTAATTGCCGGAGTCACTACTTCGGTGATCAGTTCTTCTTTTGTCATTTCATCAGCTCATGAAACGGAAATGATGAAGAAGAAAAAGAAAAAGAAGGACAAGAAAAAGAAGAAAGGACCGAAATCGAATTGCGATCCGAAAGTACTGGCCCGAACGTCGGCAGACTCTCTCATTCTGAACAAGTACGTTACGCTCTACAAGGAACTGGGGGGAGTTTGTTACATCAAGAAGTTACAGGAGATGGGCGACATCGAGAAGACCGGCACAAGTGAATTGACGGGTGAATCGTTGTACACGGTTTATCTCGGCAAGTCGAAAGATCCGGATGATCGCATGGCGTGGACAACTTTCATGTATTGTCCGATTGGAAAGCCTGATGGTTTTATCGCATTGGTTCAGCCTTCAGGCGATACGGTGCAATATTGTACATACAAGAACGAACGCAAAGAAGGCAAAATGGTTTGGTTGAAACCACGCTACGGAATCATTGCCAACTTCGACTTTATCAATGACGAAAGACCGGTTGAGAAGGTTCAGGAATACGATCCGAATGCATCGCCAGGTGGTGGTGAACCGGCACCTTCGCGCAACAGAACGGAAGACACTGGTGATTCACTTCGGTAGTTAGATTTCGTAAGTGTGTTGTTTCATTTTGTAAGTGGAGTGAACTTTTATTCAGGTTCATCGTAATATTGCCAGACGTCCCTCCAATACTGCAATATCCTCTGCAACCAAACGTTTACAGCGTTAAATAACTTTCAAGATGAAATTAGTAGTAATCACCGGCTTCCTGCTGGTATGTCATGTTCTCCCGATGTTGGGGCAGGAGAATGTTCCTGTCAGGAAACAAATCGCATTGCAGGCTGTGCTTCATGGGAATTATCTGGAGAATGATTGGTTCGAGTCACCGGGATTAGGAATTCGCTATGGAAAACATGGTGTCAATGGTGGACCTTTGTTGGGTTACAACTACCGTTGGAAGTATCCCATAGCAGGAATGTTTCTTTCGTACAATTACTATCCGGATTTCGAATTCAAACGATTTTCAGGAAGTGCCATCGTTTATTATCAACACGAGAAACATCCGTCACGTTACTACGATTTCACATTTCAAGGCGGATATGGACTGAGTTATCGTTTGGTTGATCGTCTGTTCATTGAACAATCGTTAACGGCAGGCGCAATCGGAACGTACGCGCCAAAGGAGGTGGATTTCTATTATTACAGACATCACAATTATGACTTTGCGATGATGTTTCGCTTCGGAATACGTTATGAGTTTGTATTACGTGACGCAACAACTTCAGAACCGCAGTAATTCAGCGTGCAATTCCACAATCGGTAAGCCCATCACGTTAAAGTAGGAACCGTCGATCTTGTCAACACAAGCGAATTTCGATTCAGCCTTCGAGACAATTGATTTCTCAATTAATCCATGACGGCGAATTGATTTCAGGAATGCAATTTCTTCCGGTGAGCAGGGATTAAATCCTTCTTTGAGACACTCCTGCGCACCATACGAACCGGCTTTGTCGAGCGGATTGCATTGCTTGATGTAAGCCTGAATTTCTGCGTAATTGATTTCACGGAAGTACACGTCGGTCTTCACCACGAATGTCGTTTCCTTCGTTGCCGATTTCAAACAAACACCGGTGTATACTTCGTGTCGGTTTGCAGAAAGCTCGAGTAACATACGTGTTGCTTCTTCCGCATCGACTGGCTTGTTCAGAACGTGATCGTTGATCCACACAATGGTATCGGAAGTAATAACGAGGGTGTCGGCATCGAGTTCAGACTCAAATGCGGCCGCTTTTTTACGACAGAGGTAAAGTGGAATTTCTTCGGCGTGTAAATGATCGGGAAAGCTCTCGTCGACTTCTTTGGTCTTCAGCTCAAACTGAATTCCGATTTCAGAAAGAAGAAATTGTCGGCGTGGCGACTTGGATGCGAGAACGATGCGCATGTCAATGACCGAGGGCCGCGCGGATTTCATGCGCGTAGAGGAAGAGGAAACTCACTCCGGCAAGCATGATGTATTTCAAAAATCCGCTGAGAAAACGCCAGTCTTTTTTCGTTTTCGCTTTCCATATCCGTTGCATCAGGAAGAGAACAGGAATCATGAGCATGACGATTACGTAACCGAAGAAGTAAGTGGGGAAGCTGCCCGATTCTGTTTCCGTTTCCTGCAGCGCGTTTGATT
This sequence comes from Flavobacteriales bacterium, assembly GCA_040377305.1. Lineage (GTDB taxonomy): Bacteria > Bacteroidota > Bacteroidia > Palsa-965 > Palsa-965. The sequence goes on along the minus strand of JBEIPA010000031.1, from coordinate 50,696 downwards.
CATTCCACTTGTAAAGAACGTAAGTCATTCCGCTGAAGAGTCCAACGCATAGCGCAATTACGACCATTTTCGCTTTGCAGATTCCCATTACAATCGGTAATGTTTTGCAGCCGTATTCCATGTCGCCTTCGTAATCTTCAATGTCTTTGACGATTTCACGAATGAGCGTAACCAGGAATGCAAACAAACTGTAGCCGATTGCGAAGAATGCCGGAATGATGAGATACATTCTGGAAATTACTTCCTGACTCAATTCCGCGGACTGCATACTGCGTGCAATGGTCATGAGTTCGAATATGACTGCAACAAGTGGAATCAATCCACTGAGAAGCGCAATCACGAGATTACCAATGAGAAATTGTCGTTTGAGACTTGTACTGTAAAACCAGAGCAGGGCAGGAGCCGCGATGAAGATGAAAGATCCCGCGCGGAACACATCGTATTTCCAGGAAATCCAAAGTCCGAGTAAAACACCAACAATGTTGAACGACATGTGACAAACCATTGCCACGCGACGTTTAATGGTTTTGCCAACGAGGTTGGTCGAAGGACGATTTACTTCATCAATACGAACATCGAAATAGTCGTTGATGATGTAACCGGCAGCTGCGATCAACACTGTGCTGAGTACAAGCAGGAAGAAATCGAATTCGGAAATCTGAAACTTGAGCTGGAAGAATCCGCCAAGCTCATAACGACGAGCTTCCAGGAACGGAGCAAGCATCGCATAGCGAATCACATATTGCGTGAATGCAAGGATGAGAAGGTTTGGGAAACGGATCAGCTTAAGGAAATCGTACACAGGGTAAAAATAAGGAATTTGCCAATGGGTTAATCGAGGAATGTGCTAATGGCGTAACTCTTCGGCTGGTCGTTGACACGACCGCCGCCACTAAAATTAATCTTGGGGGTGGAACGGTTTCTAGGAATATGCGACCTCTCTGAGGTCAGTTCCTTAAAACGATGCTATAGGCATCGCATATTCCTAGAAACAAGGATCCCCAAGAATAATTTTAGTGGCGGCGATCGCTTGCGATCTGCCGAAGAGTTACATGAAGATGCCCCAATCCCGCTCACCATTTCCCGTGTAGCCGCATCACCTGGCTTATCACGTCTCTGACACAGCCTTCTCCACCTTTTTCGGGTGAAACGTAATGACAGATTTCCCGGATTTCATGCGCGGCGTTGTAAGGACATGCTGCAACACCAGCGAGCTTCATTGCGTTGTAATCGGGCAGATCATCGCCCATGTAGAGGATATTGTCGTAATGCAGATCGTACACGGCGGCAAATTCCTTGAGCGTGACTTCCTTGTCTGTGCAGCCGAGATAAACTTCCTGCATGCCCAAACGCAGATAACGTGTGCGTAACATTTCATCGCGAGCAGCGGAAATGATTACAACCGTGTATCCTTTCTGAACGGCGTACTGAATAGCTTGTCCATCGCGGGCATAAACTGTTCTTGCAACCTGTGTGTCCGACAAGAAAGTGATTTTGCCATCACTGAGCACGCCATCAATATCAAATGCAAAAGCCTTGATATTGTTCAAACGTGTTTTGAAATTTACGTTCACTCCTGAATATCCTTCGAAAGTCGTTTGTAAAGTTTTGCAGTTTCCGGCTCGAGCATCTTTTCGTGATTCGCAAGTGTTTTCTTATCACCACGAATAGCAGGACCTGTTTGCGCGTCTCTTGGATCGCTGTCTACTATCTTGAATGCGGTCTCGAGAATCAACGGCTTGAGGATTTCAAACGGCAGGTTCTCCTCTTCCAGAATATCTTTTGCAATCGCAAACATGTGGTTGGAGAAATTATTCGCGAATACGGCACCAAGATGAACAACTTCACGTTGCTTCGTATTGATCAGATATGCATTCTTGCTGATTCCGCCTGCGAGTTCCATGAGATCTTCTGTAACTTGCTTAGAAGAAGCTTCAATGCAAATCGCGTAAGCATTCACAGTTACTTTCTTGTCTTTCGAGAACGACTGTAACGGATAGAACACACCGTGTGATTTGAATTTCTTCAACACACTCATGCCAACGCTGCCTGATGTGTGAACAACATCGCCTTTTACTGCCGGCATTGCTTTCACAACTCCTGCAATCTGGTCATCCGGAACACAAATCACGTACATGTCCGCATCTTTCTTGATATGCTTGATGTCGGCCTCAACCGTTTTTGAAAATTTCTTTCCGGTCTGTTCCGCCGACTTGCGGATCGTTTGTGCAATTTCTGCACCTGCCTTCTCAAACTCTGCTGCGAGATGAGTAGCAACATTTCCTGCGCCGATCATGACAATCTGAAATCCGGCGAGTGGCTTACGCTTTTTTGTTTGCTTCTTCATCTTTTTGGGTTTTAAATTTTTCATCGGAATGACGGAAGATGTCATCCATGTTCATTGTTGTTTGTTCCTGATCCGGGGCTTTCTCTTTGTCAGAAAGCTTATTGATTCTCACACGTTCGAGAATCGCAATTACGGTTCCGATGATCATCACCAGACAACCTAACCAAAGTACGTTGATTGCAGGGAACTCCGACACTTCTATAATGAAAAAGTCGGGCTTCATATTGAGCTTCACACTGCTGTAAACGTCAATTTCACCTGTTTCAGGACGCACCTTCCAGAACGTGAACTTCGTGCCGCTGATGCTGTCGACTGCATCAAGTTGAGTTGTTCTTCCGGTTACCTTGTTCGCGTAGAATGTTGGAACTATTGTTCTGCGATTCATGTTGCGATCGATCAGTTCGAAAGTCGCCGCAACACCAATCAGGTTGGTATCAACAGGTCCCGAACCACTACTTTTGAATGCATTCGTTGAAGTATCCACAGTCACATCCATGCGGCTGATGTTCTTCAGAATCACAATCGCATTGTCTGCATAAATTGTATCACCAATTGCAATGGTGTTGTTCACCGGCATGGTGTACGCATTCGGATCTTTTGCAGCTTCTGACGTGCGTTTATCAAGTTGTGCACCTTCAATGTACTTGATGTAGGAGTAAATGTCCTTGTACCAGAAATGTTTGGTGTCTGGTTCAACTGCATCACCCATTTGCTCGTTCTTCTGAATGAATGGACTCAGGCGGAATTGTTTCTCACCGGGTTTTCCGTTTTCATTTGCCAAAAAGTCGACGTGGAAGTTAACGTAGTCTGTTCCATCGAGTACAGTCCATTCTTTCTCTACATACGTCACAAAGTATTCACCCATCATGAGCGTATCGCCTTTGCGCATGTAGAGATTTTCTTCGTTGTTGCCTTCATTGACAACAGCGCGCACATCAATTCCGGAAGTGTTTACTGAAATCGTATTCTTTTTCGAGGTCGAAATAACTGCGCCCAGAATAAGCAAACCAAATCCAACGTGAGCGATGGAAGCACCGGCTTTGCGAATTCCTCCTTTGAAAATTTTCACGAAGTACGCAGCGTTCGCGAAGATGCTGAAGACCGTAAACGGAACGAGAATAGTGAGAATTGCAAACAGGCTTTCTTGTCCCGGTTTGAGTTGCGTAATTGGGATCTTGATGTAGAAATTGTACGCAAGAATAATTCCCGTACCGATTGCTGCAACGAAAGGAATCCACAGTGCTTTTGCAACATCTGCGAACTTCGTGTTGCGGTACTTGAAGTATTGACCAACCGCCATGAGCAACATCACGAGAATGGTGAATCCTGCCTGCCACTTGTTGTAGTACCCTGGTTTCTTCGGAGCGAGATTTGCATTCGCTAACTCTTCAAAGCTTTCCCATTGGTACTTGTCGTACAAAGCCTGAATAGGTGAATGCAGCATATCTGTCGCAAGGAATTTATTAATCACCGGAATAGAAGTGAACCAGGCAATCTGAATAGCTGCAACAACAAGTACGAGTGATCCGATGAACATCCAGAATTCACGCGACCATAATTCTTCTTCTTTCTCTTCCTTCGGGAAATACTTCATGTACGACCAGACCATGAATGCGAATGAAGACAATCCGAACCAGATCATTGCGCTTCCGGAATAGCCTTTCATGAAGAAGACCCATACGACGAGTGCGATGGTTGTGTAAATAATAATCGGGATTTTATTCCGCAGCATGAAGCAGATGCTCAGCCACAGGAAGAAACACATGAATACGGCAAGCTCCTGATTCAATCCTTCTTCGGTGAATGCGTGTACAGAACTGTCGGCGAGAATTCCGCTCTTCGTTAAGAATGTGGAGTAAACGATGAGCAGGAACGACGCGATCGTGAGCAGGAATGTGGTGAACAGGGAACGTCCTTTGATTTTGTGAATCATCATGACGTGTCCTGCACCGACTAAAACCATCCACGGAACGAGTGAAGCATTCTCAACAGGATCCCAGGCCCAGAATCCACCGAAGCTAAGTGATTCGTAAGCCCATGCACCACCCATGAGAATTCCGGTGCCGAGAACTACGATTGCAACGAATGTCCATACGAGTGCCGGTTTCTGCCAGGTATAAAGTTTTCCTGTCCATAATCCGGCAATTGCATAAGCGAACGGGAAAGTCACCAATGCAAATCCGGCGAAGAGTGTAGGAGGGTGGATTGTCATCCAATAGTTCTGCAACAACGGATTCAAACCATCACCATCCTGAAACAAAGGAATCTTCTGCAGGTAATCGCCAATCTGCGTCCAAGGCAATCCGAAATTCTCTTCGCGCAAACGAATCAATGTAAACGGACTGCTGCCAATGTGAACGTCGCCGAAGTATACGCCGAGTAGCATCATCGAAAGGAAAACCTGAACGAGGGAAACAACTCCGATCACCGGACCTTCCCATTCACCGCCTTTGCGAATTACAAACCAACCAAGTATGGCGTGCCAAAGCAACCAAAGCAACGTACTTCCTTCTTGTCCTTCCCACATTGCTGCGAGAATGTACTTCATGCTCATGCTGCTCTTCGTATGATCCCACACGTAGTGGTATTCGAAGCGATGATTGATCATCATCAACAAAAGCGTGAAGAAAATGCCGAGTACAGAAACCGAATGCGCGATGTACAAACCGCGTGCAGTTGATTTCCATTTATCGTCTAAAGGATTTGATTTAACCCGGAGTGCCGCTGCAACAACTCCAAAAATGGAAGTAACGCAAGCCGCAACAACAAACAAATGTCCGAGCTGTCCCCACCAAGCCTGTTCACCTATGTATTCTATTTCCATCTAGTGCGTACTCTGTTTCAGATTATTTTTCCTACTGCTGTGCGACATTGTAGCGCGAGCCTGCGCACTTGATTAGAATGTCAGCAGCAACAAAATTGTTTCCGTTCATCGATCCTATAACGGTTAGACCTGAACTCTGTTCAAATCCATCGGGCAGTGCTTTATTCACAATCACGCGCTGCTCCTGACCCGTTCTGTCTTTCATATAAAATGAAAAGGTGTTTGGATCAATCTCCGGGTTGTACTCCACAGGTTTCGTATTCACGAGAAAACCACCAACATGCACTTCACGAGCGCTTTCACGGGCTTCTGTGAAATTTACGTAATGACTGGAACTGAGATTCAGTAATACTACACCCACCGTGAGTGCCGCGATAACGACGGTTCCAATGATGAGCAGTTTTTTCATACGTGCCTATAGCGCCGCTTCCTGGGCGTCATTGTATTTCGAAGGACACTTCATCAGAACATCAGTTGCAACGAAATCATTTCCCTTCATGCATCCAATGATTACGAGCTGTTCTGCCCGTTCGAAATCCTGAGGCTTGCTTTTCTTGAGAATGACGCGTTGTTCGTTTCCGGCTTTGTCTTTCATGTAAAAGCTAAAGCTGTTCGGATCAACTTCCGGTTTGTAATCCATTGGTTTCGTTTTCACCAATGTGCCCGCAACGTGAACTTCTTCGTCAATGTTCGCTTTCGCTTCGTTGAAATTGGAATAGCTGCTCGAATCGCCCAGCAACGACATCATGCACAACATAACTGCTGCAATGAGTACGATTCCTACAATGTGCATCTTTTTCATTTCTTCACCTCCTTCAAAAGTTTATCTGCTTTGCGATCGAGTCTCCAGAGAGCAACGAGCACACCGATTAATATTACAAACAGCACTGCGAATACAACATTGAACGATGCGCTACCGTGCAGTTCCTGAAACAATTTCTCATCCATGCCCGACTGTCCAAAAACAGAAACCGATGCGAAGATCATTGCGAGTAGTATGAATGCTGACTTCTTCATTTTGCTTCAATCAATTCTTTTGCTTCCTGTATGCGGTTGCGGATAGCGTATATCCAGAAACCAATAAGTACCCAACCTGCAACAGCCGGATAGAAAACCATCCGCATGCTGCTATCGAGATCGTAACTGCCAAATGCAGGATTTCCTCCATTGCCAGGGTGTAAACTGTCTGTTTGTTGCAATCGCGGTAAAATGCCAATGAGCGCAATCATCATTACAAATGCAAAGATACTGTAGATCGCAGCGATTCGGGCACGTTTTTGCTGATCTTCCATTGAGCCGCGAAGCACTAAATAGGCGAAATATGCAAGTAAAGTGATGGCAGTTCCGTTCAATTTAACATCATCGACCCACCATGCGCCCCAGGTAACGCGCGCCCAGAGTGAACCTGTGATTAATCCGAGAATTCCGAAGAGTAATCCGGCTTTGATTGCCTGATCTGCCATGCGGTCGAATTTGCCATCGAGCTTGCGCAGGTAACGCAGGTTGCAGATGACAGCCCATGAAAGCAATGCAATCATGGTGAACCACATTGGTACGTGGAAATAGAGGTTGCGGATTGATTCGTAAAGAATGTAGCGGAACGGAAATTCATTTCGCTCTTTTACTTCCACGTCGGGTGAGCAGGATTGAATTACACCCACAGATGCAGTATCAGTTGTTACAATGGCATCCGGCTTGAACAACAAACCATCTGTTTCTGAAAATACAGCGAGGTGAAAATATTGTCCGGAATCAGGCGCTACCGGAGGAAACTCGGCAAGGATGTGTTTGTCATCAATGACTTGTACACTTGTCGCACAGGTTTTGATCTTCTGTTTTGACTGGTGAATGAGCCAAACTTTAATCGCAGGATCCTGTTTGAAGTGCGTTTGGTAACCGGAAATGGAAACTGTGAACGGTGCTTCAGAAGTTGAAGCGTGGTCGGAATCAGAAGAGATAATTCCCGGACCAATTGGTGTGAGCAGTCCCTTTACGAACGAGAAAATAAGCAGGGCCGCTCCAAGGAATTTCCACCAATGATTCTTCATGAAAGGGACGCGATTTTTAACGGTGCAAAGTTACCTAAAAAGGGCATTAAGGCATTGGGGTAATTAGGCTTTTTGGCTCGATTTCTCAACTTTTTAACGCAAATGCCCTATTGCGTCAGTGCCCGTTGCACTAGTTCGGTATATTTAGGCATGTCAGCGATTTCTTACGAATACAACAGGTATGAGTTTGAGCGTCACTTTGATGAACCGTTAACTGAAGCAGAGTACACACTCGCGAAAAAGGATTTCTACAGTTTCTATCACGATAGCATTGATGTTGCCGATAAGAAATTCAGGAAGATGAAGAATCCGCATGCGTTCAAGTGGAATATATTTTTCATTCTGCTTGGATGTGGCGTCGTGCTGGAAGGCACAGATCAGATACTCAAAGCATTGGGCTATTACGATGCCGGAGAGATTTTCGCGATGATTTCATTCATTCCGTTCTTCGCTGTATTTCTTCAGCCTTTTCAGTGGTTGCTTTCAAGAGCGAAGAGCAGCAATTTTCACACCTACGAAAAGCTGGCGCGTGATTATTACTTGTTTCAGTACAGCAAGATGAAGAACGCGACCAGCTATTCCGATTACAAGATCAGGCTTTCTAGAGCAGATGCTGCGGAGTTCATGCGATTTGATTGGGAAGATGAGGCGGGGGCAATTTCGGAGCATGTGTCGCCGATGGAGAATTAGGGGGAATCTTAACGGTGCAAGGGTTAAGCCCTTGAAGGGTGTCGGAAAACATTGAACGGTGCAAGGGTTAAGCCCTTGAAGGGTGTCGGAAAACATTGAACGGTGCAAGGGTTAAGCCCTTGAAGGGTGTTCAATTTATCAACTACAGCCGTTTTCAAACGTTTGTTACCGACTAATTGGTAATTGCTGGTGTAACTCGCGCGCGCGCGCATAACCCTGCGAGGGCTTAACCCTTGCAGGGTTAAATCAATCCCTCCACAAGTACGGAAACAGTATCCACGCCAACCCCAACACCATCACATTCAGCAACGCCAGTATTCCAAAATACGTCCACGTTGCAGGAGAATAAACTCCATCGGCTGCAATTTTCGAAAGCTTGATCGACAACATCAGCATGGGAATGATCACCGGAAATCCGAGAATGGACATCAATGTGAAATTATTTCCTGCACGTGAAGCAATCGCGGAAATCATAGTGAAGGAAACCGCAAGTCCTGTGCAACCGAGACACAACACCGCATAGAACAACGGAACATTCGCAACTAAATTCCCGATAAGAATAGAGTAGAAGAAGTAGCCTGCTGTTCCGAGTCCAAGCATGAGCACGATGTTGTAAATCGTTTTCGACAGCAATACAGCGCGTGGATCTGCCATGAAATAGAGATATAGCAATCGACCGCGTGTTTCCTGCTGAAAGCTGCGTGCAACTCCGATTACAGTACTGAAAAGCAGAATCGTCCAGAAGAGTGCGTTCCAAACCGGAATTTCATTGATCACTTTGAATGAAAATCGCCCGATGAAAATGGTAGAAATGACATACAGCAAAACTCCGAACAGGGCATATTTCTGACGTTGTTCCTGAAGGAACTCGCGTTTGAGTAGTGCTGATGTTTGGGTCCAGAGAGACATTCGCCCAAAGGTAATAAGGAATGTCTAGTTACCTGAAGCACGTTTCAAGGTCACAATGGATGTATCTCCTTCAAAACTAATACCCGTCAATTTCGACGGACTGAAAGACTCCGTCTTGGTGAAGTAAACGGTAGCGGAATACATACGTGGACCTTGGACGATACGTCCGAGTGCTGAAGTATTTACCCGAAGGATTCCGTTCTTATCAAGATTGTAACTAAACGAAATGTACCCGACGTCAGCTTCGCAAGGCTTGATGGTGATACTGAACACCAGCGTGCTGTCGGTTTCAGCGAGTAAATCTATTTCATCATTCCAGCCGTAGTAACTACTTTCTGACGAAGATGTAGCTACAATCGAGTCGCAGTGCAGCATTGGTGCCTTGGAATGAAGTGTATCCAGATGCCAATGAGGAGGTCCGCCTGTATAATTAAAAATACCCACCTGGGCATCGACAGTTAGAGTGGTAAACAGGAGCAAGGCAATCTGGTAAAAGCTCTTCATCCCATAACCGTACACTTCACCGGGATAAAAGTTCAGACACGAATTCCGATCACACATATATTATCAAGGCGTGACGCAGGCTTGGCCATGTCACCATCGCGACATTGCTTGAGATTCTTAGATTCTTATTCCAATCAGGCAAACGTCGTCGATCTGTTCCACATTGGTCTTCCAGTTCCTTAGTACTTCGCCGATTTTCTCCTTCTGCTCCGGCATGGGGATATTTACCTGAGACACCAAGACTTTCTGCAGCTGTTTCCACTTGAACTTTTTGCCAAGTGGACCACCAAACTGATCGGCGTAACCATCAGTCATGGTGTAAATGACGTCGCCCTTTTGCAGATCGAAATCGTGGTTGGTGAACGACTGATCATCGAATTCGTGTTTACCTACCGGAAAGCGATCGGCTTTGATTTCGTGAAGAATTCCATCGCGCACAATCCACACGGGATTATTTGCTGCTGCAATTCTCATTTTCAGTTTCGCAAAATCAAATGAAATAAAGCTACAATCCATACCGTCCCAGCCGCCATCTTTTGTTCCGTCTTTGCTCAGGCGGTCGATGATGTTCAGTCGCGTGTGATCGAGAATTTTTCCGGGATCAGTTTCGTGTTCAATCGCTTTTTCCAGACTGGTGATATTCAGCAAGCTCATGATCGCTCCCGGAACACCATGACCGGTGCTATCCGCGGTTACTAAAGCGAAGTTGCCGTCGTTCAGCTTCGAAGCCCAGTAGAAATCTCCGCTCACCACATCCTTCGGTAGATAAAGCACGAAGTATTCTTTCAGATTTTCGTCTAGCAGCTCCTTTGTAGCAAGAAAACTTCGCTGAATACGTTCGGCATAGTTGATAGAATCTGTAATCGCTTTGTGCTTTTCTTCGATGAGCGATTTCTGCTGATTGATCTCCGAAGTGGCTTCGTTCACTTTCTGCTTCAGTTCTTTCTGCCGCGCCTGCAACGCACGTTCGCGGTAACGTGTGTACGCGTAGATCAACGAGAGAATCACAATCACGCCAATTGTTCGCGCCCACCAGGTGTGCCACCAGGGCGGATGAATCACAAACGGATACGAAACTTCATTGCTCCACTTACCGGAACTTCCAATCGCGCGCACTTTGAATGTGTATTCTCCATACGGAATGTTGCGGTAGTCGGCTTTGCTTTCGCTTGTAGGCAGACTCCAGTCGTGATCCAATCCTTCGAGTTGGTATTCATACTTCACCGAATGCGGTGCCGACCATTCCGTTGCGCTGAAATAGAATGTGAGGTGATTGAGCGAGTAGGGAAGTTCCAATCCCTCCGGACAATTGCTGTACGCGTGAATCGTGTCGTACCCGATTTGCATCAGATCGCTATTCTTCATTTCGTGAAGTGTATCTTTCAATTCACGATAGTCAATGAATTCTTCACGCACGAATATGTTGTTGAGTTGAACTTTCGGTGTGAATTCATTGAGCGCAAACGTATTCATGTCGAGTGTGCTCAAAGCTTTTCCGGTTCCCCACCACATGTGATTGTGTTTGTCGAGGAATGCCGACTTGAGATAGAAATCTTCTGCCTTCAATCCGTCTTCGCGATGAAACGGTGTTATGGAAGAAACAGAATCTCCATTCAGCACCACACAATTCAATCCTCTTTCTGTTCCCATCCAGATTCTTCCTTTGTGATCTTTCACCAATGACCACACCGAAGTATTACTCAATCCTTCTGCTTCTGAATAGTACGTGAAATTATCTCCGTTGAATCGCACAGCACCGAATCCTCCTGTTCCAAACCAGATTCCACCGGCATCATCTTCCGTCACACACCAGAGCGTGCTCAGACTGGTTATGCTTTCGCCTTCGTTGTATCGCGTAATGTCTTTCGATTTGGAATCGAAGCTGCACAATCCTGCATGCGTGCCGAGCCACATGGTGCCTTTGCTGTCTTCCATCATTGCACGGATGTAATTACTCGATAATCCTTGCGCAACACCATAGTTTGTAAACGATCTTCCATCGTAAACAGAAACTCCACCACCGTCAGTTGCAATCCAGATTCTTCCGTCGCTGGACTGTTTAATGTCGAGCACATTGTTATTACACAATCCGTCTGCTTCGGTGAAGTAGGTGAACTCCGTATCCTTTAATCGTGCGATACCACCACCATAAGATCCGAACCATTGGCTGCCGTCGCTCGCGCATAAAACAGCGCGTATCACATCGCCGCATAATCCTTCCTGACTGGTGATTTGTTCGTAGTGTTTTCCATCGTACAATATTGCACCGCCACCATTCGTACCGTACCAAAGATTTCCGGACGTGTCTTGCGCTATGGACCAAATGAAAAAGTTCGGCAGATTCTGTTTGTCGGTGTAATGATGAAAAGACCGCGGATTGTATTTGCACACACCGCCGCCATACGTCGCAAACCACAGGTTACCGGTTTCATCCTCTTCCATGGAAACGATGTGACCGTCGCTTAAGCCTTCTTCGCTCGTGAAAACTGTACAATTGGAATAATCCAGTTTTGCGACACCATGTCCATAAGTTCCCAGCCAAATAGCACCTGATTTGGGCTCGGAATAAATAGAACGTATCGTATTATCAGGGAGTCCTTCTGCAGTTGTGCGAATCTGAATTTCACTTCGCCCTGCGTTAAATTCAACAAGACCTCCCTGAGTTCCGGCTAACATAACTCCAGATGAAAACGCACATAAGGAAAGCACGACGCTATCAGGCATGCCGTTCGCCACCGAGTAATTCATGAAACCCTGATCATCGAGTACACTTAATCCGCCACCATTTGTTCCGAACCAGTATTGTCCGACTTCATCCTGCTCTACACACCACACCATATTGCTTGGCAATCCTTGCTGCGTGGTATAATGTGTAAAGTTGGCGCCATCGAATTTTGATGCACCACCACCGTATGTTGTACACCAGATATTACCCAGTTTGTCCTCCATCAACCACCAGATGGAATTATGTTTCAATCCTGATTTCTTGTCGTAGTTGGTGAATGTCACTCCATCAAACATGGAAATTCCGTTGATGGTTCCAAACCACAAATTGCCATTACGATCCTGAATGATCTTGCGCACGTAATTGCTCACGAGACCTTCATCTTCAGTGTAGTGTAGAAATGATTTTCCATCATATCGCGATACACCACCACCATCGGAAGCAAACCAGAAATTGCCGGCTTTGTCTTCGAAAATATCCCAGATATACGACGAGTTCATTCCCTGGTCAACATCGAGATACTGAATGTTGTACGATGCACCGTCTTTCATTCTCCACGGAAGAGAATTGACCGGCTTTGGTTGCTTCGCCGGAACGACAACCGGAACTGCAGGAACAACTTCCGGCATTGAGAAAGTATCGGAGCCCAAAAGAATTTTCTTCAGTCCACGGATCGTAAGTTGGATTGGTTCCCCAGCCGGTTTTACGTTCATGTTCGCATACAACGATTGACGCGGTACAAGAAAAGATCGTTTAAGTTTCGCCTCATCAATTGCAATAATCGTTGGACGCTGAGAGCTGTCTGTCGAAACCACACGCGCATGAACCGGAATGGTTTTTGGTGCGTATGTTTCTGCAGGTGCAGTTTCCGGAGCAGGATTACAGTTGATCGCAAAAACGATCAGCGAAACTGCAATTAAGCACGATGAAATCCGGGAGAGCTGCACAGCGGGGCGTATTATCCCAAATATACACTGTACCTTTAATCTATCAATTGATCTCCAATGAAATCCTGGCGATTAAAGTCAGGATTCTCGAATACGACGACATAAAATAATATCAAATGAGTAGAAAAGTAATCACAACAGCAATTTTGGCACTCACAGTTTTAGCAACGATTTCTATGACTTCAGACAACCCAGTAAAAACACTGCACGATTTCAAAGCGAAAACTTTGGACGGAAAAGATTTTGACTTTGCTTCGCTGAAGGGCAAGAAGGTTTTGATTGTGAATGTAGCTTCGGAGTGCGGATATACTCCGCAATACAAAGGACTTCAGGAATTGTATGAGAAGTATGATTCAACCGGCAAGTTCACGATTATTGGGTTTCCATGCAATCAGTTTGGTGGACAAGAACCAGGAACTGCAACTGAAATTCAGACGTTCTGTACCAAGAACTTCGGCGTTACTTTTCCTCTGATGGAAAAAGTGGATGTGAAAGGTGATAAGCAATCTCCGGTTTACGGCTGGCTTACACACAAAGCGCAAAACGGCGTTGAAGATTCCGAAGTGAAATGGAACTTCAACAAATATGCGGTTGACGAGAATGGAAAATACGTGAAGCATTTCGGTTCCGGTGTTGATCCGATGGATGAAGACATTACGAATTGGATTGAAGGCAAGTAATAATGTGCTAATTTGCTTCCGCCGCGGCGGAGGGTTAATGTGCTAAACAAAAAGTAACTTAATGGTGCGATAACGTTATAACGGATGATGAAAAGATCATCCGTTTTTGTTTTGTGGATTGTATTCGCGCTGTTGGGATGCTTTCATAAAGAAGGTATTCCCGTTTATTCATTCGATCAAGTAGTCGGTACATATTATTTGACCCGCGATGTGCCGATTTCCCTTAAAGAAAAGTTGTTTCCGGATGCAACTACCGGTTGGGATTTCGAAGATCCCTCAGGAATGGACTTCTATCTCAATCCGGATTCAACCTATGAAATGGACACGCGATTCGGTGACTTTGAAGGTCCTTCGTACACAGGAAAGTGGCAGCTCTTTCACGATACAGTGAGATTGTATAACATTGAGCAAGTGACGTGTTCAGGTTGTAGAGGTGAGGAATGTTCCAGCGAATTTATCGGTGTGGAGAACATGCTGGTTGTCAAGACGGGTTTTAGGTTACAGATTGTCAAGTTACAGGATACAGATACGAGTCATTATCTGTTGAGGAGGAAACCCTATTCCCGCTAGGTTGGACTGATATTCCCTAATTTAGCACTCGGTTTGTGGGCTCTGATTAGCACATTCTCCGATTAGCAAATTAGCACATTATGAAAGTCGACATTCTCGCAATTGGAGTTCACCCTGACGATGTAGAGTTAAGTTGTTCCGGCACATTGCTGAAACACATTGCTGCAGGAAAAACGGCAGGCATTCTTGATCTCACGCGTGGAGAATTAGGAACCCGTGGTACTCCCGAACTTCGAAGAGAAGAAGCGATGAAATCGGCAGACGTTCTTGGCGTGCAGTTTCGCGACATCATGGATTTGCGCGATGGATTTTTCAACGGTGGAGAACCCGAGATGATGGCGGTGCTGAAGAAGATTCGTGAATACCGTCCGGAAATTGTGTTGTGCAATGCGATCGAAGATCGTCATCCTGATCACGGTCGTGCGGCGAAACTGGTTGCAGAAGCTTGTTTCTACTCCGGACTTGCAAAGATCAAAACCGGACAAGATCCGTGGAGACCGAAAGCGGTGTACCACTATTTGCAGGACCGATATCTCACGCCGGATTTTGTGGTGGACGTAACGCCTTTCGTTGAGAAGAAACTGGAGGCCATTAAGTGTTTTTCTTCGCAGTTCTACGATCCGAATTCGAAAGAGCCGATGACACCGATTGCGGGAGAATCATTCTTCGAGTTCGTGAAAGCAAGAATGCGTGTGCAGGGTAGAGATATCAATGTAGACTTCGCAGAAGCATTCACTGTTTCAAGAACGATTGGGGTTGATGACTTGTTCTCGTTGCGCTAGAACACCGGGGTTTATGTGCAGATGTGAAAATGTGCATATGTGGAAATGCCATTGGTGTTAGTTGCTTGCAAAACCTGAATCTTCACATTTGCACATCTGCAAATCTGCACATCATTCGCGAATCCATATTTGCCATGCGGCTTCCGCCTGCATCTTCAGCATATCCATCCCATTCAACGTTAACGCACCTTTCGCTTTGCCACGCTTAAGAAATTCGGTTTCCTCCGGATTGTAAACGAGATCATACAAGAAATGATCTTTCGTCACAAACTCATACGGAATTTCCGGAGCAGCATCTTCATTCGGAAACGTTCCGACTGGCGTGCAATTCACGATGAGTTTGCACATGGCCATGACGTGTTCGTTGAGATCTGAATAGGCGAGAATAGTTCTGCCACTCGTTTTGTCGTCTTCGACTCCGCTCAGTCTGACAAAACGTGACACAAACACACATTCAACTCCAATCTGCTTCAGTACAAACTCTACCGCTTTCGAAGCACCGCCCGTTCCAAGTATCAACGCACGCTCATGATGTGATGCAAGGAATGGTTTTATCGATTGTCGGAAACCGTAAACATCAGTGTTGTGGCCGACCAACCTTGTCAGACCGAGCGGAGTCGAGGGTTGACAAGAGACAGTATTCACAGCCCCAACTGCCTTCGCAGTCTCATCCAACTCATCCAGCAACGGAATAATAGCTTCCTTGAACGGAATCGTCACATTGAATCCGTGAAGATTCGGATGACATTTAATCAGATCAGGAAGGAGATTGATATCCGTAATCGGAAACTTGCGGTACATCGCATCCTTGATTCCTTCGCGCTGGAATTTTTCCGTGAAGTATTTCTCCGAGAAAGAGTGGGAGAGTGGAAAGCCGATTAGTCCGAACAAACGCACGGGTTATGCGTCTGTTTTCTTGCCGAATTTCGCACGCAAAATGCCGATGATCATTGGCAGAACAGAAATGAAAATGATCAACAGAACAACCGTTTCGAAATGACCTTGAATCCACTCGTTGGTACCAAGCCAGAATCCTGCGAGAGACATGGAAGCAATCCAAAGGAATCCACCAAGAATATCGAATGGTAAAAACTTCGTACGGTACGCCATTTTGCCCACACCGGCGATGAATGGAGTGAACGTTCTTACAATCGGAACAAAGCGCGCCATGATAATTGCTTTTGTTCCGTATTTATCAAAGAAGGCTTGTGTCTTGTCAATGTTCGCCTGCTTCACAACCTGCCATTTTCCGATTCTGATTTTCGTAGCACGATCACCGAGAAATCTACCGACTCCATAATTGACATTGTCGCCGAGTACAGCAGCAACGAAAAGCAAACCAATGAGGACGAAAATATTCATCGGTGCATTCGGATCGTCGGCACTGCGCGCGCAAATTGCACCGGCAGCAAAAAGCAATGAATCTCCGGGAAGAAATGGCATCACAATCAAACCGGTCTCCACAAAAATGATTGCGAAGAGAATGATGTAAATCGCCGTTCCGTATTCTGCTACCCAACCATCAAGATAATCGTTGATGTGGAGGAGAATGTGGAAGAACTCCTTAATTGTTTCCATTAATACGTTGGAATGCTTGAATCAATCTCACGCGCCCAGGCGAGTATTCCGCCTTTGAGATTGTACAGGTTATTGAACCCGTGTTGCGTTTCAAGTGCCTGAACAATTGTTCCGGAACGGGCACCGCTGCGACAATGAATGATTACCGGTTTATCGCGGGAAATTTTATCGACCTGCGAAAGGATTTCTCCCATCGGAATCAGCTCTGCGCCGATTTCAGCAATGTCAACTTCATGAGGTTCGCGAACATCAATGAACTGAAAATCTTCTTTCGCATCCATTTTTGATTTCAGTTCCTGAACGGTAATTTCTTTCATGGTCGTTACTTATTTTTCAGCAGTCTTTTCTTTGGGCAGGAATTGGAAGAATGTATCTCCACGTAATCCGAGACGAAGTGTTTCCAGCGGAATTACTTCTTCGAATGCAATGTTACCAAGATTTACGTCGGCACCAAACTGTTTGATGAACCAGACTTGCTGCGATTTCTGCGGAGCTTCCCACAGGATGTTTTCGACTTTCACTTTCGCGATGATCTTATTCATCAGCATCGTGTGTGGCGAACCGTTACGGTGATAAATACCAACGTTTCCGCTTTCACGTGCTTCAGCAATTACTTTCCACGAACCGGCCTGGAGTTCTGCGTTCATCATCGAAGTCCACTTATTCGGATGAATGATGATACCTTCTTCTTTCGATCCAACTTCTGAAAGTACCGTGAAGTTTTTCGAGAGTTTGCTGATGTATTTACATTTCTGATCGTGATCCATTACGATGGAGCCATCAGAAACTTCTACGTGATCAATCTTGAGTTTCTCAATAAACTTCACGTAGTCTTCGAACTTATTGCGGATAACAAATGCTTCGAATAATGTTCCACCGAGATATACTTTGAAGCCAGCTTCTTTGTACAACTTGATTTTCTCGGTAAGATTCGGAGTGATTACTGATGTACCGAAACCAAGCTTCACCAGATCCACATAATCGGCACAGGAATCAATAAACAGTTCCGCCTGCTTAAGGCCAAGACCTTTGTCCATGACCATTGTCACGCCGTTTTTACGGGGACGAACCGATCTATCAGGCAGGAAGGGCAACTTCACGTTCATAGGCGAGGATTAACAGCGTAAAACTACGAAAAAACGCCGTTCAATGTGCTAATGGGTTAATTTGCTAATTTGCTAATTGCGGGGTTCTTCGGCTGATCGCTCACGCGATCGCCGCCACTAAATAACAAGGGGTGTGCGAATTTTCTTGGAATATGCGATACCTACAGGATCGGGTTGTACTAAGCTTACATCATTTGGCATGACAACAACGACTTCAGCCAGGTCGCATATTCCTTAGACAAACGACCTCCGCGAGGTAGCATGTTCTGAGAGAATTTTCCGCCCCCATAAAATAATTCAGTGGCGGCGACCGCGTGAGCGGTCAGCCGAAGAGAAGCACAGTGAAATGTTATTTCCGGTACGATTCGATCAGTTCAATGAGAGAAACATTATCCCGCAACTGCGGAAACTCCTCAAACATTTCTTCGTGTTTCGTGAAATCCTGATTCAAAGCCTCGTGCAGATACTCAAGTGCTTCTGACTTTTTCCCGGCATAAATGAGATAAGCAGCCATGCGGTATTGAAGCTCCGCATAGTTTGTATGATGCTTGATTCCTTCCATCAACGTTTCGATAGCCTGGTCAACCTTCTCCATTTCGAACTGCACTTTCGCGAAGTCGAGCCAGATGTGTGGATTTTCCGGTTCAACCGTCATCACCTGTTTGTATGCGGCTTCCGCTTCTTCATGGAAACCAAGTTTCAACTGGAAGTCGCCATACACGTACCAATATTCTGCGTTCGTATTGTTCAGATCAAGCGCTTTCTTCACGTAGTGAATGCCTTCGCTTAGTCGTCCCTGCTGCTCCAGAACAACACCGATTCCCAGCCATGCATCTGCAAGTCCGGCGTCAATGCGTGTTGCTTTGTGGTAATAGAGCAGGGCCGTGTCAAGATCTTCCTTACACTCGTAGCATTCGCCCATAAAGTAATGCGCATCAGCACGTTGAGGATCTTGAGCTAAACACTCGGTATATACTGCAATTGCCTCGTCAAGGCGATTCATCATGCGAAGCAGACTGCCTTTATTGAATAGAGCGACGGTGAACTGATCATCAATGGCCAAGGCATATTCATAACACTCGAGTGCTTTTTCGTACAAACCGTTTCTGCTGAAACATACACCCAGGTTGAACCAGCCGTAGGTGTTATACGGACGTCGGTCGGTGAATTTCTCGAAGAACTTCACACCTTCTTCCTGGTCGCCAACCATCTCAAAACAGAAAGCAAGTTCGTTCTGAGCTATGTCGTGATCGGGGTTAATTTCCAGGCAACTGATGAACAGTGGAATTGCATCCTCGTAATTCTCCAGGTTAACACACTCATAAGCAATACAGAAATCAACTTCGTCTTTTGGTGCTTCGTACTCTCCGGCCTTCCGGAACGACACAATCGCTTTCTCATGCAATCCCATCTGGCTATAAATACTGCCACGGGTCATGTGAAGCTCCGGGTGATATGGTTCTTTACGCTCAACTTCGGTGAGAACTTCAAGCGCAACCTGATTCTCACCCATGCTGATGTGAGTCTGCGCCTTGATAATGAGAAAGTTCATGGAAAAAGGATGCTGCTGACGGCCAACTTGTAGCACGTCCATAGCTCGTCTGAAGTGTTTCAGGTTGATGTAATAATCCGCAAGCTCTTCCAGTGTCTCTTCTTCAAAGAAGCCAAAGACCTGACTTTTAACCATCTGTTCAAACTGCTCCGCCAACTTCTCTATAGGCATGTTCCCTTTACTCATACGCTAAACTCAAGTGGATAATAACAAAGATAATTTCGTGCCAGCCGTTTCAAATATGTATACTGCCAAAACGCCGCAAAGTTATGAGCAAAACGCCGTTTTTGGCTGTTAGTATGTTTTATATTGTGAAAACCGAAACTTTCGTGCCAGACGTATCTTTGCAGTCCCCATTCCTGAATTATTTCGGGGGTTTAATTGAAAAACAGTGGCACTGATTAAATCAATCTCCGGAATCCGCGGCACAATAGGCGGAAAAGCAGGAGAAGGCCTGAGTCCCCTTGACGTAGTAAAATTTACTGCCGCTTTCGGCACGTGGATCATCCGTCAAGGCAAGGCAGACCGTAAGATCAAAGTTGTAGTTGGAAGAGATGCGCGCATTTCTGGCGAGATGGTGAACCGTATCGTAACAGGAACACTGTGCGGACTGGGAATCGATGTGATCGATGGAGGATTGTCTACAACGCCTACAATTGAAATGGCAGTAGTTTCCGAGAAAGCAGACGGTGGAATTATCCTCACTGCGAGCCACAATCCGAAACAGTGGAATGCGCTCAAGCTTCTGAACAAGAAGGGCGAATTCATTTCCGGCTCCGATGGAGAAGAAGTACTGAACCTCGCCGCTACAGACGATTACAATTTTGCAGATGTGAACAAGCTGGGCAAAGTCACTGTGAAAGATTCTTTCATTGACGAGCACATCAAAGCCATACTTGCATTGCCATTGATTGATGTTAAAGCCATCAAGGAAAAGAATTTCAAGATTGTTGTTGACGCGGTAAATTCAACCGGTGGAATAGCAGTTCCGAAATTGCTCGCGGCACTTGGTATTGAGCAGATTGTGGAACTTTATTGCGAGCCTACAGGGGAATTCGCTCACAATCCGGAACCATTGCCGGAAAATCTGCGTGAAATTTCAAAGGTTGTTAAGAAGAACAACGCGCATTTAGGAATTGTTGTCGATCCGGATGTTGATCGTCTTGCTTTAGTATGCGAAGACGGTGAAATGTTCGGCGAAGAATATACCCTCGTTGCGGTTGCCGATTACATTCTCAAATCGAAGAAAGGCAATACCGTTTCGAATTTGTCATCGACGCGTGCGTTACGCGATGTGACTGAGAAAGCAGGAGGGAAGTACTTCGCTTCTGCGGTCGGAGAAGTGAACGTGGTAGAAATGATGAAGTCGAACAACGCCGTAATTGGCGGTGAAGGTAACGGTGGAATTATCTATCCGGAGCTTCATTATGGAAGAGATGCGCTTGTTGGCATTGCCTTGTTCCTGACCCATCTCGCGAAGTACGGAAAGACGATTTCTATGCTGCGTGCTTCCTATCCGGATTACCACATTTCGAAGAACAAAATTGAGCTCACCAAAGAGATCAATGTCGATTCAATTCTCGAGGGAATTCAATCGAAATACAAGAAGCAGCCGATCAATACGATTGACGGTGTGAAAATCGAATTCGACAAGGAATGGGTGCATTTACGCCGTTCGAATACGGAACCGATTATCCGGATTTATTCAGAAAGCGCTTCGGAAACTACGGCAGAGAATCTGGCGAAGAAGATTATGGCTGATATCAAGGATCTGATCAAGGCCAAGCAGTAATTCGAAGATTTGAAAATTTGAAGATTCGAAATCAGGGTTGAGTTTGCCAGGTCTTTAGGCGGTCTTTATACCCATTGCAAATCTTCAAATCTTCAAATTTTCAAATCTTTCGAATAATATGGATCAAGTGCGGGCTAATATCTGCCTGTTATACCCGATGTTGAATTCGTATCTTTGATCTCGAATTTCTGAGGCAAAAAACACATGAAAGTTTATCTCGATAACGCGGCTACAACGCCGATGGACCGTGAAGTAGTGGAAGCAATGCTCCCATTGATGAATGAGCATTTTGGTAATCCATCTTCCATTCACGCATGGGGACGGCAGACGCGCTCAATGATTGAGCAGTCGCGTAAAACGGTTGCACGCCTGATGAACTGTTCGCCCTCTGAAATCTTCTTTACTTCAGGCGGAACAGAAGCCGACAACATGGCTATCCGATGCACGATCGAGGCATTGAACCTCAAACATGCGATCACTTCTCCGATAGAACACCATGCTGTATTGCATACGCTTGAATCCATGGCCGACAAAGGCACGATCAAGCTTAGCATCGTGAAGCTCACACCGGAAGGAAGTGTAGACCTGGAAGATCTCGAGAACCTGCTGAAGAACAACGAGCGCACTTTTGTTTCGTTGATGCACGCCAATAATGAAATCGGAAATCTTCTGCCTTTGAAAAAAGCCGGAGAAATCTGCAAGAAATACAATGCCATTTTTCACTCAGACACCGTGCAAACGATTGGTCACTACGCGATCGATCTGAAAGACATAAACGTTCACTTTGTGAATTGCGGTGCACATAAATTCCACGGACCAAAAGGCGTAGGATTTATTTATGTGAACAGCGAAGTTCATGTAGCACCACTAATTTTCGGTGGCGCTCAGGAACGTAATATGCGTGGCGGAACTGAAAACGTTTACGGCATCGTTGGTCTCGCGAAGGCGATGGAAATCGCGTACAGCGACCTGAAAAAACACCAGGATCATATTATGGAGTTGAAAAACTACATGATGGCAAAACTGGAAAAAGCTTTGCCGGGTGTTGTTTTCAATGGCGACGCGAAAGGCGAATCACTTTACACCGTGCTTAACGTTTGTTTGCCTCCAACAGATCATGCAGAAATGTTGGTATTCAACCTCGATATTAATGGCATTGCAGCATCTGCAGGAAGCGCTTGTTCATCGGGAAGCAATGTAGGTTCACACGTTCTTCGGGCAATCGGTACCGATATGAGTCGTCCTTCTGTGCGATTCTCGTTCAGCAAGTACAATACGAAAGAAGAAATCGACTACACAGTTACGAAACTGAAAGAAATGTTTCCTGTGCCTGTGAAGGGCTAAAACAACACCGGTCATCTATGATGAGATGATAGAATTATAGAATGATTAGATGAAAGTCTGGTGGAAACATCAGACTTTCCATTTGTACACTGAACTCATCCTATCATCTAATCATCCTATCATACGGCAAAGGTCGTATTGAACGCAAAGTGCCGGTAATTATCTTCGCATGGTGACTGACCCCGACTTCCAGCCAGAGAACGTAAGAGAACTCTTTAACCGCATGAGTGGTACATACGAACGGATGAATTACATCACTTCGTTCGGATTTTCATTACGTTGGAGACGGCAATTCGTTGAAGCTTTGCCTTCTTCGAATGAGCCCATTAAAGTGATTGATTTGATGACTGGAATGGGAGAGACCTGGCACCAGGTGAGACGACACTATCCTTCCTGCGACTTTTCAGCACTTGACTTTTCAGAAGGCATGTTGAAATCAGCGCACCACAAGAACAGTACGGAGTTCGCGAACAGCATTCACATTCTCCAGAAGGATATTCTCAAAAGTGATCTTCCTTCGGATCACTACGATGTGGTACTATCGGCATTCGGCATGAAAACATTTGATGCTGCACAGCTGAAAGTACTCGCACAGGAGATCAAACGTATTCTGAAACCAGGCGGTCATTTTTCACTGATCGAGGTCTCTGCACCACGCAATATTGTTTTGTATGCGATGTACAAACTGTATCTCAAGTATGTGATTCCGGTGTGTGGCTGGATATTTCTCGGCAGTCCGGCTGAGTACAAAATGTTGTGGCGATACACCGAGAAATTTAAGAACTCAGTGGAAGCAGAAACGATCTTTCGAAGTGCAGGATTGAACGTAAAATCGTTGAACTATTTCTTTGGATGTGCAACCGGAATTATGGGTAGCAAGAACTAGTGCTGCGGAAGTCCACCCATAAACTGTGGAACAGATTCCTCAAGGCAACAAGCTGTGACCTCTGTGAATCCCCAAAACTGTAAGCAGAGGACAGTGCGTTTCCGCTTGGAGTGGTTTTTGGCTCTGTGCGTTTATGAGAACAGTTTTAAAAGCTCCGAATAAAGTACGGCCGGCAAAAATTTTCCGCAACCCGTTTCTGGAATTGTTTACCCGCACCTCTCTGGTAATAACACTGGTGCATTATCCATTGGTTATTCTTGCTTTGCTATATCTTGGAGTTAACAATTCATTTTATTCGATATCGCAGATGGCAATGATGGCCGGTAGCGGATTCCTTTTCTGGACGTTGTTCGAATATCTAATGCACCGCTTCCTCTTTCATATCAGCGATCACTTTGAAGGTGCAGAACGATTACAATATATCATGCACGGTGTTCACCATCATCATCCCCGCGATGAAGAACGTGTATTCATGCCGCCACTTCCGGGACTCTTGATCACGGCAATATTGTTAGGAATAAATTTTCTGATCATGGGCGCAAACGCCTGGTTCTTCACTGCCGGAATGGTCGTTGGTTATCTGGCGTACGCGTTGATTCACTATAACGTTCACCTGAAACCGCCGCATCGCCTATTCAGAAGCTGGTGGAAACATCACGCACTGCATCATTTCAAATATCCGGATCGTGCATTCGGTGTATCATCGCCAATCTGGGATTTTGTATTCCGCACAATGCCTCCGAAGGAAAAGAAAACCGATCGTGATGATTATCATTACTTGAATTAGAATATCGCTCGTCTACGGATTAGTGTTAGTGTCACACTAAACCGTGGGCTAAAGCCGCACGGTTATCAGCTAGTTTTTTTATAAGGAGTGCAAAAAAGGAAGGGCGCAATTTGCGCCCTTCCTTTTTTGCCATAAATAGTATGTAGGACTAGCTGATAACCGGTCGGCTTTAGCCACCGGAACACAACTACCTCTGCATTTTAAAGCCCGATCTTCCGAATAAACTCATCGCGGCGCATCTCAATTACATCGCCAGGCAACATAGGTCCCAGTTCCAGCATCCCGATTTTTGAACGCACCAATCGTAATGTAGGAAAGCCGACTGCAGCGGTCATGTGACGAACCTGACGGTTTTTACCTTCGATCAGTTGCAGTTTAATCCACGAAGTAGGAATAGACTTTCTGAAGCGAACAGGCGGAACTCGTGCTGGCAATTCCGGCTCTTCAATTTTGGTGCAGATACCCGGAAGTGTTTTGTAATCCTTGCCATCGATTTTGATGGTTACGCCTTGTGCGATTTGTTTGCACGCCTCAAGTGTAATGTCTCCGTCGACCTGCACTAAATAGGTGCGCTTGTGTTCGGAATTCGGATTAAGCAAACGGTGATTCACGCTTTTGTCGTTCGTAATGAGCAACAATCCTTCGCTGTCGGAATCCAGTCGCCCAACCGGATAGCAATCTTTTGGAACAGAAATTATGGAAGCAAGTCCCTTCTTATTGCCTTCGTCGGTAAACTGAGAAAGAATGCCGTACGGTTTGTAGATGATGTAATATGAAAACATGGCGCAAAGGTACGCCGAAACAATATGCTAATGTGCTAGTTTGCCAATTTGCTAACCATATGTCGAATTATTGCAACTCTCCTCAATTAGCACATTTTCCTATTAACACATTAGCATATTACATTTTGGCCAACGCACTATCCATTCCCATCGCTCTTCTCCACGAAGCCAGCTGTCCATTGTGCATTGCATAATGATTCGTGCAGAGAAACATTATGCGGTCTCCGTAAGTCGGAAAGTGAGCACCCAATCTCCACTCGAATTTTTCGGCCAGTTTCTCCGTAGAAATATGTTGCAGATAATTCACCATTCGATTGTGTTGCACTTCGAGTTCGGCAAGCATGGCAGCTTTGGTTGGATAAACCGACGTGTCTTCATTCGGCAAAGTCGGATCGCCGGGACCATTTCGAAGGAAAATTTCTTTGAATCCGGTCGCGAGAATGTATTCACCTGTGAGGTTGCTGTACAAATTAGCATACGCTGTTATTAAATGCCCCAGCGCAAATGCAGGATGATTCTCTAGTCCCCGGGACGGATTGATGTGCATTTGATCTTCCGGAACATCTGAAATCAATTGTTCGAGGTACTTCCGGTTGAAATTGAGTTGGTTGATTATTTCTGTGATCATTCCACTAAATTAACCACATAGGATCATAGTTCGTTGTTTTCTTGTTGGGCACAAGAATCTACATAGCTCACAAGAGTAACATCGCGATGCGATATTCTCCTGTGAACTATGATGGTCTCCGCTGCGGCGGAGACTCGCTTAGAAAACAACGAATTTTTCTATGACCCTATGTGGTTAACAATCACGCTAACATCTTACATTTAAGCCAACGCTAACCAACAAACCCATGCCTAAAAATATTGTCATCCTCTGTGACGGAACCGGTCAGATTGGAGGAAAAGGAGCGAGCACGAATGTGTACAAGCTCTTCAACATGCTGGAAGATCGCACGGCGAATCAAGTTGTTTATTATGACCCTGGAATCGGAACGGAAACTTTTGGGAAAGTCGCACAGATTTTCGGAATCGGATTTAAGAGAAACGTGCTCAACTGCTACGAGTTTCTATTCGATAATTTCGAAGCGGGCGATCGCATCTATCTGTTCGGATTCAGTCGCGGTGCTGCAACCGTCAGAAGTCTTGCGACGTTCATTGAAATGTTCGGTGTCTTGCCTTTGTCGAGAAAGGATCTGATCAACGAGGCTTTTCGCATTTACAAAATGAGAACGAACGATGAAGAAGACACGCATCTGTCGTTCGACAACGTTTCGAAAAGGTTGAACCGACGCGAGCTGAAAGCCAAGGAGTTTGTCGATTTACATCACACCATGTGGACGCGCGTGAAATTCGTTGGTGTTTGGGACACCGTTGCCGCGTTGGGTGGAAGCGGACATTGGCTGAGTATGATCACCGACAAACTGTTTCCCCATCGGTTTCACAATTTTTCATTGGGGCCGGGTGTCGATCATGCAAGACATGCTATTGCGATTGACGATGAACGCAAAACATTTCATCCGGTTGTGTGGGACAGTCTCAAGGACGACCCGGCCGGCGATCGGCTTAAACAGGTTTGGTTTTGCGGCGTGCACACCGATGTAGGTGGTGGTTACAGCGAGCCGGAGCTTTCCTATTATTCACTCGATTGGATGATCAGAGAATCCAGGGCAAAAGGAATTCGATTCTACGAAGACTCCCGTGAATGGAAGAAGTATCTCGCAATGAAAGCGCGCGATGAGAAAGATCAGAACGATCTTATCAATGGACTTATGCACAATGAGCAGCAAGGATTCATGGGCAAGCTGTATAAACGGGAAAGGCGCAAATGGGATCCTGCGAATGGTCCGATCGTTCTGCATCGTAGCGTTGAACGTAGAATGCGGAATTGCAGGAATGCAAATGATCCGGATTACAAATCCAGCGCGTGGGTTCTGAAAATTCAGGACTTCCGGTTCGAAGATTAAATGCCTTGATCGTATCACGTTTGGTGTTGGTCGAAAACGCCGACAAAGGACAAGCTGTGCGTAACAGAATCGGTCCAAGTTGCGTACATTGTTATATCATCCTTATCCAAACTTATTGCCTATGAAAACAGCAGCTACTTTACGCAGAATGGCATTGGTGTGCGCTTTGATGTCGCCGTCTTTGCTTCTCAATTCTCAAACACTTTTTCTTGCCTGGGCAGATCAGTTCGGTGGAACAGGGTACGACCTCGTGAATAATATTTGTACCGACAATCTCGGCAATACATACGCGACAGGAGTGTTTCGCAACACGGTAGATTTTGATCCGGGTTCAGGCACAACAAACCTCGTGTCATCTGGGGTGCAGGACGTTTTCGTTACAAAAGTCGACCCAAACGGATCGCTTCTGTGGGCAGTAAAAGTTGGTGGAACCGGAATTGATGTCGGTAACGAAATTGCAATTGACGCAAACGGTTACGTTTACGTAGCAGGCGCATTCGAAGGAACTGTCGATTTTAATCCTGGCTCAGGAACAAACAATCTTTCTTCTCAGACAGCCGCATCTACATTTATTCTTAAGCTGAGCAGTTCGGGTAATTACGTTTGGGCAAAAACAATTGGTAGCAACCAGGGAACTTCTGCCGAAGGTCTCAGCGTTACGCCACTTGGTGTTGTACATATTGGAGGCAACTATGCAGGTACGTGTGATCTTGATCCGGGTGCTGGTACTACAACGGTAATCACAACGGGTAACGTCGATTTGTATCTCGTTGAACTTGATTCTGCCGGCGATTTTCAATGGGGAATTGATTTCGGCAGCAATGGTCTTGACGGATGTGCAGCAATTGCTGAAGATGTAAACGGTGATATCGTTATGACTGGTTACTTCGCCAACACATGCGATTTCGATCCAAGTGGTGCAACAGCGAATCTTACTGCATCCGGAAACAACGCATTCGTTGCAAAATATAGTTCATCCGGAAGCTACGTGTGGGCGAAAAATCTCGGTGGTGGCGGAACAGATGGTGGCGCAGATATCACTTGCGATTTCACCGGTAACGTTTACACAACAGGTTACTTCGATGGTTCTGCCGATTTCGATCCGGGCTCAGGTACAGTAATTTTCACTGCAGGAACCGGAATCAGCGATGCATTTGTTTCTTGTCTTACTTCTGCAGGAAACTACAGTTGGGCGGCACAACTCGGCGGACCGTCTGTCGATGTTGGTCAGTCGATCACGCTTGATTTAACAGGCAACGTTTACATCGTAGGCCGTTTTTCTCAGACTGCCGATTTCGATCCGGGCGCAGGAACGCAATCACTCACTTCAGCTGGAGTAGAAGATGTTTTCGTTTCTAAACTGAGCTCAACGGGTACATTTGTTTCTGCACACAAGTTCGGTGCTTCCGGAAACGACAACGGACTTGCTATTGCGCTTGATGCATCGAACAACGTTTTCATCGGTGGGTATTTCAGCGGAACTACCGACGTTGATCCACAACCTTCAACCTGGTCGCTCACCTCCAACGGACAAGACGATGGTTATCTCACGAAGTACATTCAGTCGGGAGTAGGCGTAGAAGAAACCAATGCACTTTCAACTTTCGAAGTATATCCGAATCCAACTTCAGGAATGATCAACATCAACCTGAATGATTATCAGGGAACTTCAGTTGTTCGTCTCTTCTCTGTTGATGGAAAGCTGTTGCTGGAGAAAAACACTTCTGCAAAATTGCTCCAGATCGATATGACAGAATTCACTTCAGGAACTTACATGATTCAGGTTCTGAATGAAAATGGAACTGCAACGAAGCAGGTGATTCGATAGAATCTAAAACTTCATATCATAAAAAAAGCGCCGAGGGATGTTTCGGCGCTTTTCTTTTATATGACGATGCTGATTGTTGTTCCTAACCTTCATTGCATCATCGGATCACTGTATCATTGAATCATCATTGCAGAATAATCGTCTCTGCAATCACTTTCTTCGCACTCTTCACTTCTACCGTGTACGTTCCTTTTCCTTTACCGGAAAGATTAATCTCGCGATAGATGTGTTTTCCGTGCTCGTCAATAATTTCCTCGTTGTAAATTATCTTGCCGTTCATATCTATAATGCGCAAAGTAGTTTTCTCTTTCGCGGCCACATCAAATTCTACGCTGATGATTTCGCTCGTTGGATTCGGATACACCACTAAATCACGCTTACCATTTACGGGTGCAGTTGTTTTTCCATCTGCAGGAGGTGTTGGCGGAACCGGTGCGTTCGGTGGCAGGGGTGGAGCAGGTGGTTCCAAAGGCAGAATCATTCGCTCTGTACGGATAATCATTTTGTGTGTTTCTCCATTGATTACCGTGTCCTTTTCTGTGATTTCCACGAGCACACCGCAGGGAGGATTCGGTGGCATTGGATGACGCATGAAAACAACATCACCTTCACCGGGTGCAGACATTTGCGCGCCGTCCATCATCACAACTTTTCTGCATTGACCGGGCGGCATTGGCGGCATTGGTGGCATCATTCCTGAGTCGCCGTCCATGTGAATGATCATTACGCGCTGATTGCCCTCAGGGGAAAATCCAGAATCACCATCTATCACGATCTCGTGTTCAAACATCATTGGTTGACCAGGAACAGGTGGCGGTGGAGGAGGAGCATCCCATCCGTTTGCCTCCATCCATAAAAAGAGTGACTGCTGTTGTGATAGCGGAACGATGGTATCCAAAGTGCGAACTATTCCGTTCTGATTTTCGCGTAACACGACGTGAAGGGAATCTGGCTGATTTTGTTGTGCGAATACGGTTCCTACTATGCAGACACCTATCGCGAGAAAAGTATTTTTCATGATCTGTCGTTTTGTTCTGATGCAAACCTAAAGTGAATAGGGACTGGCAAAGGTTAACGGGTATGGTTCAATCCTAAATGAATTCTTAACCTTCATGATGCAGGGACGCAGAGACGGTGCGAAATGAGGTTTGTGGTATATTTGGGTATGGGACACAGACAACTTGCACTCATTTTCGGAATTGGAACCGCTGCGTTAGCGTTGCTTATTGCTACTGGTAGAATGAGCCTTGGCATGAGCGAACTGGGAGCAGGTACCGTGGCGACAGCCATCCTTTATGTTATTGCCTCAATCGTCCAGATACTCGTTGCAAAACGGAAGTGGGAACTAGATTACAAGAACGCATTCATTATGTTGTTATCTACAACTGTACTCTGTTCATTCCTCTATGCTTTTGGATATAGCTATGTGGCGAATGCCTTTCCTGATGCATGGGATAAAGGAGATGGACACTATCAGTTCGGGTCTCTGTTGATTGCTAATATTGCATTTCGCGTGCCGGTGGATGCAGTTGCAGCCATCTTCTACAAACGATAATTCCGCGACACGCTTTCGTTGCGTCCAAAGTCCAGTTCTTGCCATTCGAATTGCGTTAAACTCTTAAAGAATCCTTAACACGCTCCGCGTCGCTGCGTCTCTGTGTAGCTGCGGCATATCTTTGTGGCATGAAATCATCAGGCATGCGCTGGATAATTCCCGCTGTTGTTGTAGCAATCACTGCTCTCATCGTGTTCCAGGTTAACTGGCTCATGCGTGAAGCGGAGATGAAGACGCAGGATGAAAAGCGCAGAGTAGGAGAGGCGTTGCGCGAAACGTGCATTGCAATGGAAGAACGTGAAGCGAGAGCATTCATCGGAAATTCACTGGATAGTGTATTTGTGCGGCAACCGTATGGTCCGGACGATTCAATGCGGTTGGAAATTGCGAACGATTCCATTACGCAGATTACTCTGATGAACGATACCATTACACAGATTGTAGTAATGAACGGTTCAGATCCGAATTATCGTCGTAGATATATTGCTCCGCCACCACCCTTACCACCGGTTCCTCACTTTCCTTCGGTTGGAGCTGTGCCGCCCATGAGCCCTCCTGCAGGACTTTCCGTTTTGAGTCCGGTTCCACCGCTTCCTCCAATGGAGCAGGCCGAGCTCGATCAAATGAATGCCGACATTGCCAAGATGGATGCGGATATGAAGCAGCATGATGAAGACATGAAGCAGCATGATGCAGACATGAAGCAGCATGAAGAAGACATGAAGCAGCATGATGCGGACATTTTTGTGATAGAACGACAGCAGCGTATGTGCAACGCGGTAGAAGACGTAATGCTGCAGTACGTTTTCAACTCGGGAATGCCTACGCGATTAGACACAGCAGTGCTCGACAGCACGCTGAACGCAAAGCTGGCTGAGAACGGAATCGACTATACATTCAGTCGCACATTTGTTGAAGGTCCTGCTGATGGGCGAAAACGACCGGATACAAATACAATTGCCAACAGCAAATGGGAATTCCGCGCGAGGTTGTTTCCAGGTGATCCGGATCCGCTCAGTCCGGAAATTGTAGTGAACATGCATCCCGGCAATGCTTCGGTGTTCATGCGCATTCTCCCGCAGATTATTTTCTCTGTTCTGATCACCTTCGGAATGCTCGCGCTCTTTCTGATGATCTATCGCGAAGCACTCCGGCAAAAGAAAATCGGAGAAATCCGTCGCGACTTCATCAACAACATGACGCACGAGTTCAAGACTCCGTTAGCTACGATGTCATTGGTTGCGGATACAATCATGAATGAGAAAATCATCGGCGATAAAGAGAAAGTAAAGTTTTACGCTGAGCAGATTAAGTTCGAGAATAAGAAACTGAATCAGCAGGTTGAGAAAGTCCTTGAGCTTGCGTTGACGGAAAAAACCGGTGTTCACATGCACATGGAGCGTGTCAATCTCACCGAAGTTGTTTTGCGTGCAATGAAATCCATGGAGATGCAGGTCGAAGCGCAAGGTGGAAAGATGCTGATGGAAACAAGCCCGGAAGTAATTCTCATTGACGCGGATGCATTCCATCTCGAACGGGTGTTTGTAAATCTTCTTGATAATGCATTGAAGTACGGCGGTTCTCCACCGATAATTGCCGTGACTATCGCGCCTTATCGTTCCGGAACAGAAATAAAAATCACCGATAACGGAAGCGGAATCGAGTCATCCGACTGGGATCTCATCTTCGAACCATTCCACCGCGTTTCCACCGGCGACGTACACAACGTAAAAGGTTTCGGTCTCGGCTTGAGTTACGCGCAATCGGTAATGAAAGAACACAACGGTTCTGTTTCGGTAACCAAGAGCAGCAATTCGGGAACCACATTCACTGTAGTAATCATGCATCAAAATCCGTGAACATCGGTATGATTTGTTTTTTTCAGTGTTCCCTAAAAACTATATGCGCTCAAAACTTTGCGGTCCTTTGCGCCTCTGCGCCTTTGTGGTTAATTGACCAAAGTGATCGAGGGTCTCAGAATAAAGCCAAGATCATGGTCCTCACCAATCCGTTTTTAATCCGCATTTTCCGTCCTTTCCGCGTACCATTTTTATGAGCGACAAACTTCACATACTCCTCGCAGAAGACGACGAATCGTTCGGTAACATCCTCCGGGACTATCTTTCCCTCAACGGCTTCACAGTCGAACTCTCCCGCGATGGTCAACAAGCTCTCGACAAATTCCGCGAACACGATTTCGACCTCATCGTTTCAGACGTCATGATGCCCGTAAAAGATGGTTTTTCTTTCGTGAACGATCTCCGCAAGATCAACAAACTTGTTCCGGTCATTTACCTCACTGCCCGCAACCAGAAAGAAGACATCATCAAAGGCTACAACTCCGGCGCCGACGATTACGTCACCAAACCATTCGACTCCGAAGTATTGCTTCTGAAAATCGCAGCCGTCCTTCAGCGCAGTCAGCAGCAGCGCACAACTTCTCCGGAATCATTCTCCTTCGGAAAGTTTCTCTTTCATCCCGGCGCACGCACACTCCAATGCAACGACAAAACCGATCGCCTTTCTCCGCGTGAAGCAGAGTTGCTCAACATGCTACTTGTTCACCAGGGACAACTCGTTGATCGCAGCACCATTCTCAACACAATTTGGGGAGACGACAGCTACTTCAACAACAGAAGTCTGGATGTGTATATCACGAAGTTGAGGAAGCGCTTGGCCGGAGATGAGAAGATTGTGATTGAGAGTTTGTATGGGAGTGGGTTGAAGATGTCGATTTAATTTCCATTTGAGTTTCAGTAATATTGCGTAATGATGAAGCGGCTGACAATCATTCTCATTACTTGTGCTTTCTTGTTCGGATGTTCGTCGAACGAAGAAAACGTCAATTCAGCAGATTCAGTTGACACGATCGCAGGGCAAAGAAATGTGTCTTGCATTTACGAACCTCCAGCTTCACATGTATGGTGTAAGGAACAGGTTTTACAGCTTTGCGAGCTACCTCCGCACAGAGTAATTACCCATGATGATATCAAGCGGAATGGGATGCGTAAACCTTATAATTATCAGAAGGAAGAGAACAAGGACTCATTGATCTTGTCTTTTGAATTCATTGATGACTGTTGTCTTAAATATACCGCGGATACCTATCAAAGTCAGGACAGTTTATTTCTTGGATATTATCTTCCAAACGACAGCAACAAGGTGTGTGATTGTTGGTGCGATTATCGAATGACGTACAGAATAAAAAAGGATTCTGTTGCCTGGAAGACAATATCAATCGTTGACGGACCTGCGATGAGAACCATAGAATTCTTTTCATTTCCTGAATAAAATACCAATTCTTAGCGTTTTAGCGCCTTTGCGGTTGATTTTGAAGCCACTATCTAAACTTTCAGTAATATTTGAAAGTTGGCAAAGTTCTTGTATCTTTGAGGTATGAAACTCGACGAAGCAAAACGACAATTCATTGAAACCTGGGGAACGCTTGGTTCTGAGTGGGGCATCAACCGCTCCATGGCGCAGGTACACGCATTGCTTCTGATTTCTCCAGAGCCGCTTTCTACAGAAGACATCATGGAAGAGCTGAACATTTCACGCGGCAACGCCAACATGAATGTGCGCGATCTCATGAACTGGAATCTGGTTCAGAAAAATCTCGTGGCCGGAGAACGCAAAGAGTTTTTCTCTGCAGAAAAAGATATCTGGGAAATTGCACGCCGCATTGCGAAAGAGCGGAAGAAGCGTGAGATCGAACCGGTGCTGAACAAACTCAAACAACTGCAGGACGCAGAAGTTGATGCGAAGTCGGCAAAAGGAAAAGAATTCAAAAAGACCGTCGACAACATCCACGATTTCGTGGAGCGCATGGACAAAGGTGTTGACATGGCTTTGCGTGCCGATGAGAATTGGTTCTTCGGGACGTTGTTTAAGTTGATGAAGTAACACACACGTGGAGTCAAGGTCTCTGACCTGACACGTCACCCAGTTTAGCTGGGTTTTATTTAGATAAAGTATTTCAATGCATATTGAAAGTTCAGAAAACCATAGCCTTTGTGTCTTCGTGAACTTTGTGGTAAAAGAAAAAGTATTCACGCCTTAAGCATGACCGTGTCGGGTCACAGACCGCGACACCACGCAAAATGAAAACGCTCACTAATCACACCATGGTCTATGACGCAGATTGTCCACTCTGCATTGCGTACACCGGTGCATTCATCAAATCGAAAATGCTGGACTCCGAAGGACGCATCCCCTATCAGCAAGTAGGAGGGGAGTTCGTCCCCGGAATGGATGCAGAACGTGCGAAGAATGAAATTGCGCTCATCAACCGCGAAACCGGTGAAGTGAAGTACGGATTGGAAAGCCTGCTCACCATAATCGAAACACGTTTCCGGTGGATTGGAGTTGTAGCCCGCATTCAGCCGCTGAAGTTTTTGATTCAGAAACTGTACAATTTCATTTCGTACAACAGGAAGGTGATTGTGCCCGTGAGTGGTGTCAGGTCCCAGAACCTGACCCAGCATGTCGGGAATGAGAGCCCGACTACCCGGTTTGATTGCACACCCACCTTCAAACTGAAGTACAGACTCGCATACATCTTAATGGTATGGTTCCTCACTTCACTCACGCTTGTAGAATACAGTCATCTTCTTGGAGATCTAATTCCCGCATCCAATTTCTACCGCGAGTTTCTCATCTGCGGAGGACAAGTCTTATTTCAAAGTATTGCAGTTGGAATTATGTTGGCTGCGCGGGCGGCGGTTCCTCCTTCGGAGGTTAGGAGGCGCGGGAAGGCAGAGCAGCTCATGAACTGCCTCGGCAACATGATGACTGTTTCCTTCATCGGCGCAATACTGTTGTTACCCGCTTTACTCATTGGCTTCATTTTTCCCGCGATTCCGCCCGTTGTCTTTCTTGCATATTTTCTGTTGGTGGTCGGCGTGATGTTGTACGAACACGCGAGAAGAATGAAAGTGTTGGAGTTGGGTTGGTGGCCAAGTGTGAGTTGGGTGCTGTATCGAATTCTCGTTCTAGGAATAATCTTATATCCCACATTAAATTGACCACAAAGTTCACGAAGACACGAAGTCAATGCTTTGTGTCTTGGTGTGCTTAGTGGTCCAAAATAAAACGATCTATGAAAATAGTCTTAGCAGGAGGAACAGGTTTCCTCGGTAAAGCCCTCCAGGAATTTTATTGCAAAACAGCAACCGAGATCATCGTGCTCTCACGCTCCGTAAACACACTCGCGCAACGCCAAAAGCCATGCAACTCCGTGAAGAACGTGTATTGGCCCAACAAGCTCGATGCCGATCGCAACTGGATGCAGGAAATCGAAGGTGCCGACATGGTCGTCAATCTCGCTGGTAAAAACGTGAACTGCAGATACACGCCAGAGAACAAAAAAGAAATTCTTGAATCGCGGGTAAATGCAACGGACGCAATCGCGGAAGCAATTCGTCAGTGTACCGTGAAACCAAAACTGTGGATCAACTTGTCATCCGCAACCGTGTACCGTCACGCTGAAGATCGCCCGCAGAATGAATTCACCGGAGAAATCGGAGACGGATTTTCTGAAGACGTGGTGCGTGCCTGGGAGAAATCATTTGCGCAGGATGTGGGAAACGTTCGCAAAGTCACGGCACGACTCGGAATTGTCCTCGGCAAACAAGACGGCGTAATTCCGCGCTTCAAAAATCTCGTGCGATTCGGAATGGGCGGCAAGCAAGGTTCCGGAAACCAGATGGTCAACTGGATTCACCTCGACGATTTCTTAGGCATCATCGAATGGTTCCGCACAAATCACAACGCAACCGGACCATACAATATCGTGTCTCCTGATCCGGTGACTAACGCAGTATTCATGAAAACCATGCGCAAAGTCATGGGCATGCCGTTTGGATTACCGGCGTATGAATGGATGCTCAAACTCGGTGCATGGATGATCGGAACGGAAGTTGAGTTGTTGCTGAAGAGCCGTTGGGTGGAACCGAAGAAGTTGAAAGATGAAGGGTATGGATTTCAGTATCCGGAAATTGAATCGGCGCTGCGGCAGCTACTGAACTAATGTGCCCTTGTGCAGTGTCTCACTGATAAGGCTCTTCAGAATATATTTGTGAACCGCTGTTCACAAACGTAATGCTAAAGCCATCCTTGGTCATAATGCGTTGAATCAATCCGTCGTGAGTGAAATGAAAATACACATGATGTGCAGGAGGTATTACTTCATTTGTCGACTGAAAGCTATGTTCAACTAATCGGCCATAAGAAAATGCTTCGCACTTAATCAGTTTCAGTCCTAAGCTAACATAGCGAGAATCAGAAGGCAGCGAGTCCAGCATGTATTCAGTGATGAAAGTACTGTCACTCACGAATTGTTCACGGGTATAGCCTGGTTCACGAACAGAGAACTGGCAACTGACCACAAAAGACATCAGACAAATGAGTGCGAAAGTTGAAACTGCTTTCATGTTCTTAGAATCCAGGTTTCAGCTTATAGAGTGCAATCCTTGCGGATGATCCCGTTTCAACTTTATCGTAACAAGTTTCCATCATCAGCTTTACACTCGTGTTGCAGGAATCATCTACTGACTTCCCGTTGTCCGTAAGCACAAATACATAATCGATCGTCTGTATAGCTTGAGTGCCTTGTGGCAACCACGGAAAACAATAGCAGCGGAATACGGTATCACCAACCGTCAGCTCTGGCATCTGATCCACATTCCATCTTAAAGGAAAATGATCCAGGCTGGCCTCATAGTTTTCTAAAATGATCAACGGTTTCTCCGCTCCAAGATAATTTGAAATGTGGGCATGTAACACATTGTCGGAGTAGGTGACTGGTAAAACCGTACTGTTTGGCTCTATAAATTCAGCTGTTGCATTGATTTCTTCGGCTAGTTCGCATTGGTTCGCAATAGCTATGCGGTTATGATTTAGGATTCCAAAGTTGACCAAATTGATTCCTATGAATACACCGACGAGCACCCATTTTGAAATTTCCTGACTCGCTAACCAGATGATCAGGAAAATGAAGAAGAAGAACATCAGTCGCGACGAAATGAAGCCGATCGCAATACCTTTGTAGTCGGGCAGTACAAAAATCAAAACGCCAGTGGTAATCAGGATGCTTAACCACGCATAGTTTTTGATGGTCCACGTTTTGTGTTTGAATCGCTGGTAGGCGACTGAAATTCCGACAGAAATGATGAGTGCAACAAACAAATACAACAACACCCGGTTGAAGAGTCCGTAACCTTCATACGCAATTCCTTTAGCCGGCATGATGTATTTCAGCGAAGCTACCAGATCGCTGAACGGGAGGTAAACGGAATCAGAATGCAACGAATCGTTCCCCAACAGGAAATTGAATGTGATGATTAGCCCCGGAAGAAGGGCGATCAACAGGGCAAGTATGCGTTTCCTGCCACGACGTTTAACTTCCTTGTTAATGTTGAGCAAGAGCATTACCGAATCGGCATTCAGGAAAAACAAAACCATCAGGAAGACCGCGAATACAAACAAGTGCGAAAAGCAGATCAACGTTGACACCAGCAACAGTTTGATAACTCGTGCACGCGTGAAATTCTCCTTGTACTTCAGTGCCATAGCGATTCCCCAGAACATGAATACTACGCCGATATTGAAATTGTAGAATCCGTAATAGAATAAGTACGAATACGTGAACGGAAAAATCAGATAAATCAAAAACTTGCGCCTGATGTTCAGAACCTGAAACAAGTACCGGATGCTGAGCGGAAACCCAATCAGGTAGATCAGCAGAATAATCTTCTCGGCAACAAAGGCTGGTAGAATGCTGGAGAAAAGTGCCAGCAGGAAATGTCCGGACCAGTTAGGATTGATGGAATTGTTGAATGCCAGAAAGTCATTAATCAGACTTTCGGAGTTTGTGAGAAGCTCGACAATCAATGCAGAGTTGTACAAATGTGCTGGTCCGTCGATGGTTGGAAAGAACCGGAAGCAAAAAACCGGAACCAGATTGAGCGCGAGGAAAAAGTAGAAATAGTACTTTTCTAAATTCTGTGCATTGAGATATTCGCGCTTCAGGATTTGCATTACCGACTGTGAATATATCCTGAACGGGAACGCTCAGAACATGGGCCGCTCTAAATTTGTTCCCGTTTTTTCTGAAAGTAATCGAGCACCAGAAATCCCGCCATCAAGCCCAAACAGACTACCGCCAGGATCCAAAGGATGATCGGTCGATCTGGTTCGGAATCGTACAACGCGGAACTGGCTTTGTTAATGACCCACGTTCCCAGCATAAGCAAACTCATTATAGTTCCCGTGAACCGGGGCGAACAGTTCTGGGCCATCTGACTCCAGATAACCGGAATGATCAGGACTTCGGAAATGGAAAGCATGACCAGTCCGGCAACCGGCGGCAGGTTCAGTAAAGGGTAAACGATGCAGACAATTGCAACCATCAACAGTCCGATCGAGATCTTGAGGGCCGACCGAAAGTTCCTGATCAGATGGATCGGAATCAATGCGAAGTAAAAGACCAGCCCCAGAACTGCTGTAAATATTAGAGAGTGGTTGTCGCCAAACGAGGTGTCGATAAACATGCTGAACTGATCGTAGGCCATCCAAAAGATGAGCGTCAAAATGAACCAAAAGACGATGTTCGTGGTGCGAATATCACTTAATTTATAGGTTTGGCTGTTGTACAATAAATCATTGTATATAAGGTTATTATAGTTTACCGATAAGAGCACT
The DNA here is from genome assembly GCA_040377305.1 of Flavobacteriales bacterium. Classification (GTDB taxonomy): domain Bacteria; phylum Bacteroidota; class Bacteroidia; order Palsa-965; family Palsa-965. The sequence goes on along the minus strand of JBEIPA010000031.1, from coordinate 11,793 downwards.
GTTGGAATTATTGAAAAGCACCCCGCGATGATGAAACCGAGTCTCAGGTCAGCAGGATTTCCGGTATCGCCAATGTTTGCAATTACGAACGGAGCTGCGAAAGCGCCAATGTTGATTACGCAGTAAAACACCGTAAAAATGAGATCCAGGCGGTGTTTTTGATGGAATGAAACCCGGTAAATGGCCGAAATAATGGACGGTTTGAACAATCCGGCACCCAAAGCCATCAGTCCGCAAGCCGAATAAACGGTTACGGGCGAATCGGCGAAAGCGAAAAGGAAGATTCCGAGGGTCGTGGAGGAATTACCGATAATGGCTATTAAAACTGGTTTTCGCGTCGCATCGGATAGAATTCCGCCGAAAAGTGAAGCGAAATGAACGGCTATGATGAAGTAACCATACAGCAGAGTCGATTCAGATTGGTCCCATTTGAGACCAGTCCACAGGAACAAAAGGAAGATCGACCGCACACCATAATAGGTGAATCGTTCAAACAATTCAGCCAGATTCAGGAAGATCAGATTACGGATCATAGGTTTGTTTGGAGACTACAATAATAGGCTTTTCCGGCTAAAATCCATATATTAAAATAAACCATAATTAATATTATGTTAAGTTGAATAAATATGAATTACAGTCATTTACAGCACTATTTCAATACCGATCAACTTCCATTCTTGCCTGATTCGCTCTCTTTCGAACACAAAAAATCCCGATCCTTTCAGACCGGGATTTTGATATTTTGACTGCCAACCGAACGACTGTTGGACTGCCTATCCTGATGCGCATATCGCGATCAGGATCCCGGCTTAAACGTCGGGACTGGTTACTGTCCTTGCAACTTCTTCAGCTCTTCTTTCATCAGGTTATAGTTATCGGAATCCCCGATTTGTCCATAACAGATTTTCAAAGCAGTAATGGTGTTCTGATCTTTCGGATCAATTGCACGTGCCTTTTCGAGATACTCAATTGATTTTGCAAATGCCGCTTCCCACATGTTCGCGTACTTTGCCGCATCAGCAATCGTAGAATTTGAACGGTTGTAATACTCCACACCCTGATTGTAATACAGGATTCCAAGGTTATACAATGCGTCGAAATTGCCGGGCTTCAGTTCAACCGCCTTATTGTAGTTTTCTGCCGCTTTGTTGTGCAATTCTTCATAATTCGAAGGCTTTTCTGCCATTTTATTGTCTTTATCGGTCGGATTCGCCATGTTATCATACACGTTTCCAACGATGAAGAACAATTCCGGATCATCCTTCTTTTGTGCCGTCAAAGCCTCGAGTTGCGCTACCGCTTCAGCCTTCTTGCCATCTTTCAGCTTCAGGTTCACATCAGCAGTAAGCAACGGAGAATCTGTCGGGTACTTTTTCAAACCTTCTGCTATTGTTGTCCGGTAAGCAGTCGAATCGCCTTTTGCCTCATACGCCTGAGCCAGCAACAACCAGGAATTCCCTTTTCCGTAATTCAGCGAAGTCAAAGTCTTCAGATGCGGGATTGCTTTGTCGTACATTTTCGCGTTCAAAGCACTCTTAGCACAATTGTCAATATTCACCGTGTCCGTCACCTTGCTCGATGCAGAAATGGCCAAAGCCAACTCGAACATGGGATATGACTCCGCGTATTTCTCCTGATTGTAATTTGAAATTCCGATGTTCTGTGAATAGAAATAGCAATCACCCAGTCCTTTCGGAATGTCATCATACACAGCATACTTGTCTAACGCCTTACCTTTAAGGTATGAGTTAGTCGCTTCTGTAAGGTTTGCGGTCGGAGCTTCTACATACGCCATTGCAGACTTCTTACTTGGATTCGTTTCATCCTTGTGAAGAGCCAGTTTCGCGTTGAACTCGATTTGATAAAGGGCCAGATAAACATTCCCTCTGTACGCCCAGGTCTTCGCATCATCTTTAGTATCAGCATGAACCGAAGCATCATCGATGTTGGTCTTTGCCTTTTGAAGATCTGCGGGATCTTTGCCTTTATTGTAACTGTTCAGCGCATTATATGCAGTCGTTACTTTCGCTTTTTGTGCGAATACTGCACCAGTCGAAACCAGTAAAGCAGCTGCAATAACCATTACTTTTTTCATATCAATCTGTTATTCAGTTTATGTGTTCAGTTTACTAGTTCTGACATTGTGTGATGTCAGTCCCGATAACTATCGGTACAATCCTGACCTACGTGATGTCAGGATCCCAATCCTGACCTAAGTGATGTCAGGATCCCAATCCTGACCTAAGTGATGTCAGGATCCCAATCCTGACATTACTTAGGTTCATCTGTATTTTCAACATCCGTGCCATCTTCCGGCAAAATGTCTTCCGGACCTTCATCCGCAACATCCGCATCCGGTTCAACTTCGTCTGCAGCATCTGCCATAGAAGTATCAACAGATCCATCAACCTTTACTACTTCTTCTTCCGGATCAGTTTCAACGGTTGTTACTGCTCCTATTGAATCGTCCTCGTCCAAAGAAATCAATCGAACGCCTTGTGTCGCGCGACCCATTACACGCAGGTCTGATACACGCATACGAATCACGATTCCGGTCGTTGTGATGATCATCAAATCATTCTCATCGGTTACAGCTTTGATCGCGATCAACTGTCCGGTCTTGTCTGTAACGTTGATGGTCTTCACACCTTTCGCACCACGACGTGTCTGTCTGTAAGACTCCAGATCGGAACGTTTTCCATAACCTTTCTCAGAAACAACAAGTACCTGAGGCGGATTTTCGGCTGGCATCACAATCATTCCGATCACTTCATCCTTCTCTCCATTCAATGTGATTCCGCGAACGCCGGTTGCTGTACGTCCCATGTCGCGAACTTCTCCGCTGTTGAAACGAACCACTTTACCAAACTTCGACGCTACCATCAACTGGTCGCCTTCTCCAACGAGAACTGCCTCGAGAAGCATATCACCTTCGCGCACAGTAATCGCATTGATACCGTTTGCACGTGGACGTGAATATTGTTCAAGAACCGTTTTCTTGATCACACCGCGTGCAGTACACATCACGATGTAATTCTTGTTGATATATCCTTCTTCGGTAAGGTTCTCTACTTTGATATATGCTTTCACCTTATCGCTTGCCGGAATATTCAGCAAGTTCTGGATCGCACGACCTTTCGAAGTCTTGTTTCCTTCCGGAATCTCGTAAGCACGCATCCAGAAACAACGTCCCTGCTCCGTGAAGAGCAACAGGTACGCGTGAGTATTCGTAACGAACAGATGTTCCACGAAATCCTCGTCACGGGTTGAGGAACCACGGGAACCGCGACCTCCCCTATTCTGTGCACGGTATTCTGAAAGCAGTGTACGCTTGATGTAGCCCATGTGCGAAATCGTGATGATCACGTCTTCGTCAGCAATGAGATCTTCCATGCGCTGATCGTCGGCAGCATAAATTACTTCCGTCTTCCGTTCATCGCCGTACTTGTCTTTAATCTCTAACAATTCGCCTTTGATGATTTCCATACGCAAAACTTCGTCATCCAGAATGTTACGCAAGTATGCGATGAGTTTCATCAATTCCTCGAACTCTGCACGCAACTTGTCGCGCTCCATGCCGGTGAGGACACGCAAACGCAATTCAAGAATAGCTCCGGACTGAATTTCGGACAACGCAAAACGCGTCATCAATTGTTCTTTCGCTTCGTTTGGTGTTGCTGACTCGCGAATGATCTTGATTACTTCATCCAGGTGATCAAGCGCAATCAGGTAACCTTGCAAGATGTGTGCACGCTTCTCTGCCTGTTCGAGTTCGTATTTGGTACGGCGAACAACAACCTGGTGACGGAAGTCAACGAAGTGCCCGATGAGCTGCTTCAGGTTCAGCATTTCCGGACGACCATTCACCAACGCAATGTTGTTTACGCTGAATGACGTCTGGAGCGAAGTGTATTTGTAAAGCTGGTTTAGAACTACGTTTGATACAGCATCGCGCTTCAGTTCGTAAACGATACGCATACCATCACGGTCAGACTCATCGCGGATATCACTGATACCTTCGAGTTTCTTCTCGTTGATCATGTCGGCAGTTGCTTTGATCATCTGCCACTTGTTCACCTGGTAAGGAATCTCCGTTACGATGATTCGCTCGCGACCGTTGTGCTCTTCAATAGTTGCTTTCGCACGAAGAACAATTCTGCCACGACCGGTTTCGAATGCTTCACGCACCCCGTTGAATCCGTAAATCGATCCGCCTGTCGGAAAGTCAGGTGCTTTGACGAAATTCATCAGGCCCTGAATATCAATCTCGCGGTTATCGATATACGCCATGGTAGCGTTGATGATTTCCGTAAGGTTGTGCGGCGGCATATTCGTTGCCATACCTACTGCAATTCCGGCAGCACCATTTACAAGGAGCTGTGGAATACGCGAAGGCATTACCGTCGGCTCCTCGAGTGAATCATCGAAGTTCGGACGGAAGTCAACCGTGTTCTTGTCAATATCTGCAATTACCTCTTCAGCAATTTTGCGCAAACGGGCTTCCGTGTAACGCATTGCCGCAGGAGGATCTCCGTCAACTGAACCGAAGTTTCCTTGTCCGTCTACGAGCGGATAACGCAAACTCCAGGGTTGAGCCATACGCACCATAGTGTCGTATACCGAACTATCTCCGTGCGGGTGATACTTACCCAGGACTTCACCCACGATACGGGCTGATTTCTTGTAAGGACGGTTTGAGAGTACGCCCAGTTCGAGCATTCCGAACAGAACCCGGCGGTGAACCGGTTTAAGTCCGTCGCGCACGTCAGGTAACGCCCGTGAAACAATTACAGACATCGAATAGTCGATGTATGCTGTACGCATCTCATCTTCAATGTTAATCGGAATAATTTTTTCGCCTGAAGCCATGTCGTTTTGTCACTATTAATATTTAGCACAGTTATTGAAATAACTGAACCAAAATGTGTGTGTTTTTAAGGAGTCCGAAAGTACCTTTTTTCACTCTGAAAAGTGACCATTTTAGGTGTTAATTATTAACAATTTTCCGTGAATAAAAACGACTCTAAAATCACTTGTAAAACTTGATTGTATATACATTTGAGAACCTGCGAAATAATGGGTAAATTCAAGTAATTAAAAGTGGCACGATTTAGGTCGTGTAGTACTCAATGTCAGGTGAGGAATCCTGATAAAATAAATCGAGTGTCCGGATAGTATCCTGGCACCACAAACGCGATATATGGAAGCTAAATTTTCACCCCGGGTAAAAGACGTCATCACGTTTAGTCGTGAAGAGGCGCTTCGTCTCGGTCACGATTACATTGGGACGGAACATCTTCTGTTGGGTATTATCCGCGAAGGTGAAGGAAGTGCTGTCAAGCTGATGAAGCAGCTCAATGTGAATCTTCTTGATCTTCGTAAAGAAGTTGAGTCGCTTACCTCGGGTTCTGCCCGTAAGTCGGCGGCCAACCTTGGCAATATTCCGCTGGTTAAACAGGCTGAACGTGCACTCAAAATTACTTACCTCGAAGCCAAGCTTTTCAAAAGCGCGGTAATTGGTACAGAACATCTTCTGCTTTCTATCCTGAAAGACGACGACTCAGTTGCTACTAAAGCACTGAATCGTTTCGGTCTCGATTACGAAGCAGTGAAGACCGAGCTCGACACAAACGCAGGAGCATCAAATGACGAAACGTCATCTCCGCGCTTTGACGCCGGCAATACGCCTGAAGATGATGATGGTGAAGAAAGCACTTTTGGTTCAAGCCAGAAGAAAATCACCGATTCAAAATCGAAGACGCCAGTGCTCGACAACTTCGGACGCGATCTCACGAAAGCTGCTGAAGACGGAAAACTCGATCCTATCGTAGGACGTGAAAAAGAAATTGAGCGTGTGTCTCAGATTCTTTCCCGCCGTAAGAAGAACAACCCTATTCTCATCGGAGAACCGGGTGTTGGTAAATCGGCAATCGCTGAAGGTCTGGCATTGCGCATTATCCAGAAAAAAGTATCTCGCGTACTCTTTAACAAACGTGTAGTATCTCTTGATCTTGCATCGTTAGTTGCAGGAACAAAATACCGCGGTCAGTTCGAAGAGCGTATGAAAGCAGTGATGAACGAACTGGAGAAATCTCCTGACGTAATCCTGTTCATTGACGAGATTCACACAATCATCGGTGCTGGCGGAGCTTCGGGTTCCCTCGATGCATCGAACATGTTTAAGCCGGCTCTTGCCCGCGGAGAAATCCAGTGCATCGGAGCAACTACGCTTGACGAGTACCGCCAGTACATTGAAAAAGACGGTGCACTCGAGCGTCGTTTCCAGAAAGTGATTGTAGAGCCGACTTCTGTTGAGGAAACTATTCAGATCCTCAACAATATCAAGTCGAAATACGAAGATCACCACAACGTGAACTATACGGAAGAAGCGATTAAAGCTTGCGTTACGTTGACTTCACGTTACATCACCGATCGTCACCTGCCGGACAAAGCAATTGACGCACTCGATGAGGCCGGATCACGTGTTCACATCACCAACATCAAGGTTCCGAAGAAGATTCTTGAAGTTGAGGAAGAGATCGAGAAAGTAAAAGAAGAAAAGAATCAGGTTGTGCGCTCTCAGCGATATGAGGAAGCGGCCCGCCTGCGTGATAAAGAACGTCAGCTCCAGGAACAGCTTGAAGCGGCTAAGAAACAGTGGGAAGATGAGAGCAAAACTCACCGCGAAACTGTTAGTGAAGACAACGTAGCTGAAGTAGTTGCGATGATGACCGGAATTCCGGTGCAGCGTGTATCACAGAACGAAGGCGACAAGCTTGCGGTGATGTTCGAAGCGCTGAAAGGCAAAGTGATCGGTCAGGACGAAGCGATTAAGAAAGTGGTGAAAGCCATTCAGCGTAATCGTGCCGGACTGAAAGATCCGAACAAGCCGATTGGTTCCTTCATCTTCCTCGGTCCTACCGGTGTTGGTAAAACACAGCTGGCTAAGATCCTTGCAAAATACCTGTTCGATAATGAAGATGCGTTGATTCGTATCGACATGAGCGAGTACATGGAGAAGTTTGCAGTGTCTCGTCTGGTTGGAGCGCCTCCAGGATACGTTGGATACGAAGAAGGCGGACAGCTCACAGAGAAAGTACGTCGCAAGCCATATTCAGTTGTACTTCTTGACGAGATTGAAAAAGCACACCCGGATGTATTCAACTTGCTTCTGCAGACGCTGGATGACGGTCAGCTTACAGATTCACTTGGACGTAAAGTTGACTTCAAGAACTCAATCATCATTATGACGTCGAACATTGGGTCACGTCAGTTGAAAGATTTGGAACCGGAGTTGGTTTCGCTACAGGAACGAAGGCAGATAATAACGCATCCGGTGAACACGCGAAAGGTGTAATTGAAAATGCCTTGAAGAAAGCGTTTGCTCCTGAGTTCCTGAACCGTATTGATGATGTAGTGATGTTCAATTCACTTTCTCGTGAAGACATCCACAAGATTATCGATCTCGAACTGGACAAACTCTACGGACGTATCTCTCAATTGGGTTACACCATCGAGATCACCGCTAAAGCGAAAGATTATATCGTGGATAAAGGATTCGATGCAGCGTATGGTGCTCGTCCGTTGAAACGTGCGATCCAGAAATTTATCGAAGATCCGCTCGCTGAGGAAATCATCAAGTCTGGAATCACTGAAGGCGACGTAGTAACAATCGACTACAGCGAAGAGAAGAAAGACGTTGTGATCAGCATCACGAAGCCGAAAACGAAGAAGAAGACGAAAGAAGAATAGTTCTTACCGTAACAGAAAAAGGGTTGCCAACTGGCAACCCTTTTTCTGTTATAAACACGGAGATACTGTTTCGCAAGTTTCTCCGTTACAAACGCATGGAATGGTCCGTTGAATGTGTTGAAATGCCTCTGATTCTTGTGTCGAGTGGGATTTTAAATTTATGCTTCAGTTGTTCAATATAGGCTGTAAGTTCCTTCGTAAACTCATCAAGCGATATTGCAGAGTGCTGCATATAACCTACGATTTTCTTTATTTCTTCGGGTGAACCCTCAGTCGTATTCAGCACATTCGCGATGCCCATGATGTTGGCAACCGGTTGTCGTACACGATGTGAAGTAAGGAACATCAATTGTTCCAATCCACGTATGTAACTCTCTTTAGACTCTTCAGCATTTTTAAGTTCCTGGTTAATGAGCAACAGTTCAGCCGCGCGTTTCTCTTTTTCCTTGTTCTGAAAAATCAGTTCCTCATTGGCAACCAGAAGTTCGGCAGCCCGCTTGGCTTTTTCTTCATTCTGAAAAATCAGCTCTTCATTTGCTAAAACCAGTTCTGCCGCACGTTTCTCCTTCTCTTCATTCTGAAAGTGGAGTTCTTTGTTAGCCACAACCAACTCTGCCGCGCGTTTTTCCTTTTCTCCATTCTGAAAGAGAAGTTCTTTGTTGGCTACTACCAATTCAGATGCACGCTTCTCTTTTTCACCATTCTGAAATAGAAGTTCACTATTCGCAACAACCAACTCCGCAGCCCGCATTTCCTTTTCACCATTCTGAAAGAGAAGTTCTTTATTCGCTACAACCAATTCTGCTGCACGCATTTCCTTTTCACCATTCTGAAAGACAAGTTCTTTATTCGCTACAATCAGCTCTGCAGCCCGCTTCTCCTTTTCTCCATTTTGAAAAAGAAGTTCTTTGTTTGCAAGCACTAATTCCGCTGCCCGATTCTCCTTTTCATTATTCTGAAAAAGTAGTTCTTTGTTCGCAACAACTAACTCTGCCGCGCGCATCACCCTTTCCTCTTCCTGAAATATCAATTCCTCATTGGCCATGATCAACTCGGCAGCCTGAATTGCCAAAACATCTTTGTGCGATAAACGTTCCGCAGTTGCCATCTGCACAACCGCGTCCGTTTTCTCTTTTTCGTTCTGAAGTTCTTGCTCAAGATCTGCACTATTTTGATCAGTAACATATCTGATCTTATTAACAAGCGAAGAACTCGTAATCTTGTTTTGAGGATATCGCGAATTTGCTGCAGTGCTAGTAAACGGCATTGCAAAATTGGCAATGAATAATGCTGAAGCAAGTGTGGTTTTAAGGACATGCTCTGCCCTGAACTCGCGGAGTTTGTGAAGGAATTCGCCCGGATCATTGAAATGTACAATTGCGTTGCCACTGTAAGCCCGTCGGAGCCCGCCATTCTGTTGGCGTAAAGTCATAAAGTTGGGATTAAATTTGTAGGAGTTACTTGTGCAATATTGTTGAAACAACGGATTATGATTTCAACTATATGTTACAGAAATGTAATCAATAATTCCTATATATAATTAATGCATCGCCATATTGTGAGATAACCTCGGCAGGCATGGGTATTTGACCGTCCAACACTTTGTTTAAGTATTGTGCGTCAAATAGAAATAAGATTCATCAGAATTATCCCGCCGTACGCAGTAGTATTCGGGAAGTGTTGACAGTCAGCAGAAAGCGCGACCCGTCAGGAAGCTAACCGTCTGCCTTTTCTCTCGTTGAAACTATACACAACCGAAAATCCGATTTTGAACGTGACCACTTTCCCGTTCATATCTTCCGGCAAATACGCTTTGTGGTTATCAAGAGCAAGTTTGTACGGATCGAACTGGTAATTCGTAAACATGAATGCTGTTTGCATTCCGATCGCAAAACTGCCTTCCGTATAGAAGTAACCACCAACCTCCACCTCACCGTAATTGATCATGTACTTCGTCTGGTAGTTGTCGGGCATGGAATCATAAGACACGCCGTAGTAATGCAACTGCATCATTCCTGCACTTATCTCTGCATAAATCACCGCCTCTTCTGTAACTACATGATCGTACGCGAGTGAAAGTCCGCCTCCGTTAAACTGTCCGAATGTATGAAGGCCCGGAATCTTATTATCCGGAATTTTCCAGAGCGAATGTTTTCCCTGAATTCCCGCTGCAAAACCAGAAAACAGACGCAGACGATAGGTCAACGCCATATCGTACACACCGATAAAACTTCTGCGAAATGCTTTGTTGGAAACAGGGTGCGGCACACTACCGGTTAGCTTAAGATGCATGCGGTATTTACTCGCAGGATTCTCTTGAGCCCCTACTCCATTCCATATTCCGAGAAGAAAAAAAGCAAGGAGAATCCGTGCTGCCATATCCCCAAATATAGGGTTTATGGATGTTTTCAGGAATTAGTACCCACGACTATTTCAAGCACGGAAAGATCGTGGAGACTCATGCGGATATAGATTCCGGAGTGAGGTACAGATTGAGCGACAATCTCAACTTTGGGATCCGTGAGCCATCCTGCTTCCTGCAGGTGTTCGTGAATCTGCTGAGCGAAGGAAACATGCTCGGCATCACCGAAGACTGCGATTACACGAAGGCGTTTTGGTTGGGGAAAACCACAAAGCATTTCCTCCAGCTGCATTTTGGTAAGTCCATTGAGTTCACGAGGCGGCAGATCTGCGTGGAGTGTCGGTGTCTGAAGAAAACTTAGAAGATTAGTGTTACGCATCGCTCTGGTGATTAAGAATTAAACTTGATGCCTCCTGGATTCAAGGGAATTGTGTTCGCTAATCCAACGGGCGAAACAAATTTATTTCACTAACACATCAGCGGATTAGAAATTCGATGCTTCAACAAATTTGAGATACTGTTGGAGAAACGCGAGTCGACACTTGTCAAAAACAGTTTTGTCCTGTTGATGTCGGGCTTATGCGGCTTGTATTCTAAGTGTGCGGCGCGAACTCTAGAACCCGGTCGATTCAATAAACAACAGACCCGATCCGGAGAACTGGAGAATGAGTCTGCCTTTGCTGGTTTCAATTGCAATGATCGGCTCTTCTACTTTCGCAAAGTACTGCCAGCAGAAGAACTTGTCGCGTTGATTGAGTTCAACAATTTTTCCGCTACTTACATCAAATGCAGAATACAGCACTTTCCAAATCGCCTGGTACTGCGCTTTTCCCTGAGTGATTTTTCCCTTCTCTTCTTTCAACCCGTTCTTGTTTCCGTTCTTGTCATAAGTAGGAACACCAAGAATCATGTTACCGAGATTCAATTTTACCAGCTCCGGATAGTTATCCAGTTCATCCCACAAACGCGGTCCGATCATACACAAGAACCCGCTGAAAATGGAATCCGAATACATGCTGTCTGCAATGAGTTTCTGCGCTGAGCTCTTCGCCATTTCCCACTTCGCTTCCGAAGCAACCTTTACGGGCGTTGCTTTTACAATTGCAGCGGTGTCTTGCGCGCATACGTATGAGATCGTGCAGCTGAGCATGATAATGAGTAGGTGTCGCATGGATCAAAAATGGAATAAATGGAGACAGAAAACAAAAAAGGACAACATTTCTGTTGTCCTTCCAGTAGCGAGAGAGAGACTCCCCGCCCGCCTGACGGCGTTCGGGCGGGGAACTCTCGACCTCAGCATTCATTCGGAGAAGATTGGTCACCTTGTTCGCGCTCGAACTTTTTGATAAATCTTATTCCAGCAGCACTCTTCAAATATTTTTCACGTGCACGCGCCGCAGACCAATCCACGGCAACTTCACTAGATAATATCTTCCAAGGTCCATAACCACTTGTGAATTTGGACTTACCAGAATTGTGCTCGTCCAAACGCGCCATTGCATCTTCAGCCATTCCAGTGTAATTTTTGCCGCTTATTAAACACTTAATTACGTAGACAGTGATCATTGTGCAAATATATTAACGCAAAAAAGGACAACATTTCTGTTGTCCTTTTGTAGCGAGAGAGAGACTCGAACTCTCGACCTCAGCATTCATTCGGAGAAGATTGGTCACCTTGT
>JBEIPA010000025.1:0-76289 GCA_040377305.1 Flavobacteriales bacterium | reverse complement strand
GTTAAATCCACCTAGGCTCATGTCCAAATAATATTTACTCACGTTGCCATCCGCCCGATAAATCGCACGGCTGTCAAGATTCCACATCTGGAAAGGTGTGTTAAATCCACCTAGGCTCATGTCCAAATAATATTTACTCACGTTGCCATCCGCCCGATAAATCGCAAGGCTGTCAAAATTCCACATCTGGAAAGGCGTGTTAAATCCACCTAGGCTCATGTCCAAATAATATTTACTCACGTTGTCATCCGCGCGATAAATCGCACGGCTGTCAAGATTCCACATCTGGAAAGGTGTGTTAAATCCACCTAGGCTCATGTCCAAATACTATTTACTCACGTTGCCATCCGCGCGATAAATCGCACGGCTGTCAAGATTGATTTCGATCGCAGACACATCCACACGCAATCCCGAGATATCACACGACTCTTGATAGCGAATATTCATCTTCTGTAATGATGTCATGACAGCCGCGGGATTCATCCCGCGGTGACATGCGCATAGAACGTATGCGGTAGCATGAGGAAGGTGGGTTTTAACCCGCCTTCTGCATTTCGTCATCAATCTCACGGTGCGAAGCGATGCATCTTGTGATCCTCTTCTTCCACTTATCAATCACCCTAAACCACCTGTGGATATAGGAGGGAAAAACCATCCCGTTCGGATATATTCGTTCAGAGGTAGCTGTAAATATCGTTGGCAGGCAACGAAACAGATGCTCCACCGACTTTGAGTTAGCACCTGAACCATCCCCATGCGTTTAATTGTTTTGCTCATCTTGTTTTTGCCGCTCGCTGCATCAGCGCAGAAAACAGATACAACGAAACGCGAACCGAGGTTGAGATCTTATTCTGTTGGATTGAGCGGTGGGTACGGCACTGACAATTTGTATTCGGCCGGAATCTGGACGCACGCACACTTCAGAAAGATCAGCTATAAGATTGACGCAGCGCAATCCATCACCAGGACACAAGGGCACAGTTTTTCTGTGATCACTTATAGAGGTCTCGGTACTCATTATTACAATTACGGAATGAACCCCGCGACTTCTTTTCCGGAAACATTCCGCTCGCCGGTTCTTAATCGACTTACAAAACAAGCTTCCGGGGTAGTAGCGTGGGAGCCAACGGAAAAAATTAAAATCTATTTATCAGGCTCGTATCGATGGACAGACGACTCGGTTGGTTTTGCTGTACAAAGACAGGTTTTTACGGGTAGCGATTTCCGAACGATCAACTCAACGCATACGGGTGGCATGATCACCGAACGAAAAAACATTGAGCTTGATTTTAAATATCCAGCCAGTGGTGATAATTCCATCATCAAATTCAAATCGGCTTTGTCCGAAGAATCTCAGGACATCACACTGCTGAACCGTTATACCGATACCACAAGTGGAAAACCGTGGGGATTTATAGCTGAGGCATCGAACCGCGATATCAGTAACAAAGTTGATTGGGTGAACAGCGCGAGTCTGGATAAGTTGTGGCTGCCGTGGGTGCGCTTCGATAAGAATGATGGACCAACATTCAAACGAAAATCGATCAGACTCAGACTCGCACACACGTACCGCATGCAGCAAGGGAATTCGCATCTGTACACGCGTACTGATTTGGTGCCGGATATTGGTTCAGTCACACCCGGAAGCGATCGCATTTATTTCATCAATTCATCCCAGCCAACAAACGAAGTTTCCGCAACGTTGTCGATGTCTGAATTGGTGAGGATCAAAAGGCCGGAGATAGAAATTGATTTTGTGTTCGGTGCGACTTATTCAGAGCAACCGTGGATGCAGAGCGCAACGCGTATCGATGGTACCGGCGAAAATTCAGAAGACGAACTGTATATAAACGCTGTGTTGACAACAAAACAGGTCGTCTCTATGTGGACTTACTGGTACAAGCATATCGGATTCACACTGACTGGTCAGTCGACTGAAATTGCCGTACGTCATGAATCGGGTGAAACAATTTCGAAGCGAAAGTTCATGTTACTTCCGCGCGTGAAGTTCATCTTTAAAAAAATACAGGGAGAATTCACCTCGACTATGTTATCGCCCGCGGCTGTGAACCTCCTGCCGAATCCCGATTGGAGAAATCCGGCATATATCGAGTATGGCAATCCTACTTTGGGATTCGGAAGGAAGAATGAACTTTCGCTGGAAAGAGGTTTCTACAAGACGATTACTTCGCGCAGAGATTCAACTGTCAAGTATCGGCACAGCGTTACGATTGATGGCTTGATCAGTCACAGCAAGAATCCAGTCATGTGGATTATGCAACCCGATTCTGCGGGCATTCTGTTTGCGAGTCCGGTGAACCTGCCTTATGTGCTCAACACAAACACCATTATACATTTGTCCCGTCAACTTTTTCCGTCGCTCACACTTACAAGTATAGTCGGACACGATTGGTTGCGTTACTATTACACACTCAGCGATACATTGCGAACGTTGAACAACCAAACCGTGCGTGCGCACATGTCATGCGCGTATCAACCCGGGAAAAACATCGTCATGAAATTATACGGAGGATATACGCTCGTGCACGCCGATTACACCAGCGAGAAACTATTCACACGTACCTTTCAGTCTTTCGATGCAAGCTTTTGGTTCGACGTGAAGTTTTTCGATCAGCTGAGGTTTTACGTAATCTGCAATGCGGTTCACTTCACCGGACCGGAGCAAACAGACGAGAAAACATTCTTCTATGTCAGCTCGAACCTCGAGTGGTTGAAACCAGAAGCACGCTTCACTGTGCGTCTTGCGGTGAATGATTTGTTCAATCAAAATATTTATTTCGCGCGCAACGATGCTCACGGAATGGTTCAGCAGGTGAGTGGGGTAGCACCAGGACGGTATGCGATGCTCACGGCGTCGTGGGGAATTTCGAAATAAGGAGATCCGTCCATACATTTACATAATTCGGGGAGAATCCTAATCATGGCAAAAGCAAAACTTACAGAAAGCGAACAGGTTGATCAGCATATCGCGAAACTATCGAAGGATTTACAACCTGCTATTGAATATCTGCGTAAGTTGATGCTGTCTATGGACAAGCAGATTGCTGAACACATCAAATGGAACTCTCCGGCATTTTACTATTCGGGTGAAATGAAAGATTTCGATCCCAAGGAATATAAGCGCGACATGCTCGTAATGAATCTGCGCAAAGACAAAATCATGTGCGTGCTGCCAACGGGAATGAGAATAAAAAAGAATACCAAATTATTGGAGGGCGACTATACCGATGGAAGACGCTTGATTCATTTTCACGACATAGCCGATATCAAGTCAAAGGAAAAGGAATTGAAATTGGCTATTAAGGAATGGATTAGTCTGATTGACAAATAATGTTTCAGGAAAACTCATCTCCGGAGGTAGTTTTGACCTCCTTCAGACACGTGAACTTCCTTTCACAGGAGATTCAGTCCGCTTAAATTACTTACGGAGATTAAGCGGGAACGCTGAACTACATTTGGTTCATGCAGCTCATCAGAATAGCCTTCTCGGTTTGTGTTTTCTTCGCAGTGTTGAATCAATTGCATGCGCAAACAGCATCCTCGGCTGCTTTGTACTGCGGGAAGGCCGACGATTTCAAAAAGAACATGCAACCCGATAGTGCGCTGGTCTATTACAAGAAGGCAGGGATTGAATCCGGTAATTTCGGAGAGCATGAATTATTTGTTCATGCATATACTCAGGTCGGAGTTATTCTTACGCGTCAGGATAAATATGACGAAGCAAGAATTTACCTCGACTCTGCTTTGTCGGTTGGACTGCATCAGCTGGATAGTAATAATCTGTTGATTGCAACAACATACATTAGTCTTGGAGTTGTTTGTGCAGCAGAAGAGAATTATGAGCAGTCGCTGATTTATCACAACAGGTCGTTGGCAATCCGTTTGCGGGTGTTAGGTGAAAACAGCTCGGAAGTTGCGACGAGCTACGGCAACATCGGAAACGTTTATCTGCGAAGTAAGGAATTCGACAAATCGATTGACGCGCACAGACGTGCAATGAAAATCCGATCTGTCGTGTTCGGTGATTCGAGTGTGCAGATTATTGACTCGTATGTTGGTCTGGGTAACGCATTCCGCGAGCAAAAGGAATATGATTCATCGCTGGTGTATTTTCAAAAAGCACTCAGCAATAAAGTTCTTCAGCGTGGCGAAGGGCACAAGGACCTGAAGAGACATTACAACAACATCAGCGCTGTTTATATGCTGATGGGAAATAGAGTAGAAGGTGAATTATACAAGAGCAAGGCAGACTCGTGCCTGAAAGAGTAACATTTTATCACCCTAAAATCCGGGAATAGGCACTTTCGATAGGTTTTAGGCGGTCTATAGATTCTGTTGATACGCCCATCGGCAGAAATTTCGTGTGTTCCTATAATATAATTCCGAATATTGATTGATATCATTCGTTTTGATAACGATTGATCGTAGTCTTGTATACTGAAACCGTTCTAACACACCTACATCATGGAAAATAATTCAAACACAGGAGAGAAATGTCCATTCCCGCACGGGGGAGCCGAAAAGCAACACGGATCAGGTCGCGGAACAAAAAACCAGGATTGGTGGCCGAATCAATTGCGTCTGAATATTCTTCGTCAGAATTCTGATTTGTCGAATCCCATGGGAAGCGAATTCAATTATGCGGAAGAATTCAAAAGTCTCGACTACAAGGCGCTTAAGGATGATTTGACCAAACTGATGACCGACTCGCAGGATTGGTGGCCGGCCGATTTTGGTCACTATGGTCCGTTCTTCATTCGCATGGCGTGGCACAGTGCAGGAACTTATCGCACCGGCGACGGTCGTGGTGGAGCAGGAGCAGGACAACAACGTTTTGCACCACTTAACAGTTGGCCTGATAACGGCAACCTCGACAAAGCACGTCGCTTGTTGTGGCCAATCAAACAGAAATACGGAAAGAAAATATCCTGGGCAGATCTTATGATTCTCGCCGGAAACGTTGCATTGGAATCAATGGGTTTCAAAACATTTGGATTTGCCGGCGGACGCAAAGAC
This sequence comes from Flavobacteriales bacterium, assembly GCA_040377305.1. Taxonomy (GTDB): domain Bacteria; phylum Bacteroidota; class Bacteroidia; order Palsa-965; family Palsa-965. The sequence goes on along the minus strand of JBEIPA010000025.1, from coordinate 71,252 downwards.
GTTTGGGAACCGGAGGAGAGTGTGTACTGGGGTGCTGAAGGAAAGTGGCTCGAAGACAAACGACATTCCGACCAGCGCGATCTTGAAAATCCATTGGCTGCAGTGCAAATGGGATTGATTTACGTAAATCCGGAAGGACCAAACGGAAATCCTGATCCGCTTGCAGCTGCAAAAGATATACGCAACACATTTGCGCGCATGGCCATGGACGATGAAGAAACCGTTGCATTGATTGCAGGCGGACACACGTTTGGTAAAACTCACGGTGCGGCTGATGCAAAGAACGTTGGACCTGAACCGGAAGCTGCAGGAATTGAAGAGCAAGGTTTCGGTTGGAAAAATGCACACGGTTCCGGAAAAGGCGGAGACACGATCACCAGCGGATTGGAAGTTACCTGGACCACTACACCAGCGAAGTGGAGCAATAATTTTTTCTGGAATCTATTTGGTTACGATTGGGAACTGACGAAGAGTCCGGCTGGTGCACACCAATGGACACCGAAGCATGGAGCAGGAAAGGACTCGGTACCTGATGCGCATGACAAGAACAAGCGTCACGCACCCGGAATGCTCACCACCGATCTTGCTTTGCGATTTGATCCGGTATATGAAAAAATTTCGCGACGATTTCATGAAAACCCAGATCAGTTTGCCGATGCATTCTCGCGTGCATGGTTCAAGCTTACGCATCGCGATATGGGTCCGATTGAACGTTACCTCGGTCCGGAAGTTCCGAAAGAAGAATTGATCTGGCAGGATCCGATTCCGGCGGTGAATCACAAATTGATTGATGAAAAAGATATCGCTGCGTTGAAAGCAAAAGTGTTGAGTTCAGGATTAACCGTTTCTCAACTCGTATCAACAGCCTGGGCTTCTGCCTCTACGTTCCGTGGATCAGACAAGCGTGGTGGAGCGAATGGAGCACGTGTAAGATTAGCGCCGCAGAAATTCTGGGCAGTAAATAATCCGGCTCAACTTTCGAAAGTGCTGGATACGCTGGAAGCAATTCAGAAAGAATTTAACGGCGCACAAAAGGAGGGCAAGAAAGTTTCTCTGGCTGATCTTATTGTTCTCGCGGGATGCGCAGCCGTTGAGAAAGCAATAAAGGATGGAGGACGTGAAGTAAAAGTTCCGTTCACACCGGGACGCATGGATGCATCAGCAGAACAAACGGACGTGGAGGCATTCGCTGTCCTCGAACCGATTGCGGATGGCTTCCGAAATTACGGGAAGGCAAAATTCAGTATTCCAACGGAAGAATTGCTCGTCGATAAAGCACAATTACTTACACTCACCGCACCGGAGATGACCGTTCTTCTTGGAGGAATGCGCGTATTGAACACAAACTTTGACGGTTCGAAACACGGTGTATTTACAAAACGTCCGGAAGCACTCACCAATGACTTCTTCGTGAATCTTCTTGACATGAGTGTCATGTGGGTACCTGTTGATGAGCACAAGGAAGTTTTCCAGGCGTACGATCGCGTGAAGCATGAAGTTCGTTGGACAGGCACGCGTGCTGATCTTATTTTCGGATCGCATTCAGAACTTCGCGCACTTGCAGAAGTGTATGCGTGCAGCGACTCACAGGAAAAATTTGTGAATGATTTCGTAGCCGCATGGAATAAGGTGATGAACCTGGATCGTTTTGATATTAAGAAATAGGCTGAACGAATATCAAAGACGGCAGGTGAGCAATCATCAGCCGTTTTTTCTTTTGGTACATTTACAGGAATGGAATGTAAACTAAGACCTTGGACGATCGAGGATCTGGACCGTGTTACCGGAATGTCCGCGGGAAAGCAGATTACAGATTTTATGTCGGATGGATTCCCGGATAGCAGGGACAAATGGAAGGCGTTTCTTGAAAAGGTAATTGGGAATAAGGCTATTCTTTACTACGCGATTGAAGTGAATGGTTCAGCAGTGGGAGGAATCGGGATAAGCCCACAAAAAGAGGAGATGAATAATAGCGCAGAGCTTGGTTACTGGTTGGCTGAAGAGTATTGGGGAAAAGGAATCATGTCGAAAGCGGTCCGCGAAATTGTGGAACAAGCATTTAAAAAATTCGACATCAATCGGATTTTGGCAAAACCATACAGCAGTAATCCGGCATCGCATCGCGTTCTGGAGAAGGCTGGCTTTAAGTTGGAATCGCGTTTAGAGAAAGCGATAATCAGGAATGGCGAATTGTTGGATCAACTGCTTTATGCGGTCCGGAAGGAATAACTAAAATTAATAGTCTATGAAGGTGCTGCTGTCTCTCCTCAAATGGATATTCATCATACTTTTCTTTCCGTTGTCCTTGATCTTTGTCGCGTATTTTAATCAGCGGAAAGCCAGGAAGGAATATTTTAAAGATGAATAATTAATGTGAGTAGAAGATTTAACCGAACTATTATCCACGGGTTAAGTCGCAATTACAGAAGTGTCGATCAGCAAGTTCACTCCTCGTAAATGACTAACTTTGTGATGCAGTGCGTTCGAAATCTCCATACAGCATGAAATACATTAGAAATCTGATTCTTGTTCTCTTGATTGTGGCGGCAACGTACACTTCAGGTGCTGCGCAGACTCATCCGATGCTGAGTAATTTTTCTGTGGCTGAAATCAACGGGCAAACTTATCTGTCGTGGACAATTATTGCTGGCAGTACGTGTAGCGGGATTCAGATTTATCGTTCTACAGATAGCTTAAACTTTACGATGATCGGAGAAATTTCCGGAGTATGTGGCAGTGTTTCCGAACCGCAGAACTATAGCTTCACAGATTCAGATCCTGTATTTAACAGTGTGAACTACTACAAGCTGGAGCTCGGTGGACAGGGATTTTCTCAGGTCGTTTCCGTTAAGATTATTGCGCTGCAGAACGGATATCAGGTGCAACCCCAACCTGCTAACGCGGAGACAAGAATTTATTTTGATAATGATCAAGGGCAACAGCACGAGCTTTCGGTTTACAATACAGCAGGGGTGAAAATTATGAGCAGCATTACGGAATCGAATTACTTCCATGTAATTACAGCGAAGTTTCCTGCAGGTGTATATGTTTTCACGATTGCAGGATCGGGAGACGGTCGCACTGTACAAGGCAAATTTGCAGTACACCATTAAACACTCGATTGCTTCACATCCATTTACAGGAATATTCAGCTTGTTGAATATAACGCCCACGAGTCAATTCGCAATTACCGATGGGTCGGGTAGAGTGTTGTTCCATACCCATGACAGCACCATTGATCTTTCAGCGTATGGCGCAGGACTGTATTTCGATTTGGTGAATACGGAAAACAGAATTTCCACTTACACGCTCGTTGTTGATTAGTCAGCGAATCCGTGTATATCCGTACCATCCTTTTTTTCTGGGTTCCCTTTTTCTTTAACACAAAAGAAAACAGGTCAGCACGGATTTTAGAGGGCATAAAAAAAGGCCCATCCCGACTGTAGTCGGGAATGAGCCTTTCCATTTCAAAAATTGAATTTACTATTCCTGCACAATTACGCGTTGCGAAGTGCTCTGACCATCTGCAGTAATTACAGTGATCAGATACATTCCTGAATCAGCAATTGTGATTTGTGAATTGTTGTTGTTCACTTTCTGCGTGCTCACGAGTTTTCCTTGTGCATCGTAGATAACTACTACTGCATCAGAAGCACTGTTGAGCTGAAGTGTGAATGTGCCGTTGTTCGGATTCGGATTGATTGCAAACTGTGAAGCTGCAGTCATGTTCTGTGAACCTGTACAGATGTCAACGTAAATTGAATCTGTAACAGCGCTAGCCGAACATCCATTTGCATCTGTATACATGTAAGTAATTGCATGTGTACCAACCCCTGCAGTTGCAGGATCAAATGTTCCGGCACTTACGCCAGGACCTGAGAAAGTTCCGCCTGCAGGGGATTCACCTGTAATTGTAAATGCACCGTCTGCAATACACACGGTATCGTTCGCAATTGTAAGTGTTGCCGCTGCGTCATTCGTAACTGTAACATCGAACGTACATGCAGAAGTGTTTCCGTTACCATCGTCAAATGTGTACGTTACTGTAGTTGTTCCCACCGGGAATGCGAATGCCTGCGTATGTGATGCAGTAACTGTAGGTGAACCTGCGCAGTTATCTGTTGCAGTTGGTGATGTCCATGAAGTAATTCCTGTACAACCTGCATTGTTCGCAGTCAACGTGATATTGGAAGGACAACCAGCAATCAGTGGAGCGGTAACATCATCGATAATTACTGTCTGCGTTTGTGCTGCAGTATTTCCAGCTGCATCAGTGTAGACCCAGTTTACTGTGTATGTACCTTCTGCAGAGTATGATGTAGGATCAAGTGTGCTTACTGTAGGAGTTCCGCAATTATCTGTTGCAGTTGGAGCTGTAAGCGTTACAGAACACTCGTCAGTCATTGTTGGTAATACACCTACGCTTGGTACAGGATTTTCATTGTCTGTAACCGTAACTGTAAATGTGCACGTTGCAACGTTGCCTGATGGATCTGTTGCTGTGAATGTATTAACTGTAGAACCAACAGGGAATGTAGAACCTGAAGGCAAGCCAGATGTTTGTGCAACCGTTGGTGAAACAACGTTGTATCCAATAATTACCTGACCATTTCCTGTTTGATATCCTGCAGTATTTGCCTGTGATGTTCCGATGCTGTAAGAACCTCCGCCACCACCGTGTGTAGGATCAGTTCCGCCGCCGCCGCCAGAGTAGCCGCCGCCACCGCCGCCGCCGCCGTAGTGATTTCCACCACCGCCGCCACCGCCGTATCCACCAATTCCACCGCAGCCACCGCCACCGCCACCGCAGTAACCTGTGCCACCAGCCCATGTCGGAGCATTGAAGCCACCATAAGGACCACCGCCTGCAGTTAACCAACCGGTTCCGCCACCAGCACATGGTACGCTAGACCAAAGTCCTGCAGCACCACCGTTACCACCAACTCCACCTGCAGCTGCTCCATCAGAAGAAGCGCCACCAGAAGTTCCAATCTGTCCAGCTGCATCAGCGTGCAGAGGTGCGGAAGATGTGTAATTACATTTTCCACCGCCGCCACCAGCAGCAACTAATAAAGTAGGACCAGAAGCGTCGTAAACAAATGTTCCGCCGCCGCCGCCAGAGCTGTTCTGTGCGTTACCACCAACTTGTAAATGTCCTTGCTCGCCAACAATAATTGTGAGCACCTGACCAGGTGTTACTGCATACGTTGCATTCATTCTTGCACCGAGTCCGCCAGCGCCATTGAAGCTTCCGCCACCTTGAGCTCCGAGTGCATCAATGGTAATTGAAGTTACACCAGCCGGAACTGTAAATGTTTGTGGCGTTCCTGTGAAGTTGAATGTTTGTGTTCCTGTTGCTCCCGGACAGTTGTCTGTAGCTGTAGGTGCAGTGAAGTTCACAACAGCACCACAAATACCTGCGTTGTTGCTTACTGAAGATGTAGGAGGACAATTTGTAAATGTAGGAGGAGTTACATCACCAACGCATGGGTTAGCATTCGCAATAATTACTTGCCCGTTTCCTGTTTGAAAACCTGCAGTATTTGCCTGTGCTGTTCCGATGCTGTAAGAACCACCGCCACCACCGTGTGTTGGATCAGTTCCGCCGCCGCCACCAGAGTAGCCGCCGCCACCGCCGCCGCCGCCGTAGTGATTTCCACCACCGCCGCCACCGCCGTATCCACCAATGCCACCGCAGCCACCGCCACCGCCACCGCAGTAACCAGTGCCACCAGCCCAGGTTGGAGCATTGAAGCCACCATAAGGACCACCGCCAACAGATAACCAACCGGCACCACCACCAGCACATGGTACGCTGGACCAAAGTCCCGCGGCACCACCGTTACCACCAACTCCACCTGCAGCTGCTCCATCAGAAGAAGCTCCGCCGGAAGTTCCAATCTGTCCAGCTGCATCAGCGTGCAGAGGTCCGGAAGATGTATAATTACATTTTCCGCCACCGCCACCAGCAGCAACTAATAAAGTAGGACCAGAAGCGTCGTAAACAAATGTTCCGCCGCCGCCGCCAGAGCTGTTCTGTGCGTTACCACCAACTTGCAAATGTCCTTGCTCACCAACAATAATGGTCAACACTTGTCCAGGCGTTACTGCATAAGTTCCTGTCATTTGAGCGCCAAGTCCGCCAGCGCCATTGAAGCTTCCGCCACCTTGAGCACCGCGTGCATCAATCGTAATGGAAGTTACAAGAGCCGGCACCGTATAGGTTTGTGTCGCTCCTGTGAAGTTGAATGTTTGCGCGTGAGATCCAATGATCATCAACGCAGCACCCAACGTGAGTATATTTTTTTTCATGTAGAGGGAATTAGGTAAAGAGTTGATTAGTCTTTGATCACAAATAGTGAACTGTTGTTTCGTACGTAATTCTGTTGTTGCTCTGTAAGCTCAACAAATTTCGTTCTCGGCATGTAGTATACGTTGTCTTTCAAATCACACAAACCGATCAGGAACTGATACGCTGAAGGGATTCTCGCATCAATAGTAACTTGTTCAGCAGTGTAAACAGTCGTTTGTGACTGTGACTTATCTGCTTCACTGGATGACTGAGCCGCTGCTCGCCCTGCAAACAGCAGAAGGCATACGGCCGGAATAAAAAATAGTTTTTTCTTCATATAAAGAGTAATTAGTAATGTTATGTCAATCAAGGTAAGCGTTTATTTCCTGCGCTTCACGATTTGGTACACGGACTTTTGAACATGCTCGGATGTACAATAACTGAAGAAAACGTTAGGCGCTCTAACGTTTTCTTCAGTAATATTTCACCAAAAGTGAATGACAAATATTTCAGCTTAAAATTCCGGAATGTCTTTCAATCCGATTCTGGTTACCTGTGCGATACAACGAGGGCTTTACCCATTCTGATCATGGAATCAGAAGATGCTCTCCAGAAATACACTCCCGCCGGCAATGTTCCGGTTTCAATCGATTGTCCATGGGTATATAGTCCAAGATGAACCTGCTTTCCATTCTGATCTAGAATTTCAACTTTGAATGTTTCTGTGCTCGAGGTGTACAACGTAAATAATTGTCCCTCGGTAATCGCACCCGGAGTGAGCATTGCATTACCAGTTGTAACAACGGGAGCGGAAACTGAAAGGGAAGTGCCGATGTTGATGTTGTCAACGTACATAGCCTGTCCCCAATGTCCGTAGTTTCGGAATGCAATCAGAACATCGGTTTGATTTGCATAGGCAGAAAGATCAATGCTGTCTGTTGCCCATTGTGCCGAAGTAGGAACAAACGTGGCACTTTGATTTGATGGAGCTGTTGCGAGCTGACTTCCTCCTTTTCGCCAGAGCGAAGTAAACGTTGCACCGCAGTCCAGCGAAACCAAAACTTCGAGCGAATCGCTGTATGGGAATCCGTATTCGGCGTAAGCATAATCAAAGAACATCAGCGATGAAATCTGTTGTGTCATGTCAACACGAATGCGCATGTCGTCCGTTGTTCCCTGACTGTCGTAGGTGTAGTTGTCAAAAATGCATGACTGCGTCGACTGTCCGTAACCGCCTGCTTGTGTAGACACCGACCATTGCGGACCGTTATCCGGATTTTCCTGCCACCATCCCTGAGGAGGAAATGCAGTCTGGAATCCTTCCTGGAGATTGGTGTTGTTTTGATAAGCACTTACTGTGATAACCAAAGTTTCACTGTCGCTTTGTGCATTGCCATCGGTGACAGTCAATGTAACGGTGTAGGTGCCCGGAGTAGAATAAACTACATCGGGATTTCGCTGCGTTGAGGTAGCCGGAGATCCACCAGGGAAATTCCACGACCAGCTTGCACCTGTGTGATTCAGAACCGAATGATCTTCGAAGTGGAATGTATCTGCGGTACAATTCAAAACATAATTCAGCTTATCAACTTGTGGTAAAGCCAGTGGATGCGATGGTTGATCAATCAATTGATTTTCCCAAATACCACGGCCGTATGTCGACACGCGGATTTTTCCATCACGGTAAAACGGACGAGCGTATAATGTATTCATGAATACGGGAAGTCCGGAATTATCAACGATCCAATTCGACATGGTGTTGTTTCGATAGTACACAGTAGAATTGGTGCAATAGTAAACTCCACCGTTCGTAGCGCCCACACAAAGAATGGAACGTCCTTCCTGATTGTCGAGCAAGGATGTAGACAAGTTCGTCCACGATGTGCCGCCATTACCAGAAAGAAATACTTTCGATCCGTTTGCTCCACCGGGATATGAAATCCACAAGGAATCTTCATCAGAAGGTGAAACAGTGAGAATAATTCTTCTGCTGGTGCCGGATGGAATCGTGAGTTGTGTCCACGTTAATCCACCGTCTGTTGTTTTCCATAGGAAGCCTGTGTTGCCGGAAGCAGGACGTTGTACAACATACATTACGCTGGTATTCGTTCTGCAGATTTCAAAGTAGCTGAGTCGTGCGTTCACATTAGATCCGAATGCGTGAACAAGGTTGTACGATCCACCTCCGTCGGTAGACTTATACAATTTGTTCTCATTACCAATCCACGCAATGTTGTAGCACGTTGGATCGAAAATCATATCACTTGATTCGCAAGCCCAGTAGCTTTCATTCGGCCACATGCCAATACTCGACCATTGCAGTGGTTGTCCAATTGCAGTCGGCAAATAAACGCCACCAAGCTCCGACGAGTATACCTGTCTGTTATCACCCGGATTGACATAACCCGATGGAGGTTCTGCACCGCCGAGCTGAAGAAATTCTCCGACTCCGTAATTGTCGTGATGAGCAATGTTCCCGTTGTGATATAAACCACCAACCATCACATCTTCGTTCCAGCCGTGACCAAATCCCCAGAAGTCGGATCCGTGTACACCATCCATTTTCACCTGATTGTCGCTCGTGAAGAAATCAGTGGAGTAGTAAATACCACCGTCATTGGTAATCCAGACACCATTTGTTCCGGGACGAAAATCCTGCATGTCAACGTGCATGTCGAGTGGACCACCAACGTAGCCCGCAACTGAAGTAAATGTTGCTCCACCGTCGGTTGTGCGGTATAAATTCAATCCTCCAATCAAAACTTCATCCGCATCATTCGGGTCGGCCATAATTGCGCAATTGTAATAGCCTTGATTGTATGTCCACGTCGGACTTCCGTATGCGAGATTCAAATGTGCTGCATTGTATGGACCACCAGCAGGACCATTGGGTAAACTCCACGTAACACCGCCATCATTGCTGCGGTAGAGTCCGATGAATCCGTAATCATTCGGCTTTGAATCACCAATGAGATACGCATAAACACGCATCGGATCATCCGGAGAAACTGCGAGACGTGCACCTCCATCGAAGCGCGCGCTGTTGGAGGAAGAATACCAGCCAGCGGTTTGTTGTGTGAAACTTGTTCCGGTGTCGGTTGACAGATAGAACTCACACATCTGTTGTGCCGGATTTGTTTTCAAAAGATAAACGTGGTTCGGTGAGTTCGGGCGCATCTTCACATCCCAACAGGATTGCGAATAGATCTGTGTCCACGTCTGTCCGCCATCATAACTTTTGTAGAAACCTTTTTCAGAGGTAAACATCACGCAATTTGAATTGCCTGGATGAATAAGAATTTCATTCACCCAGAGACTATTCAATGCGAATGAAACGTTCCAGGTAGCACCTGCATCATCGCTCACCATCAGCAAATCGCCACTGCCTGCGAATACTTTCGCTGAATCATTCGGATCGACACAAATCGCAGCAACACCACCGTCGAGTTGCTCACTTCCGCTTACGCAAGCCCAATTCGCTCCACCATCAACTGATTTATAAATCTCACCAGGCTCAGTGCCGCAGAACAATACATTAGGTGACGATGCACATTCAGAAATAGAATACACATTCGTTTGTTGTCCCTGCCTGCCTCCATCTTCTCCCCAAACTCGCTCGGGTCCGATTAAAGCCCATGGCGCCAAACTGGAAGAAACCGGTTGCGTAGTGCGGAACGCCTGAGATACGGGTTTGCGAATGAGACCATCCTCATTCACCCACATGATATTTTTTCGTCTCCAGAAACGATAGTACTGTGTGTGGTATGTTTTGACAAACGTGTGTGAACTGTACCAGTTGTTGTACAGCGAATCGGTGCGATAGACGTTCGGATCATCGCTATACATTTCCTGTGCCCATGCAGGCAACGTAGAAATTTCAGTCTGAGATGGTTTTGCGAGCTGTTGTGCTTTCAGGGTGAAAACAGAGAGAAGCAATGCTGCGGCGAAGAGTGCCTTTTTCATAGTGAAGAGTTGGAGCAATACAAAGATGCTCAAACCATCACGGAAGCCGGGATTAAATAATCGGCAATTATTGGGTGGTTATTGACCAATATTGACTGCTGTCTAAAGAATGTCAGACAGCAGTCAATTGTCTTCGACGAATACAATTATTTCTTCGCCGTAATGTTCAAGCTAATATTCACTTCGTGTGCGATGAATTTATCTTTTGCAGATTCTTTATCGCCATTGTAATTCATATCCCAAAGTGTACGATCAATGTCAAAATTAGCAGCAGCAGTAATTGCGTTCTCTGAAACGTCAACCTTCGCCGGGAATGTTACGTTTTTCGTAATTCCTTTCAGCGTAAGATTTCCTGAGATTTTTGTGTTTGCACCAGCAACTACTGAAGTATCTCCTGCAGTTGGTGTATAGGCCTCAGTACCGGTGATTTCAAATTTCGCTTCAGGATGAACAGTCGCATCGAAAAAATCTGCACTCAGCAAATGACCTTTCAGATTTGTCTGAAACATCTCTTCCGGTTGATCCATCGACATGGAATTAATATTGATGCTGAACGTACCTGAAGAAATGTTGCCATCTTTCACGGTAACTGAACCTGTGGTGAGCTTAAATTTTCCCGGGTGATTTTTCCCAACACCCCAGCCTGTAAATCCAATGCTGGATGCTGAAGTATCAATAGTCATTGCAACACCGTTACTGTCGGCTGCTGTTTTTTCGTCGGTTACAGTTGCGTTGTCTCCTTGTGGAGCAGAATCGCAGCTAACGAAGAATGCAGCGATCGCAATAATTGGCAGAATGAGTTTTTTCATGGCTTAAGTTTGAGTGCGCAAATATATGTACATACATGTAACTACGCAAATTTGATTTTGACTTGTTAATCGGGAGGAATCGCCCGTTCGAATTGTTTGCGATTGCACTTCCGCAAGGATCATACCCGTAACTTTGCAATATGCATAAAGCAGGTTACGTAAATATTGTGGGCAACCCGAATGCGGGTAAGAGTACCTTGATGAATATTCTGGTTGGCGAGCGATTGTCGATTATCACCTCAAAAGCGCAGACTACGCGTCATCGGATTCTGGGCATTGTGAATGGTGAGGATTTTCAGATTATCTATTCGGATACTCCTGGCATCATTGCTCCAAAATATAAGCTGCAGGAAGGCATGATGCAGTTTGTTGGGAATGCACTCACTGATGCGGATATTCTACTACTTGTGGTAGATCTTACCGATGACAAGCCGATTGAGGAAAAAGCATTCACGCGAATCAAGAGTGCAGAATGTCCGGTTCTGATTCTACTCAACAAGATGGATGTTGTGAGTGGCGACAGTCTCGAGCGCAGTGCAGAAAAATGGCAACGTGAATTTCCCGGGGCGATCATGATTCCGATTTCTGCTCTGAAAAAGAAGAATACCGACATCGTTCTCAAACAGATTCTTGCACATCTTCCGGAGCATCCGGCATATTTTCCGAAAGACGAACTCACGGATAAACCGGAACGATTCTTCGTTGCAGAAATTATCCGCGAAAAAATTCTTCACCTCTACGATCAGGAAATTCCATATTCTGTAGAAGTGGTCGTGGAAGAATTTCAGGTGAAGAATACACTCACCAAAATCCGCGCGATTATTTACGTGATGCGGGAATCACAAAAAGGAATCATTCTAGGCGATCAGGGACGTTCCATCAAGAAACTCGGCACATCAGCGCGTATCGACATTGAAAAATTTATCGATCGCAAAGTGTTTCTTGAGCTCTTCGTGAAAGTCGATAAAGACTGGAGAGAGTCGGATCGTTCGCTTAAGAAATTTGGGTATCTGAGATAGTAGAATCCGGTTTAACAGGCCTTTCGCTTTTTATATACTCACACGTGTGAACGCATTCGTAGTGTGTTGAATTGACTCGAATTTCCGGTTGTTTTCCTGTTGCTGCCTTCGTGAACGCGAAAGGTTTTGACCGATTAGGTTTTGCTTCGCCACTGAATCGGCGTAATTTTCAATTGAAATATTTTAGAATCGCGATTATGAAAACCCTGCAAATCGTTCGTGCAAGTAGCACTATGTTATTGTTCCGTCTTATGAAGCGTGTAGTTCTCGCTTCAATTGTAATTTGTCTTTCACCATATGCGGTTTATTCGCAGATGCAAATGAACGACGCGGTGGTAACCGGCAAAATCGACTTCGAAGAAAATCTCGCACAGTATCCTGAACAAGTAAAATACAAAGTTGGAATCGGATCGGGTACTACGCTTTTTATGGAACGCAATTGCTTTACCTACGTGAAGTACAATCCGGCGCAACTCGATTTGATTCACGAAAATTCGCATCAGGAGGGAAATAACGACACACGTAAAGACGGGGTTGTTGATCTGCATGCATTCCGCATGACATTTCAGGGAGCTAACCCTGCAGTTGTTACATCTGCAGTACGTCCACGCTCATACTACACGAACTACTTTATCGGAAATGATCCAACGAAATGGGCATCCGAAGTTGCGTCGTACGAGCAGGTAAATTACACAGGCTTGTACACTGGAATTAATCTTTCTGCGTACAGCACAAACGACAGATTCAAATATGATTTAATCGTTGCGCCGGGAGCCGATCCAGCTGTGATCAAAATGAATTTTTCAGGAACCGATGGTATTGAACTGCAGAATAACTCATTGGTTATTCATCTTTCAACCGGCGACATTGTTGAACAGATTCCTTATTCCTATCAGGAAATCAACAATGTAAAATATCCGGTGAGCTGTGAATATAGGATCGCGACCGACGGGCATACTGTTTCATTTTATTTCCCTGACGGATACAACGAGAATTATCCCTTAACGATAGATCCGGTTGTAGTGGCTGCAACGTATTCGGGTGCACCTGCGGCAACAACAACGTATGGTCACTGCGCAACGTATGATCCATGGGACAACATTTATACCGCAGGCGAATGTTTCAATCCTGGTTACCCAACACAAAGCGGATCGTTCCAGGTAAACTTTGCAGGTAATGTAGATATCGCAGTGTCGTGTCTGAATCCGAATGGATCGAGTCTGTATTGGTCAACTTACATTGGTGGCACAGGACGCGAAGTCCCGAACAGTCTGTTCGCTGTTACAGGTGGAGAACTGTATGTGCTCGGTGCAAGTAATTCACCTAACTATCCAACAACGGTGGGTTGTTTTGATGCAACACACAATGGTACTTCAGGCACTGATGATGATATCGTGGTTACACATATCAATGGCAGTGGAACCGCACTTATTGGCTCAACTTATATCGGCGGAAGCGGGAACGATGGTGGAGGATGGGGTATGCCCTGGAACATGAACGGTCATGATGGAATGCGCGGAGAAATTATTGTGGACGCAGTCGGAAATGCGTGGGTAGCAAGCTTCACTGAATCCGCTGGTTTTCCTACCACACCTACAGCCCATGATACCACATTGGGAGGAACATGGGATGGTGTTGTTTTCCGACTCGATCCAACTTGTTCCAATCTGGGATGGAGTACATTTATTGGCGGTAGTGCAGCAGATGGAGCCTACGCTTTACGGTTGAACGCGGCAGGAGAAGTATTTTGTGCAGGAGTAACTTGTAGCAGCGATTTCCCGGCAACAGCAGGCACGTACAGTGGCACATTCAGTGGTGGAACATCGGATGGATTTATCGCGAGCTTCGATGCAACCGGAAGTACATTGCTAGCTGCAACTTATTTTGGATCCGTAGCTCATGAAATCTGCTACTTCATGGACATAGATGCAGGAGGAAATCCATACGTGTTTGGAACAAGTACAGGTGCAATGCCGGTTACATCGGGTGTCTACAGTAATCCAGGTGCGGGCAATTTCATTTCTAAGTTCGATCCTGCACTAGTGTCGCTGCAGTTTTCAACGGTGTTCGGTGCCGGCCCAGCTTCTTTTCTCGACCCGGAAGCATTTATGGTTGACGCCAATGGAAATATCTATTGTTCCGGATTCAATTCACAAGTGAACTATCCTGTAAGTGCAAACGCATTGTATTCTACACAGGCTTCATGTGGCGGTGGTAGTTGTTATTTTCTTGTATTGGGCACGAATGCAACTCAGCTTCTCTACGGTTCGTTCTATTACGGATGGCACGTTGATGGAGGAACAAGCAGATATAGTCCGAGTGGTGTACTTTATCTGGGAATTTGTATTGGAAGCGGGAATGCACCAACTCCATCGTGGGCTTACGCAGATAGTTTGAACACTCCAAGTTGGGATATGTACGTGTTGAAGGTCGACTTCGAGATGCCAGTGGGAATTCAACCGGCAAATACCGATTCGGAAAGTGGTGTTCACGTTTTTCCGAATCCGGCAGAAGCACAAAGTCAGGCAGAAATTCATTCGCTGAGTTCAGGACTGATTCAACTGCGCATTTACAATTCACTTGGGCAAATGGTATGGACTGAAGCCATTGAACCTACGGGAAGCACGACGCGCGTACTGCTACCTGATTTGGACGGCGGACACTATGCCATTACTGTTGAACAGGCCGGAATTGTTCGACGCAGCAAGTTCATCGCGCTGTAGCAACGAAATACATTTGGTTTCCTGCGGCGCTTGCCCCCGTACGAAGGCCTACTTTGGAGCAAAAAGCGGTATGGCGCTAGCTTAACAGGCTTTTGCAACACTTGATCGACTAGCAATAGTGCTACTGGGTGACTGCCTCCTCAGAGGCGGATGTTTGCCTATCTTTGCAGACTTATGTCAAATCTCATCGCAATCATCGGTCGCCCAAATGTCGGGAAATCAACACTTTTCAATCGTTTAACGGAAACCCGTGAGGCAATTGTTGACGAAATTGCCGGTGTTACACGCGACCGTCATTACGGTTTCTGTGAATGGAACGGACGTAAGTTTTCCGTTGTAGACACAGGCGGTTACGTGGAAGGATCAGATGATATTTTCGAAGAAGAAATTCGTCGCCAGGTGAAGATTGCATTAACTGAAGCTTCCATGTTAATGTTCCTTGTGGATGTATCAGAAGGAATTACTCCGCTCGATGAAGAAGTGGCTGATCTTGTTCGTCGCAGCAAGAAAAAAACAATTCTTGTCGTGAACAAAGTCGACAGTGCAGTGCGTCAGGATCTCGTTGGAGAATTTTACGCGCTGGGTCTTGGAGATCCGATTGCGATTTCCTCAAACAATGGATCAGGAACCGGCGAGTTACTCGATGAAGTTGTGAAGCATTTGGGTCCTGATGAAGTTGAACAGGAGTTAGAAATACCACGCATAGCAATTGTTGGACGTCCGAATGCAGGGAAGTCTTCACTTGTGAACGCCCTTCTCGGAGAAGAGAAACATATTGTGACTGAGATCGCGGGAACAACGCGCGATGCAATCAACACGCATTACAAAGCTTTTGGACACGATGTAATTCTGATCGATACGGCCGGACTTCGCAAGAAATCGAAAGTGCATGAAGATCTTGAGTTCTATTCGGTGATGCGCACAATCAAAGCAATTGAGGATTGTGATGTGGTGGTGCTTGTTGTGGATGCAACTATTGGATTCGAAGGCCAGGATATGAACATCGTTGGTCTTGCACAAAAAAACAGTAAAGGCATTGTGTTGCTCGTGAACAAATGGGATCTCGTGGAGAAAGACACGAAGACCGTTAAGAAATTCGAAGAGGACATTCACGAGAAGATGAAACCTTTCAACGACGTTCCGATTGTGTTTACTTCCGCAGTCACCAAGCAGCGTGTTCTGAAGGGAATTGAGACTGCAATGGAAGTTTACCAGAGTCGCAAGCAGCGCGTTCCAACAAACAAGCTCAACGATCTTTTGTTGCCGATGATCGAGAGTCATCCGCATCCTTCGGTGAAGTCGTCTTACATCAAGATCAAATACGTTACTCAACTTCCAACTAAAACGCCGGTATTCGCATTCTTCGTGAATCACCCGCAATACGTGAAGGACTCGTACAAGCGTTTCCTCGAGAATCAAATCCGCGCGAATTTTAATTTCACGGGAGTTCCGATCGCAATTGTGTTCCGGAAAAAATAGGAACGATGAAGAAGAAAGGACTTGTCATTCTGATCTTCTTTGTTTTTTCTGCAACTGTTTTTGCACAGGGAAGTGCAACTGATTCCATTCTTCGTTATTGGCTCAGACCGCAGATCGTGAATAACAATCTGCCAGTGACAAACACTTTTTATTTCTGGACCAGTTCAAATGAACTTGATTCTTGTCTCGAGCAGAAACGTTTGTTGCGTACATCTGTTTCAGATAGATTTCATGAAGAAATGTACGTTGAGGAACTTCTGAAATTCGGAAGGAAGAATAATTCACCTATTGTAAACCACCTCCTTAGCGGTGACCGTCAACGGATTCGTGAAGGCTGGCCTTGTTACTGGGCATCGATGGGTGCATTTATTGGCGATAGCACGCACAATCAGTTGGTGCAGGTAATACTTATGGATAGTTCATTGATCATTTCTTTCTTCCCGGATGAACGTAAATCGAAGATGTGGAAAGTTCACGATCTGAAAGGAAATGAGCTAACCATGGAACAGGCAATGTTGCGCAAGCGTCATATTGCAGCTGTCCTGATGTGTAACGATGAAAAAGTGCGCTTTCCAGGACCGCGTCGCACTGTTTATCACAATCACTATCGCAGTTTCATACTTTGCAATGAAGATATGATCAAGAGTTGGCATCATAATGTTCCGGGACTGCAAGCAAAAGTGCTGAAGGATTTTGATTACCTGGTCTTGCTTAATGCGTGGCTGGAGGATTACAATAATCAGGCACAGCAAGGCAAGAAGGGAAAAGTTTGCTATGCTGCGTGGACCATGTCAGTATCGGAAATGCGCATTAGTGATCTTGTTTTTGCGACGCGCAACGGTGCGGGATTTCTGGGAGAAGGCGTAGATCAGGTTTACATGATGAACACCATAGAACAATTAAGAACCTGGTTCAGGAAGCAGAAAAATCCGTGTGAACGTTTCCCGGGTAAGAAACCGGCCTCCATTCCGCCGGGAAATTGATTACTGCGCGGCAACCTGTCAACAATTTCTCGTCTTATCGTAGATGATTCCCTTCCGTATTTTAATCTTGATTACTGTAATGTTCCTCGCATCAAATGCGCACGGAAAAATTCCAGGTCAGTGGTATCTCACCGGGCGTGGTGGAATGTTGTTTCCGGGAATTGCATCCGAAGGAAGTTCATTTAAGGGTAAGAGTTTTTCGCTTAGCGTGGGTTACATTCCGGTTCCCGATTCAAAAGTCGGACTACAGATCACAATGGGAGTGGAATCCAACTACTACCGTCACTTTTTCGATGACAAAGTATTTGTAGAACATATTCAGCGGGGAATTACTACAGATGTTTGCGCGCGATTATCGGTAGGAGAGAGGGCTTGTTTGGTTGTCGGTATGAATGTGTTTTTGCCGGTACGCAGAGTGGTGGATATGGGCGAAAAGAATTTTAATCAAACATATTTTTACAGCAACGATTCTTTGATGTCCCGATACAAATCGAGTCCGCTTCAGGCTTCTGCAGTAATCGGTTTTGACTATTCATTAGGTCGAAGGGGTCAAACGCATGTAGGATTCCGGATTGCACAAGCTGGAAATTCACCGGTGCGTGAAGATGCAGTTTACAAGGACGCATCGGGCAACACGGTGTACATTACTCGCAAGATGAAACCGGCATCCGTGCAACTATATTTATCGGTACGATTGGTCACTCCGGAAAAAAGGAAAGAGAAGTTACCGGAAACAGATTGACAGGTAACCACCTTCATGCTGCAAGAGACCAAAATGCTGTGCAGTACTCCGTTTCCGGAATACCACACAGACGCAATGATGGCTCAGTGACTTGAGAGCCCGCGGTTCATTAGCTCACCAGTTTCACATTGAAGGCGCCGTTGTTAGTTGCACCATAAATGCTCAGCCAGAGTGGGAGATACATCTCAGTTCCTCTTGCTTTGGTGATGTCGCCCAGATCAAGAATATTATTTTCTGCCCAACCGAATGAACGAAGAATCTTCTTCACTTGCTCTTTCGCATCTGCATCATTTCCGCTTACAAAAGTGTGGTGGTCTCCGCCGTTGATCATCATCGGATTAACCATCAGTCCGCACCACATCGTGTTGAGCGCTTTCACAACTTTGAGCTGCGGGAATGTCGCCTGAATTTCTTCTCCGAGTGAATTGGTATTTACAACAGCAAGTGTTGGTGGCATGCCTTTAGAGAAATCGAGCGGATTAGCAATATCAACGAGCACTTTGCCATTCAGGTTTTTCTCTCCGGCCAATTTCAAGGCTTCAACAGAACCAACACCTGCGGTGCAATTGAAAATCATTTCACCGAATGCTGCTGCGTCTGCAAATGTTCCGGCTGTAGCCTTACCATTGTGTTTTGCAACGAAAGCTTTCGCCTTTTCGTTATCTGCTGTTCTGGAGCCCATCACTACCGTGTGTCCCAACTCAATTAATTTTGAACCGATGGTGTCTCCGACATTTCCTGTTCCGAATACTGCTATTTTCATCTTGTTATCGTTTTAGTTATGAATACTGAACGATACAAAGGTGAGCAGGAACGGTAACCCGGGAATGGTCGAAAAGTTGGTTGTGATGGTAGATAGTGTCGGAACCCGGCAGGAAAAGGTAACTGGAGTTGTCCTTCAGTGTTTTTTAGACTTCCTGAATTCAAGCGGTGTCTGATCGGTGTGCTTCTTAAAAAACTTTCCAAAATTAGCGGGATCGGAGAAATTCAGCTGGTGTGCAATCTCTGCAATATCAAAGTCCGTGAATTGTATAAGCGATTTTGCTTCTGCCAATAGTCGCTCGTTGATATAGCTCAATGCATTTTTGTCGGAAGCTGACTTGACGGATTGGGAAAGGTGATTCGGTGTTACATTCAACATCTCGGCGTACTCTTCAATCGTCCGCTTTTCAATGTAAAAGTTATTCACGAGTTGAATGAACTTTTGATAAAGAATATGTTGCGGACTGGTGAAACCTTCTTCCCACTGTTTAAATGCGTTGGTAAATTCTTTCAGCTGGTAGAGCAATGCAAGTAGTTTGATGGAAGCAACTTTGTGCTGAGTGTCGCTTGAATTCTCGTATGCCTTAAACACATCTTCAAAATGCGGTGCGAACTCGCGAAACTTCGATTCATTCAGCTTAAAGAAATTGGTGTGCAGAATGTTGAAAAAGGGAAACTCCTTTTCAAAATCGGGTTTGAAAAAGGAGAGACATTCCTTCTTGAAGTAGAGTAGGTATCCGCTTGCCGAATTGTCGCGATTGAAACTGTAAAGCAGACCGGGCGACTGAAACACCAGGAATGAATTTAGTTTCGTAACATCGGTATTATCGTATGTGATTTTAGTTGAACCGGCATTCGAAACTAATGCTATGAAATAAAAATCTTTCCGGAAAGGCGGTTTGTAATTGCTGATCGATTCTTCATTCGCTTTTAATCGCAGACAGAAAAAATCCGGATTCGTCGTTCTGAAATCCGATGGAATGGACTCCAGAAAGTCGTTGATCTCTTTGTAGTAGGGTATGATGGATTTAGTTTCTGGCATTGTTCAAATATCGTCTTCATTCTTAATTATTTCATCGTAAACCGAATAGCATCGTTGATGACGACCGCAATGAAGTCGTCCGACTTTAAAGTTCTTGCAATTTCAGTGGCAGGAAGGTGTTGCAGATCATCCGTGGATAAATACACTTTTCTGGATTCATTTAGCTGTTCTATGCTTTGCGAATTGAATAACTCAGCAACCTTCGCAAGTGTTAAGGTATTGAATCCGCGTGGCTTTATATACACATCGCGGTCTGTTAACCGAAGATCAATTCTGAAATCCTTTTCGGGATTTACGACCAGATTCTCAATGATAAAAAGTATGCGTTCAGCGGTACTGATGCCACGTGCTCTGGATCGGAGCTTACCAGTTACTTTATTGCCTACTTCACTCAGATCGACTTTTGAAAACACGTAATGCGCACAGTCATCGACACGAACTCTTCGTAAACCACCAGCAACCCGGTCTTCAATCATCGCATAATGAACGAAGTTGTGATCAATCAACTCTTCCGAGCTTTCGGCAACTTTCACATTGCGTTGAAGCATGAGATCAAACAGTTCGCCACTATTCTCTTCGATGATCACATGCGATTGCGACTTCACGTGAAAAAGCATATAGCCGCGATCGGTTTGCACTAACGCGTATTCATCTAATGCTTCTATAATGTGTTTGAAATCGTCGGGTACGCTCACTTGTCTTCTATTATGATATTCTTCTCATTGAAAACAACTACTCCGTTGAATTATTTTATTTGGTACTTAATGCCACATGATGACATAGCTATTTCAAACGAAGTGTTTGAGAAATCTGGATGATTTGTTCGTACAACTCAACTTTGTCTACTCCTACCTGGCCAACAAAGAGCAAAGTTTGCTGATTGTTACCGAGAACAATTTGGTAACACTGCATGGCTTTACCATTGTATGCTCCCTTAAAGCTAATCTCATAGGCTGGAACATTGTTGATCAGAATGTCCTGTTCGTCAAACTTCGGAATGATAATTCCGTTGGCTTTATATCGGGGAATCATGGACTGTGCATACGCAATTCGCGTATTGTGGTCATTCATCGCAGACATGGATATAATACTAAATAGGTCAACCGTTGGGTCATTCGGGTTGCCTTCTCCGTTTACGGTATAATTTGCTACAATTGAGGTGGCGCTGTGGAACTTAAAGTCCGTTCCTGTGAGGTTAATTTCATAGGGCATCAAAGCTGTAAGATCAGGTGTGTAATCTTTGTCAAGGTAGGCCGTGAGAAGAGCGTTTCTAATTTCCCCGGCAATGCGAATACTGTCTGATGGAAATCGTGCAGATAATAGAACGCTTGACTCATCGTCGCCAAAGAACAGAACCATTTCATCACAGCCTGGATTAAGATTATCAGGTCCATATAACAAGCATGCCTCAAACTCCTGCAGAATAAATTCTTTCTTGTAATATGATTTCAACCCTTTAGTATTCAACTCATCAATTTGCGCCAACATAGGTTCCTTCACATCTTTAAAACTTAATGTGGGATTCTCCAATGCCTGGATGTAAATATTGGTGTCTTTCTGAAATCGCAAAATGGACTTCACATAGGTAAAACCTTCAGGAACGTCAATGAAGATTCGGGTTCCTTCGAACACTTCATGGTACCCAACCTTGTTTACTGTTACTGTATCTGCAATCTTCAGATCATTTTTGTCGATTTCGTCGAAACGCTTACAACCGTAGAAGAATTGGAGAAGTACACACAGTGCAAGCGACGCGCGAAGCAAAAATTTCATTTGTAAGATCTTATTATATTTTTGTAACTATCTCATCGCTTTCGCCTGCAGGACGATAGACAAGTCTGCTGATTTCGCTACTGAAATTGTTTATCACGATTCCGAAATCTGTTTCAGACGAGCTAAAGCATCCGGAAATTTTTCCTCGAAGTGACTTTTGTGTTCATCCACACTGTCGACCAGAACGCTGACCTCTGTTGATGCACCATTTTGCTTCAGTGTATATTCCTCACGCGCACCTTCCCAGAGTTTTGTTTCTTCGGTAGGAGGTTGTTCTTTGCCGCCTTTCATGGAACCTAGATGACGAAAAGACATTTGTTCGTTGGGAACCTTCTTCACAATTTCACTGAACATTCCTTCTCCGCCCGGTGCCATGAAGTGAACACGCGCGCCTTGCTGCCAGCTCGAAAGTGCATACGAACCTTCCATGAAAACACTCGTCCATTGGCGGTAGGTCTCATCTGTCCATAATGTTTTCCAGACTTTTTCTGCAGGGGCGTTAATGGTTATTGAGAAGTGTAATGTGTCCATGGGTTTTATTTAGCTTGAATTTGATTGTATATGGATGCTGTTGTCGTGTAATACGCCTGAATGTTTTCAATCTGAAAATTTGCGGGATCCATTTTACCTCCCAGCGTAATAGGAACTTTTATGGCGAGCATTTCATCAGGTGCCAGCGAAATTCCAGCAGCCGTTCTCATGGCATGGTACACCGAATTGTCTGTGAACGAAGGAAGAACTTTTCTTTCAGGTAACCAATGTCCGAGTAGGTTCGTGAATAGACAATGCTCGTCTTTCCAGTAGCTAACGGTAAGCGGATCAAGAATGCCAACCGCAGCGGCTGTACCGCCTTGATCCGCATTTTCTATCACCAGCAAAGCGCCATAGGCATTTCTTCCGATAACTTTTCTCGTTGCTCCGTCTTTGGGTAATACGAATTCCCAAAGTTGCAGGCACGTGTTGCAGTTATCGTTTTCATCTGAGAATAACATGAAGAAACCATCATGAAATAATCCGTAACCGATTTCATCAACGATCTTATCATAGACCATGGTATTAAACATACCGCTGAAAATGATTTGCTTATTCCCATGCGGAATACCAGGGGAATACACAGAAAGAAATGCAAGGGCTAATGGACTTTGTGACATATCAGATTTTTCTATTAGACATTACAAGTTACGCTAAGTTTTGATTGCTCAGCGTGCACGGCTGTAGAGCGCAATGGCAAAAACAATTACCGGCACTGCAAGAAAGATCAGCCACATCAGCGTGAAAAGAACAATTCCACCAACTCCGAGATCGCCGATCACTTTTCGTTCAGCCAAACCTTTCATCTGGTCTGCAATCTGCTTTTCGCGGGGAGAAACACTGTAGTCTTTTCCATTGACAGTTCTGAATGATGCAACGCGATCGACTACCGTTTCCCGAATGAGCCAGTACTCGCGATCGGTAAGCTGACTGAACGGCTTGTTGTAATCAAGTCCCTGCGATGCAAGGGTTTGTTTGAGTTCTTTGATGGAGCGGTTTTGATTGATTCGCATCAGCAATGCAAACGGAAGAATGAGCAGGGTGTACATTTCAAATTTGATAGCAATGAACACCATCGCAGCAGCTGAAATACCAATGAAGATATTCTTCAGTGTTTCCTGGTTGTGAAAGAAAAGTGTTTCTACAAGTCGTCCACCATCGAGTGGATTCAACGGCAGTAGATTAATCGCATTCAGAAAAACAAACATCCCTGCAGCCATCAGCAATTCGTGATTGTTGACTGCATTGCCTACATAATATAACACGGCGCCAATGATAATCCCGGGAACCGGACCTGCGAGCAAAATGATCGCACGCTGCTTCTGAGAAATTTCCTCCTTGTCTCCGGTAACCATCGCTCCGAGAAAAGGAATGAAGAACATCTTCAATTCGGAGTAACCAAAGTATTTCATCGCGAGAAAATGTCCCATCTCATGAATGAACAATACAAGCACCAGCACGGCAACCTGCGCAATCGTCTGATCGAAGAAGTAAACATACGCCACCACAAACAACACCAGACTGATGAAGGAGGACGTGAGGAAAGGGGATTCAGGAATGACTGGTTTGGGAGGGAAATTGTTTTCCGCGATGTATTGATCCGGCGGTATTTGCTGTGAGAAATCTTCGTTCGTCATATAAGAATCATTCATTGATTTGATAATCTTCGATTGGTAGACGATAATTGATTATTCGATTTCCACTATCCATCGGGATCATGAAAGAAAAGCTAACGCTCTTTGATGTATCGAAATCAATATTTGTATTGATTGCATAACATTCAAATTGTCTGGTACTGTCCTTGTTAGTATAATGATATCGTTCGTAAAAATGTGAAGTTGTGTAGGGTTCAGTTCTTAGTCGTTTAGAAAGTGAACTATTTAGTTCCCGAACGTTAAGGCTAAAGAATGATGTGTCAATGCTACTTTTTAAGAGGGCAGAATCTCCTTTTTGGATGGCATGCAGATACGCATCAACGTACCCAAACGCCTTCCAAGCTGTTGCTAATTCGTCGTATGTGTAGTAATAAGGATAGTCAAAAATGAAGCCTCGGTCGTTGTCAAAAACAATATTGATTGCGGAATGTTTTTCTAATATGGATGAATCTAATCTGGAATAGAGTTGCGATGCACAATAAGCAGCTATTTCCTCCTTGGTAAAGATACTATCCCTTAGAAACTGGGATTCATCAACATTCATCTCAATAAAGTGGCTAACCCTGCTTGTTAGATAATTGGTGTCATGAACAAAAAGTATATCCACATGGCTACCTCCAACTTCTCCTGCAACTTCCGCAGCAACCGGCAAGCATATTTGAAGATCAGCGAGTTCTTCCCCATTAGAAAGCTCAGCCGGGCAAGAAACCATGAACAAGCAAATAGCTGTAATTATTATTATTCCCGCAAACTGCTTAAGCAAAACGATCTTATTATTCAATAGTCTCATCATCCAACTGGTTCTCCATTTCCAACAACTCTTTCCGTTCTCAGCAACACTACGCCATCTTTACTATAAACTCCCAACACCAAACACTCCGATACAAACGGACCAATCTGCTTTGGTGGAAAGTTCACAACAGCAACAATCTGCTTGTTCAGCAAATCTTCTTTCGAGTACAAAGTAGTTATTTGCGCTGAAGAACGTTTTGTGCCAAGTTCTCCAAAATCAATCGTGAGTTTATACGCAGGCTTTTTCGCTTCCGGAAAATCATCAACTGTGACGATGGTTCCGGCGCGGATGTCGAGTTTTGAAAAATCTTCAAATGTTACGCTCATTTTGCTTTTGCTTAGCTTGCCACAATGAATTGCCTAATGCGATTGTTACAACAGGAAGCGCTAGCATCGATAATATGATAAGCAATCCGCCACCAGGCCAATGAAAAATTAGAAATAAAACTCCAGTTCCATAAATCAATATCCAAACAGAAATGATGATCCGAAGCATTTTCTGTTCTCGCGCCTGTAGTGCACTCCACAATGGAATAATCATGAAGGAAGTGATGCCAAACAAAATGAAAAGTGCCGCTCCCGGCCAATGCATAATCCGAAATAATATTCCGACAACAAACACACCCATTCCGAACAAACCGGCTACAACCAGTTTGCGTCTGGAGAAATAGACTTCCGCCAAGGCAGCAAATAATCCCAGGTAAGAATATCCTTGAGAACCCCATCCGTCAAAAACTCCGCTCCACCAACCCTTGAAAAGCATAAAGGGAAATGGGATTGACAAAAAGAAAAGTAGGACATGATATTTGTGCCGATCCATCAACAAAAATTATTTCAGAAAACTCCCCAACATATTCCCAATGCCACCAGCGTTTCCACCCAGCGCACCCATCACACTATTCAGGTCAAACGAATTGTCTTTCGGATCGTTCGTTTTGCTCACGAGCTGATTCAGTACCTGTGGAATCAATTGTGCGGCAATTCCGTTCGCTGCGTTATTATCGAGATTGAATTTCTTCGCCAGATCTCCGCTTACGTTGTTCGTCACCGAATTCACAACCGGATTATTCTGCGTTGCACCTTGCTGAAACATGTTCATGATCTGATTCATGTTTCCACCGGATGCTTGCTGCGTAAGCGAATTCAATATGGAATTGCTTGCGGTATTGATCGCATCATCGTTGTGCTGATTCGGAATTGCAGGATTATTTACAATTGCATTTCCTGCATTTTGTTTTACGAGGTCAAGAAGATTGTCGAACATAGGGGGTGGATTTGGTCCGAAGGACTCCTTCGGAGTGTTAGGGCAATTTACGAAAGAATCTTCTTTGGAGCAGAATGAACATGTTCCTGAGCACAGAAAGCTGAAATGCGAGCAAGGTGGTATAGCAGAAAATCCAAAGCGGTAATGCGCACAGGATTAGTCTGTCGCCTTGCCAGCCACTGATGCCACTGGTCACGAAAATGTACCAGGTAAGCACGAAGGAAGCGAGTAAGGGAAGCATCCAGTGATTCTGTCTTCGTCGCATATAAAGCAATACAAAAGCAGGAACGAGCCAGAGAAACAAGTTGTGCCAGTTCCGCGCAACCCAGTTGTAACTTCGTGTGTATGGCGACCATTCTTTGTTTTCGCGCATTATCGGCTTCGTGAGAAAAGGACTGCCAGTGACGAGATTCTTTCCAATGTTTTTCGCGAACATCAGGAAGATTTCCATTCTGTGTTCTTTCGTGAATGAATCAACTTCATGCGGAGTCCAGCTAAAAACAAAATCATCGACTTCATTTCTCTTGCCCCCGATAAGTTCAGCGTAAGTATCAGTGACTAAATATTGATGATAGGTAATGTCGCTGATTTTTGAGATCGTGAATTCATCGTGCTTATACTTCATGAATGAGAGTTGAAGCATTACCGGTAAAGAAGCCAGAAGCAAAAAACCTATTTGGGTGATATTGACTTTTTTCCGGATAAAAATGACCAGCGCAATACAAAGCTCAATCAGAAACAAGGGATAGAAGAGAGGCTTGGTTACAACGAGCAATGCCACTACGAATAAAATCTTCGCGTGAAATTTTGTGTCTGTGAATTTTCCCGGGTGTTTGCTTGCGAGCCAGATTAGAATCGAAAGCAAGAAGGCGGTCGTAACCTCGGTTAGTGCGTGCAATGTAGCCGCAACCAGCGACAAGTTCAGTGCATAAACGGTCGCAGCGATAAATGAAACGAAAGTATTCCGTGAATAGTTTCTGACAGCGAGAAACAGAAAATTGCCGGCTCCTATCCAGAAGAGAATCTGCAGAGACCATACGCCTTTGAAGCCTGCAATTGTCCATCCAATGACATTGATCATTGGATAAAGCAAGGGCCGAATACTTGTTGCTTGAGTAGGAATCCCATACCACCAGAGCGCAACGGCCTCATACGATTGCGCATCAGGCGTGCTGTACATGTATTCGCTATCGACAGGAAGATTCAGTTGACTGAAAAAATAGAAATACACTGCAGCGAGTCCCACATTCAACAGAACAAGCTCAGCGATTTTTCTTTTCACTTATATGAGTTCTAAGTTCAATGTTCTAAGGTAGCAATCAGGTCAAACAAAAACACCTGCCATTGCTGGCAGGTGATGAATTATAATTCGCGGGTTCAAAACTCAGAACCTTGAACTCAGAACTTAGAACGGTTTAGTTTTCGAGTACAACTGGTTTGCTAACGTAGTATTTGTTATCGAAAACAAATGTGACCATAAGCGATTGTGCTCCTGTATTATTCAGGTTGATCCGGATGTTCTGCTCACCGTTTAGTTTGTCTCCGAGAATTTCTTCTTTGATAATCTGTCCTGCAGCATTCGTAACAAAATAACTAACTGCTGTTGGTTTGGTGAGCGTGAAATTCACCTGCAGTTTTTCTTTTGCGGGATTCGGAAACACAGTAATGTCGTAGGGATTCCTGCCGTCAACTGCATTGTTTTCTACGGTTGTTGTGGAATTGCGGATCAGCCACACTTCATAAATGGTTGTGTCTGCGCTGGTAACTGAAGTCTGATTGGACGTAAACGGATTCAGCATGGGACTATGTATGCCACCATAAATATGTCCGATGAGTATAGAATCTTGTGTGATGGAGCTGAGTTGAATGATCTCGTTCTCGTATTGTGGCAGCAGTGGATTGCAAAAGAATTCAGCACTTGCGCCCTGAAGCGATGGCATCTGCAATGGTTCAACATATTCATTCAGATTCCCTGCACTGTCCCGGGTGAGTCTGCTGATTGTTTTTACAAACGGCACCTGATTGTCCTGTATCAACGTGTTGCCGGAATAGTAGTATTGGCTCATTCCTCCAAAGAACAAGGAATGCATTTCGTTCGAAGAACTGTCGTACAGGCACGCATAGGCAGAATGGTAATTGCTCAGGTATTGGTTGAATCCGGTTTGCGGAATGTATCCGGCTGGTGTGATGTCGACAGGGTAGAGGAACGGAAGATCAGCGTTGATCTGGAATACACCTGAGGAAATGGTGAATCCTTGTTGACCATCAGGAAATATTTGCGGCAACAAATTGTAGTCGCGACGATGAAGATGAACGGGATCAGTCATCGTCTGATATCCGGAGAAACTTAATTGTGCACCTGAATTGTCAATCTTAAATTTCCTGATCTGATTGGTATAGGTTTGCGTGTAGGTAGGATTTCCCATGGGATTGTATCGACCGTCGAAACGTTGTCCGCCTACGAGGTAAAACGTTTCGTGGAGCGCCTTGAGATACCCACCTGTAACTGCAAAAGCAGAGTCGGTGATTTGCTTGAAGTATGTATTGATCGGACTTCCGTTAATAATCGCATTCATTAATCCTGGAACATCAATGGTTGTGAGATGCGGAAACGTGATGTGATCTGCAACGGATGGTGCGTAAGCATAACCGCCGATGACATACAACGTGTCTTCCACCTGGCAAAAATTCATGTTGGTTGACTGAAGTTGTTCGGCAATGTTGACCGGAAGTGAATTAACGCTGCCAGACCAGAACTGGTTGTTATGGATATCAATCACATAGATATTGGTATTGTTCTGCGATTGCGGGAATGCATTGAATGGTTGCCGCGCATGCAAGCCATCCCTTCGGCCACCAAGTACCAGCCACATCCCGTTGTGTTGTGCATGAGCATATGCTTGCAACCCGGGCAGACCTGCCACTGAGGTAGGCGCAAGTGAAATGGTGTAGTTGAAATTATTCTGTGCTATAGCTATACCAGCGAATGCGAGGAAGCTCACGATACTTATGAATGCACGGATCATGTTTTTGATTTTGTACGCAAGGTACTATGGGCAGTGCGCAGAAGTCTGTGACTTAAGTTACAGAGGTGAAAGAATGGGATGAATTTCCTGCTGTACGTCGCAAATCCTTTTGCGTTCACTTCAGGAAACAAAAACACCTGCCATTTCTGACAGGTGTTTATTTTATTCAATTTATCTGATGAAGTCTATTGTTAGACTGAGCGTAGCCGAAGGTTGGCAATTAGACTCCAAATGCTTTCTTCACATCCTTCAATGCATTCAACTCTTCCCAAGGGAACAACTTCACTTTCACTTTCTTCTCGTTGCGTTTTCCCTTATTGAAAATCTTCTCAACCACTTTGCTCTCGCGGCCCATGTGTCCGTATGCTGCAGTCTCGCTGTAAATAGGAGTACGCAGCTTGAAACGTTTCTCAATGAAATATGGACGCATGTCGAATGCAGGAAGCTTAGAAATTACCTGAGCAATTTCACCGTCTGTCATATCAACCTTGGATGTGCCATACGTGCTCACGTAAAGTCCAACTGGTTGAGCAACTCCGATTGCATAAGCGACCTGAACAAGTGCTTCGTCGCAAACTCCTGCAGCAACCAAATGCTTAGCAATATGACGTGTTGCATACGCAGCCGAACGATCCACTTTAGAAGGATCTTTTCCGGAGAATGCTCCACCACCGTGTGCACCTTTTCCGCCGTACGTATCAACGATGATTTTACGACCAGTCAATCCTGTATCGCCGTGTGGTCCGCCGATTACAAATTTCCCTGTAGGATTTACGTGATACTTAATGTCTTTTCCGAACAATGCCTGAACACGTTTCGGTAATTTCTTCATCACACGCGGAACGAGAATAGAGCGAACGTCTTTCTCAATTGTTTCCTGCATTTTCTTCTCTGCAGCAAAATCATCGTGCTGAGTAGAAATTACGATCGTGTTGATCGCAACTGGTTTGTTGGAATCGTTGTATTCAATCGTTACCTGGCTCTTCGAATCAGGACGGAGATATTTCATTTGTTTTCCTTCGCGGCGAATTGCAGCAAGTTCCTGCAGCAACAAGTGCGAAAGTTCCAATGGAAGCGGCATGAAATTGTCGGTATCGCGGTTTGCGTAACCGAACATCATTCCCTGATCGCCTGCACCTTGTTCTTCGGGCTTCTTGCGTTCAACACCCTGATTGATGTCAGAAGATTGTTCGTGAATTGCAGAGAACACTCCGCATGAATTTGCTTCGAACATGTATTCCGCTTTCGTGTAACCGATTTTGCGGATTACTTCGCGCGCAATTTCCTGCACGTCGAGGTATGCTTTTGATTTCACTTCACCGGCAAGAACTACTTGTCCAGTTGTTACGAGTGTTTCGCAAGCAACTTTAGAAGAAGGATCATACGCAAGAAAGTGATCGATGAGCGCGTCAGAAATCTGGTCTGCTACTTTATCCGGGTGACCCTCAGATACCGATTCAGAAGTGAAGAGATAGGGCATTTTTAGATGTGTTTAGAATGAAAGTGCCTTTTTAAGCGGGCGCTAAAATAAGGAATTTGGGGATGCGGAATGCAGGATGCAGGATGGGGAATGGGGGATGAGGGATGAGGGATGAGGGATGAGGGAAACGGGATGGGGTGGATCGAGGTTTAGCTGTGTGGGTGAATGCTGTCTCTGTAGCTTTGAAATGGTTTACATGGGTCCGCCTAGTGATCCGCTTATAGTGAAATCATGGTTTTTCCGTATAATTTGCAAGAAACACTTTCCATATCCCCTATTCCCCATTCCCCATTCCTCATACCCGCTGGACGCGTTAGAAATCTCCCCAAATAGTTTGCACCACCCGTTGCACAAATGTATTTTTGACCTAAATTTATGAGAATCAATACAATGGGCGGTTAGGCAAACATCGCTTTGATATTGATCCAATACTTATTCAAACCGCGTATGAAGAACATTTTACTTTCTTCACTCTTCACGTTGTGCATAGCACCTGTACTGTCGTTCGCTCAGGGAGGAACGATTGACTTTGAAGAGAATCACACACAATATCCTTCCCGTGTAAAGTATAAAGTCGGCGTCGGTTCCGGCACATCTTTGTTCATGGAGAAGAACTGTTTCACCTATGTGAAATACGATCCGGCACAGCTGGAGGCAATTCACGACGCTTCTCACCAGGAAGGAAATCACGATACCCGCAAAGAAGGTGTTGTTGATCTGCACGCATTCAGAATGAACTTCACAGGATGCAATCCGAATCCGATTGTGTCTGCATTGAATCCACGTCCTTACTACACGAACTATTTCGTTGGCAATAATCCGCAGCGTTGGTCATCGTATGTTGCTTCTTACAACGAAGTATTCTATACAGGACTCTACAGTGGAATTAATCTTGCAGCATACAGCGTAAACAACCAGTTCAAGTACGACTTTATCGTATTGCCTGGTGCCAATGCTTCTCAGATCAAAATGGAATTCAATTACACAAACGGAATTGAAATCCAGAACAACACGTTGATTATTCACTTATCAACAGGTGATATGGTCGAACAAGTTCCTTACTCGTACCAGGAAATCAACAACGTAAAAGTTCCTGTGCCATGCGAATATTTCATTGAAGCCGACGGAAAAACGGTTTCATTCAAATTTCCTTACGGATACAACCAGAATTATCAGTTGACAATCGACCCGGTGTTGGTTGCAGCAACTTACTCCGGAGCACCTGCATCTTGTACAACGTATGGCCACTGCGCAACGTACGATCCTTCCGGGAATATCTACACGGGTGGTGAGTGCTTTAATCCGGGATATCCTACACAAGCAGGTTCCTTCCAAACTGCATTCGGTGGTAACGTTGATATCGCTGTTGCGAAGCTTGATCCAAACGGATCGAATCTGTTGTGGTCTACATACCTCGGCGGAAGTGGACGTGAAATTCCGAACTCACTTTTTGCAGTAGCCAACGGCGAACTTTATGTGCTTGGTGCGACTAATTCTACAAACTACCCTACATCAGCAGGTTGTTTTGATGCAACACATAACGGTTCTTCCGGTGCTGATGATGATATTGTGGTAACACACGTGAATGCAGCCGGAACCGCACTCATTGGTTCTACTTACGTTGGCGGTAGCGCGAACGATGGTGGTGGCTGGGGAATGCCCTGGAATATGAATGGTCACGACGGTATGCGTGGTGAAATTGTTGTCGACGCGGCAGGTAACTCTTACGTATCCAGTTTCTCCGAGTCTTCAAACTTTCCAACATCAGCAGGAACATACGATGCAACACTGGGCGGCACATGGGATGGTGTTGTATTTCGTTTGGACCCTACATGTGCAACATTAGGTTGGAGTACTTTTCTTGGAGGAAGTTCCGGTGATGGTGCATACGGTATACGGGTCGCACCGAATGGAGAAGTTGTTTGCGTGGGCGTAACCACCAGTAACGATTTTCCGGCAACTCCCGGCACATACGATGGTACATACAACGGAGGAACTTGTGATGGATTCGTAGCGCGATTCAACCTTGCAGGAAATACACTTTTGGGTGCGACATACTTTGGTACTCCTCAGAACGAAATCTGTTATTTCATGGATGTAGATGGCTCAGGCAATCCTTATGTCTACGGAACGAGTACCGGTAATATGCCTGTGACTGCCGGCGTATATAGTAATCCGGGCGCG
Organism: Flavobacteriales bacterium; assembly: GCA_040377305.1. Taxonomy (GTDB): domain Bacteria; phylum Bacteroidota; class Bacteroidia; order Palsa-965; family Palsa-965. The sequence goes on along the minus strand of JBEIPA010000025.1, from coordinate 38,733 downwards.
GCTAATTTCGTTGCGAAATTCGATCCATACATGTTCAGTCTTACGTTCGGAACTGTATTCGGTAGCGGAGCTGCGAGTTATCTTGAACCGGAAGCATTCATGGTTGATAGCTGTGAAAATATTTACTGTTCAGGATTTAACTCTCAGTCTACTTATCCGGTTACTGCAAACGCATTGTATGCGACGCAAGCTGCATGTGGCGGTGGCAGCGCTTACTTCATTGTGTTGAGCAAGAATGCGCTTCAGCTTACATTCGGATCATTCTATTATGGATGGCACGTTGACGGAGGAACAAGTCGTTTCGATCCAAGCGGTGCAATCTATCAGGGAATTTGTATCGGCGGTGGCGGTGCTCCAACTCCGGCATGGGCGTACAAAGACAATATCAACGCACCGGGTTGGGATATGTTCGTTGTGAAAATCGACTTCCAGACGGCAGGTGTGAATGCAGTTGCATCTGCAGCACCTAATGATACGATTTGCGAAAACACTTCCATTACATTCTCAAACACGAGCAACGGTTTCCAGTACTACTGGGATTTCGATGACGGTTCGCCAATCGACACAAACGCATCGCCAACGCATTTCTTTGGTCCTCCGGGAACGTATAACGTGATGCTGATTGCGGTGGATTCGAACAGCTGTAATGTTGCTGACACAGTTTATCTCGTGATTACTGTTTTACCTGAGCCTACAGTCTTCCTCGGAAACGACACGACGGTTTGTGGAGCCGTATCTATGACACTTGATGCAACAACTGCGAATTGTACCTACTTGTGGAGTACAGGAGCGACGTCAGCAACGATCACGGCTCAGAGCACAGGGCAGTACTGGGTAATTGTCGACAACGGCGTTTGCACGGCTACAGATACGATGAACATTCAGCTCTTCGCGGCACCGGATATAGGAAGCGATACGGTTGTTTGTACAGGCACACAAATTTTGCTTGATGCGGGAAATCCAGGCTCTACTTATTTGTGGAGTACAGGCGCAACCTCGCAAACCATTGTGGTTAGCACAACAGGATTGTATTATGTGGATGTAACATCAGGTAGCTGTTCATTCCGCGATTCAATCGACGTTCAGGTGCTTAGTGTACAGCAGCCGAATCTTGGAGCTGATACTGCAGTTTGTCCGGGCAACCCGATTGTGTTCAACGTGAATGATCCGAATGCAACGATTACCTGGTCCGATGGATCTACAGGCCCGTCGTTCTCTACAGACAGCGCGGGAACGTATTGGGTAACTGTTGCTATCGGAAACTGTACTGAAACCGATACTGTGCAGGTAACATTCCTTGCAACCGTAGAACTCGGAAGCTCGTTGTCGTTGTGCGATGTTGATCAGGGTGTGTTACTCGATGCAGGAAATCCGGGAGCAAGTTATATGTGGAGCAATGGTTCAACAACGCAATACATCACGGTGACTGAAGCCGGAGTATACTACGTTGACGTAATCAATTCATCGAACTGCAGTCTTACAGATACCATTGAAGTGAATGGTGAGCTTGGCGGAGGTACGATGTATGTTCCGAATACGTTCACACCAAACGGAAATGACCGCAACGATGTATTCTACGCTTACGGAACGGGTATCATCGAGTTCAAGATGCAGATTTTTGATCGTTGGGGAATGCTCCTGTTTGAATCAGACAGCATGACAAACGGCTGGGATGGAACTTACAATGGTAACCGTGTACAGGAAGATACTTATGTAGTTCGAATCACTTACAGAACGGAATGTGGTGATATGAATACGCACAAGGCTTACTACCATGTTAACGTATTACGTTAACACCAGTGCGCAGTAATTCAGTTCGCAGTTCGCAGTTGATGTAACAGAAAAGTTTCACATGGACTGAGCACTGCGCACTGATTACTGCGCACTGACTATTTCTTCCTGGTCATCGCCTTGAAAACATCTTCCAGTTTTCTTTCTTCACGTTGCATGCCCAAAACGGAAAGGTTGTTTGACACAGCGAATTTGAAAATCTCCGGACGTGCATCTACATCAGGCTTCGTAACGATTTGCCAGGTATTACCACCGGTATTATCAACTCCTTCCACGAGGGCAATCGACATAATTTTCTCGCGGCTGATTTCTTTATCGAACTCTACGAGAATCACAATGCGGTTCTGATCGCCCTGCTGAAGGGTTTCCGTTTGCTCGTCGGTCACAATCCGTCCGTGGTCAATGATGATTACACGATCGCACAGAATTTCAACTTCCTGCATGATGTGTGTGGACAACATCACCGTTTTTTCTTTTCCGACACGTTTGATCAGTTCACGTATTTCTGCAAGCTGATTCGGATCGAGTCCGGTGGTTGGCTCATCAAGAATTAAAACTTTCGGATCGTGAATGAGTGCCTGTGCAAGTCCAACACGCTGACGGTATCCTTTCGAAAGCGCACCAATTTGTTTATGCTGTTCGAGCGTGAGCCCGGTAGTTTCAATCATTTCGGCAACGCGACCTTTGAGGTTCCCGATTTTGTGCAAGCCGCCAATGAATTCCAGATATTCCCGCACATACATGTCGAGATACAACGGATTGTGTTCCGGGAGATATCCAACACTCTTGCGAACTTCAATGGATTGTTCCATCACGTCGTATCCGTTCACCATGGCTTTCCCAGCCGTTGGTGGAATGAAGCAGGTGAGGATCTTCATCATTGTAGATTTTCCTGCACCGTTTGGCCCAAGGAAGCCCACAATTTCTCCCTCTTTCACTTCGAAAGAAACGTTATCGAGTGCGCGTTGCACACCGTAAACTTTGCTGATATAATCGACGCTGATAGACACGTTGTTAAAACGAATTGATTGCGACTAAATTACGCATTCGTTTGTTAAAAGTTCATGCTTCTGTGCGACAACGTGCAAAACGGTACCGTCATTGCGAGCCTGCGAAGCAATCCCGCGTGACGAGTATAGAGTGACACAAAAGTTGATCGAGGAAAGAAGCTAACCGTTTTGGTGCCAACACCGCTCAATTGAACGCTCTTGATTTGTGACGCCACGTTTCCGCCTCGGGGGATCGCTTCATCGTGCCTCCTCGCGATGACGTACCCGTGTTGTCTAAAGTCGTACGCCCATCAGGCAAACGTCGTCTACTTGTTCCAGATTGCCTTTCCATGTGCGGAATCCATCCAGCAGAGCATTCTTCTGAATATTCACATTCGTACCCGCATTGGCAAGGAGAATATCCTTCACACGTTTGTACTTGAACTTCTTGCCTTGTGGTCCGCCGAACTGATCAGCAATTCCATCGGTGAAGAGATAAACCGTATCGCCCGGATTTAATTTCAGCGTGTGGTTTTTGAATGGCACTTTCGATTCAAATCGTCCGATGGGCTGCCGATCTGATTTTACTTCTTTGATTTCACCTTCCGCGAAATAGTAGAGTGAATTGTTCGCACCTGAATACTCTACGATCCGCGTATCGAAATCAACGGAGCACAAGGCAATGTCCATTCCGTCGCGGATGTCGGCACCGCTCTTGGAGAATGCTTCTTCAACCAGAAGATTGAGTTTGTCGAGAATTTCGGAAGGACGTGTAAGTCTGAATTCGTTGAGTACACGATTGAGTGCGTTGTTGCAAATTACACTCATCATTGCCCCGGGAACACCGTGTCCGGTACAATCGGCAACGGCGAAGAAAGAGAGATTGTTTTTCTTCTCCACCCAGTAGAAATCTCCGCTTACAATATCTTTCGGTAGATACACAACGTACGATCCCGGCAATGTGTATTCCACCGTACGCTGAGAAGGAAGAATTGCTTTCTGAATGCGTTCGGCATAAGCAATACTGTCCTTTACTTCCTTATTCTTCACCTCGAGTTCAAGCTTCTGCAGACTAATCTGTTTTCCGGCGTCACCGCGGAATTTAACGAACATAATAGCGACACAGATGTTAAGCAGGAGCGGAATGGTTGTGTACCGTGGCTCATCCGGAATCATCTGTATTACGTCCTGGCCTTCAGCCATCACAAAAACTCCTAACACGCCTAAAAATATTCCATTGACAATGGTAATTATGAGACCCCATTTCACACCAAAAAGAAAAAGTACGCAGAGAATAAACAACACCGTCCAATAGGCACTCATGGCATTCATCGCTCCACCCTGCAGATAAACACTACCGCCAGCAACAATGAATTGTTGTGTAACGTACCACCACGATGCAAGCCGAATACTTTCAGCGTATTTCAGAATAAACGGAATGGAGACCAGCGCTACACATGCGAAAGAGATGAGATAAACGTGGTAGGTAAGGTGTTCGGCAATGAGTTGGACGTAAAACAGACCACCCAGAAGAATAAAGCTCAGCGAATAGTAGTAAAGCAGCTCAATACGCGAGCGTTCAAAGACATCTTCTGTCTTTGCGAGATATTCGCCAATGAACCATTTGTGAATGCGCTTCATGTTGTAGGGTAGGGCAAGGTAATAAATACTGGTTTACTCACTACTTTTACGGTGTGAAAAAAGGGATCGTCATTCGTTCTACGGGAAGTTGGTACACGGTTGCGTTTGAAGACGGAACCCGGGTTGAGGCGCGCCTGAAGGGAGCATTTCGGGTGAATGGTACCAATACCAAAAACACGAATCCGATTGCGGTGGGCGATCATGTGAATGTGGACAAGGATGTGAATAATGATTCTGTGATTTCATTTTTGCACGACCGGAAGAACTACATCATTCGTCGAAGCACGAAACTTTCTAAGCAGACACATATTCTAGCAGCAAATCTTGATCGCGCGTGGGTAATGGCAACGTTGATTCAGCCCCGAACTTCGACAGGATTTATTGACCGTTTCTTAGTCACTGCTGAAGCGTATTCAATTCCTGCATCAATTATTTTTAATAAGAGCGATTTACTCGACGAAGAGGAAACAGAATACGTGCATGCGCTTATGGATTTGTATCGTAATCTGGGTTACACTTGCTGGCTGATCAATTCAAATGATGAGGCAGATGTGGAAGCATTGCAGAAGGAATTCGCAGGAAAAGTCAATTTAATTTCGGGACACTCGGGTGTAGGCAAGAGTACTTTGATTAATGCGATGCAACCTGATCTGAATCTAAAGACCGGTATTATTTCCAAAGCGCACAGTAAAGGAATGCACACGACTACATTCGCGGAAATGTTTCAATTGAAGAATGGAGGTTGGATCATTGACACGCCGGGAATCAAAGAACTCGGAATTGTGAACATAGAACGTGAAGAGCTGTCCCATTTTTTTCCGGAGATGCGTGACCTGATGGGCAAATGCAAATACAACGGTTGCATGCACGATAGAGAACCGGGTTGTGCGGTGATCGCAGCTGTGGAGAACAGTAAAATTGCACTGACGAGATACGAACGTTATCTGCAGATTCTGAATGGTGAAGAACTGCAAAAAGAATACTAGACGATGCGTGTACTCATACAGCGTGTTTCATCTGCATCCGTAACCATCGAAGGAGCTGTTCGTTGTTCAATGGGAAATGGATTACTCGTGCTCGTTGGAATTGAGGAAGCAGACAACCACGAAGACATCGAGTGGCTCACTCAGAAAATTACGAACCTGCGGATTTTTCCCGATGAAGAAGGCGTAATGAATGTTTCTGTGAAAGACTGCAGCGGTGATATCATTGCGGTGAGTCAATTCACTTTGCATGCTGCGACAAAAAAAGGAAATCGCCCTTCGTATATCAAAGCAGCGAAACCGGATGTTGCAATTCCGGTGTACGAATCGTTTGTGAAAGCGCTGGAGAAGGAACTCGGGAGGTCAATCGGTACCGGTGTGTTTGGTGCGGATATGAAAGTGTCCTTGGTGAATGATGGACCGGTGACGATTTGGGTGGACTCGCGTAACCGCGAATAACAATGCGCAATATTCAATGCGCAATGCGCAGTAAAAAGATTGTTGAACAGTTGTAAACTAGCAAGAATGGAAAATCGATTAATCAGGTTTACTGCGTATTGCGCATTGGTGATTGTGTTTTGCGCATTGTCTTCTTGTTTTCACAAGGACGTTATGAACGACGCTGCCGACGACGTTTCACAATCGTTCATTTACACCGGTAAAAACGGTTCGTACATCATTACACAGGAATTGATTTTCCAGGCAACATCGAAGTCGAGTGGAGGAGGAATGACGCGCATTTCAGGGTACAACGAATGTCGTCTCACTTCTTATGATCTGGCAACAGGTGCCATGTTAGGTCGTGTGGAAACCGGCGAGCAGATTGATGAGGGAATGAGCATTCTCGGTGTGGTGAATGATCAGGTTTGGTGTTACAGTGTGGATACGGAACTTGGATTGCATTATCGGGATCCGAAAACGATGGAAGTAGTAAAGAAGGAAAGTGAATTGACAGCGTTAGCAAGTTTCAGTTTCTCTCGTCCGGAGTGGTCGCGCATTCTGGATTACTACAATTTCGAAGTGGCAAACGAAATGATTGTGCTCACCGACATGCAAGGCAAGTTGTATTATCTCGATACAGAGAAAAATACCATTGTGGAAACCGAAGAAGAAATGCCGGACGATGATTGGAGTTCCGATTATCTGAATTCCAATGCCTACTTCAATGCAGACGACTACATTTCATTTACCGGAGATGGAGACCGTAAAAAGCTTCAATGGAAATACGAAGACACAACGGCCGATCTTCCTTTTCTGAAGCCTGAAGTATTCATCGATCTCAACGAAGCGAACCTGTACAAAGGTGAACAGGAGAGAATTTCTGCCTTGACTGCAAAACGCGATTCAGCGAAAGCGGTGATTGATAAATTGATTGCAGAACATCCGGTTTTTGCCGACGAATACGCATCGTGGTCGAAAATGACCAGTGAAGAGCGCGAACTGCGAAACGAATTCTCCGCCATGAAGCGTGATCTTGAACAGATCGAGTACGACCTTAAGGAACTCACTGACGATTTCGATGACCACAACGAATACGCGTTGAGCGACAAGAAATACAGCAGCCTCATTTATTCAGCCAGTTCTGTTTCAGACACTGCACGTGCGATCATCACTTGTGTTGATATGACTCAGCCGAAAAAATTCGTAGAGCGCTGGCACCTGGATCTTACTTCCTTCTACTACGATCCAGACAAAGCAGAAGGAGCGGGAGTATTCGATGAAGGCGATCCGGAGTTCGGTTATCGCTGGGCAGATATTCACGATGGAAAATTCGTGATGATTGCACAACTACAGATGATCTGCATTGATATGTCTACAGGAAAGCAGCTCTGGCAGATTCAATTGTGATGAAACCACGAAGACTCCGGGTTGTAATTGGTGAACACTGCGGAATTAATCTGCTGGAAGCCGGTGAGATTATTCGCGCAGATCGCGTTCGGGTGAATGGTGCTGTGCCAACAACAACGCGTTTAATCGTTGAAGGCGATATTGTCACTCTTGACGGGGAAGAAATTCCAACCCGAATTGAGCTTGCTTACATTCTGTTTCATAAACCACGTGGCATAGAGTGTACGATGAATGAGGGAATCGCAGACAACTTGCTAACGGTTTTCAGATTTCGTTTGCGTTTATTTCCCGTTGGACGACTGGACAAGGATTCTGAAGGCTTGTTACTCATGATCAATGACGGTGATTTGTATCACGAGATCGCCCACGCCGACAGCAAGAAGGAGAAAGAATATTACGTGGAAGTTCACAAACCGATTACAGATGAGTTTGTGCAGCAGATGAAAAGAGGCGTGAAGATTCTCAACACCGTGACAGATCCTTGCGAAGTTTTTCCGGATGAAAAAAATCCACAGGCGTTTCGAATTATACTTAAGCAGGGGATGAACAAGCAGATTCGCAGAATGAGTTACAATCTCGGATTCTCGGTTCACAAGCTCGTTCGCACACGCATTATGCATTTGAATCTTGGTGCGCTTAAAGCCGGAGCGTGGAGAGAACTTACCGAAGAAGAATTGAAACCTTTAATGCAACTGAGAGACGGTGCTGGTTCATTTGGAACCAATTTTAATCGCACGCTCTAAATTCTCCTTGTAACTTCCGGGTTGTACACCAATAGATGCTGCATCTTGTTTCGAAGGATGCGCCTTCATAAGTTTCAGTCCTTGCAGATTGTCGTGATTGATCGGTAAAGTAATTCCAACGGCGTTCGCGCAGGAAACCATACAACCGGCAACCCAAAACGGAATGCTGATAAATCGCGGTTTGACATTCAGTTGCCTGCAAAGTTCCTGGTAGAATTCTTTGTAGTGAACAGGATCATGTTCGCAGAATGTAAACACACCACGCATGTTGTTGCTCACGAGTTTTTCAATCGCGACTACAAGATCATTCACAAAAACGGTTTGTAGTGGCTGCGTTCCTCCGTTGAAAACCGGAATATTTCTTTTCTTCTTCAAATAGTCGCGCATGTTGGCAAACATTCCTCCGTTACCGAGAATTAAGCCGGGACGAACAGCGGTGCCATCGTTTTCGAGAAAGAAGTTCTCTACAGCCGCTTTTTGTTGTCCGTACACCGCCGGGGAATTCTGGTCGGCCGAAACACTGGAGATGAAAATCTTTTTCGTACTCGCAGGAAAAAGTTTCAGCAGGGATTTAGCACCCGAAATATTGTCATCGAGCGGCGTTTTGCTATCCGTTACAGCAACGTAAGCGGTATGAATCAACACATCGGCTTCGAGTTTCGGTTCTGAACATTTTCCGCTGGTGAGATCGAACAACACATACTTCACGCCAGGTACTTTCGCGTTTGGTATGGCACGCACCATCGCAATCACTTTATCTCCTGTCGAGAGAAAGTAATGGACTAGTTCGTTTCCCAAAAAGCCGGTAGCTCCGGTGATGGCTATTATCCTGTTCACGAACGTGAAGATAAAGTAATTCAGTGGCAGTGGCAGTTGCAGTCAGTATCCGGTTGTCGTTAACTGGCTATCACTGCTTACTGACTGCCACTGCCTCCTGCGACTGCAACTTATTTTACCCGAACTGCACACCGCGCATTGAAATCGTTCCATACTGAAACCCTTCGTAGGTCCACGCGAACGTTTCGTTTTTGTCAGTTGCACCTAACGTGTACAGCAACGGCAAATAGTGATCATTGCTCGGTACTGCCATTTGCGCAGAACTTAGTTTGGTGTAATCGATTATTGCTGCGTGATTGTGGTCGACAATATTTTTCTTGATCGCTTCATCAAACTCGATTGCCCAATCCACAGCGCTTGCATCCCGGTTATCCCAAACTACATTGCCAAGATTATGGGTGATGTTTCCGCTGGTGATAATCATGATTCCTTTCTTGCGCAATTGTTTCAGTTCTTGTGCAAGATCGTAATGCCATTGCGGACCTTTGAAAAAGTCTATGCTCAATTGAAAAATCGGAATGCTTGCATCGGGCCACATGTGACGTATTACACTCCACGCACCGTGATCTAATCCCATTGACGGATCTTCTTCAATGTGCGTTGTGGTAATGGTGTTCGCCACAAGTTTCGCTTGCTCCGGAGCTCCAGGTGCAGGATACTTCACCTGAGAGAGCTCGGGTGGAAATCCGCCAAAATCGTAAATCGTTGCGGGTTGCACCGCGGTAGAGACAAATGTGCCGCGTGTAAGCCAATGCGCCGAGACAACCAACACAGCTTTTGGTTTCGGCAGACGAAGACCTAATGCCGTGAGTGATTGAGTGAACACATTATTTTCAATTGCGTTCATCGGACTTCCGTGACCAAGAAACAACACGGGTTGCTTTTCGTCTTGCGGCAATTCGTCCGAAAATGTTTTCAGATCGGATAGTGTCATGGCTAGTGATGCGGCGGCTCCTCCAAGAAGCAATTTAAGTGCTTTACGTCTTTCCACAACACAAAGGTAGTCATTATATGTATATACATATAATAGTCTAAAAAATGACTCCATAGAGCCATTTTACCCTTGAATTAAGCCACTTTCTTGTTGCCTGTGAGCAGTACAATTACGCCACCTACCAACAAAACTGCTCCAATAATTGGCGACCAACTCACGGGATTATTTTGCTCTTTCGTGATTTCAACTTTACCAAAATCCACCACCTTTTCTTCAGTTACAATATTGATTCCGGTAATTACCATCATAATAATTCCAGCTGCAACCAGTACAATTCCTAACGCTCGCATGAGATTCAGTTTTTTTGTTTCTCTGGTTCATGCAATCGTAGTGCCGGAACAGTTTAGTTTGAATATCAGCGATCAACGCCACCTCCGGAATAAATAATGGGGAATACACGCACCATATTGCGTCTGGTCTGCCGCGGTGGAGAGACTACGCGTTCGCCGACGCGGCTGTTGCAACAAGATGTGCATTGGCCATAAGCGACAACGTGAGTCCTTTCGCGGGCAGAAAATTGAACCCGCTTCCATCTGCTACGTACGTGCGTGCGTGATTGTGTAAGCGTCCATCAGATGCCAGGGCAAATTGGGAAGGCTGATCGGAAAACGGAAGAGCACCTGCATAATGCACACTCGCTCCAATCGCAGGACGAACTTGTTTCAGTGCATAAGCTCCGAGTTTCTTCAACGCACTGCGATATTTTTTCTCACGTTCATTCACACGTGCAATTTTCTCATCCGATATTCTGTAGTCAACATGCAACTGATCACCGGTTGGAGAATCTGTGTTTTTCTCCAGAGAAACAAATTGATGTTCACCGCGTGTTTCAGGATGATGTATTCCAGCGATCATGATTGCCGGCAGCAGATAGCGCATGGCCATTCTACCATCGCGGAAATTCAATGGAGTCTCCCGCAATAAACGGAATAACATCAACGCGTGATACGAATACAAAGATGCCATTGCAATGTTGTCGCCTTTTTTTCCTTCATCGTGAAAAAGAGAAAGCTGGGCAAGACCGATGTGATTTTCGCTGATCTCACTTCCTAATAATTTCGGCAGGAGCAGAGGCGTATAGTTGTACGGATTACAGATGAATGGCAATTTCGTTTTATCGCCTCCTGGAAGTGAGCGCAAAACCAGACGCGCAGTTCCAAGCGGACCCGCAGCAAGAATTAATTTTCTCGCACGAAATTCTTTTTTCTCATTGGTGCCAATCTGAAGTGCATTCACCACAACTTCGTTTTCGTTTTCGCGAAAATCAGTAGCGAGCCATCCTGATTCGTGCTGAACGTTTGGTTTTTTCTTCAGCTCGTTGATCAGCATCCACGCGCGCCATGCAGAATTTCCGTAGTCGTCGTAAAAATCCATATCGCGACGATTCAAGCCTTTGCGCTCTCCACGATCCTGCGTAAGTAATGCCAGCGCCGGACGACCAAGAAAGAAATCATTCTCATTCAACGAAGATTTATTTCTGTCGTAGTTGTACTTCAATCGTGCTGCGGGCTTGTCGAGATCAAACGCGGGTTGCATTCCGCTGATGTGGGAAGAAGTATACGGAGTTGCGTCATCCTTCGTTCCGCTCAAGCCCATTCTGTCGGCAACAACCTGATACGCCGATTTCATTTTATCCGCATCGAGTCCGCACAATCGCAATTCTTCATTGGAGAAAACGCAGCAACCCAATCCCCAGCCACCACCGAGTCCGCCGACTGCAAGACTTTCGATTGCTGCAAACTGTTCGGAGATGAGCGGGAGGTATTTTTCCGTTTCCCGCGTGAGAAAAGTTCGTGCTGGTGTTAACTGTGCGCCGGATGAAGTTTTCCCTTCCGGAATGCTTTCAAAATGTTCTCCAAGAAAATAGTTGTCCTGAGAATCGTCGTTCTTGCGAAGAGAAATGAAATTGTCTTTCGGAATTTTGTCTGCAGCTCCACGATCGGTTTGTCCGCCGTCGATGATGAGCACAGTGTGTCCCGCTTCTGCCAAAGTCTGCGCAGCAATTGCACCCGTGCAGCCGGAACCAATTACGAGGAAGTCGGGGAGAGACATGCACTAAAAGTACGAAAAGGGAACGCGGATTTTTAGGCCCGTTGTTTTCTATTCGTTTGCTCGGATGACCTGGGTCTATTCCAAAATTGGCTGTTGGATTTAATGAGATAAACTCAAACGTATCTCATAAGATCAAATTACTGCACGGCATCAAAACTCGATATACCCAAACCGGAAAGTGAGATTTAACGTACACCCATAATTCCAAACCGATGTCCGCTGCGTATTGTAATCGCCCTGCAGATAGTACATCAGTCCTTCTGTGTTTGCTTTACGATAAGGCAACATGACAAAAGGACGCAACGTTAATCCAACGCGCTCGATCGGAAACCACCCAAGATTTACGCGTATGGAATTGCTCCAGCATTTCTCTACGATGACACGCATGTATTCAGACTCCAGTGGATTGCTGTATTCTGTGGTACCGGATAAACGCATGTGATCGAACGTAAGACTGAATCCTAACATCAAATGCTCTGTACGTTTCAGAATAACACTGGCACCCGCTCCCCAGCAGAACAATCCCATCTTAATCTTACGATGTGCTTCGAGACCTGACGATGTTTCGATGCCGTAAGCTTCGTTCGTTTGCCCCATGGTATTCACGTTGAATTCAAGTCCCCAGAATTCCTTCACGTGTGAGTAATGTACCTGCACTCCGGGCATGGTATGGAAGTATGCCATCGACTGCGTGAGCCATTGACGCGTGTAGTTATACGCGTACACGGTGCGATTGATATTTCCAAGATGAAATACACCGTACTGGTAACCCACTCCGAGTATATTTTCAGCGCGCGCACTTTGAACTGAAAGCACAACCATTAAAATCACGAGCAGTTTTTTCATCGCTTCACACGGATTAGTTCAATATGTTCACGCACGAACACGGATGTATCTGTATTGGTATGCAGCCCGTTGTTTTTTCCTTCGTAATCCCACGTCTGTTTATTCCGGCCTTTATCGTCGACCGTATAAACACGAAAGCTCGACTGATCCAGATTGACCAGGTAAATAACTTTTTGTTTCGTCCTCCAGTAGTGCGCACCATGCTGTTCGCGCCCTTTCACCGTCATAGCGTGTGTGATCAGGTACATGGGATCGGCCTCATCAGTAGGCGTATTGTAGAACATGAAGAAACCGGAGATCGGTGCAGTCACTGTGCTATCAACTCCACCCGACGAATTCAGATATTCAATCGTCATGGATTCGATTTCCCACACACCCGGATCGCGCCACAAGTAGCGTTCGTCTTTCTTACAGGAGATGAAAAATACAATGGGAAGTGCTAAGAGCAGGTAGGGGAGGCGCATGGCGGCAAACGTAAGGGTAATGCGAGGAGGAGGGGCTCACCAAAAAGTAGTAAATGAAGCGCGACGACGCGGAGGAATCGGAGACGCGGTGCAGGTTGCGCTAACTTCTTGGTAAAAGCAAGGCGAACCGTTCCGAATCCCGCTACGTCTTTTTCTCTAAACTATTCTTTAAAGAGTCTTCGAGATTCATTCCTGACTAATTCGCGAGGTAAGTAAGCATGAATAATGTGTCCGGCTAATTCACTACTACCCGGTAACCATTTCTCTAGCCAATATTATTGTTAACTTGAGCTTGAGTAGGTATTCATTAATTCTCCGATCGCCATGAACAATTACCTGACACCGCTGTCTGAAGTCATGAATGAATTGCGTAAACGCGGATATACTGAGGACTTTAATCTTCAAAATGACTGCATCGATTGTCAGACCGGAAAATTTAAACTTCACCCCGACGATTTTGTCATTGACAGGTTCTATCGATTCGAAGGAGCGAGCGATCCGGCCGATCAGGCGATTCTGTATGCGATCTCATCTGAGAAATATAACCTGAAAGGTGTTCTTGTTAATGGATATGGTACATCATCAGATGCGTTGACCGATGGGATGGTACGCAAGTTGGATGTACGCGACCGGAACGAATAATTTAGAGGCTGTCATGCTTCGAGGATCGTGGTGGTGGATCACCTTCGATGGGTCTGCTCATCGCAAACTTTGACTAGCAGCTAGCGAAATAGATACCGCAATTAGTTTTTTGGGTTTTACAGGGTCTACCTCAACTTCTCATTCCCCTTATGCCGCTCCCCATCTCTCTTCGTTTTCTTCTCCAGATTCTTCTTCAGCTCTTCTTCTAAATTCACGCCGCACTGATTCGCCAGACAAATCAACACGAACAACACATCTGCCATTTCATCGCCCAACTCTTTTTTGTCTTCGTCTTTTTTGAAGGACTGATCACCAAATTTTCTGGCCATGATGCGCGCGAGTTCTCCAACTTCTTCCATCAACACTGCGGTGTTCGTGAGCTCGCTGAAATAACGAACGCCATGCGTCTTGATCCAGTTGTCGACTTGCGATTGTGCTTCTGAGATTTTCATATCATTCGTGTGTAAAAACAATTTTGCGCGAGTAAACGGCTCCGGTGGAATTGTCGGTGATTGTGAGAACGTACATTCCGCTTGCCAGTGAATTCAGATCCATACTGGTCAATGTGGAAGTACTGTTTTGAACGAGAACTTTTTCGCCCGTTACGGTGAACAGCGCGAATGTTCTTGAAACAGTTGTTGCAGCTGAAATCAATAGCTGGTTTTGATCTTGCGCAATGTAATAGTGCACGACGCTTGGTTCGGTATCTATGTTCGTTGCCAATTCATACGGCATATCGGTATATGTAAACCATTGATAACCGATCAGATTGATTCCGCTTGCCCAGCCTGCAGTTTCATTGGAGAAAGCGGCGCTGTAAGTATTCCACGCGGTGTATTCCGGATTACTTCCCAACCACGGACCCATGAACGCGGGCTCGGATGAAAAAATCACGATGATGTTTGCGACAGAAGCTGATGTTCCGAAGTACGACAATCGTGTTTGCGTATAGCCGTATGCAATGTTGTCGTTTGTAACATACGCGTGCAGCAAAACACGATCGCAGGTTGTAGTGATCTCGTGACATTGCCCTTCTGTTGGCCAACCGACATACGTTTCGGAAATATGTCCTTCGGTTGCAGCAAGCGAATCAATCTTATGAAGCTCGCTGATGTAGAAATCGAATCCTCCCGCTGTGTCGCAGGCAAATCCGTTCGGCGAAAGATACGTGGTACAGTAATATCCGGCCGGACCAACTGCGGATGCAATCCAGAATTCAAATTCAAGATTGAACACATCGAATTGTTCATCCGGATTACTGTGCAGCTGATTGTACGTGTGAATTCTGTTCTGGAAAAACCAATAGTTCTCGGCAATCGCACCGACTTCCATAATGCCGTACTGCGTTTTCGCTTTGTTGATGAAGGCAGCGAGTGGCGCAGATGCAGCAAAATTCGTTAAGTCGTGTTGAGCATGCACCAGGTGCAGTTCATACAACGCCAGATAATTGAATCCATTACCGAACGCGTAATTCAGCAAACTGTCTTCTGCGGGAATGTCGCCAAGGATAGTCGCGAATTGATTCACGTAAAGTCCTTTCACGTTTTGGGCGTGAAGAACAGTCCCTGCAAACAAGACTGCAATCAGAATGAGTTTTCGCATCGAAGCGCGAACCTGAAGTCTTAAGCCACTTCACCGAGCAAGCGACACAGCTTCTCCAGATAACGATCGCGTTTTTCGATCACTTCTTCAGCGCCGGCCTGCAGCAAAGCAAGCGTAACTTCATGATTCAGTGTCGAAGATAAAATAGCTACGCGTGAATCGGTATCTATTTTCTTGATTTGTTTCAGCGCGTCCAAACCATTCATGCCGGGTAGCTGATAATCTAATACATACAACGAGGGGTGTGAGTGATTCTCCTGCACGTGCTGTAAGCATTCTTCCGCTGTGGTAAAGTGCATGAGCCGAACATTCGTCCATTCATCAAAACGATAGTTCAGCATTAACACGAAAAGCGGGTTGTCTTCTACAATGTAAACTGCTTTTTTCATACTCCTGTTGTAAAGTGATACTGCCGCCTTATTAACGCAAATCATAAACCGAAGGTTTTGGCTTTTATTAAGTGTTTTTCGGGTAAAGGCTGAATGGAATCAAGCACCGCCTTTTCTGCGCAATCCGTCGAAAATAAATGTTCAAAAAGATGGGAGTTCGGAGATGGGATACGGGAGTATATGGTGTCCGTACAAGAAAGCAGTGGTGTGAAAGTCGCAATACGGGGTTCACATCATTCCCAATACCAAGGTTTCACTCACGTCTCCCGTCTCCCATCTCCGAACTCCCATCTTCCGCCTATATTTGTGCCACTCATGGACTACAGCAAACTTAAAAACCGTCCCTCCTGGCCCTTTGAAACGATAGGAGTTGCGGTTGCATTTTCTCCCCGCCTGGAGAACATACTCGCTGAGGCGCAAATACTTGCAGAGAAATTCAACGCCCAGTTGATTCTGATGCACGTTGGTGAACGCGACCGCGAGAAAGAGAATAGGTTGTTTGAACTCATGGCAAAGTGTGGAATCGATGAGAAGGAGACACGTGTGGTGTGGAATGAAGGTGAACCCGTTCAAACACTTCTGCATCTCTGTAAGCTTCATATCGTTGATCTGCTCGTAATGGGCGCGCTTCAAAAGGAAAACATGATACAGTTTTACCTGGGAACGCTCGCGCGAAAAATTGCCCGACGTGCGAAGTGCTCCGTGTTGCTCCTGAATGATCCGTCAACGAGTGGTTCGCGATTTAAAAAAATGGTCGTTCACATTACAGAGAGTGCAAAAACAGTCCACACGCTGAATACGGCGATTTACTGTGCGAAGCATCTCAAGACAAGGGAGATTATTGCAGCTAGTGAATCACATCAGCCTGGATTGGCGATGACGATGGCCGACGATAACACTGCAGGCGAAGTAAGTCGCATTCGTAAAGAACTCAGGGAAGGTGCGAACGAAAAAATGAACGAACTTCTTGCTACCTGCAACGAAGGAAAAGGAATTGAGATTTCCGACAAACAAGTAAGCGGTAAACCCGGATATGCGATCAGGGCTTTCGCTGTAAGTAAAAAAGCAGACTTGCTGGTGATCAACTCTCCCGATGTGAAGTACGGAATCATGGACAGAATATTTACGCATGGAATGGAATACATTCTTGAAGATCTTCCCTGCAATCTCCTGATTGTTCATTCCAGAGTTACCGAATAATATGCCGTACAGACTCGGACATCACGACTTGATTATACTGTTGCTCGCCATCAGTGCAATGCTCATTCTTTCGCGCATTGTTGCTGAACTGGGCAAACAGTTCAAGTTGCCTGTGGTGATGGGGGAGTTGCTGGTCGGCATTGCACTTGGTCCAACAATTCTCGGAACACTTTATCCGGAAGCGTACGATTACCTATTTCCGCTTACGACTAATGCACCGGTCGCTTATGCGCTTGACGGAATATTTAGTTTGTCGGTAATCATGCTTCTCTTTGTTGCAGGCATGGAAGTCGACTTACCGCTCGTGCTCCGGCAAGGGAAAACAGCAATTTACACCGGGCTCGGTGGAATGCTTGTTCCTTTCCTCACCGGATTTGCTGTAGCGTGGTGGTTGCCCGAACTATTCGCGGTTGATATAAGTGGTGATGGAAAATTGATTTTCGCACTCTTCTTAGGTACGGCCTTATCCATTTCTGCGTTGCCGGTTATTGCGCGCATCTTGATGGACATGAATATTTTCAAAACGCAGATCGGGATGATCATCATTGCCTCTGCCATGTTCAACGATTTGGTGGGATGGTTGGTGTTCTCTGTAATTCTATCCATGAGCGGTCACGGCACCAACGATATGTCGATTGGCTGGACTATCACTTATGTAGTTGCGTTTGGTGCGTTCATGCTCTTTGTGGGTCGACGCTTAATTAATTATGCCTTGCCGTGGATGCAGAACAAACTGTCATGGCCGGGAGGAGTTTTAGCAATGTGTCTCGGTTTATGCCTCGTGTGCGCTGCATTTACGGAGAGTATTGGTTTGCATGCGATACTTGGCGCATTCATCGCCGGTATTGCAATCGGTGATTCCGTACACTTGCGCGAACAGGCCCGCGAAATTATTCACCAGTTTGTGACTAATTTCTTCGCACCACTTTTCTTCGTTTCAATCGGACTGAAAGTGAACTTCATTGAGAACTTCGATGTTACCATTGTACTGATCGTATTAGTTCTCGCTTACGTAGGAAAGGTTTCCGGCGCAACATTAGGCGCAAAACTAGGCGGACTCAACAACAATAAATCTTTCGCAATAGGATTTGGTCTCAATGCGCGCGGTGCAATGGAAATTATTCTCGGAACACTTGCATACAATGCAGGAATAATCGGCAAACCAATTTTTGTCGCGCTGGTCATTATGGCGCTTGTGACCAGTTTAACAAGCGGACCATTCATTCGTTATTTTCTTCGTCGCGATGAAGCCACGTCATTACCAAAACTTTAACACCACAAAATATGCTCGGCCTTAAGCTTACAACTGATCCACGATGGGTCAACATCGTAGAAAGCAACATCGATGAAATTCTCACCGACCACGCGTACTGCGAACAGAAGGCTGCATCGAATGCAATTTCCATCATCGTGAATTTTCCGGAGTATTCTGATCTCGTAACTGCGATGACGGTTATTGTGCAGGAAGAAATATCTCACTTTAAAATGGTGCATGATATCATCATTTCACGTGGAGGTATTCTAGGCAGGGAACGAAAAGATAGCTACGTGAATGAGCTGCGCAAGTTTACACAGATTCCGGATCGCCGACGTGAAGAGAGTTTCGTTGATCGTTTACTCCTGGCTGCAATGATTGAAGCGCGCAGTTGCGAACGATTCCGTGTACTCTCCGAAAATATCAAAGACGAATTCCTTTCGAACTTTTATCGCGAACTGATGATCAGTGAAGCAAATCACTACACCACGTTCATAGGTTTCGCTCGCAAGTATGGACAAGGTGTCGATGTCGATAAGCGCTGGAATGATTTTCTCGCATACGAAGCGGAAGTGATTACCCGCTATGGTAAAAGTGAGACTATCCACGGCTAATATTTAATCAGCGAAATCTGCGAATCTGCGGCAGGAAAAAAGAAGCGTCTAGTGGGTATAATTAGATTTTTACTCGCAATTGCCGTAGTCGTGTATCATTCGTACACGATATTCGGAGAGAAGATGACCGGTGGTATCGTAGCCGTTCAGGCCTTCTACATCATTTCCGGATTTTACATGGCGCTCATCCTGAATGAAAAGTACACCAACAAAAAAGGTTCGTGGAAGCTTTTCATCACAAATCGGTTTTTGCGTTTGTATCCGGTCTATTGGGTGGTGTTACTGCTCGCGATTGCAACTTCGGTTGTGGGTTATCTCGTGTGGGACCAACCATTTTATCTCTACGGATGGATGGCACAACCGGAAAACACGCCGTGGACATTCTTCGCACTCGCGATCATCGCAAACCTGTTCATCTTCGGAAGCGATTTACTCTTCTTCACCGGCGTTGACCGCGCAACAGGACATTTTCATCTTGCGAAAAACGGACTTGATTACAAACCCATGTCGTCAAGCACATTATTCGTTCCGCAGATATGGACGCTTGGATTGGAATTGTGTTTTTATCTCATCGCACCATTTCTCGTTCGCAGAGGATGGTGGCTGCAGTTGTTGATAGTAGTTGCGAGCCTGTGGTATCGCTATCACGTGTACACCGAACATTTCTGGAGTTGGGATCCGTGGAATTATCGGTTCTTCCCGTTTGAGATTGCACTGTTCATGGCAGGAAGTCTGGCGTATCAGATTTACGCCCGCATCAAAGAGCGGAATTTTCCACGCGGAATGATGTATGCAATCTGGATCATAGTGCCGGTACTGATCTTTTATTATCCGCACATGAAATTCATGGAAGAAACTTCTTTCCGCTGGATTTTCTACGCCATTGTCTTTGCTTGCATTCCGTTCGTGTTCATACACACAAAAAACATGAAATGGGATCGTTGGATCGGCGAGCTGTCATTCCCGGTTTACATTGGTCATCACCTCATCATGATGATCGCAAAAAGGTACTTCTGGACGCATACAGACGACATGAAATGGTTCGGTATCTGCACTGTTGCAGGATCGGTAATTTTTGCCGTATTTTTATGGAAGTTTGTGGTTGATCCTATTGAGCGGATCAGGCAACGACGAGTTTTACAAACCCTTTCAAAATAAAAAGCCATGACCAAGTTTATTATTGGATTCTTCTTTTTTGTAACCGTTGCTTCCGTGCAATGGGTAGGAAACGACATCTGCGGAATATGGTGGAACAAGGACAAGGATGCGAAAATCAAAATCTATACTTCGTATGGAAAATATTTCGGTCAGATTCACTGGTTGAAAAATCCAATCGATACCGTTACAAATAAACCGAAACTGGATAAAAACAATCCCGACGTTGCACAGCAGAAGAAACCAATTCAGGGTTTGCTGATTCTCAAAAATCTGGAGTGGGAAGAAGATGATCAGGAATGGGACAACGGAGAAATCTACGATCCGAAGTCAGGGAATTCATACAGCCTCACGTGTTCCCTCAAAGACAAAAACACAATGGAGCTTCGCGGTTATATCGGAATTTCATTGTTAGGTCGCACCGATATTTGGGTGCGAACGGATGATCCGCAGTGACGATGTGCCAATGTGCCGATATGCCAATGTGCCGATATGATGATATGCCGATGATGTGATGTTCAGTTGATAACGTTGAATTTATTTTAATGAATTATTCATCGCGGCTCTTTTTCTTTCTTTTTTTTCTCGTTTCGTTTTCGCTTGACGCGCAACAGTTGATCACATCGCTGTCTGTCGACAAGGGCTTGCCGCAAACTACAGTTACTGCTTTGTATCGCGATAATGAAGGTTATCTATGGTGTGGCACAGGGCGTGGATTGGGACTCTTCAATGGTTGGGAATTTGAGCAGCCGCAAGCCAGTACGGAGAAGGAAATGCCCGCAATTAACACGGCTATTCGTGGCATAGTTGCATCCTCCGATCAGAAAACAGTTTGGGTGGGAACGGAAACGGTGTGTTATCAGTATGATCGTTTCAGTACAAAACCCCTTAGAAGCTTCGACGTTGTGAAAGCGCTTGGTTGTGCCGAAACTCCGTTGATTGCGAATGACACCGCGTTATGGCTTGCCTGTTCGGGACGAGGGCTTTTCCGGGTGCGCATACAGGATGGGAAAACGACACAGTTAACCAGTACAGGTTATTCCACGTGTTGTGCAGCATTGTTTGATAAACGCACGATCGTTGTTCCCGATTCGCTTGGGCGTTTGGTCATACACGACGTTGCTTCCGGGAAAACAGATTTTATACCGCTGCCGAAGGAGTTGCCCGTGACTCAGCTACGAGCATTTCATGAATTACCAGGTAGATCAACTTCATTTCTGATACTTAGCAGAAACGGTTTGTGGCAATACGATATCGAGAAGAAAAAATTCATGCGTTACTCGCTGGGAGACCGCACGTATGCCGACACAACTTTTGATTTCACCAGCATGGATATACATCCGGATGGAAGTTGGTGGCTTTCTGTTTTCGGACAAGGAGTGTTTCGCTACGATTCTCAAAAACATGAGTTGCGTCCCTGCTTATGGCAGCAGGATGGAACCTATGCCGGTAAGTTATTGTTGGCTGTTGCGTTTGTAGTTTGCGATGAATATGGTGTCGTGTGGTGCGCGACTGATGGAGCTGGTGTTGTGAAGTTGCTCCATAACCGTATCGAATTTCATGGAAAGTATAACGATGGGCTTGTAACCGACACGTGTACCTGGTTCACACGTTGCTTCTATGAATTGTCGAAGGATCGTTATCTCGTTGCAACTTATCAGCATGGAATTAAACTGGTTGATCACATTGCGAACACGATCACAACGGTTTCCACTGACCCATTGTTCAATGGAGTGAATGCGTTGTGTTTTGCGGACGCAGGTAACGGAAGACTGTTAGTCGGAACCGACCAAAACTGTTTGTTGCTTGACACATTGAACTGGAAAGCATCAGTGGTACAGAATGGCTCTGGGTATCGTTACATAGGCGCGTTCACTACCGGCAGCAAAACCTACATCTACGGAAATTTTGGAATCAAAGAATTCTTAGATGGTATTCAGCCTGCGTTGTCTGATGATGTTGGTTTTGACGGCGTGGTGACTTGTGCTCAAACCCTGAAAGATGGAAAAATATTAATTGCAACACTGTTCAAAGGCCTGACGTTGTACGACCAGAACCTGAATATTATTCGCCACTACAATTATGAAACGGAAGTAGGTGTTCCGCAAACAGCAAATGTTCGTGCAATCTTTCAGGATCATCGCGATTCAATTTGGTTAGGACTTGAATCCGGATTGTTTAAACTCGACGCCAACTTTCACGTTACACAACAATTTACAACAGCAGATGGATTGCCCGACAATGTTGTCTATGACGCAATCCGGTTTTCAGATCGGGAAGTTTTGCTCGCAACCGGTAATGGCGTTAGTGTTTTCGATTTTGAAAAATTTACGTTTCAATCTTACAGTAGTGCAGACGGATTGCCTTCAGCAGAATGTAACTCCGGTGGATTGTATTATGCGAGTTCGTATTTCTACATTGCCACAACGAGTGGATTTGTACGCTGGCAACCGAAGCTTTCCACGAATTGTTACCGCAAATCCATTCTGCTCGCTTCGTATGGTCCAAATGAAGAAGCACGCGGTGTAATCCGTGAATCGATCGTGCGTGATTACGGTTCAGGTTCTATTGAGCTCATGATCTGGCAAACGGACTTTGCATTTCCGGAACGTGTCATGTTTTATTACAAGCTCGATGGATCGGGAGATGAAGAACTCTGGGAGCTTGGTTTGCGCAAAGTGAATTACGCAGCTCTGGGTTCCGGTTTTTATTCATTCCTGTGTTCAACGCATGTTCCCGGGTGCGAGCGAACAGAAATCACGAAGTTGCTGACGATAAAAGTTGTGCCACCTTTCTGGATGTCGGGTTGGTTCATCGCGATTACCAGTCTCGGCGCCGTACTGATTATTACACTCGTCTTGTTCATCATCATGCGAATGAATTATCAGCGCAAACTTCGCAAACTGAAAATGCAGCAGGAACTCGATAAAGTACGTGCTAGAATCTCACGCGACATTCACGATGATATAGGAGCAGGACTCACCCGAATTGCATTGAGTGGAGAATTGATGGCGCATAAATCTTCGGAAGATCTTCAGCAACAGGAGAAACTGAAATGGATTGCCGGTACTGCACGCGAACTTTCACAGAGCATGAAAGAAGTGGTGTGGTCAGTGAATCCGCATTACGACAGTCTGGATCACATGTCGGCGTACTTTCGTTCGTACGTAGCAGGTGTTGCTGAAAATGCTGATTTACGATTTAAGTATTCTGCTGATGAAAATCTTCCAGCGCAGGAAGTTAATCCGGAAACGCGGCGAAATCTTTTGCTCATCCTGAAAGAGTCAATTTCGAATGCGGTGAAGTATTCCGGTTGTACCGAACTGAGCCTGGAGATTCGTTGGCGCGATGAAAAGTTCACGATGAAAATTTCCGACAACGGCAGCGGATTTGATCCGAACGCGAACGATAAGGTGAACTCGAATGGTCTGCGCAATATTCGTCAGCGTGCTGAAGCGAGTGGGGGAACGGTGAAATTCACTTCGGAAAGCGGCAAA
Organism: Flavobacteriales bacterium; assembly: GCA_040377305.1. Lineage (GTDB taxonomy): Bacteria > Bacteroidota > Bacteroidia > Palsa-965 > Palsa-965. The sequence continues at coordinate 15,191 of JBEIPA010000025.1, read as the reverse complement.
GGGACAAGTGTCGAAGTAACGTGCCCGGTTATTGCCAAAGAGTAGTAGTATTAAAGTAGTATTCGCTCGAAATACTTCACTTTGGGCTTGAGATTTGAAGTTTCCTCGTCTAAATTTACCACCATGAACAAGATCACCGTAGCCATTGTAGAAGACGACAAAGAAATTTCACAGTTTCTTCAGCAGATCGTTTCGTCAACAGAAGACTTCACACTAGTTGGAGCATTTGACAGTGTAGAATCGTTTGCGGTGAAATTGCCGGAACTATTGCCGAATGTAGTACTGCTCGACATTGGCTTGCCGGGGAAATCGGGAATGGATTTCCTTCCTGAAGCGAAGAAGCTTTCGGGTTCATCAAACTTTCTGATGTGTACCGTATTCGACGACGAAGAAAAAATATTCGAATGTCTGAAGAGCGGAGCAACGGGATATATCGTCAAGAGTTCATCTCCGGAAGCGATCATCACGGCCATCCGTGATATCAATGCAGGTGGATCGCCAATGAGTGCAACAATCGCCCGTAAAGTAGTTGGTGCTTTCAGCGGACCGAAAGAATCTGCAGAGCTTGACGCGTTGACTGCTCGTGAGCGTGAAATTCTCTTGTTGCTCGATCAGGGTTTGCGTTACAAAGAAATCGCGGAGAAAATTTTCTTATCGGTGGAAACTGTTCGTACACACATCCGGAATATCTACATCAAGTTGCATGTGCAAAGCCGTACTGAGGCGCTGAATAAGTTGCATCCGAAACGTTTCTTCTTGTTCTAGGCGCAGTTGCCATCCTTCCCAAAGGGACTCCTTCGGAGCTGTACGTCGAAATTTTCACCAACGCGCTCCGCAGATAATGGCGACTACTCGGTATGACACTCTGCAGCTGGTACAAACACCATCAACTAATCGGAAATCGAAAATCAACTAATCGATTCCTGATGTTGATCGGGCTTTGGTTGTCATCCCTCGGTACGTCGATATTTTCACCAACCTGCTCCGCAGATAATGGCGACTACTCGGTATGACACTCTGCAGCTAGCACCGAACGCAATCGGCACATCGGCACATCGGCACATCGATTCCAAGTGTCGATTAAACCGTGGTTGTGAAGTTGAAGAAAGTTGCCGATATTAGTATAAACTAACTTTCATGTTCATCCTCTTCGGCTGGGGCCACCGCACCGACAAAGATCACGGACCAACACTTCCTATTAATTGTCCGAACTGTCACAACCAAACGTATTGGCGCTACAAGCACTATCGCACCTGGTTCACGCTCTTTTTCATTCCGGTGATTCCGTATGAGAATGATCATTATTTGCTGTGCGATATCTGCAAACAAGGTGTCACGCTTCAGGAGCCCGAACGCGAACGCGCAAAAATTCTCGCGCAGCATACGAGTTTGTATGTAAAAAATCAGATGTCGGAGGCGGAATATCAGATGCGTCTGAATGAAGCACAACTCCTGCGATAAACTTTTCCAAAGTTTGGCGAGAGTGTTAATTAGACGACGGTATTAACCTACTTCTGTTCGAAGACGTCCTCAACTTTGGAAAAGTTATCTGATCATCTCTGCGCCAACCGATAAACTTTTCCAAAGTTTGGCGAGAGTGTTAATTGGACCACGGTATTACCCTGCTTCCCTTCGAAAGCGTCCCCAACTTTGGAAAAGTTATCCGATCATTTTCGTGCGCCAATGTTCCGGAATAGGTACCGGCTTCTGCGTTTTGTAATTAAAGCAAACCTGCACAGAACTTCCCGTTGCGCATATAGTCTCTGAACCGTCCTTCTCTGTACGAACAATTTCGTAGCCCAATTCGAAACTGGTTGTTCCTGATTTCATAAACCAGGTGAGAACGCTTATTTCATCTTTCAGATAGATCGGTTTCTTATAATGCACCTGCTGATGTGCGAGTATCATTCCTTCCGTTTCCCAATCGATTTCTCCGCCGATCAGGTCGTCGAAAAAGCGGATGCGGGCATACTCGAAATAAGTCACATGATTCGCGTTGTTAACGTGTCCGAGTGCATCAATATCCTTAAACCGGATTTGTATTGCTGTTCTATGCTTCATTGCCATACCACAAAATTACTACTAAAGGGTGATTCAAGCGTTAGGCGCAGTTCCGAGTTTTGTTGCATAAACCTACCTACCAATCTACCTTATGAAAAAAGTAATTACACTACTCACGCTGCTTACTGTACTTGTTTGTGGCAAACTGAATGCACAACAATCTAATCACCTCGACTCAACAGCAACTTTCGGTGCATGGACCAACTGGATTCCGGATACCGCGAAAGGAGATGATGGAACACTGTACACTTGGGAATACCGTTATACGGTCACAAAGCGGAAAGGCATTGCCGTGTATTACGTATTTGAAATCAAGAATACCGGCACAACCAAGCTCGATGGACGGATGCACTTTATCTATTACGACAAACTGGTAAAGTCTGACATAGGCGCAGACGAGAAATTCAAATGTAAACCGGGAGAAACAACAACCGTAAGTTTCATTCAGCAAGGGTGTAAAAAGACCGACAAGAAGCGCGACGATTATAAGTCCTGTTTCGATTGTCCGCTGAATTATTCGTTCTTCATTCAGACGAAGTAGATAACCTGAATTTAAAGCGCAGCTGCCATTCCCATGGTGGCTGCGTTTTGTTTTAGGACAGTTGTGGCTTACCACAAATTACTACTAAAGGGTGATTGCCTTCAAACCGTTGAATTTCAACATTTGCGGCACCTAAAACCTACCTACACATGAAAACAAAACTACTGACCGCCTTCGCTGCGGTTGCGCTTTGCATTACTCAGGCAAATGCGACAGACTATTGCGTAAATGAAAACGGGAACAACGGTTGTTATGCAACGATCACTGCGGCCATAAGTGCAGCATCCAACGGAGATCGCATCCTCGTTGAACCGAAAGTGGGACACGCTCCCTATGTTGAAAATCTGAACGTAAACAAATCTCTTTACATCATTTGCGCCAACGACACGGATAAATTCGACGTTCAGGGAGTCATGATGATTACACCCGCGATTGGACGTAGCATTACAATCATCGGCATGCACCATGAAGGTAATATTGCGCCGAGTGCGGCTAGTCCGGTTGGAACGCGCTGTTCAGTTTCATTTCTCGGATGCAACATCAACGGACAAATGAATTTCGATTTCGACTATTTCAATTTCACTTTGGCTTCATCCGTTTTACAGGGTGGAGTTGGATTTCGTTATGGTAAAGTAATCGGAAATGATATCACGGTTAATTCACTCGGATATCCTTCAAGTGGAGTGCAGTGTGCGGTTTACCTGGGTACAGATGTACTGCCTTCAAATGATACCATGCTTATTATTGGTAATCGTATGCATATGAACAGCACGTATTACAATGTTGGAGTATTCGCATATACCAACAGTCATTTTGTTCACATCATCAACAACCTTGTTCTGTGCAGCGTCACTGCGGCTGGTTATGCAGGTGGGATAGAAATGGTTGCCTACAAATCATCTACATTTTCAAAGAACCTGATTTTGAACAACACAATTTATTCTCCGATCTCCTTGTATGTTCCGATCTATTTTCTGAACATGAATCCGGGATCATACACTGAAGTAATCAATAATCTTATTCTTGGAGGCAGCAGCCCCTATGGAAGTATTTATGGCGCGAGTGGAACGATTGCGGCAAGCTACAACATGTCTAATTTCACTATGCAGAATTCATTGGATGTGTGTGGTTGCAATGACATGGGTAACACCACCAACATACTTGATGGAGCTGGTCGTCCGCAGGCGGGATCTGACGCCATCGACGGAGGCAGTGCGGATTTCTCGTACTACGATCTGAATCTTACAGTGGGTGATGTTGGCGCATACGGCGGATCTTTCTCTCAGGATAATTTCTTCCCGATCACCGGCAGTACGCGTGTGTTCTATGTAAATGCACCACGCCGCGTGAACGTTTCGGGCACGATCAATATCAAGGCTGATTCATTCGACCGTTAGTCTGTAAAGAACGTTCAATTATGAAACGATTCATTTACATACTCGCGTTCGCGCTGAGCAGTACGTTGCTTTTTGCACAAAACGTACAGCAGGCCGAATATTTTATCGATAGCGATCCGGGTGTTGGCCTTGCCACATCGATGGTTGCGTACGACGGAAACTTCAATGATGCACTGGAGAAAGTTATTGCATCAAATGTTTCCGGTCTGACGCTTGGATTTCATACCATCGGAGTGCGCGTGAAAGACAACACCAATAACTGGGGACCTGTTTTCAGAACAGTGATTAATGTGCAAAGTCCCTATGTTATGCCAACCATTAATGTTGCAAGCGCGGAATTCTTCTGGGATACAGATCCCGGTGCCGGAAACGGAACTGCAATGCTTGCATTTGATGGGAACTTTAACAACGCATTTGAAGTTGTTACACAAAATACAGCAGCACCTTCGCTTGGAATGCACGTACTGAATGTTCGCGTTCGCGATGCAAACAACAACTGGGGTCCGGTGTTCAGAACAATTGTCGACGTTCAGTCTCCCTATGTAGTTCCCGTGATGAATGTTTCGGCCGCTGAATGTTTCTGGGATGCCGATCCCGGCGTGGGCAACGGAACCCCAATGATCGCGTTTGATGGTAACTTCAACAGCGCTCTTGAAACGTTGCTTGCGTCTTCTTTTGCTACACCGGCAATTGGAATGCACATTCTCAATGTCCGAATGAAAGATGCGGTCAACAATTGGGGACCTGTTTTCAAAACAATTGTCGATGTGCAAACGCCTTACGTGATGCCGACGATTCACGTAGCAGCTGCAGAACTTTTCTGGGATACTGATCCTGGTCAGGGCAATGCAACTCCGATGCTCGCATTCGACGGCAATTACGATCAGGCTTACGAAGCGGTGACTAAAACTGAACAGGCGTTTTTCCTTGCTCAGGGTATACATGTATTGCATGTGCGTGCCATCGGCGCTAACGGAATCTGGAGCCCGGTGTTTCGCACAGTGGTGTATCTCGACTCCTGCATCACAAATCCTACGGTGACTGCAACTGCACAAGGTCCGACAACATTCTGCATTGGCGACAGTGTACAGCTTCTTGCAAGTGGTTCCTTTGCGAATTACTACTGGAGAAGAAACGGTAACGTGATCGGAGCCAATACGAATTCGCTTTGGGTAACACAATCGGGCAATTATGTGGTAACCGCATTGGATGGAAATGGTTGCCCTGCATCATCTCAGATTATTTCAGTAACAGTAAACAATCCGCAGGCGGTAATTGCACCTCCTTCGCCCATTGCATTCTGTGCCGGAGATTCTGTATTGCTTGACGCAGGCAGCGGTTTCGCAACATACCAATGGAGCAACGGTGCAACCACACAAACTATTTGGTTGTACACAGCAGATACACTGCATGTAATTGTGAACGATGCGTTCGGTTGCGTAGATACTTCTGCGAATGTAATGTCAACGGTAAATCCTTTGCCGAATGTTCCGGTTGTGACGCAGAACGGAGACACACTGATCTCTTCCGCTGCGACAAGTTACCAGTGGTATCTCAACGGGAATATAATTCCGGGTGCTACAGGTCAGTCATTCCTGCCGAATCAATCGGGTAACTACACCGTCGTGATTACCGATGCAAACGGATGTTCAAATACATCAACACCTTACGCATATATACACATGGATATTGGAACATCAGTAGGTGGAGCATTGTTTACAGCTGTTTACCCGAATCCGATCGGGGAGAGTGGAACAATGCTGATCCACGCAGAGAACTTCACCGGACAAGCCTTCGTAAGCATTTTCGATCTGACCGGAAGATTGGTACGTACATCACAAGTGCCGGTTACGAACGGTGAAGGCAAGCTTTCAATTAATCACGAAGAGTACGCTGTAGGTATGTACGTTTATTCAGTCTATCTACAGAATGGTGAGTCGCTAAATGGCAAGTTTAATATTCAGTAACGCGCATTATTAGCAGTGGGGGGGAAGGGAGATCGGCATTCGGTCTCCCGTTTTTTTTCAGAACGGGTCAGTTATCGATCCAACTTCTCAAACTCCGAATTATTGCTCACATACTCAGGCACGATTTCTTTCATCTTCTTCACGATGGAAATGTTGTTCTGCGCATTGAATAGTGAAATCAATTCATCAATGTGTTTCTTCACTGAATCGAAATCGTACTGCGCAACCTGTGCAACAAGAATTTTTTCGTGATGAGTAGGAATGGTATTCTCGGAGTTGTTGAGTAATTCTTCGTACAATTTCTCGCCAGGACGTAATCCGGTAACAACGATGTCGATGTCTTTGCCGAGTTCTAATCCGGAAAGTGCAATCATTTTTTTGGCGAGATCGATAATCTTCACCGACTTGCCCATGTCGAAGATGAAAATTTCTCCGCCTTTGCCCATGCAGCCCGCTTCAATTACGAGTCGGCATGCTTCCGGAATGGTCATGAAGTAACGCGTGATTTCCGGATCAGTGATCGTAACGGGTCCTCCTGTTTCGATCTGCTGACGGAAGCGCGGAATTACTGAACCTGTTGATCCAAGTACATTGCCGAAGCGCGTAGTGATGAATCGCGTTCCTTGTACAGAATTGTTCAAAGACTGCGCATAAATCTCTGCAATACGTTTCGATGCGCCCATTACGTTCGTTGGATTCACGGCCTTATCGGTGGAAACCATTACGAATTTCTCCGCTTTGTACTGGTAAGCAAGCTCAGCAGTGACTTTTGTGCCTTGAACGTTTGTCAAAACTGCTTCCGATGGATTCAGTTCCATCATGGGCACGTGCTTGTATGCAGCTGCGTGATAAACGATTTGTGGTTTGAAGTGATCGAACACACGCTTCATGCGATCGTAGTTGCGTACATCGCCCATCACTACTTCCGATTTCACATCCGGAAATTTCTCGAGGCATTCGATTTCTAGTTCGTACAAAGGAGATTCCGCCTGATCGAGTAGAATCAGTTGTGCCGGATTGAATCGCGCAACCTGCCGCGCGATTTCACTTCCTATGGAACCTGCAGCGCCTGTAATTAGTATGCGTTTGCCTTTTATCTCTGCACTGATGTTCGCCTCGTCCAAACGGATTTGCTCGCGACCCAGTAATTCTTCAATCTGAATTTTTCGGAACTGACGCGCACTCAATTCTCCGTTTATCCAGTTCGACACCGGCGGCACATTGAGCACTTTTGTATTGTAGGTGAGCGCAACGTCAACGATTTCTTCTTTACGACGCGCAGGAATGTTCTGGATGGAAATAATTACCTGCTCAATGTCTTTCTTCGCCAGTAATTCAGTGAGCTGCGAGGTATGATAAATTGTAGCGCCTTCTAATTTCTTGCCGGCTTTGCTTTCATCATCATCCACAAATGCTTTTACCCGCAAGTTCGAACCTGCGTCGCGATCCAACGTTCGTTTTGTAATCAATCCCGATTCACCCGCACCATAAATGATCACATTGTGTTTCTCCCTGCTCGGATTTTTTATTTCGGTATACAGCGCTTTGTAAATCAAACGCGAACTGATCAATCCGAAGGTCGTAGTCAGAAATTCAATGAGAATAATTGAATGCGGGATATAGTACAACCCATTCACGAAACGAAACGTGATCTGGTTGAAGATGTAGAAGAAAACTGTTCCGAAAACAATGGTGATGAGAATGCGCATGGCATCCCGTTGACTCATGTAGCGAACAATGGCCCAGGGAATACGTGCAATCAGAAAGCTCAGTGCACGAACACCGATGACCACCGGAATCACCACCGGAAATGTGGCAACTTCTGCAGCCGGTAATGTAAAGTCGAAGCGAAGCAGGTATGAAATCACCAGTGCTACGAACACAATTCCAACGTCGATCGATAATACGATCCAACGAGGGGTGAAGCCTTCTCCTAATTTGAGCATGGCCCTAAAGATAGCAAATCAGTAGGCAGTAAGCAGGTGGGCAGTAGGCAGTAAAATGTGGGATTGACTGCCAACTGCACTACTGCCCAACTGCCTACTGTCGTATATTTGTGGATATGCCAACTTCTCTGGTTACCGGTGGCGCCGGCTTCATTGGTGCACATGTTGTGAATGAATTGATCCGTCAAGGCCACAAAGTAGTGGTGCTGGATGATCTTTCCGGCGGTTTCATGGAGAATGTGAATCCGAAAGCGGAGTTCGTAGAAGGATCGGTTGTTGATCACGAATTGATTGATCGCATTTTCGCAGCGCATAAATTCGATTACGTCTATCATCTCGCGGCTTATGCGGCTGAAGGATTGAGCCATTTCATCAAGCGATTCAATTACACGAACAATTTAACGGGAAGTGTGAATCTCATCAACGCTGCGGTGAAACATAAGGTGCAGTGTTTTGTATTCACTTCCTCGATTGCAGTTTATGGAGCGTTGAAACCTCCGATGCGCGAAGACATGATTCCGGTTCCGGAAGATCCGTATGGAATTGCAAAGCTTGCGGTTGAAATGGACCTCAAAGTCACGCACGAAATGTTCGGATTGAATTACGTGATTTTCCGTCCGCACAATGTGTATGGCGAATACCAGAACATCGGAGATCGTTACCGTAACGTAGTTGGCATTTTCATGAATCAACTCATGCAGGGAAAACCACTCACTGTTTTTGGTGATGGTAAGCAAACGCGCGCATTCAGTTACATCGGTGATATTGTTCCGGCAATTGTGAATTCTGCTTTCACACCAACTGCATATAATCAGATTTTCAATATTGGTGCTGATAAAGAACATTCGGTTAGCGAACTTGCAACGTTGACGATGAAAGCAATGGGAATTACCGGCGAACTTCGTCATCTCGAAGCACGAAACGAAGTTGTACACGCGCACGCTGATCATTCCAAGGTGAAAAAATATTTGGGCGATCATCCGCTTACTTCATTGGAAGATGGATTGAATCGCATGGCTGCATGGGCGAAAACAGCCGGTGTTCGCAAGAGTAAAAAGTTTGGCGAAATTGAGATCACTGATAAGCTTCCACCGGTTTGGCTCGAAGAATAATACCATGAACTTGCGTCTCCATTCATCCGTTTCAGAAACGAGCAGTACGACGCTGCGACGCAGTTCGTGCGCGAGTAGTACTCACGTACGTCGAGTGCGCGGACAAGGAAGCAAGGAAGTAATGCGATGTTTATGAAACGGAGGATTCTTTTCGTTGCTGCACACCGACCGGATCGCTCCCCAAGTCAGCGTTTCCGGTTCGAACAATACCTCGATTATCTCAAGCAGAATGGATTCGATTACGATTTCTCCTGGCTCATCTCGGAGAAAGACGACAAACGATTTTACGCTCCGGGAAATCTTCGCACCAAAGTTCTCATACTTCTGAAAAGCTGGTGGAAGAGACGCAAAGATGCATGGCGAGCTTCTGAATACGACATCATTTTTGTTCAGCGTGAAGCTTTCATGACAGGGTCAACGCGCTTCGAGAAAAAATTTGCGAAGTCAGGCGCAAAACTTGTTTTTGATTTCGACGATGCAATCTGGAATCTGGATACTTCGAATGCGAACAAGAAATTCGAGTGGCTGAAAAATCCGGGAAAGACGGCGGAAATTATTTCCATGAGTCATCTTGTAATCGCTGGTAATGAATACCTCGCGAGTTACGCAAGACGACACAATAAGAATGTAGTAATTGTTCCTACCACGATAGACACATTCGAGTATACACGGGTGGTCACTCCCGTCTCCGATCTCCAATCTCCCATCTGTATTGGCTGGAGTGGGTCCTTAACAACCATCAAACACTTCGAATTCGCCGTCCCTTTCCTTCGCGAAATCAAAAAGAAGTACGGCGACAAGGTGAACATCAAAGTAATTGGCGATCCGAATTATACAAACGAAGAACTTGGTGTGCGCGCCCTTGCCTGGAAGAAAGAAGACGAAGTGAAAGAACTTTCGTCTTTCGATATCGGAATTATGCCGTTGCCGGATGATGAGTGGGCAAAAGGCAAATGCGGATTGAAAGGTTTACAGTACATGGCGCTTGGAATTCCAACAATCATGTCGCCAGTGGGAGTGAACACGGAGATTATCCGGGATGGTGAGAACGGGATGCTCGCCACATCAACAGAAGAGTGGGTGAGTAAGCTCGATCGGTTGATTTCATCGGCAGAATTGAGAAGTACGATTGGAAATGCCGCGATTGAAACAGTCAGGCAGAAGTATTCGGTCGATGCATGGAAGGACTCGTATGTTAGTCTTCTCTCCACGCTTTAGCAAGTAAAGTAGAATTTTCGCCGTGCTCGCCGTGTCTCCGTGGTAAAACATCGCCAAAGGCGACACCGAAAATCCCGCCGAAATAGCTAAATTTGCTCCTCATTCACACACAATGGAAGCTACCGAAACTTTACGCAACACCGCCCTTAGCCAGAAACACATTTCTCTTGGCGCAAAAATGGTTCCCTTCGCAGGATATAACATGCCTGTTTCTTATGCGGGACTCAATGAAGAACACCTGACTGTCCGTAATGGAGTGGGCGTGTTCGATGTTTCGCACATGGGTGAATTTATCCTGAAAGGAGATAAAGTTCTTGACCTGTTGCAGTACGTAACAACAAACGACGTTTCACAGTTGTACGACGGTCGCGTACAGTATTCTTGCCTCCCGAATGGAAAAGGCGGAATCGTGGATGACTTACTCGTGTATCGCATCGATGAGAAAACGTACATGCTTGTTGTTAATGCATCGAATATCGAGAAAGACTGGAATTGGATTTCTTCACACAACACGTTTGGTGTTGACATGAAAAATATTTCTGATCGTACATCATTGCTTGCTGTTCAGGGACCGAAGGCGACGGCTGCACTGCAGAAACTCACCGATATCAACCTTTCTGAAATACCGTATTACCATTTCAAAAAAGGAAAGTTCGCAGGTCTCGACAATATCGTTGTTTCGAATACAGGTTATACCGGAGCTGGCGGATTTGAAATCTACTTCGACAACGAGCATGCAGACACAATCTGGAATGCAATTTTCGAAGCAGGTGCTGAGTTCGGAATCAAGCCAATTGGTTTGGGCGCACGCGATACACTTCGTCTCGAAATGGGATTCTGTCTCTACGGAAACGATATCAACGACACAACTTCTCCGATTGAAGCGGGCTTGGGTTGGATCACCAAATTCAACAAAGAATTTATTGATAAAGCGCTCTTGCTTCAGCATAAAGAACAAGGAACAGGTCGCAAGCTTGTAGGTTTCGAAATGATCGATCGCGGAATTCCCCGTCAGCATTACGAGATTGTAGATGCGAATGGTGATGCAATTGGTGAAGTGACTTCCGGAACACAATCGCCGTCCTTGCAGAAAGCAATCGGAATGGGTTACGTGAAGAAAGAATTCTCGAAAGCGGGCTCTGAAATCTTCATCAAAATTCGCGACAAGTCGATCAAAGCGCAGGTTGCAAAAATTCCATTTCTGGTTACGAAATAATTTATGAGCGAAGAGACAGGAATCAAAGTCGACGCATGTTTTTCACCGATGCTCTATCCGGTTTACGAGGATAAAGAAAGCATTGTTGTCATCATCGATGTGTTGCGCGCGACTTCTGCAATCTGTACAGCATTTCATCACGGAGCTGAGAAAATTATTCCGGTGGCTACGGTCGAAGAAGCGCGGAAGTATAAAGATTCCGGTATGATGGCAGGCGCGGAGCGTGACGCGATCAAAGTAGAAGGATTCGATTACGGTAATTCCCCATTCGATTATATGGGCCCTGATGTTGAAGGAAAAACAATTGCGCTTACTACTACAAATGGCACGCAGGCGATTGAAGTTTCCCGCAACGCTTACCAGGTTGTGATAGGTGCGTTTACAAACATTACTGCATTGTGCGATTGGCTCGTTTCTCAGGATCGCAGTGTGCTTCTCTTGTGTTCGGGCTGGAAGAATCGTTTCAATCTCGAAGATTCACTCTTCGCCGGAGCGGTAACGCACGAACTCGTGAAGCGCAATCCGAAATTGCTTTTAGGTGACGGATGTCTTGCATTGAAATATCTTTTTCAGATTGCAGAAACATCACCGGCACGTTTTCTTTCCAGAGCTTCTCACAAGCAGCGTTTGTCTAAACTTGGATTGAAGGATGATATTCGCTATTGCCTCCAAAAGGACATGACGGATGTTATCCCAGTGTTAGAAGGAGACGCATTGGTGAAACTAAAACGTTAATTCTCTGCGCACCTTTGCGCCTTTGCGTCTTTGTAGTTAATTTCGGTATGATGATTTCTGGTAGAAAGGCGGTAACCACAAGAATGAAAAAGATGCTTCGCGTTTTGTTCATCGTTCTGGTGATCTCTCCCTTCATCCTCCTTTCTCTGCCCAAAGAAGAAGCACACTCCTGGGGATTTTATGGTCACAAACGCATCAATCGCATGGCTGTTTTCACATTGCCACCGGAGATGCTTGGCTTTTACAAGAAGCACATCGAATACATCACCGAACATTCTGTTGATCCTGACAAGCGTCGCTACTCCGTTGCAGAGGAGGCACCACGTCACTACATCGACATTGATCACTACGGAGCAACTGCAATCGACAGCATGCCACGATTCTGGAAAGCTGCTGTAGCGAAATATACCGAAGACACGTTGAACGCTTACGGAATTGTGCCTTGGTGGATTGACATGATGACGTATCGTCTCACGGAAGCATTTCGCGAAGGAAACGTCGACAAGATTTTACGTTACTCCGCTGAGCTTGGTCACTATGTTGGCGATGCACACGTTCCGCTTCACACTACAGAGAATTACAACGGACAACTTACAGGTCAGCACGGTATTCACGGTTTTTGGGAGTCGCGTATTCCTGAATTGTACGGAGAGAATTACGATTACTTCGTTGGTCGTGCGGAATATGTTGAGTCAGTAATCACCACGGCGTGGGGAATTGTAAAGGTGAGCCACTCCGAAGTGGATTCTGTATTGGTTCTCGAGAAAAATCTAAACGCATCAACTGCACCCGATCGCAAATACGCATTTGAGCAACGCGGCAACGCAACTATTAAAACGTACAGCGAAGAATACACGCGTGCTTACAGCAATGCGCTCAACGGAATGGTAGAACGTCGCATGCGCGCAGCGATTCGCATGGTGGGCAGTTTGTGGTACACGGCTTGGGTGAATGCAGGTCAACCCGATCTCAAAAAACTCGAAGACAAAGAAGTGAGTGACTCAGCGAAGAAAGCAGAAGCCGAAGAAGATTATTTGTGGAAGAATGGAAAGCTGAGAGGCAAGGGCCATGACGATTAATGTGCTAATGTGCTAGTTTGTTAATGTGTTAAAGGAGTTTCTTTCTAGCAACTACCCGTAAGATCCGTGTGATTTCCGCCACATCCGTTTTTTTCTGTGTTCCAATAAGCAACAGGCATTAGCCTCGATTCAGTTCTCAGAAATCCGTTTGATCTGTCCTTTCCGTATTTTCCGCGTACCATTCTACACAGTAAGTCAAGCCACGAAAGCTAGAAGAACACGACCAAAGATTGCTTTACACATCGCGCGAAACCCAATACAACCAAACGCGATCAAATAAAAGACACTCCTCTTCTTCGGTATAAACAACTCCGCATATTTCGGTCTCGATTCCAAAATCGCCGACATCAGCAACAGCTTTCTTCTCACAATGTGATTCGGATTTTTGAATGCCAGCGCACCATCAATCGCACCGATTGCCCAGCGATTCTTCACCGCAAAGGAGAATAACTTTTGCTCATTCACGGGCACACTCAAATTCTTATGCGCATGTGCCGCTTCATACAACGCAATCGACTTCTCATCCGGTGTTTCTCCCGACAACAAGTATTTTCCGAATGTGATTGCTTCTTGTTTCACTATTTCTTTGCGGTCCTTTGCGCTTTTGCGTCTTTGTAGTTTATTGACCATGATTATCCTGGTTCTCACTACACAGCCACGATCTACTTATTCTCGTTCCATGTCTTGTAAACCTGTTGCTGCCCCGGATCAAACGGCGCCGGTCTTCTCAACGGTTCACATTCTTTCAACGTCGCATGAAGCTCCGATGGCAACTGCTGATACAACTCCGTCCCTTTCGTCTTCCACTCAATCATTTTATCACTCACATCTTTCACCACTTTTCCGGGATTGCCCACAACTACTTTTCTTTTTTCAATCACCGTATCTGCAGCAACAAACGTGAGAGCACCCACAATGCATTCATCACCAAGTTCAACATTGTCCATAATCACGGCGTTCATTCCCACGAGACAGTTCTTCCCGATATGCGCACCGTGAATGATTGCACCGTGACCAATATGTGCGCCTTCTTCTAATACAACTGTCGTTCCCGGAAACATGTGTACCGTACAATTCTCCTGTACATTGCAGCCGTCTTTGATGATAATCTTTCCCCAGTCGCCACGAATAGCAGCACCGGGACCTATGTAAACATCCCGTCCGATTTCCACATTGCCGGTAACACAAGCTTGCGGATGCACAAATGAAGATTCATGCACCACTGGACGATAACCATTGAATTCGTAGATCATACCCGAAAGTTAGAAATGATTAGTTGATTATCAATTTCCGATTAGTTGATTGGAAACCTACAGATTGTATCAGTGAACAAAAGCATTAACTAATCAACTAATCGGCATATCAACTAATCGATTATGTGTTCATTGGGAGGCAAGTTCTCTTTTCTATCATTCTCGATCCAGTAAATCGCCCCAGCCAAATGTCTGCACCAAGGTGAAGCGCCTCCACATGTGCAATACACATCTTCAAATATATCTTCCTGACTGTGGGAGAATGAAACCGCATGAGGATTTACTTCAGTAACCACACACTCATAAAACCCGGGAAGAACTTCTGTTGGTTTTCGCACCCAGCCTTTGCTGAAATAAAACCAGCCGCGCTCGAGGGCACGTTCATCCATTTCGTTGCGGAAATTTTCTAAGGAAAGTTTTACTTCGGGCACGAGGCAAAGCTAGAAACGAAATCGAAGCATGCAAAACGTGAGTATATACAGAGTGTCTGCACGTTCATTCGAACTATTCTTCAAACGACGCTGTGGCGTCGCATATTCCTAACACAGACGGTGCACTTTCCCTTTACCTCCCTTTTTTGGGGGTGGCCCCCCGCGGGACGCCCAAAAGGGAGGTTAGGGGGTGTTTATGAGCCGGGGTGGGACTATTAGACACCACACAGAGGCG
>JBEIPA010000012.1:0-167262 GCA_040377305.1 Flavobacteriales bacterium | reverse complement strand
ATTCCAGGAAAAAAAAGCTCCTGAAATTGCATTCTACTATCTCGCACAAGCGTATCACTACAACTACCTGTTCGATTCCGCAATTACCTATTTCGAATCGTACAAGGCAATTCTCGGAACACGCGATCCGGAGTTGACGAAAGAAATTGACATGCGTATTGGTTGGTGCCACAATGCAAAAGAGTTCATGGCAACTCCACTCGGCATCACGATTACCAACATGGGCGACAGCATTAACACGATGTATCCCGATTTCGGTGCGGTAATGTCGCTGGATGAACAGACCATTTATTTCACTTCCCGTCGCTATGGCCAAACACAGATTGACGGAAGCTATTACGAAGACATATTAGTGTGTGATAAGAAAGCGGATGGCTCATGGACTTCTGCGCGACCGATCAGTGCCTACATCAATAGTCCAACCAACGAGGCTACTATTTCATTGAGTACAGACGGTCAAACCTTGTTCCTTTATCGCGATGAAAATGGTGGTGACATCTATACGTCTACAACACTGAATAACGAATGGCAGTATCCGCTTCCGCTTGGTTCCGATATCAACACAAAGTACTGGGAAACACATGCTACAATGTCTGCCGATGGAAACACACTCTATTTTGTGAGTGATCGTCCGGGTGGATTTGGTGGGCGAGATATTTATCGTTGTGTGAAACTTCCGAATGGTAAATGGTCTAAAGCACTTAATCTCGGACCGAAAATCAACACCGCACAAGACGAAGACGCTCCGTTCATTCACCCCGATCAGCACACCTTGTTCTTCTCTTCGAAAGGACACAAGTCAATGGGCGGATTCGATATTTTCTTCGCATCGAAGGATGATGAAACCGGTGTATGGTCTGAACCAACGAACATGGGTTATCCTTTGAACACGCCGGATGACGACGTGTTCTATATGACTTCTGTAGACGGGAAACGTGCTTACTTCTCTTCTGTTCGTGACGGTGGTTACGGTGAAAAAGACATTTACATGGCTGTTCTTGATCAGCAGATCATTCAGGCGCTTACACTTCTCAAAGGAAGAATTTACAATGCCGATGGTCGTCCGCTCGAACAGAAAGTGGAGATCAACGTAACGAATTCACTCAGCGGAGAAATTATCGGTGTATATCGTCCGAATGCACGTACGGGAAACTTCACGATCATTCTTCCAACCGGAGGAACGTATCTCATCAGTTACGTTGTTGATGGTAAGGAATATGCCAACGAAGTAATTGACGTTCCTGCAGGATCTGAGTTCACTACACTCGATCGCTCCATGGATCTTCGTGATCTTGTCCTCGGAAAAATACGCTCCGATGTTCCGCTTGATACCGGGAATGTCGGCAACCAGCATGTGCAACTTCCGGGCGATACGCTTAAAGGAAAACCTATTCGCGATATCAAAGCTGCACTTACAGAAGCGCACAACCTGAGCTTCACGATGTTCTTTAAATACAACATCAGCTCTATCGACCCGAAAGATGCTGACTTCATGACCTTCATCGATAGCTGCGTTGCACACATCAACAAGTATGGAGAAATCAGTTTCCGTATTACAGCTGCCGCTTCTCAGGTTCCGACTAAGAAATTCGAAAGCAATGCCGCGTTGGCCGCCGATAGGGCTACCAAAGCCCAAAACGTAGTTAATGCCGCACTCCAGGCTAAAGGAGTTGATTTAGCGAAAGTGAAATGGGTTAAAATCAACGCGTACGTTCTCGGTCCGCAGTACAAAACCGATTTCGACAAGCGTAAAACCGTATACGAGAAGTACCAGTACGTAAAAATACGAGGTCACTAGTGCTGTTTTTATCACAGAAATATTAAAGCCCGTCTATACTTAGGCGGGCTTTGTCTTTGTGGATAAACGGTAACGAAAAATGGTTCGTTTTTTGTTATTTTTGGTAGAACGGGTCCGAGATTTACCCTCTTCCAGAATTGTTGTGAGAAAGCTGTACAATACTCTTTTACTTTTTATTGCGGTGACTTTTGCCTCTTCGGTATTAGCGCAGCCTACAAAGCCGGGAACTGGTCCTGCCGCCGATCCCGATGCAGCAGCAGAACACTATAGTCACAGGAATTTCGTGATGGCTCTTCCAATCTATCTCGCCTGTGTAAAGAAAGAACCGGGCAATTACGAATACAATTTCCGCCTGGGCATGTGCTACCTTAATACCAACAGCAACAAGAAAGAAGCTGTGAAGTATATGGAGTTCTGCACCAAACAACCAAAAGCTGATGCGGAAGCGTGGCTTATGTTAGGACAAGCATATCACCATGCACACCGTTGGGACGACGCAATTACTGCTTACAATTCCTACAAACTGAAAGCAGATAAAGAAGGAAAGCTTCGGGCAGATTTGTACATCCAGCAGTGCAGCAACGCAAAAGTATTGGTGAAAAGTCCGCTCGATGTTTCATTCGAAAGTCTCGGCAAAGAAGTGAATTCAGAATTTCCGGATTACTATCCGTTCGTTACACAAGATGAGTCGATGTTGTGTTTCACTTCACGCCGCAAAGGAAATGTAGGAGCGCCCACAGTTGAAATGGACGGTTATTATGCTTCTGATATTTATTTCTCGCGTTCACTCAATGGTGTTTACGGTAAAGCAAAAAATGCCGGGGCTATGGTTAACGGCAACTACGATGAACAGTGCGTTGGACTTTCTGCTGATGGCACCTGGATGACCGTTTACGTCGACAACATCACCACCGCAGGTGAAATTCTGTTTTCATCTTACACAAAATCGTTTGCGAAACCGGTAGCGTTCGACGGTATCGACAACAACATCAACAGCGGCTTCGAAACTGCAGGTTCACTTTCTCCCGATGGAAATGTTTTGTTCTTCGCGAGTGATCGTGATGGCGGACAAGGAGGTACCGATTTATACATGGTGCGAAAACTTCCGAACGGAAAATGGTCGCTTGCACAAAATCTCGGAGCAGTTCTGAACACACAGTGGGGAGAAGACTTTCCGTACATGGCTCCCGATGGAAAAACTTTGTACTTCTCTTCGGAAGGTCACAACAGCATGGGTGGTTACGATTTGTTCTACACTATCTGGGATTCGGAGAACAACACATTCAGCACACCGAAAAATATTGGCTTCCCAATCAACAACACGGAGAACAACATGTCGATCTGTTATACGGAAGCGAATCGCGTTGCATACATTTCAACAGTGCGTGAAGGTGGCGTTGGTGATCTCGACATCTGGCGTGTTGTGTTCAATGAAGTGCAGGCAAACTATTTCACTTTGATCACCGGACAAATCACGGTTCCCGATCCTTCTGTTGCGTATGCAGACATCATGATTTCCGTTACGAAAACTGAAACGCAGGAAGAATATGGTTCGTATCGTCCGAATGGAAAATCAGGACGCTACACGCTTGCGCTTCCTCCCGGAAAATATGTGATGACGATAGACGCGCCTGGTTGTGCAACGAAGATTGAGTCGTTGACAGTGTTTGACATTGGTCCGCAGGGCGAGATGAGTAAGGATGTGTTGCTACTCAAATCGCAGTAGACATTCGAAAATTTGAAAATTCGAATAAAGCGTACGGTACAAAAGAAAATTCGAAGCCCAATTAATGAACCTCGAATTTTCAAATCTTTCAAATTTTCAAATCGCGAATCAGGCCTGAATACCGAGCTTCTGCAAAATCTCGCTGCTCACCCCGGTATTAGAATATCCACCATCGTGATACAGATTCTGCATTGTTACCATGCGAGTCATGTCTGAGAACATCATCACACAGTAATCAGCACATGCTTCTGCGCTTGCATTTCCGAGTGGAGAAATTTCTTGCGCGTAATCGAAGAAATCTCCGAAACCTTTGATGCCGCTGCCCGCTGTTGTTTTCGTTGGCGACTGTGAAATCGTATTCACTCGCACTTTGTTTTTCTTACCGTAGTGATATCCGAATCCACGTGCAATTGACTCGAGCATTGCTTTTGCATCTGCCATGTCGGTATAGAATGGATACGTACGTTGCGCCGCGATGTATGTAAGGGCCACGATAGAACCCCAGTCGTTCATTGCATCCATGTTGTACGCCACGTTCATCATCTTGTGAAACGACATTGCGCTCACGTCAATTGACTTCATGTAGAAATCGTTGTTGAGCGCTGTGTAAGGAATATTCTTGCGAATGTTCGCCGACATACCGATTGAGTGCAGAACGAAATCAATTTTTCCGCCCATGTGATCCATTGAACCTTCGAACAAAGCTTTGAGCTCGTCCATGTTCGTTGCGTCTGCAGGAAATATTTTTGCGCTCGTAGCTTCTGCGAGCTTATTGATTTCACCCATACGCATAGCGATAGGTGCATTCGTTAGTGTGATTTGCGCGCCTTCAGCATGACATTTTTCAGCCACTTTCCAGGCAATTGAATTCGCATCGAGTGCTCCGGAAATGATTCCGCGTTTTCCTTTGAGAAGATTGTTTGACATAAGTCCGTTTTAGGTGGTCAAATATCGGAAAAAAGACGGGAGTTCGGAGATGGGAGACGGGAGCAAATACGGTACGTAATTTGCTTATTTTTAGAGGTATAAATATGACTGAATGAGATTTTTGATCGCCACGTTGATTACATGTTGTTTTACGCTCGCTCTAACAGCACAGCAGAGTCAAAATCAGATTGCATATTACGTCGCGGATTCGATATTGCCGTTTATGCCTTTGCATAAGGAACATCAGGATAGTTTGGCGATGTACAGAAAAGGAGTAGAAAGGCAACTACAGAATATAAAAAATATGGGGACCACAACAGCGTGTGGTAATCCTATTGACACTACCAAGGATACTCCACTTGTCAAATCCTTACGTCAAAAGCAACGAGCACAAATCGATAGTGCTTACCTCGAATACAAACAAGTTAGCGACGACGAATATCATATAATTGACTCTACCTTCCGGGCGGAGGAAATAGCGGTGATTCAGGAAAGTGCTGAAATGGTTGCTAAGCAGCAAGGCTATCCGAAAATTTATGAGAAGAAAGAAGCGGTTGCTATTTTACGGGCTTCGAAAGAAGCTATGTTGTCAAGGGATGTTACGGGATTAGTGTTGGATGAAATGGAATTGAAGTGAAGGTGCATAGCACTGGTGTTTTTTAATGAAATTGATTATTTTTAGTACATGAAAAAGTCAGAACAGAAGGAAATGTTGGCGAAGCGGATTCTAGAAACCGAGGACAAAAACATCATCAATTATATCCAATCTATTTTCGACACCGGTGCAGATAGCTGGGAAGAGGAAACTCCAGACTTTGTGAAGAGAGGTATTGAAGAAGGATTAAGAGATGTAAAAGCAGGACGCGTTACCCCTCATTCGGAGGTAATGAAAAAGTATAAAAAGTGGTTGAAGAAGTAGTTTGGTCCGATCGTGCGATCAGAGACTACAACATGGTGATAAGCTATCTACTGGAAAAGTGGTCCGAAAGAGAGGTGGGCATTTTCGTTCGCGCAACAGAAAGAACAATTCACCATCTTATTGAGCATCCACGCATGTTTCGGAAAACCAAGTTTCGAAACGTACATGAAGCGTTAATCACGCCGCACAACCTTCTTTATTATCACGTTTCTGGCAACTACGTGCAGCGTCTAATGATTTGGGATACACGGCAAAATCCACGCAAGAATAAATACAAGATACGGTGAGGCTAGACTATCTATTGATGCTATTTTTTTGCCTCTCGTCAAGTACGATTTTTTCGCAAGGGACTACACCTCCTCCGCATGCTATTTCCGATGACCAATGCCGCATCGCCTTCTACACCCGCGATTCCATTGCCATTCAATTCCCGGAAGCAAAGCCGAAATACGAATCGATCGCGAAAAGTCATGAGAAGTTGCATGCGATTCGCGAACAACAGGTTCCTGCTATGGATCGCCTGCTCACCACGAATAGTGAAGCCGCGAAAAAAGAAGTTGCTGCTCTGAATAAAGATTCACTTGCAGAAGAGCAAAACATTGTAAAGCAGTATCAGCTTCTTCAGCCTACATACAAGAAAGTAGATCTTGTTGCAGACAGCATCGGAAAAGCGCGCGGCGTCAAACAAACGCGTGAGTCAGCCGACAACTCAGAAATGATTTGTCCGACCGATCAGATGTTGATGATCGACATCACGAACGACATTGCGCGTGCGATGGGTGTAAAACCAAAACTCGCGAAGATTGGTATTTACAATATGGATTCCCTGTTGCGCACCATGCCGGGATATTTGGTCTATGCCGATTCAATCAAAACTGAACGTTCACATTTTGCGTTGACTCTTTCCGGCAAGTACGAACCGATCGCAGAAAAGCAGCATGAACTCGATTCCCTCCGCCCTACTCTTTCGAAGAAACAAATCACCAAACGCGAAGAAGAAATTGCGAAACTGCAGGACGAGTACGATACCTATCGCGGAAATACTTTGTATGCGCTCGACATAAAAGATTCGGCGCGTGTCTCAACCTACAAAATGAAATTCTACAAGGCGCTGAAAGAAGTTCACCTGAGTGCAGGTTGCTACCGTTCGTATGAATATGCAGATGCACACGCGTTGTGGAAACCAGAGGAAGCGGAGTTTATTGATTTGAATGTGGCGATTAGCAAAAAAATATCCCGACTATGATTCATACACGTAACATTCTACTTTTTCTATTGTTGTTCGCTTCTGTTGAAGTATTCGCGCAGAAAATCCGAATTGCAGTTGTAAATACTGATTCTATATTAAATCTTTTGCCAGAATACAAGAATCTTATAACGGTGATGACCGATTACCAGATTCAGGCGCAAAATAGAGCAATGGCTATTCAGATGGATTACACTAAAAAGCAACAAAAACTTGACTCTGCAAAAGCTCTACATGCAGATGCACGACTTTTAATGGAATTGAAGGTCGAATTGGATACAATACAGTCACAATATGATGCATTTATAAAATTAGCAACCGACTCGGCACTGGAGCTTCAAACAATGAAATTTACTCCCATTCAGCAGAAGTGGCACCGGGCAGTTCTCGTAGCTTGTGAAAAAAACCGTTGCAATGGCTATATCGAATTTGATATCTTAAAAGGAGCAAGACTTGATAAAAAGTTCTCTTACGTCGATATAAACAAAGACGTACTAGGGGAAATGAAGAGTCCGTCTAAATCAGTTGGAAAAAAAAGAGTGGGAATTTGCAACTATGACTCCTTGCTTAAAATGGTTCAAGGTTATAAAGTGGTCAACGATAGTCTTAATTCATACGATACACTTTCAGCGCGGGCTATAAGGAGAATGAAATCGCAGTTAGACACTAAAAAGAAGGAACTGGATTCCCTAGGCCCCGCTTCGAGTGAACGCATTTTAAGAATACGTAACCAGGAAATTGCGGCGCTTGAAGATAATATATTGGCGTTCGAGGAACTTGCGGAATTTGAACGGGATAAAATTGAAACGGACCTTATGGCTCCTTTAGTTTATTCCTTAGATCTGCGCATAGCACAAGTATGTTCTGAAAACAGATGCCCTGTGACGTTTGATCAAAAGGATGCGGTGAAACATCTGAATTCTCAGGAAGTAGAGTTTATTGATCTGAATAAAGCGATTGCGGAAAAACTGAAACAATGAAACAACTGATCCCAATTTTATTCGTTACTATCATCTGTGGCGCTGCATATACTGAGAGTAACAAAAGTGACGTAGTAGCCATCTACAATCTTGATTCTGTCCAACACGGAAATCAGCGTTGTATTAAGGATCAGGAAAAGGCACAACAGCAGCTTGAAACCTCGAGGAGTCAAACTCCAAATGAAAAAGAAGCCGACAAGAGAACGCAGGAGGTGATTAAGGGGACCAATAAAGTTCAGGAGGAAATTAAAAGCAAAACAAAAAGCAACAGTGCTAAAGACTTAGCCGATCCTAAACGGAGACAGAAACAAATCACTAAAGACTCGATTTTCCTTCATGATTCTATTCCTGTGAAGTGCCAGAGGCGAGTTGTCAATATAGCCGAAGACTATCGCAAAACATTTGGCTATAAAAACATAATGACCAAAGAGGAATTTGCAACCTACAAGATGACTTCTATCGGAGCTGGCTCAAAATCAGAGACTGTCACTAAAATGTTGATCAACTATGCGAATCAAGATTCAGTTGCAGCCAAATATTGAATTTAAAAGTCGCCACTTTTAGTAAATTCAATTCGACAACAACTCCTTCGCATTCTCCCTCGCCGCCTCTCCCGGTTTCCCTGCACTCAACATCTTCGCGATTTCTTCAATGCGTTGCTTGTCGGTCAATTGTTTGATGCAACTCACTGTTTTCTTGCCGACTTCTTCCTTATACACGAACAGATGTGTGTCGCCTTTGCTTGCAACCTGAGGTAAATGTGTGATCGTAATCACTTGCATGTTCGCGCCCATCTTGTGCATGATGCCACCGGCTTTCGCGGCGATGTCGCCCGATATTCCTGTGTCGATTTCGTCGAATATGATGGTTGGCAGGGAAGCTCCTTTCGAGAGCATAGCTTTCAGTGACAACATCAGTCTCGACAACTCTCCGCCCGAGGCAACTTTACTAATTGGCTGCAAGTCCGAACCTTTATTTGCAGTGAACATGAACTGAACTTTGTCGAATCCGGAATTAAGCGGATCTGCAGTTGTTTCCATTTCCACTTTCAACTGAGCAGCCGGCATTCCGAGTTCACCAAGCATAGCCTTGATTTCCTTCGACAGCTTTGGTGCCGACTCTTCCCGTTTTGCTGTGAGCTTCTCCCCTGTTTCGCGCACCAGAACGAGTGATTCATTCAGTTCTTTCTCTGCGAAGATCAATTGCGCGTCGAGAGAAGCAATGGAATCAATCTTCTCACGCAGTTCATCGCACAAAACAATAAGTTCGGTGATTGTACTCACACCGTGCTTCTGCTGCAAACGGTAAATCGCATCGAGACGCTCGTTCACCAATGCAATGCGCTTCGGGTCGTACACAATTTCTTCTTCGAGCTGTTCGGTTTCGGCAGAGATGTCCTGCAGTTCTATCAACACACTGTTGAGTCGCCCGGAAAGCGCCGCCACTTTCGGATTGTACTTCGAAAGCTGATTCATGGAAATCTTCACCGCGTTAATTCCTGCAACCAGATTCTCTTCGCCTCCATTCAGCGCTCCAAACGATTTTGCCAGTCCGCTCTTGATGGTTTCTGCATTCTCAAGCGTCTTGAGTTCCGATTCCAGTTCATCCTGCTCGAGTTCTTTGAGTTGCATTGTGTCAAGCTCCTCAAACTGGAATGTGAAGTAATCGAGATCTTTCTTCGACTGCGCTTCGATATCCTTCAAAGCTTCCAGTGCAGAAAGCGATTTCTTGTAACGCTTGAAACGTTCGCTGTATTCGACATTCAGTTTGTCGTTTCCTGCTATTGCATCCAAGGCAGAAAGCTGGAAATTGGAATTCGTCAGCGTCAATGTTTCATGCTGAGAATGCACATCAAGCAAGCGTGGAGAAATCTGTTTCAGGAAAGAAATCGTTACCGGTGTGTCGTTCACAAACGCACGTGATTTTCCCTCAGAAGTAAATTCGCGACGAATAATCGTTTCATCGGAGTAATCGAGATCATTGTCCTCGAAGAATTTCTTCAGTCCGAATTTCCCGACCGTGAACTTTCCTTCCACTACGCACTTGCGCGATTTATCGAACAGCAATGAAGAATCAGCACGATCACCGAGTAGCAATCCGAGTGCGCCGAGCAGAATGGATTTTCCTGCACCTGTTTCGCCGGTGATAATTGTCAGGCCCGGACCGAGTTCAATTTCTGCTGAATCGATGAGGGCGTAATTCTGGATATGGAGTGAAGCGAGCATAACTTTCGTAGTTGATGTTACAAAAGTAGACTGCAAAAAAGTGGCGTGCTTGGAAAACTAAAATTTTTAGTCAAGATCGAGGCTTTGTTCCGCCTCCGGCGGTTTGCCACAGATTCGCAGATTGCTCAGATTGCGCTAATTATGATTTGTGAATTACTAACTTTAACGAAAGGCAAGTTCAATGCGATACTTTTTCCTTCTGTTAATTTTTGCAGCTATCGCGTGTGGTGATCCGACATCGGAAAATAAACACCACTGCAGTCCATCGATCTCTCCTGAATACTACACAGACTATGATATTTCAAATCTGGATTCAGTCGTGTGGACCGGAACAAGTTGCACTTACCTAGAATCACTCTACCCGAAATCCATTAAGATAACCAGCAAAAAAGCCAATGCACAAGGCGCTCTATGGGCATTTAGACTTGAAGATTCGATACGTACATGCGGAGGCCAGTATCTGAATTTTTATGGTAAGAATGATACATCCGTTTATGTTGTCAGTGTCTCCGAAATGGATTCAATTGTTTATCTGACTGAGGAACAATCGCTGGAAAGAATACTTCAGAAAGGAAAATAAAAATCTGAGCCATCAGCGTAATCTGCGAATCTGTGGCAAACCGCCGGAGGCGGAACAAAAAAACCCAACTACTTTCGCAGTCAGGCTTCAAATAAATCTTGAGTTGATCTAAGCAGTTACTTTCCCAAGCACTTTCGCCATGGTCTTCCCAATAGTAGCTGGTGAATCCACAACGTGAATTCCGCACTCACGCAGGATTGCCATTTTAGCATCTGCTGTATCTTCTGCACCACCAACGATTGCTCCGGCGTGACCCATTGTTCTTCCTTTCGGAGCTGTTTTGCCTGCGATGAATCCAACAACCGGCTTCTTATTTCCGTTTGCCTTGATCCAACGAGCCGCTTCTGCTTCGAGTCCGCCACCGATCTCACCGATCATCACAATTCCGTGTGTCTCCGGATCGTTCATCAGCAATTCAACTGCTTCTTTCGTTGTTGTTCCGATAATAGGATCTCCACCGATTCCGATTGCAGTTGTAACTCCCAATCCAGCTTTCACAATCTGGTCAGCTGCTTCGTATGTCAACGTGCCCGACTTCGACACGATTCCGATATTTCCTTTTTTGAAAACGAATCCTGGCATAATACCAACTTTCGCTTCGTCTGCAGTAATAACACCCGGGCAGTTCGGTCCGATCAAGCGGCACTCACGACCTTTCAGGTATTCTTTCACCTGCACCATGTCTTTCACAGGAATTCCTTCCGTGATACAAACAATCACTTTGATTCCAGCGTTCGCAGCTTCCATAATTCCGTCAGCAGCAAAAGCCGGTGGAACGAAAATGATAGAAACATCAGCGCCAGTTTTCGCAACTGCATCAGCAACTGTGTTGAACACAGGACGATCCAAATGCGTTTGTCCGCTTTTGCCCGGTGTAACACCACCAACAACATTAGTTCCGAACTCAATCATCTGAGTTGCGTGAAAAGTACCTTCAGTTCCAGTGAAACCTTGTACAATTACTTTCGAATTTTTGCCGACTAAAACGCCCATGGTACAATTATGATTTAAGATTTAATAGTTATGATTTGTGGCTCTCAATTTTTGATTCTCCATTGTCAGACCGAGTAGTCAGAAACAATTTCTTGCTTCAGGATTTCAGACGTACCGAGGGCTGATTTAAGGAGATCAAAAATAGGGTTTTGGAGTGATTATCCACCGCCGAAAAAGGTGAGTTTTCACGGGTTTTGAACGAATTACTACTGCTTGAAGAACTCTGAACGCTTGTTGTCATAATACAAGAAGTATCCGCCTTTTGGCAGTCCGTCTGTATTCACGATACTGGAGAATCCTGTTCTCAATAGAACACCGTCCTGGTCTCTTATCTCCCAGATTGTCTTGACTGTAAATCCGATGTGGTTGCATTTGCCATCAAAGTTGCAAACAGTGGAAGTCGTTATTGCAGAGATAGCTGATTTGTACGATTCCATATATGGGTTGGTTGGAATCCCCACTAATCGAATTTGATTTTCTCCACTATGCAGAAATACGGTACCCAAAATACAACTGTCACTCCACTGTTGATTAATTCCAACCGTATCAACATTCCGCCATTCCAACCAACGAAATTGTTGGACAATGAGAATGCCGTGAAAGCGACCTGTAACACATGATTTTGTTTCTCCCGAACTATTTACAGAAATAGAAAGTTCGACCCCATGTGCATTGACACACCACATGCCCAAAACAAAAATTATTAGCCAACGCATACTGAAATTTACACCTTTTCCCTAAAGATCATGGCTTCTATCCGCCGCAGATGCGCAGATTTCGCAGATTAGAAATCAATTTTTCTTAACCCGTTCCAGATTAATTAGATTCATCGGATCTACAGCCAATCCAGTCACATTTTTCGCTACAAGTCGCACAACCTGATCGTAATACAAAGGAACAACTGGAGCTTCTTCAACGAGAATTTGCTCCATACGCAGAAAAAGATCGCTGCGGACAGAATCACTTTGCTCAGAGAGACACTTTTCGTACAAACGATCGAATTCGGTGCTGGAGAAATGCGTGTAATTTACTCCGGCAGGCGACCAATGTTTGCTGTAGAAAAGCGACATGAAGTTCTCCGGATCAGGGTAATCGCCAATCCACGATTTACGAAAAGCCATGATGCGTCCTTCTGCAACTTCTGTGGTGAGCGAGCCTGCATCCATCAATTCTACTTCGGCTGGAATTCCGAGTTCATTGAGCTGGTGCACAATTTCATCAGCGATATCCGCATAACTCGCAGCAATACTGAGTTTGATCGTTGGCAATCCTTTTCCACCGGGGAAGTTTGCCATCTCGAGCAACTCGCGCGCTTTGTCCGGATCGTATTTGTATCCTTTCAGTAAAGAAGCATCGAACGCATGCATACTCGGCGGAGTGAATCCCTGAGTTGCAGGTGTTCCCAAATTGTTTCGGCGGTAACGCACAATCTGATCGCGATTGATGGCGTAGTTGATTGCCTGACGAACGAGTTTATTCTGCAACGGACTCGTTTTACCGGTGTATGCCGGATCGACATTGATGCCGATGTAATCTGTCTTCAGGAAAGGTGCACTTTGCAAAACAAATTTATCCTGGAGATCATCCGACAAAGTTCCATCCGACTTCAAGGTTTTCTCTTTGTTGATTGCGTCGACACCGGAAAGCATATCCAGATCGCCGGAAAGCAATTGCAGGAATGCAGCATCAGCGTCTTCAATGAAAGTCACCGAAACAATATCGAGATATGGCAACTGATTTCCCTGCTCATCCTTCTTGAAGTAATTCGGATTTCTCTCCAGATCAAGTCGTGTTTCATCTTCCCAGTTCTTCAGCTTGAACGGACCTGTTCCAATTGGGTGAACATCGAAATCCTGTCCGTAAAACTGAACCACTTCTTTCGGAACAACAGAAAAATACTTCATGGTGAGAATCCCGATGAATGGCTTGAACGGATATTCAAGATGAATCACCAGCGTTGAATCATTCGGTGCTTCCATTCCATGATCGAACGAACTATTTTTTTCTGCAAATGCATCCATGAGTGTCGACGCATTCGAAACAGTTGCATCAAACAAACGACTGAAACTATACACAAAATCAGAAGCGGTTACCGTGCGACCTTTTCCGTTGGGGAATTGCGGATCGTCGTGGAAATAAATGTTCTGATTCAATGAGAACGTATACGTCAAACCATCGTCACTGATCGACCATGACTTTGCTATGCAAGGATGCACTTCAAGATTTGCATCCATCTCAACCAATCCGTTAAAAAGCTGATTCACCGCCCAGTTGTTCTCAAACGAACCCGACATTGCAGGATCGAGAGAAGTTACGTCGCCCAGTTCATTGAAACGAAATACCTGACTCGTGTCGTGATGCTTTGATTCTCCACCACCACACGATGCAAAATACACAGACACCGAAACCACCAAAACCACAGGGAGAAAATACAGTTTACTCATTGTAATTATTTTCATCTTTTTAATTCACGAATCCTGACTGTTACGACTGGAATTCCTAAGAAACTTATTGTTGAACAAGTTTAGGTAGAATCGAAGGGCGGTATCTGGAATGAAAAGTGTGGTTTTGAACACGGTTTTCAACATCAGTAGGCAGTAAGCAGTAGGGCAGTTGGCAGTCAAAAAATGTTGTCCTCACGGATCTGACCGATTCGATTGAAACCTTCACATTTTCTAACGAATCTCACTATATACTGCCAACTGCACTACTGCCCAACTGCCTACTGTTTAGTATCTTTGCGCCTCATGTCCCGAACCGTCGCCTTCCACACCCTCGGCTGCAAGCTCAACTTCTCAGAAACGTCGGCAATTGCCCGTCAACTGAAGGAAAATGGCTATGCGCGCAAGGAGTTTCATGAAGGAGCCGATTTGTTCGTGATCAACACCTGCTCGGTAACTGAAAATGCAGACCGCGAGTGCCGCAAAATCGTTCGTGATGCCTTAGCGGTTTCTCCCGAAGCTTGTGTTGCAATTATTGGATGCTACGCTCAGCTCAAGCCACAAGAAATCGCAGCAATTCCGGGAGTAGATCTCGTGCTCGGTGCGACAGAAAAATTCAACATTCCGCAGTACGTCGATCAATTACAAGGAAAAGCAGAACACGCTTTCGTTCATTCCTGCGATGTTGCTGATGCAGATACATTCGTGAGTGCATGGTCCTCGGGCGATCGCACACGCACATTCCTTAAAGTGCAGGATGGTTGCGATTATACGTGCAGCTTTTGTACTATTCCTCTCGCGAGAGGGAAAAGTCGTTCAGACAGTGTTCAGAATGTGATTGCCAACGCATTTAAGATTGCAGAAGCCGGTGCAAAAGAAGTTGTACTCACGGGAGTTAATCTCGGCGACTTCGGAAAAGGACTGCACGGAGGAAAAACGCGTGAAGAGAATTTCTTCGAACTCATTCAGGAACTGGATCAGGTTGAAGGAATTGAACGTTTCCGGATTTCTTCCATAGAACCGAATTTGCTGACCAATGAGATCATAGCGTTTGTTTCGATGTCAAACAAATTCGTTCCACATTTTCATATTCCGCTGCAATCAGGCTCGAACAAAATGCTGAAAGCCATGCGTCGCCGTTACTTGCGCGAATTGTATGTCGAACGTGTGGCAACAATTAAATCGCTCATGCCCCATTGTTGTATTGGCGTTGATGTAATTGTTGGCTTCCCGGGAGAAACAGAAGAAGATTTCCTTGACACGTACAACTTTCTGAACGAACTGGATATTTCTTACCTGCATGTGTTCACTTATTCAGAGCGCGACAATACAGATGCAATTACGCTCGAAGGCGTTGTTCCTATTGCAGAACGAAAGAAGAGAAATAAAATGTTGCGAACACTTTCTGTGAAGAAACTGCGTGCATTTTACAATCAGTTTCAGGGAACAACGCGCACCGTTTTGTTTGAAGAAGAAAACAAGAACGGGATGATGTTTGGATATACCGACAATTACATCCGTGTGTCTGTTCCATACGACACTGCTTTAGTAAATCAATTGACCGAATTTACATTGGAGAATCTCTCCGCAGAAAATATTTATACTTCCGCACCCATGGCCTTATCAGCATTCGACCACGCTCATCCCGATAGCTATCGGGATGACAAAACCGTCGTTTCTGAAGTGGAAGCGATGGCTTAAAACGCATTTATGTACGCAACCATTTATGATGCAGTAAAAGATTTGTTCGGGTGGGATATCATTCACCTCAAACTCCTGCAAAGCTTTGGATTCTTCGTCGCAATCTCCTTCCTATTGTGCGCATTTTTCTTTGGACGCGAACTGAGAAGAAAGTCGCGTGAAGGATTTCTGCCACTTTCACACAAGACGGTTCAGATCAACGTACCGTACACGCAAGGTGAAATCCTTTCTCAATGTGTTCTCGGCTTCTTACTGGGATGGAAACTTATCGGATCATTTGTCGACTACGACAACTTTGCGGAAGATCCACGAGGCTGGACACTATCTCCACAAGGAAGTCTCATTTGGGGCATCATAACGGCCGTTGCTTTCTATGTTTATTTCTATTTGCGCAATCAGCGTGTAGCAAAGAAAAAACCGGAAGAGAAACAAATAGAAATTACAGCGGCAGAACACGTTGGATCCATGACATTGATTGCTGCGTTGTTCGGATTCGCAGGTGCAAAGGTGTTTCACATTCTTGAAAACTTCGGAAGCTTCCTTGAAAATCCGGGAAGCATGTTGTTCTCATTTTCCGGACTCACCATGTATGGCGGATTGATCTGCGGAAGTATCGCGGTGATTGTCTTCGCAAGAAAAAAAGGAATGAATATTCTGCATGTCATTGACGCCTGCGCTCCGGGATTGTTTCTTGCCTACGGTGTTGGCCGTTTAGGCTGCCAGGTTTCGGGAGATGGAGACTGGGGTATCGTTAACAATGCGGAGAAACCAGGCTGGCTCAGTTGGGCTCCGGATTGGTTCTGGAAATACGATTATCCAAACAACGTAAACGGAACAATGATTCCGAATGACCTTGATCCGAAATACCAAGGCGCTGAATGGCAACTCAAAATGATGTTTACAGAACCGGAGAACATTCGCTTGGTTGAGCCCGTGTTCCCTACTCCACTTTACGAAGCAATCATGTGCATTGGCTTGTTCGGAATTTTCTGGGCTTTGCGCAAACGCATTCTTACTCCGGGCTTATTGTTCGCACTTTATCTCATCTTCAACGGAATTGAACGTTTCACCATTGAATTGATTCGTGTAAACACAACACTATTCACCATCGGAGGCTTCCGTGTAACCCAGGCGGAATTCATTGCCTTGGGTTTGGTCGCACTCGGTGTTGCACTCGCAATCTGGACGAAGAAGCGAAAGCAAGATCCGCCACCTGCAAAACGAAACACGGAAGCTGTACCAGAAGAACCAGTCACTAATCCTGTCAGCTAACTGCATACTGAACAATGAATTTGTTTGATGACAACAAAGGATTTCCTGATCTCGAGCTTCTTTGCGAAAAAGTTCAGGTCGCTTGTATTCGTGTAGGTCGTGCTATCAAGGAGCAACGAAAGAATTTCAAATCGAACCAGGTTGAAGAGAAAGACTTCAACAACCTTGTTTCGTTTGTTGATCGTGCTGCGGAAGACGAATTGGTGAAACAGCTTTCCCATATTTTTCCGGAAGCAGGATTTATTGCCGAGGAAAATTCTGATCGTCCGAAAGGAAAACGCTTCAACTGGATTATTGATCCGCTCGATGGCACAACGAATTTCATTCACGGTGTTCCGTGTTATGCAGTGAGTGTTGCGCTGGCCGATGGCATGACTCCGATTCTTGGAGTGATTTACGAAATCAACATGGACGAGTGTTTCTATGCGTGGAAAGACGGCGGAGCCTGGAAGAACGGACAAGCCATTGAAGTTTCTAAAACCAAAGAGCTAAAACGTTCCTTACTCGCAACTGGTTTTCCCTACATGGAAGCTGGAATGCATGATAAGTACGTTGCGCTCTTCGGAGAATTGCAGCGCTCATCACGCGGGATTCGTCGCCCGGGTTCTGCAGCAACCGATATGGCGTGGACAGCTTGCGGTCGATTCGATGCATTTTATGAATACGGACTTGCTCCCTGGGATGTTGCGGCAGGAATTATTCTTATCACCGAAGCAGGCGGCTATTGCACCGATTTCTCTAATGAAAATGAAGTAATCGGCAAAAAAGAATTGCTCTGCGGAACTCCGGCAATACACGAAACTCTGCTACCTATCATCCAAAAATATTTCTCCTGATTATGACCAACCTACAACTTACACGTCCGCTTGCATTCGTCGACCTTGAAACAACAGGTGTGAACGTTGCATCGGATCGTATTATTGAAATCGCGATTCTGAAATTGCATCCGAACGGAGATCGCGATTCAAAATGCATGAAGATCAATCCGGGAAGACCTATTCCTGCAGAGACCACTGCAATTCACCACATCACCGATGAAGATGTGAAAGACGCACCTACTTTCAAAACGGCCGCACCCATGCTCTACGCTTTCCTGGAAGGATGTGATCTCGCCGGATATAATTCGAACAAATTCGACTTTCCGTTGCTTGCCGAAGAATTTCTGCGTGCGGAAATTGAATTCGATGTGTCGAATCGTAAGTTGATTGACGTGCAGAATATTTTTCACAAAATGGAACAGCGTACACTCGTTGCAGCGTACAAGTTCTATTGCGGAAAACCGTTGGAGAACGCCCATTCGGCCGAAGCAGATACGACTGCGACGTACGAAATTCTCGAAGCACAGGTTCAACGCTACGATGATCTGAAGAAGGATGTGAATTTCCTTTCAGAATTCTCCGCTCACACCCGCAATGTCGATCTTATGGGTCGCATCGTGTATAACGACAAGAATATCCCGGTGTTTAATTTCGGAAAGCACACGGGCAAAGCAGTTACAGAAGTGTTCGAGAAAGAGCCTTCGTATTTTTCCTGGATGATGGATGGAGATTTTCCGCTTTACACGAAGAAGGTGATTACGAAGATTCGTCTCGAGATGCGCAAGAAGTAACTGTAGCCTGCTCTACCACGGCGTCACGGCGAGCACGGCGCAAGTTTTTTTTTTGGATTATATAGGACGCACAAAAAATAAATTGCCGTGCTCGCCGTGCCGCCGTGGTGAAGCAATCGCAAAGCGATTAAAAAAAGTTTCGATGAAAATTATCTGCATAGGCCGCAATTACAGCGAACACGCAAAAGAGATGAACTCTCCGGTGCCGGAAGAACCCGTGATCTTCATGAAGCCGGATACTGCGTTGCTGAAAGAGAATGCACCTTTCTTCTATCCTCCATTTACCAAAGATCTGCACCATGAAATTGAAGTTGTGCTGAAGATTTGTAAAGTAGGGAAACACATCGAGCCGCAGTTTGCAAGCCGATACTACAATGAAATCGGCTTGGGAATTGATTTCACGGCACGCGATATTCAAGCCGAGTGTAAGAAAAAAGGTTTGCCCTGGGAAAAAGCAAAAGCATTCGACAACTCTGCACCTATTGGCGAATTCGTTTCTGTTGATTCGCTGAAAGACAGGAATGCAATCGACTTTCATCTTGATCTGAATGGAAAAACCGTTCAGCAAGGCAATACACGCGATCTGATTTTTACGTTCGACGCGCTCGTATCATACATCTCCACGTTTGTGACCTTACGCATGGGCGATCTCATTTATACCGGTACGCCAGCAGGGGTTGGTCCGGTGAAGATTGGAGACCGGCTTGAAGGATATATGGAAGGCAGGAAGCATTTCGACTTTCTGATCAAATAGACTCGCTGCGCTGGCTTTACACGGCGACACAGCGCTACGGAGCCAATTGTTTTCTATTCTTAACCCACGAGAAACAGAGGATCGCTATTGCGATCGTCTGAAGCCGTTACGCGTGGGCTTAGAATTCGTAATGCCTCTCCGTTTCGCTGTGCCGCCGTGTAAAGCGTCGCAGACAAACCGAAGAACAGAACACTTCTTCACGGATTCCAGACAGTTATTCGGAGCCAGCAATAGTACAGTGTGACCAGAGTATTTTCATTCTATGAAACGCTGGAAGAAAGTCCTCGTAGCCTTTGTGGTAATCACCATCCTTTTTCTGGTGGTATTCCCGTTTTTGCCATCAGGAGCGCAAACGTACATCCGAAGCTTTCCTGCAAAATCACTGAGCTACGTTGAAGGAACTGTTGCCGGAACGTATGCAAGTACGGAGAAAGTCCTTCCTGCCCTACCCGATTCACTGAAGAAGGAAGACACGCTGCTCATCGCTTACAAAAGCAAATACAGAATGCAGTTGTACTACAAAGGCGTGTTGCAGAAAACGTACATCATCGGACTTGGACAGGAACCCATCGGTCACAAACAGCAGCAAGGCGACAACCGAACTCCGGAAGGCGATTACCGCATCATTGAGAAAACAGTCGGACCGTTCACTGGCGCGAATCCTTACTTAGGAAATCGTTGGATGCGCCTGAACTATCCGAACAATGCAGATGCGAAAGCCGGACTTGAGAAAGAACTCATCACGAAAAGTCAGTACGACCAGATTGTAGCTGCGAATAAGAAAGGTTTGATGCCGCTAAAGACAACCGATCTCGGTGGAGGAATCGGCATTCACGGCTGGTATGGAACGTGGCCGGGAGATGATGAACAGGATATTACATGGGGATGTATATCGATGCAGAATGTGGATGTGGAAGATGTTTATGATCGGATTGGAGTGCAGACGAGAATCATAATTTTTCCATGAACAATACCCGGAAATAATGTGCCGATATGCAGATTGTGTTAGGTGCTAGCTGCATAACGAAAATCGGCGTTCTTCTTTTCAACCGCAAAGGCGCAGAGACGCAAAGGCAACGCAAAGATTACTCAGAAACTCCAATCTCCGAAGTAATATCCTTGCTCTCCCCGATTCCAGTCACAATGTTGTAAAACTGGTAGCCGTGTACAAATGTAGTTCCTGTTGAGTCCCAGGAAGGATCGACGCCAACAGCATACAAGACAAACTGTTTCGTGCCGTTACCAATAGCGATCGTTAGATTTCCGCTCGCGTCTACCTGATAAACCTGATCGTATAATGTAGTATCGGTACCAGGCCAGGTTGTTGCGCCTTCTTTGCGGAACACACGTGCATTCGCAATTGGTAAACCATGGTGATTGACATTGATGAAAAGTCGCACCGTTCCTTCAGGCACTGTTTCAGGATCTTTTTCACACGAAGTCATTCCCAAAGTGAGAATGAGAACAAAGAAAATGACCACTGAATTTTTCATGCTTCTCTTAGCTATCGAAATTTCCATTGACTGCCGACTGCCAGACTGCTTGACTGCCGACTGATTTACTGTTCGGCAAATTTCGGATCACTAATAAACGTGTAATCTGTCAAAGTGCCTAGAAACGCAATCAAATCTGATTTCTCCTGAGCTGTCAATGGAATTCCTGCGCTCAAAGCCGGATCCAATGTTGCGCTCTGGTATAAATTTCCTCCGCTGTAATGATTCATGCACTCCATTAGCGTCTCATACCTTCCATCATGCATATACGGTGCCGTGATTGCAATGTTTCGTAACGATGGTGTTTTGAATTTCATAGAATCGCTCGGATCTGCTGTGATCATCATTCGTCCTGCATCCATAATCGTGGGTTCCGGTCTTAAACCGTTGTTGTGGAACGAACGATCGGTGAACAAGGGTTCTGTATGACAAGACGCACACTTGCTACGAAACGTTGCCAGTCCATACGATTCTTGTTGTGTGAATGTTGCTTCTCCGCGTTGAACCTGATCGTATTTGCTGTTGTCGGAAATCATCAGACCCTGAAACTGCGTGATGGCTTTTGTCATTCGTTGCGTGGTGATCGTGTCCGTACCAAATGCTGCTTCAAATAATGCAGGATATTCCGGATCAGCAGCTAATTCTAAAAGCAAAGCCGCAAGATCCTGATCCATTTCAACCGGATTGTCAATAGGTCCGAGTGGCTGCAATTCAAGATGAGGAATTCCACCATCCCACATGAACTTGTCGTTCCAGGCGAGATTCCATAAGCCCGGAGCGTTGCGTGTGCCGAGCAATCCATCAATGCCATGACTAACCTGGTGATTGATGTGCGCAAATGCGCCAGATTGTTGGTGACAGAATCCGCAAGAGATCGTATTGTCGCGTGAAAGCTTTGGATCGTAAAAAAGTTTTCGTCCGAGTTTGAATCCATCGAGTGTGATTGGATTCAGCGCGAAGTCGTAATTCGGAGTTGGAAATCCTTGCGGGATGCGAAACTTTACGTCTTCCTCATCCAGCGTATCCGGAATTTCAGGATCAGTTGTACAGCTACCGATGAACATAACAATCATCACCGGCAAAGCACAAATCGCTGCTATGATTCCAAGTCGCTTCATTAGTTGTCGATTCCGAGCACCGTGAACATATCGGCAAAGTTGTCGGCGAGCATTGCAGTTGCGGGACCAGCCACGTTCTCAACATTCATTGAAGAGAAATCTACAACACTTGGACTTTGGAACCATTCGTTGAGATCTGCTTTCATGTGAATGAGCGGAACGTTGCTCGCATCTACAGTTGCAGTGTTTGCACCGAATGAAGGTGCAACCCAACGTTGACCGGCATACTGACCAGTGAATCCAGCCACGTGAAAAATCATCAATCCGAATGAAGCAGTTGAGCTTGGAGAATGTCCTTCATACATCGCCATGATGTAACCCGAATTCCAGGTCCAGAACATTCCATTCGCCGGATCGAGTGCCCCAACCTGCGCACCTGAAACATTGCGTGCACTGTCGACACCAATCATGAAGTTCATGGATGTGTATGTTCCTGCAGGCATGCTGTCGATGTAAATGACGAGTGAAGCCGTATCCTCTGCATTGATCAGATGGTAGCTTTCATTTTCGTACCAGGTGTTACCCAGATTATCTGTGAATGAAATATTGCTGACGTAGTATTTGAATGTTTCAACGCTGAATGAATCGCCATTCAGGTTTTGGTAACGCACAACGTCATCAGTCAGCATCACATCAGAGCCCACAAAATTTTCGAATGAAATCCCGATTGCATTTCCCGTAGGAATGTTCGGACTATTCGGGTTCGTTGGATTTACTGGCGTTGGTTCCGGATCAACTGGATCAGGTTTACACCCAAAAGTGAAGCTTGCGATAATCGCAGCAAGGACGGCGAAGCGAAAAGTGGTTTTCATTGACAGATTTAGCGGAATCGTGAGTCATAAAGATACGAAATCGTTTGCGTACCATTACTGACCGTTGTCAGTCGCTAGATAGCTGGTCAAATTGAGCAAATAACTGGGTAGTTCTGATGCTAAATCCATGCTAGCTTCGGCTTTCACAGAAATGTGTGGAGACCGGAGGTTGCCCCGAAAACGTGTAGCACAAATAATTATTTTGAAATCAAGACCAACTCTACCCGTCTGTTTTTAGTACGGCCTTCTTCTGTTTCGTTCGTTGCAACCGGAGAAAGTGGTCCCACACCTTGGGCTGACAAACGCAGCGGATCAATCTTGTGTTTATCAACGAGATATTTGACCACGGCGGCAGCGCGTTGTGCCGAAAGATCCATGTTATACTTCAGATCGCCTTTCATGTCAGTGTGCCCAACCACATAAATTTTAAACGTCGGATTAGCCTTCATCACTTTCGCTATCTCATCCAGCAATGGCTCTGACTCCGGTTTAATGGTAGCCGCGTTGAAGTCAAACTGAATGCCTTGCAAGGCCACCCTCCCGGTTTCATTCAACTGTTTTGTCATGTATTCTGCGTCAACCTTAATAAGATCGGTCTCTGCATTTCCTTCTTCAATCACATCCAGAAGTACCACGACCTCTTTGTCGGTATACTGTTTGCCGGATACAACAACATATACTTTGCCATTCGGAGAATTTAGATTCCCGGCAATGTAGAATGTACCACCAGATGTACCCGAACCTTGGTTGATACGAATTCCAACATTCGTGGGAAATGGATTCGCACTGTAAAATGTAGAGAGCCATGTTGCACCACCAACTTCACTGGAAACATTTCTGTCGGAATGAAGTCTGTTCGCCATCAGTGTGAATCCACCCTTCGCCAAAGCGTCGAGATAATTCTTATACACCTCGGAAACCGTTCTATCTCCTTTAATGGAATAATAAATACGTGTAGATTTTCCGGCAGTATTAGTCCAATCATCAATCTTCTTGTAACCCGTTTCTGCTCCTGTGGCAATCCGATACTCTTTGTAAACCTGCAGATCACAATACTCTATAACTGCACCGGGATAACGTGTAATCAACGAATGATCTTTGCAGCTGTCCTTGTCAACCTGAGCATGTAAAACTCCACAGGTAAATATCAGGAAGAAGACAATTTGGGTAAGTTTCATCATCGTGTGAATTAAGGTGAATTCAAATATAGCAAAGTCAACCTAGCACGAATCAGAACATGTCTAATCGGGAGGAAAAGCGATGCTTTGCGCCAACAAGCGAGAATGAAAACGGGCGCCGAATTGATCTCTAACGATTCACCTTCCCATTCGGAAACTCAATCCGAAAAATCGTTCCAGATTCGTAGCGCGACTCCACGGTAAACTTCCCTCCCATAGCTTCTGCGATTTCACGAACCATGAAAAGCCCTAGTCCGCTACCTTCGCTGGTGCTGTTTACTTTGTAAAACACGTCGAAGATTTTGTCGAGGTATTCTTCTTTGATTCCGCGTCCGTTGTCTTTGACCTCAATCTTGACGTTCACCTGATCTACCGTTACGGTTACTGTTACATACTGATGTTGCTTCCGTAGATCTCGGAACTTTATTGAGTTTGACACTAGATTTCGTAGGATGACAAAGAGTCGTGTGCGGTCGCAAATCAGCGGCGCATTCTGGTTTACATCTAAGGTAACTTCAACTTCGTGCGTCCCTCCCTGAATCTTAGCCTGCTCCGTACATTCATGAAAGACCTCCTGTATATCTGTTTCCTTGCTGCTGAGTTCCAGTCGGGATATATCTGAGAACACGCCAATATTCTGCAGCATATCATCGAGATTGCGGATGGTGAATTCCAGTTTATTGAGAATATCCTGCTTGTCGCTTTCGGTGTTGGTTGCGCGTGCAAGATTGATCAGACCCAATCCGTTGCAGATCGGTGTGCGAAACTCATGCGATACACTGTACAGAAACCGATCAAGAACAGAATTCATTTTTTTGATGCGATGGTTTTGGTTCTCCAGCAACGTGATGAATTTTTTCTGATCAGAAACGTCGCGGGAAAGAATCAGAACACCCTGAGGAGCGGGTTGCATGGTTAGTTTGAACCAGGCTTTACTGCCATCCGGAAAATTGAATTCATTTTCCATCTCCACGTACGCACGTTCAACCATGGAGTAACGCAACTGCCTGAACATTTCAGTTTGGTCAATCCCCGGAAACATTTCCATCATGGTGCGACCAATCAGTTCGTCCTTGCGCCGTTTAGCCTGAAGCGCCACAATATTGTTGACGTACAAATAGCGGTAATCGAAACCGACAATCTGCACGCCTTCAATCATTCCATCGATGGTATACTGGAATTGCTCTTCACTTTCTTTCAGTCTCACACGATCGTGCTGCTGACTGATTGCCGACAGGATGGAAACAGTAAGTCGGGATAAATTATGCTTGAGTACGTAATCAGCAGCCCCTGCTTTTATCACCTCAACAGCAAATTCTTCCGAAACTGTTCCTGTTACCAGAATGAAAGGGGTTTCCGGGGTCAGTCGCTTGGAAATCTCCAAAGCCTCTGTTGATGTAAAACTAGGTAAACTGTGATCGCTTAAAACCAGTTGCGGGCGAAATTCCCTCAGCGCAGAAATAAATGCGTCTCTGTTGTCGACCAGCTTCGCTTCAAACTCCAGTCCATCGTGTTTCATCGCGTGCTGAATCAACCGCGCATCAGAGGGAGAATCCTCCAACATTAAAATTTTCAATTTGTCCTGCAGTTGCACCATTTACTGTTTCGGTTCCTGATTTACAAGCATCCAGTACATTCCAAGTTCGACTACGGCTTTCGAGAAATTTTCGAATCCAACCGGCTTTACAACGTAACTGTTTACACCGTAAGAATAAGCCTGATTGATATCGCTATCTTCTTTGGAAGATGTCATTACGATCACCGGAATATTTTTTGTGCGCTCATCCGCTTTTATGGCTTTCAGAACTTCAAGTCCATCGACCTTTGGCATTTTGAGATCGAGTAAAACAATTTTCGGTTTGTTCTCGACCGATCGGTCATTAAACTTACCACGAGCGAATATGAAGTCGAGTGCTTCCGCTCCATCACTTACATGTATTACGTTGTTACAGAGATTATTCTTTTGTAATGCACGAATAGTCAGTTTCGCGTCCGATGGATTATCTTCTACCAGTAATATTTCTACAGCTTGGTTCATAGGCTATACAGTTACTTCCTCATCGGGTAATGAGAAATAGAATGTTGCTCCATTATTTTCCTCTGCTTCGGCCCAAACTTTTCCCGCATGTTTAGACACAACTCGTTGAACGATTGCAAGTCCTACACCTATTCCTTCAAACTCGTCAGCTCCGTGTAGTCGCTGAAAAACGCCGAATAACTTATCGTAATAACGCATATTAAATCCGGCTCCGTTATCATTTACGTAATAAATCGTGCTTCCGTTTTTCTGTTCACTACCAATTTCTATGCGTGGCTTTGGATTTTTGGAGGAATACTTTACCGCATTCGACACAATATTGATCACCACTTGCTTCAGCATATCGCGATCTCCTGTTGTTTCTGCAATTT
Source organism: Flavobacteriales bacterium (assembly GCA_040377305.1). Taxonomy (GTDB): domain Bacteria; phylum Bacteroidota; class Bacteroidia; order Palsa-965; family Palsa-965. The sequence continues at coordinate 141,081 of JBEIPA010000012.1, read as the reverse complement.
CCTTGATGTGAAACGTTGCATGCGGATTAGATTTGCGGCAATCATCGACAACGGTATTAAATAATTCATTCATATCGATACGCGCCTTCTGCATTGGTCGCTTACCGAGTCGGGAAAACTCCAGAAGATTATCGATGAGTTGACCCATCTTCTTAGTATTCATAAGAATTTCCTGAAGACAATCGGCTGTGTCTGCTGTCAGGTCCGTGCCGAGTTCGCGTTTAAGAATTTCCGAAAATCCGTTAATTGCTCGTAGGGGACTTCTCAAATCGTGCGATACAGAATAGGTAAAGGATTCCAATTCCTTGTTGATTGCAGCGAGTTCTTCCGTACGCAGAGCTACTTTTTTCTCAAGCGTAAGGTTGAGATTGTACAATTCAAGCTCCGTCATTTTGAGTTCAGTAACATCACGCGAAATCATCACGATGTTTTGGAGATTTCCCTGCGCGTCGAGCACCGGACTCAGCGTGCTTCTGTAGAAAACAACGCCATCGTTTGTTTCTACTGCAGATTCAAAAATGTCGCTTGTTTTACGATCGTGAACGAAATCAAGAGCTTTTTGTACCGCCTCCTTATTATCTGCTCCATGAAAGTCCGTAATTGCACGCCCGACTAAAGCGTTAATTGAATAGTGATGTGCGGTATGATTGACTGTAATAATTACACCCTTCGCATCGAGCAAAAGAATGTGATCTTTTGAGTTTTCAAAAATGATGCGATAGCGCTCTTCACCATCACGGATCATCTGGTTCTTCTCCTGGAAATACGCTTCCGCAATTCCATACATCGCATAGTCGGTGAACTTGCACAAACCATCGTAGAAATCAATCGCTTCTAATGTGTCGTTAACGAAATCCCGTTTGATCAATGGTACGATCGCGACTTTCGCCATTTTGATCAGCTCGTACCAGTCGGTGTACTTAATGTTCATCCGCGCATACATACGACCTTGCGCGAGCAGATCCGTAGCGTAGTCTTCCCACTTACCATCGTAAATAGCAGCGCGTTGTAATTCCAGCGAGCGTGCTTGCTGTGCCTGCTGCATTTCGGGCGTCATCGAAGCCATCATTGGTCCGAAAACGGGGTGGTCTTTTAGCTTCGTCTGAAACTCAAGCTGAAGTTCTTCCTGATAGCGCTTGTTGTACTCGAAGTACTTTTTCAGAACTGCAATTTCCTCCCCCGAGAAATCCGGAACACTGATGGATTCCCCGTTAATGGAGATACTCATCATAGTTCTTCGTGCTTTGTTCTGATCAAATATAACCAAACTGAATCATGACTTCTGCATTCGGACAGCACCATTGGATAACCTGTAACTATTCTTCGCTAACCTGAATGCAAGGCAGATATTGACCGACATCCTACTCGTTTTTTCGCCCGATTGCTGAACGTCGAAGCTTGAAAATCGCCTTCAATCGGCTAAAATCGCTCGATCGACAGAATATACACTGCCATCATATATAGTTGTTTTTCAATACTATATCCGTTTACAAACGTTTACAAATACTTACAGTCGACTACAAACGTTTAACTCCCGACTAATTCGGAATGCGTGTTTAACCTTTGCGGTGTTCTTTGAAAAATCTCTTCCAGTAGGCTGTCATGCAGTAGTGCAGTAGGCAGTCTGCTATGGAAGTCTATATATGCAAGCGACGTCAAGTCAATATCGAAATCAACAACAGTTTAATCTTTAAAATCAAAATGTACTTATGAAAACTCCGAAGAACAATCACGTGAAAATGTATGTGTGTTTAGGAACGCAGCCTGTGGTCAAGACCGCTGGCAACGGAAAGCGCATGGCGAATTTTTTCGCGATGAATGTTACACCGAACGATGCGTGTGATCCGAAGCCGCAATTTCAACCATCCACAAAATGGTTCCGCGTTGTATCGTGGGATAAACTTGCAGACAGTGCGGGACGCCACCTGCACAAGGGCAAGAAAATATTGCTCATTGGCAATGTAGTCACACAGGAATTCAAAACCCGCAAGGGAAAAATCAGAACTAAGGAAGTAATCGTAGCGAGCAATATCGTGCTCCTCGATTCGGGTAAAGCCCCGCAGATGAATGCAGCATAAGAATACCAATTACGTATATCAGTTTTTTTACCAGTTAATTTTTCAATTGTTTAATTTTTTCAAATCCAGTTTAACTATGAGTGCTTTAACAAATCGAGTTCAGATTATCGGTCACCTCGGGAAAAATCCTGAGATCAAAACCTTCGAATCAGGAAAGAAAAATGCGCGTTTCTCTGTCGCAGCAAACGAGGCGTATGTGAATGAAGCGGGCAAACGTGTCGAATCCACCGAATGGGTGAACGTCACTGCCTGGGATGGTCTCGCAAACATTGCAGAGAAATACCTGCACAAAGGCAACCAGGTTGCTATCTGCGGAAGACTTCACACCCGTGATTACACCGATGCAAAAGGTGAGAAAAAATGGATCACGGAAATTGTGGCTACTGATATTCTTCTCCTTGGTGGAAAACCAAAACAAGAAGCGGAAGCTTAAATAATAACCGATGCCATGGTTGAGGACCGGGGGCTTAGGCTTTCGGTCCTTTTTTACTTCCATCAAACATTTTTCAATTAACTACAAAGGCGCGAAGCCGCAAAGGCGCGCAAAGAAAATTATGACCTCACAACAAATAAATGATTTATCATATAAAGTAATCGCATGTGCAATGGAAGTTCACAAAACCATGGGCCCGGGATTACTCGAGAGTGTATACGAGCACTGTCTCTTCGAAGAATTAAAATCACAAGGAATCAACGCAAGATGTCAGGTTTATGTTCCATTGTTTTATAAAGGCAAAGAATTAGAAGCTAGTTATGCAATTGATATTCTGGTTGAAGATGAAATCGTACTTGAGTTAAAAGCTGTCACGGATTTGCACCCTGTTTATGAGGCACAAGTGATTTCCTACTTAAAACTTTCAGAGAAAAGACTCGGTTTTATTCTGAACTTTCATGTTCCAAGAATGAAGGAAGGTATACGTCGGTTTGTCAACGGACTTTAACCTTTGCGTGCCTTTGCGGCTTCGCGCCTTTGTGGTTAAAATACTGTCGTCAATTAAGGTAGAAATTGGTATTTTTGCACTCATTCACATTCACCTCAGCCTATTATGAAAGACCTTTTTGATAAAATCCGTGAGAACCGCGGACCGCTTGGACAGCATGCAAAAGAATCGCATGGGTATTTTACATTCCCGAAACTCGAAGGAGATATAGGTCCACGCATGGTGTTTCGCGGACGCGAGCGCCTGAACTGGAGTCTGAACAACTACCTCGGGTTGGCTAACCACCCGGAAGTTCGCAAGGCTGACGTAGAAGGTGCAGCAAAATACGGTCTCGCCGCTCCAATGGGCGCACGCATGATGTCGGGGAACTCGAACATTCACGAGGAACTCGAAGCAGGTTTATCGGCACTGGTGAAGAAAGAAGATACCATTCTGTGCAACTTCGGTTACCAGGCAATGGTCTCTGCAATTGATTGTCTCGTTGACCGCCACGATGTAATTGTATATGATGCAGAATCGCACGCATGTATAATCGACGGTGTACGTCTGCACATGGGCAAGCGTTTTGTGTATCCGCACAACGACATGGTTTCCCTGGAGAAGCAACTGGAACGGGCAACAAAACTTACAGAAGTTACCGGTGGAGCAATCCTCGTGATCACTGAAGGTGTTTTCGGAATGAGCGGCAACCAGGGCAACCTGAAAGGAATTGTTGAACTGAAAAAGAAATTCAATTTCCGTTTATTCGTCGATGATGCACACGGTTGCGGTACGATGGGACCAACTGGAGGCGGAACCGGTGAAGAACAAGGTTGTCAGGACGGAATTGATATTTACTTCGGAACATTCGCAAAATCGTTCGCATTGATCGGTGGATATATTTCTTCAACGGAGAACGTTGTAGAATACCTCCGTTATAATATGCGTTCACAGATTTTCGCGAAATCACTTCCACTTCCACTCGTTCACGGATTGCTGAAGCGTCTTGAACTTCTGAATTCTGAAAAGCACCTGCGTGCTAATCTCTGGAAGATCGTTCACGCACTTCAGAAAGGACTGAAGGATCAAGGCTTCAACATCGGAACAGCAACTACACCGGTAACACCTGTTTACCTGAATGGTTCTATTCCGGAAGCTACCAATCTGATTCTTGACCTTCGCGAGAACTATAACATATTCTGTTCAATGGTAGTTTACCCGGTAATTCCGAAAGGACAGATCATTCTTCGCTTGATCCCAACCGCGGTTCACACCATTGAAGACGTGAATTATACTATTGACGCATTCTCTAAGATTCGTGAGAAATTAACTTCCGGACAGTATCAGGGAGAGACGATAGCAGCGCATCAGTAGGCTGTCGTGCAGTCAGGCAGTAGGCAGTCAAAAACAAGAGCGATCAGAAATGGTCGCTTTTTTTTGACCACTTATGAAATCCACATGCAATGAGCATCTGTAATGATGTAACATTGACTATGTATTACCTACGCACCACGCTTCTTCCTCTTTTTATAGTGATAGCAACAGCCGGATCTGCTCAGGATGTGATTGTTCCCGTGTCCTTCAGGATCAAGTTGGATGGAGAAGTGAGTTACCAGACAATAGATCCCACGTTTCCCTTAGAGATTGCAATGGGACGTGTTCCCGAACCTGACTCCAGTTACAAACTAAAAGCGGAAGATGGTAAGCGCCATTTCTGTTACAACGAAGTGCAGCTATCGTATTTATTCGAAACCCAAACGACAACTGGAATTGATATCTATCCACCATCTGAGCAAACGGACCCTGGTAATAACTTCTATCGTGTAAATGACACCCTGATTGAAAGAAATTATATGGTCGATGCAAGCTTTTGCAACTTCGTTGGACACTACTTCGTGCAGGAAAATTGGCATCTTGACGAGCAAGGGAAAGTAAAAGACATTTATACGCATCGAACTCATTATGGCGATACCGTGTGGACGCATTGGAGCTATACCTGGCATTCTGACGGACGACTGGACCGGATTGTAAAATCGAAACCCGTCCATTCGTACAGTCTCCAGAAATTTGACACAACGACTTTGCAAATGAAATATGATGAAGACAAGCGTCTGACCGGAGAGTATATGTACAATTCTGCACCAATCGATTCTCTGGAAACATATTTACGTGACTGGAACAGCGTTCTCTCCGAAATCAATAAACAGCATAAGCATACACAACGCCTTGTGCATGACAATGTTCTTCTTCTGGCTTCCATTCAGTATTCATATTCCGAGGGCCGTCTGACCAATGTACTCTCCTTCTCTCACCATTATACAACAATCATTTCAGACGAGCTCGTGTATGATCAAGGTGGACGGTTAAAAGAACATATTCAATACAATAACGCGCGATATTCACACACCGTGTACACGTATAATAGCAACAACAAACTCGCTGAAAGAACACAACTCGAACTATACGATTACCGATACCCAAATGATCAACCAAATACAAGTGCGGAATCGTATCACTATAAGTCGAAAATGATATCTGAAATTCATTGGTCAAACACCTCGACTGCCGGTACCACTGGCAATATCATCCTCGTGGAATATCCTTCAAATTAAGCAGGACCCATAATTCCAATCCTGTGCTTTGTTGATCAATACGTATGACTTTTCGTTAATTTGGTGCATGCGTTTCCCCCCGCTTCTGGTTTTCATACTGTTATTGCTTAATCTGCATGCAAACGCACAGGGTGATCCGATCGATTCTTTGAAGTCGAAGTTGAGCGATTGTTCGACTGTGCAATGCAAAATGGAAGCCCTCGCTAACATTGGCAGAGCGTTCTATTACCTCTCACCAGACAGTGCATTAAAGTATACTGAACTTGGATTGGAAGTAGCATTGCTTGATACCACTAACATGGATTCTCTCTACTACGAATCCTACAATGCGCTACTCAACAATGCTGCTTTCATCAATCAGAAAAAAGGCAATTACTACGATGCCATTCTCCTCTATCAGCGCAGTATTGAAGCGTTTGTGAAGTTCGCCGATTCAGGAAGCAGTTCCAGCGCTTATCTGAATATAGCAACACTCTACAATGAAATCGGAGAAACCGAAGCCGCTTTAGACGCAGCAAAATCATTTAACCAAGGACTTAGCACTGAAGACAATAATGCTCTCGGGCACTGCCACGTGTTGCTGGGCGATCTCGCACTGAAAACCGACAATCAGGAACAAGCACTCAACCATTTCAATTCTGCACTCAACTTTTTTACATTGGATGATGCTCGGGCTGGAAAAGCAGAAGCTTCCTGCCGAATCGGGCAAGTTTACTTTACCCGAAGAGATTATCGAACCGCACAATTATACTTCCGGGATGCATTTTGTTTTGCTGAACAAAGTCTGGATGCAGAAGCGATTTCACTTTCTGCTTACCACCTTGCAACTGTTCAACGAAAGCAGGACAACACTGATTCTGCGATCTATTTCGGCAAACTGGCACTACAACATGCGGTAGACATTCAGTTTCCATCCAGCATCCGAAATGCGGCTTTTCTTATGTACGAAGTATATGCGGCAACCGGAATGACAGCAGATGCATTACGCATGCACGTCCTCTACAAAGAACAAGACGACATTCTTCGCAACCAGGACGCGGTAAAAATTGCAACACGCCAGCAACTCAAAGCAGATTTTGAAGAACAACAAGCACAAGAACGTGCTGAACAGGAAAGATTGAAACTGATTCAGGACGAAGATATCCGCCGACAGAAAATCTACACGTGGTCAAGTGTTGGAATCGGAACGCTTTTTCTACTGTTGTTGCTGATTGCAGTTCGGAGTTACAGGAACAAACAAAAATCGGAACAGCAGATTTCTGCACAAAACAAATTGCTCGCAGTTAAGAATAAAGAAATCGAATCTTCAATTGTTGTTGCTGATCGTATTCAACGTGCACTTTTGCCAACAACAGAACGGTGGAACAATTTGTTTCCGGATAGTTTCATCTTCTACCGTCCAAAAGACATTGTGAGCGGAGATTTCTATTTCACTGCTACCAATGGCAACTACACGTACTTAGCTTGTTGCGACAGTACGGGCCACGGTGTACCGGGAGCATTTGTGAGTTTGCTCAACATCTCATTCATGAATGAAGCAATCAGCGATCGGAAAATCACTGAGCCGGGAGAGATTCTGGATTTTGTACGCATGCGACTTACTGAGCGCTTAACAGATGATCAAACGAATGAAGGCATGGACGGAATACTCATGCGCTTCGAAAGAGAAAATCCGCACACGCTTTGTTACAGCGCTTCGAACAATCGTCCACTTGTTGTTCGTAATCGGACGGCAATTTCACTCAACACCAACAAAATGCCGGTTGGTAAATCAGGTTTGCCCGGATCGCCATTCATGACCAGTGAATTTCAGTTAGAAAAAGGTGATCTGATTGTGCTGTACACGGATGGTTTCGCTGATCAGTTCGGCGGCCCACAAGGGAAAAAATTCCGATACAAAGCGCTGGAAAATCTCCTCTCTGATTCTGCAGATGCGTCTTGTGTCGACATTGAAAAGTCACTCAACGACACGTTCACCTTCTGGAAGGGTGAAATAGAGCAGACGGATGATGTGTTGGTGATTGGGATTCGCGTTTAATCCATCTATTTACTAACAAAAGCGATTTCGTGTTAGTAACTATTCAGCCTCCCTTTTCACTGGCAACTTTCGCGTTTATCTACATTTGATTTCACCCTATCCTCAAACGCTGTGATGCAATTTTTTCTCGATTATTGGTGGGCATTTGCCCTTCTGTTGTGCATTGTATTGTACAAAGTAATTTTCCGCATTCTGGGAATCATTATTATTCCTGAAGACAGAATCGGTTTGGTCACCAAAAAATTCGTGCTCTTTGGACCTAACAAAGAATTGCCTCCCGGACGAATCATTGCAGCGAACGGAGAAGCAGGTTTCCAGGCACAAACACTGGCACCGGGAATTTATTTCTGGCTGTGGGTTTGGCAATATGAAATCAAACAACAACCATTCACCATTATTCCGGAAGGAAAAATTGGGTTGTTCGTTGCGAAAGATGGTGCCGAACTCGAAACCGGAAACATTCTTTCACGCAAAGTCGATAGCGATTCTTTTCAGAATGCAGAAGCATTTATCCGTAACGGTGGAAGAAAAGGTCGTCAGTCTGCCATTCTTACATCAGGAACATATCGTATCAATACGCACTTGTTTGATGTATTGATTTACGGAATGACCGCCATCTCCGAAAACATGGTTGGTGTTGTTACGACGCTCGACGGTAAACCGATTTCAGAAGGCAACATCGCCGGTCAACAGGTTGAAGGACACAACAACTTCCAGGATGCAGATGCGTTCCTGCGCAACGGTGGCAACAAAGGTTTGCAGCCGCAGGTCGTACTCGCTGGTTCGTATTATCTCAACCCTTGGTTCATTCAGATTGAACAGGTGAAGATGACGGAGATTCCTATCGGTCACGTTGGTGTTGTCATTTCTTACACCGGCACAGAAGGAAAAGATCTGAGTGGTGCGGAATTCAAACATGGCAACATCGTTTCCAAAGGAGAAAAAGGTGTGTGGGGCGAGCCTTACGGTCCGGGAAAATATCCGGTGAATCCATACATCATGAAAGTAGAATTGGTTCCTACAACCAACCTCGTCCTCAACTGGGCAGCTGCACGTTCGGAGTCACACCAACTCGATAAGCATCTTTCTACGATCACTGTACGCTCGAGAGATGGTTTCTCATTCAACCTCGATGTATCGCAGATCATTCACATCCCTACAGCGGAAGCGCCGAAAGTAATTGCACGTTTCGGAAACATGAATAACCTTGTGAGTCAGGTACTCGAGCCAACAATCGGAAACTACTTCCGCAACTCGGCTCAGGATTCGGATGTAATTACATTCCTAACATCACGTAAAGAACGCCAGACATCTGCCCGTGAACACATCGGTCACGTACTTGAACAATACAACGTAAATGGTGTAGATACGCTCATTGGTGATATCAATCCGCCAGATGAACTGATGAAAACACTTACCGATCGTAAGATTGCTGAAGAACAGAACACGACATACGAAACGCAGAAGCGTGCGGAAATGACGCGTCAGGCACTCGAGAAAGAAACTGCGATTGCAGACATTCAGAAGGAAATTGTAAAAGCAGACCAGGGCGTATTGATTGCTAATCGTGTTGCGGATGCAGCGGTTAAGAAAGCAGAAGGTGAAGCGACAAGTGTGAAGATCGGCGCGAATGCGGAAGCAGAACGTGTGAAAGTAACTTCGATCGCTGTTGCTGAACAAACAAAAGTTATTGCAAACGCAGAAGCAGAAAAAGTAAAAGCACTCGCGAATGCAGAAGCAGAAAAAATCACCGTAACGGGTAATGCCGAAGCGGAAAAAATTCTCGCAATTGGTAAATCATCTGCTGAGTCATATAAGCTTGCAGTAACTGCGATGGGCGGAGATAATTTCACCCAACTCAAGATTACTGAAGCTATTGGTCGCGATCGTATCAAGATTATTCCTGAAGTACTTATCACCGGCGGAAACGGAGACTCCGGTGGACCAAACGGACCAATTAGCGGTTTGCTTGGATTGAAATTGCTGGAAGACGTTACGCGCAAAATGGGTAGCGAGAAGACGGATATGCCTCAGCCTCCAGAATCTCCAACCAATCCACCACCAACAAAAAAGTAATCTGACATGAGATATTTCGTAGTTGCCGTTTTTCTTGTTTCCTTTTTTTGCGGATGTTTTGGCCCGAAGAAAGCTAAGACCGAAGTGAAAGAAGTGCACAAGCTCGGTTGGTGGACGAAAAATCCCAACATAAAGATTGAGTCTTTCACCGTGAAAATCGTGGAGAATAATCTCAACTTACTCAACACGACTGCGAAGATTTCATACACCATTACGGGCACGATGAAAACGAACGTGGGTTACGAACCATCGATCGGTGAAGTTCACGTGAGCGAACAATATGAAAACAAGGACAGCGCCAATATGGTTGCTGTCCACATTTTCACTCCTGTTATGTCGACAAAGAGCAGTAAGAAAGCAAAAGGTGGAGAAACGAAATTCTCATTCACCAACGAACACACGGTTTCAGCTTATCGTTGGGGTCAGAACAAGTTTCGGTTTGTGTGCGGAGATTTCGTAACAGAGATTAATCTGGAACAGAAAAAATAATGTGCTAATTTGCTAATGGGTTAATGTGCTAAACCAACGATGGGCCATATATTAGTACAACACTATCAACTTATCTTGCTCGATGGGAATCCCCCTGAAATGGATCCCATTTGTATTGCAATCTGGGATGAACTAGAACAAGTCTGGTTACTGCGACTTTAACACACTAGCACATTAACCCATTAGCACATTAACCCATTAGCACATTATTTCTGCGCTGCCACGAAAAGATAATCCCCTACTTCACTTTCATACTTCTTCATCACCTCTTCAATCTTGCCTGTCGCGATGTCTTCACGAAGCTGGTTGAGTCCGCTGCTTACCTCATCCGGATTTTTTGCAGTGGCGAAAGAAGAAATTCCGCGACGGACATTTTCATCGAGGTAACTCGCCGGATTATGTTTGCCCGACTGAAGGAATAAATCCTGTAAGTCGTTTGTAACCATATATTTTTCGGAAGTCACGCTTGTGAATCCGGCTTTCTTCAGTGTTGCTTCGATTGTTTCAAAGGGCAACATGTGTTTTCCCGAATCGCGAATCATGGTCGGGAAATAATGGTTTAGCCAATAGCCCCGCATTTGTTCAGGCGTTGCAGTGAAGATGACGAGTCGCGCTCCTTTCTTCATCACACGACCAAGATCTGCATAACCTTTATCCTGATTTGTCCAATGATGAGTTGTGAGCACAGCCAGAATTCCGTCAACACTTTCATCTTCCATCGGAATGTTCTCGGCTTTCCCGTTCTTCCATTCAACAGTACTGGTGCGTGAACGAGCAATACTCAACATCGCTTCCGATGGATCAATGCCCACCATGTGAACGCCGCGTTTGCTGAATTCAATGGTATAGTTTCCGGTTCCGCATCCGATGTCGAGATACGTTCCTGTATTTTCTGCTCTCAGGAAGTGAATCATACGACCCAGCAGGTAATGATCTACCTTGCGTGTGGTGTTATATCCAACTCCGATCTGGTCGTATTTTTCTATCACAGGTTTGTTGTACGATTAAGGTTATGGCTAAGTTCGCTAATTCTGAGCAGAATCGGCATCAACTGTGCATCCGTGTATTTTAAGCAATTCTGCGATTAACCTCTGACACGATACGAGCAATATTACCATTATTTGCCATCCGGTAACACAACTCGCACAGAGCCATCTTACTAAACTTTGCCGCTCTTTGAGGGGCACTCAAAAAGCGAACGAGGAGTCCGAATAGTGATTTCCCGCGCAGTAGTCGATCATAATCGTCCAATAAGTACTTAATTGTTTCCTGCTTCGGCTCGACAAAACCTTTAATATCCAAGAAATCCTGATTCAAATCATGTGTAGGCAGCAACGCATGATACGGATGAACACTTAAGTCATAGTCATTATTATTCCGAAGTTGTTCTACTTCAAAACCATAATATCGTATAAAGTTCTCAAGCGCCTTCTGAAAGTCTTCTGCTTCCCTAGTCGTCATTATTCCTTCTATCCTACGCCCTTGATAAAGGTCATTCTCTACAGAGTACCCTGCGGTCCAAATGATTTCAGAGTACCGTGCCGGAGGAGAAGAATACACATATGCATCTTGATCTGCAATAAATACAGTTCTTATTTGAGAAAATTCGCTTCGTCTTTCAAAGACTTGAAGTAAATTATTTCGTCCCCCACATGGCAGAAAATTCACCTTGGAAATTCCTACTTCCTCCTCAATCCATCGATATATAATTGTATCGTCCTTACCTTCTACGAGGATGGTCGTTAGCGATGATCTTTTAAGGTATTGTACGAGTTCCTCAACCGTTAAATGTATCTCCATAACTCTAATTTCCACCTCGATCGTTTCCTAACATTATCTCTTTGTCGGGATACTTCGCATAAATGAAAGGACTATGCGTCGCCATAAAAAATTGATTGTTATTTCCCTGATCCAACAATGTTGGAACTAACATTCGCTGCCAATCAGGATGCAAACTTAACTCCGGCTCATCAATAAAAATCGACGAGTTTTTTGTGAAAGTATTATAACACAAAAAACTCAACATTTGTTTCTCACCAGCTGATAATTTATCTGACGCAATAGCATCCCCCACCTCGCCTAACGTCTGAGTACTTAGAGCAATACCTTTGTACTGGAAAATGCTTTTTACAAGTTCAGCCAATACAGTGAAGGGTTTAAACAAATCTAGCCTGGTCTTTTCTGTTTCTTCAATTTCCTTCTGGATAGATTCTAATAGAGCATCAGCGTTCTCAATTCGAGATTTTATTTTATTAATAATTAACTCCGAATGCCGCTGCTGAATTGTATTTATAATCTGTGTAATAGCAGCATACTCTTTGGTTATTAGTGAAACCAAATCATCTGTAGATATTGATGCTACAAACCTCTGATTATTCTTTGATAGAGAGTTTGACAACTGGGTAAGTGCTGTTTTAATCATACTTGTATCATACGGCCCCTCAGATCGCGCACCATCCATTGTAAAACCACCTTCAATTCTTCTGAAGGTTGGAAAGAAAATGGTTGGTACTGAAAATTGATTAAACTCTTGAGCACTGCGTCTTAATCGAGTTGGCAACATCCAACCAGAACGACGAGCCTGATCTTCGGCGAAAGTTTGTGGATTTTGGTCATTAAGCTGAAACTTTACAACTCCTTTGTCCGACTCCCTCTCAATAACGGCCTTGTATTTTGAAGTAGTGATTTCTGCGTAAACAAAATTCACCTCATTCAGCAAGTGGCTTAATTGCCCACCGTTTAAAAACCAAATAAGTTTAAGCAAGGTGGTTTTGCTTGATCCGTTCTTACCTGTAAGTAAGTTTATATCCTCATTGAATTTAAGATCCAAATCAAATTTTCCATTTAAACCTCGAACCAAAAGTGATTGAATCATACATGTGAGTATTATTCGCCTAATGTAAATAATCTCAACAAAAGCATACAATATTTAAGTGAATATCTACCCAAAACAGGCATTTTGTTTAGTATCTTCATGCCAGTGCTGCGAGACGTGATTCGGAGTAATTCCGGTTGTTTTCTTCTCTCCCATCAGTTTTCGGGATGCACGCGAAAAACAACCCGGATTCCGAATCCCCTAATACCGAGTACATAAAACATAATGCAATTATTTCACGACTTTGACCTGGACGATTCAGTGCTTGATGGCATTGATGCGATGGGTTACACACAGGCTACACCCATTCAGGAATTAGCAATACCCTATCTCATAGAGAACCGCGATCTTATTGGTTGCGCTCAAACAGGAACCGGAAAAACGGCTGCGTACTTGTTGCCACTCATGAATAAAATTCTGCGTGGCGACCGTAACGGAATCCAGGCTTTGATTGTGGCTCCGACACGCGAACTTGCTTTGCAGATCGATCAGGCCTTGACAGGATTCGCCTACTATTGCGGCATCAGCAGTATTGCTGTTTACGGCGGAGGAAAAGGCGAAGATTTCGATCGCGAGAAGAAAGCACTGACAACAGGATGCGATATCATCATTGCCACTCCCGGACGTTTGCTTTCTCACCTGAATCTTGGTTACGTCAACACTGCAGGACTGAACACTTTAATTCTGGACGAAGCCGATCGTATGCTCGACATGGGATTCTTCGAAGACATTATGCGCATTAACGGATTTCTTCCGAAGGACAAGCAAACCGTTTTGTTTTCTGCGACCATGCCTTCACGCATTCGTCAGATGGCCAATACGTTGCTGAGAAATCCAGCAGAGGTGAACATTGCAATTTCAAAACCTGCAGCCGGAATTAAACAGACAGCTTATTGTGTTTACGATGCGCAGAAAGTTCCGGTGCTTATGCATATTCTGAAAGATACTGCATTGGTGAGCGTCATCATTTTCTCGTCGACAAAGCAGAATGTGAAGAACATGGAGAAAGAACTGAAGAAACTGGGATTAAACATCGCAGCTATTCATTCCGATCTCGAACAAAATGAACGCGAAGAAGTTCTTTTGAAGTTTAGAAACCGTCAACTGCAAATTCTCGTAGCTACAGACGTGCTTTCACGCGGAATCGATATTGAGAATATCAGCATGGTCATCAATTACGATGTGCCGGCAGACGGAGAAGATTACATTCACCGCGTTGGACGAACTGCACGTGCTGAAACAAAAGGCGAAGCAGTAACATTCGTTTCACCGGATGATATGCGCAAGTTCGGTAGCATTGAGAAGTTGATTGGATATGAAGTAACCAAAGGCGTTGTTCCGGCTGAGCTTGGAGAAACTCCGGTTTACAATAGTGCAAGTCGTTCTGGCGGTGGTGGAGGAAAAGGCGGAAACAAGAAATTCTCCGGTCGTGGACGCAAACCCGGTTCGAAAGACTCCCCACGTGGTGGTGGTGGAAACAACAAAGGACCATCACAGCATAAAAGAAATTAAATCATGAGTAAGACATCAAAGATTCTGTTGTTCTCCGGTATCTTGATAGCCGGCGTAGCTGTATTCGCGTGGTTCTGGTTTAACTCTCATACAGACGATGCGCACCTGAAGTATATTCCGAAAGAAGCTTCTGCGGTGTTCTCGATTCACAATCTTGAAATTGCTTCGAAGGTTGATTTGTCGAAACTCGAGTCGCTGAAGCCCGCACAGGATGCAGTGAACGACATTCCGGATTTTTTGGTGAACATCATGACTGATCCTCTGTCGACGGGCATTGATCCGATTCAGAATTTCTACGGCTTCGTTGAGAAAGAAAAAGGCGGAACTGTTTCTGCACTCGTTGTCTCTGTTCAAGACAAAGGCGACTTTACCGATTTCGCTTCGAAGATGTTTCCTGATCGTACGGTGGAAGATATTGGCTCCTGCAATTACATCGACATTGATGATAATCGTGGTATTGCATGGAACAAGGAGGCGGCTTTATTCATTTCTACCAGCGAAGTAGACGTTCGCGCATACACGGAAGAACTGTTCGGTCAAACAGCAAAAGAATCGATCAAAGAAGACACATCCTTTTCGAATTTCAACGCGAAGAAGTTTGATGCGGGTTTGTGGACGAACAACGAACGTTTGAAAGTACTTAATCAGGAAACTTCTCCGCTTGCAATGATTGGCATGGCAGAAGGAAACAGTCAGTTCTTTCTTCGCTTTGAGCAGGATGAAATTGTTACGGAATATGTTGCGCCAAAATCTACGCAACCGTCAATCTTCAAAGCTGCTGGTCCTCCGGCGAGTGATCTTGCTGCGTTGGGAACAAAAGATCCGCTGCTGTTTCTGTCGTTGAATCTGGATGTGAAAAATCTTCTTGGTTCAGCCGGCACAGATCCTGCAATGCAACAGAACGTTGATATGCTGACCGGTTCACTCGGCTTGACGAATGATCAGATGGCTAAACTCTTTACCGGAAGTGTTGTTGTTGCTGTTTCCGACTACAAAAACATTGTGACGACCGATCCCCGTGTACAGCAGGAAATGAGCGCCATGATGGGACCACTCGATGGAATTGCTGCTGATATGATGTCAAATATGCTGGAAGGAATTTCCATCGAAGTTCCCGTAACGACAATCGCAATGGGAATAACGGATGCGAATGAAGCGACAGATGTCCTGACCATGATCGGCATGAAGAAAATGGGAGAAAATTTCTGGGCGGCGCCCGGCGTTGAACTCGTTGTGTATGCGGCCATCACTCCTACTCAGATGGTGATCACCAATGATTATCTCACGGCAGAAACGCTTGCGAAAGAAACTAAGCTCAGCGGTAAACTTCCGGATACGTACGCGAAACAAATTCCATTGCAGTCATTCGCGCTGTATATGGATTTCGAAAAAGAACATTTACCTCCTCTCCTGCTCGCTCCTGAATCTCCCTTGCTGGATGCTGCAGATCTTGCGGGTTATGTTGCGCTATCAGGAATTCTGAAAACGGTGCGTTACGAATCAACGCCAACGACTTCCACATTTCGTTTTGTGATGAAAGACGGACAAGACAATTCACTCATGCGCATCATTCAATTTCTGCAGCCCAAGTGAAGTTTCGTCTCGACAATGTCATTCCCATTCCTTTAGCTGACAGCCCTCTGTCGGAATATTCTTTGTGGAGAAAAGACGTTGACATTGACTGCAGCACGTTTACCATTGCCGAAGCTCCATCCGGAACCGGAAAAACGACATTGCTTTCCATTCTCTATGGCGTGCGCCGCGATTACGATGGTCACGTGTTCATGGACAACGATGACATCCGCACTTTCGATGTCGAGAAATGGGGAGAAATCCGTCGCGATAAAATTTCAGTTGTGTTTCAGGATCTGCGTTTGTTTCCTTCGCTCACTGCGATGCAGAATGTGATTTTGAAGAACGATCTGAATCCGTCTGTTAGCGAAAGTGAAATCCGCGAGATGGCGAAACATCTCGGTGTTGATCATCGCATGGATGCACCTTGCGGAAAACTTTCTCTCGGACAACAACAACGCGTTGCATTAATTCGTGCAATGGCGCAACCATTTTCTTATTTGCTGCTAGACGAACCATTCAGTCATCTCGACGACAACAACTCACGCAAAGTGGTAGAGCTCGTGATGGATCGCTGCAAAAAGAACAACGCCGGATTACTCATGACGAGTCTTGGTCCGAATGATCTGTTTCCATTCACCACCAAAATTTCAATCTGATGGTACGGAAGCTGTTGTTCTCTCATCAGAAATTGTCCTTCCTCATTGCAGGAGTTGCGGGATCTATGGCAGGAATTATCTTGTTGCTGAGTTCACTGCAGTTGTACATTGACTTCGACAAAGTAATCAATGGCAACAGCGATCTGAATGCGGCACAATATTTCACGATCAACAAACAGGTAAGCGTCATCAATACGTTGTTCGGTGGACAAAAAGGTTTTGATGCAGAAGAAATAACACAACTGAAATCCATTCAAGGTGTTGTCGATGTTGCTCCGCTTACAGCGAGTCACTTTGAAGTGAGTGGATCCATTTCCGGGATGGAAGGACTTCCGGGATTAAGTGGAAATTCACAGGCATTTTTTGAAGCTGTTCCTGATGGATTTGTTGATGTTGCATCAGATAAATGGAAATGGACTCCAGGTTCAACTGTCATTCCAATTCTTATTCCGAAAAACTACATCAATCTGTACAATTTTGGATTTGCGCCAACGCAGAATATGCCACCAATTCCGGAGAACATGGTTGGGATTCTGGAATTCAACATTACATTAACAACACCCGACGGCAAAGTAAACTATCAGGGTAAGATTGTCGGTTTATCGGAGCGTCTTAACACGATACTCGTTCCTCAGGCGTTCATGGACTATGCGAATAAGGAATACGCTGACATAGATCCGGGAACAAGCGCATCCAGTCGCGTTATCATCAAAAGTGATGGTCCCGCAACTTCACAGCTCATTGACTACTTCGAAGAGAACGGTTACGAAACAAGTCAGGAGAGTTTGCGTAACTCCATGTTGAATTCCGTGCTGAATACAATCATGAGCATTTGTGTTGTGATTGGAACCATCATCATTTTCCTCGCACTGATGGTTTTCATTTTGTATTCGCAGCTTGTCATTGCGAAGTCTTCGTATGAAATTCAAACGTTGGTTTTCATCGGATATAGTCCGCGCAAATTGATTGCAACGTACATGAAGTACTACTTCGTGCTGTTCACCGGGTTAATCACTGCCGGCATGTTCGGGGTTTACTTCATCAAGCTCGCTGCAAAAGGAATTGCCAAGGATAGAGGCTTCTCTTTACAGAATGGAATTGACCTGAAAATTCTCCTGCTCGCTGTATGCCTCCTAGCCTTTTTCCTGATATTCAATTACTTGAGTGTCAGAAAAAATGTTCTGCGCCTCGCTAAAAACCGTTAATTGGTCTGGTTTTTGAGGCATTCGGCAGGCAAATACTTTATTTTTACCGGACTTATGAAGCACCTTTTCCTTGTTGCATCTGCAATTGTATTAAGCGTGGGTTTGATTGCACAAACACCAACGCCAAAACCTGCTCCTCCTAAACCGGTTCCGGTTCCTGCATCTCCAGCTAAACCTGCAGCTAAAGTTTCTCCGGAAGATCCTGCGTTGCAGAAGCCAGTTGGAAATGCTCCCGGCAAACATTATCCGGTAAGTCCGAAGCAGCAGAATCTTGCGCTTACTCTCCACTTCAATCAGCTCACATCTGGTAAAGTTCTGCTTGCACATTATTATGCGAATCAAAACCGTGTACTCGACACGGCCGACATAGATGCAAAAGGCAATTGTGTATTTCAGGCCGACTCTGCAGCACCGGGAGGAATTTACCTGGTTGTATTGCCGAGCAAGCGTCACTTCGAAATTATTCTTGCAGAAGAACAGAAATTCAAAGTTGATGTTCCTGATACTTTGAAAATTGTTGAGACGATCAAAGTTGAGGGATCGAAAGAGAATGTTGCATTCTACGAGCATCAGCGTTTCATGAATGAGCAGGGAATGAAAGTTGAACCATACCGTCAGGCTTTGGATAAAGCGAAAGCAAGTGGCAACAAGGATTCAGTGGCATTGATGACCAAGAAGATCACTGGAATTGACAGTGCAGTAAAGCAGTACAAGAAAGATTATCAGAAGAAATATCCTGATATGTTCATGACGAAGGTGTTGAAGTTCATGGAAGAGCCGGAAACAGTTCCTTATGATAAATGTCCGCGCAAAGCTGATGGCACTATTGACAGTACATTCAATTATTGGAATTACCGCAATCATTATTGGGATGGCATGGACTGGACAGACGAGCGTTTGTTGCGCACTCCGGTCTACTACAACAAAATGAAATTCTGGGTAGAGAAAGTCGTTCCTCAGCACCCGGATACACTTGGAGTGAATATGAATTGGTTGCTCAAACAAACAGAGCAATCTGACGATTTGTACCGTTATACGCTGAGCTATCTCACCTACCACTTTGAATCGTCAAAAATTATGGGCTTCGATGCGGTGTTTGTTGCCATTGTAGACAGCAATCACGTGAAGCGCAAGGCATGGTGGCTCACAGAGGAAATCAACAAGAAAATTGTAGATCGCGCGAATAAACTGAGATATACACTCATCGGCTCTCAGGCGGTTAATTTGTTCTTCCTGGATTCAAACGAGCGCGTTGTAGAGCTGGCAAAAATTAACGCGGACTATACCATTGTTATTTTCTGGGATCCGACCTGCAGTCACTGCAAAGTGGAAATTCCGGAATTGAAAATTTATTACGACTCACTCAAGGCCGCCGGTGTTTCTATCGAAGTGTATGCTGTTTTATCGGAGCACGATCCATTGAACAGAGATGCAACCTGGAGAACTTACATCAAGGAGCACAAACACACGTGGAAAGATGTTCACGCGAAGAATGCACAGGAATTAGGGAATGCAAAATTCTATTACGACGTCTTCTCTACTCCAACACTGTACCTGATGGACAAGAACAAAAAGATCATCGGCAAGCGTGTGGATCCGCATGGATTGAGGAATGTGTTAAACCGTAGGATTGAGCAGGATAAGAAGAAGTAGTGCGCTCTAGTAATAAGAGTACCTATACTTCGCTGTTGTAGCTTTCCCGTTGTACGTTGTAACAACGTGGCTTACCAATCCGTTTTTCAGATAGAAATACTCAAACGTAATTGTGAGGTACGGCTCGTAGTTCAGGCTTGAGTATTTTGCAGTGCGTCCATCGCTATTATATTCTGTGCGATGATCGTTCAGTAAAACTCCGTGTGATGTTTCCGACCAATTAACTTCTCTTCCCTGCGCATCGTAAGTGTACGTACAGATTGTAGTATCAGGTCCTTCGGTGGTGAACTCAATGATCAGGTCTTGTTGTAATTTGTTCGAAGCATTGTACGTGTGATAGACCTTCTCCGTACACTTCCCATCAACGAAACGGGTTTCTACGTCAACAAGATCTCCCTTGTACGTGAAGGTGTATGCATAGTCCTTATCCAAATCTCCATTGGTATCATCACAGGCCATATCGGTTCGTACAATGCGCTGACCTAATCCGGATGCATCCGGTTCGAATTGACTTTTTGTTGTGTAAATGTTATCCGGTAGTCCGTTGTCATAGAACGTGTGCACACCCAATGTGTGATTTCCGAAGCGGTTATACACGTCAACATTTTTCCAGAACATTTCTCCATCGAGGTAGTGAACCTGGCGGAGCATATTGCCGAAACGATCATACTCATTCACTTCTTTCGAGTCCTCATCAGTAATCTCTTCGCGCTTCACCCGATTGATGCGATAATAGTAAGCATCCGTTCTTAGCACTGAATCTTCACGCAACTTTGAATTCATTGTGGGAAAATACGCAACTGTATCTCCTTCTACAGGTCCTTGAAAACTATCAGCAGTTGAAGTTGTATGTCGGTTGCAGGCAAAGAATACCGTTAAACAAAGCAGACCTGATACGAAAAGGAAATTGGATTTTGTTTTCATCTGAACTATAAAAAAACAAATTGCGTCAGTTCCACTAATTGGCGTTAGGATCAGGAACCTGTTGCTCTTCCTGCTTCTTCTTCTCTTCATTATTCGCAGGCTTGTTCCAGTTCGCCCGGTAACGATCCATTAGCTCTTTAAATGTTTCAAAATCTTCCCTATAGAAGACGCCCGCACCTTGCGTATGGTTGGCTCCTTGCGTAATTGCAGACTGTTCATTTCCTCGGTTGAATGCGCGCAGGCGTACTTGTCCGTCTTTTGTTACCTTATACTCTACGTTTACGTCGACGTACTGGTTATATCCACCCTGCACCTGAGTTTGGTTCGCGTTCTGCAGAGAGCCTGCCACGTCGAAAGTTAGCCTGTTGTTCAGGAGCTGAGTCCCCAGTGCAAGTCTCAATTCCTGCAAACTCATATCATCGTTCGGTCGGTACTTGAACTTCACGTTTGTGTTTTCACTGATTTGTGATAACCAGTTGTTCAATGTTCCAGAAACGAAATTACTGAGTAGCGTTGTACCGGCAGCTCCTCCCGCACTATTGCCATCACTTCCATCGCGGAACTCGGCAGGAGTCATGAAACTGTTCAATACCATTAGTGAAAGAACTTGTCGGTTCATTTCCAATTCCGATTGTGTGTAGCTGCGAACCGTTTCCTGAATGTTCGGATCGGCTGTCGGCAATTCAATATCGAAGGACAAGCCCGGATTTGTGAGCTGACCATCCAGGTGCATGATTACGTTCACCGGATAGTTCTGTTGATATGCTGCCGTTGTTGTGTCGTATGGGAAGAAAGGTTCCACAGAAGCATTGGCATAGTAAATAGCATCGGCGTCAATACGCGCGTCAGCCGGATCCCCGTTCCAGGTAATGATTCCTCCATTGACAAGTTCAAACGGTGCATACACAATGTTCTTGAGTGTGAACATGTAATCTCCACGTTCAATTTCATATGCACCCTTCATCGTAAACTCACCAGTCGGTTTGATCTGCATGGTGAACTCACCTTTTCCTCTTGCAGAAAGTTCATCCCCTACCGTTTCATCAAAGATCACACGCACTAAAGTGTTGTTGTCGACGGAGAGATTCATGTTCAACTCAATTCCGTTGTCTTTGAACACTTTCTTCGCAGGGATGTTTGTTGAATCAATCACCTCATCCTCGTCTATAAACTCAATGAATTCATTGTCTCCGGCCTCACTTGTTGTGCTCATCGGAATATTGAAATCGGAAGAAATGAAATTGCCGTTCTGTAACAAGAGACCTCCTGTTTGCGCGGTGATATTCATTGTGATCTTCTTATCAGCGTAACCGAACAAATCCATGTAACCCGTAGCAAAAACACGTCCGAAGTAATCTTCATTGTCCTTCTCGGTTGTATTCAGCACCATGAAGTGATTGAACTCAAAGAACATATCAAACTGGAAATTGGTGAAGTTGTCGTGAAACAGCTGACCGTTGATAATTGCAGTATCGCGTTGGTTGTCTGAAACTTTGAAATTGTCAAACTCAAACCTGTTCTCCCGAACCAAAAGTGTCTGCGCAGGCTTATGCGTCAACTCAATTCCCAGGTAATCAACTTTTACCTTCCCAATCGATAAAGCTAAATCACCGTTCAACCGGGGTTTTTCAAAACTTCCTTTGATATCGACTTTACCACCTACGTGCCCAACTACCATAGAACAATAATCAGCAAGGACAGGCTTGATCAAACCTAACGGCATTTGCCGAAGTTTTACCACCAGATCCAGACTCTCTTCCTTTCTCTGCGGATAATAGTAACCGGTCATCGCAATGTTATTAATCACTCCGCCGGTTTCTAAATCCTGAGCGCCATTCGATAATATCAAGTCAATTTCTATTCCCTGAACTTCGGGATGATAAATTGCTTTTGCTGTACCATTTCCAAGTTTCTCGTTATTCAGCTTTATTTTCTTCAATTCTACATCTCCATCAAATTTCGGCGCATGATATAAGTTCGATAAGTTAACGTCACCAGATATGTTTCCTCCAATCGTGACACCACTCGCACTTAGAAAGAAGTTCAGGCCATCAAGATCAAAATCGTTGAAATGAACGGTAAGCAAATCCTTAGGATTTTCAGATACGCGACCATTCACCATGATGTACTGCGCCCCACTCTGAAAATTGACATTCTTAAACGTCCACGACGACGAATCTTTTCTGATTATTCCATTCGGATCAGCATTCCACGTTGTATCGTTGAAAGAGAAAGTACCTTCTTCAATCTTAACACTCAAACTTTTCTGCGTTTCGAAAGTGGCAACCGTTCGTAGCTTGCCCATATTTGCTTTCTCCGTTTCATTCTGCCAGAACAAATCAGTAGTAAGTGTATTACTGCTGGCTTGTGAGTGAAGAGAAATATTATCGAATCCGGTGGAATCGTTTACCTGCACTCTTTCCAAATTAATTTTCAAATCTGCTGCGCCGTGCGTTCCATCCACACGAGCCTGCTGAAAATTGTAGATTTCATAAGCACCATAGAACAAACTATCGCACTTGAAAACGTTTAGGTTTAATGAGCGCGTCGACTGATCAAGTCCCATTTGCAGGAAGGTGCCGGGAGCAATCATGAGTTCAGGGACGAATGCCTTAATTGCATCTGTGTTCCGGAGAAAGTTCGCCGTTAATGTAAATTTCTGGAGCGTTTCTTTCTTCTTCGGATCAACAGCATGTGGAGGGAAATAGGCCGGCAGATATGCTGACATCACATCGGTAAATGCGTGCCCCACTTCCATCACTTCAAACTGTCCTTCCATTCTCGCATTTACGAAGTCGGAAGAGAATGCAAGAACGCGCGATGATTGACCAGTGAAAGTCGACGACAACACCATGGTTGTCAAGTGATAATTCTTTCCAAGTTTGGTGAAGTCAATGTTGTTCAGCGTAATTGTTCCATCGAGGTTGTCGATGTTACTACCATGCATATCGAAGTACATTTCGGAGGACACAATCAAACCCAGAGATGTATCCGCAAAACCGAGAGCACCCACATTCGCTGAATCAATCTTGGCATAGAATTCCAGAATTGGATCGTTCTGATTTTTGAAGTCGACATACCCATCGTAATGCAATCCAACATTCGGATCGTCCATATCGACCACGCCTTCGAAGACTTCCTTCGCCAACTGTCCTTCCGTCACCACGATGTTCGAGTAGCGATAACCGTAATACTCAAACGCCGAGAAGTTGGCATTCATCGATGCAACAATGGAAGGAACATCGGTTCCATATCCAATGATGTTCGCAGTTCCGGTGATGCGGCCCATGTCTGGTACTCCGAGATAAGTACCGATGTTGAATTCCTCCGCAGAAAGAATTCCTTCCCACGTGTAATCATCAGCAGTGCTGTCCTGACTCATCACAAGATTCTGGAGTACAAGATTCCCTTGGCCCGTCTTCAGCTTTCCATGTGCAACAAAATCGTGCATGAATCCTTCGACAGTGCCCGTGAACGACATATTTCCAAGCAATGCGATGCGATCAGGAACGTCGAGGAAGGAAGTATCATTAAACGGCGCAACAGGAATTCCACTTAAGTCTTCGAAATTCGTTGTAGCGTCCTTGAATTTGAAGTGCATATCGGTGCTTTCAATATCCGGCAATCCATCAAACGAGAAATTTCCGGCAAGACGTGAACTTTTACCGAAACGCAGATCGACATTCTTCGTCTTCAGTTTCTCTACTGTCCCGGAAATATCCGCGGTGAGCAAAACTTTCTTCTGTATCCCAAGCATCACGGGTGAGAAGTATGCAACATCGCCCATCTCCACAACAGACTCTGAAAAATGGCCGTCCATTTTCACTTTGTGAATGAAATCGTCTTCGATATCATCAAACGATTCGAAATGAAAACCCATCCACCCTTTAATATCCGATCCGGGGGTCTGAATTATAAGGTCGTTCATTTTGATAAACGTATCCGCAATCATTACCCGCGATTCGAGGTGCTCAATGTTCAAACCACATTGTTCCTTCGCTCGTAATTCCGATAAATAAACCGATGTAGAATCTCCCATTGGCTCAATGCGCTCCAACGTAGTATAAATTTCTGTCACCAGAATATTTTCAAAATCCATTCCACGATCAACATCACTAAAACGGGTATCGATGTAGGAGAACGTACAATTCTCGAGAGCGATCTTTCCGAGTGCCACTTCCCATTCCGCTTCTTCATCAACCACCTTGGTCGTGTCAGTATTCTTAAAATACATCATAATGAATCGGTAATTCAAACCGGTATCACCTTCGTATTTCTTGAGCGCAATGTTCGCATCAGTAAGTGTAATAGCATCGATGCTTACATGCTGATCACTGAAATTGAAAAGACTGAGATCAACAGTGAATGACGGAGCCAGCAGCAACGTATCACCGTGTTGATCTTCAACGTAGAGTTCTTCTAATTCAATGGAGGTAAAAAACTTAATATCGACCCCACCAACTGTGATCTTCGTCTTAAGCTCATCGGCAAGGTAATTACTCAGCTTTTGAGCAACCCAGGTTTGCACCTTCGGACTCCGAAAGGCGAAATACGCAATCACCAACAAAACCACAAGAATACCCGTCGTCCAACCCAGAAACTTGAGCAGCTTTTTGGTAATTTTGCGAACCTTCTCCTTAATTGCCGACATTACTACAAAAATACGCAATAAATGGCTGTTATTCTGGGCATTGAGTCTTCGTGCGACGATACCGCTGCAGCCGTAATTGATAGCGGCAAACTGCTTGCCAATATTGTGGCCGGACAGGAAATTCATAAGCAATGGGGTGGGGTAATTCCCGAATTAGCTTCGCGTGCGCACCAGGAGAACATCATTCCCGTGGTAAATGAAGCGTTAAAAAAATCCGGAAAAAGTGTTAACGACATTGATGGAATTGCATTCACACAAGGTCCCGGACTCATGGGTTCACTTCTCGTGGGCTCATCATTCGCGAAAGGATTTGCACACGCGTTGGATAAACCGCTCATAGCAGTTAATCACATGCAAGCGCATATTCTTGCGCACTTCATTGAGGATGAAACACCAAGAGCGAAACCAGAATTTCCATTTGTGTGTTTAACCGTTTCGGGAGGACATACACAACTCGTGTTGGTGAGTGATCCTTTTACATACGAAGTATTGGGAGAAACACAAGATGATGCCGCAGGAGAAGCATTCGATAAGACAGCGAAGATTCTAGGATTGCCTTATCCGGGAGGACCGTTAGTTGATCGCAATGCACAGATGGGTGACGCAACATCGTTTAAGTTCCCCGAAGCACAGATTCCGAATTACGGGTACAGCTTCAGCGGATTAAAAACATCTGTATTGTATTTCGTTCGCGATCAAACAGCGGTGAATCCGAAATTCGTGGAAGAAAACATGAACAACATTTGTGCGAGTGTGCAGGCCAGTATCATTCGCCACCTGATCAGCAAACTGAAGAAAGTGGTTGCTGATAAAAAAGTAAAATGCATAGCGCTCGCCGGTGGAGTTTCTGCAAATTCAGGATTGAGAAAAGCGGCTCTTTCACTCGGACAAGAAATGAACGTACAGGTTTGCATTCCACCATTCGCTTATTGCACAGACAATGCTGCCATGATTGCAATGGCCGGACATTTTCAGTTTGAGAAAGGCGTGTTTGCAGATATGCACGTTGCTCCCATGGCTCGTTTTCCAATATAACAAGAAGGCAAATCAGTGTTCATCCGTTAAATCCGTTTTGATCCGTGTTAAAATGAGTTTCGCTTCATTATCATTACAAGTCAACTGAAAATGGAACACAGAAAAAAACTGATAATACAGAGGAACACGGATCTTGTCGGGAGTTTTTTAAATTACCACTCATGCCGATAGCAATTCTCAAAAAAGTCTGGACACAAGAAAACGAATTGTGGCTCGCTGATCCTCCTACAAAGAAAGATCATACGCGCACGTTGGTCATTCTCTTGTGGACCGCACTTGGATTATCGATCACCGAGTATTGGGGAAGCACCACCTTCGTACTTGGAGTTCTCAAGAGCTGGAATCTTACGCACGCTGCCAACGTTTTCGGCAACTTCATGAATAACGGTCCCGATGCACGACTCCATACACTGTGCTGGTGGTCGGGCATGATCATCTTCGTGTATTTCGTGGTGCCGGCAATCATCACACGCTTCTTCTTCAAACAGAAGTTGAGTGATATGGGATTAACATTCAAAAATTCCATGCAAGGTTGGCAGTTGTATGCCATCATGCTCGGTGTCATGATTCCGCTCGTGTATTTC
Organism: Flavobacteriales bacterium; assembly: GCA_040377305.1. GTDB lineage: Bacteria > Bacteroidota > Bacteroidia > Palsa-965 > Palsa-965. Next base: position 114,198 of record JBEIPA010000012.1, on the reverse strand, counting down.
TGTTCCGGCACAACCAGCTTTCAGTCGCGTTATCCATTCTACAAGATGGTTCCCGGGGAATCGATGTGGCCCAACTTCATCATTTGGGAAATTATGTACTTCGTACAATTCGCATCACTCGAATTTTTCTTCCGTGGATTCATCACACTCGGCACACGAAAATCATTTGGGTACATGAGCATTTTCGTGATGATGATTCCGTACTGCATGATTCACTTCGGAAAACCAATGCCGGAAACAATAGGAGCAATCATTGCCGGAATTGTTTTGGGCACCTTAAGTCTGAAGAGTCGCTCGGTGATTTTAGGAATCATGATTCATTACTCGGTTGCGATTACGATGGATTTGATGGCGTTGTGGCGGAAATGACATTCGACCCCTTAGGGGTCGGGGTCGTGTCACGCACGTTTTTTCTATTCACATTCGACGCCTTCAGCGTCGTTCGATAAGAAACCCTGAAAGGGTTTAATGTGAATAGAAAAAATTACACGCGAGGCACCCCGACCCCGAAGGGGTCGAATGTTCTATATTTGCATCAAGCACACAACTATGAAAAAAATAATTACCTCTAAAAACGCCCCCGCTCCCATCGGCCCATACAGTCACGCGGTGATGCACGGCAACATGCTCTTCATTTCCGGACAAGTTGGAAAGCATCCTCAATCCGGAGATATTCCAACAACGATTGAAGGCCAGGCCGAGAATGTGATGAACAACCTGCAAGGAATTCTCAACGAGGCCGGAATGGATTTCACGAATGTGGTGAAGACAACCATCTTCCTGAAAGACTTCAACGATTTTCAAACGGTGAACGGAATTTACGGAGCACGTTTCAAAAGTGATCCGCCTGCGAGAGAAACGGTTGAAGTTTCGAGATTGCCGTTGGATGTTCTGGTAGAAATTTCCATGATCGCTATAAAATGAACCACATAGTATCATAGAAAAATTAAAAAGTCGGACCAACGTACTTTGTTTTCTGTCCGGTACATAGTTCACAAGAGAAAATATTCATGTGTACTATGTATAGTTCCGGCTCACCGGAACTCCTTCTAACAAGCTATGTTTCTATGATCCTATGTGTTTAAATATATGTGTGGAATAACAGGCATACTTGCTTTTACAGAAGAGGGTCGAAAGTATCTCGATAAGATCGATGATGCGGTGAAATCTTTGCACCACCGCGGCCCGGATGGAAGTGGTGTATTCCGTCACGGCAACGTAGCACTCGGTCACACACGACTCGCAATCATTGACACTTCTGATGCAGCTGCACAACCGTTCACATCCAGTGATGGGCGATACACGATTGTGTTCAACGGAGAAATTTTCAATTACAAAGAATTGCGCGCTGAGTTGGAGAAAGAAGGATTTGTGTTCCGGAGTGAGAGTGATACGGAGGTGTTGTTGACGTTGTATGCGAAGGAAGGTAAAGCGTGTTTGAATAAACTGAATGGTTTTTTTGCGTTTGCGGTGTATGATAATATAGACGGTTCGTTGTTCATTGCACGTGACCGATTTGGCGAAAAACCATTATACACCGCTGCCGCAGGATTGGGAAAGTTTCAAAGACAGGAAGATTACCGTCTCCAAAGGTTAGATGGGTCTTTCAATCAACTTCCGGATGTTATCGCATTCGCCTCCGAACCAAAAGCGTTATATGCGATGGGATTTCCTGTGCACTTCAATGCAGAGGAATTGCAGTCCTATTTGCATCTGAACTATTTACCCGGGCCTGCAACACTCAACAATTCGATCAGAATTTTTTCCCCGGGTTGGCAGATGACCTATCATCCTGCAGATTCCACAACACAATTTCAAAAGCCTTCGTGGTATTACATTCCGGATCGCTGCAAGACGCGTTCAACACCGAAAGAATATGAAGCTGCACGAACTGCGGTCCGCGCCAAAATAGAGACGGCAGTTGAGCGTCGGCTTATTTCCGATGTACCTATCGGCTCCTTTCTAAGCGGTGGAGTTGACTCATCCATTGTATCGGCTTTCGCAGCAAAGCAGAAAGATAATCTCGAAACATTTTCCATCGGATATGCGGATGAAAAATATTTCGATGAAACCCATTATGCTGAACTTGTTGCGAAACATATTAGATCGAAGCATCATGTATTCTCTTTGACGAACAATGATTTGCTCGATTCCCTGCATTCCTACCTGAAAAATCTGGATGAGCCATTTGCAGATTCATCAGCTCTTGCTGTAAATATCCTGGCACGCGAAACCAGAAAGCATGTAACAGTCGCACTTTCAGGTGACGGTGCAGATGAACTTTTCGCGGGCTACAATAAGCATGCGGCTGAATATCTTGCAAGAAATCCGGGTGGTCGCGAAACTCTTATACGTGCAGGCAAATTTCTATGGAACGTGATGCCGGCTTCAAGAAACAGTAAAACCGGAAATACTATACGACAGCTGCGCAAGTTTGCCAATGGATTCTCTTTGAAAGCCGAAGAACGCTATTGGCGATGGGCAGGTATCACGAAGGTTAATGAGGTCGCCAGATTACTATTGAATTCCGATGGTGAAATGACAACCGCTCTTCTGAGTTCAGAAATGAATGACAGTTCAGACTTCAATGACGTTCTCCGCGCCGACTTCCAACTCGTCCTCGAAGGCGACATGCTCGTCAAAGTCGATCGAATGTCCATGCTTAACAGCCTCGAGGTTCGTTCTCCGTTCCTTGATCATAATTTGGTTGAATATGTGATGTCGCTTCCTTCGGAATACAAAATCAACCGGCACGAACGCAAGCGCATTCTCAAAGATGCTTGTCGTGACTTGTTGCCACCGGAAATTTTCTCCCGCAAGAAACAAGGCTTCGAAGTTCCGCTCCTCAAGTGGTTTCGCGGCGATTTACGCGGAATGATTGACGAATTGCTCGATGAGAAATTCCTGAAAGAGCAAAACCTGTTCAATCCGGCTGAGGTGAAGAATATCCGCAAACAGTTGCACTCGAATGATCCGGGAGATTCCGCGGCGAGAATTTGGGGCTTGATCGTCTTTCAAAGCTGGTGGAAGAAATATCTTGGCTAAACTACTATGCTCTTATTTTCACCACTAAGGACACAAAGGCACGAAGTTTAGTTAGTTGTTTCTTTGTGTCTTTGTGAACTTCGTGGTAGATTTTACTGGCTTTAGAGCAACAACAACTTTCATTAACAGCCGCGATACACGAAAATCAGGACTAATACGTTATTTTTGATCTATGAAGTACCTGCCGGTATTCTTATTCCTTGTTTTCGCGTTTTCCTGCAACGAAGATCAGCCTAAAGATGTTCAACGCGTGGATTCTGCCCCAAACGTTGTGGTCGTAGATACGCCGTTTATTCTCATTGATACCATCATGGGTGCCGACGGTGTTCCGGTAATTGTGCGTCACGATTGCTCCATCCTGAAAAAGAAAATTCCTGCGGATAGCGCACTTGAGCAGTTGTCGTATGATCTGGATGAACTCGCGTACTGTGTAGACAGTTTTGACTTTGTGTATATCGTTCCAAATCTGCTCGCAAGCTGGTTGAGTGAAGAGCGTGTGAAAGGAACGCAAGGACTTACATACAACGACTTCATCCTGCACATGAATGAATTCAAGTCAACACCTGCTTATGCAGAATTGCATGAACGCACAATGACCTTGGACAGCGTTCGTTCTCTTCCTTTCGACGCAACAAAGATTCAGACCATGCAGGCCACTTTCGGAAAATTGGGAATGACGGGTCCCGAATGGAATGCACTCTCTGGTTTTGCGAAAACATATCCTGTGCCCGATAAATCGCAAAAGATTTTCACCTGGGGCGATATGATGGATGCATTCGAAACCTACTACAGCCAGTATCAAACTCAATAATTTTTATGAAGCGTTACTTTTACCTGCTCCTCTTCCCTGCTCTCTTTTTGGTTTCCTGCGGTGATGATTCAAACGACGTAAAAGACGATTCAGATAAAGTTGTTGGTCGCGACTACTTCCGAGAAGGAGTTGACAAACTCAAGCGTAACGGATTTCTGAAAAATTACTCCGGAGCAAAACTCGACTCGCTGGTTTCGGTATACAACGTTGATTCCTCGAACGGAATGAAACGTATGCTAGCCGCTTCCGGTGATTTGTTGCAGATTGGACTTCAGTTGAACGGTCGGTCTCCGCTGGAGGTTTACAAAGCAGCAGTCGACACCATCGGAATGAAATATCCAGATCTCAAACCTTCCGAAGTGAAATGTAAATTTCTACCCAATGATCCGGGTGGAAATGACAGCGGTTGGGTGTTGCTCGAACAGAAGTTCGGCGAGAAGTGGTATTCGCGCAAGCTGTACTACTTCGAAGATTGGCCGGTTGACAATTTCATGTATTGTGCTTACAACACCATGCTTGCCGATCAGAACAAAGACACTCGTTTATATCTCGCTCAATACTTCACCAATGAACGCGACACCGGAATGGTTGATGATTTCCTTGGTGATCTTGATGTGAATCGTATGGGTGTGATGCGACTCACGCAACAACAAGCCGATACGCTGATGAGTATTCCTGAGCTTTCATTGGAGCCACAGCAGGAATTCCAGGCGTACAATTCTGCGAAAGTCGATGAAGAATTGCAGAAGCTCTGGGCATCCGGAATTTTCAGTAACGAGAAATGGTTCGATACAATCGCATCGGATGTTCGCTGGAATACGATTTACGATCAGCAGGATATCATTGACTTCTATGATGATTATTTCGCAACGCTGATGTTCGACACGTTGAATCCTTTCAATCCGTATGAAGAGATGTTGGTTTCACTCGAAACAAAATCACAAGGATTCTTCGAACCATCCGGGGTTAGTGACGCAAGAATCGGCGAAAGTCCTACCCACGCCGTTCGTTTTACGCTGAAAGGAAAAGTCTACGAGAAGGATTTTCAGTCGCAACATGGAATTGAATCGCCTTACTTCCTCGACTTTGTGAATGATGCACTTGCTGAACAAGGTGCAGGTGGTGCTTTCTATTCTGTTTCACTCTTCAATCAGGTTGCCATTGCTGTCTTTATCGAAGACGACAAACTCGACGAAGTAACCAAAGCCGGATTCTTCAGAACCATTGAGAAAGGCGCACCGAGTGAGCTGAAGATTATTTACGGAGATCCTCCAGCGGCGTTTTAATCGTTAAGCAGCAGGATCTGAAGTGCACGCAATCAATTACACGATCCTGATTCGCATGGCGGGACTACTATTTACTCTCCTGTGTGGGGACTGCCAACCCTGATGCGCTGTAAGCGATCAGGATCCCGAATAAACTTCGGGACTGCTCTAATGCTTACTGCCTACTGTTACGGATTATTCTTAACCACATTCTTCGTCATCACTTCCTGAAGCGTTGTCACTTGCAGCACATAAGCTCCATCAGCAACCGTTCCTAAATCCTGAACGGTGTAATAGTTAATCGCGCCACCAGCAGCAAACATAGATTGTTCTACAACGAGTTTGCCTTGCATATCGAACATGCGTACAACGATGTCCTGATCGTTTGCAACATAAAGCGAGAAACCGAGTGAAGTGGTAAACGGATTTTGCGCAACAGACAACATCGTGTCGTCGTTACCGGGAACAAATGTGCTGCCCGAGAGATACAAATTCGCTGCGCACAAATCAGGAATGCCGAAACCGTAAGCGGAATCCGGATTTGCATACATGCTGCCGGAATTACGAACTGCATCTACTATTGCCATATTGTTCTGTGCAGGTTGAGCTTGCATCAGACAAGCAACGGCTCCGCACAAAACAGGTGAAGCGAATGAGGTTCCGTTACCGAACATGACAGTTCCACCCAGATCCACAATTGATGCACTTGCACCACGTGCACACGCATCAGGTTTAATTTGCCCGTCTGATGTTGGTCCGTGCGAGCTGAATCCGGCAATTACTCCGTTCACATCGACAGCGCCAACTGAAATGATACTGTCTGCATCAGCAGGCGCACCAATATAAAACCAAGGATTTTGTCCGGAGTTCCCTGCGCTGTTGAGTACAACAATTCCGCGCGATGCAGCAAAATCAGCTGCGCGTGTAGAAGGGGCAATGTCACCATTCATGTCTGCGTATATGTGATTTTGTGCAGGATCATCAAATTGCGTGTAACCGAGTGATGAATTGATCAGATCTGCTCCAACGCTATCGGCATATTCCGCAGCACATGACCACCAGTATTCTTCGATGATGTATTCCGTTGCAGCTTCTTCACTGCGCAGCAACCAATAATCGGCATGAGGTGCAGTTCCAACGTGAGTTCCCGGCAAGTTTCCTCCAATGCAGGAAAGTACCATCGCTCCGTGTGTATTGTCTTCGTAAACGCTGGTGTCTCCTGCAACAAAATCCCATGTGCCGAGAATTTGTCCGTTGTCGTTCAACGAATCGAACATCGGATGAATATCCACATCCCGGAACCCTGCATCGATCACAGCAATTACAATACCTGCGCCGGTGTAACCTGCATTGTGCAAACACACCGCACCAATCTGATTCGCCTGATCGAATGCCTGTCCGTAACTCAGCATCGTGGATTCAACATTGCCCTGACGTTGACTTGAAGTCTCGTCGCGGGTGAATGTTTCATCAGCAAACTTCACATCCTCGCCACCCGAAGTGCGCAAACTCACGAACATCGTATTCGCAACATACGGCAGCGCGTTCACCAAAAGCATTTGAGTGCTGTCGGCAATTACGACTACTCCATTCAGCCATTTCGATTGAGCCTGAACCGTTGCGCCAGTTCCGGCAACACCAGCAACGTACAAAGGAGTGCACGGAAGATCGGTGGAGTCAATTGCAATTCCCATGTTCGTTCTGCGTTGCAAAGCACGTGGCGACAAGTAAGCGGAAGGATTTCCGATTGTGAATGTGTTGTTTCCTTTGTCGGTAAACTGCACCCAATATTTCACTGGTGCTTGTGCGAACAACGAACAAGATGAGACGAGAAGTGCAGCGAGTAAAAGTTTTTTCATAATCTGAATTTACTGCGCACTGCCACCTGAGCACTGCGCATTGTTATTAACGTGGACCATAATCTACCAGTGTAATATTATAAATCACACCGTCGTGAATTCTATTAATCACAGGCATTGCGGCAAAACCTGTGTCGTGTACATCAATTACATTCTTCTCAATCAAACCCACATTCTTCGCGTATCGTTCGTAATACGTCCGGTGATTGATGAGATTAATTTCCTTTTTCTGTTCAACCAAACACGTGGAATCGAACGCAAACGCTCCCATCGAATAAGGCTGATCGACGTCGGTGTATTTGTAATTCCACTGACCCATCGTGTTATACGCATTGCCATCCCAGGATTTTCCATCGACAGCAGCAAACGCTAAACGAATGTAACGTTGATTCTCTTCGAACTTCTCTGCGGTTGTGGTCGTTTTCGTGAATGACCACACACGTGACAAATACCAGGGCAAACTGTCGTACGCAACAGAAGAATCATAGTTCCGGCGATAGCGTTCAACACGCACGGATGGTCTTCCTTCGTTATCGGTAAACTCCGATTCCAGAATCTCTTTCACCTGATAGCGGTAAACATCAGTATCACCATCGAAGTCGTCGTAAACGGTAGAATCGATTTCGTAAATCACCCAATGACCGACTTTGGTTGGGAAATATCCATAACCGATATCAGCGTCAACGGGCTCATCATTCTTACAAGACCCAAACGAACACATCCATGCAACTGCAACAACTGCAGTCAGCATTTTAAGAAACGATGCGTCGTAAAGTTTTCTCATGCTTTCACTTTATCCGAGATCGAATTTGATTTGTTTGGGACAAATTCTGTTCTGCGATCAATGAATCCACCACCTACGAGATCGTCGCCTTCGTAAAACACGGCCGATTGTCCCGGAGCAACTCCTGTCACCGGAGAATGGAAAACAACTTTGATCTTGCCGTCTTCTTCAGTGAGGTTCGCCATTGCACCTGCGTCCTTGTAACGAATTTTTACAAGCGCTGTGAAATTCTCAGGAAGCGATGCGTATTTCACGAGATTGTAATCGCGCACCCACATCGTTTGACGTTCGAGCTCCTCTTTCGTGCCGATCACGACTGTGTTCGTATCCGGATCTATGCTCAACACAAACATGGGTTCGCCCAAAGCAATTTCCAAACCTTTACGCTGACCAATGGTGTAGAACGGATATCCGCGGTGTTTGCCGATGATCGTTCCGTCTGTGCGCACAAAGTTTCCTCCGTCGACTTTTTCTTCGAGTCCCGGAACTTTGTGTTTTAAGAATGCGCGATAGTCATTCGCAGGAATGAAACAGATTTCATAGCTCTCTGCTTTCTTTGCAAGATCGCCGTAGCCTGCATCAGCCGCCATTTGACGAATCACAGGCTTCTCGAATGTGCCTAGTGGAAAAATCGTGCGCTTCAAACTTTCTTGCGAAAGTCCCCACAGCACATACGACTGATCTTTGTTTGCGTCTTTCCCTTTCGAAATCACGTAACGACCATTCACTTCACGAACAGAAGCGTAATGTCCAGTGGCAATGAAATCGCAACCGAGTTGATCGGCACGCTTCAGCAAAGCATCCCACTTGATGTGCGTATTACACAACACACACGGATTTGGTGTGCGACCTGCAAGATATTCTTCTACGAAGTTGTTGATGATGTGCTCACCAAATTCACTGCGAATGTCGAGAATGTAATGTGGGAATCCTTTGTCAACTGCAAGCATGCGTGCGTCGTTGATTGAATCAAGACTGCAGCAACCCGTTTCCTTTTTCGATCCGCCCGAAGAAGCGTAGTCCCAGGTTTTCATCGTAATACCGATTACTTCATACCCCTCTTCATGCAACATGAGCGCTGTTACCGAACTATCGATCCCACCGCTCATGGCAACTAAAACTTTTCCTTTGCTATTCACTGCTAATTTCCTCCGCCTCCACCGCCCGGATCAGGATTATGATTCGGGTTTTGTGGATTCTCTATTGTTTTGTATAAATCTTCCGGCTTAATTAAATTTTCCTGACTTGTAAGTTTTCCAAACGTCCATGTCTCTGTTCCTTTCACAGTTCCGTCTGAATTATAGTAAGTCCACTTACCATGTTTCACCGCGTGCTGGTATGCACCCATAATGTTGATGCGACCGTCAGAGAAATACCAGATTGCCGTTCCTTCCATATTCCCCGCGATGTAATTCACCTTCATCTTAATTTGGCCGTCGAGATAATATTCAACGTATTCACCATCTTCCAAACCATTTTTAAAAATGGTAATGCTTGCTGCCTGTTTCGTTCCCGGATGATACACAACAACTTTACCTTCCTTCTTACCGTTAACCCATGTCTCAGTCGAGAGAAATAATCCATCTACGTTATAGAAATTCCAAACGCTGTCTTTTTTCTGATTGAGATATTTTCCTTCGGCCTGAACCTTGCCGTCGATGTAATACATCTTTGCATAAGCGACATTTCCACCCTTCAGAAAATTCATCTCTGTCATCTTCCGTCCTTCAGTATCGAAGTAAGTAAACATACCGTAAGGCTGATCGTCTTTGAATTGTCCGACGTAGATACACGTTCCGTTTTCATCAACCTTCTTCCACGCACCTTGCTTCTTCCCGTTTGCATCGGTTGTATTTGGATAAACTCCTGTTGGAACCTGAGCCATCAACATGGAAGGGACAATGACCGCTGCGAGCATGAACATGCGCTTACTACGAGTAGTACGAATGCGTACAGTCGATAAATTAGATTCCGACGGTCTGTCGAAAATGCGCGAAATGAGCTTAAAAACGTTGAAAATCAGTGCCTTCAGCATAGGATACAAAGTTAAGATTAATTGACCACATCAGGATTGCAAATTGCAAGCCATTCATTGGTATAAAGCTTCAAGCGTGTTAAAGTTACAGAACGATGAATTTACAGAAGTTCTAACGGAATCGGAATCACTGAATTGTCAATTCAATTCAAGACTTTTTGACAATCGATCGATTTTTGCCGACGAAAAGACGGTATTCCCCACATATTCGCTGAACATTCCCACCCTAATGCACGTATATAGGCTCAAGACCTGGCAGGTCGGCACCAGTTTTAAACACTTTTTCGCACTATCGCACTAATCGGATGGGTTTTCTGTCTGATCTTATGACGTTCTGTGCTGCGCTTAAGTAGAACTAGTCCCACCTCCATCTTAAAAACCGCGCATGAAGAAATCCTGACGTTTATGGTCAGGATCACCAATAGATTAAACGTAAGACACGATCATATGAGTAAACAGTTACTCGCACACCATTCTGAAAGTACTTTCTCGCGTCAAAGTCCGTCCACACACTTTGAATTTCTAACCAGGCATCTTACACTTATGATGAAACGCTACTTCCTTAGCCGGGTATCGCTTGCTCTTTACTTTACTATTTTACTTTTAGCGACACCTCAGTTTCTGAGTGCTCAACAAGGAACTCAGTTCTGGTTAGCTCCACCGGATGTAACCGATTTGCATAATTCACCCGGCGGTGAACCAATCTATCTGATTGTTTCTTCTGCAGGTGCAGCTGCGACAGTTACAATCGATCAACCTGCGAATGGTGCGTTTGTTCCTATTGTAGTTAACGTAACTGCCAACCGATCAACACGAGTAAACCTTACTCCGCGCAAGGCACAACTCGAAACTCGTCCTACAAATACTATTTGTAATACGGGGTTGCGCATAACGTCTACAACGCCCATCACGTGTCACTACGAAATTGCAAACACCAATAATACCGACATCTGGGTACTTAAAGGGCCTAATGGACTTGGACAGGAATTTTACATTCCACTTCACAAACATGCGCCGTTCTTCAACAATACATTTGCAGCACCACACCAGGCGTATGCATCTTTTGATATTGTTGCGACTCAGAACAATACGGTAGTTACCATTTATTCTCCGGTTCCTGTCGATGGACATCCGGCGTTGCAGCAGTTCTCGGTGACACTTAATATCGGTCAAACTTATTCGTGTGCGTGGACCGGTGCTAACTATGAACAGCCCTCAACGCATCCTTCTGGTGCGGTGGTGCTTTCCGATAAACCTGTCGCCGTTTCTCTCAAAGACGATTCCGATCGCAATCCTTCCGGAGGTTGTTATGACCTCATGGGGGATCAATTGGTTCCGGTAAATATTCTTGGTGAAGATTACGTAGCCGTTAAAGGTTCACTCAACGCAACGGGCGATGAGAGTGTGATCATCACTGCAACCAGAAACAATACACAGATTTTTCTGGATGGAGCAGCTGTACCTGTAGTTACACTATTCGCTGGAGAATACTATCGCGTTGACATGGATTATTTAGCAGCAAGTCCCGCAGGAAGTTCAGTATTCATTCACGCCACGCAACCGATTTATGCCGTACACGTCACAGGATTTGGATGTGAGTCGGGAATGGCCATACTACCGCCATTAAATTGTGCCGGATCTCAAGCCGTAAATTTTGTGCGGACCACTGCAGAAACTTTTTATGTTACGTTACTGTGCCGCACTGCTGCTATCAATGCATTTACAATTGTTGGACCAGGTACGGCAACCATAAATCCAGCCTCTTTCCTTGTTGTTCCAGGCACTGGTGGAACATGGAGCTCTGCGCGTATTACTTATAATACAACTCAAGTTCCGGTCGATTCCACGTTTCGTGTTGCGAATTCTCTGGACGTTTTTGCATTAGGACTTGTCAATGGCGGAGGTACTTCCGGTTGCCGGTACGGATACTATTCTGAATTCGTTGCTCCGATTGCCGTCAACGCCGGAATTAATCAAACGATTTGTGCGAATACGACTGCCACACTCAGTGGTAGTGTCGCCGGTGGTACGACCACAGGACTGTGGACGACATCCGGTAGCGGAACATTTACGCCAAGCGCTACCACGTTGAACGCAGTGTACACTCCAAGTGCTGGTGATGCCGCAGTTGGAACGGTAACATTAACGCTCACATCAACAGGTGCGTGTATTCCTGTTTCGGATCCAATGACATTAACCATTACTCCGGCTCCAACAGTTAATGCTGGTCCCGATCAAACAAAATGCAGGAACAACGCGAATACAACATTGAGCGGAGCTGTTACAATTGCCACGGGAGGTGTTTGGACAGGTGGCGCAGGTACTTACGCACCATCGAACAACGTACTCAATCCAATTTACACACCTACCGCGGGCGAATTACTTGCCGGTAGCGTTGTCCTTACTTTAACAAGCACAGGAAATGGATTGTGTAATCCGGTCAATGATAATATTACGATCACCTTCACACCTTCTCCGGTTGTAAATGCTGGTCCCAATCAAACCAAGTGCGGAAACAATGCTGCCACAACTCTTGCTGGAACTGTAAGTGGAGCAACTGGTGGCGTGTGGACGGGTGGTGCTGGCGGATTTAATCCTTCTGCAACAGCCTTGAACGCAGTTTACACACCTAGCGCCGGAGAAATTACTGCCGGTAACGTTACACTCACACTGACTTCCACCGGAAACGGTACGTGTAACGCGGTGACTGATCAAATCACGATCTTCTTTACGTCTTCTCCAACGGCGAACGCGGGTCCGGATCAAACCAAGTGCGCGAATAACGCAGCAACTACACTAGCAGGTTCTGTAACCGTTGCAACGGGCGGAACGTGGTCCGGTGGACTGGGAACATTTGCACCGAATGCTAACGCGTTGAATGCAACTTATACGCCGACCGCTGGAGAAATTTCCGGTGGAAGTATGACACTCACGCTTACCACAACCGGTAATGGTACATGTAATGCAACGACAGATCAGATGACGATCTTCTTTACACCTGCACCAACTGTTAATGCAGGACCGAATCAGACGGTGTGCTCAAACAATTCGTTGGTGACTTTGGCGGGATCATTCACCACATCCACGGGTGCGGCATGGTCTGGAGGCGCTGGAACATTCACACCGAATAACACGACAATGAACGCCACGTACCAGCCGACTCCGGCGGAACGTGCAGCAGGCAGTGTTACACTCACGCTAACAACTACAGGTAATGGTGGCTGTAATCCAGTGAACGATCAGGTGCTGATTACGATCACACCTTCACCAACTGCAAACGCAGGTCCTGACCAAACGAAATGTGCGAACAATGCCGGTACGACGCTCGCAGGAATCGTTACTGTTGCAACAGGTGGTGCATGGTCGGGAGGCGCTGGAACGTTTAACCCTTCTAATGCAGCTTTGAATGCAACATACACGCCGACAGCCGGAGAAATTTCGTCTGGTAGTGTTACACTCACGTTGACTACAACCGGGAACGGAACATGTAATGCGGTCACTGATCAGATGACGATTTTCTTCTCTGCTGCTCCTACTGCAAATGCTGGCGTTGATCAAACCAAATGTGCGAACAATGCAGTAACCACGCTAGCTGGTGGAATCACGGTAGCATCCGGTGGTTCATGGTCAGGCGGTTTGGGAACTTTCGCTCCGAATAACACGACACTGAATGCAACCTACACACCTACAGCAGGAGAAATTGCCGGCGGAAGTATTACACTTACACTTACATCTACCGGTAACGGAACCTGTACTGCTGTTACGGATCAGATGACAATTTTCTTCACTCCTGCTCCAACAGTAAACGCAGGTCCTGATCAAACAGTTTGTGCAAACAACTCTGCCGTAACTCTCTCGGGAGCATTTACAGTTTCTTCAGGTGCAGCATGGACAGGTGGTGCCGGAACTTTTGCACCGAACAATACAACGATGAATGCGGTGTACTCTCCAACAGCTGCCGAGCGCGCTGCAGGAACAGTTACACTGACACTGACATCTACTGGTAATGGAACTTGTACGGCGGTAAGCGATCAGATTGTAATCACAATTACACCTTCACCAACTGCGAATGCTGGTCCAGATCAAACTAAGTGTGCGAACAATGCAAACACGACATTAGCTGGTGCTATTACTGTTGCAACAGGTGGACTTTGGTCGGGAGGCGGAGGAACATTCGCTCCATCCACTGCAGCTATGAACGCAACATACACGCCGACTCCGGGAGAAATTTCCACTGGTAGCGTAACGCTTACATTAACCACTACAGGAAACGGAACATGTCTCGCAGTCACAGATCAGGTTACGATTTTCTTCACGCCTGCTCCAACAGCTAATGCAGGCCCTGATCAAACCAAGTGTGCTAACAACGCGGCAACAACTCTTGCCGGCAGTGTTACAATTGCAACTGGTGGACAATGGTCAGGTGGCTTAGGTGTATTCACTCCAAACAGCAACTCGCTGAATGCAGTTTACAGTCCTACTGCTGGAGAAATTGCAGCCGGAAGCATTACACTTACGCTCAATACAACGGGTAACGGTACTTGTTCAAGCGTAACGGACCAAATGACAATCTTCTTTACGCCTGCTCCAACGGTTAGCGCAGGTTCAGCTATTTCCGTGTGTGCAAACAATTCGAACGCTACACTGAATGGGTCATTTACGGTTGCGAGTGGAATTGTATGGTCAGGTGGTACCGGAACATTCAATCCGAATAACACCACCACGAATGCAGTATACAGTCCTAGTGCAGCAGAAATTGCAGCCGGAACTGTAACGCTAACCCTTACTTCAACAGGAAATGGTACTTGCGTTTCAGTATCTGATCAGGTAGTGATAACAATTACTCCTGCTCCAACTGTTGCAGCGGGTGCTGATATTAACTCGTGTGCAAATGCTGGCCCTGTCAATCTGAACGGTCAAGTGTTCAATGCAGGTGGTGGTACATGGAGTGGTGGTGCCGGAACATATTTCCCGAATGCAACTACACTCAATGCAACGTACACGCCATCAGCTGGTGAAATTTCTGCCGGCCAGGTAACTCTTACACTTACATCAACAGGAAATGGTGGATGCAATCCGGTTACTGATCAGGTTGTAATATTCCTGGCTCCTGCTCCGGTTGCGAACGCGGGTTCGAATCAGTCTGTTTGTGGTAACAACTCAACAGTTACACTGAACGGTTCTGTGAACTTCTGCGCAGGCGGACAATGGACAGGTGCGCTCGGAATGTTCACTCCGTCCAACACGGCGCTCGGAGCAACTTACACTCCAACTGCAGGTGAAATCGCTGCAGGATTTGTAGACATCATTCTCACCACAACAGGAAACGGAGCATGTTCACCTGTTTCCGATACCGTTCGTATAACCTACACACCTGCTCCAACTGTTGATGCGGGCACAGCAATTACGGCGTGTGCAAACAACTCGGTGGTGACACTTAGTGGCAGCGTCACAGTTGCTGCTGGCGGACTCTGGTCAGGTGGTCTCGGTTCATTCTCCCCGTCTAACACCGCACTTGGTGCACAATACACACCATCTGCAACAGAAATTACCGCGGGATCAGTGATGTTGTATTTAACAACAACCGGTAACGGAACTTGTTTGCCTGAGGTGGACAGCGTGCTGATTACAATCACACCTTCTCCAACAGTGAACGCCGGAAGCAGTCAAACGATATGCGTTACAAACCTCAACGTTTCACTCAGCGGAAGTGTATCCGGACCTACGAACACAGGAATCTGGTCGACCTCCGGTAGCGGAACCTTCTCTCCGAATAACACTACACTCAGCGCTACTTACCAGTGCAGTGCTGCGGATTCCCTTGCTGGAAGTGTAATTCTCACGCTCACATCTACAGGCAATGGTGCATGCAACGCAGTAACAGATACGATGATGATCAACATTCTTCCGGCAGGAACTTCTGCTGCTGGAAGCGATGTCACAGTATGCGGAAACAACGCGGCCATTGCTCTGAATGGTGTGGTTGCAGGCGGTGCAACAACCGGAACATGGGGAACTACAGGCACGGGAATTTTCACACCTTCGAATAACACGTTGAATGCGACTTACATCCCAAGCGGATTTGACGTTGCGAACGGTGGAGTAACCTTGTTCCTCACGGCCAACAGCTGCAACTTCGCTGTTGATAGTCTTGTAGTAACCATTACTCCTGCTCCGGTAGTAAACGCTGGTCCTGATCAAACAGTTTGTTCAAGCGCTATGACTACCACACTGAACGGATCGGTTTCTGGTGGAACTACAACCGGAATCTGGACAACAACAGGGTCCGGCACATTTACACCATCCAATACCGCTCTAAATGCGACGTACAATCCAAGCAGCGGCGATTCAACGACACAAACAATACTACTGATACTTACTTCTACGAACAATGGAAGTTGTGTTCCTGTATCGGATACAATGACGTTGAATATTTTCCCTTCGGGAACTGCAAATGCAGGCCCTGACCAGATTGTATGTAGTAACAACGCCAATGTGTTACTTAACGGAACCTTAGGTGGCGGTGCAACAACCGGGCAGTGGAGTACTACTGGCGACGGCGCATTTATTCCGAACAGCACGACATTGAATGCTACGTATGTTCCCGGACCTGGTGATCAGATTTCCGGAACAGTGAGCCTTGTATTCACAGCAACAAACAGCTGTAATACTGCAATTGACTTCATGAATATTATCATCACTCCTGCTCCTATTGTAGATGCTGGTAATTCACAGTCAACTTGCGGTGTTAATCCGACAATCATACTCAACGGTTCCGTAACAAACGCAACCGGCGGAATCTGGAGTGGTGGTGCAGGAACATTCGCTCCGAATAACACTACTCTGAACGCATCGTATTCTCCAACGGCGGGAGAACAGGCTGCAGGTTCTGTATTGCTCATACTTACAACAACCGGAAACGGAAACTGTAACTCGGAACAGGATACAGTGCGCTTCTACTTCACTCCGGGAATTGTTGTGAATGCTGGTGTTGATCAGCAAGTGTGTGTGAGTGCAAACTTCACGCAGATGCAGGGTATTGTTTCGAACGGATCTACTACAGGAATGTGGTCGACGCTTGGTTCGGGAACATTCACTCCGAATGATAGTGCATTGAACGCGATTTATACATTCAGTTCTGCCGACACTGCTGCGGGATCAATCACATTGATTCTTACATCTACTAACAATGGAGTTTGTCCGGTTGAAACAGATACAGTGGTAATCACCTTCGGTCCAAGCGCATTTGCATTCGCAGGATATGATCAGGCGATTTGCGCATCTGATACATTGATTGGACTCAATGGATTTGTTACCGGTGGTGCAACAACAGGTTACTGGATGAGCACAGGAACAGGAACATTCAATCCGGATGATTCTCTCCTCACGACAGGATATGTGATTTCTGCGAATGATGTTTCAACAGGAGTTGTAACATTCTTCCTGCAAACCATTGATCACGGTTCTTGTTTGCCGGGATTAGACACAGTGTCGTACACAATCGCTCCACTTTCAGTAGTAAGTGCTGGTGGTAACGTCACAATTTGTTCCGACAACCTTTCTGCACCATTGGGCGGGAACGTTTCAGGTGCATCAACATCAGGTATCTGGTCAACATCCGGATCAGGAACATTCCTACCGAACAATACCACACTGAATGCAACGTACATTCCTAGCGCAAGCGATTCACTTGCAGGAAGTGTAATGCTCATCCTCACTGCGACAAACACAGGCTCTTGTGTTCCGGCTGCTGATACAGTAACTGTGATTATTCAGAACCCTGCTGTTGTCACTGCAGGTCCTGACCAAACAGTTTGTTCGCAAGGAGCTTCAGTCAATCTCACCGGAACAGTGACTGTTGGTTCTACAACCGGAATCTGGACAACAAGCGGAAGCGGAACATTCGCTCCTTCGAACACGGATCTGAATGCGGTGTATACTCCTTCTGTTACCGATCTTGCAACCGGAACAATTTCTCTGGTGTTGACTTCAACAGGATCAGGAATTTGTGCACCACGCGCAGATACAATGGTCGTAACGATCACGCCTGTTGCATTGGTAAGTGCAGGACCAGATCGGATTGTGTGCGGAAATCAGACTGACGTAACGTTGCAGGGTCTAGTTTCAGGAATTACAACAACAGGAATCTGGACTACAAACGGCACCGGCACATTCACGCCGAATGCAACTTCGCTCACTGCAACTTATTCGATGAGTACCCAGGATGTAATTGCAGGAAGTGTGATGTTGATTCTTACTTCAACAGGTAACAGCATTTGTCCTGCGGTAAGCGACACAATGATCATCACGGTGGAACCACTTCCGATTGCAGCATTCTCTTCGCTCGCAGGTGATTCGTTGGGCATAGACTTCACTGATTTATCGACCGGAGCAACCGCCTGGTATTGGGATTTCGGAAACACAGCAACATCCACACAACAGAATCCTTCGCAAATCTATCAGACTGCAGGAAGCTATACGGTGACGTTGATCATTACCAGTTCAGGTGGATGTACAGACACTGCGGTTTCTGTAGTTACACCTACCGAAGAAATTCTCACACCGGTTGCAATTCCAACAGGATTCACACCGAACAATGACCAGACGAATGATGTGCTCCACGTATTAGGTGGACCATTCTCTGAGTGTGATTTCCGAATCTACAATGAGTGGGGCAACCTGGTTTACTCCACTACAGATCCTGACGGAGGATGGGACGGAACATACAAAGGCAAAGATCAGCCGGGCGGTGTATACATCTACACGGTCATCGGAACAACCATTGATGGAAAGCCGGTTAATCTCTCCGGTAACGTAACACTGATTCGCTAAACGGGGAGGAACTGAAACATGAAGAACTATTTTTCACACATCACGATTATGAAAAAGACACTGGTCATTTTGCTCGTCCTGATTGGATACAATGCAAAGTCGCAGGACTTTCACCTTTCGCAATACGAAATGCAACCGTTGTATTACAATCCGGCAGTTACGGGATTGTTCTTCGACGATAACGTGAAGATGCGGGTCTGCGGAAGCTATCGTTCTCAGTGGCAAAAGCTGCAAGGGAAACCGTACTCTTCTGTTGGTATATCGTGGGATATGCCTTTGGATGATCGTTTCGGAATTGGAGTTCAAATATTGGATCACATCGCAGGTACATCAAACTTCGGTACGTTTCAGTTTATGGGATCCGGTTCGTATAAGATCACTGATCCAAAAAGCAAAAACCATATTCTTACGGCAGGCTTGCAACTTGGATTCTTCCAGAAGCGTTTTAACGATGCAGCTTTGCTCTTCGAGAATCAATACGACGCTACGAACGGACTGGATCCAAACCTTCCTGACGGAGAATTATTCCCGCGTTACAACATGTTCCGTTTTGATGCGAACATCGGCATGTACTACAAATACATTGATAAAAACGGAAAGTTTGATCCATCCATTGGTCTCGGTGTTTATCACTTGACCATGCCGAATGAATCGTTCACAGGTCAAAAACATCGTCTGCCAATTCGTTGGGCGGTAACAGGTGCATGTGATATTCACGCAAGAGAAGATTTGACTTTCACGCCGAATGTTCTCTTCATGTACCAGCGAAAAGCAATGGAGATCAACGCCGGATTACTTGCAAACTACGCGGTATCGGGATCGGAATACAGCTTACTCGCGGGTGGATCATACCGTCACAGAGATGCGATCGTTATTCACCTCGGATTCAAACAAGGTGGAAACACATTCCGCATCAGCTACGATGTTGTTACCAGCAACCTGAAAAACTTCGGTGGCCGTCGTGGAGGATTTGAAATGGGTGTGATTTACACGGGTACAGGAAAAAGTGGACACAAAGTCCGCGCTTCAACAAACTGATAGCTGATGACTGATAGCTACAAAAAAAGAGTGAGCCAATTGACTCACTCTTTTTTTGTACAACTATTTTATATCAGTCGTTAGCTATCAGTCATCAGGCGATTCCTTCGCCGACTTCCTTTTCGACGAGGTAAGTATTTCTGTCCGGCGAATTGCGTCCGATTAATTCAGCTAAGAATCCTGCGAGGAAAAGTTGCGTACCCAGAATGATGCAAGTAAGTGCAATGTAGAACCACGCACTTTCAGTAACCCGTTCATCTGTACCATGCTCGTAGTAAATCACCCACAGTTTGTGAGCGCCCAGCCACGCTGCGGAGAAAAATCCAAGTGTAAA
Source organism: Flavobacteriales bacterium (assembly GCA_040377305.1). Classification (GTDB taxonomy): domain Bacteria; phylum Bacteroidota; class Bacteroidia; order Palsa-965; family Palsa-965. The sequence continues at coordinate 94,195 of JBEIPA010000012.1, read as the reverse complement.
AATCAGTGTTCCGAGCAAACCAAAGAAATGCATGGGCGCTTTTCCGAAACGTGTGACGAATGAAATCGAAACGAGATCGAGGAATCCATTCACGAAACGCTCCAACCCGAATTTGGTTGTACCGTATTTCCGTGATTGGTGCTGAACAACCTTCTCACCTATTTTCGTAAAGCCAGCGCGTTTTGCAATCACCGGAATGTAGCGATGCATTTCACCATACACTTCAATGCTCTTCACGACATCAGAGCGATATGCTTTGAGTCCGCAATTGAAATCGTGCAGGTAAATGCCCGACATTTTGCGCGCCGCCCAGTTGAATAATTTCGTAGGAAGTGTTTTCGTGATAGGATCGAAACGCTTCTGCTTCCATCCGGATACAATATCGAATTCGTCTTGCGTGATCTGTTTGTACAAATCAGGAATTTCGTCAGGACTATCCTGCAGATCCGCATCCATGGTAATCACCACATCGCCTTTGCACGCTTCGAAGCCGGTTTGCAGTGCTGCCGACTTCCCGTAGTTACGACGGAATTTGATTCCGCGCACGCAAGGATTTTTAGCCGACAACGATTCAATCACCTTCCACGATTTGTCCTTGCTTCCGTCATCAACAAAAACAATTTCGTACGAAAAATTATTTGCCGCCATCACTCTCACGATCCAGTCGTGAAGCTCTGGTAACGATTCATCTTCGTTGTAAAGCGGAACTATTACTGAAATCTGCATACTATATTATTGCGGAGAATTAGAAGGCAATGAATCATGTACTACTGGCAATTTCTTTCTAAGAAAAATTGCAACAATTGATAATAAAATAAGGTCTGCTACCAAACGGGCAATCCCAGTATTCAAACTCATTTTGATTGGTGTTGCCCCAGCCATTCCTTTCTCAAATTGCGCGTCAGTTTCGTCAATCTGTGCTTCAGGAAGATTGTATTCAATCATCATTTGCAATGTATGTGTACGAAGCTCATTGTAAAAGTCAGGTGCAATAAAAGCATAAAATATATAGTCAAATATCGTGATCATCAGTACATAACCGATGACAATTAGAGAACCGAACATGAACGCGTTCTTGTAAGTAATTTCCACTGATTTCTTCCTCCAATTGACAAGAACCAAAATGAACCCAATGAGGAAAACTACTCCTTTGAGGACATTCGCAATAGCACCTCCCCAGAAATAAGATAATCCAGTAAGGTATGAAACCAGCGTTAATACCGCCATCACTACTGCAAGCACACCTGCATACTGTAGTGCAGTAATTAAAAGGGACTTTCCGTTCGAATTTTCCATTGCAGCAAAGATAGAATAAACCCTTCTACTCCACAGGTGTAACAATCGTTAACAGATAGCCGTCAAATTGGTACATTCACTCACCATGAAATCCTGACTTTTTAGTCAGGATTCACGCCCGCCTGAATGACAGAGTCGGGCAGGAATTCAAAAGTTGAAAATACTTTCATATGAGTAAACTGCTGATTTTTTTAGGCACGCTTTGCATTTCCATGCACACGTATGCACAAACCGTTAAAGTGACACAATTTCGGGACACTGCATTGGATGCCATGTGGAGTCCGGTCGACAGCAACGTGATTGCCTATTCGGTGAAAGGCAAAGACATGTATTACGACATTCACATCGCTTCACCCGATCGCAAGAAAGATGTTTGCATTACGTGCGATCATCCCTTGCTTCCAAACCGACACATTGCGAATATGTCCTGGCATCCTTCCGGCAGATGGTTGCTGGCGGTTGTAGAGAAGAAAGTACATCCGCGCAGTTCAGCGAATTCTCTTCCGGGATTTGGTGCGTATTGCGACATCTGGCTCATTTCTTCCGACGGAAAAAAAGCGTATAAACTCATTGAGCTGCCCAACGATTTCGATCACGGAGTTATTATGCCGAAGTTTTCCCCTGACGGCACTAAGATTATGTGGACCGATCGTTTTCGCAGACCGGGAATTCTGAATGCAGAACGACATTTTGGTTTCTGGTCGGTGCAGCTTTCTGAATTCAGTTGGGGTGTAGACAGCATTCCGATTGTCAAGCACCCGAAAGATTTGTTTCCCGGTTATCATTCTTTCATAGAGGCTTACGGATTTTCACCCGATGGAAAGAAGATCATATTCTGCGGAAGCTTCACAACCAAATCGGCGTGGCAGAGTCAATTGTATATCATGAACATTGACGGAACAGAATTGCAACAGCTCACGCAAGGAACTCCCGGCAAAGGCGATTACAACGAACATGGTGTTTTCTCTCCCGACGGAAAGCGCATCATCTGGATGTCGAACAAAGACAACGACAACAAAGGCACGGATTGGTGGATCATGAATGCGGATGGAACGAACAAAAAGCGTTTAACCTTTTTCAATACGCCCGGCCATTTGATGTACGTTGGCAAAGCACGATGGACAGGATTGGTTTCATTCAGTCCGAACGGAAAGCGTTTCATTGGAGGAATTCAGAAAAGTCTGATTACGCAGGAAGGTTATATTGTGATTGCAGACCTGATCGATTCAAATTAGTAAGCCAACAGCGACACAGCAATTTATTTCACCAGTTCATCCAGCAAACGCTGAGCAGTATTTTCCGTATCACCTGAAAATCCGGGATGTGGACGCGACGTCTGAATCGAAGAACTTCGCACTGCAGTCAACCAACGGAAACGCGACGCAGCATCTTCCCGTGCAATGGGTCCACCTTCCTTCCTACCCGATGCTGTTGCCGCAAATGCTTCGAGGTATGCATTGAGTTCTTTCACATCTGCATCCGGTGCTAAGGAATGAAGCCGTGCCTCATTGACATGAAACAACACGTGTACTTTTTTCTCGTCTTTGCAGAACACGATCACTCCTACGTTAAGAAACTCCTCCCGTTCGACACGAGGGACATAACGGATCACCGCATACTCATACAAGCGTTTTCCGTGCATCGTTTGCGGCATTAGTGAAAATGGAAGAATGCGCGAGTCGCATTGCTAAAAAATTGCTGTAGACTTTTCGGATTTCAATTGGCGTCAGTTCACTTCCCTCCCACGTCAGCCAATCTTCAGGCAATGCATCTACTAACCGGGTAAAAAAATCAGGATTCAACAATGCGCGGCATGCTGCATCCGCTTCTTGCATTTGTGTTGCAGATGGAAGAAGTACATGATCCTTGATCAGTTCGAAAGCACTTTTCGCATGAACTTCCCAATTGCTCCAGGAATGGTGAAAATATAAAGCTGCGCCGTGATCAATGAGCCATAGTTCCTTGTTCCACATCAGCATATTTGTATTGCGGAATGTGCGGTCGATGTTCGTGAGAAAAGCATCCAGCCATACAATCTTCGAAGCGGTTAACTCATCAATTTTATTCGTCACCGGATCGAACGTAACGGCGCCGGAAAGAAAATGAAGTCCTAGATTGATCCCGTGACTTTTTCGCAGCAATTCCTGAATCTCTTCATCACCTTCCGTACGACCGAAGGCTTCATCAAGGCGGGCAAATACAACTTCCGGAACACGAAAACCGAGTGCCCGCGCAACTTCAGAGCCAATAAACTCGGCGATCAATGCTTTAGTGCCATGTCCGGCGCCCCGGAATTTTAAAACGTATTTGAAATGATCGTCAGCTTCCGCTATCGCAGGCAGTGATCCACCTTCCCGCAACGGTGCGATATAGCGGGTAACATCTACTGTGCGAATATTCAATGGCTCAATCATCTAGCGACCTAAAAGTACGCAGTGCGAGGGAAACAGTGCGCAGTTCACGGTAATTGGCAGCATGGAAAATAAAATACTGTGTACGGCGCACGATAAACTGCACACTTTTGCTACTTTTGTGCCGGGTAAGTCTTATACGACCAGCTCCTGCTGAATCCCCCAGGTCCGGAAGGGAGCAAGGGTAGGTGGTTGAGCGGTGCGATATGAGTAGCTTACCCACTTTTTTTTGCCCATACGTGAACATCCCAGCCCCAGTTCTCGAAACCCCAGACTTTGTAATTCGTCCGTATGCAATGGGCGATACACATCCTTTGCATCGCATGATGAAGGCAAATCAAGCGGATCTGTTACATACGTTTCCTCTATCGGTTGCTGGCACGAGTACGGTGATGCGCACACGAAAATATATTCTGCAGAAACAAGCCGAGCGTAAATCGGGACTGATTGTGGTTTGCGGTGTGTTTGATCCACTAACTGAAAGATTATTTGGTCATGTTCTTTTCACCAAGTTCGATTGGACTGTACCGAAATGCGACATGGGATATTTCATTGAGAAATCGCGCACCGGAAAAGGATTGGGAACCAAAGTCGCGAAGGCGTTTTCCGATTGGGGTTTTGCGAAATTGAAGCTGGAGAAAATCACCATGCGTATCTGGCCGGAGAATAAAGCTTCTGTTGCAATTGCGAAAAAGCTAAATGCGAGTGAAATTGGTCTGGCGAAACGCGATTTTCGTTCACATGATGGAATACTCATGGACTGCGTATACTACGAGATCTACAAGTAGTTTCCGGTTCTCAGATCCCTGTTTCGCGTATTATGAATGAATCTCCTCATTACGCTCAACTTGTGTTCAAATATTGTTGACAATAGCACTTCGCTCAACCGGAAACCGGGAACTGAGAACCGGGAACTATGAGTAATTTCGCATTCGTAAAAACACACAACTATGAAATTTTTCATCGATACCGCAGATCTCGCACAAATTAAAGAAGCACAGGAATTAGGTGTGCTCGACGGAGTAACAACTAACCCATCTCTCATGGCTAAAGTTGGAATCTCCGGAAAAGAAGCGGTGATGAAACATTACGTCGACATTTGCAACATCGTAACTGGTGATGTGAGTGCAGAAGTAATTGCAACTGATTACGAAACCATCATTAAAGAAGGTGAAGAGCTCGCGAAGCTGCACAACCAGATTGTGGTGAAAGTTCCGATGATAAAAGACGGCATTCGTGCGATCCGCTATTTCAGTGATAAAGGAATCCGCACGAACTGCACACTCGTGTTTTCTTCAGGACAAGCATTGCTCGCTGCTAAAGCCGGAGCTTCTTATGTGTCGCCTTTCATTGGTCGATTGGATGATGTTTCTGTAAATGGACTTGCTTTGATTGAAGAGATCAGAACCATTTACGACAACTACGGATACCGCACAGAAATTCTCGCTGCTTCAGTTCGTCACCCGATGCACATTATTGAGTGCGCGAAAATCGGAGCTGATGTTGCAACATGTCCTTTGAGTGCGATCACTGCTTTGTTGAAGCATCCGCTAACCGACACCGGGCTTGCACAGTTCCTGATTGACGCGAAGAAGTTCGCATAACATCAATCTATTCGAATATTTGAAGATTTGAAAATTCGATTACCGGTTGAAAGCTGGCTAATCGTTCCAATTAACCCCCGGTATTTTCAAATCTTCGAATTTTAGAATCTTCAAATTACCGAAGTCGTAGAAGAAGTACCGATGGCTTTAATCTATCTCAATCCAGATAAACCCGATCACGATCAAATTATTCGTGCTGCGAATATTTTGCGTTCGGGTGGAATCATCGTCTACCCTACTGATACGGTTTACGGGATCGGCTGCGACATCATGCAACCAAAAGCGCTTGAGAATTTGTGCAAGCTGAAGAACATTCCAGTGACGCAAGCGAATTTCTCCATCATCTGCCATGATCTTTCACATCTGGCGGATTTCACAACACCGATAAAGACACCAGTGTTTCGTGTCCTGAAGAAAGCACTTCCTGGTCCGTACACGTTCATTCTTGATGCGAATCAAAAAGTTCCGAAGTTCTTTCTGCACAAGAAAAAGACGATCGGAATCCGTGTACCAGACAATAAAATCGTGAGTGAGATTGTGAAAGAGTTGGGCAATCCGATTGTATCCTCTTCTGCACATCAGTCGGAAGAAGAGCTCGAAGAATTTTTCGCTGATCCGGATGCCGTTTACGAGAAGTTTCAGGATCGCGATGAAGTGCAGCTTGTAATCAACGGCGGGTATTGCCACAATCAGGTTTCAACCATTATTGATGCGGCCGGTGGTGCATGTGCTGTTGTGCGACAAGGTTTGGGTGAGACGGAACATCTCTGGTAATTGTTCCAAGTGCTCTGTTCTCAGTGCTCAGTTCAACGAATTCTCATTAATATCAAGTACATTTATTTCAGTTACTCCTGCTGTGAACCGAGAACCGAGAACTGAGAACAAAATCCGCGTCCTGCGAATAATCAACCGCTTTAATCTTGGCGGCCCGACGTACAACGTTTCGTATCTCACGAAATATCTCGAGCCGGAGTATGAAACACTTCTCGTTGGTGGAGAGAAAGACGAATCAGAAGCTGACTCCGATTTCATTGTGAAAAATCTTGGCATTGCTCCAAGAATTATTCACGGCATGAAGCGCAGCCTCAATCCGCTGAACGACTACAAAGCCTACAAAGAGATCCGCAAAATCATTCGCGAATTCAAACCGGATATTGTTCACACGCACGCATCAAAGTCAGGTGCACTTGGAAGATTAGCTGCAATCAAAGAAAAAGTACCTGTAATTGTACACACTTTTCACGGGCATGTTTTTCATTCGTACTTCAGCGGATTCACCACTGCGATTTTTAAACGGATTGAACGTTATCTCGCAAAACGAAGTACAGCCATTGTAGCAATCAGCGAGATTCAAAAAACAGAATTGTGTGATGTGCACAAAATCTGTCCTCGTGAAAAAATGGAAGTGATCCCATTGGGATTTGACCTCGACAGGTTTCAACAGAATCGGGAGGAGAAACGGAAAGCATTTCGCGCGAAGTGGAACATTGCGGATGATGATGTTGTGATTTCAATTATCGGAAGACTTGTGCCGGTGAAGAATCACAAAATGTTTTTGGAGAGTGCGTTCAAAATTCTGGAAACACGACCCAACAAAATCAGGTTTCTGATTGTGGGTGATGGGGAAATGCGGACAGAATTGGAAGAGCACGTAAATTATCTAAACAGCATTGCGGTAACCGAGCTTTATCGGGATCAGATTGTATTTACATCGTGGATTCGTGAAGTAGATGCTGTACTTGCCGGATCCGAAATTATAGCATTAACATCGTGGAATGAAGGAACGCCAGTAAGCTTAATCGAAGCACACGCAGCGTCTTGTCCGGTAGTAACCACCCGGGCTGGAGGTGTTGAGGATATCGTTAAGCATGGAGAAACAGGTTTTGTTTGCGATCCCGGAGATGTTAAAACATTTACTGAACACCTCGAAAAGCTGATTAATAATGTTGATTTGCGCGAATCGATGGCTTCCCGCGCGAAAGATCAAGTTCTCCGGAATTACAGCTATCAACGTCTTTGTGCAGATATGAAGCGTTTGTACACCCGATTGTTGTCCCAAAAGGCGTAAAAACCGCTGATTTTGATACCTTTGCAGCAAGTATCCATGCGCTGTATGAAACTAGCTACACTTAAGAGATTTCTGCTGATTCTGACACCAATTGCGCTGTTGAGTTTAAACAGTTGCCGGTTGCTTAATCCCAGCATCATGATTGAAGCAGACAAAAACTTTGTGTTTGACACGCTGAAGTTGGACTCTGCCAGATTTTCAACCGAATACCGTTTGGCGCCTGATGACGTAATCGAGTTGCGTCTGTTCGCTAATGATGGTTTCAAAATGGTCGATCTGATTACGTCGGGAGCGAATGCACAATCAAATTCAATTGTACGTCAAGGTTTTGAATACACGATTGATGCACGTGGTTATGCTAAGTTGCCTATCCTCGGACTTGTGAAGCTGGACAGCATGACTATTCGTGAAGCTGAAGCTCATTTGGAAGAAAGATACTCGGTGTATTACGTAAAGCCCTATGTAATTATTCGCGTTTCCAGCCGGAGAATTATTGTTTTCCCTGGAGGTCCCGGAGAAGCGAGAGTTATTCCGTTGGTTGCAGGAAATACAACAGTTTTTGAAGCGATCGCACAAGCCGGAGGAATTTCTGCCAACGGTAAAGCGCATAAAATTTCGTTGATCAGACAATCAGAAGACCCTGCTAACCCGTACGTTTACCGGCTCGATCTATCTGATATCCGTAACGTTGATCAAGGTAGCATTGTGGTACAGTCCAACGATGTGATATACGTAGAGCCTCGAAAACGTATAGCAAGCCGCACCCTGCAGGAGGTGACACCAATTCTTTCTCTGATTACTGCATCCTTCTCGCTGTATTTGATATTCACCCGAATATAACTTTTCGCAAAAGCGATGCTACAGGCGCAGGTTAATGACCGCAACGAGACGTTTGACCGTTACAAAGAACGTCTTACGAATTTTAGTGTCGAATTCGAGTTCGGTCTTTTCATGTTCATTGCAAGAAAGAGCCTCATCTGGATCATGTTCCTTATGGGAATGGCCGGTGTAATCTCGTGGCTGTATCTGCGTTATTCTCAAAACTATTACCAGGCTGCTTCTGTTGTTCAGATAAATATTGAGAACACTTCATCGAAGGTGCTTGATATGAATTCAGCATTCGTTGACGAATCAAATGAAGTTGCATCGCTCATCGAGGTAATTCGTTCGGAAGAGTTTCTCAAACGTGCATTGCTCAAGCTTCCCTTGCAGATCAGTTACTACGCAGAGGGGCGCATAAAGACGAACGAACATTATCGCTCGTCTCCGTATACCATCACTTACCTCGTTAAGAATAATGCGGGATACGGACGCCGTAACGACATCGTATTCAACGCGGATAATAACTCCGGTAAAATCACGATTAACGAGTCGGGTGTTCCTACTGAAAAATCATTTGTGAACAACACGTGGGTTGAGTTCAATGATGTTTCGTTGATGGTAACTATCGATCAGGTGCGTTTAATTTCAATGGTTGCTAATGACGAGGGCAGCAATAAGTATTACTTCACACTGAATGATCCGGAGTTGCTTCCTGATTACTATGGTCCGCAGTTAACCGTTGGATTAGTGAACGAAGCAGCAAAGACCGTTCGAATTTCATTTGAAACTAACAACCCGCAGAAAGCATACGACCTTGCGAATTGTGTGGCACGCGAGTTCATTGATTATGATGTTGAACGCAGAAGTAAAAGTTCGAAAACAATTCTGGCTTTTATCGATGATCAGTTGAATCAGGTGACTGAGAAGATGAAATCTTCCGAAGATTCTCTTGATAAATTCAAACAGCAAATGGGTCCGGAAAAAGATCCGGAACTGATGGCGTTCAACTTTTCGAGATACGGTACTCTTGAAGCACAGTTAACGGATCTGGAACTTCAGATACAGGTACTCTCGCAGGTCTCTGAACGTTTGAACGATCCAAAGACCGATGTGAAGTCGATCATTGCATTACTCGCAGGTACGGACAACAGTCAGGCATTGAATCTACCGCTATCAAACCTTGCACGCCTAATTGATGAACGCGATCAGGCCATGTACGTGGCAACCAAGGATAGTCCGGAAGTGAAAGCATTGGACTTCCAGATAGAAACGCAGAAAAATATATTGACGGCAAGCGTTGCCTCGTTGCTTCAGCAAAACACGATCCGTCGCGATGCCATTGCACAGAAAATGGGTGCTTATACTTACGAACGCGGTACCGTGAAAATGGATAGCGCTTTCAAGTACCTCGAACTTCAGCGACTTTACAACATCAACGAAAAGTTTTTCAACTTACTACTCGAGCGCAAAACAGAATTTCAGATCAGCGAAAAAGGAATCACGGCAAACCACGTTATCCTGGAACAGGCGCGCATTCCGACTACTCCTATTCGCCCGTCAAGTCGTGCGACGATTCTTACCTGCTTCCTTGTTGCGTCTCTGGTAAGTATTATTCTCGTAATTATCCGTTACCTGCTCCATGATACGATCAGCAGTCTGAATGAAATACTACGCCACACAAATGCTTCAGTAAGTGCGTTGGGAATTGTTCCGAAATACAAGCATGAAATTCCGGTATCGCAGCTTATCGTCGACAAGAATCCGAAGTCTTTGATCTCTGAAGCTTTTCGTTCATTGCGAACAAATCTTCAGTTCATTGATAACGAACCGGGGTCAAAAGTGTTAGCGGTGACGTCAACCATTTCCGGCGAAGGCAAAACATTCGTGGCGATTAACCTCGGGGGAATTATTGCTTACTCCGGAAAGAAAGTGATCATTGTCGATCTGGACATGCGTAAGCCAAAAATTCACCTGGGCTTTAATGTTCCAAACGACCGCGGAATGAGCACACTACTGATCGGGCGCGATTCGCTGGAGAACTGCATACGTCATAGTTCTCAGGAGAATTTACATTTCATTACTGCAGGTCCAATTCCTCCTAATCCTTCGGAGCTCATCATCAGTAAAAAAATGGATGAGCTTCTGGATGAATTCAAGAGCATGTACGACATTGTTATTGTAGATAACCCACCAGTTGGATTAGTAACTGATGGAATTCACATTTTCCAGAAAGCAGATTACCCGATTTATATTTTCAGGGCAGACTACTCCCGGAAAAATTTCATTCAGATTGTTGATCGACTCCACAATGAAAATAATGTGCGCAAGCTTGCAGTTGTTCTCAATGGTGTTGATGTAGATCGCAAATCTGCCAACGCCGGTTATGGTTATGGTTACGGATATGGTTATGGTTACGGTTATGGATATTATGACGAGGATCAAAAGCCAAAGTCTAAAGGAATTCTAAGTAGGATTTTAAAAAGGAAATAGTGGAAATAGTTGCTTCTAAGATTCCGGGCCTCCGGATTATTAAACCAAAAGTTTTCGGCGACAACAGAGGTTCATTCTATGAATCGTTTAGCAAGCAAATTTTTACCGTTGCCGGAATAAACGATGACTTTGTTCAGGATAATCAATCGGAGTCAAAAGCAAACGTTTTGCGCGGCTTGCATTTTCAGACTCCACCGTTTGCACAGGCAAAGCTCGTTCGTGTAACGCGGGGTGCTGTACTGGATGTTGCAGTGGACATTCGTAAAGGCTCTCCGACGTATGGACTTCACGAAACAATCATTCTCTCCGCTGAGAACAATCTTCAATTCTACATTCCAGCAGGATTTGCACATGGCTTTGTGTCTCTGGAAGACAACACCATTTTCCAGTACAAGTGTTCAAACTATTACAACAAGGCTTCTGAAGGCTGCCTTTTGTGGAACGATCCTGACTTGAAAATTGACTGGAACGTAAACAATCCACTTCTTTCACCTAAAGACCTCGAAGGAAGTTTGCTGAAAGATTTCGAGTCTCCCTTTTTATTTCAATAGTCTGCTTTTCAGAGATTTAATGCGTGTTATGTGGTGAACAACTTTACGTTTACTATGTAATCCTGTTCAACACGCTGCCTGCTGATTTCGTATCTTTGCGCTTCAGTTTTAACCCTTCGGATGAGCGGCAACTACATCCTGATTTACGCGGGATTTTTCATTTTCAGTATCGTTGTGGCTTTGATGCTTAACGGCCTCTTTTTGCGCTTTTCCCGAAACCTGGGAATTCGTTCAGACGGAGATTTGATCCGTTGGTCGCCGATGCAGAAACCCTCATTGGGTGGAATTACATTCTTCTTTGTGTTCCTGATTTCGATTGCCTGTTACACGGTTTTCTTTCCCTACAAGTTTATACCCACAGACACCGCAATGTTGGGTTTACTGGGAAGTGTTACGCTTGCCTTTCTCATGGGACTTGCAGACGATGCATACAACACCAAACCACTGCTGAAGTTTATAGTTCAGTTCTTATGCGGATTGATTGTAGCGAATACCGGATTTCTCATCACGGTTACTGGCAATGAATATCTCAACATCCTACTAACTGTTTTCTGGGTTGTTGCCATGATGAACTCCATCAACATGCTTGACAACATGGATGCAATAACTGCGGTCACTTCACTCTTCATCTTGCTGCAGGCATTTCTGATATTGTTCATGAGTCAGGATTATTACAATGCCCACATGCTCATCATCATCGGTGTAGGCGGATCACTACTTGGATTTCTCTTCTACAATTGGCATCCTTCCCGTTTGTTCATGGGAGATACCGGAAGCCAGTTTCTTGGAATCGTGCTTGCAATTTTCGGAATCCAGTATTTCTGGAATCACCCCGACATCGACAACAATTTTATTCGTTCGAAACAAATCATCGTCGTTGGAATTGGGTTCCTTATTCCCATAGTCGACACCACAACCGTTGTCATTAACCGTTTGCTCAAAAGAAAATCTCCGTTCATTGGAGGTAAAGACCACACTACACATCATCTCTCCTATCTTGGATTGAGTGACAGTCAGGTTGCCATGACCTACGGTGGCATTTCTATGGTTTCAACAGTGTTGATTGTTGTTATACAGAAATCGCTCACAACCTGGAACTGGAAATACATCGCTGGATTTGTCGCGTACATGGTCATCATTGGCGGAATACTCTACGGAATCACACGTTATTCAAAACCTCCTCAGAAGGATGAAAAAGAGAACGGAAAAAATAACTGATTTCCTCAGGCGTTGGTATAAACACCTGTTCGCGGTTCCTGCACTTATGCTGCTGGTGATCATGATCAAGTTGTTTAACTTTTCGACAGACGATGCAGTAAGTGATGAGGATTACCGTTCCTACTTCGCATCGAACTACAAGGTGTTCGGCATTACGATTCCGAAAGACATTAATTTCTGCGGAGAGCAAATTCCAATTACCGATTTCACCGTACGTGAAGCGATGGAACGTGAACTTCTTGTGAACACGTATTGGCAGTCGCAAACGGTGTTGTTACATAAGCGTGCTTCCCGTTGGTTTCCGGTGATCGAACCCATACTCAAACAGAATGGAGTTCCTGATGATATGAAATACATTGCACTTGCTGAAAGCGGATTGACCAATGCAGTTTCGCCACAGAAAGCAACCGGATTCTGGCAAATCATGAAAGCCACTGCCGACTACTATGGTCTGGAAGTTTCAGACGAAGTAGATGAACGCTACAACGTGGAGAAGGCAACACAAGCAGCGTGCGAAGTATTACTCGATGCATACAAGCATTACGGCAACTGGACCATGGCTGCTGCTTCATACAATCTGGGCATGGGCGGAATCGACAAAGCCATGTCAAAACAGCAAACAGATAGTTACTACAATCTGTATCTGAACGAAGAAACGGCTCGTTACATTTACCGGATCGTTGCGTTGAAAGAAATTATTTCACGTCCAAAAGCGTATGGATATCATCTGCGTAAATCAGATTTGTATCCCGCCATTCCGGTGAACAAAGTAATTGTAGATTCTGCGATTACAGATCTTGCTGCCTTCGCCATTGCAAACGGTACAACCTACAAGATTCTCAAAACATTAAATCCCTGGCTGCTGAATAGTTCCCTGGCAAACACTTCGAACAAGAAATACACGATACAATTGCCTGCGAAAGGTGCAGCATTGTATGGACTAGAAGAGGATGTTTTACCTCCGAATAGCATGACCATTACCGATACATCCAAATACGTAACGCAAGCCGAAGTGACAGCAGATTCAACCGCACGATCAATCTTCTACACCGTTGTTGCGGGCGACACGTGGAAATCGATTTCGGACAAATTTGGAATCACCAAAGAATACATTTTAGAGTTTAACAAACGTGATGAGAGCAAGGAGCCGGTTGCCGGTGAAGAGATTGCAATTCCTCGCCGATAAGGAAGTAGTATGAAGAATTTACCTGCCATTGCAGAAAGTGAAAGCGAAACACTGGAAGTATCCGGTGCGAGAGTGCACAACCTGAAAAACGTTTCAGTTTCCATTCCTCGCAACAAACTGGTTGTAATTACGGGTTTGAGCGGAAGCGGAAAGTCGTCGCTTGCATTCGATACCATTTATGCAGAAGGACAACGTCGCTATATCGAAACGTTTTCTGCTTATGCGCGTCAGTTCCTGGGTGATCTTGAACGCCCGGATGTAGACAAGATTACCGGATTGAGTCCTGTAATTTCTATCGAACAGAAAACGATCAATAAGAATCCACGTTCAACAGTCGGAACAATCACGGAGATCTACGATTTTCTTCGACTGCTGTTTGCACGTGCCGGTGATGCTTACTCGTACGTTACGGGCGAGAAGATGGTTCGCTATTCGGATGAACAGATTGTTGATCTTATTCTAACAACGTACGCGAAGAAGAAAATATTTATCCTCGCTCCCGTTGTCAAAGGACGCAAAGGGCATTACCGTGAGTTGTTTGAGCACATCCGCAAACAAGGATTTCTTCGTGCACGTGTTGACGGAGAGATTCTTGAACTCACTTCGCGTGTACAACTCGACCGTTACAAAGTACACGACATTGAAATAGTAATCGATCGTCTGGAAGTGAAAGAAGACGACAAGCAACGTGTGGTCGACTCTATCAAACTTGCTTTGCGTCATGGCAAAGGCACGATGATGGTTGCCGAACAGAACAAAAACGAGGCGCGTCACTTCAGCCGACATTTGATGTGCCCAACCTCCGGAATTGCTTACGACGATCCTGCTCCGAATTTGTTTTCGTTTAACTCTCCTTATGGGGCGTGTACACGTTGCAACGGACTCGGACACATCCTCGAGATTGACATCAACAAGATCATTCCGAATAAAACGCGAAGCATCAAGTCGGGAGCGATTGTTCCTATTGGTGAGCATCGCAATAACTGGATCTTTGCCCAGCTCGAAGCAATCGCACATAAATTCGGATTCAAGCTTGCTGATCCGGTGAAAGATATTCCGGAAGACGGATTGAATGCTATTCTGTTTGGTACCGACGAAATGCTCAAGGTGAAAAGCGAACAGCAAAGCACCGGCACGAGTTATTCCATGTCGTTCGAGGGTGTTGTGAATTTTCTTGCGCGACAGGAACAGGAAGGTTCTTCGAATGTGCAGAAGTGGGCGCAGGAATACATGAACGAATCGGTTTGTCCGAAGTGTGAAGGATCGCGATTGAAGAAAGAGGCCTTATATTTCCGCATCAACGAGAAGAACATCGCGGAGTTATCTGCAATGGGACTTGAAGATTTGCAGAAGTGGTTTACGGGTGTTGAAAAACGAATCAGTGACCGTCAGAAAAGCATCGGCCAGGAAGTGTTGAAAGAAATTCGTGCACGACTTGGCTTTCTGCTTGATGTAGGATTGAATTATTTGCAGATCAATCGCAGTTCGCGTTCACTTTCGGGTGGAGAAGCGCAACGCATTCGTTTGGCAACACAAATCGGTTCTCAGCTTGTCGGTGTGTTGTACATTCTCGACGAGCCGAGTATTGGATTGCATCAACGCGATAATGTCCGATTGATTGACGCATTGAAGAATTTGCGCGACATCGGTAATTCTGTTCTTGTGGTTGAACACGACAAGGAAATGATTATGTGTGCCGATCACGTGCTCGACATTGGTCCGAAAGCAGGTGTGCATGGCGGACACATTGTTGCACAAGGAACTCCGGAAGAACTGATCAAATTCGATACGCTTACGGCGGATTACATCACGGGTAAACGTTCCATTGCAATTCCGAAAGAGCGACGTAAAGGAAATGGCAAGTCAATTGTACTCGATGGCTGTACAGGTCACAACCTCAAAAATGTAACTGTCGAGTTGCCGCTCGGTCGTTTCATTTGTGTAACTGGCGTGAGTGGTAGTGGAAAGTCTTCGCTGATTAATGAAACCCTCTACCCTATTCTCGGCAAACATTTTTACCGCTCAGAGAAACGTCCGTTACCATACAAGAAAATTCACGGGCTCGAGTATATCGATAAAGTGATTGACATTGATCAGTCGCCAATCGGAAGAACTCCACGTTCGAATCCGGCAACGTACACGAATGTGTTCTCCGATATTCGGTTGCTTTTCTCCGAGTTGCCTGAAGCGAAAATCCGTGGTTACAAGCCCGGCCGATTCTCTTTCAATGTAAAAGGTGGTCGTTGCGAAACATGTCAGGGAGCAGGCTTGCGGACCATTGAGATGAACTTTCTTCCGGACGTTTATGTTCATTGCGAAAGCTGCAATGGCAAACGCTATAATCGTGAAACGCTGGAAATTCGTTTCAAAGGAAAATCAATCAGCGATGTACTTGATCTTACGATTGAACAAGCTGTTGAATTTTTCGAAGCGCATCCTTCAATTCTCGCACGCGTAAAAGCAATGTTTGATGTTGGTCTAGGTTACATTACACTTGGACAGCAAAGTACCACGCTTTCCGGTGGTGAAGCACAACGAGTGAAGCTTGCAACCGAATTAGCGAAGAAGCAAACCGGAAATACGTTGTATCTGCTCGACGAACCAACAACAGGATTGCATTTCGAAGACATTCGCATTCTTCTTGAAGTCTTGCAGAAGCTCGTTGATCAAGGCAACACCGTTCTTGTGATCGAACACAACTTAGACATCATCAAAGTTGCCGACTACGTCATTGATCTTGGTCCTGAAGGCGGAAGCGGGGGCGGACAAATTCTTGCTGCCGGAACCCCGGAAATTGTTGCGAAGAATAAGGTGAGCTTTACTGCGAAGTTTTTGAAAGAAGAACTGGAAATGCCGTAATTCACTCCGATTTAGGCGCATTTGCATTTATTCTGAAACATCATGTTATTGTGGCCGTATAACAACTGTCCTCACTAACATGGCAAGTTGTTTGCTAAACATATCTCAACAGTTCATCCCAGAGATTAAGAGAATAACCCTATAGAATTTTTATGACTGAGAATCAAGAAGAAAAAATCCGGCGCGCATTTGCTGAAAAAGATTGGAATGAGATTAAAGCCGGAAACTCCTGGCAGATTTTTAAAATCATGTCGGAGTTCGTTGAAGGATTTGAGAAGATGGCGAAGATCGGACCGTGTGTTTCAATTTTCGGATCTGCACGAACAAAACCCGATAGTCCCTACTACAAACTCGCGGAAGAAATTGCATTGCGTCTCACGCAGGAAGGTTACGGAATTATCACAGGTGGTGGTCCGGGAATTATGGAAGCCGGGAACAAGGGCGCAAAGACAGCGAAAGGAAAATCGGTTGGACTCAACATTCGTTTGCCGTTTGAACAGTCGTCGAACATTTACGTTGATCTCGACAAGAATATCAACTTCGACTACTTCTTCATTCGCAAAACAATCTTTCTGAAATACAGCCAGGGATTCATTGCAATGCCCGGCGGATTCGGAACACTGGATGAGCTCTTCGAATCGTTGACGCTTGTTCAAACATCGAAGATTGCCAACTTTCCGGTAATTCTTGTAGGCACTGCATACTGGAGCGGACTCCTCGATTGGATAAAGCATACTATGCTGGAGAAAGAGCACAACATCAATCCTTCCGATCTGCAGTTGTTTCATGTGGTAGACACGGCAGATGATGCAGTGAAGATCATTAACGACTTCTACTCGCATTACCTCCTTAAGCCGAACTTTTAATCGTAGCGACGCTAAGACTCAGCGAAAGCTTGAGCCACACATTCGTGGAACGTATCAAGGAACATTCGCTAACAGTCAAATGTGAATAACGACTAACACTACAACATCATTCTTCAAAACCTCTGAAAGCCTCTATCGACGGGGCTTTCATCGTTTCGTTCATTGTCGTATTCACATTTTCATGTTGGTAATTGTGAATAACGTCGGCCGTTGTGCGCGCACTGCAAGTATAGATTTGTTGGGTACGCATAAACCCATTGGATTTGAACCAAACCATTAAGCTGCTTCCCTTGCTCTGTATCGTGCCCATATTCTGCGCGACCACAACTTTGTCGGCTCAATCCGATCCTGAACACAAAGAACTTCCACTCCTTGGAGTTGGTGCGGGACTCACTTACTTCCGTGGAGATATTGCTCCAACCAAAGGAACCGGAGGATCATTCAGAACCGGTTTTCGTTTTGGAATAGAACAACGTTTTCTTGGAACACTGGGTGCAGAATTATACGGAGTATATGGTACGCTAACCGCCAATGAACGTTCAGTTGCATTCAACAGAAATTTCACAACACAATTCATCAGCGTTGGTGGCGGACTGATGTTTAATCTCGACAATGATTTCATTCTGTCGCGGCGCGCAACAGTCGGTCCTTACCTGGGTGTTGGATTTATGTGGATGAGTTTTGATCCGTATGGCGATCTGAAAGCGGCGAATGATTCAACGTACCACTACTGGTCTGACGGAACTATTCGCGATGTGAATGAAAGCGCACCCAATGCAAATTTCATATCGAATTATCTCACCCGCGATTACACTTACGAAACTCAGCTCACCGACAGCGCAGTGAATTACACGCGAAGCACAATGGGAATTCCACTGAGCGTTGGTACGAAGTTCAAATTCAACAGACATGTTGGTGCTGATTTTCGCGCTACATACAATCTTACGTTCAGCGATTACATTGACAACTTCAAGTTTGACCGCAACGACAGTTGGATGTATGCGAGTGTTTCCATCTATTATCAATTCAATTCACGTGGTCCGAAAGCAGACCGCACCAACGGATCTGATATTCTGAACGAAGACTCCGACAAAGACGGTGTTCGCGATGCGGATGATCTGTGCGCAGGAACTCCATCGGGTGTTCAGGTAAATCGCAATGGATGTCCGCCTGATAATGATGAAGACGGAGTTCCTGATTATCGCGACAAAGAACAGAACACGGCTAAAAACACGCCGGTTGATAAGGATGGAGTAACAACTACACTCACTCAACTCGACAGTCTCGGAAATGTAATTAACCCGAATTGCATTCCTGAAGAATTTCGCGCGGCTGATTACGATAGCAACTGTATGATAACGGCTGATGAAATTGATTCTGTGGTAGATGATTTCTTTGATGATAAAGGCGGTTGGACTGCAGAAAAAATCAATCAGCTGATTGACTACTACTTCGAACAATAATTACAAATAAGGGAAACTATGATACGAGGACTGATATTTGCGTTGAACTTTTTAGCTGTGTGGATTTTTTCTCTGCTCGCGGGAGGTCCTTCTGCAACCATTACGGCTCCTGCTTCGATTAATAAGGGCGAGAGCGTGATAGTGAAGGTGAAAATTGATCCAAACGGAGTTGATAAGCTGCTTCGTTATTCCATGGTAATTCCCGAAGGATGGACAGCAGAAAAGATTGAAGAAGACGGATCTTCTTTCATGTTTGAAGATCGCACCGTAAAATTTCTTTGGTCACGTGTTGGTGTGCGCGAAGAACTGAATGTTTCCTTCAAGCTTACACCTCCGTCAGATGCGGAAGGGACGTTTGAATGCACACAAAAACTTTCGCATACAGTAGACAATCTACCGAGTCATATAGTACTTGATCCCATGAAACTCATTGTCGGTAACGCGGGAACCCAAAACAACGGCAACTACATTCCGGAGACCAACGATTCGACTGCAAATCCAGCAGCAAGTGTTACAGTAACGCGTATTGTTCCCACTGAACCTGTAACCGGAGAATTCATTGTTGATATCACTATACAAAAGGGCGATCTCAGCAGCTTCATCAAGCTCCAGGATACATTGCCGGAAGGATTCATTGCAAAGTCGGTCATGAACGATGGTGGCGACTGGTCTTTTGAGAATGGAATTGTGCGTTTGCAGTGGTACAATCCAAACAAGGCGAGCGCAACATTGCATGCCCAGTATAAAGTTATTGTATCTCCTGATGTAGCTGGGCGTTATACCATCAACGGACACGTTTCGTACATCGAGAACATGGATAACAAGCTGGTGAATATTGCTCCTGCAGTTATTGAAATGAAAGCGAACGAAGCTATCGTTGGAAATAATAATACCGGTAACACGGGTAACACGGGCAATACAGGAAACACAGGGAACATTGGAAACACAGGGAACATTGGAAACACAGGGAACACTGGAAATACAGGGAATGATGGCAATACCGGTAACGACGGAAACACGGGGAACGATGCCAACGGAAACAAGTCGGGGCAAGATCCGGTTACAGAAAATACAGGCAACACGGGCAATGACGGAAACACCGGTAATGACGGAAACACCGGAGATACGCAACAGGATCCTATCGTGAATAAGACTCAAGGTGTTTCTTTCTCGATTCAGGTTGCAGCAATGGTGCGTCGTGTTCCAACTAATTATTACGAGAACACATACGGACTCAATACGGTGAATGCTGAACAGGTTGATGGTTTGAATAAGTACACGACAGGTTCATTCACAACTTATCAGGATGCACGAAATAGCCGTGAAACAGTTCGTGGAAAAGGTGTTGAAGGTCCGTTTGTAGTGGCATACAGCAGCGGTAAGAGAATTACGGTGCAGGAAGCGCTGATGATTACGAGTCAAAAGTGGATCAAGTAGCAGTAGGCAGTGAGCAGTTGGGCCGTAGGCAGTCATGACGATCTTCGCTGTTAAAAACCAAGAGAATTCGAATTAGAATAGCTATTTTTGAGATTAATGCGAAGAATAACCTTCGTCCTGTTACTGGTTTTGCATACAGCAATAATGCACAGCCGGGAAAATACAGTCCAACCCCGACTGTGGCAAAAGAAAGTAGCCGATGAACCGGCACCTTTCGTTTTTAAGCCAACCGTAGGTCTTGGTACTGGAATGTTCTCGTATTACGGCGACGTGTACGATAAGCATCTTGCAAATTTTCAGGTCAGCAGAATTGGATTTGAACTTTCGGTTCATCAAACGCTTACTCCCTACCTCAACATCGGATTTTATACCTGCTTCGGAAAGCTTGGGGCAAATGAACGTTTGATTACACGCAATGTGAATTTCGAATCAGCAATTCGTGTTGGCGGAATTCATTTCGAGTACAACTTTCAGAATTTCTTTCGCACGAGAAGAAACGTGATGCCGTGGGTAAGCGTTGGTATTGAATCGTTCGAGTTCTTATCGAAGACAGATTTGTTCGATGCAAATGGAAATCGTTATTACTACTGGTCTGATGGATCAATCCGTAATATTGACGAAAGCGATCCCTTCGCGTGGCAGGCTTCTATGCTTGTGCGCGATTACACGTACGAAACAGATGTGCGCAATACGAATCCGGATGACTTCGGAAGATATCCTGAACGTTCTTTCGCCGTTCCTGTTGGAATTGGATTCACGATGCACCTGACCGACCGTTGGCAGGCCGTTGTTGGAACCACATTCCACTTTACGTTCACCGATTATGTTGACGGAATAACTGCACAAAGCACGGGCGCACGTCAAGGCAATTCTAAGAATGACCATTTCGTGATGACTTCGTTCGGAATGCGTTACAATCTCACCGGACAAGAGAAAGAGGAGATTGACACATTCGCACCGACAGACAGCCTTTATGTGTTCAATGACGATGACTACGATATGGATGGCGTATTCGATTTGTCAGACTCCTGCGCACTCACACCTGTTGGAGTTTCGGTTGACATACACGGTTGTCCGCTTGATGATGACATTGACAACACGGCTGACTATCGCGATAAGGAACTAGAATCGCCGAAAGAATTCTTTACCGACGAGAATGGAATTGCGTTGACAGATTCAATCGTATACAAGCGTTGGTTGCTTTACAACGATTCAACCGGTGAATACCATTCAGTGAATGTCAAACTCAACGGACAGAATACTGCCGGGACAGGTGGAGCAGAACGGAAAGTGTATATGGTTTCGCTCGGGACTTACAACAGCGCCATCACCAATGAACAGATGATGCGTTTTCTCAGCGTTCCGGATATTGCAACGCACTCGTTGTATGATTCATCTACAGCATATACTGCCGGAAAGTTTTACGATCTCGTAGAAGCTGAACGCAGAAGAAAAGCACTGGAAGCACAAGGATTCAAAACGCCAACCATCGTATACAAAACTGCTGATGGAAAACTGGTTGAAGTAACAGGCCTCACTGGCAACACTGCAGGAAATACAGGTGGTAACACCGGAGGAAATACAGGTGGCAACACCGGAGGAAATACGGGTGGCAACACCGGAGGAAATACAGGTGGCAACACCGGAGGAAACACAGGTGGCAACACCGGAGGAAATACAGGTGGTAACACCGGAGGAAATACTGGTGGCAACACCGGAGGAAATACAGGTGGTAACACCGGAGGAAATACAGGTGGTAACACCGGAGGAAATACAGGTGGCAACACCGGAGGAAATACAGGTGGTAACACCGGAGGAAATACAGGTGGCAACACCGGAGGAAATACAGGTGGTAACACCGGAGGAAATACTGGTGGTAACACCGGAGGAAATACAGGTGGCAACACCGGAGGAAATACAGGTGGAACTAACGGCGGTGTGAAAACTATGCCGAATGATACGGGATTAACTTTCCGCGTTCAGGTTGGTGCATTCAGTCGTCCGATTTCCAAAGCAACATTCGCAGATGTTCCAGATCTACTTTACTTCAAGACGGATGACGGACTTTACAAGTACATGTCTGGTTCATACAAAACATTCCAGGAAGCATCTGATGCGAAAGCTGCGTTGTTGGTTAAAGGATATTCAGGAGCGTTTATTGTTGCGTATAAACAAGGAAAGAGAATTCCACTCGAGAAAGCCGGAGCAACCTACATGAAAGTTGAACCGATGACACCTGATACAGCTCAAGGTGCAGGCACGAAAGGATTTGTTGAGTTCCAGGTTCAGTTGGGCGCATACAAGAATGCTCCATCAGCAGAAGATCAGGCGAAGTTTGATAAAGTGGTTGGACTGAAGAAGTCGACCACAACACAAGGCTTAACGCGATACACAGTAGGTGGCACTTCCAGCTATTCCGATATCACCGCGCTGAAAGACAAAATGCGTGCTCAGGGCTTCCCGGAATGCTTCATTATTGCTTTCTATAAAGGGGAGCAAGTGTCTGTACCTGAGGCAATTGAGTTGTCTAAGTAAAAGGTATCCCAAATGGCACTAATTTTGGGTAATAATCCATTATAAAGTTCTGCCAGGAAGTCCGAACGGTTGTGTTTGGATTCACGAAATCGAATCAATATAATTTACAATCACATGAGTAAACGACTACTTACTTTATTAACTCTTGCGGCTGCAGTGATTTTGTCTGCCGATGCTTACGCACAAGACGGAGGAAAGAAAAAGAAGAATAAAAAGAAAGATGCTGCGGAGGCTGTGGATACAACTACGGTCAATAATCGCGATCAACCATCCGGTGGTGTTCCTCAGGAGATAACCATCGATGAGCCTGGCACAGGTAAAACGAAGACTAAGAACGACGCGAATCGTACCGACTCAACTACGAATAATCCAAGTGTTCCTGGACTTGAGCGACCGAGTGAACCCGAGCCGGAACAACCAAAAGAAGCTGAGGCTGGAACATCTGCATCGAAAGTTGAAGCTGCTCCGGCTGAAGAAGCATCACCTGCTCCGGCTCCACCTGCTGGTGCGAGTGGACTTGATGGGGGAGGTGGACAAATCACAATTGATGAAGCCGGAACCGGTAAGGTGAAATCACCTGCAGACGCAGTTAATGGCGCTGTTAGTCCAACTAACCTTTCCATCGACGAAGCAGGAACGGGAAAAACAAAACCAGCACCTTCTCCTTCGAATGCGAGTGATACAACAGCTGCCGCTCCAACTACCGTGAAAGAGCAAGTGAAGGAAGAAGTAAAAGAAGAGGTGAAGGAGAAAGCGAAGGAAAAAGGAAAAGAAAAAGGAAAAGAGATGGGTGGGAAAGTGATGGATAAGATTGTTCCTAAAAATCAGTTGCAGCGGCAGTAGCATCCCGATAGCTATCGGGAGCAGTCAGGATATAGTATGAGCGCGGAGAGATTCGCGCTTTTTTATGAAACTAACTTCCACATCCGCCTCCACCGCAACCGCCACCACAACCGGAGCTGCAACCGTTCGAAGAACATCCACTGTGTGATCCACCGCAACCGCTCGTGCTGCAACCGGATGAACAACTTCCCCCATTTCCATTTCCTCCACCGTTTCGCCAGGTGATAATTCCGATAACCGCAATCACTGCCATTACACCAAACCCGACAATCACATCCTTGTTGTCGTATGCCTGAACATTCAGGAGTCCTCCGATCGAAAGAAGTAGAACTACAAATGCAATTCGGATTCTTCGCTGTGGCTTTTTAATTATCCAGTTTCGAAGTGCATCGACGCGTATATGATTTGCATTTTGAAACCGTGTAGTTCCATTCGGCCATAAATCTACCGGAGGATTAACTCCGAAGTGATTGCGATAAGAAACCAACGTTTTCGAGTAACACAAGTCGAACTTCTTCTCTTCAACTTTACCGCCCTTTGTTGGATTGTGATGCAACTCTTTCTCCAAAACTTTTTCGCACAACTCTTTCCAGTACGATTTAGTAAAAGTGAGGTGAAGATGCCATACCTGATCTACTTCATCGGAAGGAGTGACCTGATGTCCAGCAACGCAGCAGAGATAAATAAACTTGCGGTATTCTTCAATCGCCCGAATGGCGAAATCCTTTTTCCAGTTGTTCTCATTTGCCAACCGGTCGGAAAAGCTAAATGCTACTTCCGGTTCATCGAATTGAAACTCTTTAATCCTGTTCCAAAGTTGTTTTTCATGATCATTCATTCAGTATTGATTTTATTCTGATATGAAATTAGGAAGGAGTTAGCTGTTTAACCTTAAGACAATTTGATCGTGATGTTACGTTTACATTACTGTGGAACCTGAACTTCGACTGTTTCACGAATGGGCTCTGGTTTCATCGTAACAACGGCCTTCTTCTTCTTAAACATCCAATCCCCCACTCTCTTCGGCAGGATCGGATGAACGAGCTGTCCAACGTAGTGTTTGGGAAATTCTTCTTTGATGCCGAGATGCTCCGGTTCGTGATCGGGACAGGTGTATGTTCCAAACAGTTTGTCCATGATCGGAGAAATGTTTGCGTAGTTACCGCGATCGCGTTCGAGTTCGTGATGCCAGTGATGCAGTTCCGGAGACCCAATGAGTACACGCAATGGTCCGAGGGGAATGCGCACATTTGAGTGAATGTAAATTGCCCAGATGCCACGGAAAGCAATTAAGCCGGCGATTGTCTCCAACGGAAATCCGAGAATGAATGCGGGCAGATTAATCAGTCCGATGGTGTAAATCGAATCGAGCGGATGTTCGCGGTGTGCAGCCAGCCAATCGAGATGCTCGGCGGTGTGATGTACTTTGTGAAAACGCCAGAGGAAATCCACTTTATGCTGCAGACGATGTGCCCAGTAGATGATGAAATCGCTTAACACAATTACCTCGAACACCTGAAGCGCCCAGGGTTGTGATGCAACGGCTGATCTGAATCCTTCGGGCACAATCATGAAAATCCACTCGCTGAAAAAGCTGAGCACCCAGAACACGAAGAAGCTCCAGAAAAGATATTGTCCGAGAAAAAACAGCAGATCGGTAAACCAACGCGGACGAAATACTTTCTGTCCCGGTTTCGCAGGAAAAACTTTTTCCATGGGAATGAAAAGGATGGCGAGGAACAGAATGCTCAAGCCGGTTGGCCAAATCAAGTCGAATATTTCCTTGAGCTGCTCCATCTTACTTCTTGCCTTGCTTCAGCTGTTCGTTTTTACCTACTGTTTTGTCGCTATAAGGAACATTAAAAATTCCACGGTAGACTGAATATAATTCCGCTTCAGAGACCATGAGAGTTGATTTGGAACTCGACATCATAGCGCGTGAGGCATTAGACCCAAAAGAATTTCCGACGAAAGACCAATGTACAGGTGTAGCAACAATTGTCTTCGAACTGGCCATCATTGCCCATTCTGGATTTATCTCAATTGTCGAAGCACGTTGCTTAAGCGTTGGACGTCCTTCGTGAACTGCTCTTTTATTCGGATCGTTTGATTTCTGGTGATGACTTTTTCCTGTCCGACTCACATGAAGCTTGATTTGTGCTGCTCGTGTTCCGTCAAACGCTCCCGATCTGAACGCAACAAACGCGAACATCAACAAAAAGAAAATTGATGCTGTAAGAATCTTTACCGCAGGATGAAAAGTCTTCATCAGCTTTTATTTCGGCTTGCTTGTGTCTTTTGGCTCAGGAGTAAATACCTGCTTCGATTTACTTCCACCCATATAAGTCTTCACTTTTGGTGGCTCAGCACGCTGGTTTGGTGCTTGCTGCTCTGTCGACTGTAGCTTTACCGTGTCTTGAGTACTTGAAGCACTAATAAACACCGGACCCGACTTGGAACTTGGTGCGTAAATCAACGGTGAAAGGGTATCCTTAACCGGAGAGTCAGCATTAACATTCGAGCCCGATTCAAATGCACCCGCTTTGTACGCAACAAATCCACTCATCAGAATTGTAAATCCGGAAAGTGTAATTACGCGAACAAGCAGGTTGGTTTTCATCTTAGAAAGATAGTGAACGGGCAAACGTTAGGCAACACACTGACTTGTTAAAAATCCCAATCACTTGAAATTGGTCAGTAATTCCGGATTCTTGTTGCGCAAATCAACTCCGTCTTCGGGAACTGATTTCAGATTCGCGAGGTAGATTGAATACCGCAATCTCAGAACGAATCCGTTGACAGTATATCGTACGTCGACTTCAGTCGTTTCATAGCTACCGCAATCTTTCGTTTGCTGAAATCATGTTCATTGAGAAATCGTTCAACTTCGTTGCGTAAACTATCCTCATTGTTTCGCGAAATGAGAATCACAGAGTCGTTCTTGTATTCGAAGAAATATACGCGTCCGAAATGTGAAGAGTTCCGGTTGTAGCCATAAACTCCAACGTGATTTCTGTTCACCATGATTGGACGAATGTAAACGTGTGCTCCCCGACTAAACTTTGCAGAATCCAAAACACGTAATTGTGATATTTGATTGAGCGTTACTTCAGACTTTGAATCGCGGAATTGCTTCCTGTGCCGATAACTCAAATAGTTATACCCACATCCCATGAATAGAATTCCAGCGACCAGAAGCAGAATGAAACGCTTCATAGAGATGAATCAGGAGTGCACTTCTTCAAAAACAATTCCCATCTCTCCTAATTCCTTCAACACCGGCTCATACAATTCCTTCTTTACCGGCACCACTACCCCACTCGATTTATATTGCCCGGTCAAAATCAATTTCACCGCTATGGCCGCTGGTAAGCCTACTGTCTTTGCCATCGCGGTGTGAATTTCATCTTCGCCTTTCACAACCAGTGAAGAAGTGATTCTCGCATCATTACCGTTCAGTGAATATTCAAACTCGTGCTGCATCACAATCATATCCTTATCGCCAGGCTGCAGTTTCCATTTACGTTCCAAAAGTTCCTGAAGAATTTGCGCAGGACTTCCTTTGTCGAACGGAATTTTCTCGTCGCCAAAAATGCCGATCCATTCCACCATGTCCATTGCGGGATCATTCTCGGCCAGACCTGCATCACCCGCAGCTTCTGCACGCAAGGAACGTTTACACTGACCAAGCAAACGTTCTGTGAGTTGTGCGTAACTCAAGCCGGTCAGATTCTCTTGTGTGTAACTGTCATCTGTCCAACCTAACTGCACCAGTACATTCCATGCTTTGCAAAAGCCTTCTGCACGCAACGTACCACGCAGCATCGTTGGAATATTCTCCAAGCCATACACACTTCTGTAAGAAAGCGAATCGCGATTGGCATACGCGTCAAATTTCCCGTGACCCTTCACTTCAATTTGTCGTGCCGAAGAAAACAACTCGATGTAATCCACTTCCTGAAGTTCTCCATCCTCAATATACTGTGCAGGTGCGCCTTGTCCGGCAAGAATCACATTGCGCGGATTCCAGGAGAACTTATATCCCCATGGATTATCATTCGATTCGGGAGCAACCAATCCACCGCAGTACGAGTAAAACGCTTTCATTTCTCCTCCGCGTGCATGAACATCATCAATAATCTGCATAGCACTCATGTGGTCAATGCCCGGATCCAATCCGATTTCATTGAGAAGGATCACACCTTTCTTTTTTGCCTCTTCATCCAGCGAACGCATCTTGTCTGAAACATACGATGCTGTTACCAGATGTTTTCCGTAACGAACGCAGTCTTCTGCTACTTGTCCGTGCATAGTCGCAGGCAACATCGACACTACGAGGTCCGCTTTCTGAATTTCCTCTTCACGTTGAGACTGATTCGTGATATCAAAACGAAAAGGAGTACCCCGTTTGCTCGCGCCTACTCTATCCTTCGCGAATTGTTCATTCATGTCGCCAACGCGGACATTCCAGTCATGCACTTCGGCGTTTTTCAGTAAATACGAAATAAGTGCGGAAGAAGACCGGCCAGCGCCAATGATGAGAATGGAGTTCATAGAGGACAAAACTACTAAATAGTAGGCAGTTGGGCAGTTGGGCAGTAGGCAGTCCCGTCGTTGCAGTGGTATGCTGATCGCGCCAAGTGAATCAGCTTTGGGCAGTAGACAGTCAAAAGAAAAAGGGTCATTCAGACTTCACCTGAACAACCCCTTTCTTATACTTTTCTTACAGCAATTCAGCCCTCACGACTGCCTACTGCACTACTGACATACTGCCTACTGAGTAAAGATCAAACGTCCGTTACCAACAACGTTCTGATCAACGCTGATCTTGTAGATGTAAATTCCACCTTCAAGTCCGCTACGATCTACGTTCATGTTCTGACCGAATACTCCGTTTTGCGTGCGCACCAGTTTCCCGGCTGCATCAAACATTTCGAATACATAGTTGCCGCTGTAAATCACTGAAGAAACGTTTACAGTTGCTACTTCATTCGCCGGATTCGGATACAGATCAATTGTTGACCCTGTTGTCATCGAGTTGTTGTCGAGAATAATCAGGAGAATCGTATCACATGTGGTAGCTGAATCTCCACAGATATTCCATGCAGTGAGACAAACCAGATACTGACCCGTTGCAGCATACGTGTGCGATGGATTCGCAGCTGTGTCTGTTGAGGCGTCACCGAAATCCCACAGGTAGCTGGATGCGCTCATTGAACCATTTGAGAAAGTTGCATTCATCAGCGTGTCTGTTGATGTAAACGCCGCACTCAATGCTTCAGGACAAACTGTGATCATGGTGCAGGTTGTATCTGATCCGCTGCATCCTGTAGCAATCAAACAAACTGTGTACACGCCATTTGTAGCGTATGTATGCATTGGGTTTTGAGTGTTGTCAACCGGAGATGCATCACCGAAATCCCATGCCCATGAAGTTGCGTGTGCAGAAGCATCTGTGAACATGACCATGCCCATTGAAGATGTGCTTGTGTAGTTTGCAACGGTTGGCATACAAACAACAACGGTGTTGCAGTAGGTTGTGCTGTCACATCCGTAAGCAGTAACGCACACGGTATAGGTTCCGTTCACTGCGTATGTGTGTGAAGGATCCTGTGTTGTTCCGATTGGTGATCCGTCACCGAAATCCCATGCCCATGACGTTGCGCCGGTGGTTGTATCATTAAACATGTACAATCCGCCACCCATATCCATAGAAGTGTAAGTAACTGTTGGTGCAACGCATACTGTGATTGAAGTACAAATCGTATCTGCGTCGCAAGTTCCGTTGTATGCAATCTGGCAGACGTTATACGTTCCTGACATTGCATACGTATGCGAAGGGTTTTGTGCTGTTGACGTAGTTGCATCACCGAAATCCCAAAGCCAGTTGCTTGCATTCGAAGAGCCGTCCGTGAAAGTGACTGTTGGACCGGCTACACTTGATGTATAACCTGCAACCGCCGGTGAAGGATTACAAACTGTTACAGAAGTACACAATGTGTCAGTTCCACAAGTGTTCGTGATGTACGTACACACGTTATAAGTACCCGCCATTGCATACGTGTGCGTTGGATTCGATCCCGTTCCAAGTGGAGACCCATCACCAAAATCCCATGATGAAGTGAAAGAAGTGTCAGCGCCGTTTCCGAACTGCTCAGTGAGTGGTCCGATTGGTCCGGAAGTAACGTTGTAAGTAATCAACGAATCGTAATACATGAATACGCGGCTGATGCTTCCTGCTGCTTCTGTCCACAATTGCTGTGGTGCTGTTGTTGTCAAAGGAAACTGCATGCCCAAGCGATTCACTGTTGTCGGGAATCCATCAATTGTTGTAGGAAAGCTTCCGCCGCCATAAGAATTTACAGTTGCCCGCTGACCCAGAATTCCGATTACATCACCTTGTTCCACCTGAATGTTCACGGGAATAATACCGGATGTAGGATCATTCTGCGTGAGAAACAATGTTGTAAAAGCATTTGTGGTAACAGAATACAAAGGTGGAGTAAGGTTTGAATGGAACCGAACTACCGCGATTGACTGAGGACCAGTACTGGCATCAGTTGGAACCATTAGCCCTGTAATTGTGAAACAGGTTGGTGCAACGAAATAATATCCGCGCACGCTTCCGGAGAAAGTTCCGGATTGGGTTGAAATCGGCATCTGAATCTGCGTTTGAGCCATTGCCGAAATGCTCAAGAACGCGGTGAAAATGAGTAGAAGTTTCTTCATGTGTTTTTTGTTTGTTCCTGCGAAGATAAGTCAATCGACAAAACCTTGACACAAGGGTACTGTGAGTTCACATCCAAGTACCTTTAATTGCTAGTTTTCAACGACTTACGTCATGGAAATACCAAAAGTAAGTCCTTAATCGCGGTTACGAGTTCTGTCCGGTAAATTTGCCCGCTGTCACGGCAATACTTTTGTATTGTGATCGTGAAACAAACAAAAAAATCATGAATTTGAAGAAGAAACTACTCGCTGGAATTGCTGTGTTTGCATGTCTGATGTCATCATTCGCGCAAGTGAATTTATCGAACGGACTCGTAGGATATTATCCGTTCAACGGAAATGCACTTGACTACAGTGGAAATGGAAACAATGGAATTCCGGGCGGCACTGCTGCTCCAACTACGGATCAGTGGGGAAATGCAAACTCGGCTTACAACTTCAACGGTACAACCGGTTGGGGTGAAGTAACAATTCCAAACAGCCCCACACTTCAGTTTACAACTGCATGTTCATTTTCATTCTGGCTGAAACTAAATAGTGTTACCGGAACAAATGGCACGGGCAATGTCGTTGCAGGCGGCGATCATTGTGTATTTGCGAAAGATGGTGATGCAGGTGGCGGACTTTGGTTCAACACTTCACTCACGGGAGCAGGTGCAATGAACAACCGCATTGGCAATGTGAGTATGACTACATGCCAATTTGTTCAGTCTGGAATTTCCACAGCCCAGTGGCAACACTTCGTGTACATTATGGATGCCACTGAACAGAGAATGTACATCAACGGAACTCTTGTTCAGACAACTCCGGGCGCGCCGAATTTCGCAACGATGAACACAAAAAATCTCATGCTCGCTCGCTATGCATCAGACTGGTATCCGATGAATGGCGCTATTGATGAATTCCGTGTGTACAATCGCGCGCTCACACCAGACGAAGTGACAACGCTGTCAACAGTAGGGGTAGTTTCCGGAACAGTGACGAATATTTCTCCTTCTGTGCTGTGTGCCGGACAACAAATCACGGTCGACATTTCATCAACAGGTGCAATTGCAAACGGAAACACATACAGTGTTCAGATTTCGGATGCGAATGGTGCATTCACGAATCCGGTTGAAATAGGATCACTCGTTTCGAATGCGGCAACAGCAACTATTACGTGTACAGTTCCGGAAGCAATGCCATCGGGAACAGGATACAAGCTTCGAGTAATCACAAACACGCCCGTTTCCATTGGCGCAGCAAGCACAGCAACATTTACAGTCAACGGAGTATTGGGAGACATTCCATCGGCTTCACTTTTTCGCTTTGTTGGATCGACAAACGGAAGAAACTATTTTGTGAGTAATGTGCAGCAAACGTGGGCAACAGCAAGAACTACATGCATTTCTAATGGAGGAAATCTCGCATACATTCCTGATTACACCACAAACAATATGCTTGCACTTCACGTTTCTACAGGTGCGTTCATCGGATACACTGATCAAGTCACAGAAGGAGCGTTTGCATGGGAAGGCGGCTATCCCAATGGTTACACAACATGGTATCCCGGCGAACCGAACAATGCGAGTAATGAGGATTTTGGTCACATGCTCACACACGGTCATTGGAACGATGTGAATGGAACAGTCAGTCGCTACATTTTCTATCAGCTCAATGCAGCAAGTGCGAATTCTCCTGTTTGCAGCGGAACTGCACTTACACTTTTTGGAGCGAACGTTACCGGTGGAGCAACTTACCAGTGGAATGGACCGAACGGATTCTCTTCCACACAACAAAATCCGGTTATTCCGAATGCTGGTTTGTCTGATGCAGGCACGTATACGCTCACCATTACAAAAGCAGGTTGCTCGGCAACAGTTACAACCGTTGTAAGTGTTGTTCAAGGACCTAACAACATGACACAGACATCTTCACTGGTGTCGTCGCTTACAACAGGATTGATATTGCACTATCCGTTTAACGCGAATGCAAACGATGCGAGTGGAAACGGATTGAACGGAACTATGATCGGTGGTGTAACGGCGGTGAACGATCGTTTTGGAAATCCAGGTGGAGCGCTTCAGTTCAACGGAACAAATGGATATGTTGATGCACCAGACGGTGTTTACTTCAATGGAGATTTCACAGTAAGCTGTTGGGTGAAAGTAAACACGTACACCAGTTGGAGTCGGGTATTCGATTTTGCGAACGGTCCTGCCAACAACAACGTGTTGCTGTGTCTGTCTCAGGGTACAAATGGTCGTCCGCATGGAGAAGTTTATAACGGTACTGTGTCTGGTGGTGTTGCATCGAGTGCAACAGCAACCGGCACGAACACGTGGCAGTTACTCACCTACACGCTTACCGGAAATGCGGCGCGGGTTTACATGAACGGTACCCAGATTGCAGCCGGTACGCACACGACTCCGCAAAACGTTCTCCGCACCATGTGTTACATCGGAAGAAGTCAGTGGGCCGGAGATGCGTATGCGAATGCCGCGTTCGATGATTTCCGGATTTACAACCGGGCAATTTCACAACAGGAAATGATTTCACTGATGATGGAACAACCGGATGCAATGAATCTGGTTGCTGTTCCAACCCAGGTTTGTCCGAACACAGCGAGCTCAATTAAAGTAATCGGCACACAAAAAGGCGTTACATATCAATTACAGAATGCAGCAACGAGTGCAAACATCGGAGCGGCACAAGCAGGAAACTGCGATACACTTTCATTCGCAACAGGAAACTTAACAGCAAATACTACTTTCCAGGTTGTGGCTACAGGCCCGAACGGCTGTTCAGTCATCATCAGTTCGGTGACAGTTACCGTAATTGTTCTTCCCGCATTACCAACTACGGTCGGAGCATCACGATGCGAACCTGGAAGTGTTTCACTAAGTGCAAGCGGTGCGCCGGTTGGTGCAACATACAATTGGTACACGGCTGCAGTGGGCGGAAGTCCATTCCACGTTGGAGCCACCTATTCTACTCCAACGTTGAGTACGACCACAACATACTACGTATCCATTTTGTTTAACGGATGCGAAACAGGACGCACAGCAGTAACCGCGACTATCAATCTCGCGACAGCACCTGCAGTTGATCTTTACACAGGATTAATTGCACACTGGATGTTCGATGGCAACACGGCCGATTCGAGCGGACGAAATAATCACGCAACACTGAACTGGAACGGCGCTTACGTTAACGATCGACTCGGTCAGGCTGCACACGCGCTTCAACCCGTGGTAAACGCGTACGTCGACGCAGGTAACCCAGGAGATTTTCAGGCGCTCACCACGCAGATCACGATGTCGTTGTGGATTTACGAAACAAATCCCAACTACGGATTCTTCAGTCCACTCATGAACAAGTGGCAGAACAACGGATTGTACATGGGACTCGACAATTATTATGACGTTGGTCAAGGCCAGCAAATGAATCGTGTTCGTTGGAGAATCAACGGTGCAACGTATGTGAACAGTTCACAAAACGTTCCGTACAACACCTGGCATCATATTGTTGTAACGTACAATGGTTCGCGACTGAAAATTTATCAGAACGGTGTGCAGACCGGAGATTTGGCGTACACCGGTGTTATTACAAACACGATCACGAATTTCCAGATTGGCAGACAGGCGAACGGATTGGGCAATGCAATCTTCGAAGGAATTTACGACGATGGTCGCGTGTACAATCGCGCGTTGAATTCAGATGAAGTACTCGCGTTGTATCACAACAACATGGTTGCGTTTTCGAATTCACCCGTGTGCGAAGGAAATATCATTCAGCTCAGCTCACCGTTGATTGCAGGAGCAACTTATTCCTGGAACGGACCAAATGGTTTCACTTCGAATCAGCAAGTGCCTGCTCCTATTCTCAATGCAGCTGCAATTCACGCAGGAGTTTATACACTCGTCATTTCAAATCCTAACGGATGCGTAACTACTCCACAAACAAACACGGTGGTTGTGAATCCGCTTCCTGTAGCTGCAACAACAGTTAACGATACCGTTTGCGGAAGCGGAAATGCAGTACTCACTGCGAGTGGTGCACCAGTTGGTGGAAGTTATCAGTGGTATAGCGTTGCAGTTAACGGAACTCCGATCAACGGACAAACTTCCGGAACGTACACGCTCACCAATCTTACAGCAACAGATACATTCTGGGTTGTCATTGTTTCTGCTGCCGGTTGCCCATCACCGACACGCACACCCGTCATTGCTGTGTACAACAATCCAATGTCGCAGGCCATGACAGTTTCCGGTGCAACCATTTGCGATGATGTTACAACTTCAAACGTAACATTGAACACAAGTCAGGTTGGCGTAACGTATCAGGCATTCTGGAACAGCACTCCAGTTTCTGCAGCAACAAACGGAACCGGTTCTGCATTGACCATTCCGATTAACACAAGCGGAATGGGATCAGGAACACAAGTCATTACGATTACAATCTCACAGCCCGGTTGCGGAAACGTGAACGTAACAGATACAGCACGCATCAACGTTATTGCAATGCCGAATGCGACAATCACACCAAGCGGTCCAACAACCTTCTGTTCGGGTGGAAGCGTTACACTTTCTGTTCCGATGTCATCTTCTTATTTATGGAGCAACGGGGCTACTACGCAAACGATACTGGTGACTTCGGGCGGTGCGTACTCCGTAGCCGTGACCAATGCAAACGGTTGTGTTTCGAATTCACAGGTCGTGAATGTGAATGTAATCGCGCCACCAGTTGCAACACTTTCAACCGGCGGACCAACAACATTCTGTTCGGGAGATAACGTTGTACTCACTGCAGGCGGTGGTGGAACTTACCTGTGGAGTACAGGAGCAACAACTTCAGCAATCACCGTAAGCACAAGCGGAACTTTCTACTGCGTTGTATCAAACGGATCGTGTACAGACACAACTTCATCCGTAGTGGTTACGGTAAATCCATCACCAACAGCGAGCATTACAGCTGGCGGACCTACAACATTCTGCGCTGGCGATAACGTAACATTGTTTGCCAATGCTGCTAACGGTTATTTGTGGAACACAGGTGCAACAACTTCTTCAATCGTTGTCACAACTTCCGGTTCGTACAACGTAATTACCACCGGAGCGAATGGATGTACTGCACAATCATCGCCGGTAACAGTTACCGTGAACACAACTCCGAACGCAACGATCAGCACGTCTGGTCCTACAACAATTTGTCAGGGAGATGTGGTAACCTTAACTGCAGGTGGTGGCACCACTTACACGTGGAGCACAGGAGCAACAACGACGGCAATCAACGTAAGTACTGCAGGAAATTACTACTGTGTTGTTTCCAATGGAACTTGTACTGATACAACTTCACTGGTAACTGTGGTAGTTAATCCAGCGCCAACAGCAGGAATCACGGCATCAGGTCCGCTGAGTTTCTGCGCGGGCGACAACGTAACACTAACAGCAGATGCTTCGAATAGTTACTTATGGAGCACAGGCGCAACGACGCAAGCCATTACAGTTTCTACTTCAGGAACGTATAGTGTCACTACCTCTTCGGCGAATGGATGCACCGCAGTTTCATCGCCGATAACGGTTACAGTAAACTCAACTCCGAGCGCAACAATCACTGCTTCCGGATCTACTACAATTTGTCAGGGCGATGTTGTAACACTCACAGCTGGTGGCGGCACTAATTACCTGTGGAGTTCAGGTGCAACAACTACTGCAATCAACGTAAGTGTTGCAGGAACGTACTATTGCATCGTCTCCAACGGAATGTGCAGCGATACAACTTCCACCATTACGGTTGTTGTGAATCCGGCTCCTACTGCAAGCATTTCTGCAGGTGGACCAACAACATTCTGTACAGGTGGAAACGTAACGCTTACGGTAGCAAGTGCGAATAGCTATTTGTGGAGCACAGGCGCTACAACGCAATCCATTCTTGTTTCAGCATCCGGAACTTACGATTGTGTGGTGACAGGCGCGAACGGATGTACTGCAAACTCCAATTCTATTTCGGTAACGGTTGTCCCTCCTCCTACTGCAAACATTTCTGCAGGCGGACCGACAACATTCTGCGCAGGCGGTGCGGTTACACTCACTGCTAGTGGTGGTACATCGTATCTCTGGAGTACAGGTGCAACAACAAGTTCAATTGTGGTGACGCAATCAGGAAGTTACACGGTTGATGTTTCCAACGGATCGTGCGGAGTTACATCGACTGCAATCAATGTCACGGTGAATCCATTACCAAATGTTCAGTTCTCGATGGGCAACGATACTTCGTTCTGTGTATTCAGTAATCCGCTGGTACTTACAGGCGGTTCACCAGCAGGCGGAACGTATTCCGGTCCGGGAATTATCGGAAATCAATTCTTCCCTGGAGCAGCAGGAACAGGTTTCGTAACCTTGACCTACGATTACACGGATGGAAACGGTTGCTACAACTCCGCGAATGCCATTGTGTTTGTCGACCTGTGCATGGGAATCGATGGTGTTACACAAAGCAATGGAGTACTCGCTTATCCAAATCCAGCTGCTGATTTCACAACGGTGCAGTGGACAGCAGATGCAAACGTTTCCACACTCGAAGTGTTTGATGCAAACGGCAAACTGGTTTATGCCGAGAACGTCGAAGGAAAAACCACTACGCAGTTGGATATGAATGATTGGGCGGATGGAATTTATTCGGTGAGGTTGGTGGGTAGCAGTGTTCAGACGATACGAGTTATTCGGGGTCAGTAGTTGATCACGAAGTACACGGAGCCCACGGAGTTTAAACTTCGTGGGCTTTTGTTTTCTGTTCGTCAACCTTCAGCTACGCTCCACAGCGGTCAGGCGCTGAGTCTCACAATTCTGCTTGTCAACCTTCGGCGAAGCCTGTGCTGAGCCTGTCGAAGTGCTCAATCTGACAATGTACCAAGATCAACAGAAGTGAATTCGACTACGCTGCTTATCACCCGTCTCCCGATCGCTATCTGGATACGTTCAGTCTGGCCTTCACTTGTCACCCTTCGGCTACGCTCATCCCGATAGCTATCGGGATGACAATGAATTTCGTCGAATACCGGAGATTATCCGTTTACAAACGTTTACAAACGGCTATTTCATTTTTATCATTTTACTTTGCAGCTATATGTACGCTACGAAAAAGATAAAATATGAAAGAGAACACTTATGCCCGCCCGGACGAGCCGGTCGGACGGGGAGCACCCACTCCATCTATGGAACAGTTCAGTGACTGGCTGAAGTCGCGCCGTTATAGTAATGGTACGATAAAGGTTTACACGGAATGCTTACGGACATTTATTTCCTTTTGCGACAAGGATGTTTCTGTGATTACAAACACAGATGTACAGCGTTTCAATTCGGAATACATCATTGCGAAGGAATTGTCTGTGTCCTTTCAGAATCAATGTATCAACGCAATAAAGTTGTACTTCCGGATTCTGCACAATAAGATTCTGAATCCGGAATTGATCTATCGGCCGCGTCGCGGAAAGCCACTACCGAATGTGCTGAGTAAAGAAGAAGTAAAGCTTCTGCTTACACGCACAATAAATACCAAGCACAAAGCTATGTTATCGCTCATTTACAGTTGCGGATTGCGCAGTGGAGAATTGATCGGTCTTTTGCCGGAGCATATTGATTCGAATCGCATGCTCGTCATCATTAAGAATGGGAAAGGCCGTAAGGACAGAATTGTTCCGTTGAGTGAAAAGATTCTCGAGCAGTTGCGTGAATATTTCAAATCGTATCGTCCTGTAAAATATCTATTCGAAGGACAAGAGTGCGGTCAACCCTACGATGCCCGGAGTTTGCAGCAGGTGCTGAAGCAAAGTGTTGCCCGAGCGGGAATTACGAAACCGGTCACACTTCATTGGTTACGGCACAGTTTTGCCACTCATCTGCTGGAGTCGGGAACAGATCTTCGATACATTCAGGAGTTGTTGGGGCATGCGAGCAGCAAAACGACAGAGATTTATACCCACGTAAGCGCCCATGCAATCGGGAAAATACGTTCGCCTTTCGATTCACTTTAATTTGTAAATTGTATGAGCTAAATCGGATGTTTACGCGCCAATACAGCCATCTAGGGTTTATTTGCGCTACGATGTAGCGCAAATAAACTAGTTATGCGTCACCATATAAAACTACAGCGCTAGAGAACGAATGACAAAAAGTAACGATATACTTCTTGACAAAGAATTAAGAACAGGTGGTTTTTACGAACTTGCTATTCAAGTTTGTCCCAGTGCAGACAACGAACCAATAAGGCTTTACACTGACTTTATTTGGTCTTTAAAAAACGTTGAAGGACCTTTTGACGTAAATAATAATTCAATCCCAATTGACATTGTAAATATTCAACATATTGGAGTTTTGCACCTTGACAATTATGCAATTCCATTTATGACATACAATATACGAGAAGACGAGCCAGTAGAAACTGGCTTTAATTGGTTTGACATTTGTTTTTACACAGCAGCAATAGAAAAGGTGTTCGGTTCTGAATACAAAACTTGGACTGAAAACCCAAAAGTCCCTAGCGAGTTGAAAAAGTTCTTTGCGACAATATTGAAACAGTTATATAAAATCTACCCTTTTCAACTTGCAATTCTTGACTTTGAAGTTTCAGGACAATATTACTTGGACAATTTGAAAACTCCTTTAACAAACAGTTGGACACCTTCGAGTTTTTTTGTTGGACAAGACAACTACGAACATATCTCAAAGGACAACAGAAAATTTGCAACTAAAATTGAGGACATCACCAATGAGTAAAGAATGGCGAACGCATAACAGCACATTTGCAATAGGCAGGGTTTCGTTCTCCGCAGACAGTTTTGTGGTTACCGAAAGTTCAGTTCTCCGAATGACCAGTTGTGTTAAAAAGCCCGCCCATCGCAAATCTGCAAAACGTTAGGCGCAAGACACGTACATGAACGAGCTTGAAAAACAAGAATTTCATCAGATGCTTCTCAAAGACCAAGAGACACTTGTTCGTGAACTGAATGCCGTAGGATGTATTGTAGAAAGTGTTTATGATTTAGTAAATAATCGTGCTGTCGAGCATTTAGAAAACAAGTTTCTCGGTTCGTACGAACAGGCCTACCCAATCCTGGTTAAACACCTTGACCTTCCGCATCATTCGCGTATAAGAGAAGGCATTATCAGAGCACTAACTGAGAAATCGGCCCGATCGATTGCGAAAGACAAATTACTCGAACATTTCTATAAAGAAGAAGATCGATCCATGAAGTGGGTGCTCGCTAATGCATTGCGAACCGTGCTCTCGGCAAGTGACAAAAAGAAGCATCCTGAATATAAAGATGTTTTTCAAGGAACTTCAGGAAAGTCCAACGCCTAACAGCGCATTGGCACCACGCGCTTTTCATGTATATTAGTTAGAAGGAAAAGCGCGCGGCGCCAATCCGCAAAACGTTATGCGTAATTTATGACAACACCATACGACATAGTTAATGCTTGCCGAAACCTGTTAGTTGATAAATTATTTGAACCCAGCGAGAATGAATTGATAATTGATCTGATTGCAGGCGAAGTGTCCGAACTTTCCCAGAGTTTAAACATATCACAAACCGATATAGGTCCGGTTTACCCGGTAAATTTCGACTCCGGCGCATTATATCGATTACATTTTACGTCTTATATCGCATATCACGTTGTTAACGAAAGCTATGACGCTGGCGTATTTGGCGAGTACGACGGCGATCGCATTAGAGTTTACACGAAATCATCTTACCTCACATACTGCAGAAATGAAACGCTGGGATTCCAATTAAATTCGGAAAGTTCAATTCGGCACTATGTTGTCGTAACGGCAAGACATATCATCAACGTGATAACATGTAGCGACATTCACGTTTCTGAGATAAAATAACTACCGCATAACAGCGCATTGGCACCACGCGCTTTTCATGTATATTTATTAGAAGGAAAAAGCGGGCGGCGCCAATCCGCAAAACGTTAGCGTACATGCCCTATGACTACCAAGAAGTCGATTTATGAAGAGCGAGCCAATGAATTGGTTAAAGCAATCGATATTGCCGAACAGGTAGTTTCTGAATCGTCAACTTTGCCTGCATCCATCAAGGAGCCACTTTTGTTCTTTTCATCCAATACTAGGAAATTGGCACTAAATCCTGAGCCGCAATTCAGAAAGGTCGCCAGTCTCAAATATCTTGAACATGACTTTCTAATCTACTGGAATGAAACTGCGGGGCCTGACAGTGACAAATTCTGGCAATTGATTGCAAGTGCGGGACTTCAATTCAAAAAGAAGGATGCGATTCAGGATGCTCTCCGAAGAAATAAAATAAAGAACATTCATGAATACGACTATGTCATCGACAATATAGTTGTAGCACAACAAACAGGTTCAATTAATACTGAACAGGTAATTCAATTGAACACCCTGATCGCAGAATTTGAAGCTCGCAATAAATCGAAGAACAAAAGTCGGTAGCACGATACGCTAACAGCGCATTGGCACCATGCGCTTTTCACGTATATTTATTGGAAGGAAAAGCGCGCGGCGCCAATCCGCAAAACGTTAGCAGCAAGCGTATGATCTCCAGAAGAAGTCAATTATTTCTGAAAATTGCTTGCCTCGTTTTAACTTTGATACAATTTAGAAGCGGCAACAAATTCTCATTCCCTACAATTGGACTAATGGCTTTTAACTTGTCGCTAACAACCCTCGACAGTTTTTTCATAGCACTAATATATTTCATCGGACTACTTTGCTTAATACTAGCGATTGCAACTTCGAACTTAAGGTCTCTCAAATTTTTCGCTGCAGGATTCATTCTCCTCACGATTGAAATTGTCCATTATCAATTTTTCATCATTCCTGATTGCTATTGGCGAGGGACTGACATTTACTTGTGGACAGCAATTCCATTCCTGGTTCTTGGGCTTATTCAAATCGCAATGCTGTTCAAAGTGGCACATCGGGAAAACACCAATTCTTAACCAGCTCAAGGGCTCTTTTCACGTATATTTATTAGAATGAAAAGCGCGCGGCGCCAATCCGAAAAACGTTACCACCAATTTTAATATGATCAGACTGCTCTTAATATTTGCAATTAGTCTGGCAGCATGTTCGGACCATGCAGACTCAATGGAAAGAGCTAATTTAAATGAAGCGACCCACCGCTATAAGCAAAAACGCCATAAATACGATTGGATTTTTTTTCACAGAATTACAGTGGTAGATTATGTTGAACTGCTCAAATTCGAAGAAAGGGGAATATATACCATTTATCGCCTGACAACTGGAAACAGAGCCAAATCGGATTGGATTAAGGAATCTGACTTAAATTATTTGATGACATTAATAGAATCCAAGCGGCGTGCTAAATGCGTCAAGGAATCAATTTCATCCGATTGGAAGCCAGGCAGTGATGATTTTTCTACATTGGGAGGGCAGGTGATGAATATAATTGATTCGTATCGAAAAAATGAGCCGTACCCAAATTTCTTTGTCGACTGTTCTATCACTGATTCGACAAGAGTACAGGAAATAAAAAAGTGGTGGGAAGAGCGGAGCAAACAATAACTGGTGCTAACAGCGCATTGGCTCCACGCGCTTTTATGTATATTGATTAGAAGGACAAGAGAGTCGCAATTCCCCAAACCCCTAATCGCAAAATATGATACTGAACTGTTATCCGGTGTTGAAGCAAATAGAAGGTCGACCAGCAATGTTCACTGGAGAACTCACCTTAAAAAGTATACACATTTACATTTCTGGTTACCATCATGCGCTGGTTGAAGACAAATTTGAATTACAATCAGACCCATTTCACGACTGGGTTGCTAGCAAACTTGACTATTACGAATCCACAGCAGGTTGGGCCAATATGATTCTTGCCAAATGCATGGGCTTCGAACCGAGAGAAATCGATTGGAACGTTATGCTGGAAACGATACCATCGAAACAGCAGCATTTGGAATCAATAGATATGTTTTATCGCATGCTCGAGGAGTTCAAAAATGAGACAGATAAGCAGTAGTTTGATACAACTGCTACGGGTAACAGCGTATTGTCACCCTCCACTTTTCACGTATATTTATTAGAAGGAAAAAGCGCGGCGCCAATCCATAAACGTTAAGCGTAATTGTCCACATGACGATTAATTATGACATTGATGTGGTTTGCCCTACCTGTTCTGCTAAAGCTCAGTTCACCTTCCCATTCCGTCGGATTTATGAAGAGCACATAGCTGTAATTAAGGATCGATATACTAACGCGACTTTCTCTGAAATTTCCGCGTGCTATAAGCCTGACAATGGAATAATTGTAAATGAACTTTTCGGAGGTAAAGTTTGGATGAAAGATCCAACGTGGCTAATGAATCTGTATCCGCTAATGTTTTCCGAAACAGATGAACTGGACAAAAAGATCGGCCTTATAAAATGTCTAGAATGCGGTTCGATTCAGAAAGCTACACTCACTGATGAACTATATTTCTATAAGGTTGCGGTTGATTCACGGTATCTATTGGCACGTAAAAAAGAGAACCTGATAGGTCTCCGCAATTGGTTTGCATTGGAAAAGCGCCCACATGTTGGTACCGAAGATTTTCCGAAATCATTTTATGCCCATCGCGATTTGATAATTCGAGGTATTGACAAACTGCTTCAAGCCGAAGTGTGACCCTACTGCTAAAAGCACTGAGCGACTCCAAACATAAGAACGTTGACAGACTTCACTAATCTCAATAAATTAGGATCGGCATTTCTGATCGTGTTGACTTCTTCACTGATTATCCCTTCCGTTGGAATCCAGACCAAGGACATTCATGATGGTGTGACTTTTGGTATGCACGTGACTTCAATCATGTACAATTACTTTTTCTTATTTGTTGTCTTTCCAGTCTGTTACTTTGTTTTTATTCGACAGACACGAAAAGTAAAGAGTAGATTGGCTAAAGGATCCATTTTTATATTACAAGCTATCGGAATTCTAATTTTCGCATTTTGCATCGTCGACAATTCTCATCCCGGAGTGAATATGCACACAGAAGCCGGATTGAGTTATTATAGGTCTGAAACGTATAATTCAGTTTATATTATTTCGCTTGTGAACATACTTATTGGAGCGTTCTATTTCGTTTGGAAACCGATAAGAGCTATCAGCCCCTAATCGCGCATTGGCACTTTGCGCTTTTCACGTATATTTATTAGAAGGAAAAGCGCGCGACGCCAATCCGCGAAATGTTAGCGGCAACTTTAAACCAGCCATATTAATATTGAAATGACAATTACCACTATAAAAACAATCTCAATAGTTTTTGTTTCGATTAGTTTCCTCTCATGC
This sequence comes from Flavobacteriales bacterium, assembly GCA_040377305.1. Taxonomy (GTDB): domain Bacteria; phylum Bacteroidota; class Bacteroidia; order Palsa-965; family Palsa-965. Next base: position 50,500 of record JBEIPA010000012.1, on the reverse strand, counting down.
AAAGGACAGATGCAATCTGAACACAAAAAGACTGAAACAGAAACTGTACAAATTGGCAAAGTGATTTCTGAACTGGATAATCAAATTTGGAGAATATTTCAAGACTCAAAAGGAAAATATTGGTTTGGTAGCAATGGAAACGGTATCTATTCTTTAGATGGAAACGAGTTAAAACAATTTACAACAGTAGACGGATTAGTGAACGATTCAATCCGTGGTATTCAAGAAGATACTGACGGAAACATATACATCGAAACACACAAAGGAATAAGCAAATTTGACGGAAATCAATTTACCACTTTAAAGCCAATAAAATCGTCACATAACCAATGGAAACTTTTACCGAATGACTTATGGTTTGGCTACAATGCAAATGATTTATTCCGTTATAGTGGCGATTCTCTTTTTGAATTAAAATTGCCACGGAAAGATTTAAATAAAGCGTTTGGAATTGACACGCTAATCAGCCCTTTTAATAGCAATAACCCTTATTCAGTTTATGGCATAAATAAAGACAAAGACGGAAATATTTGGTTTGGAACTTTTGTAGCAGGTGCGTTCCGATACGATGGAAAATCGTTTATGTGGTTTGATGAAAAAGAACTTTCAATTCTCCCAGATGGCACTGCTGGCGGTGTTCGTTCAATCATTCAAGACAAAGACGGATATTTTTGGTTGAGCAATTTTATAAGCAAGTATAAAATTGAATCGAACAATTTACAATATGAAATAATAAAGGGTGTTCGAAAAGAAAAACCCCATTATTTCAACTCAGGAATTGTAGATCAAGATGGTAATTTATTCATGACTACTTATGGTGGTGGAGTTTGGAAATATGACGGTAAAACGCTCACCAACCTTGAAGTAAAAAAGGGTACAGAAAATGTCTTGCTAGTATCTATCTACCAAGACAGCAGCGGAATAATTTGGCTTGGAACTGACAATGACGGAGTTTACAAACAAAATGGAAATAAGTTTGAAAAGTTTAAACTAAAAATATGAAATCAGCCGCTAACAGCACATATTCCAAATAGACCAGCGAACAACACCCACCTCATGAGCAATAAAGTAGTACGTTCCAATATTCAACGTTACAGCAGTCGTGATTTTGATGAATACGGAGATCCTCACCCCGTTTACGAACTCATGATCAACGGAGAAAAGTTTAAGTTACAAACACGGGGTAAAAGTCTCCCGTCAGGAATTGACTTCACGCAAAAATTTGAATTCATTTTTGAAATCAATCCGGACAAGGAAATCGTTGCATTCAGTTCTCCGCTGCAAGATTTGAAATGGGGAAATCAAAAACTAATTGAAACGCTCCCAGGATCAAAAAAGCCCAAGCTCAATTACCAGTTTGTTTCAGGCACTGTTACCGATAAACGATCGAAGACAGAGACTGTGAATACACACCTGCCGCGGTCCGGAACGCGTAGCAGTACATTTGAAAAACGTACTACGTATTTTATAACTATTTCCGGCCGAACTCTGGAAGGAAGCAGTTCATACAGTAAAGTAAAAACAGGCGATCAGATGACCGGCGTTACCAATCAATACGGCTACCTGGAGATGTTGAAGAATACGCAGACCGGAAAAGTACATGGCTTGTTTTCTATCTGGCCAATGGTGATTGCGCTGGTGGTTACCGTGCTTGTAAACATTATGTTCTTAAATGATGAGTCGTTGAATGAACCTGTGAAAACTGTTTTTGGAGAATTCCCGAAATTTTATGAAAATTTTGTGTTCTTCAACATGCTCGCTATTCCCGTTTCAATAATGACCATTCTCTGGACAAAAGAACGATTTAAGGTTTTGAAGTTTCATAATCAGAATGTGTAAATGGTGGTGCGGACGGATGTAGTTTAATACGTGTTCATCGAATAGTTAGTAAAAGAATGTTCTGTTTAGATAATTTCGATATTTAACCTAATCATTGGACTATAAGAACACAATAGAATGAGCCAATATCAATACAAGGACTTAATAGTTGAAGTGTTAAACGAACCGGGTTACGAATCTGGCGTTGACAATAATGCCTTCAATTATTCCAAAGAGCATTTCGCATCCATGGCATACGACTTTCCGACGTCAAAACACGGTGTCAAGATCTTCCAGGATGGAAAGCTAATCAGCGACTGTATAATTATCGGCTATGGTGGCAAGACAGATGTTTCTCAAAACTCAGCATTGATTGACGACGATGTACTGCTAATCTGCTGCTGCAATTCCGTTTTTTGCTTAACACTTACTGAACTGGAACTCGTATGGAAAACCGAGGCAGACTTTGCTTCTTGTTTCCAAATATTCAAACACAAGGACAATTATTTGGTTCACGGAGAATTGCAAGTCACCCAACTTGACCGCGATGGATATATAAATTGGGAATTTAAGGAGGTTGGTATTTTAATGTCACTTGACGGAGAAGAAGTGTTCAAAATTGAAAGCGACTGGATCGAACTTACTAATCTCGATGGCACAAAGTATAAAATTGACTTTGATGGAAATTCTATGTGAAGGACTCACAAATAAATAATAAAACAAGAGGTTAATACATCTATTCAAAGTAAACATCAATGACACCCAAATTTTTAGTCCTTGCATCGGCCATATTTCTTTTGATTGGAGAAACTTATGGACAGTATTGCACCAGCGATACGAGATATACCGAAGTCCAATACTTTGATTCAACCGAAATTACGATTGGAACAAATATTCAATATGGTATCGCCCAAGATTATTTAGGAAATCCAGACACGTTGCTTCTGGATCTCTACTATCCAAATCTTGGTATTGATTCGTCGCCTAAACGTCCATTTATTATGTTGTTTCATGGTGGTGGTTTCTCTTCAGGAGACAAGCAATCCGGAGACATCGCTGACTTATGCGTTCATTTGGCATTGAGAGGTTTTGTATGTGCATCGGTCAATTACAGACTTGGACATGATTTTTCTGAATACGGGCAATATAAGGCGAGATACAGAGCCATTCAGGACGGACACGCTGCAATGAGATTTGTTGTTAACAACGCAAATGCCGTTAGAATAGATACGAATTGGATTTTTGTTGGAGGTCAGAGTGCAGGCTCATTACTTGCATTAGGTATGGTGTATGCCGACCAATCAGAACTTGACAGCATCTCGTTGTTGTATAGCGCAAATGCTACGAGTGTTGAATTAGGGAACCTTTATACTTCAGGAAATAATTTATCAAACAGTTATTCATTCAAAGGCATTTTTAATAATTGGGGAGGCGTAACTGAATCCGAAATTGATAGTGTAGAAATGCTACCAACCATTGCTTTTCATGGGGAACTTGACACATTAGTTCAGATTGATTCGGACAATTCATTTTTGCACTACACACTCAATGGTTCCAGAGCAATACATAATGACTTGGTTGCGAATAATATTTGCAGCGAAGTAACAATCGATACCACAGGTGGACATGGAATTTATCGAAACGCAAGTAGTGTGTTTAGAGCTAAAAGAGCAAGTTGCTTCATGAAGAGTGTATTCTGTAATAATTGCACTGACTTTTACTCGACCGATTCAATTCCATCAAACTGCTCCTCGTCTGTGGGGTATGACGAACTTTATTCTGGTTCAGTCATCAGTATATTTCCAAATCCAATTGATAATTCATTCAAAATTATTGGAGTTACCGGACTCATAAATCTGAGCATTTACAACTCCGTCGGTCAATTAGTTTATGCGGATGAAATACACAATGGAGAGGTTCAAATTAGTTTACAACCGGGAATATATTTTCTAACCATCGGGGAACTTGACTCCAATAAAACTTATACGACGAAACTGATAAAATATTAACTGCATGCAGAAACAAGTCAGTCTATGCTCATTTGAAGTTTCGTATCACGAGATATGAATTGAAATAACATTCCAATTACAATCTGTATAATCTAAACAAACTCAATACCATGAAAAAACTCCAGTTCACAGTAAACATCAATGCAACTGCAACTAAGGTTTACGATGTGATGCTTGGCATCAGCAATAAATCAACGTATGAGCAGTGGACTGCTCTGTTTAACGCAACCTCGACATTCGAAGGAAGCTGGGACAAGGGAAGCAAAATTCTTTTTGTCGGAGTTTCGGAGAACGGAGAAAAGGGAGGCATGGTTTCCAGGATAGCGGAAAACACTCCCGGCAAATTTGTTTCGATCCAACATTATGGCCTTGTACAAGGCGACAAGGAAATTACAGACGGACCTGAGGTGGAAAAGTGGGCAAACGGATTTGAAAACTATTCGTTCGAAGAAAACAACGGAACCACGACCGTTACTGTTGACTTAGACACCACAGAAGATTTTGTTGGTTATATGAACGAGAAATATCCAAAAGCATTGGAGAAGCTGAAGGAAATTTGTGAGAAATAACTGCTTCCGGAATTTCTAAAAATCACCGTGAAATATAAATGCTTGGAAAATCGATTAAATGAACGGTCAAACAGTATTATTTCTTTGTTGGTGTGTCGTGATGCTAACTATGTTTTATCTCGCTTATACACGAGGAAAAAAAGCAATTGCGATATTTCCAGATATCGAAACGGTACTGGTGAAATATCGGGATCGTTCTGCGTCTGGACACTCTACTCGGACTCTTATGACCAGACTGGGCGGAACAAGTCGCGGACTGGACATTGTTGTGACAGACAGCGAACTTTGGCTTAAATGTCCTTTGCTTTTTGCCAGTTTTCTACAACAGTATGAGATGCTTCACCGCGTTCCGCTCAAAAACATAGTTAACGTTGAACGGGTCAAAGAAACAGTTGCAATCGAATTTACTTCGGAAGCAGGCAGCCTAACAAAAGTTGTATTGACCACAAAGAGGCCTGATGAGTTAGTAGCTGCCCTTGCGAAAACTGATGCATAAGAGTGTAATTGTTGCCAACCACTTTTCAGTTATAGTTATTTGAAGGAAACGCTAATGATGTCAATCCGAAAACCATAAGCAACAATAAATGAATAGCGTTGAGTTGAATTTGTACCGTGATGACATCAATGTTCTTTCAGACCACGGCTGCTTAGCGCGAATCGCACGATCAGTTGTTGTTGCAATCATTACGCTGCTCGTCGTTCAATCACTTCCCGTTTCAAGGGAGGCTCGTGGAATTGTATTTGTCGTATTACTCTTGAGTTTGTTGTTCGTAACTGATAAATACATCCGGAGGTTGTATCCAGACTGGCCCAAGCCCAGCAATTATGCCGGCACAATTACGTTTACGTTGGACGAAATCACGATAACAAAACCGGATGAGCGACTTGCTATAGCACTAACACATATCAACACCTTCCTCCTATTCTATGACCATTATTGTGGTTTTAGAAACAACCATCGTGATATAGAACGTAACGGTAATGCACTTGTTTATCTTAAGACCGTAGATGGTCAGATGCACGTCTTCAAATTCAACATTTATTCCAAAATCCAATTTGACGCTTTTCAGGCACTCAATGTGCAGTATGAAACAACCGTCAAGGATTTTAGAAAGTATACCACTTCAGCAATACCGACCATTTTAACTGATGATTACAAAAACACCAGGTCGTATACTTGACAACGCTATCATGGACAACAACTAAGTGCACAGAACACTTAATTTACTATCGTGTTCTCACAGCGAATTCTCCAATATCCCGATCAAATTCACCACCCGCTTCAACGAATAAACCCGATCTGAAGAAAACGACTTGTCGAGCATAGTCTGTGCACGCTTCTTCACCTCTTTGATTTTCTCAACGGGCATTGCGGGCGACATCAGCAGCACTTCGTTGTAAATTTCAAGATCCATGGAAGTGAAAACATCCTGAGCAGCTTTATTCTGCATGATCGTGTTTGCAAGCTTCCAGTCTTTGTTCATGAAAGCAAAAATGGCTTGTGTTGATTGCCCGTCGCCGAGGAGAACAGATTTTTCCCGTTTGAGCAAGGATGTGAATACTTTGAGCTGCCGCGACAGAAATTCAGGATCGGGACATTTCAGCGCAGGATATGCATAACTGTAAATAACTGCAAGCTCTGCAAAACCGTTCAGGCGCTTCTCTTCATTCTTGTTCTCCTTCTGAAATTCGATGAGATCATGTGCAGTCTTTACAGCATCCCGGAAACGATTCGTTGCGACTTCAATCGCAATCCTGTTCTTGAAATTGCTTTCCGACTTTCTCAGCTTGAGATTCGGAATGCGTTCCATGATATCCCAGGATTCTTTGAAGAGGTTGTAACAGGTTTGCACATCACCACGCATGAAGTGGTGTGATCCATCGGCGACAAGCAGATAGTATTGCATCAACGCGGCTCCATTGGGTTCGAAATTCGCAGCAGGCATTCCGGGATGCTTCGCTGATATTTTCTTGAGCGAAGCCAAATGTCGCGCGTGTCCTTTTCCGCTGTAACCGGGAACAGAAGGCGCATTCGTTACTACTACGAAATGATAAATCAATTCGAAGCGTGGAAATGCACTGCGACGAAGAACAATTCTGCGCATTGCCTGCAATTGCTTCACCACTTCCTTGGTATTACGGGTAATTGCGCCCACATAAATTCGTCGCGACAATACCTGCATGGTACGTAAATCGTCCAGCACCTTGCTCGATTCCTCAAGGTCGCGCAAATTACGTTCGTGCTCTTTGAAATTGTTCAGCGCGAGATTCGCATAAACAATCTGGTTGTAAGCATCAGGCAGCAATTCAAACACATTGAGTCGCTTGCATTCTGCGATCAGCGCTTTCAACTGTTTGTCTGCTTGCTGAAAGTGATTTTGTCCGATCATTTGACGGCAACGAAACAACTCTTCCTCCAAGGGTAGCAGCGAAACTCCTGTTCCCGTATTCACCGTATTCTCATCAAGCGTTTCAATGATGTGCTTGCGAAGCTTGAAGAAACGATTGCGCAGTGTTGTAAACTCTTCGTCCGATTCATCACTATATACAGTGTTCACCGCATCCACAGTATTGAACTTCTTCCCTCTTCTCTCTTCCAGAAAATCCAAAAGCAGAATAGCACGCGGTGAATCAGAAAGCCGTTGACGCAAATTGCGCTTCTCTTCTGAGTGGAGTGAATCGTAACCAGATTGTAATACGTTGTTCATAGTTGAGATTGTGTCTTCATCCTCGTCACCCTTCGGCTACGCTCAGTCTGACAAGGATAACATTGTGAACTCACTATTTCATCATTCGTGCCAGTTGTCGCCCTTCAGCGAGGCTCAGTCTGACAAAAAGCACTAATGTGTGAACTCACAAGGTACAATTTTCGCGAAAAGCAACAAAAAAGGCGTCCCGACGAATTACCGCCGGGACGCCTTTACCTGGTTAATCCAAACCGAGCTAGTGCTGCAAAACTACTTTGCTTGTTCTTACACTTTCTCCACTTTGAATCTGAATGATGTATTGTCCGTCGTAAATAGTACGCGTGTCGAAATACGCAATCGTGCTTCCCGGATTAATCATCGTTTCCTGAATCACGCGACCTGCCATATCGTACATCGTTGCTTTGATTACTGTTGTGACCAAATCGCCAACCTGAACAGCAATAAAATCCTGCGCGGGATTCGGATACACAGTGAATTGCATAGCATCCATTTCCGCCTGAGATATTACTCCCGAAGTAGGAACATACGTTGTAGTTGTTTCCGTAATCTGTGTCACCTCCTGCGCTACTTTGTTGCCATAGAATGTTGGACCAACTGCATACGGATAAGCGGAATTCCAGTTTGCATCAACCGTAGCGAAGTAGCAATAGATACCATTCGGATATTCCGGTGTTACGCAGAAGCGACCATTGTGTTCGTCGAGATACCATTCGTTGCCCGGATGTGAAATCCATTCGTAATCTTCGCGGTAACGACCAAGCGGATACGTTGAATTGATTGCTGGTCCATCAGTAACATCACTTCCATCGGCATAATGTGTGCGGGCAGAAATGCTACGCAACTGGTAACCGGATTCGATGCGAACAATTCCACCAGTTCCGTTTGCGTTTGCGTAACCGTAAGCGCCGTAGATCGGAAATCCATCGTAAGCAAAACCGATGAGCGGAGAATGTACTGCGCTGTCAATTACATAAAGTCCATCGGCGTCGTACAAATTGCACACGGTTGAAACCTGCACGAGATCCAGATCAAATGCAGAAGGATTTTGGTGATGGTGATAATTTCCCATTGCAGGATGACCTTTCGCGCAATCGAAGCCAAGCATTTCTGCAGGAACTGCATCGCGATTCCAAACTCCGTCGCCACTTCCGCCCAATGGACCACCGCGTTCCTGTTGTTGTGCATTATTCCACGACACACCATCGCGGTAATCAAACAAAGCAACACCATTGATGAACACACCAATGTTCCCCATCGTTGTCGAAGTTGGATTGCCTGTGTTCTGTGTTGGGTTCAAAGGAAACCGGAAGATTGCATTCTGATCGCTCGCCAGTGATGGATTTCCATCGAGGAAAGGACCGGTTGTGTATGTTGGAATACCATGTGTACTCACGTAAACCCAGTTCGTAGAATATTGTACGGTTTGACAATTCGCCAGAACATTTTCCGGAATTGGTGTGAAGTTATTCTGAATGTAATGCGATCCATAAATGGACGTGTTCTGCAACCAGTTTAGAATTACCGGATTTGTTTGTGCTTGCAGTGCAATTGCAGATCCAAGGAGTGCAACAATGGAAAGAGTCTTCTTCATAGCTTAGGTTTTGATCAGGGCTTCTTCTGCTCCAGCGGTGGAGGTCCGATATTTTTATTAAAAATGAAACTTTTGTCACTCAACGTCAACATAAATGCGACGAGATCAACTTTTTCGTCGGACGATAATAGGATTGGTTGCGAAAGCTGAGGTGAAACAAATCGCGACTTGTTTCCGGTCGTTGAATAATAGTTAACTACATCATACAACTTCGCATACCGGCCATCGTGCATGTATGGGAACGTGTACGCTACATTGCGCAAAGAAGGAATCTTGAACAGGAAGGAATCGCTCGCGATGTGTGTGATGCCCGCGCGTCCAATGTCGTTCAGAAATGTGTCGACCGGCAACCCGTTGCTTGCATACGCGTATGTTGAAAACAGCGGTGCTGTATGACACGAGTTGCAATGTTTCTGAAACAAATCGTGGCCATTCTGTTCCTGCTTCGTGAAAGTCGCTGTATGATTCATCACGCTATCGTATTTCGAATTACAGGAAACTAGCGTCAACTGAAACTGTGTGAGGGCGAGCAAAACATGTTGGCCGGTGATGACCGAATCGCCAAATGCATTGCGGAAAAAAGTGGGATAAATTTTCGAACGCTGCAATTTGAAAACTACATGCGCAATGTCTTCGTGCATTTCAATCGGATTCGCAATTGGAGCAAGAGGCTGAACTTCGATATTATTCACAGCGCCATCCCACATGAATTGCGATTGCCACGCAAGGTTAAACAAAGCAGGAGCATTTCTCGTTCCAATGCTGTCGTTTATGCCATGACTTAGTTTGTGGTCGATGTGTGCGAAAGCGTTGTACGGAGAATGACAGGATGCACATGAGGTGGAACTATCGAGCGACAATATCGGATCGTAGAAGAGTTTTCTTCCCAGTTCAATTTTTTCTGCGGTCAACGCATGTTTCTTTACATCGTAAACCGGTTTTGGAAAATACTCCGGATATGAAAAGAGAGCAGGAACCGATCGGAAACCAAACAGTAGTAACGCTAATACGATCAATACAGAAAGTCTGTTCTTCATTCGGCGATGGAAAACATTTTCGAAGCGTTAACAGAAAGCTCGACTGCCTTAAGCGCTGGAGACATCACGTGGGCTGTTTCTCTCATATCGGTTCGGGAGAAAAACTGTTCGACGTCAACCTTGATATTGTACGATTCGCCTTTTTCAAGTTTCAGTTCCACCAACTGCAACGCATTGTTTGGTGAGGCATAACCTCCGAGGTGATATTGAAATTCATTTTTCGATTTCGAACAGAGTTTACTGTTTCCTTCCAGTTTCATGTTGATGTAACCACTTTGCCACGACCAATACATTCCCTTTGTTGGATCGAGATCACCAGAACCTACACCTGCCACATTCCTTACGCTGTCAATACCGAGATAAAACCGAACCGCATTTACTCCATTCCGTGAGTAATGTGGAATGTCCATCCTGGTTGTGGTACTGTCGAACAAATCAATGAGTTTGTATTCCATTCTCCCCCACTCTACATCATCCTTCAACAGTTTCATGTTCGACACATAAAAGCGGCACATGCTAAGGCTGATGGAATCGCCTTTTGCTGCACACCAGTACTTTTTGTCCTGCACAAGCTTGTCTATACCGAAGTAGCCGGTGAATGTGAACTCTTTCTTCGCCGGATCAACGAATGATGTGTTGACGGTGAATATGATCAACAGCACAGGAAAAAGTAGAATGCTAACAGCGGATTTCACTATTCACAAGATAGACTTTCGGTGTCAATGGTTGCCTCGAAATCGGTGAATGTCGCTCCTTTTGCGGAGAATGTTCCTGCCATCCCTCGGTACACCTAAAAAATTCATGCACGCAAGATGGTGGAGGTTACTCGGTCTGACAAGAACTCAATTGTCAGGCCGAGTAGTCGCCTCCATTGAATTTTCAGATACATCCCGGACGTACCGAGGGCTGACAATTGTACCTTTATCTCATGATCAGAAAATCTATTCTCACCGGTTCCATCTTCGCCGCACTCGCTGTTATACTCGGTGCAATGGGCGCACATGCCTTGAAAGAAGGCGGACAACTGACTGATGTGCAACTGAACTCCTGGGATACCGGATCGCGTTACCAGATGTATCATGCCTTCGCGCTGATTGCAATCGGGATTCTCGCAAAAGTATTTGGTGAAACGAAACTCTTAAAGTCAGCCATGTGGTTGTTCATTATTGGCGTTCTGTTCTTTTCCGGATCAATCTATTTTCTTTCAACGAGAAACATTACCGGATTTAATGCAGGTTTTCTTGGACCGATTACACCGCTTGGTGGGTTGTTGTTTATTGCGGGTTGGCTTTGTGTCTTCGTTTCGTTTTTAAGGAAGAAGGATTAGAAGCGAGTACATTGTTAATCTTGTTATTCAGTCGCTGCACATGAAACAAACCCTATTCACCATTCTCGGACTCGCACTTTCAGTTCAACTGTGTGCGCAATGCAACGAAGTTCAGGTTCTGAACAGCACGCAGAATTCACAAATGTCTATGTTGACTGCTGCAATTCAAACAGCACTCTACAACAAGAATCTGGTGCAGATTGATTCGTTGAGTAATCAGGCCAGAATTGTATTAGGTACTGAAGCGGGTCAACCGGAAGCTGCGGAAAATTATTCGCCGCTCAATACCAATACAACCTGGTTGCCATTGTCAAATGCGCTGCTGGTTTCACGCGCCCTTATTTCGGCCGACAGCCTTGCATACACGCAAACGTGGAGAATCTGCAAGGGCGAATTACCGCCAGCATATCTTCCTCATTCAGTTCCTCTACGTGCGGGTGCTGAGATAAGTATTGGGTTAATCCGCATTGCACTTGCAGAAACAGATTTGGCGCGTCGGAATTTATACCTGCAGTGGGCAACCGATGGACTCGATTCTCTTCTAACCTTGCAGCTTGCCAATGGTGCTTTTCCGTTTCCGGATTTGCGCACCTACAACGATCCGGTGTACACGCCCATCATCAACAATTACATGCAGAGTCTGGGAAGTGATTCGGTGAATGTACTCGTTAACGGATGGATCATTGATGATTCGGGTACCGGTGAATTTAAATTCGATGCAGGAGTGATCGGCGGTGCATTCGCAGAAGCATTTCTGTTCACCGGCGATACGAACTACCGTAATGCTGCACTGAAAACTGCTGCGTACATGGACACACTGCGCATGAACACCAACTACAATTACAATTCGTTTCAGACTTACGGATTGGCGTTTGGATATGCATTGGCACCCGGCAATTCCGACTGGACGATGAATGCCGATACAATTCTGAGATATTCCGTACTTCCCGGACAACTCGTTAACGGACGTTGGATGGATGGTCACAATGCACGTTCGGTTTATCACAGCATCATTATCCACAACGTTTCTGCAACACTGATGTACGCCGATCCGAACAATCAATGGCAGGATACGCTTACTCATATGTTGTGTTCCGCATTACGCAATTTCATTGTTTATGAAAGTGCTTGCGATGCATCAACCGGTTTCGATGGATTGTTGCGGGCATGGCGTCTCGACACGAGTATTGTTCCTCAGACTTTGCATGATTCACTAACGAATCTGATTGGTCAATACATCAACAACGTTGTTTCCAGCAGTGGCGATTATCTCGATGTGTACACGATGGGATTGTATCTGGAAGCGTCGGAGAATCTGCTGACAGTTCAGAGCCCATCATCCGGAGATTTGAATTGTACACTTTTTCCAAATCCCGGAAGTGATGTACTGAACATTCAATACACGACAGAGACTAACGCGACAAGCAGTATTGAAATTTACAATGCGTTCGGTCAGCAAGTCGATTGTTTCACGATTGAATACACCGGAGGCAATCAGAATACAATTGTATACGACGCTTCTGCATGGCCAGCTGGCGTGTATTTCATCAATGTAACATCGGGTTTCAGTACTAGCTGTGTACGCTGGGTGAAGTACTAGATCACGATTCTGGTGCGATCCTGCTTTTAACACGTGCGTTGAACTTCCTTGATTTCCAATTGTGGTGTCGAAGCAACCACTTGAAAGTTCTAATTAACGGATAGTTCCATTTAACATTTCTTCACGCACTTCCCGCACTAGCTTTCATTTTCAAAACCTCTTTGATGATGACCAAGCTCGCCCTCTTTTTCGCCAGTGGATTCTTGTTGTTCACGAATAATCCGGAAACACTCTCTGGTTGTGGTCTCGTAGTCGCAGAACTGACGCATGCCGGGACAGAGACCACGACACAACAACCAGGACTTTCTCCCGTCGAGATTTACTACAACAATCACAAAGGCGATTCGCTCCCCAGCGTGTGTACAGGTACAGAAGCAGGTGGAACGCTCGAACATGCGAAGCTTCTACCCTTCTCCGGAAAAAACTATCGCTACTTCGACACGATGAGTTATGTGTGGGGACACGCGTACATGAGCGACAAGATGCGAAACACGCTCGAACTGTCGTATGCAGAATTAGAAACGACTGCGCCGGGAAGAATATTTACGTACATGGAAACCGGATTAAAAACCGGCGGACCAATTCCCGGTCACCGCACACATCAGAATGGAAGAAGTATTGATCTGATGGTTCCGCTTCTGAAAGATTCCGTTCCGTATTATGGTCTCGATACAATTGGTGGAATGCACTATCGCCTGCAGTTTGATGACAAGGGTCGATTAAAAACAGACTCCACCATTGAAATTGATTTCACGCTTCTGGGCCAGCAGATACTTTCTCTGGAGAAGCACGCGCGCACGCAAGGGTTACGTGTAAAAAAAGTAATCCTCATGCTTTCACTCAAGCCGGAATTTTATGCAACCAAAACCGGCAAGAAAGTAAAAGCAAAAGGAATATACTTTGCAATGAATTTACCTGAGCTCACGGACAAGCAACATGATGATCATTTTCATGTCGACTTCGAACCGTAACCACATAGGAACATAGTTTTCGTTGAGTGCTAAGGCGCTACGCGATCATAGTTCACAAGAGAATATCGCGTAAAGCGATATCCTCCTGTGGACTATGTATTCCTTTCGCCCAACCAGAAAACGACGGTCTATGTTACTATGTGTTTATTCTTCGTAGATAACTTCAGTCGCATGCCATGTGGTGGTGTCATCGAAAATGATGCGCACGTGTTTCGGCGATCCATCCATATTGTATTCGTGATAGATTGAATAGCCGCGATACTCCGGATTATTATCATACGCTTTCATTCTTTCCACTTCATTGTTGTACGTGGTGTAGTACATCTGGTAGCCATCGCGACGCATCCGCAGGGAATTATAATACGGTGTTTCTGCCCCGTTCATTTGCATTTCGATCTCAAGGCTGTCGTTCATGATGCGCAACTGTTCCTGCATCATCACGATTGTATCCTGATACAATTTGTAGCGATCCGATGTCTTCCACTCGACTTTGCGTGGTTCCGGTGCGCTCCATGATATTTCTTCGTACTCAGCATCATCACCGCGCTCCGTGTTGAAGTACGTTCTTGCATTATCGACTGCAGTATTATACCTACCGTAATCTTTCTTGTTGTTGCATGCAATCAGCACAGCGGAACAACAGATCGTGAAAATTATTGCCTTCATGGGTTTGTTTTTGTTTATCCGACAAAATTATACCCATGTTGTGAAACCGTGAAGAACTATTTTTTGCTAAGTAAAGATTTATCGTGGAGAGAATGACACAGTTTTGCCCAGAAGAGCAAATGTGGGCACGAGTATCATCATAATGCCCCAAAGATATTTCCGGAGCCGTTGCAGTAAGTTGCCGACGACTGTGTGTATGTTACTGCGGTACCTGCCCTAAAAAACAGTTGACATTTAACTACAAAGGCGCCAAGCCGCAAAGGAACGCAAAGCTTATTTATAAGCTGCCGTTACATCATCAGCATTCTTCCCGTCATAAACATCGCTGATGATTTTTAGCACATCGTCACGTGTTACATCTGCATTGTACGAATCCTGCGTCACCGGATTTGGAATATCGAGGAACCAGGTTGCTTTCTTTTCATCGTACATGAACTGAACGATTTTGCCGTCGCTCAATTCGAGACCAAAAAAGTTACCATCTTCTTCCGGCAGATTTTTCATTTCAGTAAGCGCATCTTCTTTGCTCATCACGAGTGCTTCCTCTGCACCGCGTTGTCCGACATAGTCGTAGTAGAATACTTTGGGATCGCTCATAGCTACGGGTTCCGAAGGTTGATCATTTGCAGTGACTTCTTTTGCAACTGGTACAGAGTCTGCATTGGGTTGATAGGTTTCTCCGCAGGAAGTTGAGAGGAGGATCAGGGAAGAATAAAGGAGGATGGATTTTTTCATAATGTAAGTTAGCCTTCAAATAATTTCTTCGGACGATGGTCGTATAGGGGCTATTGCCGAATGAATTGGGAATGGTAAATTTTATCTCCATCAATTACCTGAATCAAATATAAACCAGGAGCCAGTGCATTCACATCAAGTTTAAATTCGTTCTGTACAGTTGTCGTTCCATGCACTTCATGACCAACCACGTCAATCACGGTGATGGTTTTAATTCCACTTGATCCAGGCAAACTGACATTTAAGATGTCTGTTGTTGGGTTTGGATAACAGTTTAGTCCTGGTGATGTTCTTTCCTCAATTCCCGTAGAAATATTGAAATACGGATCCCGGATGAGAACATGTCTCGTGAAAGTTTCGCCGCAGTCGTTGATAGTGTCATTTGTTCTTAAGACCACGAGCCACGGAAACGCTTGCTCGCCCGGTTGGTAGGGATAAAATTGTGAAATGACATTAGTGCTTGAATAAATCGGATTTCCAAAACCTATTACTTCCCACTGATAAGATGTGGCAAACCGGTTCATAGCGGTGAAAGTTGCTATTGCACCGTTCCACAAGTAAGTCAGTTCAATTTCGAAGTTCGCTGAACAAGGCTGGTAATTCACTGTGGGACTGAAAGCAAAGGGAACCGTCTGATAATATTCTTTCAATAGGTAACTATTGCTCGCTGTGTCTATAACGTACGCTTGTTCCCGAGCTAGGAATACAGCCGACACCCAACCACCTCCTAGCCAGACGTTATTGTGATTCAGTCCTGGTCCTCCATCAAAATTTCTATAAGTCCAACCACAATTCGTAGATGAATCCGTCATGTACAAGCAGCTATCCGTAATGCACGATTGTATAACATAGCTGAACTGCAAATCACACGTGCTCGTGTCCGGCTTGACAACACTGATTCGGCTTTGAGAATAATCGGAACACCCGGTAATCGTATCAAGAACATAAAGCGTGACGAGATACTCTCCATCATCGGGAAAAATATGAAGGGGACTAACTACTGTGGATCCGGAGCCATCACCGAAGTCCCAATAATAATGCGCATCAGACACTACAGAACTATTCATAAATGAAATAGTGTCTGTTGAACCTGAATAAGAGAAAGATGGAACGCACTGCGCAATTACTGGTTCATACAATAACGAAACAAGGGCGAGGAATAGTAATTTCTTCATATTGAAAAATATAAATCCAAGTTACTTCGCATTCTCATCCACCTCAAAAATCCCGAACGTATTATTATCCGCATCCATAAAATAGCCTTGCCAGCATTTTCCCGGGATAGCAAACTTCGGCATTGCGATGGATCCGCCGTTACCGAGAATCAGGTTAAATGTAAGATCGAAATTTTCTACCTGTACAGAATTTACAAATGCATTTGTTCCCATTCCTTCTTTTGGAATCGGAGCTGGTCTTTTCAATAAACCGCCATTGATCGTTTTCGTTTCAATGCGAAAATATTCCAGTGCAATATTTTCATCGCGCGTGAATTTCCATCCGAATACTGCAGAATAGAAAGCAACTTCGCGGGAAGGAAAAGAGGATTGAATTTCAAAATAGCCGATTGTGTTCATCGAATGAAGTTATGAAATATCATATTCACACTAACGAACTTCAGCGACAATTTGCCAATAACCGAACAAGGGCTCAATTCTTACTGTGCGACTTCCTCCGGATGCTATTCCACAATCTTCATACTGCTCTACAATTCTGTAATCCGAGCCACTTTCAATGACCTCAGAATCTGCCCACCCACAGAAATTGTGACCAAAATTCATTGCTCCAACAATGAACATTACGACTGGAGCAGCTGCAACAATCGCAGTAACAAGTCCGATCTTAAATCCACCAGTTTGTTCCTTTTTCAGCGTGACCAACAGAATTGACAACACAACGAACGGAGTTAAATCTGTTAACGTGTCGTAGTATATTCTTTTGGGCTTCCAATCAACAAATTCAACAGGCAGCCACTGTCCGAAAGTGTATGTGAAAAGTACTATGAATCCGACAAACATTCCGATCCAGAATAGTGTCCACCTGATTACTTTCCAAACATTCATTGCAGCAAGGTATCAGGAAACAAATTCCAAGGCAACCTAAAAAATGTGAAGTCTTTTTGACCATCCGCTGCTCACACCTACCGTCTGCAAATCGGCATATCAGCATATCGGCACATCATTTCGGAGTCACGTGGCAAGCATGTTGACCCTCATTTCATTTTCAACGTACACGCTATAGTTGATATTACCTTCGTTTCAAATCCTGCGCACTCTGAGAAACTTTCTTCAGATAAAGACTCTTCTCAACGAACTTGAACAAGCGCATTTTGCAGTCTTCCAGAGCTTCCTGATTCCAGCGGTGACCAGCACCTTTGTAAGAAACAACCACATTCGGCACTCCATGTGTTTCCAATTCTTCTTCGAGAATCTCCTTTTGAGAAACCGGAACGAGCGAGTCATCTTCACCGTAAAATGCAATCGTAGGTGGTGTTTCTTCATCGATGTAATTCACCGGACTGGCTTCAATGTACTTCGCAGTGTCTTTTGTAAAAGATCCGGGACCAACGATTACTTCCGCATACATACGACTCGATCCACTCTGAAATTTAGAATCAGTCAAATCGCACAAGCCTACACTGCTGAATACGCCCTGAACAAGATTCGTGCTGTCGAAAGCATACGCGTACATCATTGCCAGAAATCCTCCTGCTGATGAACCAAACACGAAGTACTTCTGAGATAAGTTGTACTCTGCCCGCAACTTCTTCACCGCAGCTGCGATATCCTGGGGCTGCTTAGGAAACGCGGGACTGCCTTCCATCGACAGACGATAATTCAGATTTACAACCGCACATTCCGGATATTGCTGTGCAAACATGACTAACAATCCGTGCGCATCGTCTTTATCTCCGCTCACCCATCCACCTCCATGAATTACCAAAATCACCGGAGTGGTTGTGTCCCACTGTTTCGGCAGATAAATATCCATTGTTTGTGACGGATCGCTGCCGTACGACACATTGCGAAGAAAGATTGGAGGAACATCAAACGCCTGAAATCTCTTATTCAACCTGGGTTCTTCGAATGCTTGTGAAGAGAAGAACACAACTACCAACGCAACAATCGCGCAGAGGACGAGGCCTGTGAATTTAATGAGCTTCATGGTGCGGGGTTTTATCAGAATAAAAATAGTCCCTGCACACCGCTATTCCTCGTGTTCTCACTCCACTCCTTACGCCAATACGACCGTTGGTTACATGGATGCTTCGTGAACTCTCATGTTACCGTACAAGCAGACGTGAAGACTAAAAAGGGGTTGAGATTTTAAGTGGATCTTACGTATTCAGATTTACGGAAGAATGTATGCCATCGACGGTTCTTCGCGTCCATAGTGGAGTAAGCGGTATTTGTTCTTTCAATAGCTGAAGCTTATAGGAAGCTTTCATATCCTCGCGCGCGCATAACCCTGCAAGCGTTTAACTCTTGCAGCGTTGTTCCAATTTCTGGCCAGACATCCGGTGCATATCGAATCTTCAAATCCTCGAATCCTTAAATCTCAAATTTTTAATTGCATCCCCACCTGCTCCACATACCCCTCCATCCCCACTCTCCTCAAAAACGCATTCACTCCCTCATCTCCTCCATCAACATTAATCACCTTAAACGCTTCTTCCTGCTTTGTGCTCACGTGCGCGAACAAAGTAGAAGCGACTTTCCTCCTTCGAAAATCCGGATGAACTGCGAACTGCTGTATGCGTTTGCTGTGCGGATTGTAAACGAGATAACCAACTAATTCCTCAGCGAGAAATGCACCAAACAATTTGTTGGTTGACTTCAGCTCATTCAGTACGAGCACAGAATTCTGCCAGGTGGGAGAGAAATTCCAGAACGATCTAAGCAGAGGCCAATCGTAATGCGAAAGCTCATTGATGGTCACTTCGCTGTTTGCTTGCGCAGTAATTTTTCCGCGGTAACAAGGCAAACGACGTTCGGCAGTGAAACCAATTGATTCGTAAATTTTTATTGCGGGTGCGTTCTGAGCAATTACTTCGAGCTGAACGACGTCGATCTTTCGTTCTTGTAGTGCGGGCAGAATGAAATCGTACATCTGCTTCGTAATTCCTTTTCCGCGCTGATCGGGAATAACACCGGTGCCTGCATTGTAAGCGGTATTCTTTCCGTCTATGCAATCAAACGCGTGAAGAATAAATCCGACGAGCTTGTTATCTGCAAAAGCGCCTGCCGATAATTCCAAATCGATGTGATCGGCGGAGATCATTTCACGCAGGTCTTGAAGCGTGAGTTGGACAGTCACGAAATAGTTCGCAAACGATTCGTTGAACGCACGAAGCAGTTCGTTCTCGTCAATTCCGCGGAGGGTTCTGAATTCAGTTGTTTGCATTATTTTCCGATGATAGCGATACAATTCCGGACCATGAGAATTTGGATTAAGTGGAATTGAAACTACTACGAATAATTCTACTATTTAAAGTGTAAACGTTAAAGTCTTTATCGAATCTTCAAATTTTCGAATATTCAAATTTCCACTTGTTTGACTGATCACACCACCTACCTACTCCCGTCTCCCATCTCCGGACTCCCAACTCTTCTGGCACACTTTAGGCAATATCTCCCGTAACCAATACATTTACCCTATGAAACGCTCTCTACTCCTTCTCATTCCCGCACTCGCTTTATTCCTGATGGCTTGTCCGCAGAAACACACTACGTCGAGTGATACTCCTGCTCAGCCCGATCCGAATGGGTATTCGAACACGAATAACAACGGCAACTCTTCGGGTAGTAACAGCAATGGCAGCACCGTGACGACCGGAAATACGAATTCACCGGATACAATGATTATTGTTGGTAGCAAACCCGATTCCATTCGCACGCGACTGGTTGTTTCTTTCATCAGCACCGGTGGTGGAATTGATATTGCAGCACAAACGAACTTAGACAAGTGGTTGTCGAAACATCCGGAAATAAAATACGCGCAGAACCAATGGGGACGTGAAGGTGAAGTGGACTATTGTTTCATTTCTTTGGGAACAACAGCCGAAGCACAGAACAAAGCCGTGAGTGACGTAAAAACGTTGGTGGGCTCGAATGCGAAAGTGTTGATGAAGGAAAATAAAGTCTGTACACACAAACACGAATTGCATGTTGTTACAATGCCCGACGTTGAAGAAGCACCATATCTTCCGAAAACAGATTCGGCAAGCGTAACACGACTCGTTGTTTCTTTTCTAAGTCCGGGAGACGGAATTGATCAGGTTGGTCATGCGAATCTGGAAAAATATTTATCGAAACATCCCGATGTGAAATATTCAAAATCTCCGGAAGGACGTGAAGGTGAATTGACGTATTGCTTCAAGCTCTCTGATAAAAGCAAAGCAGATCAAACCCGCATTGTGAATGATATCCGCGCTGCAGTTGGAACGAACTCGAAGACATTTGTCACCGAAAACAAGGAGTGTACACATTCGCACGCGCACAACGAAATCAGCAGTCAGGTTATTGCAGAAGCACCCGATGCTCCGAAAACCGATTCATCAAACATGGCTCGTGTGGTCGTTTCATTCGTCAGTCACGGTGAAGGAATCGACATGAAAGCAAAAGAACGTCTCGAGAACTGGCTGAAAGAACAGAACGTGGAGTATGAAGACAAAAACTGGGGACGCGAAGGCGAAACAAATATCTGCATCGCGCTGAAAGGTAAAACCAATCGTCAGCAGGATATTTTCGTGAGAGATTTAAGAACTTTTATTGGAGAGAATGAGTTGGTGGTGGTTGAGGAATGGGGGAAGTGTGATAAGAGGAAATGATTTGAAAATTTGAAGATTTGAAAAGCCAGTGTCAATTTAGATATCGGCTTTTTCTTTCGCCGCAGATGCGCAGATTACACAGATTAAATACAATTTCAATTTGCGAAATCTGAGAAATCTGCGCATCTGTGGCAAGCGCACTTGCGCGCAACGAGCATGGCATGATTAAGGCAGCAGTTGAGTGAAAAAACGCGAATTAATATGCTACGAATAAGCTGCTTTTTGACAATTGCAATTCTGTTGTTCTCTTGCGTGAATAACAACACCAGCGAAAACGACTCAATCCCGCAGGATACAACCCTGATTCCAACAACTTCTCCCAGCCGCGTCACCATCACCGACACGCTCGATCTCAATCCGAACGATGCGTCAACTGAGAAAAGTTCTCCACAGAATGCAGACACCGTTCGCTTCATGGTGGCATTTATCAGCCAAGGCATGGGCATTGACGATACACAAAAAGCAAAACTGGATGCATGGCTCGCGAAGCAGAATGGAGTTCAGTACAACGTTTCTCCCTGGGGACGTGAAGGTGAAATGAATTACTGCTTTCCGTTGAAAAATACTTCCGCCGGTGATCAGCAAAAATTCATCAACGATCTGAAAAGTCAGATTACGAAACGGGACTTGGTTTACTTCTACGAGAATGTTGCATGCGATAAATAGATCGCGGATTTTGATGTGCTTTTGGTGTTAGTTCTTTCGTCTGGATGAGTGATTTAAACAGAAAATGCGGGTACCGGGATCTTATGAGTGTAGCTTGAGTTTATCTCATAAAATCCAAAATCGACCCTTGAAATTGAGAAGGGTGATCCGAATTAAGTGAACAGAAAACAACGAACTTCAAAATCCGCGTTCCAATTTCCACTGATCGATTTATCAACACCATTCAACCTGATCGTCGTCATGATTCTACATAACAAGCTATTATACAGTTAATTACAATCAGGGTCATGAACCTCAACTTGTGTGAAAAGGAGCATTACACAAGCCTCGGTTTTTGAAGGATTCCGTACCTTTGTGACCTGTTTTTTTCATCATTATTTAACCACGGAAAATCGGGCCTTTGGGTGATTTTTCCGCAAAAAGACTTAAAGAATGAACGAATTTGGGTTGAAAGGCAAGAATGCCTCTATTGAACCACTTGGACTGGGAAACGTTGCAGCTGCCTGGTGGAATCTAACTCCCGCTGAACTTGTTGAAGAGACGTTGATGAGAGGCGAAGGCGAACTAACCGATACAGGTGCACTCGCAATCGATACCGGAGAATTTACGGGTCGTTCACCAAAAGATAAATTCATGGTGTACGATGATATCAGCAAAGACGCCATCTGGTGGGGCGATATCAATATCAAATTTGATGCTGCGAAATTCGATGCACTGTACAATCGCGTTACTGCTTATCTCAGTGGGAAAGAAGTTTACGTGCGCGATGCGTATGCGTGTGCAGATCCGAAGTACCGTCTGAATCTTCGTGTTGTGACTGAGTTCCCTTGGTCAAATCTTTTCGCGAACAACTTGTTCCTGCGCCCTACACGTGACGAGATTGAAAACTTTGCACCGGAGTGGCACATCATCTGTGCACCGGGATTCAAAGCAAATCCGGCAACTGATGGAACGCGTCAGCACAATTTCGCGGTGATGAACCTCACGAAGAAAGTGATCATCATTGGCGGAACGGGTTACACCGGCGAAATCAAAAAAGGAATTTTCACCCTCCTGAATTATATTCTGCCGCACGAGAAAGGTGTATTGTCAATGCACTGCTCGGCGAACCAGGGAAAAGACGGAGACACTGCAGTGTTCTTCGGACTCTCCGGAACCGGCAAAACAACATTGTCTGCTGATCCGAACCGCGCGCTTATCGGCGACGACGAGCACGGCTGGTCAGACGATTCTGTGTTCAACTTCGAAGGTGGTTGCTATGCGAAATGCATCGACCTCACACGCGAGAAAGAACCACAGATCTGGGACGCAATTAAATTTGGTGCACTCGTTGAGAACTGCGATTTGGTTGACGGAAAACGTACAGTAGATTACACGAGCACTTCGAAAACCGAGAACACACGCGTTGCATATCCGATTGATCACATCAGCAATGCGTTGCCTGTATCAGTTGGTGGTGCACCGAAAAATATTTTCTTCCTCACTGCAGATGCATTTGGTGTATTGCCTCCGATTTCAAAACTGACAACCGAGCAGGCGATGTATCACTTCATCTCCGGTTACACAGCGAAAGTTGCAGGAACTGAAATGGGAATCACCGAGCCGCAAACAACATTCTCTGCTTGCTTCGGAAAAGCATTCCTCCCACTCCACCCTGGAAAATACGCTGAGCTTCTCGGAAAGAAACTCAAAGCAAATCCGGACATCAACGTATGGTTGGTGAACACAGGATGGGTTGGCGGATCGTACGGAGTTGGAAGCCGCATTAAGCTTTCTTACACACGTGCATTGATCACGGCAGCTCTCGAAGGAAAACTGAACAACGTGGAGTACGGACAAACGCCATTCTTCAAAATGCGTTTCCCGAAAGCTGTTCCTGGGGTTCCTACAGAAATTCTCGAGCCGCGCAACGCATGGAAAGACAAAGAAGCGTTTGATGCAACTGCGATGAAACTTGCAGAACAGTTCACGAAGAACTTCGAACAGTATGCTTCTGGTGTGAGTGCAGAAATTTTGGCTGCTGCTCCACAGTTGAATACCGTGAGTGCTTAGCACTCGATGTGCCGATGTGCCAATATGCCGATATGCCAATTGTTGGGTGTGTTAGCAGAAGGTAAAAAGAAGTTAATATGTAACTGTTTGATTCATCAGTTCATGAAATCGGCACACTGGCACATCGGCATATCGGCACATTGGAAACAGCGGTCATTCGTGATCGCTGTTTTCTTTTTAGCACTCGTCTCTGATGTAAATGCGCAACGCATCCGCGGAATTCTTTTCGGCTCACCGGAAGAGAAGAACGAACCGCTACGTTGGTTGCGCACAGAAAAATCGGTCGCTGTTGTTCCTGAAATTGATTTCGTCAACGGAGGAATGGGAATCAGTCTTGCGCGCGGAAAATTTATTCGCGGCACACAAAACGCAATGGCAGGAACGGGATACTACGTTGGTTACTCGTACGACACCGATCACCAGATTTCTGTTGCGGGCTTCGGCGCATGGGCCGGTTTCTTTCGCAGAAAATTCGGTGGACAAGTTGCACTCAAAGGAGTTTACTACGTGAACAGAGCAACGCAGGTCTTTGGCGTTCGTCCGGAAGCAGGAATAGGTTTTCCGAAGATGCAGCTGAACTACGGTTACACCTTCTTCACGGAGAAAACTGAAACGGTGATGCCGACGCATTCATTGACGTTATATGTATACTTTGCTTTTTTCTCTAGTCGGGTTCAGATGTATTGAGGTTTGCTATTCTTCAATAAAAATTGACCACAAAGAACACCAAGGCACAAAGTCTGCACATTTTCTTCGTGTCTTTGTGAACTTCGTGGTAATAACCTTTTTTATTTCCTACTGCAAATTATGAGGCTGGCTGAAATCACTTCCATAAACCGAACACAAAGAACACACTGACACAAAGTCCAGCATTTTCTTCGTGTCTTTGTGAACTTTGTGGTAAAAACCTTTTATATGTCATACTGTAATTTCGTTTCCACCGTCGATAAAGACAACGTCCACAAGAAATACCACGACAACGCGTATGGATTTCCGATTCACGACGATAATGAATTGTTCTGTCGTCTTGTGCTTGAAATCAACCAGGCCGGCTTGAGTTGGGACACCATTCTCAAGAAAGAAGAGAATTTTCGTAAAGCATACAGCGGCTTCGACATCAAAAAAGTGGCGAAGTACAAGGAGAAAGACCGCACTCGTCTGCTCAACGACGCCGGCATCATCCGCAACCGCTTAAAAGTAGATGCTGCGATTCACAATGCCAACATGATTCTCGCAATTCAGAAGTCGCATGGCAGCTTCAAACAATGGATTGATGTGAATCATCCACTTACGAAAGAGGAATGGGTGAAACTTTTCAAAAAGACGTTTAAGTTCACGGGTGGTGAGATTGTGAATGAGTTTTTGATGAGCACAGGATATCTCGATGGCGCACACTCGAAAGACTGTCCCGTGTACAAAAGAGTGGTGAAATCAGGCGCGCGGTTCAGTTTCTAGTTTCTGGTTAATTAGTTCAATTAAACTCAATAAACCAGAAAACTTTCTGCTTATAAACTGGCAGCTTCCAGCCCCGTGTCGCCGGCTGGGCTTAGAATGAGAAACACAAAGATTGCCGCCGTGCTCGCTGTTTCGCCGTGGTGAGCGTCGCAGACAGCCTAATGCTTATATTTGCAAAAGAATGCAGGGCCGCCACACCAATCGCGAACAATACTTTAAAGAACAGGTTTACACGACTGAGAAGTACGTGATTCCGTTCGTACGCGAAATCCGTAAACTCGACGGTTCTGTTTCTGTTCTGGAAATCGGTTGCGGTGAAGGCGGAAATCTCGGACCCTTTCTCGACATGGGATGCGAGCGCGTTGTAGGTGTTGACCTTTCCAAAGGCAAAATCGAAAACGGTAAGAAGTATTTCGAGAATCACCCGCGCAAAGCGCACCTCGAGCTCATCGCTGAAAACATTTACGATACGAATACGATTGGACAGTTCGACTTCATCATCACGCGCGATGTAGTTGAGCACATTCACGACCAGGATCGTTTCTTCGAAGTGTTGAAAGGCTATCTCAAACCGGGCGGACATTTCTTCGCAGCTTTTCCACCCTGGTATATGCCTTTTGGCGGACACCAGCAGATTTGTAAGAGTAAATTTTTATCGAAACTCCCCTACTTTCATATTTGGCCAACCTTCATTTACAAGGGCATTCTGAAATTGTTCGGCGAAAGCAAAGAAACAATTGAAGCGCTTGTAGAAATTAAGGTAACCGGAATCAGCATTGATCGTCTGCAGCGCATTCTGAACAAGCGCAATTACCAGATCGACAAGAAAGTTCTGTACTTCATCAATCCGAACTACGAAGCGAAGTTTAAGATGACTCCGAAAGTTGTTTGGGGATGGCTTGGTGCAATTCCATTCGTAAGAAATTTCTTTGTGACAGCGGGATGGTATTTGGTGTCGGTGCGCAATGAAAAGTAGTACGCAGTGCGCTATTCGCAGTAAAATTGTACTGCGCACTGCGTACTGAAAACTGCGCATCCTGATGCACAGTGCGCGATCAGGATCCTGACTTCCACGTCAGGACTGTTTCGTAAATTTACGTGTGTCCACTCCCTTCCTCACAGCCGGCTGGCGTAAACTTATCCTCGCGAACTACGCAATTGAGGCGCATCATCTTTCGCATCTCATTCCTTACAACACGGAGCTCGACACATACAACGGCATTTGTTATGTCAGTCTGGTTGGATTTTTATTCGACGATGTGAAAATCAAAGGCATTCCGATTCCGTTTCACACGGAGTTTCCGGAAATCAATCTTCGCTTTTATGTGAAGCACCAAACGAAAAATGGAGCATGGCGTCGAGGCGTGGTGTTTATCAAAGAATTTGTGCCGAAGATGATGGTGAGTTTTGTTGCGAATAATCTCTACGGGGAACATTACGAAACGCTTGATATGGATCACAGCTGGGAGGAGAAAGTGGATACACTGGAAATTGAATATCGTCTCGTGAAGGAACTCCCTTTTTATATGAAAGTTGTCGCTGAGAAGGACGCTTCAGAAATTCCACTCGCATGTGAAGCAGAATTCATCACGGAACATTATTGGGGCTACACAAAGAAAGGAAATCACGAAACCTCTGAGTACGAAGTGTGGCACCCACGATGGAAAACATATCCGGTGAAGGAGTTCTCGTGCAACTTCGATTTTGCCTTACTTTACGGAAGCGAATTCGAGTTTCTGAATCACCTGAAACCGTTCTCGGTAATGTTGGCGGAAGGATCGGAAATTAAGGTGATGGGCGGTGGTATGATTACAGATTCGAAGATTTGAAATTTGAGGATTCGTATTTCAGAAAATTGGTAACATGAAAATGCGCGGTTCTATTTGGCTACTCTCCATTTCGCTTGTTGCGTGCAGCGTAACGTATGATGTGCCGTTGATGTACAAGAAGAATTATGTGCCGGGAACGCATGCGTTGTTGCGATTTGATGGGTATTATCTTCAACCCGCAAGTGCGAACATGGTAAAACCGATTTATTTCTATAGGGATGGATCCGCTTTTGTGTACGAAATCGGATGGGATTCAACTGCAACCTCAGGAATTCCGCACACCACTCCAGCATCGTGGGGCAATTACAAAATTGATGGAGACACCATTGTGCTTGAGCGTTTCAATTTTGAGCAGAACACAAATAACTATCGGCGTATCACTTTGAAAGGAGTCGTGCTGAACAATTCCATCAAGTGGATTCTTCGGGAACAGAACCGGCAAAATCCGGATGTCCTGAATTACGAAACTAAATTTCGTGCAGCGAATGAGAAACCTGATTCGAGTGGGAATTGGACGCGCACACGACCACAGTACAACAAATAGGCCGTTGTCAGTTATTCCACACGGAAGTCACCGTTTTTGTCGGGCTTCATGTTGTTCGGCGTAAAATTCGGAAAGAGCTTCGAATCCAGGAAAAAGCAAAGCGCTACCATTGACAACGCGATTATTACATCAACTGCCATCGTCCAGTCTGGAGCGTCTATTTTGTTTGTGAACGAACGAGTCAGACCAATGAGCGCAAAAATTCCACAGAGTCGATAAATTGCTGCTTCGTATCTGTATACCTGCACGAAAAAGAAGATGTTGAGGGCGGGAAATATCAGGACTGTTATGAGCGCCACTTTACTCTGCAGGGCCAGTGCAAAAGCAAATCCGAACATCACCTTGAACAAAATTGTAATTCCAATCAGTACCAGGAGTGCATACTGCGCTACTTTGTATTGCTCCTTCCTTTCGAAAGTTACAGTTGCGGTAATTATTTTAGCAATTTCCTTCCGATCGAAGTACTCAGGTGAAAGAATCGCGTAAATCTCCTGATTGCCCTTGCCTTCCACGCGCAGATCGTTAATGCGGGTAACAACTTCTTTCTTGACTACAGATTTCTTCGTCATGACTGCCTACTGCCCTACTGCTTACTGCCTACTATCTCGAGTAGTTCGGCGCTTCACGCGTAATCACCACATCATGCGGATGTGACTCACGAATACCCGAAGAAGTAATCCGAATGAACTTCGCATTCTGAAGCTGCTCGATATTCTTCGCACCGCAGTAACCCATGCCGGCACGAATTCCGCCAACAAGCTGATAGATAATTTCTGCAAGCGAACCTTTGTATGGAACACGTCCTGAAATTCCTTCCGGAACTAATTTCTTGATATCGTCTTCCACATCCTGGAAGTAACGGTCCTTCGATCCTTGCTGCATGGCTTCAAGCGATCCCATTCCGCGATACGACTTGAACTTTCTTCCTTCGAAGATGATCGTCTCGCCTGGTGACTCTTCACAACCTGCGAATAATCCGCCGGCCATGATTGTGCTTGCTCCTGCTGCGAGTGCTTTCGGAATATCTCCGGTGTAACGAATACCGCCATCAGCAATAATCGGAACTCCCGATTTCTTCACGCCTTCTGCAACCATCATCACCGCGGTGAACTGAGGAACACCAACTCCTGCAACAACACGTGTTGTGCAAATTGATCCCGGTCCGATTCCGACCTTGATTCCATCTGCTCCTGCTTTCACAAGTGCTTGTCCTGCTTCTGCTGTTGCAACGTTACCAACAATAATATCCGTATCCGGAAACTGCTTCTTCACTTTCTTCAGCATCTCGATTACACCTTTCGAATGACCATGTGCCGTATCAATGATAATCGCATCTACGTTTGCATTCACAAGTGCCTGAACACGTTCAATTGTGTCGGCAGTTACACCAACACCGGCGGCACAACGCAAGCGACCAAGATTATCTTTCGATGCATTCGGACGTTCCTTAATCTTAATGATATCGCGATACGTTACAAGTCCCAACAGATTTCCTTTCTTGTCGAGCACAGGCAACTTTTCAATCTTATACTTCTGCAAAGTTTCTTCGGCTTTCTTCGGATCAAATCCTTTGAGAATGGTAATGATATTCTCTGAAGTCATTACATCCTTCACCAGGCGTTTCATGCTTTTCTCGAAACGTAAATCGCGGTTGGTTACAATTCCAACGAGTTTCCCCGACTTATCGATAACAGGAATGCCGCCGATCTTGTGTTCTTTCATCAACGCGAGCGCTTGTCCAACCGTTGCATCACCCATCACAGTTACCGGATCGAGAATCATTCCGCTTTCAGAACGCTTCACTTTGCGAACCTGTTCGGCTTGCGCATCGATCGACATGTTTTTGTGAATCACTCCGATTCCGCCTTCACGTGCAATTGCAATCGCCATGGCATATTCGGTTACAGTATCCATAGCAGCCGTAACAATGGGCGTGTTGATGGTAATGTTTCGGGAAAATTTCGTGGCAATACTTACTTCGCGCGGAAGTATTTCTGAATAGGCAGGAACAAGTAGGACGTCATCGTATGTGAGTCCTTCAGCGAGGAACTTTGAATTGGCAGATGCCATAAGAACGAGTGAATTTTAGTAACCGTTAAAATTCGGGCAAAGATAGCGATTTCAGTAGGCAGTTGGGCAGTCTGGCAGGAGGCAGTCGAAAGTGAGTTGTGAAGTTGCGTTGAAATAGCTCGTAACATTTTGCCGATCAGTTAGTTACAAAGGAGTATCAAATGGCAATTTTGTCGTTATAGTAGTGTATGAAGGCAACACTAATCCTGGTTCTCCTGTTACTAGGTGGAATTTGTTCAGCGCAGGATACGGTGCGGGTGCAGGTGAACGTAAACGTCTGTCATGACTACATGCCCAATCGCTATTGGATAGCCTCAACTTCAAAACCCATCCCCGGTGTGGCTGATTCATCATACAAATACCTGGATTCAATCCGCGTTTGCAATATCATCATCAATAAATCGAACCAACGTTACTACCTCATCGTTACGGATTCATTAGGCAGAAAAATGCTGGAGGGAAATTTCTTCGACCGTTATGCCGATGGTCATGTGATAACCTACGATCAGAAAGGCAGAAAATTCAACGAGGGCGATTACAAGATTGAGCGCATTCGATTGAGCAAACACAAGACGTCTGTTCAAACTGGAATCTGGTATTACTATGATGTGAAGGGAAACAGAATTCGCAGCAAGCGATTTGATTGAACTGCTAATGTGCTATTTGGTTAGCTGATTTTTGGTTTCTTAAAGCTGATGTAAGCACGCAGCTAATAATAAACACAATCGAAAATCGGAAATCAGCAAATCGCTTTAAAGCAGCTTCGTCAACGCAGCAACCACATTCTCTGTGATCTTGATATGCGGTAAACAAACTTTCCCTTGCTTGCGCACTTTGTTCAATGCGTCGGCTGCTTCGGTGAGTTTCACTTTGCGATCGCCGCCTTTGTTCGACATCGCAACCTTGAACAGATTGAGAAATTCATTGACGCCACTGTGCAAGGCTTCTTTTCCTTCGGTGGAAGCAAGTTTGCGTGAAATGCTTCTGAGTTGAATTTCGGCTTGCTCTGTTTTCTCTGCACACAAAAGAGCGAGTACGTGCAGGAACTTGATATTGTATTCCGCCACGAAATAGTTTTTCAGAGAAACCTCGTTCAGGAAATCATTCAGCATAGCAGAAGCTTCTGCATATTCGCCGCGATGCATAGCAATACCTGCACGGAACAGAATGTAGTTCACACGAACAAAGACATTATAATTGTCCGCCTCCGGAATCCATGATAGTACTTTGTCGGTAAGTGCGCTGTCGTTTGCAATACGTTCAAAGGCAGAAATCAGAATATGGCTGGTGAGGGAACGATGACTGCGGTACAGCAATCGAAACTCATTCTTCACCAATGCGTCGAAAAATGTATTTGCGTTTTTATGAAGTCCGAGCGACGTGTAATATTCATAATTCAGGAACTGCCAGATATCAGCCGCGTAACGGTAATTCCGGTCATCTCCGTGCTCGTCAATAATCTCCTTCAGTCTTGCAAGGGTTTCTTCAACGGTGAGATCAGTTCCCGGAATGTCGCGATTCTCATCTACGAACAAAGCGTACGTAACTTCTGCAGTATGACGGTACAAGCCAATCCGGTGCGATTCATAAACCCGGCTGGTGTTATTCAGTTCCTTCACATATAAACGCAGTACATCATTGGTCGGCGCATGCGTTAAACAAAAGATTGCGCACTCGCGTGTAAAATGGGTGCGTGTTTCCTGAGCTTTTTCAATGGCGAGTGCGTAAGCAATACACTTATTATAGAGTTGCTGATAATGGTAATAATCCTGGCTCCACGAGTGCATTTCCTTCATCGCTGCATACACTTGTGCAAGCTCTGCAGGCTGATCAGCTTTCTTCAGTTCGTCTGCGAGGTATTCCAGCAACAAAATGGCGCTTTCACGCGGTGTGTTGTTAACGAGATAAGGAATCGATGCTAGATTTTTCAGGAGATCGGCATACACGTCAGACGCATTCTCAAATAGAGCACGTTGTACTTTATCCTGCAGTCTGGATTTAAGCGTATAGAAGGAAGTAGAATTTATATCCAGCTGTTTCGCTGTGATTTCAGTGTCGGGCTCTGAACTCCGATAAAGCTCCATGAGCTGAAGCATCTTCTCTCCGCGATTCGCAGTGAAATCTTCTTTGAGCTTTCCGTAGATACCCGCTTCAAGCTGAATAACGACTTTGTGCAACACAAACGTAAGGGGTTAATTATTTACGCAATTTGAGCAGAAGCGATTTGCTTCAACGCATCCTGTGTGAGTGGTTTGTGCAGGAATCCGCAAACGAGTTTTGATTTCAACGCCTTCTCCTGATCAGCAGGATTGATAGAACTCGTAAGCATGACCACACGAACTTTTTTCACGAAATCGTAATCAAACTTCTCAAGTTCTGCGAGAAACTGAAATCCATCCAGTATCGGCATGTTGATATCGAGAAATATTACCGAAGGAAACATCTCAGCTGTTGCCGTAGGATTCACCGATAAGTTCTTCAGAAATTCAAGAGCACTTCGTGTACTCGTGTTAATATAGACAACGTCTGCGTAACCACATCCCTTCACCATACGTTCGTTGATGAAGTTGTCGATATCGTTATCGTCTATTAATAGTACTACCGGCTCGGTAGTTTTCGGTTTGTTCAGCATATATCCCCCCGGATTTGATGAAGGGCAAAGATACAACTTCCAGATAACCAGCAAGGAAACTTCGATAATCAGACAGTGAATTCGATACTATGCGATTCCCAATGGGGATTTCTACCGTTCACTCAGTGAATCGCGCCATACACCCTCATTTCCTGCTACAAAAACCTTCAAAATCTTACACAGGCAAGGACATGGTTTAATGTGGTTTACCCTCCGCATGCCATCGCCGTAGGTTTGCTTCAGTAAACAAAAACAAAGTAACCCTAACAATAACCCTATATGAAAACGCTTACTTCTACCCTCGCAATCTTAACACTGGTACTCTCTACACTGGTTGCACAAGCGCAAACCTCTACTGTAAAGATTTACCTTACAGAAAACTCGAACAATCCGGCACAAGCACATTCACCTATCGTAATCGGGTTTGACCCAAATGGTGATAATGCCCTTTCATACCCTGATGCCGGCAATGCAAGCACAATCGGCAACTATAATACGGAGATGTATCCCTTCACACTTACATCAGATGGTTTCGAACTCACTTCATACGACTGCCGTCCAGCACTTACTACACACGTAACAGTTCCATTTGGTGTCCTTACAAAAGATACCGGTGATGTAAAAATCTACGTGGTCCTGACCTCAAGCAGTCCCGCAGTTGCAACTCCCGGATATGCGTGGATCGAAAATATTCTGACTGGCGAGCACTTCAATCTGCTTGACACTGTTAAGCTTGACGTAAGCGAGAACATCAACTTCGCGGCTAACTACCTTATTCATATCGGCCTTCCGGTTTCAAACACGGTAACTGATGAAACGTGTTACGAAGCATACGATGGCGGTCTTTATGTACAAGCTAACACGCCAGGATTCACCCATGAACTTACGTTGAATGGTACTCCGCTTTACAACTCGATTGTAACCGGAACCGACACACTGGTAACTGGCCTCGCAGCAGGAAATTATGTTTCTGTAGTTCGCATCAATGGAATTCCGGTTGACTCTTCTGATATCACAATCGCAGGCGGAACACCTTTGATCGCAGACTTCTACGCAGATTACAACTCAATTGTTGAAGGCGACACAGTTACATTCTTCGATGTTACTACAAACGCATACAACTACTCTTGGCATTTTGGTGATGGAGACAGCACGAACATGGGCGGCGATGTGATTCACCAGTACAACACACCTGGCATCTACATGGCAACTCTTACGATCTCAGATGAGAACGGATGCACAGCAAGCAATTACGATTACATCGACGTTGCATCTTCTTCAACTGCATCGGGTAACGGTTCAGGTCACGGTCACGGTCCAATGGGCGAAGTAGGAAACGGTAATCCAAACCTTGGAAATGCGCTTGAATCATTCCGCAACACAACACGATTCACTGTAAGTAATTCGCGATTAATGGTTGACTTATCTGAAGCAACTTCTTCAACTGTAACCATCGTTTCTGTTAATGGAACTGTTGTTGCAAACGAGAGACAAAACGATTCAGTTGCAACATACGAGTTGCCTGCTCCCGGAGCTTACATCGTAACCGTGGTGTACGCAAACGGAACTGCAAACAGCACAACAATCATCGCTCAGTAATTTACCGAACAAACCCAAACCTCTAAACCCAAATCCCATGAATACTCTAGAATTTCTCCAGAATACAACTCCCGATAAAAACAACAAACAAACCAACTTGTTTACTGATTCTGATAATGGCCTGATCAACTTTCCGGCAACCACATCAGAGCTTACACAATTTGAAATCATCAAAACGTCTGAAGCGCACTTGCTGAAAGAAAAACTAGGTGAAGCGTACGGTAGCGATTCTCAAAACAACACGAAGAAAGTTGCAAGCGCAGTAAATGAAGTGTTCGGTGCGCTGAAAGAATATACTACAGAAATGTGCAGCAGCATCCGTTATGCAAGTCAGATTCAGAAAGCCCTGTTACCCGGAGAACACTCTTTAAAGCGAGTAATGGATTGTTTCGTTTACAGCGCTCCGAAAGATATTGTAAGCGGCGACTTTTTCTGGTACTCTGTTCGCTTCAACCGTGTTATTCTGGCGGTGGCTGACTGTACGGGTCATGGTGTTCCGGCTGCATTGTTATCAATCATTGGCAACGACATTCTTAATAGTGTCGTGAATGAGAAGAACATTACAGAACCTGCTGAGATCCTCAAACATGTAAATCTGCGTATTCACCGCATGTTCGAAAACAATATTGATGGTGCTGATGCAATTAAAGACGGTATGGATATCGCAGTAATCAGCATTGATCCTGCTGCAGGAACAATTGATTTTGCAGGAGCACGTCGTCCTTTATG
Organism: Flavobacteriales bacterium; assembly: GCA_040377305.1. Lineage (GTDB taxonomy): Bacteria > Bacteroidota > Bacteroidia > Palsa-965 > Palsa-965. The sequence goes on along the minus strand of JBEIPA010000012.1, from coordinate 16,066 downwards.
TGGATTTGTGAATGGTGAGTTTATGAAAGTAAAAGGCGATTTATATTCAATCGGCATTCACTCTCCAATTTCTGCAGAATTCAAGCAACACCGCATTAAATACGGCGTAAATGATATGTTTTACCTCGGTTCTGATGGATTTGCCGATCAATTCGGTGGTCCCCAGAACAAAAAAATCGGTTCTCGCAATTTCGAACAGTTCTTAAGCGCTCTACGTTTTTTCACGACTTCGGATCAAAAGAAGCGCACGGAAACCTTCTTTCAGGACTGGAAGAATCAGAATGAACAAACTGATGATGTGCTGATCCTTGGAATCAAGCCCGGGTCTCTTTCATGTTAAGTCTCGCATTTTCTATACGTAACAATGTAACCCATGAGGATTGCTTACATTTGGATGCTGTCCGCGCATCCCCTTTCATGATTCAGGCTCAAAAATTTGCTTCTCTCGTTCCAAAGGAAATACAGCAATCCAGATTGTTTGTTGCTGCGGTCCTCGATAGCAAAGGCAATGTGCTGTATTATACAGAATCATTGCTCGAAATGTTTGGCGAACAGGCGCCCGATCGTCCGTTACACTATATAGACATTATCGTTCAGGAAGATCTCGAACGTTTGCGCGATGCACTGACGCTTTGTTTGATCGGAAAAACAATCAGCAGCTTACAATTGGGCATGCAAGCCAGGTCGGGTAATCCCATACAAAATACATTGTGGGAACTTACCCCGGCATCTCATCCGGAATCAAGTGACGAAGCTCTTGCGCTTTGCATTGGAACGCGATTGCCGAGCGGAACAGTATTAACCGCGGTTCGACCAGAAGGTGAAGATGAAGTAGTAGCTAACCTGCTTCGCCGCAATCGCGATCTTGAACAGTTTGCGAATATTGTAGCGCATAATATCCGTTCTCCGCTGGCAAATATCATGGGTTTGAATAGGCTTTTGAGTCTTGATCTCAGCGAAACAGACAGAACAACCGCATTGCGTGGCATTAACACCTCAGCAGAAAAACTCGAGAACGTAATCCGCGATCTGAATGACGTGCTGCAAATCCGAAAAGCTGACGCCGGCTCACGCGATGAAATCAATCTCGAAAAACTCATACAGGATATCGAATCCAGTATCTCCGGAATGATCGCTGAGAAAGGCGCAATGATCATGTATGAATTTGACGATGCGCCGGTTATACATAGCGTTCGATCTTATATGCAGAGCATTTTTCAGAATCTACTGACCAATGCATTGAAGTATTCAAAACCCGGTGAAATACCGATGGTGAAAATTCAATCTTACATCGAAGGAAATTATACGGTAATCCGGGTATCCGACAATGGCATTGGAATCGATCTACGTAAACACGGAGCGAATATCTTTGGATTGTACAAACGCTTTACCGACCAGGCAGAAGGAAAAGGACTTGGTCTTTATATGGTAAAGACACACGTTGATGCGCTCGAAGGTTTCATTGAAGTCGAAAGCGAAGTTGGCAAGGGCACGGAGTTTATTATTCGGCTTCCCAAATAATACAACACACTGCTTTCTTAGAGTAGAGTCCACAGGAAATCGACTCTTTTTTTCCTCGCGTCTGCTTCTGCAGCACTTTCCCCACAATAAAAGGATTCGAGTCAACCGCGTAATGAGCGGAAAATAATCAATAACGGAATCGGAAACGCACAGAAAATCGGGTAAACGGAAGGAGCGCATGTCTCTGAACTTTTCCCTAACTTTCAGTTGCAAACCATTACCCCCGTTTCATGCGCACCTCTACCCTGCTCGCTTGCTTTTTCGCATTCTTCTTCTCGCTTACTGCTAGAGCACAAGTTGCACCGTTCATTACTACAACGTGGAATCAAACCTGCTACTATAACGACTCTTGTCCTGTTGTTGGTGTAGGTGGCTCATGCGGTCGCGCGTACACAGGATGCAACGCTACTGCAATGGCGATGATCTGCAAATATTATTCATGGCCTGCATCAGGAACCGGAAGTCATTGCAATACGAATTTACCAACGCAGTGTATCAACTATTCTGCCCAGACATACAACTACGCTGCCATGCCGACCAACGTTACCTCGGCGAATGTAGAAGTTGCAAAACTGATGTGGCATTTAGGTGCAGCCTGCGATATGATGTACAGCGGTACCAGCTCGAATTCGTTTTTCAGTTCCGAAGTTCTCAAACGGTACTACTGGTATTCCCCACGAATCTATTCTACCGCAACATTCCTGTTCTCTACAACACAGGAACTCATTGATGCAATTAAATTCGAGCTCGATGCGGGTCGTCCGGTTTTTGCCAAAGGAGGAAATCACTTCTACCTCATTGATGGCTACGATACATCCGACAACTTTCACATGAACTTCGGGTGGAGCGGCACTTACAACAATTATTATGCAATCAACAGTGTTGTAAATCCTGCTGGAACATTCACACCCGGAAATTTCATGTTCATGATTCGTCCGCTTGCCGGTGATCTTGAAACCAGCGTTGATACAATTGTTGTTGGTGCAGCCGGAAGTTCCGTAACCGCATTCGAATTCACATCAACGCTCAATTGGACGGCTTCAAGTCCCGACACCTGGATTACACCCAATCTCTCAACTGGAGCACCAGGCTATTTCGCTTACGCAGACGGAGCCACATTCACAACACCGGTGAACAATGGACCTGTTCGTTACGGATACATTTACGTTCAGAACGCGAATGATGTTGACACCATTGTTGTGCTACAGGAAGCTTCTCCGCTCGGTGTAACTCCTGACACTTTATACTACGCAGAAGTTGGTGGCGGGCAAAACGCGGCACTCACGTATTACAGTTGGGCAACATGGAATGCAACGACTCCTGATTCGTGGATTAGCATCTCACCCACGAGCGGCACAGGAAATGGAAATCCACTCATTACTGCTGCGTTGAATCCATCTTCATCTCCTCGTTTAGGTTACGTTGCTATTACTGGTGGCGTTTTCCGCGATACAATTTGGGCATATCAGGATGGAAACACGCTCGGCTTGTCGATGGTAAATACGCAGCCGAAAATTTCTGCATACCCGAATCCGGTGCGTGATATTATTTTTCTCACTGGCGTAACCCCGGGCACAACGGTCACTATACTTTCAATTTCGGGAGAGGTTGTTCTTACGAAGACACTTTCCGCTGGTGAACGCTCGATCGATGTTTCGGAATTCGCAGAAGGAATGTATTTACTGAGAGTTCAAAGTGAAAGGTCAGAAGTTACTATTCGAGTTAGCGTAATCCGATAATCACTCGTTTCCATTTGAATTCAACGTTCCGCATAGTCCTGATCATAATCATTGCAGCTACGCTGATGGTCCTTCCAGTCAGCCTTCAGCTACATCTGAAAAAGATTCCTCAAATCGCAATGATAGTCGCCGGGTTACTTACACTTGCAACGTTCCTGATAAAGCATCGTGCGACGACGCTGGGATTCTTCTATGTAATATTTGCGCTCGTCATTTTCCTGAATGTTCAGCAGATGGTTTATTGGGCGTTCATCATCTGCGACGTGCAATATCTCGGAATTTCTGATTGCGTCGGTTGCAGTCCATACTACGACGGATTAATCCTGGGTAATTACATTGGATTCATTGTCGCGCCACTTACGGTATTCCTGCTGCACTGGAAGAAAATACTTTCTACGTCATTCAATTTCACTTTCTCAATCGTATTTACGCTTGCGGTTGTCGTGATTTACATGATCAAGGAAGTTCGTTGGTAATAATCCTGATCTTCGCTATCTTACTCTGTATTTTCTCATTTTAATCGCTGATTATGAAAACTTTTAGCCTCCTGATTTCCGGAATCGCATTAATTGCTGTTAGTTGTGGTACGCCGGAAGCAAAATCACCGAATGATGATTCTGCAATTATGCCCCTCGCTAATTCTGAACCCACGTTACAGGAAAAGCAAGACAACGCACGTTTCATTGTTGATACGTATGAAGACTCTATGGAAATTCCTCACTCAAAAGTATCTGTGGAGTACAATGAATCGAGAACATTCCTCAATGAGATAATTGGTGTTGCAGAAGTTCAGCTCGGCGGAAATGAGGAAATGGAAGTTCCCAAGGATGCAATTGCTTCCTGCGGCTGTTGGTATGCCGGTGGTGGAGATTACTTCTACATTGCCCGCTCCGACAAAGGCATCAAGATTTTCCACGGATGGCTCGATGAAATGCAGGAAGACGAAGGTTACCACTGGGAAGAGCTGAAGAATATTGAATGATGATAGGATGATTCAATGATATAATGATCCGATCTTAATACAGAGCAAGTAATCCGTTTGAGTCAGCATTTTCCGTCCTTTCAGCGTACCATTACATTAAGCTCAATGAGACTTCAGTTGATTCTGACTGCGATAGTTATAATGGAAAGCGTTTCATTAAGCGCGCAAGAAGAACCCAATTACAGATTCTTCAAAGGCCGGGTGAAATCCTGCAATGAGCAATGCTATCGTGCAAAAGGTCGGGAAGGATATATCGACAAAACCGTTCACAAGCGTCCACCGAACACGGGCAATGATTTCGAGATTCAATATGACTCTCTCGGCAAAAAGCTTCTCAAGATTGAATTCGATATTGATGGTGAATCTATCAAGCGCAAACATTACTACACATACGACGGCTACAACCAGCTTGCGCAAGTAAGAATTGTGAGCAAGTTTGGAGGACTGATTTCATCCACTCATTACTGGAATACACTCGATAGTTCCGGTCGATTACTTGCACGATACGTAGACTACAGTGATCAAACAAATTCTGTTGCCTATACGTATTCGTACGCACTTAATGGGAAAGCCTACGAATATTTTCTTCCAAAGAATGGATTTCCGCATACACAATTACCATCACGGGAGTTTGATTCGACCGGAAACGTCACCAAATACTGGTCGTACACACAAAACGGCAAACTGATAGGCTACGTACTTTTGAGCTACGATAGTCTTGGGAATAAAGTAAAGGAGGAACTATTCGATAAATCAGAATTCAATTACCTGAACTACGTGTATAAATTTGAAGGGACACACGATGCTGTTCGTTACGAAATCTGTCAGGAAAACAGCATCAGTTGCGAATCGTGGACATACAAGTATGAGTATGACAAGATTGGAAACTGGATTCAACGAACAGAATACAGAAACGGAAAACTCATTTATGTGAAGGAAAGAAAATTCACCTACTGGAACTAAAGGCCTTTTCAAATTCCTGTAGCGAATTATGGTGCAAACACGGTCAAATTCCACGTTATTCCCGTCTGCATTTGAACTATCTTTAGAGTACACCTGCACAGCGAAAATGTGTTCAATATCCGGTTGAACATTTGAGTAGTCCTTTCATAAAAGCAGTACAGGTTATCGCTGCCCGTCTTAGGCAGCTGATTTTTCAGATTTCATCGTACAAGGAGTTATCATCACACGTATTCTTCAATGAAGCTCTACATCAAATACATGGTCAGCTTGCGATGCAAAATGTTCGTTAAGCAGGAACTGACAAATTTGGGCATCAAGTATGCAATCGTAGATCTCGGCATGGTTGAAATGCTGGAAGATGTTGATGAGGCGCTTCGTGAGCAGTTGAAGGTTAACCTTAAAAAATCCGGCCTTGAACTGCTCGACGATCACCGAAGCATACTTGTAGAGCGCATAAAAATTGCCATTACCGAAATGATCCACTATTCGGATGAAATTCCAACTACAAATTTTTCAGACTACATCAGCGAAAAACTGGGATTGGATTACACCTACCTTTCAAACATTTTTTCTGAGGTGAAAGGGATTACTATACAGCAATTCATCATCATCAATAAGATTGAACGCGTGAAGGAGCTGTTGCTTTACGATGAACTTACACTGACCGAAATCGCTTACAAACTGCACTACAGCAGCGTGGCCCATCTCTCTAATCAGTTCAAAAAGATTACCGGTTTGTCACCCACATTCTTCAAGCAGATGAAAAAGAAGCGCACGGGTAACCTGGAAGACCTGTGATATGTGTAACAGCCTTGTGGTATGGTGTAAGCGAAGCGGTGTGCCGCTGAGTCATATTTGTAGTGGCCACCCGAGATAATTATCACTTAAAACATCTTCAAATGCAACCTTCCGCTCCCCTTCTCTATTGTGCCCACGAACAAATTCATAACCTTGCTCCCGTTCGTAAAGTAAAACTGCTGCCCGTAAAAACACTCATGCGTTCTTGCATGCAGCCCCTTAATTCGGAGTTGAAAATCAATCAGTATCTCACCGTATATCCTTCAGTTCTGTAAGCAGCAACCTTGTTGTAGTTGTATGCCTGATCTGTTTCGCTTGACTTAGGCTACGTTTTCCCCTCTATTGTAATAAGGTCCGGCCGCATGTCAGACTCTATTTACTGTGATAGTTGTAACATTCCCTCTTCTCTTTGTAACACGATCGGCACACGCTATACTGAACTTTATACAAGAGTTACAGCGTGAAATACAGTCGGTCATGGAAACGATTATCCTAAGTGTAGTTGGAATAGTGTTATTGATAGCGATTGCCTACTTCTTCAGTTCACTGGAAATAATGAAAGGCAAGAAAGCCGAAAAGCAATTAGATAATTTACGGAAGTCACTATCCCGTAAAAGTGACTGGCTGCTTAACGCTAAGAACGACATTAACTCACCCGCATTTCGCCGACCAAAAATCAGCAGCAAACTGAACATATTTCCATCCAACGGAGATACACCAGTCTTGTAACAACGGACAATACCTCTGGTTCTGAAATGCAGCTCATAACACTGTTAGTGTAACGCTATAAATACCGCAATCATGGCAAACGAGGATTCACCATTCAAAAAAGGAATTGTATACAAGCTTGATCATGTGTGTCATTACTCTCCGGGATCAGTTGATTTGCAGACCATCATCCAAAAACCTACCGGAATACTCAACGCGCTCGCAATGGATACACATCAGTTTATTGATGCCCGGCTTTCGCCTTTCGACCTTTTTGTTCACGTGATCGAAGGAAAACTTGAAACCATCATCGACGGATCTTCGCTCTATGTAAATTCGGATGAATTTCTGATCATTCCCGGACATACGAGGAATACGACACAGGCAATGCTTCCAACCAAACTTTTGCATCTCACCATCAAGAGCGGTTACGAAAAGGTGATATAAACACAACTACTTAAACAATGTATCATGGAGAACAAATTCAAAGAAGGGTCACTGGTTTACGCGCAGGAAGCTCCAACAACAGCACTTATAATTCGCAGGTATGTAGAGCGTGTTTATTACTGCCAGGTGAAAGATCAGCCTGAACTCAAAGAGCGTGTATACTTCGAAAGAGAATTGAAGGCAGAACCTGCTTAGATCACTATTTCGTTCGGAATTTCAGGGTTTTCTTTGAGTTAGAGATAAACAATCTGTGATTTGTGCAACATTGAGCGAGCATTGTGCAAGTCGAACGAGGTTGCGATTCGGTACTTTCACGTACTCACCACACGAATCCTAACTTCCCACTGAAACTTTTTATCAAATACATGGTCAGTTCGCGCTGCAAAGCTTCGGTCAAAGAAACCTTGCACCAACTTGGTCTCCATTTTATTATTGTTGATCTGGGTGAAGTTGAAGTCATGGAAGAGCTTACTGCTGAACAAAGAGTACAACTCAACACCGCACTGCTCGCTACTGGTCTCGAACTTCTGGATGACAAACGGGCTGTTTTGGTTGAAAAAATCAAGGTCTCCATTATCGAAATGGTGCATCATAGCGACGAAGTACTGAAAGTAAATTTTTCGGATTACCTCGCTGAGAAGCTGAACCACGATTACACGTATCTCTCTAACCTCTTCTCAGAAATTCAAGGGTCTACGATCGAACAATTTGTAATTCAACATAAAGTGGAGCGTATCAAAGAGCTGATCATCTACGGCGAACTTTCCATTACCGAAATCGCCTGGAAAATGAATTACAGCAGTGTCGCACACCTTTCGAATCAATTTAAAAAAGTAACAGGACTTTCTCCTACGCACTTCAAAAACATGAAGGAAAGACGTCGGCGTCCTATTGAAGAAATCGGAACATAGTTCAACACCTTGATGCAAAAACCAGCCAATCAACAGTTTCAATACGACCGCTGCCTGATCGAAGCCATACTCGATCCCTTAGCTACTATTTGCCCGGAAGGCAAGATTATCGATATGAATGAAGCGTTCACCCGCATCACTGAAAAAACGCGTGAGGAATTACAAGGCACTTTCTATTATTCACATTTTACCGAACCAGAAGATGCAAAAGAGGTTTACGGAAAAATATTTTCAAACGGATCGGTTGTTCATCATCTGCTCGCTATTTGCAATCCCGACTGTACCGAACTTCTATTCAATGGATCAACATACAAAGACGAAAACGGCGTTGTAGTAGGTGCTGTAGTAATAGGACGCGATGTCACTGAGCAGAGAAAGACAGAAAACGATCTTACAGAAGCCAGAGTATTTGCTGAATTGGCAACTTCAATTGCAGAAGAAGCAAAAGATAAAGCGGAACAGGCGAAACATATTGCGGAGGATGCTGTAAAATCAAAACAGCAGTTTCTATCGAATATGAGTCATGAAATCCGCACACCTATGAATGCAATTCTGGGTTTTACGAAAGTGCTTCTCAAAACTCCGTTGTCATTTAAGCAAAAAGAATACCTCGACGCAATTAAAACCAGCGGCGATGCTTTGATAGTCCTCATCAACGACATTCTGGATCTTGCGAAAGTTGATTCCGGTAAAATGTCGTTTGAGAATGTCCCCTTTAGAATTTCAGAATCCGTATCCGCGATGTTACATCTGTTCGATCTCAAAATCGAAGAGAAGAATCTTCGGTTGATCAAGAAATTCGATTACAGAATTCCCCCTGTACTCATGGGCGATCCTGTACGGTTACATCAAATCGTACTGAATCTCGTTAGCAATGCAGCTAAATTTACATCGGCTGGAACTATCATTGTTAGCACCAAACTCCTCAGTCAAAGTGCAGATTCAGTTACCATTGAATTTGCAGTAGCCGATACGGGTATAGGAATTGAACCGAATAAAATCGGAGCCATCTTCGAAAATTTCCAGCAGGCTTCAAGTGGTACCTCCCGCTTATACGGAGGAACGGGACTTGGACTTGCAATCGTAAAGCAACTCGTCGAAGGTCAGGGAGGCACAGTAAGCGTTACAAGCACACCCGATCGCGGCTCTACATTCAGTTTCATATTGCATTTTCCTATCAGCACTGAAACGCTTGTACCAGAAGATGAAACAACTACACCAGAGGTTTATAACAAGAACTTGTCGGTGTTGGTTGTGGAAGACATTGCACTGAATCAGCTTCTCATGCAAACATTGCTTGATGAATTTGGATTCACTTGTGAAATAGCGGAGAATGGTAAAATCGCTATTGAGAAACTTGCGCACAAAGCGTACGATATCATTTTAATGGATTTGCAGATGCCGGAATTGGATGGATTCAAAGCAACCGAGTACATCCGGAATACCTTAAAGCTGAACTTACCTATTATCGCTTTAACGGCTGATGTTACAACTGCCGATCTTGCAAAATGTACGGAAGTTGGAATGAATGACTATATCGCCAAACCCGTTAATGAACGCTTACTACTTGCAAAGCTTGTCAGCTACGCGCAGAAATCCGCTCCAAAAAATACAAACGAAGGCCTGTCTGCATCCCTCAAAATAAATCGTTGCACTAATCTGAATTATTTGATGCAGCGTACCAAAGGCAGACAAGATCTTGCGATGAAAATGATTAGTTTATTCCTTGAACAAACTCCGCCTTTAATAAAACAACTGAAACAAAGTTTCCAGGATGAAAACTGGACCGCTTTACAATCTGCTGCACACAAAATGATTCCTTCATTTTCAATAGTAGGAATGAATAACGAATACGAACAAATGGCGAAACGCATTCAGCACTATGCCGGAAATTCTTTATTCGCACCAGAAGTACATACCATGATTGTGCAGCTCGAAAGTACCTGTGCACAGGCGTGCCGCGAACTCGAACAGGAATACAATCAAATGAAAACCGTGAATCATGAACACTCCAAAAAGCAGAACAATTTTTCTTGTTGATGACGATGCACTTTATCTTGCTTCGCTTGAAATTGATTTTTTACAACGTCCGGAATACAAGATAAGGCTGTTTGCTACCGGAGAATTGTGTCTGGCAGAATTACATACCCTACCTGATATTATTGTTCTGGATTACCATCTTGACAATGTTGATCCGACTGCACGTAACGGAATGCAAACGCTGGCTGCAATCAAAGCAGTAAACCCGGGCATTCCGGTGATCATACTTTCCGCACAGGATCAGATTCAGGTTGCCGTTGATTGTATGCACCATAAAGCACACGATTATGTGGTGAAAAATGAAACTGCTTTTATTCGTCTCGACAAAATTATCACCTCCGCTTTCGAATTCCAGGCGATGGAGAAAAACCTGAAGTGGTATGTAGACCGTATGTGAACAGGGACGATTTAATTACGTAAGTCAACCATGTTTATACATAACATTTAACCGCTGGATCACGCACATCTTTGTTTCAGTATCTCCGGACATCCGGCAAAATCCGATACTGCTTAACAAAGAAAACATGAAAACATCGAAACTCATTTCAACTCTGGCAATCGCAGCAGTTGTATTATCCGTTGCCTGTAAGAAAGACGACCCAACGCCTGCAGGAACGAATTCAGTCACACTACAAACCACTGTTCACTCAACGGTTCCGCTCGCAGGCGCGTCATCGCTTGCAATACTTGCCGGTTCTTCTATTACCAATACCGGCTCAACCACTGTTACAGGTGATATGGGCCTGAGTCCCGGAACATCTGTGGGCGGATTTCCTCCCGGAATTCTCGTTGGCACGCTTCACATCAATGATGCAATTGCAAATCAGGCAAAACTTGATCTGACTGCTGCTTACAATGATGCCGCAGGCCGAACCGCAACAGATATGGTCACTCTATCCGGAAATATCGGAGGCCTAAGACTCACCCCAGGATTGTATAAGTCAACGTCATCTTTGTCGCTTTCCTCAGGAGATTTGACATTTGATGCACGTGGCGATGCAAACGCAGTCTTCATAATTCAGATTGCGTCTTCGCTTACCGTTACCTCTGGCCGTAAAGTCATCCTTGCCAATGGTGCCCTCGCCTCAAATATCTTCTGGCAAGTTGGAAGCTCGGCAACATTCGGGACGACCAGCGTATTCAAAGGCACGATAATGGCCATGCAGTCAATCACCTTCAATACAGGTGCCAGACTGGATGGACGGGCATTGGCACGTTCCGGTAACGTTACAATGGCTGGCAACACTATCGTCAGAAACTAAACAGGATGACCACCATCCAAAGGAGCGTGATAATTGCCCTCCTCCTTTTGGTTTTACCCAACTTGCGTTTCAGTTAATCTTGCAAGCAATCTAAGAAGTTACGCAACACGCTATGGGTCGCATCCCCCGAAATTCGTAGGGTACTGTTGCTTTAACCAACATACAACCAAAAAAGTTCCCATTGCCAATGACTTTTGCCACACATCTCATTGACCAGAACAGATTACGTAGTAAAAACAAAAACAATTTAAGATGAAGAACCCAAGCGATTCAAACAGCAAATGGAATGAGACGAAAGGAAAGCTGAAACAACAGTTTGTACTCCTAACCACAAACATGCCCCTGTCAGCGAAAATCGACAGCGAGGAAATACTTACGAAACTCCAGAATAAGCTTGGCAAAACGAAAGAAGAACTGGCTGCTATTATTGCAGCTCCATAATTTTTCAGTGCCAAAATCAAAACAAAAAAACTTCTATACGTTTACCCAAATTCAAAAAACTCAAACTATGAAAAAATTTCTATTATATACTTTTGCAAGCTTAGTTATCGTTTCAGTCACTACCAATCAACTAAGTGCAGCAACAGCTAATCCGACCACCGTGCTACCGTCGAATTCTGAAAACGTTTTGCAGGTTCAAAGGCTACACGAAATTGAAACAATGGATAAGTCAACCATGACATTCCAGGAGAAAAAAGACCTACGCGAAGAATCCCGTACCATCAAGACAAGCCTGCGCGATGGCAGTGGCGGAATTTACATTTCGGTTGGTGCGCTCATCATTATTATCCTGCTTCTGATCATTCTGTTGTAAATTCCCGTTGATGGAAAGCGAATCAGTTATCAATGATAAGATTGTAGCAATCACTACAAGAATTCACAAAGATTTCCCCCAACTCTCTGCTTACCTCGCTGTTAATCCAGTTACGAAATCAGATGAACCTAACTCGGTCTCGGACATACTCAAACTTCAGAAGCATTATCAGTCACTTCAGACAATGCTTAGAAAATTTACAATTGACAAAACCGGTCTGTAATCACAGGTAAATGGTGAGTGTGAATCTCACAAACAAACACTTTTTTTACGCAACAACAAAGGTGACCAGATGAGTCACCTTTGTTGCGTTAAAGAAATACACAGACTAATACTACCCAATCATGAAACATTTCAATCTAATCATAGCAACACTGTTTGTTACGTGCACAATGTCATCAGTAACAATAGCACAGGACACGGATGATCCGCGTGAACAATTCCGCTTCGGCGTTAAAGCCGGCATTAACTATTCCAATGTATGGGATGAACAAGGAGAGGATTTTGAAGCTGACGCACGCGTTGGTTTCGCCGGCGGAGTTTACTTCGGAATTCCGGTTGGACGATTCATGGGTATTCAACCCGAACTACTCGTCTCACAAAAAGGTTTTCAAGGTGGAGGAACTATGTTCGGAACTCCATACTCATACACGAAAACAACAACGCATCTTGATATTCCGTTGCAATTTCAAATTAAGCCCACTGAATTTTTTACAGTTGTTGCAGGACCGCAGTACTCCTACCTCATTCACCAGAAAAACACATTCACGTCGGGATCTAACACAACTGCACACGAGCAGGAGTTTAATAACGACAACGTGCGTAAAAATGTGCTCGGCTTCGTAACCGGTGGCGACATTATCATCAAACAAGTAGTTATATCAGGTCGCATGGGTTGGGATTTCCAGACGAACCATGGCGACGGAAGTTCATCTACTCCACGCTACAAGAACAAATGGATTCAATTCACAGTTGGATTCCAGATCTAACAAATACTATTTTAACCACAATCAATCTACCCTCAAATGAAAAATATTACGCTTACAATTGCACTTTGTCTCTCCTTGTTTACTGTCGCAGAAGCGCAGGAAAATACCGGAGAATCATACGGTAACACGTTGAACATTGGACTTGGTATTGGTTACTACGGCTACGTAGGACAAACAATGCCCGTTGTTCACGCCGACTACGAGTTGAACGTTGCACGAAACTTCACACTTGCGCCATTCATTACGGTGTACTCGTACCGCAAGTATCACCACTGGGGAAGCCCGAACCATCCATACAGAGACTACTATTACCGTACAACTGTAATTCCTGTTGGAGTTAAAGGCACCTATTACTTTGACCAACTGCTCGGAGCCAACTCTCGTTGGGATTTCTATCTGGCAGCATCACTTGGTTTTGCTATCCGTAAAACAGTTTGGGAAGATGGTTACAGCGGGGAAACCAATATCTCACATAGCTCAAGCGGGCTTTACCTGGACGGTCACATTGGAACAGAATTCCATGCATCAGAAAACGTAGGAATCTACCTTGACTTGTCTACAGGACAATCTATGATTGGTATAGCCTTCCATTTTTAATACATGAACATCACACTGCTCAATATGACACGTAGGAACGAAACCACTCCAAAGCTGTTCGGCAACTGGTCGAATCAAACGAAGGAACTGCAATTAAAATACGTTGATCTGACCGATGAAGACTTAACTTTTGAAGCAGGAAAAGAGAACGAGTTAATTGCACGTCTTGAGCAACGTCTTAAGAAAACCCGGGACGAGGTGATTAATCTGCTCAAAGCTTGTCAAAAGGAGTAAAACAGCAACATATCCAAATGAGGAAATCAGGGTCGCGCACAGCACCCTGATTTCCTTTTTTTGTGCTCAATCATGACCCAATCATGCATGAACTCCTTATTTCTCCCGTTTTCCCTCTGATGAGGGTCTCTTAATTATTAATCAAATATCCGTCGGATGGAAAGGGGATTCAGAACAAGTCGGCGACATTTGCACGATCGAAATCACCGTATAAAAAGTTGTACGTAACTTTGCAGAATAGCGATTGGACATAGGCATCGTGACTTGACTGTATAGAAATGGAACACCCGGACGACAACGAAGAAACAAAAACACAATATTTTTCGACCACAAACTATTCTGGAGGTGAAATGTTTGCGTATAGCGCAGCACCCCCTCCACAGCCAAAAGAACCTGCAGTTCGTCCGTTAATCGTGACTGTTATTTGCATTCTCGGACTAATTGGCTCGACGATTTCTTTGATGGTCGGCTTAGTTCAGTTTGTGCGTGTAGAAGTTGTTACCTGGGATATTCTATTTCTCGTTGTCGGTGCCGCTGCCAACCTTGTTGCATATATTGGTATTTGGAAAATGCAGCTATGGGGATTGTATATTCTCATACTGATGTTTCTGGTAACAGTGGTTGTTATAATGAATACCACGTATAGCGGAACTTTATCCCTTTCATTGTCTACATTCCTTTTACTAATACTGGGACTTAACAGCAAAAAAATGCAATAAAGTCGCTATTCGCATTAACTTAGTACCACTTAATTACACACACTATGAAACCGTTTTTCCAAAGGTTTATTCGGAGCGGTTCCATAATACCGAATTCTTAAAACCAAAATTATTATGAAACGTAAAGCATCAGCACACTGGGAAGGATCAGGCAAAGAAGGAAAAGGCCATGTATCTACTCAATCAACAGTCCTTAACCAAGCTCAATATTCGTTCTCAACCCGCTTTGAAGAAGGTGTTGGAACAAATCCGGAAGAGCTTATCGCAGCAGCCCACGCAGGATGCTTCACGATGAAACTTACTTTCGTACTTGGAGCAGCAGGATTTACTCCCGATTCTATCGACACACAATGCGAAGTAACATTGAACCGTGAAAAAGGTTTGATCGAAGCTTCCAACCTGACGGTTACTGCAAAAGTTCCAAACATTGACAGTGCGAAATTCGAAGAGTGTGTTGAAACAGCAGCTAAGACCTGCCCGATTTCACAGACACTATCTTCAACTACTATCACGCATAACGCAACGCTTGCACAGGCGTAATTGATTGTATTATAAAATCCTGAAATCCCGGTGAGAGCCGGGATTTTTTGTTGTGTATTGGCTGAGAGCCCATATAAACTTTTAATAGATTAGCACCTAAACCACTCTCAAATGGCAAACACTTATGTGAAAATTCAGGTTCAGATTGTATTCGGTGTAAAGTACAGACAGGGTTTAATCAGTTCTTCCTGGGAAGATGAACTGTTCAAATACATTACCGGAATTATTGAAAAGCGTGGACACAAATTACTTGCGATTAACGGGATGCCTGATCATATTCACATTTTCATTGGATATCGGCCAACTGAAGGACTCTCGGATCTGGTTCGGGAAGTAAAAAAGTCTTCTACAGAATTTATAAAAGCAAAGAACTTTGTAAAAGGAAGATTTCAGTGGCAAGAAGGTTATGGCGCATTCTCTTATCACGAAGACCAGGTAAAAATGATTGCAAACTACGTCATGAATCAAAAAGAGCATCATCGCTCAGTTTCGTTTCGTGAAGAATACTTGAAATTCCTTGAGGAGTATAAAGTGGAATTCAACCCGGACTATTTATTCGAAGACCCGATTGATGATTAGACAGTAAAATACAAGGGTCAATACTGTGAATGCTACACAAACGACGCTGTGGCGTCGCATATTCCTAACAAGTAACCTACAGGGAGTCTCCCCCCCGCCCGTTTTTTTGGGGGCCCGGTGGGGGGGGCAAAAAAAGGGGGGGGGGGGGGGGGGGGGGGGGGGGTGTGGGGGTAGGGCCGCCCCAGGCGGGGGGGGGGGGGGGCGACAACCACCACCCGGGTTT
>JBEIPA010000033.1:0-56518 GCA_040377305.1 Flavobacteriales bacterium | reverse complement strand
TAGGATGATAGGATGATAGGATGATAGGATGATAGGATGATAGGATGATAGGATGATAGGATGATAGGATGATAGGATGATAGGATGATAGGATGATAGGATGATAGGATAAAAAAAAGAAAGCCCCGACAGCAAGTGCTATCGGGGCTTTATATTTATTCTATTATCTATCTTCGACTACTCCGCAATTACAACGCGCTGAGTAAATACTCCTTCGCTGGTTGTAAGGTTCATGAAGTAAACACCTGTTGCAAGTCCTGCAGTGCCGATGTTGATTTGATTAGCACCTTGTGTTGCTTGTACGTTCTGGTTCTGAAGAACAGTTTCGCCAAGTGCGTTTGTCATTGTCCAGCTTACTTCCTGGCTTTGACCAACCTGATACTCCATCGTTACGTTTTCAGATGCAGGGTTTGGATACATTTTAGTGATACCGTTACCGTTAGCATCAATGTCTGCAACTGAATTAGGAGTGATGTCCATCCACGCGCTCTGAAGAACTTCCATTGTAGCTGTGTTCTGAACGAAAATAACCACTTTCAGATCAGACATCTGCTCAACGTTAGTAGCACCCATCGGGATTGTGAAGTTGACGTTGATTGGTGTATTTGCAACTAATGAAGTAACTGCAGTTCCGTTTTCATTCGGGTGCATATTCATCATTACCTGATTGAAAGAAGTTTCACCGTTCGAAGCAACATTACCTGTAGTCATGTTCTCTATTACAACTACGTGATACGCGTACGTATTACCAGAGTAATTAATAAGAGGCAATATTTGTGCGCCTATCGTAACATTGTTTCCACTATAATACGCGGTACCAATTGCAATCTCCATGAAAGCAGGAACATCCTGATACGAATTAAATACCGGCACCGTAAACTGCGACGCATTCAAATCCCACTGACCATCAATTTCCATACGTGGAATTGAATTGATACCATAATCGAGACGACGGTTAACAGACTCCGTCGTATTGTATGGGTCACCAACTCCAGGGAAATCCTGCTGATACTTGATGATTGTATACTCGTTCGGTGACAGATTCGGCACAACGTTATTGTCCATGTTCGCATTACCTGCAACGCAAGGAACGCAAGTTGATGATGTGAACACTTCAAGGAGTGTCACTCGCGGAACCAGGGTATCAACAACCGTTACGAGAAATGAAAGCGTATCGTTTGAGTTGTCGCCGTCTGTATTTCCATTGATGTTGCTTGCCCACACCTGAAAGTTGTATGCTCCACTTACCGCTGGATTCCAACCTGTAGGATGTGTTGCGTTAGTTCCGCCCTGAGTTGCAATGTTTACGCTTGAAATGTTTCCGGTAACAGCAGGACCACCGTTTACAGAGTAGTTCATGTCGTAAGAAGTTACGTTAGAAGAACCAAATGAACGGAAGTACGTGTTGATACTGAATGGGGCCTGACTTAAGATGAGATACGTGCCGTTTGTTTCTGAAATAGCAGCCATATCATTCGATGGGCGGGTCCCCGGAACAAATTCGTAGTAACCGTTGTCACCCTGAAGTGGATCTGCACCAGCAACTGAGCTTACATTGTTAGTACCACCATTCAATGCATAAGCCGTTGAAGAGTTCGTCTGAATTCCGATCGCAAGGTTCGTCATCTGAACACTTGAACGCTGATCAACTACATAAATTCTGTTTGTAGTTTCTTCAAGCATTATTGACCAGTACGTGTAACCCGTAGAAGTTGTGTAAGATGTGAAAAACAACCAGTGCTGACGGTTAGGAGCTGAACCGAAGTTCTTCTTCATCACAAAGTCATTCGCACCCGTGCCGGAAAGTCCGCTGATCACAACAGACATATCAGGGATTGTAGCAGATGGGAGAGCAACCGAAGCGAATGCCGGAGCCGCAACTGCAGTTGCAACGTCGAACGTAAGCGTACCCGAGTTAGAAATTTTGTACTGCGTTACAGGACTGCCATTGAAGTCAAATGCGAACGGAATTGTCTGGTTAGCTGACCACGATGGAGCAGCACCACCTGCGTGAACCTGCACCCAAGCCGGATCGAGTCCGCCACCAGATGGATATTCAGCATCAGCGTTTAGTCCGCCCGGATTTGCAAGAGCAGTTGAGTAGTCGTTGTAGTAATACTGTGCATTCAGCATTACTCCGGACAAAAGGATTGCGAGTGTAAAGATTTTCTTCATGAGATTGCGTTTGGTTTCTAATGTATGTAAAGGTTGAAAATTACAGAGTCAATTCCTAACCGTCCGACCCTTTAGAATAGGCATATTTTGATGGGATATTGCCGAATTCCACAAAATTGAGAACAAGAACCTATTTGCCAATGGCGGTGTTGACAATTGCTTTGAAAAAGACGTGCCAGTTATACTCCACAGAATCGCCCTGCGTGGAAAGCTTAGTGAAGGCTCCTACGCAGAGTATAGTAGAGATTTTTGCTAGATTGCGTACATGGAAAACATCATCAAGAAATACACGAACGGAGAAATCACGATAGTTTGGAAACCTGCAATGTGTACGCATTCGACTAAATGCTGGAAAGGACATGGAGGATTGATTGATGTTTTTAATCCGATGGAGAAACCATGGATAAAACCCGAAGGTGCGAGCACCGAAAGAATCGTTCAACAGGTGGAACAATGTCCGAGTAAGGCCTTGACTTTCTATTACAATCACGAGTGAACTGATGTGCTGATCCGGCATTCGAATAACGACCATTCCAAAATAGTCGTTGCCGAACTAATTCTTTGTTACTGCGGGAAATGCTGCGGCTATTTTGTAGAATTCACTCCACTCCTACCATGTGTTAATAAACCTAACTCTGCTGATTCTGAGTGGAGATAAAATTGGGGCACGAAATTTCGTTATTCTGATTGTTCACACAATTAAAAAACGACAATCATGAAAGATCAGAAAAATCCAGGACAGAATTCCGGCGGTAATACAGGCAAAAACTCAGGTAACGATAAAAATACTGAGGTCAATACCGGGAAGAACACGGGCACAGAAAAAAATCCTGATGGAAACAAATTTGGTGAATCGAAACCAAAACACGATGAAGCTTGGAAGAATCCAGATCCGACAACACCTGAAAAAAAGAACGATCCAGATCCAACAAAACCTGAAACTGAAAAAGGTCCTTTGAGTAAAGACACCAATCAGAAAAATCCGGACATGAAGAGAAACCCTGCACAGGGAGAAAAAAACTCGGATGAGGAAATCGGATCTCTCGAAGAACAAGACATCGATGATCAGGGAATTACTGGTGAGTCGAAGGGTGATGATGAGTTCTCAGAAGGAAACGAAGATCACCGTAAGTCGGCATAACACAACAGCCTGAAGTGGTGAAATGCCCTTAGGGAATAATGACCACGCATCATCTGTTAAGTACAATTAAATGGACATCGTAACTGATGTCCATTTTCATTAACACCTAGCAGGAAATAAAAATGAGCATCTGGTATGGATGCTCATTTTTGATTAGGAACTCTACTACAAACTCTTTACACAGCGCCATTCTGCGATTCAGGGTTGTAGCGAATGTCCTGGTAAATACTCTTAAGGAAATTCGCCATGTCAGGATCTGCAGTCGGGCCATAGCCATCAACCAGAGTTCCTTTTTTACCATCGCTGGTTTCAATCATGTAAACGATTGAGTTATCGCCAGGGTCACTGTCTCCTTCGAAACGAGAGAAGCCAACGATCTTCGCATCTTTTGACAGATAGGTTTTCTTCGGATCGTCAGTAGAGCAAATTTTCTTATCGCAGACATTGAAATCCATATCATATCCTTCAGTACGTGCCCAATTGATATACTCCGACACGGTTTCCATTTTTTTACTTGAACTTTTCATAGGTGATATTGTTTATACAGCATACGCAAAAACAATTCCGCAAACTTCTACTTCGGTAATTCCAGTCAACTAGTCAATAAAGGTTGCCTTCACTACTCAAAGTGTGGTGATTTTTCCTCCCTCTGTCTTGCTGCATGACTATAAAATCGAATGATAGCCAACAGCAATCGCGAAAATCTGTCGTTCGGTCGAAGTGGTTCATCAATTGAAATTGAGGATGTGGCAAAAAGCCGTATCAGGAGTAAAATCCTAACACTATCTAACAGAACCAAAAACACAAAACCATGAAACTCTTCAAATTTTTTGCATGCGTCCTTGTGTTGTGCAGTATGGCAACGCTTCAAAGTTGTCAGAAGAACGACATTGACGAAACAGGCTCATCAACTTCACCTAACCTGTCTTATAGAGGCGGTCTTGCATTTCACGTAGTTAACGGATCAAATGCAGATATTCAGGGTGTAACAATTTCTGTAGCGTTGACACAGCAGGAGCTGAACAGCGGTACGTACCTCGCAACACGCATTACAGACGCGAACGGTAAAGTTGACTTTGGCTTATTGAATCAGGACAATTATTATTACCGCGCCGATATTACTATCAACAACATTCCTTACCACGGTGAAGGTGTTGTTCAGGTACAAGGCGGGGAAAACTTAATGCAGGAACTTACTCTTCAGTAGGTCCTCTTTACTGCCCGCCTCTCTCCAGACGTTGAGGTGGGTAGTTTTTTTTGTTTACTCACTAAAATAAAATTATACAATGAAAACGACAACTGAAAAATCCGACAAAGTAATTCGTGAGTTGATCATCATCAACCACGACCGCACTGAAGGATATGCCACTGCTGCAGATGAAGCTAAGGACAATGATCTTCGTATCATCTTCACGCGATTCAGCACACAGAGCAAAACATTCTCGAACCAACTGAAAGATTTCATTGGTGATTGGGACAAACTTCCTGATGAAGAAAAAACAAAGCTATCCGGCAAACTATATCGTGTCTGGATGGATATGAAAGCTGCACTTTCTGGAAATAACCGCAAAGCAGTGTTGAACTCTTGTGAATTCGGAGAAGACGTTGCTAAGAAAACTTACGACGATGTGCTCGCCGATACAGAAGATATTCCATCAGATGTACTTGCTATTATTCGCCAACAGAGAATGGCGTTGCAGGAAGGACATGATTTGATTAAGTCTATGCGTGATCGCGCTTAGAAGGTTTTAAGTAGAATAGTAATAGAGTAGGCAAATTGTAGCAATACGATTTGCCTACTTTTTCGTTTTAAGACCTGTTGTCCAATTATGAAAAACAAAGTGATTGTCGTCTTGAATTGAAAATTAATCAAGAAGGCAATGACAACTACTTTTTAAGAGGGAAACGACAAATGACTTCGGTACCGCCGCCACTGTCGCTGTTAATTCGAAGCGTACCACCGTGAGCACTGATGATGCTGTAAGCAATGGGCAATCCTAAACCTGCTTTACCGGGTTGTGTGGTGAAGAATGGACGGAAAATATTCTGCAGCGTTGTATAGTCTATTCCATGACCATTATCACGAATCGTAAGTGTTGCTGCTTCGCTGTCGACGGAAGTAGAAATCCGGATCTCTGCGCTAGGATGTCCTTCAATTGCGTCGACTGCATTAGAAATCAGATTGGCTATTGCAGTTGGTATTTTTTCTTTGTCAAGAGAAAGGAACGTACTCTGTTCAGCATATTTTGTAATGAGCTTCGCGTCCTTGGTAGAGTTGGGCAGCAATAAGGTGAGTGCATTACGCACAATTTCATTGAAATCCTGTTCGGTTGCTTTGACTGCGATATTACCGGTTGCCAGCGAAAAACGGTTCACAACCTGGTTGAGTTTTGTTGCCGAACGTTCGAGAATGTCGATATACGACAATGCATCTTCGTCTTTGGCGCAAGCTTGTTTGATCGGTTCAATACTTAATACAATTCCAGACAATGAATTTCTGATATCGTGAGACAATACACGGGCAATTGCAGCAAGATCACTGTATGTATACAAGTGATGTTCGCCACCGTGCTTGAGATAACGCATGCGAGCAATAGCAAAACATGCTTTCTCTGAAGCAATCTCGGCAGTTAAGCGATCAACCAAAATACAATCGGCAGCGCCTTCGCAGAACGCTACATCTGCTTCCGGAAAATCTTTGACCAGTGCAACGAGCGCCGATGTTGGTGATAGCTTGGCAAATCGTTTCAGATTATTCGAAAGTGAAGGTTCTGATTCCGACACTCCCACAAAAATTACTTCCACAGGAACTTTTGCAATGTAATCGCCAGCTCCTTTTAATGTTGAATGAATCATGCACTGAAACGGCGCCGGAAGCACAGGAAAATCTGCATTTCCGAATATCAGTAAGCTAATGACTCCTTTAGGTGCGTTGGACATATGTATCAGCGATTCTTTTTTCTAAATGTAAATTTTGTTTTTTCCTTTTTATTCTCGTTGTATAACTCCAACTGACCCGTCGAAGTAACTTTCATAGGCACATCTTCATGAACCATTCCGGTTAAAGTAACAATCGTGCCTGTCATCACAAAGCTATATGGCATCCGATCGTTATCAAAAATAATCTGAGAAATAACCTTTAAGCCACTACCAATGTGCATTACGGCCGGTACTTTAAGTTGAGTGGAGTCGCGTGCAGCTATGGAAATGTCGTTGAGATGCCCGGTTAAGTCGATGTTAGTTCCGGCGTGTAATTGATAATTCACATCTTCCAGTTCAATTTCGCGAGCATTTTCATTCTTTAATGTCAGTGAGAACATCAGGTTATAATCACCGTCTTCTCTTCCCAGATACTCAATGCCACGTACATGTACTTGCGGCGGAATCGGAACGTTAACAGGAATGACTTTATCAATTACGGTACTGGATTCCCCAAGAAAAGTTGAAAAGACCAAAACACCTTTCAAATGCAGTCCAATCGTGTCTTGCCCTTGATGTTCCCTGATCTTTTTCAGTACATCTTTAAAGGGAATTTTACAGTACAATTGTTCTTTTAAAACCTGATTACGCTCTAGAATTCTTAGCGTATCGCTTTTATAAGAAAATATCTGAAGGGTGTCGTCGAATACGCCAATGTCCACGCTCTTTAGCTCGATCCGCCAAACTCCTCTGTTGCGAACAATCAGCGACAGATTAACAAATGCACTATCGTTTACGATTGACACTTCAGCCAATGTCACTTCTTCCACCACAGGCATGGTAGCCCGTAATATAGGCTTCCGGAAAATTACGAAGGCGATAATCAGTAGTGCTAAAGAAATAAGAAAGATTCGTCCTTTACGTGCCATAACTATTTATTCTTCCTTTTCTTTTTCTTTTTATCATCTCCGTTGAAAAGACGATCGAACAACCCTTTCTTCTCTTTATCCTTATCCGGTTCACCGACAGTTTCAATATTCACATCATTGTCCAATGAAGGTTTGAGTGCTTCTACAAATGCATTGCGCAGTACGGCGAAAATTGCCTTAACGACGTCCACTTTCGGATCTTTAAATTTGCCATCGAACTGCACTTTCGTTGCGAACTGATCTTTTGGTTGATTCTCAAAAACTTCGACAACTCCACCGAGAAAGGCTTCCCAAACGATCTGCGCTACTCCGCCTTCCTCCGAAGACAACCGCAAAATTTTCACATCAGTCATCAGCGGTTTAACATATCCCGTAAATGCTCCATCACGCGCCGCAACTTCACAATACAATCCCATACTTCCCTGCTCCACATCAAACTTGCTGTATGCATTGAAAAGTGTGTTGAAATTGGTAAGGTCTGTATTAGTAAGCGTAGCATTAAGATCAAACGTCGGCATTGCATTCAATGGATCAAGCTTCGTCAGAATAGTTAGCTTTCCATTATATAGCGAAGCGTCCATTTTGATATTGGCCGGAAGCACTACTCCTGAATCCGGTTCATTTGTCAGACCAGTTCCTTCAATATTAACTGCAGTCATCGGAATATCAATACCTGGTCCTTTAGTGGGATCTACATAGTGAATTTCTCCATCACTAACAGCGAACCTGTTTATTTCAAGTGGCATAAAATCCTTAATGAGTTGAATGAAATTGGCTGAATCGTCTTTGATCTCGCCTTTTCCGATTTCTTTACCCATCGTATAATTGATGACCGGCTTTTCGAATTCCACTTCACCGACAATCTTCCCATTAAGAATGGCATCCCATTCTACAGATAAATCTATGCGTGGACATTTAAAGTATTCTGAGGTGTCATCGTCTTCTACATTATTTATAAAGATGTCGTTGATCACATACGCACCACGATACAGATTCAGATCAATATCATCGATATGTCCATAATATCCATCTAATGTTGCAAGTTTCTTATTTGCGTAGTGAAGGATTACATACGGAAGCGCAATACGCACACAGATAAGTACTCCAAGTACAATAAGTATAATCTTCCACTTCCTTTTGCGACGAATAATGCGATCGGGAGGGTTACTGGTAGTCTTCGGTTCCATGATAAATACCTTGAATAATAACTGGTTAATATCATAGGGAGTTCAAAACCGTGCCAAAAGGGGAACTGTTTTTGACATGACGTGTGAAACGAAATTCATGAAATTCAAGATTCCGCAAAACCGCGCCACAGAGTTCATTACTGAAACAGCACACGGGTTTAATGCAGACAAAGTTCTCAGGCTTGCCGCTGCACTTGCGTTCAGCACCTTGATCGCCTTACCTGCTTTGATGATCATTGTATTGTGGATTTGCTCGGTGTTCTATACACCATCGCGCATAGAATCAGACCTTCTCGTACAGATGACTGCTGTATTAGGTCCGGAGGCGGCTAAACAAATTCAGGAAATCCTTATTCATACCAAATTTGATTACACTTCATTTTGGACGAAGGTGTTGGGAGTAGTAGTGCTTGCTATCAGTGCAACCGGAGTATTCGGGGAAATACAGGATTCACTGAATACTATTTGGGGACTGCAGACAAAACCACGAACAGGCCTTCTTAAGATCTTTATTAATCGCATGCTATCATTCTCCATTATACTCTCACTGGGATTCATATTTGTCGTGTCTCTCATCGCAAATGCTTTGATTTCTAGTCTTACGGATAACGTACAAAATAATTTGCCCTGGATTCCAATGCAGCTATACTACGTGGTGAATCAAATCGTGATGGCCCTTGTGCTTATCTTATTGTTCGGAACGATCTTCAAAATATTGCCCGATGCAAAGATTCATTGGAGAGATATTTTCTTCAGTGCAACGATCACAACCGCTTTGTTCATGGCCGGGAAATATGTGATTGAATATATTCTGAGTCAAAGCACTATTATCAGTATGTACGGATCTGCCGGTGCGGTAATTATCATCCTACTTTGGGTATATTATTCCTCAATCATACTCTATCTCGGGGCGGAAATGACTCAAGCGTGGATCAAGCTTAAGGGTAGAAAAATTCAACCGAATAAATATGCCGTCTGGGTAGAGAAACGCATCATAGAAGTTTCATCAAATACAGAAATTGAGAAAGACACGAAACCAACGAAGGATGTGTAACGCAAGGTGGCATAAATATTTCTTCAGTGTGAACAAATAAAAAAACGTAACGCTATGAGCAACCTTTTATACATCATTGCAGTGGTTCTGATCATTGCCTGGGCAATTGGATTTTTTGCATACAGCACGAGCGGAATCATTCACGTGCTTTTAGTGATAGCCGTGGTTGCAATTCTGCTTCGGCTTATCCGCGGAAGAGGTCCAATGTGAAAATATTGATGTCTGAAAAATCCCGGTCACCTACAATGGCTGGGATTTTTTTATGTGGAAAGAGTGTGACCTGGGCCATTCACTCCTCATTTTGGGTAATTATTTCCACAATTTGAGAAGTTCCCAAATTTCAGAAATGGGGCGCTACCCAACTGAAAACTGTAGAGTTAATTACCGTGGCACAATCTTGTAGTATACAGTATCAAAACCTATGAACCATGAATAAGAAATTATTAGCACTAGTTGGAGGTGCCGGTGTTGCAACCGGAATACTCTTGGCACCAGATAAGGGCTCCCGCACAGTAAAGAAACTTGCAGGTAAAGGAAAGAAAATGGTCGACAGTATGAAAAAGTCTGCGAACGGCGAAATTGACAGCGCGAAGAAAACCATTCGTGAAAAAGTTGAAGATGTTAAGAAGGCGATCCGTTCACGTGCTAAGAGCGCTGTGGATGCAACGCTTGCGGCCGAAGAATCTGCACACCGTAAAGTGAGTGGTGCAATCCGAAGTGCAGGTCGCGCAGTTGGTGTTGAAGGCAAAAAGGCAGCGACCGGTAATGGGGCTGTTAAAAAAGCAGTAAGCGCGAAAGTATCCGATGCTAAAAAGGCTATCGCTAAAAAGACCGGATCTGTGAAAAAAGCAGTCGCGAAAAAGACTAGTGTTGCGAAAAAATCCGTGCGTTCAAAGATGAACAACCGCAAAGCGTCTTCTAAACGCGCATCTGCGAAATAACCATCATGACACCCGACGAACATATTGAAGATCCACAAACAGAAATAGGTCAGCTTTCCGATCATTTGAAAGAATACATCGGAATAAGAAGGGAACTATTTGAACTAAAGATGTGGGATAAACTATTCGGTACAGCATCGGCTGCAATTACATGGGGCATTATCGGATTCCTTGGAATCATTTGTGTCGTCATGCTAACTATAGCCGCTGCTTACGGAATTGGAAAAGCGTTAGGTGAAACCTGGTTAGGTTTTTTGATCGTTGCAGGTGGATACGGATTCGTAGCAATCGTACTGATTCTTGTCCGAAACAAACTGCTGCAAACACCTTTAATGAATCTCTTTATTGATCGCGTAGCGAATGATGAAGAGGAAGAGAAAGAGGAGAAAGAAGAACATGACAAGCAGGATCAACACAAGAAAGCAGCTTAAAGCGAGAATAAGCTACTTGAATACGCGGATGGACGAAAAGGAACAACAACTTAAAGTCGATCTGTCAGAAGTACACCAGTCGTTACGTGCGTCGAACATGATACGCAATGCTTTGAAAGATATTCGTGATCAACCCGATCTTCAAATGGGAATCGCGCAAGCAGCTGCAGATATGGGCGCACATGCGCTAATCGATCGGATTGTATTTCGAAAAAACCGTGGATTGAAAAATTACCTGATCAGTATTATACTAAAGAAAGTAGCTGATCACTTTATACTGAAAACACCAAAGAAAGTGCAACCAAATAGTATTATTTGACGTACTTTTATAAAACTCAAACCTAATGAGGCCTGGCAATTCCTCTCGCATTTGTTGGAAATCATTGACCTTTTAATCACTCGATTATGCAAAAGATTTTGGTCATTGACGATGATATGGATATATGTAACCTTTTAGACAGGTTCTTATCCAAACACGGCTATGCTGTGAAAACAGCGTACAATCCATCCACCGCATTCGGATTGATTAAGAACACCACATTTGACCTGGTGTTATCCGATTTTCGTTTAGGCCATAGCGATGGTCGCGAAATACTGAAAGCGGTTAAAGAAAAAGATCCTACATCACAGGTAATTATCATAACAGGTTACTCTGATGTGAAAATCGCTGTTGATGTAATCAAGATGGGCGCATACGATTACATTACGAAGCCTTTGCTTCCCGATGAAATTCTGATGCTCGTGGAGAAAGCGCTCAATAAAACGGATGATGTACGTTCCGGAAAAGAAAGTATTTCCGGCGTAACTACTCCTGCGAAAGGACTTAGTGGTGCTGCGAACATCGACCCGGATTACATTACCGGTATCAGTCCGCAAGCGAAAGAAATTGATCGTCAGATCATGCTCGTTGCGCCTACACCATACAGTGTTATTATTTATGGTGAAAGCGGTACGGGCAAGGAATCCATTGCACATGCAATCCACATGAACAGTTCACGTCGCACAAAACCGTTTATTGCGGTTGACTGCGGTGCGTTAACGAAAGAACTTGCGGGAAGTGAATTGTTTGGTCACGAGAAAGGCGCCTTTACCGGTGCTCTTACTCAGAAAATCGGACACTTCGAATCTGCAAACGGAGGAACGATTTTCCTCGATGAGGTTGCGAATCTTCCATACGATACACAGGTTGCACTTCTGCGCGTAATTCAGGAAAGAAAAGTTCGTCGCTTAGGCGGGCTGAAAGAAATTGAGATTGATGTGCGAATTCTTGTTGCATCGAATGAACGCTTAAGTGACGGAAAGAAATTCCGCGAAGATTTGTATCACCGCTTCAACGAGTTTAGCATTAACCTATACCCGCTCCGTGAGCGCGGTAAAGACGTTGAGATGTTTGCGAATCACTTCCTGAAAAAAGCGTGTATTGAACTTGGAAAACAGATCAACAGCTTTTCACCCGAAGTAATTGCTGTGTTCCAGAAATATCGTTGGCCAGGAAACCTTCGTGAATTGAACAATGTGGTAAAACGTGTTGCGCTTCTTACGTCGGGAGATGAAGTTCGTTTGAATTCACTGCCGCATGAAATTTCGTTTGGGGAGAAATTCTCATTCGATGGACCTGCGCATCTTGCGAATGAAGAATCGCCGAATAAGCTTAAGTCTGTAGCTCTTAATGCAGAGTATGAAAAGATTCTCGAGATTCTCAAGCAAGTGAATTACAACAAGTCGAAAGCTGCCAAGATGCTGGACATCGATCGCAAGACTTTATATAATAAGCTCAAGCAGTACAAAATTATGTAGCGCAACAAGTGTAGAAAAAATGTGGAGAGATCTCCACATTTTTTTTGCTCAAACACGTGCAATCGGCTGAATTCCACCAAATACGGATACGGAACGGGATTTGAATTCACTGTGTAGATCATTTTAAATACACAGTGAAGATGAAAACATTACTCAGTATTGCGTTAGTTTTTGCACTCAGTGCAGCTTACGCGCAGCGGGTGATCGGTGTGCACGGCGGTGTTAATATCAACAACATCAGTAACACGAATAAAGGCCCGGAAAACAATTCCAGCTTGCAGTCGTTCCATGTAGGCGTTATGGCAAATCTGCCATTCCTGATTTTCAGTTTCCAACCCGGAATTCAAGTAACAGGAAAAGGCGGAAGAGTAAGTTATGGTGATGTAAACGGCCAAGGCGACTATTTCATTTCCGAAACGAATCCATTCTACCTTGAAGTACCTGCAACGTTCAACCTCAATCTTCGCTTAGGAGAATTTGCAGGAATGTACGTTGGAGCTGGTCCATACGCGTCAATCGGTATCGGCGGGAGGAACAGAGTTTATGGTCGCCAGGAAGGGACAGATTTCGGTTACAACGAAGCCATTTCTTTTGATAACATTAAAGCGACGCCTGCAGATCAAGGCGGTGCGTATAGTTCCATGCAGAAAGTTGACTATGGTGCGCGCGTGAATGCAGGTTTGTTTCTTACGCGACTACACCTCGGTTTGTTTTACGATCAGGGACTTTCAACATTCAATCGCATTTCAAATCCTGATCGGAGCGATGCGCTTCGTTTAGGAACACTCGGATTCTCCGCTGGATTTGTTTTCGGCGGCTAACAATATGGGAATAACTGACATCTATGCTAAAAACAGAGCTTAACGACAGAAACATCGTTACAAAAGCCACAATCGCTCTCCTGTGTATTGCGTTAGTAATCGCATTCATGGTACTTGGTAAAGCTGTGGTTGTTCCCGTTCTATTTGCAATACTACTTGGTGTGGTTCTGCGTCCGGTGGAAAAATTTCTGAATACAAAATGGAAAATACCTCGCGTACTTTCCATTCTTATTACGGTTTTCCTTTTCATGTTCCTCATCGCTGCGTTGATATTCTTCATAACCTATCAGCTCACCCGATTCATGAACGATTTACCGGAGCTGAAGCAAAATCTGCAATTCCAGTTTATTCGCATTCAGGTTTGGCTTTCACAAAGTTTAGGCATAGAATACTCTACTCAAAGAGAATATATTGACAATGCTACAGAGCAAGCGGCGACTAATGGACCCGGCAATGTTGCAGCCAGCACGATGAGTACGTTAGCTGGACTTTTCACTGCTGCAGTTGTTGTTCCGGTCCTGCTTTTCCTCGTGATGTTCTATCGCGTTTTGTTTCTGAATTTTCTACTCAAAGTGTTTGGTGAGAAAAATCGTGATCGTATGGCCACCATTATCTATGAAGCTAAATATGCAATGCAAGGTTATATCGCCGGATTGTTTCTGGAGATGGCGACCGTCTCGTTGCTACAGACTTTAGCCATGTGGATTGTTGGAGTAAAATATTTTGTGTTCATCGGATTGATTACCGGAGTGCTGAACATGATTCCATATATAGGAATAATGATCGCAGGCAGTATGGGTATTCTCATCGCGCTTGCAACCGGAGCAGAGTCGCAACAGATTCTATTTGTGATTATAGGATTTGCATGTGTTCAGTTTATAGACAACAATATTCTACTACCGAAATTGGTTGGACATCGGGTACGGATAAATGCATTCTTCTCCATCGCAGGTGTCATCGCAGGGGGAATTATCTCCGGAGTAGCTGGTATGTTTCTCGCGATCCCGTTAATGGCTTTGCTGAAAGTAACGCTGGAGAATGTCGATCAACTCAAACCGTGGGGAGAACTCATGGGCGACGATTTACCGCGAACGGTGAAATGGAAGAACTTTATCTGGCCGAAGATTGATTGAGACAAAAGGCTAGTGCAGAACGCCTTCTTAATTCACAACCTAGAACAGTGAATACTGCTGTTTATCTGAAGTATCAACATTGAATTGTCCGTCGACCGATTCAGCAGTAACTGTAAACACTGGCGTCGCGGTATCACGGGAAGCCACAACAACCTTTGTATTACCTGCGTGTTGCGTAAACAAATCGTGAACGAGTTTCGCGTTGTTGTTGTCTCGAGATAAATGTGCCGGCATAACGAGACTCATGTAACCGGATTTGTGATTCAGAAATAAATCGAGCGCCTGCTGATTCGACAAATGTCCATGAGTTCCGGATATACGTTCCTTCAGAAAAGCTGGATACCTGCCATTCGCAAGCATTTGATCGTCGTAATTTGATTCGAGAAAAGCTGCGTGACAACATTTGAAGTAGGTCGTAACGTTTTCACAGCAAGACCCGATGTCGGTGAAAACTCCTATTGTTACACCGTTTCCTTCAATCACAAAACTGTAAGGATCTGCTGCATCGTGTCGTTTGCCGAATCCGATTACAGAAAGGTTTCCTACTGCAATTGGTTTGTGTGCTTCGAACGAACGAATAAGTTCAGCGTCAATCTTCACCTGGCTATTTCGTAATGTTCCTTCAGAAATATACACGGGAATTTTATAACGGCGCGACGTCCCTTCTACTCCACGCACGTGATCGATGTGTTCATGCGAAATGAAAATGGCTTTCACTTTCTGCATATTCAGTCCGATACGCAACATGCGACGTTCAATTTCTTTCAGGGAAATACCTACGTCAACTAATACAGCTTCCTCATCATTAGCGATGTAGTAGCAATTTCCGTTTGAACCGGAGTTGATCGAAGAGATTTTTAAGGACATGCGGTACGCAAAGATACCTTAAACAGTCGGCAGTCGGGCAGTTGGTCGGTAGGCAGTCAGGAGGAATTGTTAACAGGGGAAAACTGTGTTACTTAGGCTTATACAGTTCTGGTTTGACCAAAGATGGATCTTCAGAGAGAAAAACGCGATCTTCTTTAGTCTCTGTAATCAGGAAAACCTTTTGCGCAGGAATCGTAAAATTCAGTTCAGATGCTGCAATCCATTGTCCTCTGCCGGTAACAGCAAACTCTTCGCCCCGACGCAGTATGCCTTCCTTTAATTCCATTTCGCGATTGAATCCAATCCAATCGGTTAACTCATGACCATGTTGTTTGAGAAAACGTTCAACATTTCCTTTCGCGCTATTCAGGAAACCAGTGGTGTAAACTTTGTCAAACACAAGATGTGTTATTAAAGAATCTCCCTGAATCACCGCAAAGTGATTACCTGATTTCAGAATCAGATCACCCATAATCTCCTCTTCCATCAAAGTGTCCCAGTACCTGGTTCTTCCTGAGCCCACTCTGTGCAATACTTCAATGTGGCAATAAACACATGTCCGTTCTGAAAGTGGTGCAATTATTCTTCGGCCACCATCCCATACCGTTCCTTTGATCTTCACATACTCCCCATTTTTCACTTTCGCTAAATCGCTATAGGGATTTTTTGCGAACACATTCTTAACCGCTGACCGCATTCTGTCATAGGTGAATACATAAATAATCAAGACCACCCCACCAATAAGTACAAGGAAGAACAGGAATGAACTTCCGCTCGCGAGTAGCATTTGCAACAACATCATAGCTGATTATTCTATAACCTTACGATTATCAGACAACGGGTTCCTTCCTTATCTGAAAATGTGGAGCATCAAACGCTGTTAATTTATCTGCTGGTCCACTTTGATCAACCCCGGATCATCGGTGATATACAGCTTACCTTTTTCATCCGGACCAAGAACGAGCAACCTATCGTTCGGAAGATTGAGATTCTTCGCGCGTGCAGAATTCCACGTCCCTACTCCAACTGCCGCAACCAGTTCTCCCTGTTCGAGTATTCCTTCTTTGTATCGGAGTTGCTTGTTGAAGCCTAACAATCCTGTTGCATCGCGACCGTGAAAGCGGAGATATTCCTGCAGTTCCGGTGTGGCATCGTTGAAAGTTCCTGAAGAGTAGTTGGCATCCTTCACCATGAGTGATTGTGCCGTGATATCTACGTGCGCATTTCCCATCCCGTCGTGTATTACAATATCACCTTTTTGTTCGTCGTTGATCACAGTTACCCAACTTCCGCTTTTTCCATGTCGACGGTATTCCTGCACTTCAACGTGGAAAGCTGCACAATGACGGCGCGAAAGTGGCGAAGTAAGCACCTTGCCCGCGTAGACTACCCGACCAACCACCCTGGCTTTCTCTCCGCTTTGGACTTCGTGAATTCGTTTCAATGGGGCTTTGTTCAGCGCGCGGCGTACAATCGCCTTCTTTGAGAATACAACTCCAAGAACAATTAGCGCTGTAATAACTACAACGACCAAAATTCCAATAATGACAGGATCCATGATTTGCGTTTGAATTGTGAAAATACAATTTTCCCAATAAATGCAAAATGAATTTACCCGCATAACCCGTCGAGCACCTGAGACACAAAATCTTGTTCCCGGTTTAAGTTTACGGGCAATTATTATGCATGCATAATAACTGATTGATCAGTTTGCATCTCATTCTAACAATTGAGCAACAAGAAAGGTTAGCTATCTCCGCATATTACCCGACGGCATTTTCCCATTGGCTCATCCCCTTCCCAACATGTGCAATTACATGCCCGTTTTCACTAGACAACACACAAGCTCGTCATATCGGCATATTGTGCGTTTTCGTCGTTCATTAGAACATGTTTCCCGATCGTTCATACGTTAAGGTAGATGTGAATTCCTTGCAATTGTTGCGGCACTCTTGTTGACTAGAGTGAATCAACAAACAATTGCATGAAAACACATTCATACCAAACCTCATGAGACGAATTATACCATGTGTACTGGGACTAGTATTGTCACTTATCCCCTCCGCAGTGCGCAGTCAGAACCTACCACCTATTGCGATTAATGATACGGTGTACATGTGCAGTACAACGATCACCATCTATGTGCAGCAGAATGATACAAATCCTGATGGTGACTCCCTTGTACTGAGTATTTACGCAGGTTCGGTTAACGGTTCATTTTCCGTTAATCTTAACGCAATTAATTACACACCAAACGTCGGATTCACCGGAACTGACACGCTCATCTACTCTTTGTGCGATGATGGTGTACCTCCGCTTTGTGATACTGCCGTTGTGATCATTCACGTCGGTGCAGATTACCTCATCGACGATACTGTATCCATCTGCAGTGGTGATAGCATCTTCTTAGGTGGTGCGTGGCAGAACACTCCCGGCTCCTATCTCGACTGGCTAAGTAGCCAATATGGTTGTGACAGTATTGTTACCACAGAACTTTATGTAAATCCAGTACCGGTTGCAACAATAACAACGAGCGGATCGCTGAATGCATGCGAGGTCGATTCTGTAACACTCACTGCAAATACAGCCGCGTACTATATGTGGTCTACAGGCGACACCACACAATCTATTGTTGTTTACTCGCCGGGTACATATAGTGTGTACGTAACAGATCTCAACTCGTGCTCTTCCATTGAAGATTCGGTTACTATCAATATTATACCTGCGCCAAACGCGACAATCACTCCATCAGGTTCAACCACACTGTGCCAGGGCGATGTTATAACACTTCTTGCGAGCAGTGGTGATAGTTACATCTGGTCCACGGGCGCAACAACACAATCAATTTCTGTGAATAGCACTGGCTCGTTTACTGTCATTATAACGAACGGCACCTGTATTGATACTGCTTCAGTTAACGTAACGGTAAATCCTGCACCTACTGCGACGGTTACACCTGGCGGACCAACTTCATTCTGCTCCGGCGATTCAGTTCAACTTACTGCGAGCGCGGGTGGAAGCTGGCTTTGGTCAACCGGCGATACTACACAATCAATTACGGTTGTTAGCAGCGGCAATTATTGGGTAATTGTTACAATCGGTTCGTGCAGCGATACATCTGCAACAACAACAGTTACTGTTACACCAACACCTGTTGCGACAATTACACCATCCGGAACAACAACGCTTTGTCAGGGTGATCAGGTAACACTCACGGCGAGCAATGGTCAAACCTATTTGTGGTCAACCGGTGCTACTACGCAATCAATTACGGTGAACACTGCTGGCAGCTACTGGGTAATTGTCAGCAACGGATCGTGCAGCGATACATCTGCAACGATAAACGTAACGGTAAGTCCCGCACCAACCGCGACGATCACGCCTGCAGGACCGATCACTTTCTGTTCGGGCGACACAGTTCTCTTGACTGCAAGCGCAGGTGGAAGCTGGCTCTGGTCTACCGGCGCAACCACACAGTCTATTACTGTTGAGAACAGTGGTAACTACTATGTAATTGTTACGATAGGATCATGCAGCGATACATCAGCATCAGTAAGTGTTACAGTGACACCAACACCAGTCGCTACGATTACACCATCAGGACCGACTACAATTTGTCAGGGCGATGCGCTAACACTTACCGCAAGCGCAGGAGCAACCTGGCTGTGGTCAACAGGTGCAACGACACAAGCAATCAACGTAGTTACAACAGGCAACTATTGGGTAATTGTTAGCAATGGAAGCGGATGTTCAGATACATCGGCAGTTACATCCGTAATTGTAAATCCACTTCCGGTTGCAATTGTAACTGCGAACGGACCAACAACATTCTGCGAAGGTGATTCCGTAACGCTTACTTCGGGAACCGGAACATCATGGCTCTGGTCTAACGGTGCAACATCACAGAGCATCGTTGTAACTGACGGAGGTTTATACTCTGTAACAGTTACGGACGCTAATGGTTGTTCTGCAACTTCATCAGGCACAGGTGTTACTGTAAACGAAGAACCACAGGCTGGCATTACCGCAAGCGGCGCAACTGATCTTTGCATTGGCGACTCCGTAACACTTACTTCAGTGAGTGGAACTTCATGGCTCTGGTCAAACGGCGCAACTACACAAAGTATTACAGTTGGTAGTGCGGGATCTTATTATGTAATCGCAACTAACCAGTGCGGTAGCGATACTTCGTCTGCAGTTGCTGTAACGGTTACGAACAATCCTCCGGTAGCTTCTATCGGATCGGCACAGACCGGATTCACCGTAACATTCACAGACAATTCTACAGGAGCAACTACATGGTCATGGAATTTCGGTGACAACGCAATGTCTTCCGAACAACATCCGGTTCACGAATACACTGCACCCGGAACTTACCAGGTTGTACTGATCGTTACTAACGCGTGCGGATCAGATACAACTTCTATTGTAATTGACATTGATAATCCGGAAACACTCGGATTGTACAATTCATTCTCACCAAATGGTGATGGATTCAACGACACATGGACAGTCCCGCTACTTGATTACTACAGCGACAACACAGTTACAATTGTCAACCGTTGGGGAAGTGAAGTATGGAAAGCAACAGACTATAATAACGATACCGTAGTGTGGGCAGGACAGAATCTCAGTGGAGACAATCTTCCCGACGGTACATATTACTACATCATCACTTACAGCGGCCAGGAATCGCGCGGCTGGGTGTTCATCAAACGATAGTTCCACGAATACAAACTCATGACAAATGAATACCAGGATAATCATAACCGTCGCATTGGGTCTTTTCTCCCTCCTCGCTAAAGCACAACAGGAGCCGGCATACTCGATGTACTTTTTTAATCCAATGCACTTTAATCCGGGCTACGCAGGAAGCCGCGAAGTGTTTTCCGGAACACTAGTTCACCGCAGTCAATGGGTACGCGTACCCGGATCACCAACGGGGCAGTCACTCAATATACACAGCCGTTTACCGGATAGCAGAGTTGCACTTGGCTTTCAGGCCTACAACGATCAGGCAGGTCCGATGAAAAACACCGGCGTTGGATTGACATTCGCCTACCATATTCCGATGACAGATAAAATTCAACTTTCATTCGGACTCACAGGTTCTATGAGTGATGTGCGTGTTGGATTTGATCAGCTGACTTATGAAGAAAGCGGAGATCCATCCTTCGTAAACAACAGTTCACATCATTGGGTACCCGATGCAGCTTCGGGGTTGTATCTCTATAGCAAACGTTTCTTCGCGGGTATTAGCGCAATTCACTTATTTCAGTCGCGCTTTAAACTCACTGATGCCGACGGTGCTGATCTTGCGAAGTTCTGGAGAGAATATTACGTAACAGGTGGAGTTGTACTTCCGCTTGGGGCGAATGTAAACTTCCGTCCTTCTGCACTGATTCGTTTTGTTCCTGCTGCACCTGTAATGGCTGAAGTAGATGCCGCATTTATTTTCCACGATCGTTTATTCCTTGGAGCTGGCTATCGCGGAGGCAAACGAATTGAATTCGATGGAGTCGACAATGTAATTAAAGGCTTTGTGCAATTTCAGATCACCAGCTACCTGAGCGCTGGCTACGGGTACGACTTCTATGTAAATCGTAATGGCGCATACAATAGTGGAACACACGAATTCATGATTGGCTGGGACCTAATTGGTCGCGGTAAAGACAAAGTATCAAGTCCACGTTATTTCTAACATCACAAAATACTTACTAATGAAAACGGTTTATCAATTCATTCTCTTCACACTTATCTGCACAGCGGCGAATGCAAATCTGTACAAGGCAGACAAAATGTTTGAACGTTGGGAATATTCGCGCGCAGTTGTGCACTATGAGAAGCATGCTAAACGTCATCCTGTCCCGGAAACATATTATAAAATCGGACAGTGCTACCAGGAAATGAACCGGTATCAGCAAGCCGAAGAGGCCTACCGAAAAGTAGATCAGGCAGGAACGTATGCTGATGCGGAATTTTATCTGCGTTACGGACGTGTTCTACAAACGAATGGTAAATACCCGGAAGCGAAATCTGCATTCGATCGTTACGATGAGTTGAATCCCGGAACTACTAAGGGAGAATTTCACCGTACATCAATTGATATCGTTACAGAAGACCACATGTGGGATGAGCCAGTTACAATGACTAACGTGCAAGGGTTGAACTCGGAAGGATCTGATATGTGTCTTGTAAAGTACCGCGATGGATTTGCATTCACTTCAACAAGAAAGAATGTCCGTCATACCAAGATTTATCCCTGGAATGGTCAGCCGTATTTTGATATCTACAGTGCGAAACAAAATTCCAACGGCGTAGATTTCGGTGCAGCAGAACCTTTTGATTCCAAAATAAACGACACGTACCACGATGGTCCTATGACTTTCTCTGCTGATTACAACACGATGTACTTCACACGCGTTGATCGCACCTTGAAAAACAAAGACCGCAAGCAAGGTTACAACATTGAGCGTTGTATGATTTTCAAATCGGTTAACGAAGATGGTCAATGGAGCGATCCGGAAGCATTCCGCTGGAACAGCAAAGCGTATTCAGTTGCCAATCCTGTATTGTCGCGCGATGGCGCACGGTTGTATTTCGTTTCAGATATGGAGGGCGGATATGGCGAAACTGATATCTGGTATTGCGAAAAAGAATCAGACGGAACATGGGGACTTCCTAAAAATATGGGTACCTCGGTGAACACATTTGCTACTGAGAAGTTTCCTTCAGAAGATTCGGTCGGCAACTTCTACTTCGCATCAGACGGGTACCAGGGATTCGGTGGTCTTGATATATGTGTCGCGAAAAATAGCAATGGAACACTTGACAAAGCGATTCCAATGAAAGCTCCGTTCAATTCTACATACGATGATTTTGGAATTACGTTCACGGTAGATCAGCGCGCAGGTTACCTCACATCGAACAGAACATCGAACAGTGTTGGTGACGACGACTTCTATTATTTCAATCTCGAGAACGACAGTGTCGATTCTACGCTTACTACATCCGTGTACGTAATTGGCTACCGCCCTACGATGAAACCGATC
This sequence comes from Flavobacteriales bacterium, assembly GCA_040377305.1. Classification (GTDB taxonomy): domain Bacteria; phylum Bacteroidota; class Bacteroidia; order Palsa-965; family Palsa-965. The sequence continues at coordinate 34,071 of JBEIPA010000033.1, read as the reverse complement.
GCAAGTCTCGAGCCGAAAGATTCAGTGCTCGAGGTTACTCCGGGTGTTGTTCCGGTTACCTACATCGGAAAATTGTATTTCGATTTCGACAAATCAGATCTGCGTCCTGCATCAAAACGTACACTCGATAGTGTGGTTGATTACATGAACGCAAATCCAAATAAGCGTGTTTCAATCGGTGGCCACTGCGATATTCGCGGTAGCGCAGAGTACAACGAGAAACTTTCTATGCGCAGGAATGACGCAGCGATCCGTTATCTCACCGGTGCAGGTGTTGCCCGCGGAAGAATACATGCCACTGCATACGGCTACTCGAAACTGATAAACAATTGCACAAAAGATGTAGAGTGTCCGGAGGAACAGCACCAGCAGAACCGAAGGGTAGAATTTAAGTTCGACTAATGTGAAAGGTAGAATTCTGCTTTCACTTATGTTGTTCAGTATTACAAGTTACGGACAGAACATGGAGCCTGATCAATTCACCAGCGATTCTCTCGAGATCGTAAAGTTGAAACTGGTCAGGCCCCAGTTTCGTTTTGACAATAGGCAAACGTTTGTTGACAAACAGGTATTCTACATGCGAGGATTCGATGCCGGTGTATTGCTCGCTGAAAAACTGCGGGTCACACTTGGTTACTATGCCATGGCAGATCGAATAACGCAGTTTGATGAAATAAAAGCAGACGGAGAACATGGAAGACAGATTGATCTTCGGTTCGGAACACTTAACACGGAATTCATTTATCACGACACGCGTTTTCTTTCACTTGGCGTGCCATTAGAATTGGGTGTTGGTGTCAACAAATTTCAAAGAATGAACTTTACAAGTGGCGAAGTGATAATAACTGAAAAGGGCATGCTTGTATTTGTTAACTTCGGTGTGTCGGCAACGTTTAAGCCGTTGCGTTCTATTGGCTTGAAAGGAATGGCAGGTTACCGGAAGGTTGTTATCAATCAGGTAAAGGACTACCCTTTCGATGGCTTCTTCACTGGAGTTGGACTCAACGTTGATATTTATGCTATGATCACCGGTTATCGCATGTATAAGCTGAAGAAAAAATATAACCGCGGGAACAACGTGAAAAATGCGGTTGACATAATTACAGATTAAAGAATCACTATGTGTTTTTCAACTGAAGCCAGTTTTATCGCAGGTGCAGTTTTGACAACCGTCGGAGTTGTCGCAATCAAAAAAGCACAGCCTCGCTCCTATCTCGCGTTCGCCACAATTCCACTTCTATTTGCTATACAGCAATTCAGTGAAGGTTTTGAATGGCTGGCATTTAACGGTCATATCAGCGAGGGTTGGTTGAGTCCAACGAAATACATTTTCTTATTTTTCGCGCAGGTCGTCTGGCCCGCCTGGGTTCCTTTTTCTGTTTTCAAAGCCGAGCGGGAACCTTCACGAATGAAATTATTAATTCCGTTCGTGGTTGCTGGATTCTGTTTGGCAGCCTATCATACTTACTGCCTCATATTCTATAACGTGAGTGCAGAAGTGAGCGAACACCACATTTTGTACAAATTGGATTATCTCGAAATCGGAAAGTCTATCACCAATCCGGTTTATTTCGCAACTGCTGCCGTTTCCTGTTTCCTTTCTACTGACAAAAGGATCAAGTTGGTTGGAGTGGCGAACTTCATTTCATTGCTCGTCGCCTTCCTGTTGTTCCGGGAACATCTGCTTTCGGTATGGTGCTACTTCGGTGCGATAATTAGCGTGACAGTATTATGGGCTGTATATCCGCGACGGGAAAAGCAGGGTGATTTGAGAACAGACACGCAGCAGTAGATTGTAGACGCCAATTCTGTTAAAGCTACGAGCGCCCCAATTCAGACGCCGCGTTGTCACAAACCACCTCCAAAAACCACAATAAATCAGTTTAACGTCCGCACACTTCTTTTCGTATTTTTAGCTTCACGAAAGTATGAAGCTGCGAACCATTATTGTCGACGACGAAGAACCTGCGAGAGAAAATCTCCGGATTTTACTGAAAGAGCATTGCCCCGAAATTGAAGTGGTGGGCGTGGCTGAATCTGTAGCGACCGCGAAAAAAGCAATTGCGGAACTGAAACCACAAGCAGTATTTCTCGATATACGCATGCCTTCGGGCAGTGAGGGATTCGACTTGCTGGATGAACTTCCGGAAAAGAATTTTCAGATCGTTTTTGTTTCAGCCTTTAAGGATTATGCGATTCGTGCTTTCCATGTGAACGCCATTCACTACATACTGAAACCAATTGACATTGATGATCTGAAAACGGCCGTGAAGAAGATGGTAACCAATCAGGAGTCTTTCAGTAACAACAAAGACAACCTGCACAGTTATATCAAATCGCTGGAGAATCTGACGAAGAGCATGAATCCTGCAGCGCCGTTGCAGAGAATCACAATCAATCACGCAAAAGGATTCAAGATTGTAGATCCTGCCGACATCATGTATCTCGAAGGGGAAGGCAATTACACCAAGATATTTTTCGCCGACGGAAGTCAGTATGTCGACACGCGCTCCATCGGTATCTACGAGGAAATTCTTGATCCGAAAAAGTTCTTCCGCATTCACAAGTCTCACATTGTGAATCTCATGTTCGTGAGCGAATTCCTGAATGTTGATGGTTCTTTCGCGGTGATGAAAAACGGTGCCAAGCTGGTGATTTCCCGGTTGCGGCTGGGTGGATTCCAGGAGCTGTTCCGCAGTTAAAAAGGAACGCGGATTTTTACGTGTGTTGCTTGCTAGTCCTTCACTCGGATCATTCTGGTAAATTGAAAGACTAAATTTTCGATTTTATGAGATAGGTTTGAGTTTATCTCATAAAATCTGATTCCCAGTCGTATTCTATACCGTGATCATCCGAGCGAGAACCTAACACCAAAAGGGCATAATAATCCGCGTTCCAATTTAATCAGCAACACTTACATCTTGTACAGCCGCCCATACACTTAAAACAGTTGGCGAATTTCAGACAATAAGTTTCCTCAACTTAGAGTCAACACCAAAATTGCCCTCACATGTTATCCCTGCGACAAAAACTGCTTTTCAGCAGTACCCTGCTGTACCTTATCTGGTATTCTCAGGGTTTCGGACAACAATACAGCTTCATCAATTTCTCAATCGAAGACGGATTAGCACAGTCGCAGGTGCAAACCATCTTTCAGGATAACAAGGGTTACTTGTGGATGGGAACTTATGGTGGCTTATCCCGGTACGACGGAAAAAACTTCGTGAACTATTCGAAAGAAGATGGGCTACTCGATAATCGGATTAACTCCATCGCAGCAGGAAAAAACGGAGACATCTACTTCACCACGCTTGGCGGAATAAATAAATACGATCCCGACGCTTCGGCCGAGACGGGTGGCAAAACCTTCTCGAACCTCGCGCTGAAAAGTGAACTTTCGAAAAATCAGGTGACATCCATTGCACTCGACAAACGAGGCAACCTGTGGATGGGAACTGACGGTGCCGGCGTTTGCATGTTCAACGGAATCGGGTTCGTTTATTATACTCAAGCCGATGGACTCATCAACGACTATGTACGCTCCGTTTGCACCGACAAAAATGGAAATGTTTGGTTCGGAACGCGTGGCGGAATAAGTTACTACGATGGAAAAGCATTCCGCAACATTGATCCTGCGATTGATCAACCGGACAACGTTGCACAGATCATTCAGGACAGAGACAAGAATCTCTGGTTTTGTACGTATGGTGAAGGCGTTTTCAAATATGATTTAACCACGTTCACGAATTACACCGAGGCAGACGGACTTATCATGGACTGGATACGTTCGGCAACACAAGATGCTGATGGAAATTTCTGGTTTGCATCGCGAAGTGGTGTGAGCAAGTTCGACGGCAAAACATTTCTCAATTTCGATGAAGGCAATGGTCTCTTCTACTCCAACATCAATACCGTGATGCAGGACAAAGAAGGAAAAGTCTGGTTTGGAACTGATGGCAAAGGCGTGCTGAAATTCACCGGAGAAACTTTTGTGAACTACACTGTACAGGATGGATTGAGCAGCGACATCATCATGGCGGTTACGGAAGACAACTATATGAATCGTTGGTTCTGCACGTACGGTAATGGTGTGTGCAAACAAGATGCTGTTACGGGAGCCTTCACCAATTACACCATGGACGACGGATTGAACAACAATGTTGTGTGGTGCTGCTTCGCTGATACAGACAATACCATGTGGTTCGGCACATCCGATGGTGTGTGCAAATACGATGGCAAAAAATTCACAACGTTACCGGATAGTCTTCCTGCGAAAACCGTGTATTCGATTTATAAAGATTCGGAAAACAATTTCTGGTTCGGAACTATAGCGGGTGTATCGAAATACGACGGACACACATTCACAAACTACATTGCGGGTGAAGACAACATCGGTAAAAACGTTCGGAGCATCGTAGAAGACCATCAGCACAACATCTGGTTTGCTACAAGCAGCGGTTTGTATAAGTACGATCCCGATGCTGTGATCACTACAGGCGGCAGTAAGTTTACTAACTACACCATCGAGGACGGGCTCGCGGACAATAACGTTGTAACTATACTCCACGATCAGAACCAGCATCTCTGGATCGGCACCAGCAATGGCGTAACACACTACGATCCTAATGCACGTGTTGGCACAGGCGGAAAATTCAGCAGCATTTCTATCGATGAGAAGTACAGTGCGAACAACATCAACTTCATGCTAATTGATGAAGCTCAGCATCTTTGGTTGGGAACGAACAACGGAATCTATGAACTCAACACTACTGACTTCGACGAGAACAGCAAGAAGGAATTTAAACACTACACCAATTACGAAGGCTTGCGCAGTCTGGAGTGCAATCAAAATGCTGCTTACGAAGACAAAAACGGAAATCTCTGGTTCGGTACTTCCGATGGAATTCTGAAGTACTCTCCAGACCGTGCGCATGATGATCAATCGCCTGAACCGTTGACGCATATCACTGGCATTCGCTTGTTTCTTCAACCAACTGATTGGAGTACGTTCTCAGATTCACTGGACGCAGAAACACATTTGCCGCTCAATCTTTCCATCGATTACAAAAAGAAATATCTCACATTCGATTACATCGGAATCAGTCTGAACAATCCGGGTGCTGTTCGTTACAAATTCATGCTCGAAGGATTTGATTCCGACTGGTCCCCTCCTACTGATGCAACATTCGCAACCTATTCGAACTTACCGCATGGAAATTATACGTTCAAAGTAATTGCGTGTAACAAAGACGGAATCTGGAATACAGTTCCTGCAACGTTCAGTTTCGAAATCACAGCTCCGTTCTGGTTAACGTGGTGGTTCTTCCTTCTTGCGGTTGTAGTCATCACCGGAATGATCTACTTGCTGTATCGCTGGAGAGTTTCCACGATCAAACGGAATCATCACACGGAACAGCTCGAATTCAAATCGCGCCTGCTTGTTCTCGAACACCAGACGTTGAATGCGAGTATGAATCGTCACTTCGTATTCAATGCGCTCAATTCAATTCAGTATTACATCACAAAAGAGAACAAGCTGCTTGCCACAAAATATCTCAGCAGCTTTGCCAAACTCATTCGTAAGAATCTCGACAGTTCGATGAGTATTTTCGTTCCGCTCTCCGAAGAAATTGAGCGTTTGAAATTATACCTCGAGCTTGAACACATGCGACTTGAAGGAAAGTTCGAATACCGTTTTGATATCGAAGGTGATTTGGATACGGAATCAATCGACATTCCACCGATGATGTTGCAACCTTATATCGAGAACAGTATCTGGCACGGAATCCTTCCGATGGAGAAACCCGGCACGATCGTAATTACAGTAAAGGAAGTTGGAGATGATATTATGTTCAGCATTGAAGACGATGGAATTGGTGTGGAAGCGAGCCGGGCGAAGAAAGCTGCCAGCGGTTCACACCATGTCTCGCGAGGTATGGACATTACGACCGGGCGAATTAACCTGCTACGGGCGATGACCAAATCGGGTCTGGCCGTAAAAGGTCCGTTTGATGTAAAGAACCAGAAGGGCGAAACCACCGGCGCGCGGGTCGAAATTGTGTTACCAATTAAGGACTATAAGTAACCGCGGGTGCAAAACAGGCTACCGCTGGCTAAAAACGGCGATTTGGGGGCTTGTTACTTGGAAAAATGGTTATATCTTTATTATGCAGAAATTCTGTAGAAAAATGAAAGTTCAATTGAAAATAGCAATAGTTGCAGGTCTTTTGGCCCTCTTCGTTTCTTCTTGTCAAAAAGAGGAAATGGTTGGACCATCAATGGAAGACTGTTATACGACAGGTGATGGAGGTGGCAACATGCGTGTTGGCAATCAGGACAATAACGGTGGTGCATTAGGCGGAGATGATCCAATGAATGCAGACTCAATCGGAATTGTTAGCGGCGGAGACGATGATCGCGATGGCGGTGGAATTGTTGGCGGTGGTGATGACGACAAAGACGGTGGAAAAAGGAAAGCGGAAGATAAAAAGCCGTAATCGAAACAAATAAAATTCAGAATCCCGTAGTCAGAAATGATTGCGGGATTTTTTCTGGACAGCATAATAAATATCGCGCGCAATGAGAACAAGGCTACTTATCACCTTCTGCTTTATTGCCACAATTTCATCGGCGCAAATCAACTGGCTTCAAAGAGCAAATTTGGGTGGAGCACCGAGATATGGTGCTTTCGGATTTTCCATCGGCACTTTCGGGTACATTGGAACCGGCTTTACCGGATCTGCCTATGAAAACGATTTGTGGGAATACAATTCATTCACAAATACGTGGAGCCAGAAAGCAAATTTTGGCGGAGGCACCCGGCATTCCGCAACGGGATTCTCAATAGGAACAAAAGGTTATGCGTGTAACGGACTATCCGGAAACTCAACTTTTAGTGATCTGTGGGAATATGATCCATCCACTAACATGTGGACGCAAAAAACATCCTTCCCGGCAGGAAACCGTTACGCATGTACATCGCTTACTATTGGCAACAAAGGTTACGTAGGATTAGGAACAGCATGGAGCCAAGGTCCGATGTACAACGACTTTTACGAGTACGATCCTTCCACTGACACATGGACGCAGAAATCCAGCGTACCGTGTCCGGTTAGAAGTGGAGCAGCAGGTTTTGCCATTGGGACAAGCGGTTATGTTGGTCTGGGTAGCAATGTATCCATCAACGCGATGTATTCCGATTTGTATTGTTACGATCCGCTAACTAATACGTGGACTCAGAAAACTTCTTTCCCTGGACCAGCGCGATCAGGATTTATAGTGATATCCCTTGCCGGTAATATGTATGGTGGTTTAGGTGTTGATTTCTCTACCGGTACGAACTACAATGATTTCTGGGAGTATTTTCCTTCGAGTGATTCATGGATACAGCTCAACAATTTTCCAACTCCCGGCCGTTGGGGAACAATTGGATTCGCAATCGGACAGGAAGGATATGTTGGAACAGGAAACGCGGGTCCTTATCAAAATGATTTCTGGATGTTCAAGCCGCACGATGTGTCAGTATTTGAAAACGAGACAATAATTCGATCACGTGTCTATCCGAATCCAGTTAAACATGATTGTATGATCATATTGGATCATGCAATCGTTGATGCCGACCTGAAAGTTTTTGATGCGAATGGTAAGGTCGTCTATCAGATTTCAAATGTGAACGGGGATCGCATAAATATCACTGCAGAAATGTTCAGTAGTGGGATTTACTTGTACGTTATCAGCGAAAAAGAACAATCAATTTCTTCTGGTAAGATTGTCGTTGAATAGAAGGGCGACAATACCTACCGGTGACAACAAACCTGCTTGTCATTTTCCACAGCCGGACTCACGTATGGAATACCTAATCCCATGCCGCGAAGTATAAGCAGTATAGCCATTATACTTACGAATACCGGAACAGCTCGTCGTAACTTATTCCGAAAGTTACCCGACAAGTGACCTGCTGCGAATGAAAGTGAAAACATGGCCGGAATAGTTCCAAGCCCAAACACGAACATGAACAGTGCGCCTTGCCAGAAAGTTCCCGTTGCTGCTGCTCCTGCTAACGCTGCAAACACAAGTCCGCATGGTAGTAAGCCGTTCAGCAGACCAATGAATAAAAGTCCTTTTATTGATTTATCGCGAAACAGATTTCCAAGTGAAGAGCGCAGTTTCCCATACAATCTGTCCAGGCTGCGCGGTAACGGAATTTTCTTTCCTGCCAATCCAAGAAAGAGCGCAATCAGAATGATCACTCCGGCTGTAATTGAGAGAGCTTGTTGTCCTCCCGCCCAGTTTATTGCACTGCCAATCAATCCCGAGATCGCACCTAAAACACTGTACGTTGCTGCTCGTCCGAAGTTGTAAGCAAGAATGCCTCGAATGCGAAATCCCCGACCCATGTGCGCAATCGGCAATGCCAAAGCAATTGGACCACACATTCCTATGCAGTGAAGGCTTCCGACTACACCAAGCAATAACGCGGTCCAGGGCAACATGCTCATGGAATGTAAAGTTGCTTTTCGTAATAGTACGGATGACCATCAGACATCCACGTTAATTTCAACTGGTAATTCCCTATTGTGAATTGGGAAATATCGACAAGCTGTACGCCTGCATCATTCGTCTGCAACTCAATGGCAACATCTTTCGTTGCATCAGACGCGCGATAGAACAGCGCTCTTCCGGCAATTCCCTGCTGAGCTACACTATCCGGAAAAATAATTTCGATTGCATCAGCTGTAATTCTCACTTCCGGATTTGCACCCAATTTCCCTGTAGCAAGGCTTTGATCAATTCTGTCCTGAAATTCCAACTCCTGCTGGTAGTAATCTTCAGACACCAGGTCAATATTCTCATGCGCTGTTCTGAACACCAGGAAAACAATCATCCCAACGAAAGAACCATACAGTATTCCGATTTTTAATCCCCAACTCATGTTATTCCGTTTTAGAATTAGTTTGTTCTTCTGTCGTAATTACCATCGATGTTGATGCTGAACTGTACACGGGCCCCAGAAATGTTGTCGATACAGTTTGCAACCTAACATTTCCTGTCCACGCACTGATCTTGATTTTCGTTTTCCGTTCCTGAATATTTTCCCGTTCGCGGATGATAAAGAATGTTGTTTCACCTTTGGATTCTGCCGGCACAATAAGGTTCTTTCCGACCATCTGAATTGTACCATCTCCAGACTCAATTCTGAAGGTTACCGGAATATTTGAGTGTGTTTTGTTGATTACGCTCACGGTATAGAGATTCGTAATCAGGCTGTCGCCCTTCTCCTGAAAGAGTTGTCCGGATGCCCGGAACACAGTAACATCCAAAGCAGAACGACTGAGCAACAAATATGCAAGGACGCCAATTAACACAACCAGAACTGCTGAATACGCTTTCAGTCGTGCTGTAAAACGAAGTGGTGCTTTGTTTTTGATTCCATTTTCAGAAGCCAGGCGGATTAGTCCTTTCGGTCGATTGGTTTTCTCCATCACGTGATCACATGCGTCAATACATGCCGTACAGTTCACGCATTCCAGTTGTGTGCCATTGCGGATATCAATTCCAGTCGGACAAACCTTAACGCAGAGTGAACAATCGACACAATCGCCGGCAGAGGGTGATGCAACATTCTTTCTGATCATCTCCCGCGGTTCACCACGAACGTAATCGTATGCAACTACGATTGAATCGCGATCAAGCATCACACCCTGCAACCTTCCGTAAGGACAAACAATGATGCAAACCTGCTCACGGAACCATGCATATACACCGAAGAACACTCCGGAGAATATGAGCATAGCTGTAAATCCTCCCACGTGCAGTGCAATTGGTTCCGTTACAATCTTGATTACTTCATCAACACCAATGATGTATGAAAGGAATGTATTTGCAATCAGCATTGAAACGAGGTAGAAAATAATCCACTTCACCGCACGTTTCAAAATCTTTTCCTTGTTCCAGGGTTGCGCATCGAGTTTGCGCTGCTTTTCTGCATCACCATCAAGCCAATATTCGATTTTACGGAAAACCATTTCCATGAATACGGTTTGTGGGCACGCCCATCCGCAAAATGCACGACCGAAAGCAATGGTGAACAAGACAATGAACACGATAAATGCGATCATGCCGATTCCGAAAATGATGAAATCCTGAGGCCAGAATATGGCGCCGAAAAGAATGAACTTTCGCTCCAGAATGTTGATCAGGAAAAGCGGATTACCATTTACCTTGATAAACGGCAGTGTAAAAAACAGCAACAAGTAGATTGCGCTTACTACGGTACGGGCAGAATATAATTTGCCTTTCGGCTTCTTTGGAAAAATCCACTTTCTTCCGCCTTTCTCATCAATAGTGGCTACTGAATCGCGAAAAGACTCATCCTGCTTCCCTACTCCATCTGCAATATCATCCCCGCCCGTGTTCTTCATTATTTTTTAATTGTATCAGCTACATCTTTGTTTTTCACAGAATCAATTTTCGGAGCCTGCCCGCCGCGGAGGGAATCGGAACCCGGTATAGAATCTGCATCATCAACATACAATTCTCCCTGTGCTGGTCTTGCATTCGCTGGATTGCTTCCGCGAATAGATTGAATCCAGCTTACGATCTGTTGAATCTCCAGCGGTTTCAGATCTTGTTCCCACGACTTCATTCCTTTTTCCGTCCATCCGTATTTAATCGACTTGAAAATATTCGCAGTGCCACCCTTGTGTATCCAGTAATCGTCTGTGAGATTTGGACCTAATCCTTCAACACCTTCTCCGGATTGTCCGTGACAAGGTGTGCAATTTTCCGCGTAAACTCCTCGACCAGCTGAGATGGAAGAAGGATCTGTAAGCCTAACTACGGTATTCTCATCAACCAGATTCGCGGCTGTCTTTCTATATTCAGCAATCTGTTCGTCGGCCGCTTTTAGTTCATTGGCATATTCCTCTTGTGAAGAAGGTCCGGTACCAAGCACGTGGTAGTGAAACAAATAAACAACAGAGACAACAATCGTCAGATAAAATCCATACTTCCACCAGCCCGGCAAATTATTATCCAGCTCACGTATACCATCGTATTCATGATCCATCATCAACGCTTCTTCTTCTTCCGGAGCACCTGCATCGGTCATTGATTTAATAACCGCAGATTTCCAGAACCAGCTCCGTTTTTCTACAAGCGCCAATGGAGCTTTGTCTTTGCGAAGAAGTGTGATCCCGGTACGATACAGTACGTAGAATATTATCGCTTCAACAAAAATCAAAGCCAGCATAGACCAAAAAACGGTTGATCCCATTCCCCAGTAAGTGAACGGAGGTTCCTGAACTACAACTGTTGCATCCTGCGCACTCAGCGAACTTCCCAAAGACAATAAGCCGAGGAGCGCAATTGTTTTCAGGCCGTCCTTGCTTTCATTTTCTTTCTTGTTGCGAAAATTCCGATGAGTGGCACCGGCTTTTACCAGTTCCGCCAAACCTACTATTCCCAGCATAAGAAGAATGCTCATGGCAAGCATAGCAATGAACAGCGGACTTGAGAACGGACTTACCGAAGTACTTTCTGTCGCAGGTGCTGTTTCTGCGGCGTTAACCGCTACACAAATAACAGTACCTATTACTGTTGTAAATAATCGCTTCATATTGAAATTGAACACACTCATAAAATCATTCTTTACTGGTTAAGATTTCGTTGCGTTGTCTTTGCTGTCCTTGTCAATAGGAAGGTTGCTCAGATAATTCAATCTTGATTTGTCAGCCTTAAAAACGTACACCAACAATGCGCTGAAGAACACGAAGAATATCAGCAACGAGATCAGTGGAAATATTTCGACGCCGGTAATGCTGGTGAGATAGTTAATGAACTTCATTTGCTTTGTGTTGTATCAGCTGGTGCTGAAGGTTTAACTTTAATGTCAGTTCCGAGTCGCTGCAGATAGGCAATCAACGCTACGATTTCATCATCCGGTTCCAATGGTGCTACTTCTGGCACCTTAGACTCCTTCAGGTTAGCAACAATTTTCTCCCCTTGTGCCCGTGCATCAGCTACGCTCTGATTTTCATATCCCTCAGGATAAGGAACACCCAGCGTTTGCATAGCTTTGATTTTTTTAGGTGTAATTGTGAAATCAATTTTCTGATCAAACAACCACGGATATGATGGCATAATAGATCCCGGTGCCATGGAAGTTGGATCGTACATGTGACTGTAGTGCCAGCCATCGATATATTTCCCTCCTATGCGTGCCAGATCGGGACCTGTTCGTTTAGAACCCCACTGGAATGGATGATCGTAAACGAATTCTCCCGCTTTGGAGTATTCTCCGTAACGTGCGGTTTCAGAACGGAAAGGACGAACCATTTGTGAGTGACACGTGTAACATCCTTCGCGCACATAAATGTCACGCCCTTCCAGCTCAAGTGGTGTATAAGGTTTAACACTTGCAATCGTCGGAACGTTTGATTCGACCAGGAACGTTGGAACAAATTCTATCAATCCGCCGATGATAACAACAACTAAACTGAGTACCATCAATTGCACAGGACGACGCTCAATCCAACGGTGCCAGTGTTCTTTGCCATGAATGGTGTAAGACTTCGCAAGTGCTGGTGCTTCTGCATCTTCATTCGCGAGAAACGAACCTATTTTGATTGTCTTGATCAGGTTGTACGTCATGATGATTACACCAGCGAGATACAATGTGCCGCCTACTGAACGCAATGCATACATAGGTGCGATGTGCGTAACGGTATCCAGAAATTTATTGGCAAGTGTTCCATCCGGATTGAAATCTTTCCACATCAAACTCTGCTCAAGTCCTGCCCAATACATCGGGATTGCATAGAATAGAATTCCCAGAGTTCCCAGCCAGAAATGTACCCCAGCAAGTTTCTTTGAATACAATTGTGTGCGGAACATGCGTGGAATGAGCCAGTACAGAATTCCGAACGTTAAGAATCCGTTCCATCCCAATGCACCAACGTGTACGTGTGCAACGATCCAATCTGTGAAGTGAGCAATTGCGTTCACACCTTTGAGTGAAAGCATCGGACCTTCAAATGTTGCCATTCCGTATGCCGTAACCGCAACGACCATGAATTTCAGTACTACGTCTTCACGCACACGATCCCATGCCCCGCGAAGTGTAAGAAGTCCGTTGATCATTCCACCCCATGATGGTGCAATCAGCATGATAGAGAAAACAACTCCGAGCGACTGCGCCCAATCAGGAAGTGATGTGTACAAAAGGTGGTGTGGACCTGCCCAGATATAAAGGAAGATCAACGCCCAGAAGTGAATAATTGACAAGCGATATGAAAACACCGGACGGTTCGCAGCTTTCGGAAGGAAATAATACATCAACCCGAGATATGGTGTTGTAAGGAAGAAGGCTACAGCGTTGTGACCATACCACCATTGTACGAGCGCATCCTGAACGCCTGCATACCAGGAATAACTTTTCAGGAATGTAACCGGAAGTTCAAATGAGTTTACAATGTGTAACATCGCCACTGTAATGAATGTTGCGATGTAAAACCAGATTGCAACATACAGGTGACGTTCCCGGCGACGGAGAATTGTTCCGAACATGTTTATTCCGAACACCACCCAGATCAAAGCAATTGCGATGTCGATCGGCCATTCGAGTTCGGCGTATTCTTTTCCTGTTGTGAAACCTAAAGGAATAGTTGCCACAGCAGAAACGATAATCAACTGCCAGCCCCAGAAATGTATTTTACCAAGGAGGTCGCTGAACATTCTCGCTTTACACAAGCGCTGGAGTGAATAATACACGCCCATAAATATTCCGTTACCCACGAATGCGAAGATGACCGCATTGGTGTGCAGCGGTCGCGTACGTCCATACGTGGTGAAACTTAATCCGAGATTAAGTTGTGGAAATACAAGATCCAATGCAACCCATAATCCGACCACCATACCGATCAGGCCCCAAATCATTGTTGCATACGCAAACCACTTAACGATCTTATTGTCGTAAGTGAATTTCTCAATAGCAGTTACAGTTGTGCTCATAAATTCTCTGAACTATCGTCCTTTTTTACTGGTGGCTTTGGAGCGTCATCAAATAGCATACGTACGGATGGTGTGTAAGTGTCGTTGAACTGACCTGATCGTGTCGAGTAGATGAAGAGGATCAGAAATCCCACTGCGACGAACAAACTAGCTCCGATAAGTATGAATATTGCGCTCATTTTTTAGCCTGAATACGGAGCAAAACTACCCGCGCGATACGGAGATATCAATGACGGTTCTCAGTTGAAAAGATGACGTACATCAGGAATTAACTTCGCGGCAACATGGTCCTGCAAATATTTTTACCAATTACACCAATTGATCAACTTCAGAACATATTGACCACTAAGCACACAAAGGCACAAAGGCATTTTTCTTTGTGTCTTCGTGATCTTTGTGGTGAAAAAAGAGCGTACTGATCACATCGTCTGAAAATACTGACCACTAACCACACAAATTCACAAGTCATTTTTTTCTTTGTGTCTTCGTGATCTTTGTGGTGAAAAGAGAGCGTAGTAAACAGGGATTTTGCTTCTATGTTTCTATGTGGTCAGCTTGCGGAAGGCAGCTATGCGAACAAGCAGTGTTGTCATTGTAATAACGGTGAACGTACTTGCGGGCATCAGTACTGCCGCTACGAACGGAGAAAGTTCACCCATTACAGAGAAGTAAATACCTGCACAATTGTAAAGCACCGAAATGGTAAAAGTTGCAACCAACACTCTGCGTGCAACGCGTGCAAACGACAACAAATCGCTGAGACGGTTCATCATAGAGCCATCCAGAATTGCATCGCATGCGGGGAAGTAATTATTCACATTGTCGGAAATGGCGATACCTGCTTCGGCCTGCATCAACGCACCTGAATCATTCAATCCGTCACCTATCATAATTACTTTCTTTCCACTGCGCTGGAGTTCCTGAATGCGATTCAGTTTATCCTGTGGAGACATCCGGAAAAACATATTACCACCAAACAGCGGTTGAAGATGCTCCCGCTCTCCATCATTGTCTCCCGAGAGCAACTCCAGGTGAAAATCTTTCTGAAGTTTTTTCGACAGTAAGTCAAAACCTTCCCGGTATCTGTTTGGGAAAGTAAATTTTCCTCTCACTTTCGAATCAACCGCCAGCCACACCTCTGTTCCTTCTTCCTTTGCAGGCACAGCTCCCGCAAACGACGACGAACCCAGTGTATATTCATGACCATTAATAAATCCGGTAATTCCTTTGCCGTTGAATTCATTCACATTACTAATCGTGCAACTTTCTTTTCGCGCGGGAAGAGAAGCAACAATTCTTCTGCTCAAGGGATGTGCTGATTGTCCTGCAAGGTTCACCACACATTCGATTTCATGCGGCGTCAATGGCTCACCTACGAATTTCATGTTCGCATGATCAGGATGAGTAATTGTTCCGGTTTTGTCAAATACGATTGTATCAGCACTCGCCAGACGGTCAATCACGTCCGCATTTTTGAGGTAGAATCTGTTTCTGCCCAACCAGCGCATCACGCTTCCATTGGTAAATGATGAAGCAATGAGCAACGTGCACGGACATGCCACAATCAATACCGCAGTGAAAACATCAATTGCAGTTGGCAGACTAAAGAATGACCAAACGATTCCGCTGATCGTTGCAACAGATAAAACGGCTGCAGTAAACCACTTATTGATGTGATCAATGTAGGTTACGCGCTCTTCTTTATTTCGCTTCGTGAATGCATCGTTATTCCAGAGCTGTGTGAGATAACTCTGAGAAGTACTGTTGAGCACTTCCAGCTCGCAGGCTCCTTCTGTTTGGCGTGCGCCAGCAAATATTTTGTCACCTTTCACCCGGCGTACAGGTTGGGCTTCACCAGTTACAAAACTGTAGTCGATGTAAGCGCGGCTGCTCAGCAACACAGCGTCCGCCGGAATGAGTTCATTATTCCGGATTACGATGTGATCGCCGGTAACCAGTTGAGTAACCGGAACATTGACTTCGGTTCCGTTACGCAATACCGTAACTGCAATGGGAAAATACGATTTGTAATCGCGATCAAACGTGATGTTTTCATACACGCGATCCTGAAAGTATCGGGCGATGAGCATGAAGAATACAATTCCACTCATGGAATCGAGATAGCTGGTGCCTCCTCCAGCGACAATTTCATAAACACTGCGACCGAAAGTTACAGCCACGGCTAAGGCAATCGGCGCGTCGATATTGAGTGTTCGTATTCTGATTGCTTTATAGGCAGAAACGAAAAACTCCGAAGCGCAGTAAAGCAAAACCGGAATGCTCAACGCCAGACTTAACCAGGCAAAATATATTTTTAGTTTGGGAAGTTCTGCGAGATCACCCGCTCCAAGATATTCCGGAAAGCTGAGCAACATGATATTCCCGAAACAAAATCCGGCAATACCGATTTTCAGTGCACGTGGATTAAATTTTCCCTTGTTGCTACGAACTGCAGATCCATCCATGGTTATTGCCGGTGCATAACCGATCCGCGATAACAAGGTTGCCAGTTCACTGAGCCGGACATCAGCCGGACGGAAACCGACAGTAA
Source organism: Flavobacteriales bacterium (assembly GCA_040377305.1). Taxonomy (GTDB): domain Bacteria; phylum Bacteroidota; class Bacteroidia; order Palsa-965; family Palsa-965. The sequence continues at coordinate 17,510 of JBEIPA010000033.1, read as the reverse complement.
CTTCCTTCATTGGAAAATTAACAACCGAAGAAATCACTGCAGGATTCAAACGCGGAAGATGTTCCAGCAACCAGATGCAGGAACTACAGTGCATGGTAGGAATGTGAAATGTTACACGTGCGAGCTGAGCATCTTCAAATTGAATAAACTTGTCCCGTACTTCTTTTACATCCAGTACCGGGTATTGAGTGGATTGATTCTTTTCGTCATCCAGTCGTGTGCCCGGAGAATCACTGATTGCATAATAACTGCACATGTCATTCTCGGCCAGCATTTCATACACGAGCTTACAGCCTTCACAGCAAAACACGTGATCATCTACACGAATTGTTTTTGCCGTGCATGGATCTCCGCAGTGATAACACACCGTAGCATGGGCTCCTCGCTGCTGTACTGTTGACCGCTGTTTCATATGGTGCCGTTCACCAGTTTCACTTTACACTTTGCTTGGATTTCACGAACGACTTCAACCAATCTATCGCTTCTGCTATATCAGAGAACGTTCGCGTAGGCACCACTGGTTTATTGAATGCCACGTAGAAATTCGCGGTGAGTTTCTGCGGAAGTGTGTGATAGGCTATCGCATCAGCAACCGTGTACAGATTTCCTTCATCACTTGCAGAAAACACACGTACTTCCGGATCGATTTGGGCGTAGTCGCCCGCGTCTATTAAGACAGGATACTTGCGTCCGTTACCGATTACCCGCATTGCCTTAAACGTCTCCAATGCCTCATCCATTGTGATGTGGGAACGTTCTTTAATGTGTACATGCAATATTCCATCATCACGAAGGTGCACAATGGTTAATTTCAGCTCAATCGTGTTCATGGTTTTCTCTCTTACTACTCCGAAATATGTGATAAACTCTTCCCTTGCTCATTCTGTTTTTCCAATGACCAGGCATCAGTAATTGTTGTTTCAAGCCAGGACCTACCCGACTTGCGAAACACCTGAACCGACAGGCCATAAACATCTCTGAATGATTGCTCCAGTTCTGCCACAGTCATCATTGGCGTAATCGTAATAGTGCCACTATCGTGCACCGTTCTGCACTCTCCCAACGTTTTTGATGGAGCCACCAACTGGGTTTTCGGTGAGGGGCCACCCACTTTGTGCGGTTTGGAGAAAAACTCCAATTTCAACCACGGAAACATTTTATTAAATTCTTCCTGAATGCCATAAATTTTCCGGTGATCGCTAATCTCAATTTTCATTGCGCTAATAATTAATCGTGGATAGTTAAGAGAGGGATTTCTATCTGAAATGCTGAATGCTTGGTTACACTTTTATGAAATAATCTGCCAAAAAAATTGTGCTCGTGCGGAATCAGAACCAGCCAGTCGGAGTGCTCAGCCTGAACCACTTTCTTTAATTCCTGTACAACGTCTGTTCCCACCGGAAAAAATAAATTGTGCTTTGTTGCTTCAAGTTTATCCTCCATTCTAACTCCAACGCTTGCCATTTCCAGATCAGGAACTTCGTCTGGTCCCACAATGTTAATTACCTGAAGTCCGGCATTGAAAAAGTCAGCAACAGCCTTGAGTTGCTCTATTGCGTTGTCGCCCGGTTCGTTTTTGTAATCCAATGCAAATGCAATATTCTTGACCGGACTGTATCGTACTTTTCCCGGAATTGTGAGTACCGGTGTTTTCACTTTGCTGATTACAGTCGTTGCCACACTGCCCATCAGGATAGCGGCTGACGAAGTAGTTCCTTGTATGCCCATCACAATGATGTCGGCGTTAACTTCTTCAGCAGCGACTACAATTTCCTCCGCAGCAAATCCCTGACGCAGCAAAGACTCTACTTTGAACCGACCATAAGCCATGATGTTGATTGCACTTTCCAGTTCCTTGATTCGTTCTGTACTGTGGCCAATAATTTCCTGCGGCGACACCAAAGCCAATGGCATTTCTCCGGCCGGAAGTGGCATGTGATAAACATTCAGGATGACAATTTTTGCTTTGCTCATTGCAGCCAGCTCAATTGCATATTCCATGGCATTATTCGCGCACCCGGAAAAATCTGTTGGGACCAGTATTGTTTTCATTCGTTGTATGTTAGTGTTTGAACAGACCGATATAATCTACCGGACTGAAGAAATAATCTGCAGAGAGAACATCCCATTCTGCAGGAGTAAGAAGAAGGAAAATGAGGAGAGCGAGGCGTGGGAACACATGACGCATATCCCAAACCGGTGTAATAATTCCGAAGACAACGCCGGCAAGAATCAAATCAATACCGAGCAAGTAAAGTGCGATGTACTTGAAAAGACCAAGTACCAGAAACGCTCCGGCTATAAGTTGAGCATAAGCGGTGTAGTAAGAACCAAGAACAACAAATAATTTCGGAACACCTTTACCGAGTAGTGGTGGCGCTGCTGTTTCAATCACATTCTTCATGCGGATTCCGAAAACCGCATCGAATCCCTGAATAAAAAACAGAAGCCCCAGGAAAACCCGTGCTATCAATACTGCAATAACTTCACTGTTGAAAATTTCCGACTGCATGATCTTCTGTTCTATCGAACAAAAGTAGAAGGCTCATAGAGGTACGGTAATGATTACCGTCAACGCTAAATATGATAGAAGTCAGATTTTGGGGCTTAATTGCGCATGTTTGAGAGCTTACCGTAATCAAGCACGGTAATTGTCCCTCCTTTTACATCAACCAATCCTTCTTCCTTGAAGTCGCTTAGCGTCCTGATCGTTGTTTCAGTTGCGGTACCTGCAAGATTGGCAAGATCCTCACGTGAAATGCTCATGCTGAACTTCCCTCCATCTCCCTGCTTATAACGATCTGTCAGTTTTACCAGCGCTTCAGCCACCCGTTTACGCACGGAGTTATAAGCGAGGTGAATGAGCTGTTCTTCTTTTTCGCGAAGATCGTCAGACAACATTTTGATGAAACGGCGGGAAACTTCTGCATTTTTATATACGAGATCAAAGAAATCTTCCTTTGGAATGGCACAGATTTCAGCGTCTTCTAATGCGGTTGCTGACTCCATATATTGACTTTCTTCCAATAGGGCTGCATACCCGAAGAAGTCACCCTCCTTGTGTAAACTAGTAATCAGTTCTTTCCCTCCTTCGTGAATCTTAAAGATTTTCACTTTTCCTTTCACGAGAAAATATACTGCGTTCGGATAGTTGCCTTCCGCGTAAATCGTTTCCTTTTTCTTGTAAGCGCGAACATTCCGGTTACTGTTGAGCGACTTCAGATCGTCCAGGCTTTTTGCACTGCTGAGAAATTCATCCAGACCAGCCATGTCGCGTGAAAATTCCTGACGCATGAGCTCAGCTTTTTTCAAACGACGCTCAATCGCATTCAACAGTTCTATATCATCGAAGGGTTTTGTGACGTAATCGTCAGCACCCATTTCCATCCCTTTTCTGAAGTCACTTCGCTCTGCCTTAGCCGTGAGAAATATGAAAGGAATTCCAGCCGTTTCATTATTCCGGGACAACATGTGGAGAACTCCATAACCGTCAAGTATCGGCATCATGATGTCGCAAATGATCAGGTCTGGTCTGTTTGCGGTTGCAAGTTCAACTCCCACTTTTCCATTCTGCGCGGTGACAACCTCATAACCCGACAATTGAAGAATTTCTGCGGTGTTCTCCCGCATATCGTTGTTGTCTTCGATCAAAAGAATCTTTTTAGCCATTTGCTACTATTTTCAGAAGTTGAATTCGCGAACCGCACTGAACTTACTCTCAGGTACGATAACATGATGGATTAGATCGGAAATGATAATGTAAATGTGGTGCCTTGGTTTTCTATGCTATCAACGGTAATGGTTCCATGCATCAGTTCAACATATTTCGCAACGATGTTAAGACCAAGTCCCGTACCTTGAATATACGAAGCATTTAGTCCACGGAAGAATCGTTCGAACAAATGTTCCTGATCGCTTTGTGAAATGCCTATACCCTGGTCTTTCACACGAAGCAAAATAATATTGGGAGCCACCTCCGACTGAATTTCAATATCCTTGCTTTCGCCTGAGAATTTTATCGCATTTGAAATTAAATTGAACATAATATGCCGCAGCAGTTTCTGATCCAGGAATACGGTTTCCTCACCGGAATGTGCGTACGCAATTTTCTGTCCCTCCCGGGCAAGCGGTTCCATTTCGCTCGTGATTTCCGTAAGAAATTCCTTCAGGTTAAACCTTGCGGCCATGTTCTCGACCTTACCTTCTTCGAGCTTACTTACAGAAAGAAAATCATTCAGAATGTCTGTAAGATTATTGATGGAAGATTTGATTCGCCCGATGTGTTTATCCTGCTTCTCCACATCCTGTAACTCTCCGTACTTTTTTACCAGTGAGAGCGAAGACTGAATAGTGGCCAGCGGTGTGCGGAATTCATGTGACGCCATTGAAACAAAGCGTGATTTAAGTTCATTCAGTTCACGTTCTTTCTCCAAGGCTTCATCGAGATTCCTTTTTGTTTTTTCCAGTTCCTCAATCGCTTCCTCGAGAATTAATGTCCGATTCTTTACCTGCAACTCCAGCTCTTGAGAATAGTGTTTCATCTTCTCTTCAGCAGCCTTTCGATGTGTGATGTCGACGATGAATCCGATCGTAAACTTCCCTTCCGAAGAAGAGTAAGGACTCAAACTTATTTCCACTGGAAATTCACTTTTGTCTTTCTTTAATCCATACAATTCCATTCCCAAGCCCATTGAGCGCGGGTGTGGGTTCTCCGTGTATTTCTCTCGATGCTGACTGTGCTTCCCAAAACGGCCCGGGACCAAAACTTCAATACCCTGACCTATCAGTTCGCCTTTTCCATATCCAAAAAGGCGTTCTGCACTTGGATTGATACTAACGATACTCCCTCTTTCATTTACAACAAGTATACCTTCTGTTGCGTACAAGAACAGGGCTTCAATACCTTCTTTACTTTCCACGTTGTCCGGGATTATAGTTTTCACACCGAAGATAACGACTTGTTAGGGAAGCAAAACTACTTGTAGTTCCAGAACTGAAGTATGAGCAAAATCAGTTTTCGGGTTGACCAGCATCAGATGTGTATCAGCCTGATTAGCCAATATTTGTACTCACAAACCTAAAACACACTGAAATGACACCTACAGAAAACCTTTACTATGCCTTGGGAGAGATGGCTTACGCTATCGCGATGGCAGATGGACGCATTCAGAATGATGAAGCGAAGAAGTTTCACTCCATTCTTGAGTCAGAATTGAAAGTTGATGTCGATTCATTAAGTGTTGCCGATATCATTTTTCACATCATGGAAAAAGACCATGTTGATGCGGAAACAGCATACACCAATGCGATCAACCAGATGAAGTTGAACAGCCAGTATCTGAGTGCTCAAATGAAACTTAGTTTCCTGCACGTTGCAGAAAAAGTTGCGAAAGCATTCCCGCCTCCATTGAGAAGTGAAAAGAATATGATCGTTCGTTTCCGCAAAGACATTTCGGAAATTGAAGGAGACCCGGTTTTCACGGGAGAAAAGTAAGTGTTCCTCCCGAGAGTAAGTGACCGGCAATTATGTCTTAAGCAATTTTCATATTCAGTTAGCTGAAATAAAATTCCAAACAGGTAACTCATCGAAGAAAGATCGCCAAACAGAATATGATGCCCACACTTTGAATGGTTAGGTAATATTTTCCTGGAATCATTTTGAGCAAACCAGAACTACTGGGTGGTAATCATGTTGTGTGATGGCGGAACAGTGCATTGGCAGATTTTGAAACTATTAATACAATCAAGTCAGTTTACACAGTAATAATATATTTTCTGGTAATTACATTGGTATATGCCTGAATATTCCATTAATTTAGCTATCAATAGCTGAACTAAACCCTACTTACGATTTATGATAACCCCCGTTCCAAAAACGGACTTCGAATTAATTTTCGAGGCGGTTCCCGGTTTGTATTTGATTCTGTTTCCGGATCTCACTATTGCCGCAGTTAGCGATGCCTATTTGTCGGCAACGATGACGCAGCGCGATGCAATAGTTGGTCGTGGACTTTTTGACGTTTTCCCTGATAATCCTGATGAGGAGAATGCGACAGGAGAATCCAATCTTCACGCGTCATTAAATCGTGTGATTGCAAATCATGTTGCTGATACGATGGCCATTCAGAAATATGATATCCGCCGCCCTGACGGCACTTTCGAAGTGAGATACTGGAGTCCGATTAACAAGCCCGTTCTTGATGCAGAGAATAATCTCCGCTATATAATTCATCGTGCGGAAGATGTAACCTCCTTTGTTTTAATGCAGGAGGCAGATGAAAAGCAGCGAAAAGAGAACATTGAATTGCGTGCGCGATTGGACCAGATGAGCAGGGAAATAATGGTCCGTGCTCAGGAGATTCAAAACATGAATGCTGAACTGAAGCAACAGATCGCAGAAAAGACAGAAAAGGAACAGCAATACATCGAGGTTAATAAAGAGCTAGACTCTTTTTCATATTCGGTCTCGCATGATCTGCGCGCACCGCTTCGCGCAATTCATGGTTATGCGCAAATACTTATTGAGGATTACGGGAATCACATTGATGATGATGGTAAACGTGTAACCCGTGTTATCATGGACAATGCAAATCGAATGGGTCTCTTAATTGATGACCTCCTCGCATTTTCACGATTAGGTAAGCAAAGTGTGGTTAAAGGAATTTTTGACATGAAGCCAGTCGTGGAATCTGTGTTGTCGGAAATTCAGGGAACATACGCCGGGAAAAGTATTTCAGTTGATATATCTGATCTGCCCCGTGCCTACGGAGATCGCAACATGATCCGGCATGTGCTTGTTAACCTGCTCTCCAATTCCGTGAAGTATTCTTCCAGGAATGACAAGATCACTATATCCATCGGTGCCTACACCGAAAACGACCAACAGGTTTATTATATCAAGGACAATGGTGTGGGGTTTGACATGCGGTACTATGATAAACTCTTCAGTGTATTTCAACGCCTTCACAGTTCATCCGAATTTGAAGGTACAGGTGTAGGACTTGCGATTGCACATCGTATCGTTTCCAAGCACCATGGAAGAATATGGGCAGAAGGACAAGTGGATCAAGGAGCAACTTTCTTTTTTTCACTGCCACTAAACGTAACTAACCAATACTAAACAACGCAATGCCGAACAGCCTGATTGAAATCCTTCTTGTCGAAGACAGTATGAATGATGCAGAACTGACCATTCGTGCATTGAAAAAAATAAATCTTGCAAACAATCTCATTCATCTCACCGATGGTGCGGAAGCGATCGATTTCATTTTTGCACAAGGGAAGTATTCCGACCGGAATATAGATGATAAACCCAAGCTCATTCTACTTGACTTGCACATGCCTAAAGTGGGCGGTCTGGAAGTATTGGAAAAAATAAAAACAAGTGAACAAACTAAGGCCATTCCTGTTGTAGTAATGACCTCGTCAAGAGAACAAAAAGACATTGTTGAAAGTTACAAGCTCGGCGTTAATGCTTACGTTGTGAAACCAGTTGGGTTTAACGAGTTTGCAAAAGCCGTTGCCGATCTCGGTTTATTCTGGTTGTTAGTGAATCAATCTACGCGTTCATAATTTGATCGATGTCTTCCTTGCCTTTTTGCATGCATTTTTAAAAAATAAACTTTATTTCAAAAATCAGGTGGAAAAGCCGCTGAACATTCTCTTGCTTGAGGATTCTGAATTTGATGCAGAACTTATTCTGCGTGAACTGAAGAAGGGGCCTGCTTTTATTTCCCGCGTTACTGAAACCAGAGAAGACTTTGAAAATGCCTTAAGAGATTTTCAACCAGACGCAATTCTCTCTGATCATTCCCTTCCTTCATTTGATTCCCTCCAGGCGCTTGAGATAGTGAGGAACAGCAATCAACGTATCCCGTTTATTCTCGTAACCGGATCGGTATCCGAAGAATTTGCAGCACAAAGCATTAAAAATGGAGCGGATGATTATATTCTAAAAGGCAAATTAACGCGTCTGAATATGTCGATTGCAAATGCAATTAATAAGAGAATATCGGAGAGAGAAAGACAACTTGCTGTTGAGAAAATATATGAAACAAACAAAGAACTCAATACCTACATCTACAAAGCAACACACGATCTGCGAGGACCGATATGCACCATTATGGGACTTACAGATCTGGCCGTAAAAGGTGGTGATGGTGATAAATTGGACTATCTCCGAATGATTTCTGAAAGTTCGCACAAGCTTGATGCCATTTTGATTTCCTTGATTGAATCAATGTCCATCAAAAATGCCGTCTTAAATGTTCAGGAGGTTAATATCAGACAACTCATTGATCAAGTATTGCAAAAACTACATTATGTTGTTGGTTATGAAAATGTTCGTTTTGTAGTAGATGTACAAGACGACTTCCACATGATGACCGATGAATCCATTCTTGTTCCTACGGTAAGAAATCTGATTGACAATGCCATCCGATATAGGGACAATCTGAATGCAGATCCTTTTGTGAGCATTGTCGTGCGCTCAGATTCAAACGGAACAACGATTGAAATTTCAGATAATGGTGTGGGCATTTCTCCCGAGATGCATGAAAAAGTATTTGAGATGTTTTATAAAGGAAATCTCCAATCCACCGGCTCAGGCTTAGGACTCTATGTTGCGAAAAATGGAGTAGAAAAACTCGGAGGCACAATTCGTATCATGAATAATAAGGATCGCGGCTCAGTATTCATTATTGAACTTCCCCTCTCACCGAAAGACGGCACGGATCAGTAAACGTAAGAGACACGAGTGATAACTAAACCGCTCACGTTCAATTTCCTGATCACGTCACAGGATTGCCTTCAGCACTTGCGTTACACCAATCAGGAACAGCAGAATCAAAACCATCTTCTTGAAATTATCCTGCGACACTTTGTCCAGTATTTTCTTACCGATCCACGAACCGAGAACTGCAATTGCCAATAGAATTGGAATCAGGAAATAATATTCCGCCTTCAGATAACCATTGTAAATATAAATAACACTCCGACTCAGATCGACTCCAAGATCTATTGCAGCCGACGTTGCAACGAACGTAGACTTTTCAAGATCGAACGCTGCTAGTCCCATTGCACGGATTGCACCACCTGTACCTATCAAGCCTGCAAGAAATCCGGCCACGCTTCCGCTTACAATTGTATTTCTCTTATTTGCAGTAAGTCTGAAAAGAGGCTTCAAAAGCAAAAACGTACTGAACAGGATGAGAAATATACCAAGTATCAGCTCAGCAAATTTCAGATCTATCATCGAGTTCAGCTGCGCACCAATAATCACAAGCACAACACTCGGAATTCCGATCCACAACACAATTTTGTAATCAATCGTCTTACGGAACAACAACAACTTCGCAATGTTGCTGAACACGTGCAACACGCCGGTGAGGGCGAGAACAGTTTGAAGACTGAAGAAGAATCCGGCGAGCGGAACAAAGATGGCCGAAGAACCGAATCCTCCGACTGTTCCGAGAATTTCAGAAATGAGTGCAACAACGAGAAATAGTAGTGTACGCATCTCCGGCTATTGGTGAAGTTCCGAATTTATTTCGGTTTTTTCTTTGGAACCGGAGCCTGTTGTGGTGGCGGATTTGGTCTAGGCGGTGGTGCCGGAGTTCCTTTAGGTGACGGCGGTATGAAAACAGGAGCCGGTTTTGGTGATGGTGATGGTGCAGGTGGTCGTGCTGCACCCGGATTACTTTGTTGACCTGATGGTGGTGGTGGCGGTGGAGTACCCGAGTGTTGCGGCGTCGTATTTCCCTGATTGATATTCGGCTTCACGTCAGGATACTTGGCCTGATTGTTTCTTACATATTCATCGCGCGTTAATTGTGCGGTTGGATTCTTCGAATTATAATCCGCACGATCAATCTCGGCGCGCCCCAATTGCTCAAAACGCGTTGGACGATCTACGTCGTTGGCGAAAAATGCTTTGCCCACGCGCGGTTCTTCTGCAGCAATCCAGTCATCCACTACTCTACCCGACTGGTTGGCTGTTCTGCGGTGTCCATAATGATGGTCGATGTAATAATCAGAGAAATGACAATAGTGATAATGATGATGGTAGCCATAAAAATACCACCACGTATAGTACGGAGTCGGATATCCGAAATAAACTATTCCATAAGGTCCGTAATAGTAACCGCTGGCATACCAGTAAGGATAAGGATACCAATACGGATAATTATACCAGTAAGGATATCCGTACCAATAGGAATACGGATAGCAAACGTAATTCACCACCACGGTTTCATTCACAATCGTAGTTTCGTTTACCGTATTGTGCTGTTGCTTGTATTCAGTCGTGGCTGAATCAAATTCAGCTTTCGCTGCTGGATTTTTCTCCAGACCTTCTTTCCATTCCTGAACTTCTTTCGCCTTTTGCACTGCGAGAACTGTATTCAGTGAATCCAACTGGCGATGAAGTTTGTCGTGTTCTGTTCGGTGCAGATCTCCTGCTTTCACAGTTAGTCTCATGTTTCCTCCCAGCAATTCCATGATTTCCGGATTACCGACTACGATTCGTAAATCATTCTGTAATGCAGTAGGATAACTTCTCACCAGCGAGTCAAATAAAACAGCAGTGGTTCTGTTCAGTTCCGTAACCTGCTTCACGACTTCATAATTTTCAGAACCACATTTCACGATATCTTTCCGTACATCTTCCGGATAACGGACTGCAAGAGTATCCAGCTCGCTCTTTGATAATTGTTTCGAACCAGCGAGCTTTTCGGCAAGTCCGTCGTAGCGAGTGATATTCCAGATAGCAGCCTGACTCTCCTGATTCAGTGAACCTGTTATTGTACGGAAATCCTGCTGTGTATTTTTTTGAAGTTCCTCAATTCTCAACACTGCGTCCGGATATTCGCACACGGTGAGAATTGCAGAACGTACACTGTCGGGATAAACGGCGATGACCATTGTAACGGCACTGTCTTCTGCAAACAGTGCATCTATGGGTGCAATCGCAACGAGTGTTGCTTTCGGAATATCTGTCTCCGCTGAACTCTCATCCGTATTAAGAAAATAAAGTATGCCTGCAAATGTTGCGACGCTCACCACTCCTAAAAATACTTTCTTCATAGCGTAGGAGATTTATTTGTGAAGAGTTTCGTTTACAGTACGCCCTGGGATTTCCGGTGACGGAGCTGGAACAAAATCCGGCTCAGGAACAGGTTGAATTTCAGGAGCTGGTGCGGGTGGATTTTCCCTCTGCTTGTCCGGAGCAATTTCAGGCTTCTTTGGTTGCTCTATCTCGGGTTTTTTCGGAGAGAGATTTACCTGCGGAGTTAAGTGGCAACTCATGGTGCTGCGTGTTTATATTTCAGTAAAAGTATTCTACACGTTGTTCAACAGAAATGCCGTTGATCATTTCAGTCTATGACTCTTATCATTGAGACATGACATCAGCATTGATCTGGAGAAAAATGACGCTTATCAGCACCGTAATTGCCAATTGTCATGTGCATTTGCCTGCATTCGACCTACTTTTGTAAGGTCGGAAGTTCTACTGCCGACATTAATAGGAAGTACTTTATGGCAACCATGAAACGCATCAAATTCATAGCACGTGATCCTCATCAACACGATTTTGCTGTTGCACTCAGAAAAAACGTAATGGACTACTTCAAAACAAATAACATTTCAACTAAGGGCGATAGTCGCATGATTATTAAAACAATAATCATGCTCTCCATGTACCTGGCTCCTTTCATTCTCATTCTTACAATTCCCATGAATACGCTTACAGCGGTACTGATGCTCGTAGTAATGGGTATCGGCATGGCTGGCGTTGGAATGTCGGTAATGCACGATGCAATACATGGATCTTATTCGCCACACAAGTGGGTAAACAAATTGGCGGGCGCATCAATTTACTTTATCGGAAGCAGTCCCTCAACCTGGGCAATTCAACACAACATATTACATCACACGTATAGCAACGTTACCGGTTACGATGAGGATATTGAAACAAAAGGATTCGTGAGGTTGTCGAAGGACGCACCCTGGAAAAAGTATCAACGCTTTCAACAGTACTATGCGTTCCTGTTCTATGGATTCATGACTCTCGCTAAACTCTTCGGAGATCTGCCCCAGTTGCTTAAGTACAACCGCACCGGACTTACGCGGGAACAGAACGATACACCGGTTGGCGAAGTAATACGCATGCTCATCACGAAGACAGTTTATCTGGTTGCAATTATTGGACTACCGCTTTGGCTCACTGATTTTTCCTGGTGGCAGATTCTTGTCGGCTTTCTCATCATGCACATGGTTGGTGGAATGATCATGAGCACGATTTTTCAATTGGCTCACGTAGTTGAAGGAGCTACTCAGACATTACCAGATGAGCAAGGAATTATCAGAGAAGAATGGATGGTGCATCAGCTGAACACAACATCAGATTTTGCACGTAACAACTGGTTGCTCAATTGGTATGTGGGCGGACTTAATTACCAGATTGAACATCACTTGTTTTCAAACATTTGTCACATTCACTACCCTGCCCTTGCGCCTATCGTGGAACGTACTGCTCGCGAATATGGAATTGCCTACAATCTGAAGCCATCTTTCTTTCAAGCGCTTCGATCCCACATTATGACGCTGGTTCATTTGGGGAAACAACCTATTCCGGCTTAAGCATGGTCGGGCACGAGATGCATTTGTGTCCCGTAGTGTGATCTACAAAACGTGTTTTGTATTCAGCAACGGAACAATACACGGAATGTGAAACTTTTCATCAATCGCGATTCGCAGTGATTCTGAGCTCTTAGGTTCTCCATGATTCAGAAATATTTTCTCCGGCTTCTTGTCGAAATGAGAAACCCAGTTGAGAAGCTCTGTTCTGTCGGCATGACCGGAGAACGCTGAGATTTCTTTGATCGCTGCATTAATGCGATAATGGTTTCCGTGAATCTTAATGTGTTCTGCACCTCTCAGCATGGCACGGCCGCGGGTTCCTTCAGCCTGAAATCCTACAAACAAAACTGTTGTGTTGGTTTCACCCACGTATGCCTTCAGGTATTCTAATGCGCGTCCACCCGATAACATTCCACTACCGGCAATAATAATTTTCGATCGCTGGTCTTCGATGATAGCGCGTGTCTGCTCAATATCTCTCACCTGAATGGTTTGGGTGCTGATCATGCGACATTCCTCCTCACTCAACGTATGCCAGTCAGGATGCTTGAGGTAAACATCCGTCACGTCAATGCCCATCGGACTATCCAGATAAATGGGAACGCTCTGGGGAATCATGTTCTGTTTCTTGAGCGAATTTAAAATCAACATGATTTCCTGTGCACGTTCTACGGCGAATGTGGGAATTATCAGATTGCCGTTTTTCAATAACGCTTCGGCTACAATTGACGCGAGCTCTTCGTCCTTCGGCACTTGGGTATGATCACGATCGCCATACGTCGATTCAAGCACCAGAAAATCTGCTTCCTTCACCTGTACGGGAGGCTCCAGCAACAAAGGATTTTCGCGACCAAGATCACCGGAGAAAACGATCTTCTTTCCGTTACAAATAACTTCTGCCAGTGTCGATCCAAGAATGTGACCGTTTCTCAACAATTGAAATTTGAAAGATGGAGAAATAGTGATCCACTCTTTATCTTCAATCGGCACAAAAAACTTTAATGCATTCTCCGAATCCTTGATTGTGTAGAGTGGTTTTGCCGGAGTGTGTTTTGTATAGCCACCCATATTGGCAAGTCGCGCTTCCTCTTCCTGAATTTTCGCGCTATCCAGAAGAATGATTCGCGCTAGATCACAAGTCGGTTGTGTTGCATAGATGTTTCCTGCGAAACCGGATTTAACAAGCAGCGGCAGATAGCCTACATGATCGAGGTGAGCATGCGTGATAATGACCGCCTCTATTTCTGAGACATCGAAATCAAACGGTTGCCAATTCTGCAATCGGAGCGATTTGAGTCCCTGAAAAAGACCACAATCAACCAGCACCTTGTGTTCGTTGGTTTCTATTAAAGTTTTAGATCCCGTTACCGTGCTTGCGCCTCCCAGGAACCTAAGTGAAATCTGATTGATTGTTGCATTTTCTGTCATGGTCAAAGATTGATCGTTAGTGTAATGTACGCACTGATCACGGGCAGACCTAAAACTGACGCTTATCATGATTCGCCCTGACATGCTTCATTTCATAAGGACTATAATTCAGCGAGTTTTGCAGTGCAATGAATGTAATCCTAAGTACTATTCAAAGAGTTCTCGGTGAGATCGGCGATATTTCCCGATTCACAGGACGCTTCTTCGTGGAGTTTCTCAAACCTCCTTATGAAGGAAGAGAACTTCTGCGTCAGTCGTATTACATCGGTTACAAATCATTGCCTCTGGTTGGGCTCACCGCATTCATCATGGGACTTGTAATTACTATACAATCACGTCCAACACTGGTGGAATTCGGAGCAGAAGCATGGTTACCGAAAATGGTTTCCGTTTCCCTCGTGCGTGAAATTGCACCTGTAATATCTGCGCTTATCTGTGCCGGCAAAATCGGTTCATCCATTGGAGCTGAGCTCGGATCGATGAAAGTAACAGAGCAGATTGATGCTATGGAAGTTTCCGGAACAAATCCGTTTAAATACCTTGTCGTAACGCGCGTACTTGCTGCAACCTTAATGATTCCTGTGCTCGCAGTTCTTGCAGATGCGATTTCATTGTATGGAGGATATCTCGGTGCGAACATCCGCGGTGTGGTGAGTTGGGACCTGTATTGGAATCAGGTATTCGACACACTGCGTTTTGCAGATCTTGTTCCTGCTATCATCAAGACATACTTTTTCGGATTTGCAATCGGCATTATCGGTTGTTATATGGGATACAATTCCAACAAAGGAACTGAAGGAGTAGGACGTTCTGCGAATGCAGCTGTTGTAGTTGCATCCTTGCTGGTTTTCATCATCGATCTGATTGTTGTGCAGCTAACGGATGTTTTAAATCTCACGTGATATCATGAACGCCGAAGCAGTCATACATATTGATCACCTGAACAAATCGTTCGGCACTAACCATGTCTTGCGCGATTTCAGTTTTGATCTGCAGCGAGGAGAAAGTGTAGTTGTGCTTGGAAAATCAGGTTCGGGTAAATCCGTTCTTATCAAATGTATCATCGGACTTATTGCGCCGGATAACGGTACCGTAGCCGTTTTCGGAAATGAAATTCCGGAGCTCTCTCGTGAAGCATTAGACAAAGTGAGAGTTAAAGTTGGGTTTCTGTTCCAAAGCAATGCACTATATGATTCGATGACGGTTCGGGAAAATCTTGAATTCCCATTACGCCGTCACTGGATCGAGAAAAATAAAGAAAGTGTGAACGAACTTGTGATGGAAGCGTTGACCAATGTAGGGCTGGCACACACCGTAGATATGATGCCCTCCGAACTATCGGGTGGTATGCGTAAACGAATTGCACTTGCACGCACGCTCATTCTGAAACCGGATATCATTCTGTACGATGAACCGACAACCGGATTGGATCCGATCACAAGTATGGAAATCATACACCTGATAAGCGATATCCAGAAGAAGTACAACACGTCTTCGTTAATCATTTCTCACGACATGAACTGTGTGAAGTATGCTGCTGATCGGGTTGTGATGCTCATCGATGGAAAATGTTACGCGGTGGATACGTATGAAAATCTGATACAATCAAACGACAGTAAAGTCAAACAATTCTTTGTTTAAAATGGCTAAGGACGCATCTAACAATATCCGACTCGGAACGTTTGTACTTGCTGGTACCATTTTCCTGATTGCCGCACTGTACCTGATCGGTAATAATCACAATCTATTCGGGAATACGTTCCGCATATCCGCTGAATTCTACAACGTAAATGGCCTGATGCCCGGTAACAATGTCCGGTTCTCCGGTATTGATGTTGGTACGGTAGAAAGCGTAGAAATCGTGAGCGATTCTTCCGTGATGGTCGTGATGGTCATTGAACAGAACATCCGGAAGTATATCAAGAAGAATGCACTTGCTTCCATTGGAACAGACGGTCTTATGGGCAACAAAATTGTGAATATCAATTCTGAGAATTCACAATCAGAACAGATTGAAGAGGGTGATGTTCTGGCAACCGTTCGTCCGATCGAACAGGATGAAATGATTCGCACGCTGAATGCAACGAATGAAAATATGCAGGTGATCACTTCCAACCTGCGCACTATTACTGATCGCATCAATAGCAAAAACAGTTTGTGGTCTTTGCTCATGGACACTGTTGTTGCAGAAAACGTAAAAGCATCCATCGTCAATATCCGGATTGCGAGTAATCAGAGTGCTATTCTTACCGGCAATCTAACCAACATTACCAATGACATCAGAAACGGTAAAGGAACTCTCGGTGCGTTGATTACCGATACGACTATGGCGGGCAACCTGAAACAGATTATTGTGAAGTTCGAAAACATCAACGACAGTGTTGCCCTCATCACAGGCAACGTTTCAGAAATTGTGAATGGGATTCAGAATGGTCAGGGTTCCATGGGCGTTTTACTCAACGATACCATGCTTGTGCATAATCTGAACGAAGGTGTAAAAAACATCAATGAAGGCTCCGTGCTGCTCAATGAAGATCTGAAAGCGGTTCGCGAATCATGGCCGTTCCGACGTTACTTCCGTAAACAAGGTAGATTGAACGCCAGAAAAAAATAACAGAGCCAGTTCAAACTATTTCTAAAATCACATCACATGCAGATTACCATTCAATCACTCCAATTCAAAGCTACTGATGCACTGGAAACATTCGTGCGTACCAAAGTAGAAAAGCTCTCACACCTTAATAAGCAGATCATATCGGGCGATGTAATTCTGAAACTGGAGAAATCTGACATCAATGAAAATAAAGTGTGTGAAATACGGGTTCATATTCCCGGAAACAATCTTTTCGCGAAAAGGCAGAGTAAATCATTTGAAGAAGCAACAAACGAAGCGATCGATGCTTTACAGGAACAGCTTCTGAAAAGAAAAGAATAGTACATCTGATGAAAACCAACACGACCCCCAAGGGAAATATCTTCGAACGGCTCGCACATAAGGCCACGGTATTCAGTGGAACGTCGGGTGTGTTCGTGGCTGCTTTTACCATCATTGTGATCTGGCTGATCAGCGGTCCTTACTTCGGGTTTTCGGATACCTGGCAATTAGTCATTAATACCGGTACAACCATTGTGACGTTTCTCATGGTCTTCCTGATTCAGCGTATGCAGAATAAAGATTCCCGTGCACTACATCTAAAACTGAACGAATTAGTTGCTTCCCTCAAAGGACCGAGCAACCGTTTGATTGATGTTGAAGCCATGAGTGAAGAGGAGCTTGAAACACTTTCACATTATTATCGCAAACTAGCCGAATTAGCCCGAAAGGAGAACGATCTGTCGGTGTCGCATTCTATCGAAGAAGCAGATGAACTCCACAGGAACAAATACAGGAGTACTGAGAAGAATCATCCCCCTGTGTGAGGCCGGTCATTTGGAGAAAAGAC
>JBEIPA010000002.1:0-258271 GCA_040377305.1 Flavobacteriales bacterium | reverse complement strand
GATTAAAGTGGCACGCGAGCTGGGTTCAGAACGTCGTGAGACAGTTCGGTCCCTATCTGTTGTGGGCGTAGGAGATTTGAGGGGACCTAACTCTAGTACGAGAGGACCGAGTTGGACATACCGCTAGTGTGCCTGTTGTGCCGCCAAGGTGCAGCGCAGGGTAGCTATGTATGGATGAGATAAGCGCTGAAAGCATATAAGTGCGAAGCTCGCCTCAAGATGAGATCTCCCTTAAGAGCCGTAACAGACTATTACGTTGATAGGCTACAGGTGTAAAGGCAGTAATGTCACAGCCGAGTAGTACTAATTGCTCGTTCGCCTTTTTTTGAACAAAGATTTCCTTCGTTTGTATTCTCTCCCAATATGTCTTTTCTTATTTAATAGCTTTTGGTGGCTATAGCATCGGGGATCACCTCTTCCCATTTCGAACAGAGAAGTTAAGCCCGATTGCGCAGATGGTACTGCCCTACAAGGTGGGAGAGTATGTCGCTGCCAGTTTTCAGAAACCCCGTCAGAAATGACGGGGTTTCGCTTTTTATATCAATCCCGTTCAGAGAACGCCGGGACCCCAAAAAACGCTTGCTAATATTTCTCAACGCACCATTCATTTGTCGTGCGTGTCAATAGCGAAACGTAAATTTGCTCCAACGACATTCCAATCTGTGAATTTTCTACGCGCAACACTTTTATTCACCTGCACCTTCCTCTTCGGAACAACGGTAGCAGTCGCGCAAGAGAAAACGGACACCACAAAACCAAAAGTGCCGTTGAAGATTGTTTCATTCGATGAACACAATCTGCACTACGGAAACAATACGGCACAAGACTCTATTCACTATAAGCTCGACAGCTTCCAGATTGTACATCCTTTTCTGATCAATACCGGGAATCTCGGATCATCCGGACACACGCTGCTGCCACGGTTTACTACCCGCGATGCGTTCTCTGTTCGCCCTGATGCGTTTTCGTATTTCGGTTTTAACAGGTACAATCGAAAATTCTACAACTCGAATCAACCGTACACGTTACTGCAATATTTCGTTGGACAAAAGCAAGAGCAATATGTCAACGTCATTCACGCTCGCAACTTCGGCGACAATCTGAATTTTTCATTCCACTTTATTCGGGCGCGATCCGAAGGATTTTATCGCAGGCAAAATACAAGCAACAGTTCTGTGCGCGCCAACCTTTGGTATATGTCGCCGACAAAGCGCTACTCGTTGATGACGGACATTTTCTGGACCGGACAAAATGTGGCAGAGAACGGCGGACTTGCGAATGATTCTACATTCACGCATGGGAATCAGCTCGATCGCCAGGTGAATGAAATCAATCTGAACGATGCCGGAACTGTTCAGCGCAAACGCGGAGTTTGGATGAAACACACTTTTGCCTTGGGGAAAGTAACCGACACACTCGTACTCGATACAGCCCGGAGCTACAATGTGATTACGCCTGCTTGGGGAATTTCTCTCGTGAGCGAATTCTTCGACGAGAAATACAATTATAACGACACGGATCCGCAGTCGGGATTTTACAACACCATTTATCGGGATTCGAACACGACTGCAGATTCTACGTATTGTTGGAGAGTCAACAACAGCGTGCGTCTCGAGAAATTTAATCAGAAGGGCGCGAAATCGATTAACTCATTTGTCGGTGTGCGTCACGAAGCGGGGGAATATTTCAACGATACAATCTACAAGCGTTTTCAGAACATATATGCAGAAGGCCGAATGGTTTACATTTTCAACCAAACTTTTCAGCCGTTCTGTGGTATGACGCGGAGAGTGTATCGGAACCAGGTGGATGCCGGTGGATGGTATGTCGTTTCGGGTTACAACAGTGGAAATTATGAACTGAATCTGAATGGTTCAATATCGCTGGGACTTCTCACTCAAGTGGCCGTGCATGGAACAACGTCAGCACTCACACCCGATGTGCTTTTTACAAACTATTCAGGCAATCATTTGCGCTGGGAGAATGCATTCAAAAAAGTGAACCGCTCTGTTTCTGAGATTGTGGTCACGAATTGCGGAAGAAATTTCCTGCTCGAAGTACGCGCGAAGTTTCTGTCGGAGGAGAACGCATTGTATTTCAATACGGATTTTGTCCCATCGCAGTATGAAGGAACGATCAATACGTCGTCGGTGAGTTTGCTTGTCTCCTGGAAAGCAGGATGGTTCAATTCAGCAACCCGGTTTACGTATGCGCACACTTCAAATACAATCATTCGCATGCCGGGCATGCTGTTGGAGCACACCATGTTTGCAAATCTTAATCTGTTCAAGAATGCAATGCAATTGCAGGTTGGCGCTGACGTAACCTGGTTCTCTGAATTCACAGCTGAAGCTTATATGCCTGCAGTGACACAATTTTACATTCAGAATTCACGTCACGCGGGTGATTACATGTACATCAGCCCATGGCTGAGTTTTCGTGTGAAGCCTGTGCGTGTATTTGTGAAGGTTGATCACGCGAATGCAGGATTGATGGGCAGAAAATATTTTCTGTTAGATCACTATCCCGCGAATGATCTGGCGTTGAAGATTGGATTGTCGTGGTTGTTTAACGACTAGATCGACGCTCAAAAAAAACTGCCGCAGCCCCATTGCTATCGGGATCGCTGATTGCGCAGATTAGATTTTTATCATTGACAATATCTTCTCCGTCGCTCCGGTATTTTCTTTCACAAACGCTCCAGCATTTCTTCCTGCAACAATGCGATGATTGTCATCGCTAAGCAATGAGTCAATTTCAATCTCCAACTCTTCTTGTGAGTGAACTCCGATTCCGCCTTTGCAGGCAATGAGTCCGAGGGCTTCGTTGAACTTATCGTACATAGGACCGAATACAACCGGAATTCCATACACCGCTGCTTCGAGTGTATTGTGAATACTCTTTCCGAATCCGCCGCCGATGTATGCAACACTTCCGTAACGATAGAGTGACGAAAGCATACCGATATTATCAATAATCAGCACACGAATATCAGAAGGCAAATGGATAGCGCCCTTTGAAAAGCGAACAACGTGATTATCTGCAACACCGATTTCTTTGAGTGCATCTTCGATGGACTGAATTCGGGACTCACTGATTTCGTGTGGAGCAATGATCATTCTCCAACCTTCTTTCAAGTGCTTTTTCAGAATGGGAATGAGCAGATCCTCGTCGGCTTTCCAGGTGCTTCCTGCAACGAACATCTTGTTTCCAACTGTGAACGTAGCGGCAGCAGGAATGTCTTTTGCTCCTGCAGCAATTTCCGCAACCCTATCGAAACGTGTATCGCCAGCTACAGAAACATTCTTCACTCCAATTTTCTCCAAGAGAGAAACCGAATTTTTATCCTGCGTAAAAATGTGCGTGTAGCCTTTCAGTGCTTCGCGGAATATTCCGCCATGACCTTTGAAGAAGATCTGATCATCGCGAAAAATTGCGGAGACTAGATAGTGCGGGATATTTCTCTTCCGAATTTCTCCAAGATGGTTGAGCCAGAATTCATATTTCACAAACACAGCGAGTTTTGGCTTCACGATATCGAGAAAACGTTGTGCATTTGAAGCGGTGTCGACTGGCATATAAGTCACGACATCAGCTCCTGCGTAGTTCTTCCGTACTTCAAAACCAGAAGGAGAAAAAAACGTGAGGAGAATTTTGAATTCAGGATGTTGTGATCTGATACGCTCGATCAATGGGCGGCCTTGTTCAAATTCTCCGAGTGAAGCACAGTGAAACCAGATAACTTCGCGTGAGTCTTTGCTGAGATTTTTCTGCAGATGTCCGAAGAGATTTTTTCTGCCACTAACCCAAAGTTTTGCTTTGTTATTGGTGATTGCAGCAATACGAATTCCAACGTTGTAAAAGAAAATGCCGATGGAATACAGAAGACGCATTCCTCAAATATACTCGTCTTTTCCGTGACGGCGATACAGCGGAATAATCCACCCTGCGCGTACACCGTACATTACATCGAAGCGCTGTTTGGTGTCGGCGCGCATGAGATCGTAATCCCACGAACGGCGACTTTTGGTAATGGCTTCGTACGCTTCGAATCCGAAATAGAAATTGACGAAGCGGCTGTTGCTCATGTACCAGTAACCTACGAATTGTGAGAAGGAAATGCCGGACGTCATGCGGTCGTAGCCTTTGAGGTATTCACCGGATAGTTGTGGAGAACGAGCGCCGTTGTCGTAGATACGGATTTTATGTTGCATCATTCCGATTCCGGCGGAGACAAATAATCCCGTATTTCTGTTCGGAGAAATTTCACGAATAGGGAACACGTGGCCGTATTGCGCGTGCAGTGTAAATCCTCTTTCGAAAATGCGGATGTCGGAAAGTTTGCCTTCCACGTCGATGAGATAACCTTCGGTCGTTGATATACTGTCGAGGATTCCGTTTTCCTTCACATGCTCACCAAAAATGTAATTCCACTCGATGATGTAAAAGTTATTCTTGCGGGTTTTATATCCGGCAAGCGCTCCAATGGTAGAATTGTTTCCGAAGCGCTCATAGAGATTGCCGCCCGGTAAATTGTAACCATAATTCGCGGAAATGAATCCCGTTGACACGATGGAGTCGCGCATGTTGTGATGCTTCTTCTGCGCAAAAGCGTTAACCGATGCAAACAGCATGGTCATAAACACGATTCCTACTCTGAATTTTCCTGGTATCAGCACGGGTCAAAGATAGCTAAACAGTAAGCAGTTGTGCATCCACCACGTCGGAGTGCAGTCGGCAGTTGATATGTGGTTGCACTGTGTGAATAGCTGGTAAAAACGCGTTATAGAATGCAAATTCCGGGCTCTTTACCTGCAAAATCGCGGTCAAAACACTGGTTTTTAACTATCTTCGTCCCCCGTTCCGAAGGAGTACCAAAGGCAAAATTTATCAGCGAGATGACAACTGCAATTAAGAAAATTCAGATGGTCGATTTGATCGGCCAGTACGAGAAAATCCAGGAGGAAATTGACAAAGCGGTGATCGATGTAATTCGTTCATCGGCTTACATCAACGGTCCGGAAGTGAAAGCTTTTAAAGCGGAACTCGAACAATATCTTGGTGCGAAGCATGTAATTCCGTGCGCAAACGGCACAGACGCTTTGCAGATTGCAATGATGGCACTTGGTTTGAAACCGGGCGATGAAGTGATCACTGCAGATTTTACATACGTTGCAACGGCGGAAGTAATTGCATTGCTCGGATTGACACCAGTTCTTGTGGATGTTTATGCAGGAACGATGGACATCAACATCGAGGCCATTGAAAAGGCAATTACCCCCAAGACAAAAGCAATAGTGCCTGTTCACTTGTTCGGTCAGTGTGCCGACATGGAACGCATTATGGCTGTTGCGAAGAAGCACAACCTGTTTGTGATTGAAGATACTGCGCAAGCAATTGGAGCAGACTACACGTTCAGCGATGGACGCAAAGTAAAAGCAGGTACAATTGGCGATATCGGTTGCACTTCATTCTTTCCTTCGAAAAATTTAGGTTGCTACGGCGACGGCGGTGCAATGTACACGAACAGTGACGATCTCGCTGAAAAAATGCGTGTGATTGCAAACCACGGTCAAAGCACTTTATACTACCACGATTCAATCGGAGTGAATTCGCGTCTTGATTCTATTCAGGCTGCGATCCTTCGTATTAAACTTCGTCACCTGGATACGTATGCCGCTGCGCGCAATCGCGTTGCCGATTACTACGACAAAGCATTTGCGAATCATCCGAAACTCACGATTCCAAAACGTGCGAAGAATTCCAATCATGTTTTTCACCAATACACGTTGCAATTGAGTGGTGCAGACCGTATGGCTTTGAAAGATTTCCTTGCAACAAAAGGAATCCCTTCGATGATCTATTATCCGGTGCCGTTGCATTTGCAGAAAGCCTATCTCGATCCGCGTTACAAGGCAGGTGATTTTCCTGTAACCGAACAGTTGTGTGCAAGTGTATTTTCACTTCCGATGCACACGGAGCTCGACGAAGAGACACTGAAGTTCATCACCGATTCAGTTAAAGAATTTCTCAATTAAGATACTACCGCTATGAATATTGCCGTTGTTGGCACAGGCTATGTTGGCCTCGTTACCGGAACCTGTTTAGCTGAAACAGGAAATCATGTTATCTGTGTTGATATCGATGCTGCGAAAGTAGATAAGATGCGCAGTGGAATTATTCCAATCTACGAACCACATCTGGATGTGTTGTTTGAACGCAACATCAAGCAAGGGCGTTTGAAGTTTACAACGAACCTTGAAGAGGCCATCGAGAATGTAAAACTCATTTTCCTGGCGTTGCCAACTCCTCCGGGAGAAGATGGTTCTGCTGATCTTTCATATGTACTTGGTGTTGCTGATCAACTCGGAAAACTGATCAAGGATTACAAAGTGATTATCGACAAGTCGACGGTTCCGGTTGGGACTGCTGATAAAGTTCATGCTGCTGTTGCGGCACATGCGAAAGTGGAATTCGACATTGTTTCGAATCCTGAATTTTTACGTGAAGGTTATGCGGTGGATGATTTCCTGAAGCCAGATCGCGTTGTAATCGGAACGAGCAGTGAACGTGCGAAGAAGCTGATGGAGGAATTGTACAAGCCGTATGTTCGTCAGGGAAATCCAATCATCTTCATGGATGAGAAATCTGCGGAGCTTACGAAATACGCAGCGAATGCATTCCTGGCGACGAAAATTACGTTCATGAATGAGATTGCGAATCTTTGCGAAAAAGTTGGAGCCGACGTTGACAAAGTGCGTATCGGAATTGGTTCAGATGATCGTATCGGAAAGCGTTTTCTGTTTCCTGGAATCGGT
The DNA here is from genome assembly GCA_040377305.1 of Flavobacteriales bacterium. Taxonomy (GTDB): domain Bacteria; phylum Bacteroidota; class Bacteroidia; order Palsa-965; family Palsa-965. The sequence goes on along the minus strand of JBEIPA010000002.1, from coordinate 251,453 downwards.
TATGGTGGATCATGTTTCCCGAAAGACGTTCAGGCACTCGCGCGTTCTGCAAATGAGGTGAATCAGCCTATGAAAATTCTGGATGCGGTGATGGAAATCAACGAAACACAGAAGACAATCATTGTTCCTAAGCTGATGAACTATTTCGGAAACGACGTGAAAGGCAAAAAGATTGCACTGTGGGGATTGGCTTTTAAACCTGACACGGACGATATTCGCGAAGCTCCGGCTTTGTATATTATTGAAGAATTGCTCAAAGCAGGTGCTACGGTTTCTGCATACGATCCGGAAGGAATGCACAACGTCGGAAAACTATTTGGCGACAAGATTGCTTACGGACTTGACGAGTATAGTGTTCTCGAAGGAGCAGATGCTCTTATCATTTGCACCGAATGGAGTTTGTTCCGTACACCGGATTTTGATCGCATGAAAAAGTTGCTGAAGAGCAATGTCATTTTCGACGGTAGAAATCTGTACGGTCTCGACCAGATGGAAGAGCAGAACTTCTATTACGCGAGTATTGGAAGAGCGGTGGTGAAGCCGAAGTAAATACAGGGCTTCTTACATTGACGTCAATGTTAGCTTACTCAAACTCGATTGCGGCATCATCAGATCGTAACTGATAAAGAACTGATAAGTTCCATCGGCTGGTGCTGTGAAATATTCTCCCTCGAGATCGAATGAATGTGCAACGCTGTATTTCTGCGTTTCGGGTTTAACACCTGCAGGCGCATGGCGATAAAAAACTTTCGCGTTCGTTAGATTGAATCCCTGGTAGGTGAATTTGTACGTGTTGCCTTTCTTCAGCGGCTCTTGTTTTTTGAGTTCGTAAAATCCAAACATAGCTTCTGCACACTTGCGATGATCATACGTGCTTACTGTAACAGGACAAGCTTTACGGCTTTTTTGTTTGGGATATGAGACTTCCAATTCATCAAATGGCGCGTTTGCTTCGATGGTCACACGTTTTCCCGTGAACGTACACTTGACAATGACGTTGACTCCATCCTGAGTTGCATGAACATTGATGTCATTCGAAGTTAACTCGGAGGCGAGCACTTTAATCTCCCCGTAATAGCGCGGCTCAGCAAATTTGTAAATCGCAGCGTTCTTTGAAACCGTTGCAGGAGAAGCAGGTGCAAGTCCTTTGGCAAACGCGAGGTAGTTGTTATATACACAACTATCGGTGGTAGGATTACCGCTCAATGCAATTCCAAATTGATAGTAAGTGAGCTTGAGGAATTTGATTTCCTGATCGGGACGATTGAATGCAAACTTGGACCACAGCTTCATTTGATTCCTTAAGCGCTCATCGTGATGCAGAGAATACAGGTGATCGAACTGTTCGAGCTGATAACGCAAGTACGAATTTGAAATCGGTGTGCCGTGACGCGAGTACGCCGTCCAGTTAGGTGTATCGTACTTGTGTACGTTGTTGATGAATTCAGTGTAACAGCTGTCACGCATCAGCGCAGCGTGTTTGTCTTTGGGGAAGTACATGCAGTACTCGTAAAGGCCGAGATACGCATTGATAAATCCGTTGAGAACCGATTTCGATTTGGCGTTGTTCGGATATTCTTCCAGCCACGGGCCGCCTTCCAGCGATCTGCCGAGCGTGCCACCATCTTTCTCCGGTTTGATCATGAGATTGATCAGTTTCTGGCTGAGCTCCAAAGCTTTTTTATCTCCGGTCAATTCATAATAGCGCAACAAGTAAGAAGCCGCAACGCCTTGAGTCATTCCCGAATACCATGGGGCTTTCATGCCCTGCGCATTGAACCGATAAGGTAAACCGGCACAGCGGTTGCTATCAGTATACACAACGTTATTAGGTTCTTCGAAATACTTGTACTGATTCAGCACACGGTAGTAGTACATAGAATCGCCAGTAGCGCGAAAGTTATCGTAACACACAATTCCGTAACTACAAATGGTAAGCGGATGATATTCTTTTCCCTGAATGAGAATTCCGTCTTTATCGAAAGCGCGACCGTATTGCGTTGTGTATTTTTCAGCATCAATGTGTTCGAAGCATTCGTACGCCGGAAGCGTCTTTGTGGGTGACGTAAACTGCATCGCCCATGCAAGAACAAAATTCAAAAGTACTTTACACATAAGAATATAGTTTCCGTCTGGCATTCATGAATCGTCAGGACGTGAAAAGTCGCGACCGATTTATGAAAGAATTCACTCTAGCACAATGTGGGGAGATGCAACACTGACTTTGACTCAAAGATAAACATCACGATGAATTCTGTTTTGGTGATGATTGCCATTAGCGAGGTTCAGATTAACCTGCAAAACGAGTATGCATACGGGAGGGCTTTCGTTCGTGTGTTCGCTTAATATTTCCTAATTCCTCAGTGGAGTGCCCGAATTAGCTTTTTTTCAAGTCCGAGCACTGACCTGCGACCTGCTAAAAAGCCCTAATTCCCTCATTTTAGGCTCATAATCCCTATCTTCGCACCTCGCATTTACAGCGGTTTATATGGGCAAAAAACGGGTTCTGATTACGGGTGCAGCGGGCTTTCTTGGTTCGCATTTGTGCGACCGGTTTATCAAGGAAGGTTGTCACGTGATTGGGATGGATAATCTCATCACAGGCGATTTGAAAAACATCGAGCATCTGATGAAGCTCGAAAATTTTGAGTTCTATCATCACGACGTTTCAAAATTTGTTTTTGTTCCAGGTGAATTGGATTACATCATGCACTTCGCATCACCTGCATCGCCGATTGATTATCTAAAAATCCCGATTCAGACTTTGAAAGTTTCTTCACTTGGAACGCATAATCTTTTGGGATTGGCACGAGTGAAAAAAGCACGCATACTTGTTGCATCAACTTCGGAAGTGTATGGCGATCCTACCGTGCACCCGCAACAGGAATCGTATTGGGGAAATGTAAATCCAATCGGTCCGCGTGGCGTGTACGATGAAGCAAAGCGTTTCATGGAAGCGATCACGATGGCTTATCATACTTACCACGGAGTTGAAACACGCATTGTTCGCATATTCAATACATACGGACCTCGCATGCGACTGAATGACGGGCGTGTACTTCCTGCATTCATCGGGCAAGCTTTGCGCGGAGAAGATCTCACCATTTTCGGTGATGGATCACAAACGCGTTCGTTCTGTTACGTGGATGATCTTGTGGAAGGAATTTATCGTTTGCTGATGAGCGATCACGTGCAGCCGGTGAATATTGGAAATCCACAAGAGATTACGATCAAGGATTTCGCCGAGGAAATTATCAAACTCACGGGAACGAAACAGAAAGTCGTGTATCACGATCTACCTGTGGATGATCCGAAACAACGTCAGCCGGATATTACACTTGCGCGCATAATTCTCAACTGGGAACCAAAGATCGATCGCGAAGAAGGATTGAAGCGCACGTATGCGTACTTCAAGAGTCTTCCGAACGATGAGCTCTACAAAAAGGAACACCGCGAATTCGAAAAGAAATAAATCAGTATGAGCGCCGACTATTTTGTTCATCCATCCGCTATCGTCGACGACGGTTGTGACATTGCGCAAGGTGTTAAGATCTGGCACTTTTCACATATCATGCCCGGATGCAAAATCGGGGAGAACTGCAACATCGGACAGAACGTTGTGATTTCGCCTGAAGTTGTCCTTGGTAAGAATGTGAAAATTCAGAACAACGTTTCGCTTTATACCGGGGTTACTTGTGACGATGATGTTTTCCTCGGACCCTCTTGTGTGTTTACGAACGTAACGAATCCGCGCAGTGCGGTGAATCGTCGCGGACAATACTCGAAGACGCACGTTGGAAAAGGAGCGAGCATCGGCGCGAATGCAACAATTGTTTGCGGACACGACATTGGCGAGTTTGCTTTTATCGGAGCGGGAAGCGTGGTTACGAAAACGGTTTTGCCCTTTGCATTGGTTGTTGGTAATCCTGCGAAACAAATTGGATGGATGAGTGAATATGGCCACCGATTGAAATTCGATAGCGAAGGAATTGCATTTTGTCCGGAGTCAAATCAAAAGTATCGTTTCGAAAACGGAGCGGTTTCAAAAATATAATAGCGTGAGTTCGAAAATTAAATTTGCCGTAATCGGCCAGGGCCATATTGGAAAACGTCACGCTGAAATGGTGAGACGCAATCCTGGCAGCGAACTTATTGCGGTTTGCGATGTATTGCCGAAGGAGAAAACCGGTAATGAAGGCATCGCTGAGAAGTATTACAGTTCAGCAGAGGAAATGCTGAAGTCACATCCGGAGATTGAAGTTGTGAATGTTTGTACGCCGAATGGTTTGCACGCAGCTCATTCTATCCTTTCACTCGAGCATGGAAAGCATGTGGTGATTGAAAAACCAATGGCGTTGCATCGGCAGGATTGTGAGCAGGTTGTTTACAAGGCGTTGCAGAATCAGAAGCAGGTTTTTTGTGTCATGCAGAATCGTTATTCGCCTCCATCAGTTTGGCTGAAGAAACTTGTTGATGAGAAGATTATCGGCGATGTTTACATGGTTCAGCTCAACTGTTACTGGAATCGCGATGATCGTTATTACAAGAAGGGCGGCTGGAAAGGAACTCAGGATCTTGATGGAGGAACGCTGTTCACACAGTTCTCCCACTGGATTGATTTGCTATACTGGCTCTTCGGAGATCTGAGCGAAATACAAGCGAAGTTTGCTGACTTCAATCACGCAATGACTACAGAGTTCGAAGATTCTGGTTATGTCAATTTCCGTTTCGTCAACGGAGGCATGGGCAGCATCAACTATTCAACTGCAGTGTGGGACAAAAATCTCGAGAGCAGTATTTCTGTTATTGGCAGCAAGGGAAGTGTGAAAGTAGGCGGACAGTACATGGACAAAGTTGAATATTGTCACATCAAGGATTACACGATGCCGGAGTTGCAGGAAACTGCACCCGCAAATGATTACGGCGGATATAAAGGTTCGGCAAACAACCACGATCACATGATTCAGAACGTGATTGACACGCTCACCGGGAAAACATCCATTACAACAAACGCGCTGGAAGGAATGAAAGTGGTTGACATCATCGAGCGCATTTACTCATTCAGAAAACCAGATCGCAAAGGTTAAGCTATGTCGATTTACAAAGAAATATTGAAGAAGAAAGCGCCGATCGCTGTTATCGGGCTTGGGTACGTTGGACTTCCAATTGCTTTGGCGTTTGCACGCAAAGCGAAAGTGATTGGATTCGACATCAACGAAGCGCGCGTGAAGATGATGCAGAAAGGCATTGATCCAAGCCAGGAACTGTCGAAGAAGGATTTCAAGGATTGTGATATCACGTTCACGGCTTCACTGAAGGATTTAAAGAAGGCGAAGTTTTTCATTGTGGCTGTTCCAACACCCATTGACGAACACAATCTGCCTGATCTGAAGCCGCTTCTCGGTGCATCCGCTACTGTAGGAAAATGCCTGAAGAAGGGCGACTACGTTGTTTTCGAATCGACGGTGTATCCGGGTTGTACAGAAGAGGATTGCATTCCTGTGCTTGAGCGCGAGTCGGGATTGAAATTCAAGAAGGATTTTAAAGTCGGCTACTCTCCTGAGCGTATCAATCCAGGAGACAAGGAACACACAATTACGAAAATTCTGAAAGTGGTTTCTGGATGTGATGCAGAGAGTCTCGAAGAAATTGCGAAGACTTATGAAATTATTGTTGAGCCAGGAACGCATCGTGCCGCTTCGATTAAAGTAGCTGAGGCTGCGAAGATCATTGAGAATACGCAACGTGATGTGAACATTGCATTGATGAACGAGCTTTCCATCATCTTCAATAAGATGGGAATTAATACTTACGACGTACTCGAGGCTGCCGGAACGAAATGGAACTTCCTGAAGTTTTCACCTGGTCTTGTTGGTGGACACTGTATTGGTGTTGATCCGTACTACCTCACACACAAAGCAGAATCGTTGGGTTATCATTCCCGCGTAATTAACTCAGGTCGTTACGTGAACGACTCGATGGGCTTCTATGTAGCGAAAACGACAGTAAAGAAGATAATCGCAGCCGGAAGGAATATTTCTAAATCGCGAGTCCTGATCATGGGTGCAACGTTCAAGGAAAATGTGAGCGATATCCGCAATTCAAAAGTGGCGGACATAGTGAAGGAGTTGAAGTCATTTGGGGTTGATGTACACGTTGCAGATCCGCATGCCGATAGTGAAGATCTGAAGCACGAGTACGGATTTGGTCTGAACACGATAGGGAAAGGTTACAACGGAGTTATCGTTGCAGTCAATCACAAAGAATATCTTTCATTGGATGAGAAGTACTTTGCATCGATTCTTGTTGACAAAGGTGTTCTCGTTGATGTGAAAGGCATTTACAAAGGGAAGGTGAAGAAACTTCCATACTGGAGTTTGTAACATGGCGGCGTTTCAACTCGAACCTGGAGAGAAGTTGCTCATCAACGATCCACATGCAAGTTGGATGATGAGTGAGATGAAAGCGGTTGAAGGTAGAATACGTGTGACCGAAAGACGATTTGTTTTCGAAAAGCCGGAACATGCTTACTTCAGTGCTTTCAAATTTCTGATCAAGAGCCTTGGTGCTGATATCATTTTTGAAATCAAACGTTCAGAGATTACTGCAGTAACGAAGGTGGAAGGAATGAAGAAAGCGCGATTGAAAATTGAAATAAAATTTGAGCGACCGAAAATGTTTGATACGATGAAGATGGATGTGATAATCGGGGAGCTGAATAAAACAATTGTAAAGCCAGAACAATGATCAAGGTTTTAGTTACAGGAGGAGCAGGCTTCATCGGTTCGCATGTGGTGCGTCGCCTGGTGAATGCCTATCCGAATTATCACATTTTCAATCTCGATGCGCTCACGTACGCGGGCAACCTTGAAAATCTTCACGATGTTGATTCAAAACCGAATTACACATTTGTGAAGGGTGATATCACCGACGCTAAGTTCATTACTGAGCTTTTCTCGTCGCACGATTTCACCTACGTTGTTCATCTTGCAGCGGAATCGCATGTGGATCGTTCTATTTCGAATCCGATTGAGTTTGTGATGACGAATGTGATTGGAACGGTGAATCTGCTGAATGCTGCAAAGCACGCGTGGTTGTCAGCTTCGAATTCGTCCGCCCTCGACTCCGCTCGGTCTGACAAAAGATTCTACCACGTTTCAACTGACGAAGTGTACGGTGCGCTCGGAGAAACAGGAATGTTCACCGAAGACACAAAATACGATCCGCATTCACCGTATTCAGCTTCGAAAGCAAGTTCCGATCATTTCGTACGCGCTTATCACGACACTTACGGATTGCCGATTGTGATTTCGAACTGTTCGAACAATTACGGGTCGCATCATTTTCCGGAGAAATTGATTCCGCTTGCCATACACAACATCAAGAACAGCAAACCGATTCCCGTTTACGGAAAAGGAGAGAATGTTCGTGACTGGTTGTGGGTAGAAGATCACGCACGTGCGATTGATGTAATTCTTCACAAAGGCAAGAACGGAGAAACATACAACATCGGCGGACACAACGAGTGGAAGAACATCGACCTGATTCATCTCCTCTGCAAGATCATGGATAAGAAACTTGGACGTGCAGAAGGTGAATCTGCGAAACTCATCACGTTCGTAAAAGATCGCGCCGGTCACGATATGCGTTATGCAATTGATGCAACGAAACTGAAGAACGATTTGGGTTGGATGCCTTCGTTGCAGTTCGAAGAAGGATTGGAGAAGACGGTAGAGTGGTATCTCACGAATGAAGATTGGTTGAATCATGTTACTTCTGGTGATTACAAGAAGTATTATGATGATCAGTATGTGAAACGCTAGCCTTGTCGCCTTCGACTCCGCTCAGTCTGACAAGGTTTCTCGTGAGAAACAATCTTGTCAAACCGAGCGGAGTCGAGGGGTGACGGAGAAGATAAGAGATGTACAACACCGCCTGGCATACCGAAGACATTTCCCAAAAACGATTCCTCGTTACTGGCGGCGCGGGCTTTATCGGTTCGCATCTCGTTGAATATTTGCTGAAGCACGGCGCAAAAGAAGTTCGTGTGATGGATGATCTTTCTACGGGATTCATTTCGAACATGAATGATTTCATGGAGCAACCGAACTTCACATTCATCAACGGCACGATCGTCGACATGTTCGCGTGTCTGAAGGCCTGTGAGGGGATTGATTATGTTCTTCATCACGCAGCGTTAGGGTCTGTACCGCGATCAATTGATAATCCGATTGCAACGCACATTGTCAATGCAAACGGATTTCTGAATATGCTCGTCGCAGCACGCGATGCAAAAGTTTCGAGATTCATCTACGCAAGTTCTTCGTCTGTATATGGCGACAATACCGATTCTCCTAAGAAGGAAGAGAACGTTGGTCGTGCACTTTCACCTTACGCGGTGACGAAGAAGCTCAATGAGCAATATGCAGCAGTATTCGCCGATCTCTATGGAATGGAAGTTGTCGGTTTCCGCTACTTTAATATTTTCGGACCGCGACAAAATCCGACCGGGGCATACGCAGCTGCAATTCCTCTTTTCATTGACGGACTGTTGAACAACACACCCGTGTACATCAACGGTGACGGACTTCAATCGCGTGATTTTACTTTCGTTAGCAATGTCGTGAAAGCAAACATGCTGGCGCTTACTGCTCCATCAGAGAAAGTCCGCGGTCAGGTTTTCAATATTGCAGCTGGCGGATCAACTTCTGTGCTTGACATATTCAATGCGCTGAAGAAACATTCCGGTTCTAGTGTTAACGCAACGCATCGCGAAGACAGAAAGGGAGAGATTCGTGATTCTTGTGCGGATATCAGTAAAGCGAAAAACGCCCTATCTTATACACCTGAATTACAGGTAGATCAAGGAATTCGTCTGACCTTGCGTTCATTTCTATCAATTTAACCGGTTAATTAGAATATTATTTGGTTAATCAATGCAATTTTTATTAATTGTGTTATAATTTCTCCTTTTTTATGCGAATAACATTAAAGACATTGGAACGGGCGTTCACGCATCCACACGAAGTCGCTTCATGGAACAGTCAGGAAGTGAAGGATTTGCGGATGCACAAAATTCACATGTATCCGGCGAAGTTTCCTGCCTTTTTGATTGCTAAGGCTCTGAAACACGCTGAGCGCCGAGGCGTTGAGGTTGAAACCATTGGAGATATGTTCTGTGGTTGTGGTACGACGGCATTAGAAGCGAAGAGATTCGCGAAGAATTTTGTCGGTTGTGACATTAATCCAGTTGCCACATTAATTGCAAAAGTTAAACGTGAAAACTTTGATGAAAATAAATTGTTCAAGTACTACGACGAAATTATTTTTTCACACTTTTCGCATAAGCAAATCATACCGAAACACTTACTGAAAAACACTCGCCTTTTGTTTTGGTTTGAGTTAATTCAAATCGAGGAATTGTATCTTTTGCTTAGAGCAATTGAAAGATGTGTTCCAAAAGGTAAATACAGGGACTTCTTTCTGGTGGGCTTTTCGAATATATTGAAAAGATCTTCGAAGTGGCTTACTAAATCGATCAAGCCAACCATTGACAAGCGAAAGAATGTCTATAGTGTAGTGGCTTCATACCGTTTTCAGATTAAGCAAATGATACAGGCCGTGAGAGAGGTTAATGAAAAACTACTAGCGAGTCCGAGCTCGATTATTTTAAGAAAGAATGTATTGACGGCTGATTTGTCACACCGTAGAGTGGATCTCCTCGTCACAAGTCCTCCATACGTTACATCTTACGAATATGCTGATTTGCATCAATTATCTATCCTTTGGTTGGGTTATGCCAAAGATTTCCGAGAACTGAGAAAAGGCACAATCGGAAGTATTTATCATAGTCCAATAACACAAGCTGACATCGGCGGATTGAATACGTATGGGAGAGAGGTTTATGATGCGCTCCAGGAAACGGATGGTAGGAATCCAAATACCGTGGCAAAATACTTTATGGACATGCGCATGGCGGTAGATAAGTCCCTAGAAATGGTAAATCCGGGAGGTCTATCAGTTTTTGTAATTGGAAATACAACGCATAAGGGTGTATACATTAACAATGCGAAGTTCTTGACTAAATGTATGATCGATTCTGGTTATGCAGAAATTGAAATATTTCAGAGAAAAATATCCTCTAAGTTCTTGACACCTTATAGAGATAGGGAAGGTAAATTTTCTGGTAACAAAAGGCATAGAAAGATCTACAGTTACGAGTATGTCGTAATGGGCCGAAACTTAAACAACTAATTCTATAACGTCATGTCAAAATTTGACCTGGATTCACTAAAAGGAAGTGCCCCTCGAAATAATCGGTATGAACGAAGGATGGCAAAATTGGTTTCAAGTGGTAAGGATGTGGCAAGGATTAAGGTTGTAGTAGAAGGCGCTGTTAAGAATATTGCTGCAAATCAAAGATCGTTTGTTATTTACGGTGAACCGCAAAGCGGGAAAACGGAGATGATGATCGCTCTTACGGCGAGGCTTCTAGATGAGGGACATCAAGTAATTATCGCATTGATGAATGACAGCGTCCAATTATTGGGCCAAAACTTAGAACGATTTCAGTTGTCCGGCATTTCACCTTCGCCCAAAAAATTTAATGAAATACTCTCGAGCGAGGTAAAAATTGTAGGCCAGCAATGGGTGATATTTTGTAAGAAAAATTCATCGGATTTACAGAAACTCATTGATAAATTGGGCCCGAAGGTTAAAACTGTTGTGTTGGATGATGAGGCCGATTATGCAACACCAAATTCAAAAATTAATAAAAAGGAAAAAAGCAGGATTAATGAATTAACTGAAAAACTATTAGGAAAGGAAGGTATATATATTGGGGTTACTGCGACACCGGCTCGACTAGACCTCAATAGAACTCACCAAAATCAAAATGAGCACTGGATTGACTTTCCTCCGCATGAGGAGTACACGGGTCAAGCGATCTTCTTTCCTGTTGATGTTGGACAATTGCCCTTCAGGTTGACTTTGTTACCGGATCATGGTGATGACCCGAAGTACTTGCGCGAAGCCTTTTTTAGTTTCGCTGTAAATGTGGGTTTTCTCAACAGTCAAATCAATGAGCCTGATGAAAATTATTCTTTGTTAATTCATACTAGTGGAAAGAAGGCAGACCACGCTGTAGAATATAAGCAGATGCTGAAAATATTTGAAGCATTGAAGGACGATAGTAACAAATATCACCGTCCCTATCTGGAGTCAATTTGGAAGTTGGCAAAAGCTCGATATCCTGGCTACGAAAAAGCAATAACCGAGTATATCATTACAAATTGCGACAGAAATAATTTAGTGGTGATGAACAGTGACAAGGAAGTTAACGCCGCTGGCAATAGAACAGCAACGGACCCAACGGCACCGTTCACGGTTGTTATTGGTGGTAACATTGTTTCTCGTGGTGTAACTTTCAATAATCTACTGAGCATGTTTTTTACGCGGGACGTAAAACATAAGCTTCAGCAGGACACGTATATACAACGAGCTCGAATGTTTGGTTCGAGAAATTCTTACCTCAAGTATTTCGAATTGATTATCCCTCGCGAACTTTATTTGGACTGGCAGAAGTGTTTTATTTTTCATCGACTGTCTCTGGAATCAAGAAAGCTAAATAAGAGGTCACCAGTGTGGTTGGATGGCGACAGGATAACGGCCGTATCCAGTTCGAGCATCGACAAGACTACTGTCGTGATTGATAGTGGTGAAATGAGTTTTAATCTATTTGATTACGATGAGAATGATGTGGAGGATATATTATCTTCTAAAATAGGCCCTATTCAAAAATTGGAGGCGTTGTCTGAACTCCTTGGTATTGATAAATTGCCTGCATACTTAATTAATTTCATCAAAAGTTTCTGTCCAGATGAGGATGAATCGATTGTAGTTCACCGCCCACTTTCAATTGCTGGCTATACAGACAAGAAAAACGAAATGGATCGAGCTACAATTGCGCGTGTACGAGGGTTCATGGGTAATGACCAGCTTAAGTTGGACAAGTTTCCGAAGGCCGTGCATCATGTTCGTGTCATTTATAATCATCTAGGGAAAGCGAGAGTTTTTTACAAATACAAAGGAGATATTAGATTTCTGAAAACTAAATTGGTATGATTAAGGAATATGAATTTTACCATGGCGTGGTTTTTTCAAGATTGATTCACGAAGTTGACATTCCTTTGAAGCTAACGGTCTACCCAACCGCCAGTAACGCCTCTTATGTGCTCAATGACTCCATTGGGATATACATTAAGCACACTACAAAGAGGTTAACCCCTTGGCGATTCAGTTTGCAAAGAGTTCATCAAGACGAAATACTCAAAATGAAAAACGAACTTGGTGAAGTTTTTGTGATACTTGTTTGCGGCGAAGATGGGTTGGTTACGTTAAGTTTTGATGAACTCAAAACGATACTAAATGAAGCTCATGGTAATGTGGAATGGATCAGTGCGGCTCGACGACCCCGTGAGGAGTACGCAATTAAAGGCTCAGACGGTTCTCTTGACTATAAAGTGGCGAAGTTGGATTTTGGCAAGAAAATATCCGATGCAATGAGGACTGCCCCTAGTAAAGTGAGGAATTCCGATCAATTGCTTTTTAGTTGGACTGAGCAATCACTGTAACTTCTATCAAGTTGGAGACAAGATATAGACTTCAGCGTGGTATAGAAGATTTTCAAAGCGGGTGGATTCTGGTATTATTGCCATCGCAACAGTCTTTGATGTTTGAAAAGACTAAGTATGATCTTCTCCTGCGAGCAAAGCAATATATACTGGCTACTGGTCAAGTCGCAATTTTGGAAATATTAAGTCGACGAGGAACTAATCCAAAGGAATTGAAATTTCCATTCAAGGCACGCAATCGTACCCGCATTCGGAATAGAAATTTGTTCCAGATTAATACCAATACTTCCGGTTAACTAAACCTGCGCTTCGAAGAACAATCTCACCGAGCGAAACTTGCTTCTTTCTTTCCGCTTGAATTTTATCCGTTCTGTTTTTTGCTCTTCGATGTACTTCGAATTCGCAGGAGCAGTCTTCAACGCTCGCAATCGTTTTCCTTTCTTGTACGCATACTGGTAAGTCACCGTCGGCTTCTTGCTATAGTAGTACTTTCCATCTGTACTGTCGAAAGGAATGTAGTGGTGATAATCCGGCAAATAAACTCCGACTTGACCCGGTTTCGCTTTTCTTCCGCAGCGAACTTTCAACAGCGTATCTGAATACAATAGTTTCTCATATTTCTCCTCGGGCAATTCATACGACTTCGCATTGGTAGTACGGGCAGTACCGTAAATCGTGTAGGGCATTGAATCTACAGGCCATGTAAGCAGGTAATAGTCTTCTCCTCTTTTTCCAACGGCGTGGGCTAGAAGTTTGGTACTGTCGCGACCAAGTTCAACGGAATCTTTCTGTCGGGGCTGGTGCTTGATTGCATTTTTCTTGTCGGTAGTCACGAACTGTTCGTAGGCAAACGATTTAGATGGAACAATTCGGAAGATTGTATCCGGACTGAATTTCATATCAACATTGTATGCCATTCCTGGTCTGCCCATGAATACATAACAACCGGTTGTGTAATCGAACTGCAAAGTGTCTTTCGAGGCCACCCAACGAATTTTTCCATTGACAGTATCCGCTTCCCAGAGCTTCATATTCGGATCAGGTTTTCCCGGACACATTTTGAATCGGATGGTAGGTTTCGTGGAAACACCGGTACATGGACTATAATCGAGCATGATCATACCCGCGGTGATGAGAGAATCTCCTCCTGATGTTTCGAGGAGAATACCTGCTTCTTCAGTTTCTTCATGCGTGAGAAAAGTTTTCACTTTCGGCTGACTGTTGCAGATTCCGCAAGGACCGAACAAGGCAGGTGGCAATTCTGCTACTCCATGATTCGTTCCGGTCATTTGCACCAGACCATTCGACATCGGCACGAGAAAAATATCTACACGTCTATTGTACGCAAGATTCTTTTCGATGTCACCAGACACTTTGTAGTTCGTCTCGGACAAATTGTTCTCGGTGAATATGAGTTTTGCCTTCGTCTTAGGACGCAGAAACGCTTCAATTGCACGCATACGTTCATGCGCAAGTGTGGTGTTGTAATTGTACGATCCAGTGCTATCGGTATGACCATACAGCTCCACGATGTATTCCGGGTCCTTCATTATACGGGCAAGACTGTCGAGCTTGCGTTGCGTTTGTACAGTAATTTCAGAAGCGTCGTGTTCAAAGAACACAGAAGTTTGCTTGCAGAAATTTTGCGCTTTCATCCCACTACACAGAGTGAGGACGGCGATTGTGGCAATCAGTTTCGTTCTCATGCGTCAATAACTGAAGCGGATAAAGAAGATACAGGATCAAATTATTGTGTGCGACATAAAAAAATATTCCTGTAACTTTTATTCGGTTCATCAGTTATATGGTGGATTTCAGTGTGTTTATTTATCCACACCCGTTCATAATTTACCCCCGTTCTATTGGGAGTTTGTAGGTAATTTCAAACCTCAATCCAGAGTAAATTATGTCAGCTACAACAGACCGTTTTAATATCCGAAAAGTTGCCATTGAGCTTAGCATCGACGCGAAGCAGGTAACATCAACAATAGAATTGCTCGACGAGGGCGCAACTATTCCGTTCATCTCCCGATATAGAAAAGAGATGACAGGATCTCTAGACGAAGTGCAGATTGCCAACGTGCGCGATCTCATGCAACAGTACCGTGCACTGGAGCAACGTCGCGAATTCATTTTGACAACTATTGAAGAGCAAGGAAAGCTCACGGAAGAACTTCGCGGCAAAATTGAAGGTGCGGAGAACATCAACCAACTCGAAGACTTATACCTTCCCTATAAACCGAAGCGTAAAACGCGTGCAACCATTGCCCGTGAAAAAGGATTGGAGCCGCTTGCACTTTTCCTGCTAGAACAGAAGTCGGGCGATGCAGAAGCGAAAGCAGAAGAATTCGTAAGCAAGGAAAAAGAAGTTGAAGATGCTCATGCTGCTCTTGACGGAGCCCGTGATATCATTGCGGAAATGGTGAGTGAAGATGCAGGGACACGTGAAGAACTTCGTCGCTTGTTCAAAGAATCTGCATTGGTGCGCTCCCGCGTTGTTGCAGGCAAGGAAATGGATGGAGAAAAGTTCCGCGATTATTTTGATTGGGACGAGAAGCTTATGAATTGTCCTTCGCACCGTATGCTCGCCATGCGTCGCGGGGAGAACGAAGGAATTCTTATGCTCGATATTGCACCGCTTGCGGATGATGCGCTCGAGGTGCTGACGAAAAAGTGGATCAAAGCGAAAAATTCCTGCGCAGAGCACGTTGAAGCTGCAGTTCTTGGTTCGTACAAGCGGTTGTTGCAGCCTTCACTCGAAACGGAGTTCCGTCAGATGACAAAAGAGCTCGCTGACGAAAAAGCAATTGATGTGTTTGCACAAAACCTGCGTGAGTTGCTGCTTGCTTCTCCGCTTGGACAAAAAATTGTTTTGGCACTTGATCCTGGATTTAAATCGGGATGTAAGGTAGTTGTGCTTGATAAACAAGGAAAGTTGCTCGAGCATACCGTGATTTATCCGCACGTTCCGCAGCGTGAAGTGCGTGCATCAGAAGATACATTGTATCGTTTACTTGCGAAATATCGGGTTGAAGCAGTTTCCATTGGTAACGGTACAGCTAGTCGCGAAACCGAAGAGTTTGTGCGTGCGATGCAGGATATTCCGAAAGACATCATCATTACCATGGTGAATGAGAGTGGAGCTTCAGTGTATTCAGCTTCTGCTGTTGCGCGTGAAGAATTTCCTGATCACGATGTAACTGTTCGTGGAGCAGTTTCAATTGGAAGACGCTTGACTGATCCGCTTTCTGAGCTGGTGAAGATTGATGCGAAGTCGATTGGTGTGGGGCAATATCAGCACGATGTAGATCAGACTTTACTTCAGAAGAAACTGGATGAAGTTGTGGAATCGTGTGTGAATGCGGTTGGTGTAGAATTGAACACGGCGAGCAAACAACTGCTTGCGTATGTTTCAGGAATCGGACCTGCGTTGGCAAAAGCAATTGTGGATTACAGAAACGAGAACGGTCCGTTCAAATCGCGCAAAGATCTTTCTCAGGTTCCTCGTCTTGGCGCCAAGGCGTTTGAGCAGGCTGCAGGATTTTTGCGTGTCAGAAATAGCACGAATCCGCTCGACAAGAGTGCGGTTCACCCCGAGTCTTATCCTATCGTTGAGAAAATGGCGAAGGATGTAGGCGCAACAATTGAAGAGCTTATTGAAAGTAAGGAGAAGCGTAAACTCATTGATGCGAAGAAGTACGTGAGCGACACGGTTGGACTTCCGACGCTCAACGATATTCTCAAGGAATTGGAAAAGCCAGGTCGCGATCCACGCAAAGAATTTGAGATGTTCAAATTCCAGGATGGTGTAAATGAAATCAAAGATCTCCGTGAAGGAATGCGTTTGCCGGGAATTGTAACTAATGTGACCAACTTCGGTGCGTTTGTCGATATCGGCGTTCACCAGGACGGCCTCGTGCATATTTCTCAGCTTGCAGATACTTTTGTTGATGATCCAAATAAGATTGTGAAAGTTGCGCAGAAGGTCATGGTAACCGTTACTGAAGTTGACGCGGCACGCAAGCGAATTGCTCTTTCCATGAAAGGCGAAAAACCCGCAGCGAAGAATACTCCGAAGGTTGCTATTCCGAAATCCGGTAACTCAGCACCCACAACTGGTACGAAGAAGACGAAGGGAAGTGATTGGGAAGATCAACTCGCCGCATTGAAGGGGAAGTTTAGCTGATTTTCGTTCCGCGGGCGGAAGCCGCACGGTTATCACTTGACTGCAGTTTATTGCGTGGTGCAAAAATTGGCTAAAGCCAATTCTTGCACCACTTTATTTTAGCAGCACCAAGTGATAACCGTTGGGCTTTAGGCCAAGGATTTCGAGCCCACTGAAATCCGTATCTTCGATGTAAGAAATGGGCCTCCTCTCTCGTCTTTTCCGTTCTGAAAAACCCGGCGAACCAATCGATCTTTCGGTTCTCGGTGTCGACATGCATTCGCATTTCATTCCGGGAATTGATGACGGTTCAAAATCAATGAAGGAATCGGTTGAGATGATCACGACGATGGCTGAACTTGGTTATCGCAAAGTGATTACTACGCCTCACATCATGGGCGACTTTTACAAGAACACTCCGGAGAATATTGGTGCAGGATTGGAACAGGTAAGAAGAGCGGTGAAAGAAGCTGGAGTGAACATTGAGATCGAAGCTGCAGCTGAATATTATTTCGATTTCGAATTGGAGAAGAAGCTGGATAAGGAACGCTTGCTCACTTTCGGCGATAATTATTTGCTCTTCGAAGTTTCCTATATGAATGCACCTGATGGTCTCGATGGATTGATTTTCAGAATGCAAACCAGCGGATACAAACCAGTGCTCGCGCATCCGGAGCGTTATCCCTATTGGTTTCGCGACATGAATAATTTCGGGAAGCTCAAAGACAAAGGAGTTCTGTTTCAACTCAACATTAATTCCCTGACCGGACATTATTCTCCCGAGACAGCGAAGATGGCCACTACTATGATCGACAGAGGTTGGTACGAATTTGCGGGAAGCGATTGTCACCACACCGGCCATCAGGAATTGCTGAAGAAGGCGCGCGGTGCTCCGGGCTTTCGGAAATTGATTGATAGCGGAAAGCTACTGAACAGTACTCTTTAGGAAACTAACTTCCCGTATAATGATTAGAACCCGAATCATTTTACTCTTCATTCTTTTTTGTTCTCCTGCATTCGCGCAGGATGTTGCAGATACACTCTACCTCGATCGCGAGGCAAAAATTGACTTAATTGCAGGTGAGAACTATTCTTATCTCATTGATCACTACGGAGAATTCACAATCGAGGATGTAATAGGAAGCGATTTCCAAACTGCAATTTCAGATGTTGAGTGGAATGCTTCCCTCGAAGCGAAATCAGTATGGGTGAAAATCGTAATCAGCAACGTTTCATCCGGTTCGCTCGGCTCGTATCTCTATTGGGAGCCGAATGGGTATGCGTTTATCGAAGAAGATTCGTTCACAGTAATTGAAGTCAAGACGGGACAATTTCTTCCATTCACAGCCCGGGATGTACAGACGACGGATCCAATTATGCACATCGTGGTTCCTGCCAATGAAAGCCGAACAGTTTACTTGCGTATTGATCAGACAGCAGACAGTTTTGATTGGTTCGCAGATCTTGATTCCTACCTGATCGAAAGTAGTGCATGGATGCGCGATTCATCGGATCGTAACTGGCAATACGGAATATTCTTCGGTGTGTTGTTCTTCATTGTTCTTTACAATCTGATCTTTTATTTCACGTTACGGGATAAGTCGTACCTGATGTATGTTTTCTTCATGGCCTTCATCTCTCTCGTCTGGGTTAACGCAAACAACTATACGTTTCGCTACCTATTTCCGGAATCATTAAATGCCCGGTTAATTACGATCAACATTAACTATTTCGCCATGTGCGTGATCAGCGTGTTCTATTTGCTGTTTACCATGCACTATTTGCGAACGAAGGAGATTCTTCCGCGCTGGCATCGTGCATTGAAAGTCATGCTGGTTATAGCCATATTGTTGTTTGTGTTGGGAGTTGTCGTTTACCTGGTGTGGGGAACACAAATCGGCTTCTTGTCGATTACAATGACGACACTTTTGTTCATCTTTATTTCTATCGCGACGGCATTTAACGCGTTGCAAAAAAAGTACACACCGGCGTGGTATTTCATTATTGGCAACGGCGTTATGTTTGTGATGCTGTTCCTGCAGATGACACACCTTTTGCCATCGGATGTTGTGTTTGGATACATCACGCTCGTGCAAGTGGGGTCTTTGGTTCAGGTTTCGATGTTTTCACTTGGTCTCGCGAAGAGAATTTCTGTTATCCGTGACGATCGTGAAAAAGCACAGGAGGAATCGATCGAGCAACTTAAGGTGAATGAAGAACTGAAGACCAAAGTAAATCGCGAACTCGAACAGAAAGTTTCTGAACGTACGGCAGAACTCAGCGAACAGAAGAAGATTGTTGAAGAGAAGAACAAAGACATCACCGACAGTATTACGTATGCGAAGCGTTTGCAGAAGGCGATTCTTCCATCGGAGGAAATCTGGAAAACGGCACTTAAGGACAGCTTCATTTTCTATTTGCCCAAAGACATTGTCGCGGGAGATTTCTATTGGCTGGAGAAACGCGACAATGTTGTGTTTGTGGCTGCAGCAGATTGTACGGGTCACGGCGTTCCGGGCGCAATGGTCAGCGTGGTGTGTTCGAATGCCATGAATCGTGCGTATAAGGAATTTGGCATTGACGATCCGGGTAAGTTGCTCGACAAAGTTCGTGAACTGGTACTTGATACATTCTCGAAAAGTTCCGATCAGGTGAAAGATGGAATGGATATTTCCCTCGCGCGAATTGATCTGAACACACGCGAGGTTGCCTGGGCAGGTGCGAACAATCCGCTGTGGTACGTTTCGAATGGAATCGTAAATGAAATCAAAGGGAACAAACAGCCTATCGGTATTTCGGATTCACCTGTGCCATTCACAACGCATCAAGTGAATTTGAAGGCCGGTGATTTGATTTATCTGTTCACCGATGGATACGCGGATCAGTTTGGCGGACCGCGCGGGAAGAAGTTCAAGTACAAGCCACTTCAGGAGTTACTGTTGGCTATTGCTGAGAAGCCGATGAGCGCCCAACATCAGATTCTTCATTCAACACTTACGGGGTGGAGAGGAAGTCTCGAACAAATAGATGATGTATGTATTGTAGGAATTCGCGTTTAATGTAATTCCATTTCAGCAGGGCGCTGTTTCTTCCAACGTTTGTGTGACCACAACCAAAATTCCGGTTTGCTGCGAATGTCTTCTTCAAGTAAGCGCGTGACTTTCGTTGTGATTTCTCCGTACGCCGTTTCTTTCGGATTACTTGATACATCAACGAATTCCAACGCATAGTAACCGCGTCTTTCTTTCGTGATTCGCGCGTACACAACCGGCTGATCGTGATCCTTCGCCATTTTTTCCGTTCCGAAGTTTACACCGGTTTCCTGGTTGAGGAAAGTCAGCCAGTAGCACTTGTTCGCTTTCGGTGGCGACTGATCAATTGCGTAAACAATCGCAGATAAATTCTTGCGCGACGAATCGTAGAATTCTTTGACTTCATTTCTCGCGAGCATCAGCGTATTGAATTCACCGCGCTTTTTTCTCAGGAAACGATCCAGATATTTATTGGTCACCGGCTGATAAATCACAACTGCCTGGTGACGAATGAACAAATTCAGTCCCGTGAGAAAAAGTTCCCAGCTGTTGTAGTGCCCGACTGCGATGATCACATCTTTCCCGGCGTCATAATACTTGCGAAGCAATTCCGGATTCTTGCAGTACATGTGTGTTCTCAAACGATCTTTTGAAATCGTGAATGCACGGAATCCATCCATGAACACATCTGCAAGGTGCTTGTAAAAAGCTTTGGCAATTCGGTAACGCTCTTCAGCGGATTTTTCCGGGAACGAATTCTTCAGATTTGCATCAACGACTTTCCGGCGATAGCGTAGAATGTAAAACAGCAACACGTAAATTTTCCAGGAGACGAAGTTGCCAATCCTGAAAGGGAGGATGGAGAGGAGCAGGATCCACGGAAGGATGAGGCAGTAAGCGATGAACTGCATAGCCCGAAGGTAATGTGCTAATGGGATAATTTGCTAATGTGCTAAAAAGTGGTCTTCACCAGCGATATAATTTCGGAGAATTGAGAGGCCGTTTGTGACCTTTTTTCATTAGCATATTGCCGAATTAGCATATTAGCACATTCTTTTTTGTAGATTTACGGTTCCTTACCCCACCGGGGAGTCATCATAAGCGTCGCTCAAGACACTTTCGACTGGGAACTTTACTAATCCAAACAATAAAACTATGTCGGAAGACCTTACCAATTCCACTGGAATGGAATATAACACCGGTCAGCCTGTGATGGATATCGCAGAGTACGGACGCAACGTACATCGCATGATCGAGTTTTGCCTCACGCTTACTGATCGTGAAGAGCGAACAAAATGCGCGAAGTCTATTGTACGCGTAATGGCAATTCTGAATCCTGCTCAGAAGGAGTATGCGGATTATGAGCATAAACTTTGGGATCACTTGCACATCATCGCAGGTCACAAACTCGAGGTTGATTCTCCGTATCCTAAACCTGCTGCTGAGGAACTCGCAAAAAAACCAGAGCCGGTAAAATATCCGCAGAGTGATATTCGCTTCCGCCACTATGGTAAAATCCTTGAAGATTTAATCCAGAAGGCAATGGCAGAACCGGACGATAAGAATCGCGAGGTGTTTACTGAGCAACTTGCGCAGTTGATGAAGCGGCACTACCTCAACTGGAACCGCGATTCGGTGAATGATGCCTTGATCGTTGAACAGCTTGAGTCCTTGTCGAAGGGCAAACTCAAAGTGAGCGAAGGATTCCGTTTCCTGCACACGAGCGACATTCTGCCACGCAATGCGATTCCTCAGAATCAGATGCATCATCGCGAGAATCAGAAGAAGAGTAATAATAACAAGAAGAAGAAGAAACGATAATGAGACGATAGACTCCGGACGAAAGACGGGAGTGGGTCGGCAGTTTTTAAGACTTCATCAGCATTTCAGGCGTGGGTAATTCCACGCTTTTTTCATTTACTCCCGTCTGTAGTCTCCAGTCTGTCGACGCCAACTTATTGCTGTTGATAAGTTCCCATTTTCAACGCATTCGACCGCAGCGTTGATTTTACCTTAGTCACAGCAATAAGTAGGCTATGGCATCATTCGAAATCATCGGCGGTAAAAAACTCAAAGGCGAGCTCATTCCGCAAGGAGCAAAAAACGAAGCATTGCAGATTCTCTCTGCAGTTTTGCTGACTCCGGAGAAAAT
Organism: Flavobacteriales bacterium; assembly: GCA_040377305.1. GTDB lineage: Bacteria > Bacteroidota > Bacteroidia > Palsa-965 > Palsa-965. The sequence goes on along the minus strand of JBEIPA010000002.1, from coordinate 229,472 downwards.
GACAATCAAAAATGTTCCCGACATCGTCGATGTGAACAAGTTGATTGACCTGCTACGCGATCTCGGTGTGAAAGTGGAGCGGATCGGTGCTGAAGAGTACACGTTTCAGGCCGACAACGTTGATATGGATTATATCAACTCCGATAAATTCAAGAACAAAGGTGGCGCTCTTCGCGGTTCAATCATGATTGTTGGTCCCTTGCTTACACGTTTCGGCAAAGGATATATTCCAAAGCCGGGTGGAGATAAAATCGGTCGTCGTCGTTTGGATACGCACTTCATTGGCTTCGAGAATCTCGGTGCAAAATTCGAATACGATGCAGCGAACGAATTCTACAAAGTAGAGTCGAAGAAATTGCAGGGCGCATACATGTTGCTCGATGAAGCATCCGTAACAGGAACTGCAAACATCGTGATGGCGGCAACGATGGCGAAAGGAACAACCACGATTTACAACGCGGCATGCGAACCTTATCTCCAGCAACTTTGCAGCATGCTCAACAGAATGGGCGCGAAAATCACCGGCATCGGTTCCAACTTGCTCACGATTGAGGGCGTTGATTATCTCGGCGGAACAGAACACAGAATGCTTCCCGATATGATTGAAGTGGGAAGCTTCATCGGTCTCGCAGCAATGACGCAGAGTGAAATCACGATCAAGGGTGCGGGCTTACAACACCTCGGTGTTATTCCCGGAGTTTTTGGTCGCCTTGGAATTAAAATGGAACAGCGCGGCGATGATATTTACATTCCTTCTCAGGAGTTTTATGAAATCGATACTTTCATCGACGGTTCCATTCTTACAATTTCCGATGCGCCGTGGCCAGGATTCACTCCGGATTTGCTGAGCATCATTCTTGTGGTAGCAACGCAGGCAAAAGGTAGCGTTCTTATTCACCAGAAGATGTTTGAGAGCCGCTTGTTCTTCGTTGATAAACTGATCGACATGGGCGCGCAAATCATTTTATGTGACCCACACCGTGCAACTGTAATCGGCTTAGGTCGTCAACACAATTTGCGTGGCGTAACGATGACATCGCCGGATATTCGCGCCGGAGTATCTCTACTTATTGCTGCACTTTCTGCAAAAGGCAAGAGCACAATCCACAACATTGAGCAAATCGACCGTGGTTATCAGAACATCGACACCCGATTAAAAAATCTTGGTGCGGATATTGTTAGGAAGGGGTAGTTCCCGGTTTCCCGTTCCCGGTTCCCTGTTAAAAATTGCAGTAATCATTGCGATTTGGTGAACTATGAACGTAATGAAGGTGTAACATTTGGGATGAAAAACGTAAATTTGATTCAATGAAGAAAATTCTTTTTTCCCTGCTATTGCTTCCGGTTTTGGGCATCGCCCAGTCTGGTAATGTTGTTGGTTTAAATGTGGGCAACGTTGCTCCTGAAATCACAATGAAAACGCCTGAAGATTGTACGATGACACTTTCCTCTTTGAGAGGGAAAATGGTGCTTATCGACTTCTGGGCATCGTGGTGTGGACCATGCCGACATGAAAATCCGGCCGTGGTTAAAGCATGGAATAAGTACAAGGACGAGATGTTTGTAGAAGGCGACGGCTTCACTGTGTTTTCAGTGTCCTTAGACCGCGATAAAAACGCGTGGAAAGCAGCCATCAAAGCCGATTCTTTGGTTTGGCCTTATCACGTGAGTGATCTTATGTTCTGGAACAACGCTGCGGCTCAGCGCTACCAGGTTTATAGCATCCCAACCAACTTCCTCATTGACGGGAACGGCGTGATCGTAGCGAAGAACCTTCGAGGCGAACAGTTGACAAAAGCCCTTGAAACTCAGGTTGAAAAGGACCCGAAAGTGATTAAGGAGAAGCGCAAGAAGAGCAAGGAAAAAGAGAAAGAAAAGGATAAAGGCAAAGACGAATCTGGCAACAAGTTCGCTCCAATGCAGCGTCCTGACCCTGCTAAGATCGAGGAATAAGCCTCATTTTCATTGGTGTTTTCGGGTTTCTGACCTGACGATACAAATAAGTCCGATGGTTCAAACCGTCGGACTTTTTTATGCAGTAAGAAAAGCGATTCTGACACTGAAAATCGTGTTGCTGACACTTTGACCTTTCTATCTTTGCTGGCGTGAAAATTGAGCCTTTTGCAGTGTCAGGATAAGTTCCTGATACCACAAAATGAAGTCATTTTTCAACAGAAAAAGCCAAGATAAACCTGACAAGGTGTCAAATATGAGTGAAGAGAAAAATGGTGGTGTTGATGGTGAAGAAACCACAGCTACAGAAAACACGAACGAATTACCGCAAGAGCCGGTGAATGAATCAGAGAAGCGCATTGCGGAACTTGAAGAGCAGGTTGCAATGCAAAACGATAAATTCCTTCGCTTGTATTCGGAGTTCGACAATTTCCGCAAACGTACAGCTCGCGAGAAAGTGGAATTGCTGAACACAGCAGGAGAAGATATCATCAAAAATCTTCTTCCGGTGCTCGACAATTTTGAACGTGCGATGAAGACGAATGAAACAGCGACGGATGTAAAGGCTGTGAATGAAGGGATCACGCTCATTTCGCACATGCTGCGCAGCAACTTACAGCAACGCGGATTGCAAGCGATGGTTTCTATCGGAGAAGCATTCAACACAGATTTGCACGAAGCAATTACAGAAATTCCTGCACCAACTCCCGAGCTGAAAGGCAAAGTGGTAGATGAAGTTGAAAAAGGATATACACTCAATGGCAAGGTGATACGCTTTGCGAAAGTGGTTGTAGGAGCATAACCGTCATCCTTCGGCTACGCTCAGTATGACAATCGCTTGTCAGACCGAGCGGAGTCGCGGTAGGGCAAGCATAACATTATGGCAAAAAGAGATTACTACGAAATACTGGAAGTGAACAAAAGCGCTTCTGCTGATGAGTTGAAAAAGGCTTATCGGAAGATGGCTATTAAATATCATCCAGATAAAAATCCCGGAGATAAGGCTTCAGAGGAAAAATTTAAAGAAGCTGCAGAAGCTTACGAAGTACTCAGCGATCCAAATAAGAAAGCACGTTACGATCAGTACGGTCATGCAGGTATGGCGGGAAGTCATGCCGGCGGTGGCGGACACCCGGGCGGTGGTTTCTCTATGGACGATATCTTCTCTCAGTTCGGAGATATTTTCGGTGGAGCATTTGGCGGAGGCGGTGGAAGAGGCGGCGGTCGTCGTGTTGCACGCGGATCAAATCTTCGCATCAAAGTAAAACTTACGCTGGAAGAAATTTCAACTGGTGTAGAGAAGAAGCTGAAGGTCGCAAAATATGTTTCGTGCAATAAATGTAGCGGCTCAGGTGCACAAAGCGCAGGAGCAATGTCTACGTGCTCCACATGTCGCGGAAGCGGACAAGTAACACGTGTGATGAACACGATGTTGGGACAAATGCAGACTGCTGCAACCTGTCCAACATGCAGTGGTGAAGGACAAATTATCACCGACAAATGCAAACAGTGTCATGGCGATGGCGTGATGCGCGGCGAGGATGTAGTGTCAGTTCGCATTCCTCCTGGAGTACACGAAGGCATTCAGCTTAGCGTAAACGGAAAAGGTAACGCAGCTCCACGCGGAGGAATTCCGGGAGATCTGATTGTAGTTATCGAAGAAGCAGAGCACGAACATTTTCAACGTGAAGGAAACAACTTGTTCTTTGAGCAGCACATCAGCATTGTTGATGCAGCGATCGGAACGCAGGTTGAAATTCCAACCCTCGATGGAAAAGCGCGCGTCAAGATTGATCCGGGAACACAATCAGGAAGAGTGCTTCGTCTCAAAGGCAAAGGCATTCCTGATGTCAACGGATACGGTCGCGGCGACTTGCTCGTGAGCGTACAAGTTTGGACACCGAAACATCTTTCATCAGAAGAAAAAAAGCTGCTTGAAAAACTTCGCGAATCAGAAAACTTCAAGCCAAAACCAGGTTCGAAAGACAAAGGTTTCTTCGATAGGATGAAGGAATATTTTGAGTAATCCGGTGTGTTAAACGCTTGTAAACGTATAATGATTAGGCCTTGTTCACTTGACAAGGCTTTTTCGTTTTTGTAACTTTATGCATATGCAAAAGAGGCGTCCAAATAATCTGGAACCAGTAACACCTGAGGATTCAATCAGGCTTGATATCGAGCGTTCTCACGAGGAGCGTATGAATTTGTTGATACGGTTGATTAGAATTTCCCGCGCAATTACATCTGCAGGTAACAGAGCTCGCTTAGGGAAATCATAAAAAGTGCAATCCGGATACTTAAGCCTTGAATTTCCCGTTAGCAGGTAGTAAAACTCCCGTCTCCCGTCTTTCGTCTCCCGTCTAATACCTACCTTCGCTACGTATGGGAATTCTCCTTCAGGCAGAAAACGTTTCTAAGAAATATTCCAATCACCTTGCGTTAGATGACGTGAGCATTTCGGTTCCGGAAGGAACTGTGTTTGGATTGCTCGGACCCAATGGAGCTGGAAAAACAACACTCATTCGCATCATCAATCAGATCACCGGACCCGATTCCGGACGCTTGCTGTTTGATGAACGGTTGATGGAAGCGCATCATATTGAAGACATCGGTTACCTTCCTGAAGAACGTGGCTTGTACAAGAAAATGGAAGTGGGTGAACAAGCCGTTTACCTCGCGCGATTGAAAGGTCTCGACAAGAAAGAAGCAAAACGTCGCGTGAAGGAATGGTTCGAGAAATTCGACATGAGCCATTGGTGGAAGAAGAAAATAGAAGAGCTCTCGAAAGGAATGCAGCAGAAAGTACAATTTATTGTAACTGTTCTTCACGAACCACGACTGCTCATTCTCGATGAACCATTCAGCGGATTCGATCCAATCAATGCCGCACTGATCAAAGACGAATTGCTAGAACTGAAGAAAAAAGGTTCAACCATTATTCTCTCTACACACAACATGGGTTCTGTTGAAGAACTCTGCGACAATATTGCGCTCATCAATCGCTCGAAGAAAATTCTTGACGGCAACGTGAAAGAAATTCGTCGCGCGTATGCTGCACGTACATACGATCTCGCTTTCCGCGGAAACATGATTGCGTTTACCAATGCCATGTGGACAGGCGGAGAATTAATTTCTCAGTCTGTTGATGGTGAAGGTTTGAATCACGTTCGTGTGAAACTGCTCGGCAATGCAACACCAAACGGTTTGCTGGACTCCGTGATGCGCAATGCAGAAATACATGGACTCACCGAAGTTCTTCCGACAATGAATGATATTTTCATCATGAAAGTTCAAGCCGGGAATGAATCGTTAGGAACTAAAAGCAATTTCACGGAGTAATGGGCAAGATCTGGATCATCATACAACGTGAGTATATCATGGGGGTCCGTAACAAGGCGTTCATTGTGTTGTGCTTTGTAGCTCCGTTGTTCTTTGCTGGATTGATTATTGTTCCGACTGTGATTGCAAGTCAGCCGGGCGAAGACAGAACCATTGTGGTTTGCGACAACAGTATGTGTCCTGATTCAATTGGATATGCTTTCATATTCAAAGACACACTTAACCTGAAGTTCGATTACGGAATGGTGTATAAGCCAATTGATGAAGTCGAAAAGTTCTACCGTGATTCCGATAACGTTTCAGTCTTGTACATTCCTGAGAATTTCATGGGTGGTTGCGACACGAACTATGAGCACAGTGTTGGACTGTCGTGTATTCTGTATTCGAAGACAGAGCCGGGAATGAACACCACAAACTTGCTTGAGGCCGTGATGACGAATCAGGTACAACTTGATATCCTCGGAAGAAACGGGCTTACACGGGAAATTCTCGAATTGTCGAAACGTAAAGTCGCAATTGAAAGTCAGGTAGACAACAAGGTAAGTGACGCGGACGTGAAGTTTATGGCGGGATTGGTTCTTGGACTCGCCATATATATGTACATCCTCATTTTCGGTGTACGCGTCATGAAGAGTGTGCAGGAGGAAAAATCCACCCGAATCGTTGAAGTGATTATCTCCAGCGTACGTCCTTTCCAATTGATGATGGGGAAAATTGTTGCGGTTGCACTGGTTGCGCTCACACAGTTTACCGCGTGGATTGTATTGTCGCTCCTGATATTGTTACCGGTTGTTGGTGCAATTAATGACAAGAAGCTGGATTTCACAAAGCTCAAGGATAACAACTCGGTGACTATGGCGATGGTGAATGAAACATCAGGAAGTGGCACTGTGATGAACATGGAGATCAACGAAAAGACGATTGAGGCCATGGACACTATCGGGTCAATTCCCTGGGGAAATGTGATTCCAATTTTCCTGTTCTATTTTATTTTCGGTTACCTCATGTATGCAGCAATTTTCGCAGCAATGGGATCAGCCGCAGATTCTGATACTGATACTGCGCAGTTCTCCGTTCCGGTTACAGTCCCTCTTATGATCTCAATGGCTTCGTTCGTAGTGGTTGCAAACGATCCACACGGCGCTGTTGCAAAATGGCTTTCTATGATTCCGTTTACTTCTCCGGTTGTAATGATTATGCGTATTCCGTATGGAGGTATAAGCACAACTGAACTTGCGATTTCAATGGGAATTCTCGTTGCATCATTCTTCCTCATGACATGGCTTGCCGGACGAATTTACCGTGTAGGTATTCTCATGTACGGAAAGAAAGTGAGTTGGAGAGAACTCGGGAAGTGGTTGTTCTATAAAGGATAAATCTATTCACATGCAAAAGGTATTCATTCTCGCTGTGATTTCTGTGTGGATGATTTCCTGCAGTGAATCCACAGAAGCAAAAACTGATTCGGTGGCGGTCGATTCTCCGATTGCTGACACTGTTGCCATTGTTCCCGATTCAATTACTCCGGTTGTAGAGATGCCTGCTGAGACTACGCCTTTAGTGGAGTTTCCGGTTCAGCTGAAAGTGTTGTATACTTCTAATTACTGTGGTGGTGCGAGGCCTTCCGAAGAAATGATAGCGGAAAAGGCGACCCCAAAATTGCTTACTTCGTCAACGCTGAAATTCAAAAATCACTTTAGCGGAACGGAGTATTTTCTCACGACAGACGCCAACGGAATTGTTTCCACTAAGATGGAAGAAGGCAAGTACGATGTCTTTCTGACAAAAGATATTAGTTCCGGACTTTCCACAGGATTCGATCCGAAATGCAGCTTGTGGCTGAATCAGGTTTTGTGTCAGGTGAAAATTAAACCTGACTTCAGGACTCCGGATGTTACAATACATTTCATCTGCAATCCATGCAACCAGGAAATGAAACGACAATAAGATGCGCGTCGCAGTTATAGATCTCGGAACAAACACTTTCAATCTTCTGATTGCGGAAGCAAAATCGGAAGAGGGTTTTGTGACGATCTACAACGAGAAGCTACCTGTTCGGTTGGGAGAAGGCGGAATCAACAGTGGCACTATCGCACCGGAGGCATACATGCGCGGAATTGAAGCGATGGACACGTATGCAGAAGCAATCAAGCAGTGGCGGGTAGATAAGAAGTTGGCATTTGCAACATCCGCTATGCGTAATGCGGGGAACGGTCAACAATTTGCGGACGATGTGTTTCAGCGTTGTGGAATTAAGATCAACATCATCTCAGGAGATCAGGAAGCACAGTACATTTATGAAGGAGTGAGGCAAGCGCTTGAATTCAAAGAGCAGAATTCACTCATCATTGACATCGGTGGCGGAAGCACAGAGTTCATCATCGCCAACAACACAGGCTGTGTCTGGAAACAGAGTTTTGAAATTGGTGCTTCACGTTTGCTGCAGCGATTCAAACCTTCTGATCCGATAACACAAGATGAGATCGCAGAGATCACGAAGTTTCTTGAATTTGCATTGGGCACATTACGCGATGCCGTGGCAGAATTTCCTGTACACGAATTAATCGGAGCTTCCGGTTCGTTCGATTCACTTGCAGAAATGATTCTCGCCCGTTATTACGCCGATGAAGTTTTCGAAGGAACTGAATTCGTCTTTGATCTCGGACAAGCCGCTGTCATTCACAAACAACTTCTGTCTTCTACACGGGAACAACGATTACACATCAAAGGTCTCGTTGCTATGCGTGTCGACATGATAGTCATCTCAGCAATTCTGGTGGACTTCATCATCCGTGATCTCGGAATCGAACACATGCGCATGTCATCGTACGCACTGAAAGAAGGTGTTTTGCAAGAGTTTCTCAGTAAGAAATCAGGTTGAACTTTACTTTTCTCCGCGTCGCAGCTTACGCTGCGCTGCCGCGGTAAAAGTAAGGACGGGAAACAATAAATACGGTTTAACACCTCAACACCTTGACCAATCCGTATCTATCCCTCAGTTTCCCGTCCCGGAAGTAATCCCCCCAATTATTATTCTTCGTGCTTCTCATCACACGTAGCGAGACAAAGGTGAGAAGTGCAATTCAGCATGCCGTGATGTTTTACACGAGCGGTGCCATTTGTAATTTGAATTCGGCTTTCAACCGGATGACTTTGTTAAAGAAATTCTTAACGAAATGTGAACGCGGGACAGAAGGAAAGGTTGGCTGATAAGTGGAATCGGTTCCCAGTTCCCAGTTCCCGTCCCGGTTAATGCTTCGAATGTTCGAAATCGCGATGTAATTTCAAGTATAAGCGAGTTTTTACCAACTGCAAACAGGAACAGGGAACCGGAAACTGAGGGGAATTCGTATTTTTACCCTGATCAGCATCAGCTAATCGCCCGCCTGAATGACGCAGTCGGGCAGGGAAATCGGAAATCAGCTAATCGAATATGCCTCGAATTCTAATCATCGACGACGAAAAAAGTATTCGTCGCACACTTCGTGAAATTCTCGAATACGAAAACTTCAAAGTGGAGGAAGCCCAGGACGGACTTGAAGGCCTTACTATGGCCCAGAAGGAAAAGTTCGACATCATTCTTTGCGACATCAAAATGCCAAAGATGGATGGCATGGAAGCGCTCGATAAGCTCATGGAAGCTGCGATCGATGCTCCTGTTGTTATGATCTCCGGTCACGGAAACATCGAAACCGCAGTTGAAGCCGTGAAGAAGGGCGCTTATGATTTTATTCAGAAGCCGCTTGATCTTAACCGTTTGCTGGTGACGATCCGCAATGCCCTCGATAAATCAAAACTTATTGGTGAAACGCGCTCGCTGAAAAAGAAAATCAGCAAGACATTTGATATGATCGGCGATTCTCCGGCGATTTCTCAGATCAAAGAAATGATTGAGAAAGTTGCTCCGACAGATGCACGTGTTCTTATCACAGGTGAAAACGGAACCGGCAAAGAATTAGTTGCACGCTGGTTGCACGAGAAGTCGGGTAGAGCAGGAGCGCCGCTTATAGAAGTGAACTGCGCTGCAATTCCATCTGAGCTTATCGAATCGGAATTGTTCGGGCACGAAAAAGGTGCGTTCACATCTGCAGTCGCACAGCGTAAGGGCAAATTCGAACTTGCAGAAGGCGGAACAATTTTCCTGGATGAGATTGGCGATATGTCCCTTTCTGCACAGGCTAAAGTATTGCGTGCGTTGCAGGAAAATAAAATTACCCGCGTTGGTGGCGACAAAGAGATCAAAGTGAACGTACGCGTACTTGCGGCGACTAACAAAGATCTCAAGCGTGAAATACACAAAGGAGAATTCCGCGAAGATTTATATCACCGCTTGAGTGTAATTCTGATCCACGTTCCTTCACTGAACGATCGTAAGGAAGATATTCCTGTGCTTGCGGAGCACTTCCTGAAGATGATTGGTGAAGAAAGCGGCAACCTGAAAACGATTTCCAAAGAAGCGATCAAGGAATTACAGAAGATCAACTGGACCGGAAACATTCGTGAGTTCCGTAACGTGATCGAGCGTTTGATTATTCTTGGAGAGAAGGTGATCACGGATAAGGATGTGATTGCATACGCGACACGCAAGGACTAGGATGAAACCGCAGACCCGAAAAATCCTCGGCATAGTACTGATCGTTTGTTCGGTGATCATTCTTGTAATTTCCCTGATGATTGGTCCTACGTTAAATACGGCTACTGGTGTGATTCTCCTGATTGTTGGGATAATTCAGGTAGCGAAGAAGGATGAGCCGAAGGTGGAGTAGTTGTTGATATGGTCCTATTTTCTTAAGACTTTTTAAGAATACATCCGGCACGCTTTTCGTACAACTACCGTCTATAGTTCTGTACGATGATCTCATGGCGAATTTCCTTTACCCTGTTTTTACTGTTATTTGCAGTAAGTGGAATTCAATTGCCTGCACAAGCGCTGAATGGTACAGATTCGGAAGCTATTCGTGACCCATACGCTATTTACTGGAAGGCAAAGCGGGTAAAAAAACTTCGAAAGCTGTCCATCGATGAAAGAAGGTCCATTCTTGATTCTGCCCGTTCCGAAGCTGTTGCGGATACCGTTTGGCCGTATGTTGCTGATGCCGACGAGCGCAATAAAATGATTGTAAATGTGGTTGTGAAAACACCCGCGAGAGATATTCCTGTGTTGCTCGATTCTATGCGCATGACGGTGCGTGGGTTTACACAGAACTATTCTTTTCTTCCTGAGCGAGAGATGCACAAAGTCACCCGGCATCTGAATTCAGCCATGGGCGTTGTTGATTCTAACTCGACGGTTTTTACATCCATTTCAAGTTCAGCGTTTCGATCACAGTTGCGCATGAATCTTAAGAATCGTGGCGACAGTTTATTTCAATCGCACTCGACTAGTTTTTGCGGGAAGACGGCTTTGGCTCGCTTGTGGATTCAACAGGATTCTTCCGAGTACAAACGATTCATGACAGATCTGTACTACACAGGTCGCGCTATCTGGAATGGTGCAGAATTCGTAACGCCTCCGGAAGTGATTGTCGCAGTGAACGAGAATAAAATTCAGTGGGATCCGAACCAGAAAGTAAGATTCAAGAACGAAGAAATGCCAACAGGGATGGACATGGTTTTCTATCTCACACTTACTTCGGCATATCGAACGTTTCCGTTCACATTAACGCCATACGATCCCGACTTGCATCACGAGAATGGATTGTGGTCTGCAACTGCGATTAATCCACAACTGCGTCTGTTCCGTAACATGGGATTCGATGCCGAGAAAGTTGGAAATAATATTCGCGGCATCACTGATCACCAGTTCGAGAAATTTAAAGCCGCTGCCGATACTTCAACCGGTAAGCGCGTGTTTCTTTTGGTAAACAGCAGCGTACTGGATACAATTTCAGGTGCTGATTCAGAATATGTTGCACCACGCGGTTTGGAGCATTTGTATTGGGGAACGCACTGGATTACAGTCGAAGAATTCGATACCGCCAACGATCGTTTTACATTCTGGGAATATGGCCGTCATCGCGAAGTACAGGGTATTGCACAGATGAAGGAAATTATTGCCGGCGGAATTATTATCCACGGCTACGATCCACAGTAATTACTTGCGCGTTGGATTTGCAAATTTCGGATCACTCACAAATGCATGATCGGTTAACGTGTTCAGAAACACAATTACTTTTCTTTTTTCTTCCGGAGTCAGATGAACACCACCATGTGGCGCTGAACCGATCTTCGAATCAATTGTTGCGTTCATCTTCACGCCTTCACTGTAAAAATCGAGAACTTCTTCCAGCGTTTTGAATCGCCCGTCGTGCATATAAGGTGCAGTTAGCGCAATGTTTCTCAATGATGGAATGCGAAACCGTCCGTAATCTCTCAACGCACCACTCACTTTTCCGCGACCAATGTCTTTGCATTGATGCGCATCGGTAAATGCATCGAGACCATTGTTAGAAAAATTGTTCGTGGTTCCGAGAGCATCGGCATCTGTTGTGTGGCAATGCAAACAATCTCCTTTCGTCATGTCGTTCATGAGCACATAACCATCAGCTTCATCTTTTGTGAATGTGATGAGGCTCATTCCGAGGCTGTCGTAACGCGACGTGGCAGAAATCATCGTGCGTAGAAATTGTGCAATGGCTTTTGAAATCAGCACACTGTCGATTGACTGTTCACCAAATGCAAGCCGGAATTTACTTTTGTAAAAATCATTCCGGTTAATGCGAGCCGCAGCCTGATCCCACGATAGATTCATTTCATCGTGTGAACGAACCGGTTCGAAGATTTGATTTTCTATGGACGATGCGCGCCCATCCCAGAAATATTCTTTACACCATGCGAGATTGAACAGGGGCATCGTGTTGCGCGCGGTTAACTTTCCATCGTGACCTTTACTAAACGCATTGGGCGCATCACTGAAAGCAAACTCCTGCTTGTGACAGCTTCCGCACGACATGGTACTATCGTCGCTCAGGATGGGATCGTAAAAAAGATAGCGACCCAATTCTGCACCTTCAACCGTTACCGGATTTTCTACACTCACCGGCATCTGGGGGAAGAAGATCAGCTTCGGAAAAACATAAGGAGTGCTTCCTGGTTCTTCTTTGAATCCGGAAAGCACTCCTGTAATCAGAATGATACACGCTATGGCTGCAAAAGTGCGACGCATTTAGTGCTGAAGAATAACAGGAAAAGTATTCACCTGTTTGTTCGTTTGAATTCTCAATGTGTAATTGCCATTAGGCTGATCAGCAATGTCTATCCAATAACGCGTTGGAACATTTTTCCATTCTCTCACCACGCGTCCGGCTCCATCAATGAGCTGCATGTTTTCGATGATATGATATTCCGTCAATGCCATGGTCTCAATGTTTACAACACCGGTTGTTACGGAAGGAAACACTTTCTGATAAGCATCTCTTTGTTCACCTTTCGCAGTGTGTGTCATGGTAAGGTGGCACATCAGGTTGTCAATCATCCAGCCTTCACTTTGATTGTTCAATGAATCTGAAGTGATTGTAAAGCGGAATGTGATGGTGTCATTCACCGAAAACTGCTGTAACCACGACATCTGATAACACAACCAGATGTCTCTCCAGGTTGTATCGGTGCCGGTAAATCCAGTCATACCGTTCTGAACTGTATCTACATTCGTTGGCTGAAAACCGTAGAAGTTGTAGAGCGCAGGATCGCCAAATACTTCAGTCCAGGTAGCTCCACCATCTCCGGAATAGGAAAGTGTTCCCACATCCATTGCGGAATCGAGATCAAGCTTCTGTTTCCATTGAACAGCGAAGATTCCCCAGTTTATCCAAACAGGAACTTCGAAGTAAAACGATGAAGTGTCATTCGCCGGATACGCATTGATTGTATCTGTTACAATGACATTGGGCACAGTTGCTGGTGCGTTGAAAATGGTTTTCTGAGGCGGTCCGACCTGCCACACGTTTCCGCCAGCCGTATCTATTTCAACAATCAAAGCAAGGGGTGATCCTACAGTATCATCGCCATCGAAGTATTGCTGCCAATAGCCTTGAGCTTTTGCAGAGAAAGAAAGAATCAGAAAACAAACAATTGTTGAGTAGAGTTTCATCATGCAGGATTGGTTTTAGGTTTGTGTGTAAAATTACCTCAAAGCCAATAGGCCCGCGACTGCGGATAGTGAACTTCTTACGTGTTCAGTTTATTCTGCAACACTGGTTTTTTCAAGACGATGATGTAGGTTGTTCACAAATAGGAGTGCTGCACTGCCATACCACGGATGTAATTCCATTTCAAGTCGTCCTGCCTGAATTGCGGGATCAGATTCAGTAAGTTTCTTTGCTTCTTCAATTGTAGCAACGTTGAAAATGTAAATCCCCCGTACCTCGGTATCGTCCATGAACGGACCCGCAACCACTAAAGTTCCTTCATCTGCCATACGCACAATATTCTCGAGGTGCTTTTTCTGTAACTCAGCGGCTGTCGCAGAATCCTGATCCCGATTTGGACCACGCTTAAGATAGGCGATTACATATTGCTTCATTCCATATTCATCCGCCCCGGTCGCCGCAGCTAATGCAGAGTCAAACTCCGGTTTTTCATTTGAAAGAAGATCAATGGTTTCTCTCTTCTCAACAACTGAGTCGATAACAATCCTGGGTTCGTTGTTCGGTGATCCGCAGGATGACAACACTATAGCTGCAAATGCTGTGGCAAGAATTGTATTTTTCATATAGAGATTTATGTTGCCAATTTAACCATTTGTTTTCACCACGAAACCAACTAATTTTAGAGGTAAGTAATCGGAATTATGCGGATAAAAAATTTGGAAGAGTATAGCAAGGCTTATGCAAAAAGCGTGAGTGATCCCGAAGGATTCTGGGCGGATGTTGCAACCAGTTTTCAATGGAGGAAGAAATGGGATAAAGTTCTCGAATGGAATTTCACTGAACCGAAAATCGAATGGTTCGTGAACGGAAAGATGAACATCACAGAAAATTGCCTGGACCGACATCTTGCAACACGAGGTGAGCAGGTTGCGTTTCATTGGGAAGCGAATGATCCGAATGAGGCATCGCGGAAGATTACATATCGCGAACTACATGCGGATGTTTGCCGGTTTGGAAACGTGCTCAAGTCAAAAGGCGTAAAGAAAGGCGATCGGATTTGTCTCTATATGCCAATGGTGCCGGAACTTGCAGTTGCCGCTTTAGCTTGCGCGCGCATTGGTGCAATTCACACTGTTGTATTTGCAGGGTTCTCTGCATCATCGCTTGTAGACCGAATCAGGGATTGCAAATGTTCGGTAGTTGTGACCAGCGACGGTGCTTATCGCGGTGCGAAATCAATCCCGATCAAACGAATCGTTGATGAAGCCATTGAACAATGTCCGACAGTGCAACACGTGATCACACTCAGAAGAACCGGAGATAATGTAGTGATGAAACCCGGGCTCGACACCTGGTGGCACGAAGAAATGAAATCTGTTTCTGCCGATTGCCCGGCTGAAGAAATGGACGCAGAAGATATGTTGTTCATACTCTACACTTCTGGTTCGACCGGAAAACCGAAAGGAGTTGTGCATACGTGCGGCGGATACATGGTCTATACTGCGTACACTTTTCAGAATGTATTTCAGTACAACGAGGGTGACTTGTTCTGGTGTACTGCCGACATTGGTTGGGTAACCGGTCATTCGTATATCGTTTATGGTCCGTTGTTGTCTGGCGCAACTTCATTGATATTTGAAGGCATACCAACATTTCCTGACGCGGGAAGATTCTGGCAGGTCATCGACAAGCACCAGGTGAATATTTTCTATACTGCACCTACTGCCATTCGCGCACTTGAAGCTGCCGGATTGGATTTTGTAAAACCCTACAAGCTCGATTCTTTGCGTGTACTCGGATCGGTTGGTGAGCCCATTAACGTGGAAGCATGGGAGTGGTATCACAAAAACATCGGCAAAGAAAAATGTCCGATTGTTGATACGTGGTGGCAGACTGAAACAGGTGGAATTTTGATTTCTCCGTTAGCGGGAATTACAAAAACGCTTCCCGGATTTGCAACGCTTCCTCTTCCGGGAATACAACCAATTCTTGTGGATGAGAAGGGAAATGAAATCACAGGCAATGGAGTGGAAGGCAATCTCTGCATTAAATTTCCATGGCCTTCTATCATCCGCACAACGTATGGCGATCACGAACGGTGCCGCACAACCTATTTCGCTACCTACCACAATTTGTATTTCACGGGCGATGGTTGTCGTCGCGATTTGCAAGGGAATTACAGAATCACAGGTCGTGTAGATGATGTCATGAACGTTTCCGGCCACCGCATTGGTACAGCTGAAGTGGAGAGTGCCATCAACGAGCATCTGGATATTGTAGAAAGTGCGGTCGTGGCTTATCCACACGATATTAAAGGGCAGGGAATTTACGCGTATGTAATTGCGACAGGAAAAGTGGAAGATGAAAAGACACTGCGTGAAGGAATTCTCGCGAAAGTGACTGCAATTATTGGTGCAATTGCCAAGCCTGATAAGATTCAGATTGTGAGCGGACTTCCGAAAACCCGCTCCGGAAAAATTATGCGTAGAATTTTACGTAAGGTTGCTGAAGGAGAAATCAGTAATTTGGGCGATACTTCAACCCTATTGGATCCAACTGTGGTGGAGGAAATTGTGAAGAATCGGTTGTAGGTATGAGGAATTTGTCGTTGAGCATAACAAAGCTGTTATTTTCGGTTTCGCTTCTGTGTGCGTTCCCTTTTGAAAGTAATTCACAAGCGAAGAAATCGAAAGTTGATTCGCTAAAGAATTTACTGATCACCACTAAGGATGATAGTACAAAGGGCCGAATCTACCGTCAACTGGCCTCGCGCCTGAACGAGAGTAAACCGTTCGATGCAATTGCCTATGCTGATTCAGCAACGAAGATTGCAACCCGATTAAACGACACCGCCCTGACTATTGAGAGCAACGTTGCAAAGGGAATAGCCTTGTTTCATCTTGCAGAATACGCATCCGCACTGGAATGTCAAACGCGTGCACTTGATCTGGCATTGATTATTGGTGATGAGTTTCAACAAGCTTCGTGTTATACCAATATCGGACGCATCTATACCCAACAAGACAATCAAGGTGAGCGCGCAAAGGAGTACTACCGGAAAGCACTGGTTATTCGTCAGAAGAATCACGACAAGCAGTTGCCCAGCACATATCTCAACTTAAGCACGATATTTTCTAATGAAGCACAGTATGATAGTGCGCGATATTATGCACTCAAGTCCATCGAGGCAGTAACGGATACTACCGACCCGCGTATTTTGTCTTATGGGTATAACAACATGGGGACAATCTACTTTGATGAAAAAGATTATACCAATGCCATTCAATGGTTCGAAAGAAGCAAAGCAATTAAAGATTCGCTCAACGATCGCAAGGGATTGATTTCTTCGTATGCAAACATTGGTGAGTCGTATGCTATGCTCGGTGATTTCGAAAAGGGAATTGATAACCTCAACATTGCGCTTGCACTTGCGAACGCCATGCGAAACAAATTCTTGCTTCGTGAAGTGTATTATACGCTTTCTGATGTATACAAGATGAAAGGAGATTATAAGAACGCATACGACATGTTTCAGATGTACACTGTTTATCGCGACTCTATTTTCAATGATGAAAAGTCGAGTGAAATACTGGAGTTGCAGGAAAAATTTGAATCTTCTCAGAAGCAGCGCGAAAATGAACTGCTGAAGAATGCAAACGACATTCAGGCCGAGAGCATTCGTCGCAAAGACCTCCTGAATTATTCAGTAGTTGGCTGCCTCGTTCTCGCACTTGCGGGAGGCGTGTACTTCCTGTATGCGTATCGGCAGAAGCAAAGAGCAAATCAGGAGATCTCCAGACAAAAGGCTCAGCTCGAAGTAAGGAACAAAGAGGTTTTCGATTCCATCACTTATGCAAAACGGATTCAATACACGCTGCTTGCGAATGATGAATTGTTGAATAAGGAACTACCGGAGCATTTTGTCTATTTCAAGCCGAAGGATATAGTGAGCGGCGATTTCTATTGGGCCACGTCCATTGAACAGGACTTTTATCTGGCATCTTGCGATTCAACGGGACACGGCGTACCGGGTGCGTTCATGAGCCTGCTGAATACATCTTTTCTCAATGAAGCAATTACCGAGAAAGGTATCCGAAAGCCCGGCGAAATTCTGGATTACGTTCGGGACCGTTTGATAAATTCGGTTTCGAAAGAAGGTGCGCAGGATGGAATGGATGGAATCTTGTTGCGGTTTACACAAGGAAAAATCACCTATGCTGCTGCCAATAATAATCCGGTAATCGTTAGAGACGGAATTCTACACGAGCTGAAGGCAGACAAAATGCCGGTGGGAGCAGGAGCGGGCCGATCAGAACCATTCACAACACACGATCTCGAATTTACAAAAGGAGACACCATTTTCATTTTCACCGATGGTTACGCTGATCAGTTTGGTGGTCCGAAGGGGAAGAAGTTTAAGTATAAACAACTGTATACATTGCTTGAATCAAACGTAAACTTGCCTTTATCAAAGATGCACAACGTGCTCTCTGAAACGCATGAAGCATGGCGCGGAACGTTAGAGCAGGTAGATGATATCTGCATCATTGGGTTCAGAATTCAGTAAGATGATCTATTCCGTCACCTGGAGGAAAAGTGACCCGGTCCGACGCTTGTCGTTTTTCTTTTCACACGTATCATTCCGCACGTTTCCATTTTCACTTTCTGCAATCCCTTTGAATAAAACCCAAGTCGTTTTGCAGCTGTTGGCGTGAGATCAATAGAACGTGTTGAAGATTTTGGAAGGCGATCGGTAATACGAACGTACACTACAGAATCATTGGTCAGATTCGTAACACGCACAATGGTTCCAAAGGGCAGCCACTTGTGTGCAGCCGTCATGCTGTCCGGGTCAAAGTACTCACCACTCGCTGTAAGTCTTCCTTTCCAGGCAGGACCGTACCAGCTTGCAACACCGCTATCGCAATACAGTGTGTAATCCGGAACCACAGGAAGATTGCTTGCGGTATCGGCAACTACAAACACAGAATCAACTGGTGTCACGATCGCAGGCGATTTGGTAGAATCGGTAATCTGCGACCAGAGGGTTGTGCTGGCAGCGAAAATGGTGATAATGACTATCGTTTTTCGCATACTGTAATTTAATGAATCTTTTTCACTGTTCGATCATTATACAGTCAGATATTATGCCAAAATAACCAAAGTCCAATTGGAGGATATACACCACACTGCTATCTTCGTTGGCTCAATAAGCGCCCAAATTGCCTGAAAAAGTAGTCATCGTTCCAACGTTCAACGAAAAAGAGAACATCGAGAAGATGGTGAGAAAAGTGATGTCTCTCCAGGGAGACTTCCATTTGCTCATTGTGGACGACGGATCTCCAGATGGAACTGCGGAAATTGTGCGTCGTTTGATGACAGAATTCCCCGATCGCTTGTTCATGGAAGAGCGCAAAGGCAAGCTCGGACTGGGCACGGCTTACATTCACGGGTTCAAATGGGCACTCGCCAGAAATTACAATTACATTTTCGAAATGGATTGCGACTTCTCGCATAACCCGGATGATCTGATCCGCTTGCACAATGCATGCGCAAGTGAAGGTGCTGATGTCGCTGTTGGCTCACGCTACGTGAAAGGTGGGAAAGTGATGAATTGGCCAATGGGGCGACTCATGATGTCTTACTTCGCTTCTGTGTACGTGCGAATCGTGTTGTGGATGAATGTGAAAGACACTACAGCGGGATTCAAGTGTTACAAGCGAAATGTGCTGGACACAATTAATCTCGATGCAATCCGCTTTGTGGGTTATGCATTTCAGATTGAGATGAAGTACACGGCACATCGACTTGGATTTAAGATCAAAGAAGTTCCCATTACTTTCATCGATCGCGTGGAAGGTGTTTCAAAAATGAGCTCGAAAATTTTCAAGGAAGCATTCTTAGGCGTTTTGCAAATGCGCTTCAAGAAAATCGAGCCGAAGAAGTAGAACTTTTCTTTCGGCAATCTCGTAATTGAACTATGCGCAAAATTGTGGTAGCCGTTCTTATGATATGTTGTACGCAGTATTGTTTTGCGTGCGAACCCACTGTAGCAAAATTGCGTGTGCAGCAGTTGGATTTTTTCAGCACCTACAATCAGTACCGGATTCCTTCATTCTATCCGGGCTTTAGGAAAGGCATTTTTGAATTCGCATTGCCGGGACTTCATACTCCCGTAGCTCCATACAGGAAGGTATCAGGTTATTCGGGAATCCCTTTCAAAGAAAGCGCCGTGTTCTGCCGCATGGAAAATCATTTCCTCACCCGGTATTCCTTCAAGTTCAGCATTCATGCCGGAGGATACCGGGAACAATAACGGGCACAAATAAAAAAGCCGTACTGATTTTCATCGGTACGGCTTTTTTTATTCCGGGAAACTTACTGCTTCACGAAACGTGTTACGTTAACTACATCAACATTAGTGATACGAACGAAGTAAACTCCGCTTTCGAATGCATTCATGTTCACTTCAAGTTGAGTTCCAGTCATTGTGAATGTATTCACTACCTGACCAAGCTCATTCATGATTTCTACCTGAACTGGTGCAGATGGCATACCTCCAAGAACAAGGTTGAATTGTCCGTTGTTCGGGTTAGGATAAACAGCAACACCATTGTTGTTTGCTGCATTCACAATGTCTGTGCACAAACCAACCCAGATTGAATCTGTTGCCATTGCGCTGCAACCATTCGCATCAACATAAGTGTAGTCAATGCCGATTGTGCCGAGGCCAGATGTCGTTGGGTCGAAGTTAGATCCGGTTACACCAGGTCCGCTCCATGTTCCACCTGCAGGAGATTCTCCGCCAAGTGTGATGATTCCTGCTGTCTGACATGCTGTGTCCATCGGTAAAGTAACTGTAACTGTCGGCAATGCGTTAACTGTAACACTTACCGAAGCAGTGTTAGAACATCCGTTAGCGTCTGTTCCTGTTACAGTATAAGTGTCTGTCGCTACCGGAGTGAACGCAACGTTATCTGTTACAAGTCCAGTCCATGTGTACGATGTTGCACCGCCACCACTAAGTGTTACGGGCGATCCATCGCATACCGCAGCAGCAGATGTGTTCGCTGTAACTGTAGGCAGGTTGTTTACAGTAACTGTAACGTTCGCTGTATTTGAACAACCGTTCGCATCAGTTCCTGTTACTGTGTACGTGTCTGTTGCAGTTGGATTGAATGCAACGTTATCCATAACGCCACCAGTCCATACATAAGACGAAGCACCGCCACCGTTTACAGTAACTGCATCACCTGAACAAACTGTGCTCGCAGTGCTGCTTGCTGTAACTGTAGGAAGCGCGTTTACTGTTACTGTTACTGATGCTGTGTTAGTACAACCGTTTACATCTGTTCCTGTAACTGTATATGAGTCAGTTGAAGCCGGAGTAAATGGAACGTTGTCTGTTACAACGCCCGTCCACACGTACGTTGCAGCACCACCGCCACTAAGCGTTACGTTATCGCCTGCACATATCGCAGGTGAAGTTGTATTCGCTGTAACTGTCGGAAGAGCATTTACCGTTACTACTGTAGAGTCTACAATCGGACATCCGTAACCCACACCCATTGAAACGGTGTACGTTGTAGTAGCCAGTGGAGATGCCATTGGCATGTCTACGTTCGGATTGCTCAATGTAGCTGCTGGAGTCCATGAATACGACAATGCATCGTAACCGTGAATCATAACCGAGTTACCCGCGCAAACAGCAGCACTCACTTGTGCATAAGGAGCCATTGCTGCGCCGATGTTCAGCCATGCATTGTTTGATGTAACAGCTGTTCCGTTATAACCACCCATTGTAACAATGAAGAGTGAATCGTTACGAACTGCACCAGCAAGACCAGAAATATTACTCACACCCTGCAGCATCTGTGGACCAATTTCCCACTGAGACAAAATAGTGTTGTAAGCGTAAACAGCGTTGATAGTTGTTGTCCCTTGGCCGTTTGGATCTCCGCCCGCGAAGTAAACAAGTCCGTTATTCTCTAATGAAACTCCGGCACCGTGACGGCCCGTTGTTCCTGCAGGATAGTTCGGGAGTGTAGACCACGTAATTGTTGTAGGAGTAGCAACATTGATTACACCAAGCTGTGCCTGTGATTGTGTAGCTGCAAGAGTTTGTGAGTATCCACCAACAAATACAATCTGGTTTCCAACAATTCCCATACGGCAACCTGCAACTGCAGTTCCTGTTTTAGGGGTTCCTGTTGTCCATGTATTCAGATATGTATCGTAAATCTGAACAGTGTTCACGTCACCGCTTCCGGTATAGCCACCAACAATGTAGATCAAAGAATCGTTGTATACGCTTGCTGCATAGTCACCTACTGCAGTTGGAATTGTAGCTCCAGTTGTCCATGAGTCTGTTGCAATATCATAGATGCTGTTTGTGGTTACCGGACTAAAACTTCCGCCATAACCACCAATCACATATATTTTACCATTAACATGTAGCGGCGTCACTTGTGTGCGAGACTGTGGAATCGGAGCCCTTGCAGTGTACACGCCTGTAGTAACATTGTAGCGTGTGTTCAAAGTTGTGTTTGCAAACGCAGCATCTGCACCCGAAATCAGATAAATGAATCCTGTGTCTGTTAAAGAGTTACAAGGATTAACAAATACCGGTGCAGTTGCCCAACGACCTGCAGGAATTGCAGTTGAGTTGCTCCATCCGTACTGCTCGAAACCTACAGGAACAAATACTGTTCGCGTAATGGTATCATTGAGTACGTTCGCATCACCAGGCAATTCTGTAAACATCTTTACTGTGTACGTGCCAGCAGTCGCATTCCATACAGTGAAGCTTGCATTGCTGCTCGCGCCTGATGCTAGTGAAACGGAAGTTGTTGAAGTGTAACCCCCTGGATTAATCGTGGTGGTTACGTTGAATGTTTGCGCTGCTGTTCCCGCATTAAAGAAAGTTCCCTGTGGAGTAACTGCTCCGGGAGCAACCGTAGTCGTCGGAGAAATCATCGCAGTTGTTGAGACTTCATTCGCAGGACGTGTGCCCATTGATACATCGTCAATGTACAAGCCGTCGCCGTCAACATTGTAATGTTTGAAGGCCACATAGATGTTTTGACCAACATAGTTCTGAAGGCTTACTGCATAACGATACCACGTTGTATTATTTGGCGGGTAGTTCGTTCCTTCACGCAGTAACAACAAGGTTGTAGTGAAAGAAGTAAGCAAAGAATCTGTCGTAGAAACTTTGATTGCCAAAGAATCCGGTTGGTAGCCTGCGAATGCAAGGCGCATCCAGAATACAACGGAATCTGTTGCTGCTGTTACAGTGTAATGCGGTGCAATTAACCAATCAAGTCCACCACCTGCAACTGCATCATAACGAATGAACGCCGATGCAGTACTTAAGTGAGCTTGTGCTGTTGAACGAGCCCAGGTATAAGTAGGACCATTAACATTTCTCACCTGCCAGCCAGCCGGAGGAAAGATTACGTTTTCAAAACCTTCCTGAATATAGCCGGATACAGCCTGAGTGCTAACTGGTGGCTGAAGCGATTGGATTGTAGGACCTGAAAGCGGCGCCTGTACAAAATTTGTGGAGCGCTGCTCCATGGCCTGCGCTGCTTGTTTGCTTTGTGCAGTTAGCGAACATGCTGACAACACTAAGGCAAGGGTTACTAGTAGATTTGTTCTCATTTATAAGTCAAAATTTGTTAGGGTGCAAAGGTACTCATTACCAGTGCGGAACAACTCTCCAAATTGTTAAAGTTCTGGCTCTTAGCGGCTTTCACTTAACGAGTTGACATTGCTCAGACACAGCAAGATTCGTGTATTTCTAATTTTGCGAAATGAAAAAATCCGCTGTGATTCTCCCTTTTGCTCTTATTTGTGCCTTATTCATCACTGCTGGCAAAGCGCCAAAACCGTCAATCGATAGCCCACAGGAAAAACACCTGAAGAACTTACGCCAACTTACGTTCGGGGGCAACAATGCAGAAGCTTACTGGTCGCCAAACGGAAAGATGCTTACGTTTCAATCAGACTACGCAAAGTGGGGTAACTCATGCGATCAAATCTATATGATGGAAATTGCGAAGGTGAAAGACTCAACTTACAAGGCGATTCGCATGAGCAACGGAGAAGGAAGAACAACGTGTTCCTACTTTATGCCCGACAACAAACACATCTTGTTTGCATCGACACACGTGGGTGGTAAATCTTGTCCTCCAACCGGAGATCTCCGTCAGAATGGAAAATACCTTTGGCCGATTTACGACACGTACGACATCTTCGTGTACGATTTGAAAGGCAACGTCACAAAGCAGCTCACAAATTCTCCGGGATACGATGCAGAGGCAGTTGTTTCTCCGAAAGGCGACAAAATTCTGTTCACATCAACGCGCGGTGGTGATCTCGACTTGTGGATCATGAACATTGACGGATCTGAACCGAAGCAATTGACAAATGAACTTGGTTACGACGGAGGTGCATTCTTCAATTCCGATGGAACTAAAATTGTTTTCCGCGCATCACGCCCGAAAACAGAAGCCGAAATCAAAGAGTATAAAGACTATCTCGCACTGAATCTTGTTGCTCCTTCAGCGATGGAAATTTTTACCATCAATGCCGACGGAACAGAAATGAAGCAAATTACAACGCTCGGTAAAGCAAACTGGGCTCCGTATTTCACACCATCAGGCAAGAAAATCATTTTCGCGTCTAATCACAAAGCAGAAAAAGGATTCAACTTTCAACTCTTTACTGTCAACCTTGACGGTACAGGCATTGAGCAGATCACATACGAAAGCGTATTCAATTCTTTCCCGATGTTTTCTCCCGACGGAAAGAAAATCGCGTTCTCATCAAATCGTCTGAACGGCGGCACACACGATACAAACGTATTTGTCGCTGATTGGGTAGAATAGTTGTCAGGTCGAGTAGTCGCCAAAATCTAGTTTGCCTAAATCCAGACGTACCGAGAGCTGACAACGGCAGTAAACATAGTTCTATTGCGCATTGTCTATTGAGCACTGCGCATTGATTTCCTATCTTTGTCAACGCAAAAACACGCTCATGCTTCGCACACTTTCCGTTCTCGCATTTTCCTTTTTCTCCCTTTCCACTTTCGCTCAAACGGCAGAAATTTCGGTCGACCGAATCAAGAAGGACGTTACGTACCTCGCTTCAGATAAGTTGAAAGGTCGCGGCACGTCAACAAAAGGCGAGAAGAAAGCGGCATCGTATATCGCGAAGGAGTTCGAGAAAGCCGGACTCGCTCCGAAGGGAACGGATGGTTATTACCAATCATTCGACTTTAAGTTTAATCCGAATCCCCACGACACTTCTTCCGCGAATATGAAATCACGCAAAGGGAAAAACGTGATCGGATACCTCGACAATGGTTCGGAATACACCGTAATTATCGGAGCGCACTACGATCACCTCGGACAAGGACACGATCACAATTCCCTGGATGCAAATCCGGATGGAAAAGTTCACAACGGTGCCGATGACAATGCTTCTGGCACGTCAGGTGTACTGGAACTAGCGCGCTATTATGCTTCGAACGGAACAAAGGAGAAATTCAATTTCCTCTTCATCTGTTTTTCGGGAGAAGAACTCGGATTGATCGGTTCAAAACGTTTCTGTGAAAATCCAACGATCGATCTCACGAAAGTGAATTACATGCTCAACATGGATATGATCGGTCGCCTGAATGATTCAACAAAGCAGCTCATCATTTACGGTGTTGGAACTGCACCCGATTGGGTTCCGATGATCAGCAGCTTCCGTACGGTGTTCCGCATCAAACAGGATAGTTCAGGAGTTGGACCTTCTGATCAGACTTCGTTTTATCTTAAGAACATTCCGGTTCTCCATTTTTTCACTGGTCAGCATGCGGATTATCACAAACCAACTGATGATGCGGATAAAGTGAACTACGAGGGCGAAAAGATGGTCTTAGAATACATGATTAACATCATCGGTAAAACAGAAGAACTACCGAAGTTGCAATTTCTCACCACGAAAAATCCGGACATGGGTAAAACCAAGTTCAAGGTTACACTGGGGATTATGCCTGACTACGCATTCGAAGGAAAAGGATTGCGTGTGGATGGTGTCACTGAAGGTAAACCTGCATTCGGTGCGGGAATCAAGCAAGGAGACATCATCATTGAACTTGGCGGAGTTGCAATTAATTCCATGACAGACTACATGGGACAACTCACGAAATTTACCAAAGGCGATAAAACGACCGTGAAGGTTCAGCGCGGTACAGAAATTCTTACGCTCGACGTTACATTCTGATGAACTACTTGATCCGCAACGCAAATATTGTCAACGAAGGAAAAACGTTCGAAGGTGATGTTGCCATACGTGACGGAAAAATTACAGCAATCGGACAAAATCTCCCTGCAGAAGGTTTGCTCGAGATCGACGCAAGCGGAAAGTATCTTCTGCCTGGGTGCATCGACGATCAGGTTCATTTTCGCGAACCGGGATTAACACACAAAGCAGACATTGCTTCTGAATCCCGTGCTGCGGTGGCCGGAGGAATTACTTCATTCATGGAGCAGCCGAATACTTCTCCACCGGCAACTACAATCGAATTGCTGGAGTGGAAATACAAACGCGCATCAGAAGTTTCTCCGGCAAATTATTCGTTCTTCATGGGAACTACGAATAATAACCTCGAAGAAATACTGAAACTTGATCCGCGGAAAGTATGCGGCGTGAAGATTTTTCTTGGCTCGTCAACAGGCGACATGCTCGTCGACCGTGAAGAACAGCTCGATAAAATTTTCGCGAATGTAAAAATGCTCATCGCTGTTCACGCAGAAGATGACGTGATGATCAAACAGAATCTGGCTGCGTACAAAGAAAAGTACGGCGACAATGTTCCGGTTGAAACACATCCGCTCATCCGAAGCCGTGAAGCATGTTACGCTTCATCCTCGAAAGCCATTGCACGCGCGAAGAAATTCGGAACGCGCTTACACATTTTCCATGTCTCGACTGCGGAGGAACTTGACTTGTTCGACAACTCAATTCCGTTGAGGGATAAAAAGATCACCGCAGAAGCTTGTGTACATCATCTTTGGTTTTCCAGTGAGGATTACATAACCAAAGGCAACTACATCAAATGGAATCCTGCCGTGAAAGAACCACGCGATCGTGAAGCAATCTGGGAAGCGGTTCTTGATAACCGCATTGATGTAATCGCAACCGATCACGCTCCGCATACTATCGAAGAGAAAGAGAAACCTTACCTCGATGCTCCTTCTGGCGGTCCGCTTGTGCAGCACGCACTTGTAGCCATGCTGGAAAAAGCGCGTGAAGGAAAAATTACCATCGAAAGAGTAGTGGAGAAGATGGCGCACGCTCCGGCAGATTTATTCCGTATCGAAAAACGGGGTTACATTCGCTTAGGATATTACGCCGATCTCGTGTTGGTTGATCTGGATTCTCCGTGGACAGTTACTAAAGACAACGTGCTCAGCAAGTGTGGTTGGTCGCCGTTCGAAGGAACTACGTTTCACGCGAAAGTCATGAAAACATTTGTCAATGGAAATGTCGCTTACGACCACGGACGTATTTCAGATTTCACGCCGGGAATGCGAATGACGTTTAGTGTCTAGCCGAGCATTTGACAGCCGTGCGATTTATCGCGCGGATAAATGCGAGGTAGCCCCAAAAGGACATGAGCTACGTGGTCCCGATAGCTATCGGGATTAACCCGCGTATAGATTAACATCCAACGCAAGCAGTTATAAATCGTCTTGAAAAACAAGCAACATCTATGCCCACCGAAATCGAACACAAGTATCTTGTCAAAACTGATCTATGGAAACAGATTGTTCCGGATTACAGTAAGCCCGTTAAGCAAGGATACATAGCTGCAACACCTGTGAGTTCCGTACGCGTTCGCGTCATGGGGGATCAAGGATACGTAACCATCAAAGGAAAATCGACCAACGCATCACGTCTTGAGTTCGAATACGAGATTCCGCTTTCAGATGCCGAAGAAATGTTGGCAGAATTCTGTTCCGAGGACATTGTAAAGACACGCCACTACGTGCAACACGGTGAACACACCTGGGAAGTGGATGAGTTTCACGGATTAAATTCCGGATTAATTGTCGCTGAAATTGAATTGAGCAGTATCGATGAGAAGTATCTGTTGCCCGATTGGATTGATCGCAACGTCACGACAGAAAAGCAATACACGAACGCTAATTTGGTGTTGAGGCCGTTTACGACGTGGTAATGGGTTGCAATCCGCGCTTTTTCTCTAATAAATATGCGAGGAAAGCGAGTTGTGCCAATTTGCTGTTAGCGTTGGTAGTTAGTAGGGTTTTATTCCAACGAGTAAGTAAACCAGCGAGCGTGAATCCATTTTTGTAACAAAGCAGCCCATTAAAGTGGTGACCTCTGGGAGTTCAGCAAAACAAATATTAATCCATTGATCGATCTTGAGTGTATCCGTGAACTGAGACTTATTTGTTATGTAATATTCTATGGCAGTAAATCTACTGGCTGGATTAATCGAATACATCATAATCACAACTTGATCTGTAGTTAGTTTTTCATTCAGCGACATGAATTCGGCTCGATTTTGCAGTAATGACATGCCATAACCGCCACGGTATCCATACATGATTCCTGAGCTTGGCGACATATATTCCCGAATATTCATTGGAACTGAATCGGGTGCTAAGTCGCCAGCATATTTGTCAAGTGGTGAGATAATGCGTTTCATATTGTATTCGAACGGTGTTACTCTATTGGAATCAACTTTGAAGGATGGTGCGTACCATTCTGAATACTTGACGACAAGATTGCCTTCGTCAGGCATTTGTGGCGAGAGAGAATAACTCGCAATAGTGTCATTAAAGTAGTAGAAGCACGCAGCAATACTGATGTAACCGCCTCCAATCCTTGTCTCCCACATATGCCATCCGAAACCAAGATTTTGTTTGGTAGTATCTCGGGTACGATGCCTGTAAAAAGATTCTACTTCAACTGGATTGTTCTTGTCAAGTTTCACTACTTGAGAAATCAACTTCTTATCCAATCGTACCCAGAATGGATTGGAACCACAAGCCATTCGACTTGAACATATGAATAATAAGAATAGAAGAACCCTACTCATGGTTATTGCTACTAACGTTTTGCGGATTGGCTCCGCGCGCTTTTCCTTCTGATAAATATACTTGAAAAGCGCGTGGAGCCAATGCGCTGTTACCGGTAGTTCAATATTTCAGGTAGCGGTCTACTCTTTTTGTATTGGGATTATAAAGCTCGAGTTCAGATTCCGACAGAAGCTCAATTTGAAATGTTGTTGCAATACTGTCCCGATAAATCGCTGTAAGCTCGTTTCGAACAGTGTCTAATTGGAATTTACCTGAATACTGTTCGATGACTTTTCCATCCTGCAATATCTCGATTGAGATCGAATCATTTTCGAAAAAAGTCATCTTATCGGAAACGTTCTGTCCAGTATTATTCACTACATCTCGCAGCTTCCAACTCCCAATTAGAAAATTGGAATTCTGCTTTTCAGCACAAGAATTCATCGAGTATATCAGCACAAAAAAGAGTAGTGTTCTCACGAGGGTCGAATTACCGGTAACTAGTTTATTTACTCCACAAAAATTCACCAACCTCTCCGAACCGGCGCTTTACCAACATCATCAATTCACCACAAAACTCTTCACCCCTGAATAACTCTTCCCGCGTATGTGCGCATAATACATTCCCGGCGCAGCAGTGAATTGCACATTATACCGGTTGCTTCCTTGCAACGATTGCGTGTGAACAATCTTGCCCATCACATCTCGGATTTCAAGTGAGTACAAATCAGTTGCGGCTTCACCATTCATTTCTAAAGTGAAACTTCCATTGTTCGGCGATGGAAACAAATTCATCGTCACAGCCGAAGTTGTTGTGGTGAGCGTCCCGGTAAACACATCAAGATCGGTCGCCCAAATGCCGCGCCCGAATGTGCTCACGTAAATTTTGTTGAGCGGAACATTGAAATCAATATCACTACAGATAACGTTCGGCAATCCGAGACTTTGATTCACCCAGGTTGAGCTGGATGATTGCAATAGATATATTCCAAGGTCGGTTGCGATCATCACATCACCACTTCCTCCCGGAATGTACTTGATACAATTCACAGGAATGTTCGGAAGGTTGAATGAAATATTCTGCCACGTTGTTCCGCCGTTAGTGCTTCGAAAAACTTTATTGCCGGAAGAGAACCCAGCCATACAAACATAAATTGTGTTGTGTGTGGTCTCATCGAATTCAACTCCTGTGTAATAAAGTGAATCTGGCAATCCGGGTGTGATGTCGGTCCACAATCCACCACCGTTCACGGTCTTGTACAAGCGCGCAGGTTCATTGGCTTCGTAGCGAACACGTTTAGCTGCCAACAGTGCTTGTGAATTCGAATTCGAAACAGCGAGCGCACATATTTCAACAGACTGATTCTGGAACGAAAAATTGGAAATTGCATTCCATGTGTTTCCGTTATTGGTTGAACGTACTACGTTTTCGAATCCAATGTAAATGGTGCCGGGATTATTGTAATCTGCAACGATAGGAGAAACCCACTCACCGGCTTCGTTATTAACGTTGGCATTCATCCACCCAAAACTCGCTCCATCGTCATTTGAATTCGCAAAATTTCCATACTGGCTTGATGCGAATATCATATCATCATCCAAAGGATCAAGATAATTATCCATTCCATCTCCGCCGTAAACCGTGCTCCACACACCATTATCGAAATAGAAGGATGCATTGTCCTGCGCACCTGCGATGAGACGATCTGCCGCATTTCTTGAACTTGATAAACGGTAGAATGAAGTCACCTGCATGCCATTGCTGATGTTCAACCAGTTTGTCGGCCAGGGATTTCCTCCGTTTGCAGCATTCCAGCTTTGTGTCTGAATCGTGCTGGTTCTGTAAACTCCACCATCATTACACACGAAATAATTTCCGCTCACCGGTTGTTGCGCGAGGTAATGAATGTCGGCGTGTATCGTCGGTCCGAAATTCAACGTCCAGTGACTTGCTGGTTCGAACGTCACTCCACCGTCGGCAGAACCCCAAAGGTTTACTCCACCCACGTAAATCACATCGCGATTAGTTGCACTCACTACTGCCGCGAGGTCGTAATTTCCCTGACCACCCTGGTTGAAGCCATCATCGTATTCAAGAATATTCAATGCAGGAGAAATGAAATTCCAATTAGCACCTGCATTCGTGGTTTTGTAAATACCATGCAGTCCGCTGAAGACATCAGTCGTGATTGCATAAATGTAGTTCGGATCGGAAGGGGCAATCGCCAGCTTAACGCGTTGCACTGTTCCTGTTCCCGGCATTCCTGTGTTCAATGCGGTCCACGTCTGACCGAAATTTGTTGACTTATAAATTCCGGTTGCTCCGGCGTTTGCATTCATTACCCAACCTGTAGCACCGTATAACGTCGACGGTGTTGTTGGATCCTGAATCATGTCCCAGAATAATCCAGCTTGCACCATCGTCCACGATTGCCCGGCATCGGTTGATCGATACATTCCGGTAACGCCGCACGCAACAACTTCATTGCTGTTGGCCGGATTCACATAAATTTTTCGGATGAGTGAACCATCACCATCAGTGAGCAAGAACGATAGTCCTGTTGATTGCCAGGTCGCACCCGCATCAGTTGTCTTGAACACACCAACTCCATAATGCGTGTGGCGTTTACGTCCGTTGAGATCCAATCCAACGCCTATGTACGCGAAATCGCACACCGAAATGTACATCGTGCTATCCGGATCATTGGGATCAAGTGCAATGTCGCTTATGCGCGTAATCGGAAGCTGATCGGTGAGGGGAGTCCAGCTAGTACCGTTGTTGGTTGTTTTCCACATGCCACCTTGCGCAACTCCAACGTAATAGGTGTTCACGTCGGTCGGATGAAATGCAATGCAGTTGATCCTTCCGATTCCGTTCTCCATATAACCGGTGAGATTGTTCGGCACATAATCCGGACCAACAGGATACCATGCGTTAAACTGAACTTCATTTCCTGCAGGCTGACGATGTGTTGCTTCAGCTGTCGCGGCCCGGAAATATTCTGTGGGATCGCCCGGTTCACCACTGCCATCGGTGTGCATGAGCACTTCCATTTCCCAACGCTTGTAAAATTTCCAGCCTTTTGTTTGTGTAAGATCAGTTGTGTCTTTCCACGCAGCGAACTGTCGCTGAAGTTCAGTGAATGTCACATCGCGTGTTTCATGATTTTGGATAAATCGTTGCGCGTTCAGCTGAGTCGCGAAATTCAATGCCAGAAAAAGTAGTAGTAATCTCATGTGGGCAGGGTAATTGTCTAAACTCAAATTTACAACTCCTGCCTTCTAATCCCTAATCCACTAATCTCTATTTCCGTACTTTTGCCGCGTGCGATTTCTGGGTTCTCTTTTCTACACATACTTGTGGCATTCATTCAATGTCTGGCTGGGATATTTCTACAACTTTAATCGTAAAAAGCACACGAGTGGAATTGAACGAATTCCGACTGACAAACCGGTAATATTCTGTTCGAATCACCCGAATGCATTCATGGATGCAATCATGGTGGGCTCTGCTGTAACACGTAGAACCTGGTTTCTCGCGCGTTCAGATGTGTTCCGCAAAAAATGGCTGGCCAATTTTCTGACGTTCATCGGCATCATCCCGATTTACCGTTTGCTCGAGGGTGCAGAAAACCTTCAGAAGAACGACGAGACATTCGACAAGTGCAGTAAAATGCTCGAAGAGAAAAAAGCAATCATCATTTTCTCAGAAGGACTCTGCATTCAGGAACGTCGCTTGAGAAAACTAAAAAAGGGCACAGCTCGGATTGCATTTGGTTCTGAAGAGAGAAACAACTTTGATCTTGATCTTACCATAATTCCGGTTGGCATTAACTATTCCAAAACGCCCTGGAAATTCCGCAGCGGATTGTACATAGAATACGGAGAACCTTTTTCCCTTTCGAAATACAAAGAACTTTATCAGCAGGACAAACCACGTGCAATGAATGTTTTTACCCGCGAACTCGAAGAGCGGATGAGAAAAACGTTGGTCATCATTGAGCACAAGGAGAACGATGAGCTTGTAAATATTCTGGAGGAGATGTTTCTGGAAGAGTGGTGCGAAGAGAAGAAGTTGGATGTGAAGAATCACAAGGACACGCACGTTGTCTCGAAAGAAATTGCTGAAATCATCAATGTTACCACCAATAATAATCCGGAGGTTGTGCATTCGCTGAAAGAAGATGTCGTGGAGTATAAAACGCTTTTGGAAAAATATAAACTTCGCGATTGGTTACTTCGTCCAAAGAACATTGAAGGAATGGGTGCTGGTTCTCTGCTGAAAGATTTTGCCTATTTCTTCTTCCTGTTTCCGCTGTGGATTTTTGGTGTAATCACGAATTACCTTCCCTACAAAATTCCGTACCTCATTGCGCAAAAAATTGTGAAGCACATTGAATGGCACGCATCAGTGAACGGAACCATAAGTGTATTTCTGTGGCAGATTTTCTTTGGACTCGAAAGCCTTGCGGTAGCACTCATCTTCCGCGATTGGTGGATACTCGCCGGATTCATGATTCTCATGCCGATCAGTGGCGTCATTGCACAGGAGTATTGGGTGCGCATGAAAAAATCGAAGGGAAGAACAAGCCTCATTCGCGCATTCAAAAAGAATCGGGCTGACATTGAACGTGCAGTTGTTCTACGTGCGGGAATCACTCAGGATATGCAGATGCTACGCTCGAAGAATTGATCCGCAGCCAGCACCTAACACAATCGGCATATCGGCACATTATTTCACGCGGCTGACTGCCAACTGCACTACTGCCCAACTGCCGACTGCTTAATCACTAACTCTATTCATCCCCATACTCTTCACCATCCAATTCGGCAAAGGTTTCGAAGCATCACGTTTTCTCAGATCAAGATACCATCCGATTTTTTTCAGGATGGGAACTTTGTGCGTCTCAACAAATTCAATGAGCGTTCCATCCGGATCTTCAATGTAACTGAAATGTCCTGCAGCTTCACCCATGTCGAATTGATTTCCACTATCAACGGTGAATGGATGTCCTTTCACGGCACAAAGTTCTTTCATCTCTTTCATGCCGATGATATCGAAACACAGGTGAATGAATCCGCGATCGCCCCACCAGCGTCCTTCGAAAATTTTGCGAAGTGGTTTGTTCAGGACCTGCACCAACTCAATTTGACTCGCACCTAACAAACGGGAGAATGCGCCCGCACGTGGCTTTGAATGTTTCAACAACACGCGGCGACATTCAACATCTCCTCCCGGAAGATTTTTCAGGTCGTCAAACTTTCCGGTCTTGTCGTAGATAACTGTATCGTAGCCAAGAATGTCGGAATAGAATTTTTTCGATTTCTCAATATCAGTTACACCGAGCAATGCACCTGCAGGTCCACCGGTGTGTTGTTTTCCTTTTCCAAACCATTCTTCACCCGGAACAACTTCGAAAATATTTCCCCACGGATCGCGCACAAAGAAATTCGAGTGTCCATCCGGAGATTTTGTCAACCCGCCAAGTATATCCGCTTTTTTGCTTTTCAGAAAATTGTAGGAAGCCTCAACATTATCAGACTTCATTCGCGTAACAAAGTGTCCGATGTCGCCCAATTGAATTTCAAATGCAACCGGAACCGGAACGCGGCTCGTATACTGCCAGATCTCGAATCCTCCCCCACCTTTCATGTTCACCGCAAGAATTGCGTGACGCTTATGTGGTTTGCCTCCTGTATAAGGAAGCATCAGATTTGCTTCTGCAGCTTCTTCAAAAACAGGAACGTCCATTCCAAAATTCTGTCGGTACCACTTGAATGCAGCGTGTACATCCGGAATTCCGATTCCCACCTGTTGAATGCCTGAAATAATTGGTTTGCTCATTGATTTGAAATTGTATCGTGCAAAACTACAATTTACCAGCAATTGAGATCCTGTTTTCAGCACCTGAGTAAATTGTAACTTTGCTTATCAAACCCATTATGCAACGTTCTCTTTGCCTTTTACTCTTTGTTTCCCTGATTTTTTCGGTGGAGTGTTTTGCGCAATCGCTTCCAAAGGAGTACGCTGCCATCATTCAGGGTCTTTCTCCAAAACAGCAGATTGATGCTGTGGATTCAGTCGCGTACAGTCTGCGCAAAACTGATCCGGCATTATGTGTACAACTTCTAAAAGCGGCAATTCGCCTGAGCATTGAGCACGAAATTGACACTGCCGAAATTCAGGAGCGCATGAATCTGAACCGGCAGTATCGGTTCGATGGCGAAAACGATTCGGCAATGATGCAGATCGATTCGGCACTTGTTGTTGCGCACAATGTGGGCCTGAAGGAATGGGAAGGTGAAGTTCTCAGTGCAAAAGGCGTCCTGCTTACGCGTGTTGGATTGTACGACGAGGCAACGGCTGTTTTTCTCGCAGGAATTGAACTCGCGAAATCCATTGGTGATACATCGACGTTGGCAATACTACATTCGCAGTGGGCATTGGTCTATTTCTACACTACTGACTTTGATAAAGCCATTGAGCGAACACAGGAGGCCTTGATGTTCTACACAAAGTTGAATGACACAGGCGGCATTGCACTTACTACAGATAATATCGGATTGTATTATAGCAATATGGAGTTGTGGGATTCTGCCTACCAGTACCAACTGAAGGCTTTGGGAATTTTCGAAGCGATGAAAGACACCAGTCGTTTGATTACTTGTTATAATAACCTTGGAAGCACATTGATGCACACCAGGCAATACGAGTTGGCGAAAATTTATCTGGAGAAATCATTGAGCCTGGCTGAAGCGCGAACCAGCGCATATAGTACCATGACCGCATTAGCAACGATGAGTGAATTGTACGGTGCTCTGGGCGATAGAAAGCAGGAACAGTTATGCGCATTGCGCGTTTATGATTTAGCGGTCGGTCAGCATAATGATTTCTATGCACAAATGTCGTCGCACCGTTTGGCAGAATCGTATTATGCGGAAGGCAATTATGAGAATTCCGCATTTTACTACCGCATCACGGACTCCTTACGCCAGGTAATTTTCGATAGTGAAAAAACGAAAGCGGCGGATGATGCTGCGGAGAAGTATAAAGCGCAGGAGAATCAGGCGAAAATAGAACTGCTGGAAGCCGACAATAAAGCACAAGCCGCGCAACGTGAACGTGATCAAATTGTGAAGTGGGCAATCATTGGCGTAGTAATCGTGCTTCTGATTTTTTCCGCTTTCGTGGTTCGCAATTATTACCGAAAGAAGCGCGACAATCAATTATTGCAAGAGCAGAATGAAGCCATTGAAGAGCAGAAGGCAATTATTGAAACGAAGAATGAAGAGATCACTGATTCGATAAGTTATGCGCTCCGGATTCAGAATGCAGTATTACCAACACCGGAAAAAATAAACGCACTGTTTCCTGATAATTTCATTTACTATCGTCCACGTGATATTATCAGCGGCGATTTTTACTGGGTAGCAGAGGGTAGAGGAGGAATGCGATTTCTCGCGGTTGCAGATTGCACAGGACACGGTGTTCCCGGCGCCATGATGAGTATGCTGGGATCATCCATTCTAAATCGTTTAATTGTGCGGAAGAGTATTACAAGTCCCGGGAAAATTCTTGACGCTTTACATGATGAGTTGCTCACTACATTGAACGCAACAAAAGATACACGTCAGGTAAGCGACGGTATGGACATCGCGGTATTGATGTTTGATCCAGCTAAGAAGGAAATAGTCATCGCCTCTGCAGACCGACCTGTTTTCATTGTCGTGAATGGAAATTTAACTGTGTTACAACCTGATAAAATTTCAATCGGTTCTTCACTTCCTAAGAATGCACCGTACATTGATCATTCATTTCAGGTCGATAGTCCAATGAGCGTCTTCTTGTTCTCGGATGGCGTTACAGATCAGTTCGGTGGTCCGGAGCGCAAGAAGTTTATGACCAAGAGACTCAAAGAACTTGTGAATACTTCCACGAATCTGCCTATTAGTGAAAGACAGCATTTGTTTTCCAAAACACTGGACGTGTGGAAAGCAGGAATGGAACAGACAGACGACATGACATTAATTAACGTACTAATCCGATAACACATGAGCTTCAAAGGAAAAACAGTATTCATCACAGGCGGGAGCCGTGGAATTGGAAAAGCAATCGGTTTGCGACTTGCACGGGAAGGTGCAAATATTGTGATCGCTGCAAAAACGACAGAGCCACACCCGAAGCTCGAGGGTACAATTTACTCAGCTGCAGAGGAAATGATTTCTGCGGGTGGGCAGGCTCTTGCCGTGAAGTGCGATATTCGTGAAGAGAATGAAGTGATAGCTGCAGTTAATGCTGCCGTTGAAAAGTTTGGCGGGATTGACATTCTTGTAAATAACGCGAGTGCAATTAATCTATCACCACCATCATTATTGCCATTGAAGCAGTACGATCTCATGCAGGATATCAATGCTCGTGGAACGTATCTCGTTTCACGTCATTGCGTTCCACATTTAAGAAAGTCGTCATCTGCACACATTCTCACTTTGTCACCGCCACTGTCACTCGACCAGCAATGGTTCACACATTTCGCTCCGTATACACTTTCGAAATTTGGAATGAGCATGATGACTTTAGGTTTTGCAGCTGAATTGAGAAAAGATAAAATTGCGGTTAACTCTTTGTGGCCTAAAACAACTATTGCTACCGCAGCCGTCCGCAATTTGTTGGGTGGGGAAGAGCTCATCCAAAAGTCGCGCAAGCCGG
This sequence comes from Flavobacteriales bacterium, assembly GCA_040377305.1. Lineage (GTDB taxonomy): Bacteria > Bacteroidota > Bacteroidia > Palsa-965 > Palsa-965. The sequence goes on along the minus strand of JBEIPA010000002.1, from coordinate 192,285 downwards.
AAATCGTTGCAGATGCTGCTGCAATCATCTTTAGTCGCGGTCCGGAATTCACCGGTAACCTCGTAATCGATGAAGACATTCTGGCATCTGCGGGAATTACTGATCTATCTAATTACAGCGTTGTGCCCGGAGCCGAGCTTGCAAGCGATATTTTTCTGTGATTACAGGATTTTAACATTTGAGAACGTCTTTAACAACGCGAATTCGCCATTCAACCGATGGTTTCGGCATTTCGACGATTTTTTTCGCCAAAATAGGGATTGAATTGACGATATTTGCCTTCCCCTGAAAATGGGATGTTTAACCCACAAATCAAACACACATAACATGACAAAATTATTTACGAACGCGTGGAGGAAGGCATTGACCGTAATTGGTGCGACTCTTCTTGTCACGAGCGTCTGGGCGCAAACGGTGACGATACCTGCAGCGAACACAAACACAGCAAACAACCGTAAACCTTACGGGTGCTTTTTTGGTTTTGAGCGTACAGCTGCAATTTACACTGCTGCAGAAATTGGCAGTTCAGGAACGATTACTGATGTAGCTTTTTTCTTAAACACTGTTGCCACTCCTGCGGCAAGCACCCCGATTAACATCTACATGAAGCAAACTGCTTCTGCGTCGATGGTAGCTTCTACGGTTGCTGTTCAGGAAGCTGGCGCTACGCTGGTTTACAGCGGAAACATCACATCTGCGATGCTTGTTGCGGGTACCTGGGTCAACGTAACACTTACTGCACCTTTCCTTTATAACAATGCTTCCAATCTTGAAATTATTGTGGAAGCCAACTTCGGTGGATCCGGTGGTGAAGGAAGCACTGCAAAGCAGTTTCGCTTTTCTAATGGTGTAGCAGGTTGTACTCAAACGTGGCAGGCAGACGGATCAGCACCAACTGGCAACGGAACTCTTAGTGCAAGCCGTCCCAACATAACGCTAATCATGACGCCGCTTCCGGCATGTTCTGGTACACCAAACCCTGGAACAGCAGTTGGTTCGCCAGTCTCAATTTGTGGATCAGGAGTTTTCAACTTGTCTCTGACTGGTAATGACTTTGGTCCTGGAATCACTTATCAGTGGCAGTCTTCAGCAGTACCGGGAGGTCCTTACTCGAACGAGCCCGGCGCAACTAATCCAACATTTACAACAGGAACAGTTTCATCTACGACATATTATGTTTGTGTTGTAACATGTACGAACAGTGGTTCTTCTGCTACGACGAACGAAGTGACCGCAGCTGTATTCCCTCCAGCTTCGGTTAGCGTAATTCCAACTTCAGCGACAATGTGTCAAGGAGACCCTGCTGTTGCTCTTACAGCTTCAGGTGCAACTACCTATTCATGGGGACCAGCAGCTGGACTTTCAGCAACTACAGGCGCTAGCGTTAATGCGTCGCCAAGTGCAACGACTACGTACACAGTAACAGGAACTGATGGCAATGGCTGTACAGGCACTGCTACTACCACAATTACCGTGGCTATTACTCCAACGATTACCGCTGTAACTGCAACACCTTCGAACGTTTGTGTAGGTGGTAACTCTCAATTGAACGTTGTTGCAAATATGCCTTCAATTTTAATCACCGAGGTTACTTTATTCCGCACAGGAACGGGTCAAACGGTTTCTTACCCGGCTTATATTACAGGAGGTGATTTAGTTGAAATTTCGAATATTTCTTCAAATCCAATTGATATTAGCGGTTATACGCTTAATGATTACGCATCAAATTCGGCAACATCTACTCACCCTACTTTCACTTTCCCGGTTGGAACGATTATTCCAGCCAATGGAGTAAGTGTTGTTTGTTTGGGTACTGGTGTAAACGACATTGCAAACCGTTATTTCAATACAGGCGGTACTTCTGATAGCTGGGGCTCTGGTTCACTTGTTGGGATTGTACTTAGAAATGGTTCTACTATTGTTGATGCAGTAGGCTTAAACAGTGGTTATACATTCAACGCTGCTACTGGTGTAACAGCGGCTAATTGGACAGGTTTCGCATCTTCTCCATCTGGTTTTGCTGGTACAATTCGTACTGCACCTGTTGATAACAACATAGGTGGTGACTGGACAGCATCAAGTGTGATTGCACCACAGACTATCGGAACATACAACGCTATTTATTCTACACCACCAGCACTTACTTATAGCTGGGCTCCGGCAACTTACCTCAGTGCAACAAACATTGCCAATCCAATGGCAACAGGTATCGCGTCTTCCATTACTTACACGGTAACTGCAACGGCTGGTACATGTTCAACAACCGGCACTGTGACTATCACTGCAGGTGCAGCTCTTACCGCTACTGGAAGCATAGCTCCTTCTTCGACTGTTTGTCAAGGTACTAGCGTAACTCTTGGTGTTATTCCAACAGGCGGCGGCGCACCTTACACCTATGCTTGGACTGGTCCTAACAGTTTCTCATCTACATCACAGAACCCTGCGGTAGCAAGTGTTACTCCAGCTGAAGCGGGAACTTACACAGTTGTGGTTACAGACGCTTGTAGTTCGACGTTCACAGTTAACGTTACATTAACTGTTAACCCGGCACCAACAATTAGTGTTACTCCTACTTCAACTACGTACTGTACACCTGGACCAGGTGTTTCCTTGACTGCGTCCGGATCTTCAGTGTCATACAACTGGGCTCCTTCAACAGGTCTTAGCGCAACTACCGGAACTAGTGTAACAGCGAGTCCGACGACCAGCCAAACATATACGGTGGTAGGAACAGACGGAATCGGATGTACTGCTTCTGCTACAACAACGGTTACAGTTGGTTATGCTCCTTCAGCAACAACGGCTACCGCTAACCCGGCAAGCATATGTCTTAACGGCAACTCTCAACTGAACGCGGTTGCAACGCCAAGTGCTCCTTTGAATCAGTATTCATTCAGTACAGCAACTGGTGCAACGCTCGACCCAATGTCGGGAGCAACTCAGGTACTGAATCCGGGTAACGATGACACACCAACTGCGGCACCAACTGCAATCGGATTCACATTCCCATTCAACGGTACAAACTACACACAGTTCTCTGTATCGCCTGATGGTTGGATTTTACTCGGTGGCGCAACGGCTGCAAATCAATTCACAAACGCTGTAACAAGCACAACTAACATCCCGAAAATTTATCCTTATTGGGATGACCTTGCGACAGGAACAGACGGAAACGTTAGTTATGTGGTAACAGGAACAGCACCTAACCGTATTTTGGTGGTGCAGTGGTTTGTTACAGTACCTCGCGCAGTTGGCGGACCTGCAAACTCTACATTCCAATGTTGGATGTATGAAACTTCAGGAGTGTTCGAATTCCGTTATGGAACTATGGGTTCAAACACAGGCACTACTTCAGTTGGCGCAACTGCTTCGGCTGCGAATTACCAAAGTGTTACAATGAGTTCTAACACCGCAAGCATTGTTACACCGAACGATGCACAGATTGCAACTCCTGCAAGTGGACGAATCTATACCTTCACTCCTCCAGCTGTAACATACGCATGGTCACCTGCAACTTTCCTTAGCAGTACAACTATTGCGAATCCAATGGCAAACAACGTTTCGGCAACGACTACATGGACAGTGACTCCAAGTTCAGGCGGTTGTCCGGGATCACCTGCTACAGTAACTGTAACTACAGGTTCTGTGCTTACCTCGAGTGGCAGCATTTCACCTGCATCAACTGTTTGTCAGGGTACTAACGTAACGTTGAACTCTGTACCTGTTGGTGGTGGAGCTCCGTATACTTATGCGTGGACCGGACCGAACAGTTTCTCATCAACAGTTCAGAACCCGACTATTAACGGTGTAACTCCGGCTGAAGCTGGTACATATACGTTGGTGATTACAGATGCTTGCGCTGCAACTAACACAGTAACACTTACGTTAGCTGTTAACGCGGCACCAACACTTACGGTGTCTCCAACTTCTGCATTGTTCTGTTCAGGTGGACCTGGTGTTGCAATCTCTGCTTCTGGTACATCAACCGGATACACGTGGGGGCCTGCAGCTGGCTTGTCGTCTACAACAGGATCAACAGTTACAGCTTCACCTACAGTAACTACAACTTACACGGTTACAGGTACAGATGGCAACGGATGTACAAGCACAGCGACAACACTCGTTAACTACGGTGATACGCCAGTGCCTACTGCATCTGCGAGCCCTGCTACCATCTGCGAGAATGGAACATCTACACTTTCTGTAGTAGCTGCTCCGGTTCTTACTTATTGTCAGCCGGTATACTCTAACGGAACAGGTTTCGGGGATTATATCAGCAGTGTTGTTGTTAATACTTTGAACAACCCAACTGGTCCTTCAACAGCTCCATATTATACGTTGTACCCGCAAGCAGCGAACACCACAACGACGCTTACAGCTGGTTCAACTTACACGATTACATTGGTAGCTGGTACATACACTATCAATGACGTAGCTGCGTGGATCGATTATAACCAGAACGGAACGCTGAATAATGCCGGCGAAAAACTCGGGGAAACAGATGACCTCGGAGCTGCGCCTGCATCAACATCGTTTGTTTTCACAGTTCCTGTGAATGCAGTTAACGGTACTACACGCCTGCGTGTACGCGACGTGGATCATGGAGGTACAAATGACATGGATCCTTGCTTGGCTCAATCAACTTTTGGTGAAACAGAAGACTATATCATCACAATTGTTGGTGGTGTAGATGCTTTCACATACGCTTGGTCACCTGCAACGTTCCTGAATTCAACGATCGTTTCCGACCCGGTAGCTTCTGCTGTGACGACTACAACAACTTACTCTGTTATTGTTACAGGAACTTCAGGTTGTTCTGCTTCAGCTAGCACAACGCTTACAGTTAACCCTCTGCCTACAGTAACTGCAACAGCTGCACCTTCTACAGTGTGCGCAGGTGATATGGTAACTCCGACAGGCGGTGGTGCTTCAACTTATGTTTGGAGTGGAGGTCTTACAGACGGTGTTGCATTCAGTGCACTGTCAACACAGACTTACACTGTAACAGGAACAGACGGTAACGGATGTTCGAACACTGCAACTGCAACGGTAACAGTTAACGCATTGCCTACAGTAACTGCATCTGCAACACCTTCAACGGTGTGCGCAGGTGATATGGTAACTGCAACAGGTGGTGGTGCTACGAGCTATGCTTGGTCAGGTGGAATTATGGACAACGTTGCATTCGCTGCAATGTCTACAACAACTTATACTGTTACAGGTACTGATGCAAACGGTTGTACAAACACAGCTACTGCACTGGTAACGGTAAATGCATTGCCAACAGTAACAGCTTCTGCAACTCCGTCAACAGTTTGTGCTGGTGATATGGTTACTCCTGCTGGTGGTGGAGCTTCATCGTACGCTTGGAGCGGTGGTCTTACTGATGCAGTGCCATTCGCTGCAACGGTGACTGATACCTATACAGTAACAGGAACAGACGCGAACGGATGTTCTAACACAGCTACAGTAACAGTAACAGTGAATGCACTTCCTACCGTTGCTGCTTCGGTTACTCCGTCAACAGCTTGCGTTGGTGACTTAGTAACTCCTGCAGGAAGCGGTGCTTCAACTTATGTTTGGTCTGGAAGTGTTACTGATGGCGTTGCATTCCCTGCAGCCGCAACAGAAACATACACTGTAACTGGTACAGACGTTAACGGATGTTCTGCAACGACTACTGTTACATTAACAGTTAACCCACTTCCGGTTGTAACTGCATCTTCAACGGACTCTACAGTTTGCGTTGGTGATCAGATCACATTCATGGGTGGTGGTGCAACTACTTACACTTGGGATAATGGTGTAACTGATATGGTTCCTTACACAACTACTGGTTCTATGACGTTCATCGTTACAGGAACAGATGCTAACGGTTGTATGGATACTGCATCACTTGCAATCACTGCAAACGCACTTCCTAACGTAACTGTATCGTTGCCGCTTGACACAGCTTGTCTGTTGCTCGGACCTGTAACACTTGGTGGTGAATCACCTGCAGGTGGTACTTGGTCAGGTACTGGTGTAACTGGAAATACATTCGATCCGGGTGTAGCTGGTAACGGTATGCATGCAATCACTTACACGTACATGGATTCACTTACTGGATGTTCGGCAGCTGCAATTGACAGCATGTTGGTTGACATCTGCAACAGCATCGACAACAACGAAGTTGGAAGTGCAGTTGTATATCCTAACCCTAACAACGGTGACTTCACATTGATCCCTGCTGGTTCAGGATTGGTTGATGTGTATGTATACAGTGCAACTGGTCAGCTTGTAATTGCTCAGAAAGCAACTTGCGGTGTTCAGAACAATGTTCACATCGAAGCTTCTGGTATGTACAGCGTAGTAGTTGTTACTGCTGATGGAACACGCACTACACAACGTGTGGTCGTGAACCGTTAGTTCCGGCATTAATGAATTGAAAATCCCGACTCTTAATGGAGTCGGGATTTTTTTGCATTCTGCCCGAAGCAGGTTACCGAAAACCTTCGAATTACGCCCAAATTCAAGGGTTGTACTTGTACATTTTGCAAGGAAAAACGCCCGAAATTTCCGATTTTCGTTGTCCTTGAAAAATTGAGATTCAAGGACCTCTAGCCCCTATACAGATTAACCTTATCGTCGATGAAAAAAGCAGCACTACTCCTGTTGTTATCAGTTATTGGATTTAGCGGAAAAATTTCTGCACAGTTAACGGGAATTAAATTAATCCCGGGCGACTATCCGACACTTGCTACCGCGATCACAGATTTGAATACAGTTGGTGTTGGGCCTGGTGGAGTATTCTTTATACATCTTGCCGGTTTCCCGGAGACTGCCCCAGCAGGAGGATATCAGATCACTACGAACACGAGTAGTGCAGCGAATCCGGTTGTGATTTCAGGAAGCGGAAATACGATCACGGCTTCGGGGTCATTAACACCAGGGGCACTGAATGATGGAATTTTCAAAATCATTGGATCTGATTATATCGGTATTCAAGGGTATATCATGCAGGAGAATCCAGCGAATGCGAATACAACTCCGGCTAGTAATAATATGACCGAGTGGGGCGTGGCTCTGCTTCATGCAAGTCCGACTGACGGCGCGCAGAATTGTGTCATTATGTCAAACACGATCAGCCTGAATCGTAACTACACAAACACCTGGGGTGTGTATAGTAACTCCCGTCATAGTCCAACAAGTATTACAGTAGTTAATGATGCGTCATCGGTTGCCGGAGCCAACTCCGCTAATACGATCGTTCAGAATATTATCAGCAATGTGAACATGGGAATCGCGTTCATCGGTGCGCCCGGAATGATGGACCAGAATAATATCATCGGTTCCGGAACCATGGGAAATACGATTACAAACTGGGGAGGTGCTGCCGCTGCAAGTGGATATTTTTCAAATACCGGAACGAGTTATTGCATTTTCATGAATCATCAAATGAATTTTGCAGTGCGTGGCAATTCTCTTTCCACTACGGTCAATCCGACCGTAGCGTTTCGGGGTATTTTTGAAAATTACTCCACTTCCAGTCCAACTTCAGGATGCACGAATAGAATTTGTGGTAACACGATAAGCATGACTTCCTCAGCGGTAAGTGGAACGTTCGAGGCAATTAATCATTCCAGTTCATCCTCGTTTGAAGCACTGGTTGTAGACTCAAATATTATTCAGAATTGCGCTGTCACTAATGCCGGAACGACATCAAGATTGCTGGGAATTAACATTGGAGGAACGTTAAGTTCTTTTCTAATTAGAAATAACCAAATCCTCAATAATACCAGTGCATCACCTTCCGGTGGATTTACGGGTATTCAGTGTAATGCTGTTATCAGCGGCAATTCAATGCTTAACGACAATCAACTCGGTAATTCAATAAACAATGCTATCACCTTTACCTCGGCGAGTACGGGTCTTGTTTTAGGGATATCCTCAAGTCCTTCTGGATCTGCCGGAGCGGGCGTAGCAATTAGCGGAAATACATTTCACGGATTTATTTTTAATACCTCGTCATCGTCGGCCGTCGACTTGATCCGGCATATCGGTGCGATGAATTTCAATTTCATAAATAATAACACGTTCGACAACCTAACCCTCAACACAACGGGGGCTGTTAACCTGATCAACAACACAATTGCGGGCGGAGCATCCAGCTTTGTTAATATAACGAACAACGCTATTATCGGCGCTCTTTCAAAAACAGGTGCAGGTGGTTCAGTTACGTGCATAGCGGGAACCGGGGCGTCTGCCATTGGTGCGACAAGAACAATTCAGGATAATATTTTTTCCAATATCACCGTTGCAGGAGGTACAATTAATGGAATTACAGAAACCGGTGGTGCTGCAACAGGGGCAGTAAGCAGAACCATTGTGAGTAACACGATGTCGAACTGGAGCGGAGGATTATCAGTTGTTGGTATTGATATCAACAACTCCGGAAGCGGGACCAACGTTTCAAGTAACACGATTTTAAACATCAGCGCGAATAGTTTTATTGGAATTCGATATCAGATCGGAAATTCAGGGAATCAAACTGCGTTCAGCAACTCAATCACAGGCGTGACGAGTACGGGTTTAATGACACTCATGCTGTTCTCGGGTGCTCCAGCGTTTACATCTTTCGAGTTGGCGAATAATATTGTTGGAAATGCATCAACATCCAGCCTCACGCTGGGAGCGATCGGTATGGATTTTAATTGCAATGGGCCTTTTAATGTTCACAATAATACAATTTACGACTTGAATGGTGTAGGTAACGGAGCTTCTCCTACTTGCGGGATTTATGGAATATTCAGCGGACTCACAAGTGAAATTCACGACAATAAAATTTACGATTTAGAACATACTAACGCGACCGGAGTTGCTACCGGAATCAACATTACTAACTGCGCATCGCTCAACATTTATAACAACTATGTAGGAGATATACGTGCAGGTCTCACAAATGGGAACGATGCTGTGATGGGATTGAATGTAGTTGCAGGGACGGCATTAGAAATTTCCTACAACACCATATACCTGGCAAACATCGCGGGAGGAACAAACTCCGGGTCATCCGGAATTCGCATTGCAACTGGTCCTGATGTAACGCTTCGGAATAATCTGGTTGTGAATTTGTCCTCCCAAACAGGAACCGGTGTTGTTGTAGCTCACACACGTACAACCACTTCATTAATCAGTTACAACGCAGCCTCAAATAACAACTCTTTTTACGCCGGGGTACCATCTGCATCGAACTTTATTTTCTTTGACGGAACAAATTCCGATCAGACTCTCGCGCAGTATCAAACCCGCGTTGGTCCAGCTCGTGATGCGCAATCTGTTTCTGTTAACCCTACATTCTCAAGTCTAAACGGAAACGATGCAGACTACCTGCACATTCCTTTCGCAGCCCCTTCATTGCTTGAAAGCGGTGGCATTGCAGTCGTTGGAATCACTGCAGACTGGGATGCAGATACTCGTCCAGGTCCGGTAGGATCAGTAAACGGTGGCGCACTTGCTCCGGATATCGGCGCTGATGAATTCGATGGTATTCTTGCAGTATGCTCAGGCACACCAACTGCCGGAACAGCATCCACAACTTCTCCTGCTGCACAATGCGAAGGAAGTACTTTTGATCTCGAACTGAACGGACACTCCACAGGATTTCCATTCACCTATCAGTGGCAGGAATCTACTGTTGCTGGCGGGCCGTACACAAACGTTGTTGGTGCAACATCAGATACCTACACGACAGTTGCGTTGTCAAACACGATGTACTACGTATGCGTTGTGACTTGCACCGTAAGTGGATTGTCTGCTACTTCAACTGAAGTTGCATGCGTGATCAATCCAACTCCGGTTCTTTCTTTCGCACCTGCAGCTCCTTCGCTGTGTGCGGGCGGCGCTCCAGTTAACGTTGTTGCAAGCGGAGCAAATACATACGTGTGGTCTCCCGGAACAGGTTTGTCATCTTCAACAATAAACAACCCCGATGCAAATCCGGCGTCAACTCAAACCTACACAGTTACCGGAACTTCTACGGATGGTTGTATCGGAACGGAAACAGTTACAGTAACTGTTAATCCACTTCCAACAGTCGCTGCAACATCTAATCCAGATCCGGTTTGCGGCGGCGAAATGGTTACACTAACTGCTACAGGTGCCGACACTTACATTTGGGCACCCATGTTTACTTCCGGAAATCCTGTAACGGACACACCCGGATCAACCACCACTTACACTGTAACAGGAACAGATGCGAATGGTTGCACGAACACAGCAATGGTTACAGCAACCGTTGCTCCAAGTCCAACGGTGACCGCTACTGCAGATTTCACAACAATATGTTCTGGAGCACCTGTGCAACTTACAGGCAGTGGCGCAACAACGTACGTGTGGAATCCCGGAGCAATTTCCGGAAGTCCGATTACTGTCAATCCAACTTCGAATACGACATACACCGTGATCGGAACAGACGCGACCGGTTGTACTGCAACTGATATGGTGAGCATCACCGTTATTGCTGCTCCTTCTGTTTCCGCTACTGCAGCACCCGATCCGATTTGCGCAGGTGATATGGTATTCCTCGATGCGTTCGGTGCAGTAACTTACACCTGGATGCCGGGATCACTTTCCGGTTCAAGTGTAACAGATACACCAGGAAGCACAACTACATACACCGTTACAGGAACAGATGGCTCCGGTTGTACAGCAACAGCAACAGTAAGTGTTAACGTTAATCCGGCGCCAACAGTTGTTGTTACTCCAAATGCCGTTTCAATTTGCGATGGAGATAATACTTCTCTGTCAGCATCCGGTGCAAGCTCTTATTTCTGGTTCCCTGGTTTCCTGAGCGGATCACCAGTTACAGTTGCTCCAACGTCAACAACAACTTATACTGTTACGGGCACTGATGTGAACGGCTGCACAGGACAGGCAATGGCAACGGTTACTGTGAATTCATTACCAACTGTTACAGCTTCTTCAACTCCTTCAACAATTTGTGCAGGAGAACCAACTACACTTGATGGTTTCGGTGCATCAACTTATTTGTGGATGCCGGGATCTTTCAGTGGAGCAAGTGTTGTTGATAATCCAATGTCGTCGGTTACTTACACCGTAACAGGAACAGATATTAACGGCTGTACAGGAACAGCGAATACTTCGGTAACAGTTAATCCCGCTCCGTCACTCAGCGCCTCGGCAAGCGCAACAACAATTTGCGAAGGATCTTCAAGCATGCTGATGGGTTCAGGTGCCGACACCTATTTGTGGATGCCAGGTTCATTCTCAGGTGCGAACGTTATTATTGCTCCTGTGGCAACCACAACATACACGGTAACAGGAACTGATTTACTGAGTGGTTGCACGAGCACCGCAACGATTACCATCACTGTGAATCCTCGCCCTGTCGTTTCAATTTCAGGTGCAGGAAGTTATTGTCAGGGTGGAAGCACCACGCTTACCTCAAGTGTAGGCACAACTTACCAGTGGTATCTCAACGGAATTCAGATCAGTGGAGAAAATGCGCAAACAATTGCAGCTATCGCTCCGGGAATTTATAACGTGATGGTTTCTGCTCCATCAGGTTGTGCCGACTCAGCCGCAACCGGACATACACTTATAGAAAACCCGGCACCAACTGTTTCCTTCAGCGCGGCTCCATCACTTGCTATTTGTGCGGGAAGTCCGATTACACTTTCAGGTAGCGGTGCAGTGACTTACAACTGGACAGGTGGAATTTTCGATGCAGTTGCATTTACTCCGGCGGTAAGCGGAGATTACACGGTCACTGGAACTGATGCACTTGGATGTACAAATACTGCGGTTGCTTCTGTAACTGTAATTCCGGTACCAACGGTTGCAATTGTTACAGTTCCGGGAACTACAGTATGTGAAGGCAGCGTTATCAGCCTCACCGGCACAGGCGCATCAAGCTACGCATGGTCAGGTGGTGTTGTAGATGGAGTACCATTCACAATTTCAGCTACAACTTCTTATACAGTAACGGGGACAGACATTAACGGTTGTACCGATACTGAAACTGTAACGATCAACGTCAATCCTACACCAACAGTAACAATTACAGCTACACCAGGAACAACAATTTGTCAGGGTGATGCAGTTACATTGAGTGGAGGCGGAGCAAGTACATATTCATGGACTGGTGGCGTAATGGACGGAGTTGCATTCAATCCTCCAACAACAGATTCATATACTGTTACTGGTACCGATATCAACGGCTGCCAGAATTCTGCTACTGTTACAATCACTGTTGATCCGGTTCCAACCGTTGGATTAACAGTTTCACCGGGCACAACAGTTTGCGACGGAGAAAGTGTAACGCTCAGCGGAACCGGTGCTTCATCGTACGTATGGACTGGTGGTGTAACAGACGGAATTGCGTTTACACCAGTGGCAACAACAACATATACGGTTACCGGAACAAACGTAGCAGGATGCACTGCAACTTCTACCGTAACGATTACCGTGAATCCTGCTCCAACAGTAGGAACTTCGGCAGCTCCTTCTGCAACAGTTTGTAGTGGTAGTGCTGTTACATTAAACGGTACAGGTGCAGCTTCTTACACATGGAGTGGTGGAGTTACCGATGGAATTTCTTTTGTACCTCCTTCAACAACAACGTACACAGTAACGGGAACAGACGTGAATGGTTGTACAAACACTTCTACAGTTCTCGTAACCGTAAATCCACTTCCAACAGTGGGCGCAACCGCAACTCCGGGAACGGTAGTGTGTAATGGAAGCAGTGTAACACTCAATGGAACCGGTGCAACTTCGTACACGTGGAGTGGTGGTGTTACTGATGGTGTTGCGTTCGTTCCGCCTTCAACGACTACTTACGTTGTAAATGGAACAGATGCTTCTGGTTGTACAAATACAGCTACGATCACGATAACGGTAAATCCAAACCCTACGGTAAGTTCAACGGCTTCACCTTCTGGACCCGTATGTAGCGGAACTATGGTTACGCTAAGCGGAAACGGAGCAACAACTTACACATGGAGTGGTGGAATTACAGATGGTGTTGCATTCTCTGCGACATCAACACAGACATACACCGTAACTGGAACAGATGGCAATGGATGTACAGGAACTGCAACCGCAACAGTTACAGTTAATCCTGCTCCAACGGTAACTGCAAATGCTTCTCCAGGAACAACTGTTTGTAACGGCTCACCGGTAACATTGACGGGTGGTGGTGCAATTACTTATACCTGGACGGGTGGAGTTACTGACGGTCTGGCATTTGTACCTGCAGCAACACAAACTTATACCGTTACTGGAACAGACGGAATCGGTTGCAGCAGTACAGCAACAATTACTGTTGTTGTTGGTACATCACCTTCAATCAGTTCAACAGCGGCACCGGCAACAACAGTTTGTTCTGGAACTGCAGTCACACTGAATGGCACTGGTGGTGTTTCATACACGTGGAGCGGAGGTGTGACGGATGGAGTTGCATTTATTCCTGCGTCAACTCAAACCTACACCGTAACCGGCACCGACGCAGTTGGATGTACCAATACGGCGACCACAACAATCACAGTTAATCCGGCGCCAACAATTACAACTGGTGTTTCTCCTTCTGCAACAGTGTGTGCAGGAACAATGGTAACTCTGAACGGTTTTGGCGGCTCTTCGTATGCGTGGAGTGGTGGTGTTACAGACGGAGTTCCGTTTGCTGCTTCTGCAACTACGACGTACACTATAACAGGAACCGACATGAACGGTTGTACCGGAACAAATACAATTACGGTTACAGTTAATCCATCTCCGAATATCAATGCTGTACAATCTCCTGCTGGTCCACATTGCGCAGGATCAACTGTGGCATTGAACGGTATCGGTGGAATTTCTTACACGTGGTGCTGCGGTGTTACGGATGGAGTTGGATTTGTTCCTCTTGCTACAGCAACATATACTGTAACCGGCACCGATTTCAGTGGATGTACAAACACGGCAACTGTATCTGTTGTTGTGAATCCATTGCCAACTGTTGCATCAACAGCTTCACCTGCTACAACAGTGTGCAGCGGAACTGCAGTTACGTTGAGTGGCACAGGTGCTGCAACATACACCTGGACGGGCGGTGTAATCAATGGAGTTCCATTCACGCCTACATCAACTAGCACGTACACAGTAACGGGTACTGATGCATCAGGATGTACGAACACGGCAACAACAACCATCACAGTTAATCCTACTCCAACTGTTTCTTCAACAACAGCTCCTTCGAGTGCAGTGTGCGCAGGAACTTCTGTTACTCTGAATGGAACAGGTGCTGTGTCTTATATCTGGACAGGTGGAGTTATGGACGGAGTATCATTTGTTCCGGCAGCAACTACGACGTACACAGTTACAGGAACAGCATTGAACGGATGTACCGCAACAGCAACTACAACAGTTACTGTTAATCCACTTCCGACGGTGAGCAACACAACGACACCTTCGCCAATTGTATGTTCAGGAACGCAGGTTACATTGAGCGGAACCGGTGCAGTAACTTACGTGTGGACTGGTGGAGTAACGGACAACGTTCCATTCACAGCTGCTGCAACGAACACTTACACCGTAACTGGAACAGACGCGAACGGATGTTCATCAACTGCAACAACAACGGTAACGGTGAACACCTCACCAACGGTTAGTTACAACGCTGCTCCGGGCATTACAGTTTGTACCGGAACAGAACTTACACTCGATGGAACAGGAGCAATTACCTACACGTGGAGCGATGGCGTTATTGATGGAAATCCTTTCACGCCCTTAACAACTGATACGCTGACTTTGATCGGGACAGACGGAAATGGCTGTGAGGATACTGTTGACGTTATAATCACAGTAGACACACTTCCTGTTGTAACTACCACATTCTCTCCGAACGATACAGTTTGTGAAAACGCCCAGCTTACTCTGAGGGGCGTTGGTGCAGCAACGTATGTATGGTCGCATGGTGTAACAGATAATGTTGCATTCCCTGCATCCGCTACAACAACGTATACTGTGATCGGAACAGATGGCAATGGTTGTTCAGACACAACTACACAGGATATCACTGTAATTGCAGCTCCTGTTGTAACGATCACTGGTAACAGCACATTCTGCTCGGGTGGAAACACAGTGCTTACTTCATCTGCAGGAACAGCATACCAGTGGTTCATGAACGGTTCACCGATTGTCGGGGCAACATCTGCAATGTACACGGCAACAACAATTGGAGTGTACAACGTTTGGGTAACGAACGCAAGTGGTTGCAGCGATTCATCTGCAACAGCAGTGAACGTTACAATCAATGCAGTTCCGACGGTTGTTGCGAATGCAAGCGCAACCAGCATTTGTGATGGAAGCAATGTTACACTCAGTGGTAGTGGCGCTGTTACTTATGCGTGGTCTGGTGGCGTGAACAACAACGTTCCGTTTACACCGCTCGGTACATTAACGTACACAGTTGTCGGAACGGCTTCAAATGGCTGTACCGATTCTGATACAATCACAGTTGCAGTAAATACATTGCCAATCGTTTCTACTACTGGTTTTCCTGCATACACGGTGTGCGAAGGAACTTCAGTAATTCTGAATGGTAACGGTGCTGCAACTTACCTGTGGACGGGTGGAGTAGTGGACGGCGTTCCGTTTACTCCAACAATTACTGATACATACACGGTAACAGGAACTGATCTCAACGGATGTTCAAACACGGCAACGGCTACCGTAACAGTGAATCCAAATCCGGTTGTTGATCTGGGCCCTGATTCAACGCAGTGTGGCACGATCTTGCTGGATGCAGAGAACGTTGGTTCAACTTACGCGTGGAACACTACAGATACAACACAAATGATCACAGCTACCGTAAGCGGAACGTACATGGTCGATGTTACATCAAGCGACGGATGTACTTCTTCTGATACAGTCGTTGTAACGATTAACACGCAACCGGTTGTTGCTCTTGGGACTGATGATACGCTTTGCGCAACATCCGTAACACTCGATGCAATGAACGTTGGCGGTACGTACATCTGGAATGACCTGAGCACGGGTCAAACGAATGTTGTTACAACTTCAGGAACATACTTCGTTGAAGTGACAATGCCTGGTGGATGTATCGCATCTGATACGATCAATCTCGTGTTGCACACACCTCCAACAGTAACACTCGCATTGGTACTTGATACCGCATGTCTCAATATGGGATCAATCCTGTTGAGTGGCGAGTCACCTGCAGGCGGTACCTGGAGCGGCCCTGCAGTTAGCGGCAACTCGTTCGATCCGATGATCGCTGGTATCGGCACATTCGAAATCACATACATGTACACCGATACAAACGGTTGTGGCGGAATCGTTACAGACAGCATCCTTGTTGATCCTTGTCTCACCGTTCTCGAACCAATCGTAGCATTCGACTTCAACATGTACCCGAACCCGAACAACGGTGAGTTCAACATCACAATCGACGGTAACGAAACTGTACAGGTGCTCATCTACAACGGTGCAGGACAACTCGTAATCGACCAGCAAGTGAACGCGGGAGCAATAACTCCTGTGTCACTCGAAGCAGCCGGAATCTATTTGGTGACTGTTGTTACGAACGATGGTCAGCAGTTGACGAAGAGAGTGGTGGTGAACAGATAGAATTTGAAGATTTGAAATTTGAAAACTCCTCCGAGAAATTGGGGGAGTTTTTTTATCATTGCTGAATATATCTATATCAACTATGAAACACCTGTTATTGTTAAGTTCGATACTTGCATTTTCGTTTTTCTCCTGCGGTCCTTCCTCTGAAGAGTTAGCTCGTAAGCAAAAGGATCGAGAGGATTCTTTGGTGAATGCAGCTCTTTTGGAGGAACAAAAGAAGCAGGATGACAAGCTTGCAACTGAAGTCAATGAAATACAAGCGCAAATTGCCGATAGGCAATCAGAACTGGATGGTTTGTTGAATGATCAAGTCTACGTTTCAAATAAAAAGAAGCTGGAAACGGTGCGGGCGCGCGTTTCGACAGGTGGAAGTTATGGATGGATTGATGGCGATGGCAAATTCTGGGAAGGAAAAGATGCGTCCAAGTCTTTTGATGAGGCAGCATCTCAGGAAGCAGCACACGAAGAAAAAATCGCAGCGAAGAAAACGGAAATCAAAAATCTAGAAGATCAACTAACGCACTTTGAAGATATAAAATCGAAGTAAGCACCAAGCTAAAGAGTTTGGCGACGACATATTCCAGAATGTTTTCTTTGCGTGCCTCTGCGTCTCTGCGCCTCCGCGGTTTAAAACCTACTGTCTCTTTAAGGAAAATTTGAACGACAGCTCTAAGGATGTTTATCCTAGGTACTTCCCAACAATCGGCATCCTTCTCCCACTTCCAAACGCCTTCGGGCTCACTCTCAACACCGGCGCCATCTGCGCTCTTTTCCATTCGTTGCTGTTCACCATTTTGAGAACGCGATTCACAAGCGCCGCATCAAATCCCATGGCAATAATTTCTTTCGGGCCAAGTCGCTGCTCGATGTACGCGTAGAGAATTTTATCGAGCACAGGATATTCCGGAAGCGAATCAGAATCTTTTTGTCCGGGACGTAATTCTGCAGAAGGTGCTTTGGTGAGAATATTTTTCGGAATCACTTCTCCGTTGCGGTTAATATAATCGCACAACGCATAAACTTCCATCTTGTACAGATCAGCAAGCACGGCAATTCCTCCGCACATATCTCCGTACAACGTTCCGTAACCAACTGCGGCTTCACTCTTATTCGTAGTGTTGAGCAGAATGTAATTCTTCTTATTCGCGATTCCCATGAGGACAATCGCACGCATTCTCGCCTGTATATTTTCTTCTGCCACACTGAAAGGGGCATCACCAAAAATCGGTTTGAGCATTTCCAATGTCGTGTCAAATCCTTTTTTGATTGGAATGATTTCGTAACTCATTCCCAGATTTTTGCACAACGCTACAGAATCATCCACAGAATGTCCCGAAGAAAATTCAGAAGGCATGAGCACCGGCAATACATTTTCTTTTCCAAGTGCTTCTACCGCAAGTACAGTCACCAATGCCGAATCAACACCGCCCGATAATCCGAGAATCGCTTTCGAGAATCCCATTTTACCGAAGTAATCTTTGATGCCGAGAACAAGAGCATCATGTATGCGCGTCATTTTAGACGGCAATTCTACCTCAATATTAATTTGGGACGAATCCTTTGTCAGACCGAGCGGAGTCGAGGGCGACAAAGGCGGAGTCGAGGTCGACAATTCAACAACCCGAAATTCCTCTTCAAAGAAAGCCAACTGCTCTACAACTTCACCCTTCACATTCATCACCATACTTCCACCATCAAAAATGATTTCCGTGTGCGCACCCACATGCTGAACATAAACAAGAGGCATTTTGTATTTCTCCACGTTGCGCTTCATTACCTCGCGACGTTTCTCTGCGTGACCATAATTAAACGGAGACGCCGCAATATTAATGATCAGCTCTGCACCTTGTTTCTTCAGTTCGTCCATCGGCCAGATGGTGTACATGAGATCTTCTTCAATGTCCCACACGTCTTCGCAAATCGGTAATGCGACTTTCTTTCCTGCTATGACCGCGATCTGAAATTCACGCGCAGGTTCGAAATAGCGATACTCGTCAAACACATCGTAGTTCGGCAACAAGGCTTTGTGATGTTCACTCTCGATTTTTCCGTCGCGCAAAACATACGCCGCATTAAAAAGATTTTTCCCTTCCACGCGCGGATTACGTGCAGGTCCGCCTACAATTGTTGTGATGCCCTGTGATGCTTCAGCAATCGCGTGAATCGCCTCCAGCGTCTGTTCAATAAAATCGTTGAACTCCAGAAAATCCCGCGGCGGATATCCGCACACAGAAAGCTCTGCGAAAACTACAACGTCTGCTCCTTGTTCCTTCGCCATCCCAACATGGGCAATAATCTTCTCAGTATTGTACTGAAAGTTGCCGATGTGATAATTGAGTTGTGCGAGTGCGATTTTCACATTTCAAATTTACGGAAATAAAAAAGGCGCCATCATGGCGCCTTTCGTAATCAATAACAGTGCTTAGAACAAGATTCCTACCGACAAAGCCACGTTGTTTGCAGTAGCCTGCTGTTTGAATGGAGTAGTTGATCCCTTCGGCGGCATTACTGGTCCAGGGTAGTTAGTCATGAGATATTCCGAATCTTTCTGAAATACATTCGAGAAGCCGTAGTTGAAAGCAACACCTACAAACATTGAAGTAGTACCGGCAAGATTGTATTCAAATCCTCCGCCAATGTGAAGCTGAAAACGCAAAAGATTCATGTCTTTCGTGTTGTCGAGATCTTCTATCGACGATTTCGGATTGTTTGGTGGCGAATACAAAGTAACATCGTCGGTGGTTTTAGCCTTAAGACGGATACTCGACATCAAACCAAATTCACCATAGTAAGTCATCATTCCGATTTCACCTGTTTTCATTTTGAGGTAAAGCGGAAGCATAACATAATTTGTTTTGTATATACGACTGTTCAGTGTGTAAAGAACAGCTGCAGTATCATCGTTAGCTACATAAGCCTCATCCTCTCCATTATAGTAATAGGTTGCCGTGTCCAGCAATTTGATGAAACCACGATCGTAATTCACTTGCAAGCCAGTTACCAGGGATGCAACTTTGTTTAACCGGAATTCCATTTGAAGTCCCCAGCCAAAACCGCCTTTGATTCCTGCATTCTCCATCTTCTTTGCATCTTCCGGCTTGTACCAGTTGAGTGAAGGTGAAGCAACTAATCCGAAACGGAAGTTCTTGAGATTGTTTTCGTCTTGCGCGAATGAGAATTTAGCTCCGAGTGTCAGAGCGAAAAGAAGTATCAGTACCTTTTTCATACTTTTGATGAGGGTTTTACGTTGTGCAAGTATAATGAATTTAGCGCTGATCAAGGCAACAAGAATCTTGCCGATTTTATTCTTAACGCTGGTTTTCAGCACTTCATGCGGTTCAAATCCGCTGGATGTTGATACTTCGTCAGTTACAGTCGATCCTGTTAAAGTACAGCGGATCGACCAGGACTTCTTCAATCTCGACACGGCAAAACTCGTTTCCGGTATTTCAGAAATCCGTAAGAAGTATGGCAACATCACTGATTGTTTTCTGAATAACGTAATCTGCTATGCTGCACCCGATTCGGCTTCGTGTTTTTTTACTCTCGGGCAGTTTCTCGCTGATCATACCATGCGTGGCGCGTGGGAAATGGCGAACGAAAAGTATAAAGATGGATTCGCATTTCTTGAGAACGACATCACATCTGCGTACACGTATTTCAAATTTCATTTTCCCGACCGGAAGTTGCCGAAAGGTGTGTTCATCGTGTTCTCCGGCTTTAACTACAATTACATTGCCTGCGAAGGAAATTATGCAATTGGAGTAGACTGGTTTCTGGGTAGAGACAATATCTATTATCAGGGACTGAACTGGCCAATGTACCAGCGAAGAAAGCTCGAACCGGAGTACATGTCGGCCGGATTTGTTAAGGCCTGGATGATGAACGAATTTCCATTCAAATCCGAAAAGAATGATGTGATCAATCGTATCGTATACGAAGGCAAAATCATGTATTTGCAGCAGGCGCTTTTCCGCGAGAAACATGATTCAATTCTCACCGGATTTACACAAGCGCAACTCGACTGGTGTGAAGCAAATGAAGCAGATGCGTGGGCAGCTATGATAGCAGATGGAACGGTTTATTCGGAAAACGAAGAGGATATTAACCACATGACATTTGATGCGCCCTTCACGGCCGGATTTGCGAAGGAATCTCCGGGTCGGGTAGGAGTGTGGATCGGTCTGCGAATTGTGCAGGCATATATGGAACGCTTTCCGGAAACCACGCTCGAAGAACTCATGGGAATGAACGACGGTCAGTTGTTGCTTACTCAATCAAAGTATAAGCCTGAGTTCTAGTTTTTCGGATTTTCATCCCGATAATTATCGGGATCGAATCTTCGAAGCGTACATTTGTGGTTCAAACGCAATCCAATGTCAACGCGCAAAGCACAAATCAACTTCACGATTACACTCGACGAAAACAATCTTCCGGAATCTATTGAGTGGAATGCAACTGATTCCACAGAGAGCGGAAAGTGCAAAGCAATCATGCTCGCAATGTGGGACGAAAATCAGGCGCACACCATGCGTATTGATTTGTGGACCAAAACCATGCTCGTTGATGAGATGAAACAATTCTTCCACCAGAATATGTTAACCATGTCAGATACATTGAAGCGCGCAACCGGTGAAGAGAAGATGGCTGGTGATATGCGTGATTTTTGCGCGTATTTCGCGGAGAAAATGCAACTAGCTGATACGCAATAATTTAGGCAGCCAGTGCCAAGGGTTAAACCCTTGCGTATCTCCCTGATTTTACGTTATTTTGGTAACATCCGTGAAACCCCCGGATGGCAAAATCTTTTCCCAGTCATGAAAAAGATATACTTGACTTTATCTGGCGCAGTCCTGATGTTCGCAGCGACTTCACTTGACGCGCAGATCTTCACAAGCAATGGTGCTACGTTCGTTGTTACAGCAGGCGGCGTGTTTCATTGCAATGGTGGAATCACAATCGATAACACTTCGCAGGTTACGAATGATGGTACCATTACCACCACAAAAAATTCTACGCTTCCAGCACCTGGTAATTTTCAGATCGATAACGGTTCTACTGTTAGCGGTGATGGTGATTACAATGTAGAGCAGGATTGGATTAACGACGCAACGTTCAATGGCGATTTGAGTCTTGTTACCATGAATGGCAACACGCAACAGCTCATTACCAGTAACAACGGCACCGTTACAACGTTCAACGATCTTACACTAACAGGTACCGGCACAGGTAACAACCGCAAGAAAACTTTGCAAGGTGTTGATGCAAATACCGGACTTACGGGTATTCTTACAATCAACGACCGCGAACTTGAAACACAAACACAGATTTTCACGGTTCTCAATCCATCTTCAACAGCGGTTACAAACAACATCACTCCGGGTTCGGAAGGTTTTGTGAGCAGTACAGGTCCAACAGGAACTTTAGCACGTGCGACGAACTCAACAAACATGTACACCTTTCCGACCGGTTCAAGTGTGAACGTTACGCGTTACCGTCCTATTGATATTTCACCTACTGCTGCTGCTGCGAATCTTTACACCGTTCGTTTCGTCAATCACAATGCAGATAACGATGGTTTCCTTCGTACAACTAACGACGGAATCATCTGTACCGCTAACGACACATTCTATCACGCAATTCTTCGTCCGGTTGGCGCAACAACAGCTGACATCCGTATGAACTACATTCCT
The DNA here is from genome assembly GCA_040377305.1 of Flavobacteriales bacterium. GTDB lineage: Bacteria > Bacteroidota > Bacteroidia > Palsa-965 > Palsa-965. The sequence goes on along the minus strand of JBEIPA010000002.1, from coordinate 169,957 downwards.
GCTTCTGATGGAATCTGGTCTGGTATGTCACACTGGAGAACCACCAACGTAATGTGGAACGACATGGCAACTGTTGGTATGGGTGTGTCAGGAGTATTCACGACAATGAATCGTGCTGCATGGGCTTTTGCAAACCCGGGAGATCCTTACATCCTTACTGATGTTCGTCCGGCTGCACCAACAATTTCTTGTCCTACGATTTGCGAAAACACACCTGGAAACTTGTTCACTGCAACAGGTGGAACAGGAACAGGATATCAGTGGAACGTGCCTGGATCGGGTAACATTACAAGCGGTCAGGGATCAGATTCAGTTTTCGTTGATTGGACAACAGGAACAGGTTTCGTTACAGTGTACGCCACTTCAGCAACAGGATGTAATTCACTTGCTGACAGTTGTGCACCTTCTGTGAATCCGGCACCGGTTGCTCTTGCTGTGGATACATCAGCAGGTGGCAACGATTACGTATTCGCTGACCTTACTGCAGGTGCAACAACATGGCTGTGGGATTTCGGCGACAACACCACTTCTACTGCACAGAATCCATCACACAGTTTCCCAACTTCAGGCACGTACACAGTAATTCTTACAGTTACAAATGCGAACGGATGTTTGGATACGGTTCATCTCATCATCAATGTAACTGAGGACTTCCTGTTGCCAAACGTATTCACTCCGAATGGCGATGGTGTTAACGATGTATTCATGATCACAACTTCAGGTTTGAACGAATACAAACTCGAAATTTATGATCGTTGGGGCGTTAAATTATTCGAATCAACTGAGCCGAACGTAACTTGGGACGGACACACCAGTTCTGGCGCAATGTGCACAGACGGAACTTACTATTTCATCCTCACGGCAATCAGTCCTTCAACAGATTACAGCACAACAGGATTTGTAACACTTATTGGTTCGCCTAAGCAATAATTAAGAAAACCTTTTCTAACGGTCTGCGTCTAATATGCAGACCGTTTTTTTATGCGCACGTTTATTCTACTTCTCCTCCTTTCCTCTTCACTGCTTGCTAAGGCCCGATCAACACCCGATTCTCTTGCTGTGTCGAAGCTTTACAGCACCTCGTGGTCACTTACCGGGAAATATAAATTGACCGGAATGTTTGATCGTAAACACAAGATTGAGAATCCGGAGGAGGCGATGATTACAATTTATCCGAATGAAATTCACACAACATTAACTTCAGGAAAGTATCAGATTTGCGCTTCACGGCATCGCAATAAGAATGAGTTTTGGTTGGATTGCGCACTGCCGGACCAATTCATCTATCGTGTTATTAATATAGAAGATGAAGAGTTGATCATTGACGTACTAACGCGACCGAAAGGCGAGAGAACGTACGTGCGTGCAAGCAGAAACTATTATACCCGCAAACGCAACTAAAAAAAATCCGGCACAGCTCACAAAAATATTCCCTCTCCTTGGGAAAGGGGTTGGGGTGCGGCGTTTTAGATTTCGAAATACTTCATGCTCTCCTTAATAAAGCCGAGAATTTCTTTACGTCCCATTGCGTTTTCTGCTGAAGACAAATAGTGATTGGGAACTTCTTCCCATTCTTCGAGTAATACTTTCTTATAGGCTTCGATATGCTTCTTCAGCTTTGTCGTCCCCAATTTGTCGCACTTGGTAAATACAATGCTGAATGTAATTTGGTTGTCGCCAAGATTGCGAAGAAAAGTGAGATCAAGTTCCTGCGGCGGAATACGACTGTCAATCAACACAAATAGAGAAAGCAGATTCGGGCGCTTGCGAATGTACTCCGTGATCATACGATCGAACCCGGCTCTTTTGTCTTTGGAAACTTTCGCGTAACCGTATCCGGGTAAATCGACGAGAAACCATTCGTCGTTAATTACAAAGTGATTGATCACTTGAGTTTTTCCCGGACGCGTAGCAACTTTTGCCAGGCCGTGTTTCCCGGTGAGCATATTGATCAACGATGACTTTCCCACGTTTGAACGTCCGATAAACGCAAACTCCGGTTTATCAGGTTTCGGACACGTGTCCACCTTTACACAACTCTGTAAATAAATAGCTGAATTTATTTTCACAATCCATCCTTTTTTTCCGGCGTGTAAGAATTTACATGACGTTCTTTTTTCGTCGGATAAATATCTGCGATCTTCACAAGGATACCGGTTTCATCCACATCGCCGAATTCATCATTCACTGCAGTGCCAAAAGTTTTCATAGTAGCACTGAGATTCATGTACGCATTTACCAGCGGTGGAATATTCTCTCCAAGTGAACGCACGAGGGTGTTGAGTGTTTTGTGACCTTCCTTATAATCTTTGCCTTCGAGGTCCTGCACGAATGCTGCGGTATCAGCTGTTGGTTGAACTACAGCATGCGGCCAGCACAATGTTTCGTCATCCGGAAAATAATGTTCCATGAAACGAAGAATATAATCGCGCGCTTTAATATTGAAATGACGATAGGTTGTCACCTTGCCGAAGAAGTAAGTGATGTCCGGATTGTCGACTGTTAATGCACCAAGTCCGTCCCATAAATTGTCAAGTGAGAACAATCCTTTTCGGTTGTTCACGGAAGGCTGATATTGCGGCTGGACAAACGATCTGCCAAGCTCAATGCTATGCGGCAGATATTCGTTCTTGAATTTCTCGCTGAAAGAAAAAAGTTCTGTAGTGGCGAGATGATAATTTCCATCGGACTGTCGGGCTTCTGCACAACGAATGAAGCGGTAGCCACCCACAATTTCCTGGTCATCAGGATTCCAAACCACGAGTTGCTCATAGCATTTCTCGCAGGTATCGAAATCATCGAGATCACAATCAAGACCGGTGCCACCGCCAGCTGCGCGGAATGTAAGCTCGCGCAAACGACCGATTTCACGAAGTGTGTTCGGGGAATTGTGCGCGTTAACTATGTAGATTAGATTATCGCCGTTATTAGCAGTACGCACAAATGTATTGTTGTTCAACTCGCGTAAGAGAAGTGAACGGTCCACTGGTGCAATGATGTCTTTCATGTCTTCCATCAGTTCAGTGTGCTATTCTGCAAACAAACCTTTATTACCGGCTCCCAGATCGTACACATGATCTTTCATTTTTGCCGCCCATTGTTTTGGGTTGTGAATCTGCGTAAAACGTGTGCTCGGAATCGGTTTATCAAAGATAATGGTAATTGTGTGATCGCGTTGTTTGAACATTTCATCAGCAAGATAGAACATCTCGATATTCGCTTTTATTCCAAGTCTCCGTCTCCAAAGCGACAGGTTGTAAAACCAGTTGGAGTTTTTTCCGTCAATAAAGCAGGGTACAACCTGTTGTTTGTACTGCTGTGATTTTACAATGAAGCTTTTCTTCCATTCGAGATCGCTGATCACTCCTTGATTTTTCCTCGAAACCAATCCCGACGGAAAAATCAGAATAGCGTTTTCGGAGCTGTAAGCTTTTTCAATTTTCTCTTTTGCCTGTTGATTGCCATGCTTGTTCACCGGCACAAAAAGGTTGTCCATGGTACCGAGATAGAGCAGAATGTCGTTGACCAAAAAGCGAATGTCTTTGCGTTTTTCTCCGACCGCATGCATGAGTGCAATTCCATCTAATCCACCAAGCGGATGATTCGCCGCGAGAATAAAGCCTCCGGTTGCAGGAAGGTTTTCCAAACCTTTTACAACGACCGTCAAACGCATGAACTCGATCACCTGGCGAATAAAATCGAAATCACGTAAATGCCCATGCTTCGCCATGAATTCATTTACCTCGCCTTCATGCAGAATGCGTTTGATATAGCGTAGCAGAAATCCCGGCATCCATTTGAGTAGCCGCGGGTTTTTCGACCCGATAATCTTTTCTACATCAACAAATTTCTGCGAACTCATGTTTACAAAAGTACCGTGTTTTTCTGTTTGCGAATCAGTTTGATTTTCTTCAAAATCATTGAAATATCAATAAAATCTTACTTTTTGGTGGATTTTGTCAAAATTGCGATAATCTGGCTTTCTGGCCGGATCGATCCTCTGAAACGTAATAATAGCAGGGCTTACAGCAGATTGGCGTCACTTTTTTCGTGGAACATAAAAGCGCCTTCAAATGTTGATAATCCTGAGTCGGTTTTAAGTTCCTCCCACCGCGTTTAACCGGAACGAAAACCGCTGAAGCCATTGATAACATTGGGCTTTACGTGTGCATGATACAAAGCTTCAGAACATAAAATCTGTGAAGAGTGGGAGAGTTATCAACAAAAGTGGTATATTGTGGGAAATAGTGGGGATTTAATGCATAATTTTAGCCACTGAAACAGCTACAAAATGACCAGTCTTCTCGGTGTATATGAATGCAGTGTCGACGCGAAAGCGCGTCTACTGCTTCCTGTTGCATTCAAGAAGCAGTTAACGCCAGTTCTCGATAAAGGATTTGTCGTGAAGCGTAGCGTGTTTCACAAGTGTCTCGAATTATATCCGATGAGTGAATGGGACGCTCTCGTGAAAGACGTGAACAAATTAAATCGCTTCAAGAAAAAGAACGTGGACTTCATACGGATGTTCAATGCAGGTGTTAAGCCGGTTGAACTCGACAGCTCAGGAAGAATCCTGGTGCCGAAGGATCTGATGACGTTCGCTGGTATCGGCAAGAACATCGTGATGTCGGCAGCTGTGAACATGATTGAAATCTGGGACAAAGACCGTTACGAGGCAGCCATCAATGATCCGGCTGTTGACTTCGGTTCACTCGCAGAAGATGTTATGGGTAGCATGGGTAACAAGGCCGAAGATGTCGACTTACCATAGGTCCGTTCTTTTACATGAGAGCCTGGAAGCCCTGGGCATATTACCGGAAGGAGTTTACGTCGACGTTACATTCGGAGGCGGTGGTCACTCAAAAGAAATTCTGAAGAGACTCGGTGCAGCTGGAAAGCTCATCGCGTTTGATCAGGATGACGATGCGGTGAAGAATACACCCGACGATCCACGATTCACATTGGTGAAGAAAAATTTCAGCGAACTGAAAAGTTCTCTTCATGAATTAGGAATCACAAGCGTGAATGGAGTACTCGCTGATCTTGGAGTTTCTTCTCACCAGTTCGACACCGCAGATCGTGGTTTCTCAATCCGATTCGATGGTCCGCTGGATATGAGAATGAATCAGCAAAGTTCTCTCACCGCAGAAGTAATTCTCAATACTTACGATCCTCAGGATATGAAACACATGTTTCGACTGTATGGTGAAGTTGAGAATGCCGGATTACTGGTAAAGAAAATAGTTGAAGCGCGCTGCAATGGATCAATTGAAACTATTGAGCAGCTGAGACAAATTCTCACTCCACTTTCCAGAAGAGGAAAGGAGAACCAATACATGGCAAAAGTGTTTCAGGCTTTGCGGATTGAAGTGAACGCAGAACTTGAAGTGTTGCGTGAGATGATTTCACAAGCAACAGATGTGCTTGTAGATGGTGGAAGGTTTGTGGTGATTTCTTACCACTCACTGGAAGACAGATTGGTGAAGAATTATTTCCGCTCAGGAAGCTTTGAAGGAAATCAGGAAAAAGATTTCTACGGAAATCTGATCAGACCGCTCGAGCCGCTGGAATCAAAACCAGTTGTTCCATCGGACGAAGAAATTGAACACAATACGCGCGCACGAAGCGCGAAGATGAGAGTAGCAACCAAAAACCTTCACCATCGCGAATGATGAAGTAAACCGCAGGAAGCGGGTATGACAAAGAATACAGCAAAAGAGAAGCCAACAGAAGAAGTAAAGCCGAAGCAGGGAAAAGGCGGCGGCGGTAACGTCGTCACCCGTACAATCGGCTCAGTAATGAGCGGATCCTTCCTCTCTAAAGATTCAGCAGTCAATGCGTTGCCGTTTATGTTCTTCCTCACGCTCGTTGTCTTGCTCTACATAGCGAACGGATATTATGGTGAAGGACAGATTCGCAGACAGAATGATTTAGCACGTGAGCTCAAGCAACTGCGCTCAGATTACATCACATCAAAATCAGCACTGACAATTGTTAGTGAACGGCAGGCGGTTAAACTGCGTGCATTACCACTTGGATTAAAAGAATCTGAAATAGATCCTCCGTTCCTGATTTCAGTGAAGGAATTGCCAGAATAATGGAAGAGAAGAAAGACATATTGCGTCGTGTGTACATCGTTTACGGTTTGTGCTGTGTATTTGCACTAACTGTAATCGGTCGCGTATGTTATATCCAGTTTGCACAAGGCGATTACTGGAAAGCGGAAGCAGAGAGACACACCATTCGTGAAATTGATGTTGAAGCAGTACGCGGAAATATTTTTGCAGTGGACGGCTCAACTGTTCTCGCAATTTCTTCACCGTATTACGAAGTAGCGATCGATCCAAATGCGAATCAAAGCATTGACGATGCCGCATTTGAAGACAGCGTTCGTCTCCTTTCCGGAAGGCTTGCTGCATTGTTGCCTGCAAAAGATGCCGACACTTATTTCCGCTCGATTATGAAGGCGCGAAGAGACACAGCGCAGTATCTCCTGCTGGCACGCAATGTTTCGCAGGTTGAACTCGAACAAATCAAAGACTTTCCGCTTTTCCGTCTCGGTCAGTACAAAGGCGGTTTAATCTACGTGCAAACAAACAAACGCGAACGTCCTTTCCGAATGCTCGCATCGCGCACCATTGGTTACATCGGTGACAGTGGGCGTGTACGTGTTGGACTCGAAGGTGCGTACGATTCTGTGCTTACCGGCGTGAGTGGTAAACGACTTATGCGCCGAATTGCTGGTGGCGTTTGGATGCCGCTCAATAACGAGAATGAAATTGAACCGAAACACGGTCGCGACATTGTTACTACAATTGACATCAACATTCAGGATGTTGCAGAGAATGCATTGCTGAATGCACTCGCTGAACACAACGCTAAATACGGTTGTGTCGTGTTGATGGAAGTACAGACCGGAGAGATTCGAGCCATTGCAAATCTTACACGCCGCGATTCCGGAGAGTATGTTGAGGATTTCAATTACGCAATTGCAGACGCACAAGAACCCGGATCAACATTCAAGCTGGCTTCTTATCTCGTTGCAATGGACGACGGCAGATTGTCACTCACGGATGAAGTTGAACTGAACGGCGGTGCATTCAAGTACTACGATCGTACAATGAAAGATTCGCACGAACCCAAGAAAGAAGTTGTTACTGCAGAAGAAGCCTTTTGGGAATCATCAAACGTGGGTATTTCACGCCTAATCACGAACGCTTACAAAGGTGAGCCGCGTGTCTTCACTGATGGTTTACATCGTTTGCGTTTCGGCGATTCACTGGGAATTGAAATCAAAGGCGAAGGCAAGTCAATGATTCGTAACGCCAATGAAAAAGGCTGGTCAGGAACTTCTTTGCCGTGGATCTCCATCGGTTATGAATCACTCATCACCCCCATGCAAACACTCACACTGTACAATGCAGTGGCGAATGATGGCGTGATGATGAAACCAATGTTCGTCAAAGAGATTCGCGAAAAAGGTCAGGTCGTGAAATACTTCGATCCCGTAGTTCTGAATCCTGCCATAGCGAAACCCGAAACGATTAAGAATGCGAAGAAGCTGTTGGAGGGTGTTGTTCAGAATGGAACAGCGGAAAGCATGAAGAATACGGTATACCTGATCGCAGGAAAAACCGGTACAGCGCAGATAGCAAACGGTTCTCAGTACAAGGGTGTAAATGGTGTAACGTATCAGGCTTCATTCGTTGGATACTTTCCGGCTGATAAGCCGAAGTACACCTGCATTGTAATTGTGAACGCTCCATCGAATGATGTTTACTACGGTGGTAAAGTTGCAGGCCCGGTATTCAAACAGATTGCAGATCGGGTTTATGCAACTGAGTTTGACATTCACACTCCAATTAATTTTTCGAAGGACACATTGAATCAGCAACCGGTGGTGAAGAAAGGCCTTACGGCTCCAACACTCGCGGCAATGTCGTTTCTCCAGCAGAAAGTAAACGGAAACGGCGCGATTGGTAATTCCGATTTCGTAGTGGTTCAGACGGCAACAAATTCACTCGAAGTAAAAGGATCTGCGCCCGATGAACAATTGCAGAAAGGTGTTATGCCTGACGTGCGCGGAATGAATGCAAGTGATGCTGTATTCCTGCTTGAGAATCGCGGCATAAAAGTCAAAGTGAAAGGTGCTGGTACTGTAAAGAAACAATCGATTAATGCCGGAGAAAAAATCTCAATAGGAAACGAAGTAGTGCTCGAATTGTCAATATGAAATTGTTACGCGACATACTCTATAAAACCAACCTGCAGGAAGTACACGGGTCAACGAATATTGCCGTGACCTCTATCACTTTCGATTCACGTAAGGTGGCAAAGGATTCTTTGTTTGTTGCCATCAAAGGAACGCAAAGCGATGGTCACACGTTCATTGATAAAGCAATTGAACTCGGAGCTATTGCAATTGTGTGCGAGAAGCTGCCGGAAAACCTCAACGAAAAGATTAGTTACGTGCGCGTAAACGATTCGTCTGTTGCACTCGGTTACATGGCTGCGAATTATTACGACCAGCCATCTGAATCTCTCAAGCTCATCGGCATTACGGGAACAAACGGAAAAACGACAACAGTAACACTTCTGTTTCAGTTATTCCGTGCATTGAACATTAAAACGGGAATGTTCACTACCGTACGCAACATGATCAACACGGAAGAAATTCCAGCAACGCATACAACTCCGGATGCAATTGAAGTGAATCGCATGTTGAAGATGATGGTTGACGCGGGTTGCAAATACGCATTCATGGAGGTGAGCTCACACTCGGTTGTTCAGCACAGAATAGCTGCACTCAATTTCGCGGGCGGTGTGTTCACCAACATCACACACGATCACCTCGATTACCACGGAACTTTCGACGCTTACATAAAAGCTAAAAAGGGATTCTTTGATATGTTGCCTTCATCGGCTTTTGCTCTCGTGAATAAGGACGATGCACATGGGTCGGTGATGGTTCAGAATACAAAAGCACTAAAACGTAGCTTCTCCATTCGTGCTGCTGCAGATTATCACTGTCGCATTCTGGAAAATCAATTTTCAGGATTGCATCTCAATATTGATGGCACTGAAATGTGGAGTAAGCTCATCGGCAGCTTCAATGCAAGTAATATGCTGGCCGTATATGCAACAGCGATTTTGCTTGGGCAAGAGAAACTGAATGTGCTTACAACGCTGAGCACGCTCAGTCCTGTCGAAGGTCGCTTTCAGTATTTCAGAAGTGAAAGCGGAATCACAGCAATTGTTGATTACGCACACACGCCTGATGCTTTGAAAAATGTACTCGGAACTATCCGTGATATCCGGACAGGGAATGAACAAGTGATCACTGTAGTGGGATGTGGTGGAGATCGTGATCGCGCTAAGCGTCCGGTAATGGCTTCGATTGTTTGTGAACTAAGCAATCGTGTAGTATTCACTTCCGACAATCCGCGTTCCGAATCACCGGAAGCGATTTTGGAAGAAATGAAAACGGGAGTCGAAGTAAAATACGAACGCAATGTAATCAGCATTGTTGATCGTAAGGAAGCAATCAGAACAGCAATTGCATTGGCTAAGCCAGGTGACATTGTACTTGTTGCAGGTAAGGGTCATGAAAAGTATCAGGAGATCAAAGGAGTGAAACATCCTTTCGACGATATGAATGTAGTACGTGAATCATTGAAAAACGCCAACGCATAATGTTATACTATCTCTTCACGTGGTTGAATGATGCTTTCGATTTTCCGGGAGCAGGAGTGTTTAAGTACATCTCTTTCCGCGCGGCGTTTGCGTTGATTACTTCGCTCGTTATTTCCATGCTGTTTGGCAAACGCATCATCGACATGCTTCGTCGTAAACAGGTTGGAGAAACTGTACGTGAACTTGGATTAGCAGGTCAGAAAGAAAAAGAAGGAACACCAACAATGGGTGGATTGATCATTCTGGGTGCAATCATCATCCCAACTCTTCTTTTTGCACGACTCGAAAACGTTTACATCATCCTCATGATCATCACCACGATTTGGCTAGGTATGATCGGATTTCTCGATGACTACATCAAAGTTTTCAAGAAGGACAAAAAGGGTCTACACGGAAAATTCAAAGTATTGGGACAAATCGTCCTTGGACTAATCGTAGGATGCACACTGTACTTCAATGATGCTGTTGTGGTGAAGGAGAAGATTGCTCCTGCTTCAACGGATCAGTTCAAAATGAATTTGGATTCGGGAATAACTTCCACCGTGATAACTCCCGCACAGTATACCGAGGAAAAACATTCTCTGGTTACGACAATTCCATTTGTAAAGAATAATGAATTCGACTACGCACAAATTATGTGTGTGTTTGGTGAGAAAGCGTGTGAATGGTCGTGGATTATTTTTATTCCGATCGTGATCTTCATAATCACTGCTGTTTCTAATGGTGCGAATGTCACAGATGGAATTGATGGACTGGCTGCAGGAACATCGGCAATCATCGGAGTAATTCTGGGGATACTCGCGTATGTATCAGGCAACACCATTTTCTCTGATTACCTCAACATCATGTATATCCCTGATACGGGAGAGTTGGTAATCTTCATCGCTGCATTCATTGGTGCATGTGTTGGATTCCTGTGGTACAACTCTTATCCGGCGCAGGTGTTCATGGGAGATACCGGGAGCCTTGCATTGGGTGGAATCATCGCAGTGTTTGCAATTGCAATCAGAAAAGAATTACTCATCCCGATTATCTGTGGTGTATTCCTCGTGGAGAATGTTTCTGTGGTGCTCCAGGTTGCGGTGTTTAAGTATCGCAAGAAAAAATTTGGTGCGGACTACGCGAAAGCAAACAGGTTGTTTTTGATGTCACCACTTCACCACCATTACCAGAAAAAGGGTTACCACGAATCAAAAATTGTAAACCGCTTTTGGATTATCGGAATCATGCTTGGTGTATTGGCGATTGTCACGTTAAAACTGCGATAGCACATGAAGCGGTTGGTGATCCTTGGAGCAGGAGAGAGTGGTACCGGAACCGCAGTGCTGGCGAAGCAAAAGGGATACGAAGTATTTGTTTCAGATAAAAGTGCAATTAAACAGAAGTACAAAGACGTTCTTTTAAATCTTGGAATTGAATGGGAAGAGCTTCAGCATACTGAAGATCTCATTCTGAATGCCGATGAAGTTGTTAAGAGTCCGGGAATTCCACCCACAGTTGCGATGATTCAAAAAATCAAAGCAAAAGGAATTCCGGTGATATCTGAAATTGAGTTCGCAGGTCGTTACACAAACGCAAAAATGATTTGTGTAACAGGCAGCAATGGCAAAACAACTACCGCAACACTCATTCACCACATCCTGCACAAAGCAGGGTATAATGTGGCATTGGGTGGAAACGTAGGACACAGTTTTGCACAGCTCGTTTCAGAGAACAAGTACGAATATTTTGTACTTGAACTCAGCAGCTATCAGCTCGACGACATGTTTACGTTTCGTGCCCATGTTGCAGTGATCACAAATATTACTCCTGATCACCTCGACCGCTACGAATACAAAATGGAAAACTATGCTGCATCGAAATTGCGCATCATTCAGAATCAGACTTCCGACGATGCATTGATCTGGTGTCTCGATGATGAAGTTTCTGCTAAAGAAATTCAGTCACGCACCATCATCGCAAAGCAGTTTCCATTCTCGCTCCTAAAAGAACCTAATCCAGGCGCATACATATCCAATAATCAGATAACAATTAACGCTAATAACAACCCGCTAACTATGAACATCGAAGAACTCGCATTACAAGGAAGGCACAACGCATACAATTCAATGGCAGCAGGCATCGCTGCACGTCTTGTTGAAGTGCGCAAAGAGGCAATACGTGAAAGTCTTTCCGACTTTCAGAGTGTTGAACATCGCCTCGAACCAGTTGGCCGTATCAATAACATTGATTGGGTAAATGATTCAAAGGCTACTAATGTAAATTCTACATGGTACGCACTTGAAAGCGTTAATGGATCCATTGTTTGGATTGTTGGCGGTGTCGACAAAGGGAACGACTACAGTCAGTTGTTTGAACTTGTTCAGACGAAAGTGCATGCTATCGTTTGCCTTGGCACAGACAATTCAAAGATCATTGCCGCGTTTGGAGATAAAGTTGAGAACATCGTCGAAGCGGGATCTGCTCAGGAAGCTGTGAACCTCTCGTATCGACTTGCGAAAAAGGGCGACACTGTATTGTTGTCACCCGCTTGCGCAAGTTTCGACCTTTTTGAAAATTATGAAGATCGCGGGCGTCAGTTTAAGAATGCAGTTCGTTCACTTTAATCAGAAAAATTAGAGCGGTATGTACTTAACCACCGATCAAACACTTTCACAACAGCAAGAGCTGATCAATGCACGTCTCAAAATGCAGGGCGACGAATCGCACTGTTTTGAAACGGTGTGTGAGAAGGATGGAGTTGCATGGATCAATCATTCTATGGCAACGACAACTGATCTCGCCTGGTTGGCACTACGCGATGTACAAGGTCCGGTGGTGCTGATAATTGGCGGTACAGATCGTGCAAGCGATCAGTACAAGCTCAGTGGTTTAATAAAGGAGAAGGTTGCAGCAGTTGTTTGTTTAGGAACAACGCCATGGAAATATGTAGAGGCTTTTAGCGGGAGCGCTCACCTTATTGTCCGTGCAACTTATATCCAGGAAGCAGTGAAAACTGCACACACACTGAGCAGGAACAATGCGAAGTCGGTTTTGTTCGCACCGGGTTGTCCGAGTTATGACGCGTTTGACAATTATCGCAATCGTGGAAATAGTTTCCGCGACGCGGTTAGGACAGAATTATATACGAAATGATAATTATCAAATCACAATTGTAGGATGAACGTATTCGGCTATTTCAAAGGTGATAGGGTGATCTGGATGATCGTCGTGTTACTTTCATTGTTGTCGCTGGCTGCGGTTTATTCTACCATTGTGACTTTGGCTTACAAACATCATGATGGCGATACGGAGTATTATTTGTTTCGTCACTTACGTACAATCTTACTCGGTCTGGTTCTCATGTTCATTACTCATCGGATCAAGTACACGTACTACTCGCGTATTTCTCAACTGATGTTGTTTGCAGCTGTTCCTCTGTTGTTGTATACTTTATTAAGCGGGACAAATCTGAATGATGCAAATCGATGGATTCCAATTCCAGGAACCGGTTTGACATTCCAACCTTCCGATTTTGCGAAACTAGCACTCATCATGTATCTCGCAAGGGTACTCACACAAAAACAAGATGAGATAAACGACTTTAAGGTCGTACTCATTCATATAATGATTCCCGTAGCGCTAATCTGTGGACTAATCCTTCCGGCGAATTTTTCTACGGCAGCTCTTCTCTTCACAACCTGTCTCATCCTGATGTTTATCGGACGGGTGAAACTCAAATATATTGCAGGAGTTCTGGGAATAGGTGTTCTTGGTTTTGTTTTACTTCTCGGAATTGCAACCGTTTGGGAAGATGCACTTCCGCGAGTGAACACGTGGAAGTCACGTATTGTAAATTTCACCAGCGATGCTGAACTCGATCCGGATAAACGATTGCAGTCGGATCAGGCTAAAATTGCAATTGCAACGGGAGGAATCATAGGGAAAGGTGCAGGTAACAGCACACAGAGAAATTCTCTCCCGCATCCTTATTCCGATTTCATTTACGCAAGTATAATTGAAGAATACGGATTGATCGGAGGAGCATTCATTGCACTTCTTTTTCTCATCTTGCTCTTCCGGGGAGTGCGAGTCTCGACACAATCAGATAAGACATTCGGATCCTTGCTCGCAATTGGTTTAGCATTCAGTGTCGTCTTTCAGGCACTGATTCACATGGCGGTTGACGTAAGCCTGTTTCCTGTTACCGGACAAACATTGCCATTCATAAGCATGGGTGGAACATCACTTTTATTCTCAAGCATAGCAGTCGGAATAATTCTGAGTGTGAGTCGCGAAAATGGTGAAGGCGCTGATGGCGTTTCGGAAGGAGGCAAGGTTGCAGCCGCTTAAGTTCATCGTGAGTGGAGGAGGGACGGGTGGACACATCTTTCCGGCAATTGCAATTGCGAATGCGTTAAAGCAGCGCGTACCTGATGCTGAATTTTTATTCGTTGGTGCAGAAGGTAGAATGGAAATGGAAAAAGTTCCTGCAGCTGGATACAAAATTGTTGGATTGTGGATTAGCGGTCTCCAGCGCAAACTAACGTTTGCAAATCTTTCATTTCCGTTCAAAGTATTAAGTAGCTTGATGCGCGCAAAAAAGATTATGCGTGATTTCAAACCGAATGCAGTAATTGGCACAGGTGGATACGCGAGCGGTCCCATGTTACGCGTTGCATCAAAAGCAGGTGTTCCAACTCTGATTCAGGAGCAAAATTCGTTTCCCGGAATTACAAATCGTGTTTTGTCGGCACGTGTGAGTCGTATTTGTGTGGCGTATCAGGGAATGGAGAAATATTTCCCTCAGGAGAAAATCATTTTTACAGGAAACCCGGTACGACAGGATATTTTGAATCTGCAAGGAAAGCATCCGCGGGCAATGGAGTTTTTCTCATTAAGTGCAGATAAGAAAACGTTGCTGGTGATTGGAGGAAGCCTCGGCGCGCGAACGCTAAATCAGAGCATGGCTGCTGGAATCAAAGAAATCACTTCTGCGGGTTATCAGGTAATTTGGCAGACCGGAAAGGCATTTCTGCCGGAAGCAAAAAAAGTCACCGAAGGTTTAGAAGGAGTATTCGTAAACGACTTTATTACAAAAATGGATTTAGCATACGCGGCAGCTGACTTGGTAGTCTCGAGGGCTGGCGCAAGTTCGGTTTCTGAATTGTGTCTGGTTGCGAAAGCGTCCATTCTCGTTCCTTCACCGAACGTTGCAGAAGATCACCAAACGAAAAATGCAATGGCGTTGGTGAATAAAGGTGCTGCAGTGTTGGTAAAGGATGTAGAAGCAACTTCAAAACTTACGAAGAAGATTCTTGAGCTTTTCGCGGATGAGACAATGCGAACCGAATTGGAAGTTAAGATTGGTCAGATGGCCACACCGAATGCAGCCGATCTCATAGCTGGTGAAATATTAACCCTCATACAAGCACAAAAGAAATAATGTTCGAACAAGTACGACATATTTACTTTTTGGGTATCGGCGGAATCGGTATGAGTGCGCTTGCGAAATATTTTCATGGACGCGGAATTCGCATTTCGGGTTACGATAAAACGTCAAGTGAAATCACGGATGAAATGATAGCTTCCGGAATGAGAATTCACTTTGAAGACAACGTTGAATTAATTCCAACTGATGTTGACCTGGTAGTTCTTACCCCCGCGATTCCTGCGGATCATAAAGAATGGATACACTTAAGACAGCGCGGACTTCCAATAAAAAAACGAGCTGAAGTTTTGGGAATGATTAGTGCTGATTCAGTTTGTCTGGCGGTAGCAGGAACGCACGGTAAGACTACTACAACTACAATGCTTACTCACTTGCTGAAAAGCTCTGGAGTGAATTGCACGGCGTTTCTCGGAGGAATCTCTGCCAACTACTTAACGAATTACGTTTTCGGCGATCCAAAACTGGTCGTTGTTGAAGCAGATGAGTACGATCGTTCTTTCCTGCATTTATCTCCAGCTGGTGCGATCATCACATCTATGGATGCAGATCATCTCGACATTTATGGGGATCATTCGCAGGTAACAGACAGCTACAGATCATTCGCAGAGCGCGTAAAGAAAGATGGAACTCTTGTCCTGAAGAGCGGATTGGATCTGAACGAGAGCGAAAATTATCGTACCGATGTTCGCATACGCAATTATGGAATTAACGCATCGTTGAACAGTGCATCAAATGTGCGCGTTATCAATGGAGCGTTCGTTTTTGACTATAAAGGAGAACGCGAGACCATTTCAGATTTGCATCTTTCTGTACCGGGTCGTCACAACGTGGAAAATGCAACTGCTGCGATAACGCTGGCTCTTGAATTCGGTGCAACAGCTGAAGGCATCCGGAAAGGCATAAACGATTTCCGCGGAGTTCACCGTCGGTTCGAATTTGCACTGAGAACAGAGACGCATATTGTTATAGACGATTACGCGCACCATCCTGAAGAACTGAAAGCTGCAATTTCTGCCGCGCGTGAATTATATCCGGATAAGAAAATTACCGGAGTGTTTCAACCACATTTGTTTTCACGGACCCGCGATTTTGCTGATCAATTCGCACGCAGTCTGGAAATGCTCGATATCGTAATTCTACTCGAGATTTATCCTGCACGTGAATTGCCTATCGCGGGAGTCACTTCCTCAATGCTTCTGGAAAAAATTAGTGGTCCCGATAAATTTCTATGCGCGAAGGAAGAATTAGTGTCACTCATAGAAAAGAATAATCCGGAAGTGACTTTGATGTTGGGTGCAGGAGATATTGACCGTTTGGTGAAACCGGTAGCAAATGTGTTGAAATTGAAGGGAGGTCACTCATGAAACGGATTCTCATTATATCTGCCTGGGTTCTCTGTGGCATTGCAATAATTTTCCTTACCGGATTCGCGATGCATCAGCACGAGAAGCGCGTTGCAATGGGGGTTGACATTGTGATCGAGCCAATCGGTCAACACGAATTTATTCCGGAGGAAACACTGAACACCTTGCTCATCAGTAATGGTTTCAGTGCAGATCGACAGGCGATTTCTGAAATTGATATTCCGGTAATTGAACAGCTGGTGTTGTCTAATCCCTCTGTTCAAACTTGTGAGGCGTGTATTACTGTCGAAGGAAAAGTATTACTCAGAGTTCAACAGCGCCGACCAATAGCGCGTCTCACAAATTTGTCGGGAGAATCCTATTACATGGATGAAAATGGTAAGCTCATGCCGTGGTCTGAACAATACACTGCTCCGGTAATCATCGTAAATGGAAATTTCATTGAGACGTATGCAGATATGAAGAACAAGGATTTCAGTCTTATCGATGCTGATTCTGCAATGAAGACCGCAACGGCACTCGATAACATCTGGAATGTAGTGAAGGCAATTGATGCTGATTCATTCCTGCGCGTTCAGATGGTTCAGTTGTACTTATCACCGGATAATGGATTCGAATTAATCCCACGGGTGGGCGATCACAAAATCGTCTTCGGTGATGTTCAGAATATCGATGCAAAATTTAAAAAGCTAAATCTTTTTTACATCCATGGCCTTAATACAACGGGCCGATGGACAGAGTATAGTGCAATTGATCTGCGCTATAAAAATCAAATAGTTTGTACCAAAAAGCCAATCACAAATGGAATCTGAAATCGTAGTCGGTCTTGACATCGGAACCACTAAAATCGCCGCACTGGTGGGACGACGTACTGAGCATGGAAAAATTGAAATCCTCGGTATGGGTAAAGCTGAATCACTCGGTGTTGCCCGTGGAGTGGTTTTGAACATCGACGAGACCGTAAAGGCAATCAAGATGGCGTTGGAAGAAGCCAGCAATAAATCCGGTGTTGACATTAAAGTTGTCAACGTGGGAATTGCCGGACAACACATCAAGAGTCTGCAGCATCGTGGTATGAAAACCCGCCGCAGTCTTGACGACGAAATCAGTCAGAAAGATATTGACGAGCTCATCGAAGATATGTACCGCTTGGTGATGTCACCGGGCGAAGAAATTATTCACGTGATTCCGCAAGAGTACATTGTGGATAGCGAAATCGGAATCAAGAACCCGATTGGAATGGCAGGAACGCGCCTCGAAGCGAACTTCCACATCATTACAGGACAGGTTGCGGCGGCCCGTAATATTTACAAGTGTGTAAACAAAGCAGGACTTGAAGTGGCGGACCTGACTTTGGAACCACTGGCGTCTGCAGATGCAGTTTTGAGTGACGAAGAAAAAGAGGCGGGTGTAGTACTAGTTGACATCGGTGGTGGTACAACCGATGTAGCAATATTCCACGACGGCATCATTCGACATACTGCAGTAATTCCATTCGGTGGAAACATCATCACGGAAGATATTAAAGAAGGTTGCAGTATAATCAAAACGCAGGCAGAGCTTTTAAAAGTGAAGTTCGGTTCTGCATTAGCTTCAGAGAATCAGGAGAACGAGATTGTTTCAATTCCTGGGTTGCGCGGACGCCCACACAAGGAAATTTCAGTGAAAAATCTGGCGCACATTATTCAGGCGCGTATGGAAGAAATCGTGGAACATGTGTACTACGAAATCAAGAATTCGGGGTATGAGAAAAAGCTGATCGCAGGGATCGTAGTTACTGGTGGTGGATCGCAGCTTAAACACATTACCCAATTGATGGAGTACGTGACTGGCATGGATACGCGTGTTGGTTATCCAAACGAACATCTGGCGAATAGTTCGGAGGATGTAACGAGTCCGATGTATGCAACCGGTGTTGGTTTAGTGATGCGTGGGCTGGTTGCTTATGCAAAGCAGAAGCCGAATGAAGAGAAAACCAACATCGTAACGGGTCATTCCGACACTAAAAAGCGCGGCGGATGGTTCGATCAGATATTCACGAAGGGAAAACAATGGTTCGAGGAAGATCCTAATGGGTAGTTCTTGTTACACGGAAATGTTCCACGCTTGATTTTGCGATGTGCAATTCGTTGAGCTATCAACATTTAAGCGTTAACAAGTTATCCCTACATAAAGTTTTGCTTGCGCAGATGTAAAGTAATTTTCATCAGTTTTTATCCAAACTGTATCCTATGGATTTCAATGAAATTTCAAACAATCAGATGGGATCGAACGAGGAGAAGGCAAACACTCAGTCAATGAACAACACGTCTCCGATTTCGAACGATGGTTTTCCAAAGCGCTGGAATTTCAAAGATGCTGTGAAGCAGGACGAAACTGTGAATAAAATTACACCGGTTAGTCCGGTCGCAGAATCTACTGGGGATGCGGAGTTCGACAAAGAATGGGCAGAGATGATGGCCAAAGAAGAGTCAGAAACAACGTCAAAGTTCATCCTGGAGAATCAGATTGGTGCGAATGCTGAAATGAAAGAAGAAGTTCCGGTTGAGGCGAAACCAAAAGTTGAATTGCCAAAGTTTCGCTCCGTTGCTGATATCATGAAGGGATTCGGAAACATCGGTGGTGAGAATGATGAAGAATTCGATTACAACAATGAAGAAGTGAAAGCTGCAATTGTTGAAACACATAATGTTCCGGTATCTGAAATTGTTTCAGAACCGATCAGTGATATTATATCTGCTGCCGAGGCTAATCATGAGGTAGAACCAGTAGAGGAACTGGAAATTATTCCGGTTGCAGAAATTACAAGCGAAGTTGAAGTTGTTGGGGAAGTTGTAGTGACTTCAGATATCGAAGCAGTTTCGCCAGTTGAAGCGGTTGTTGAAGAAACAACTGTTGCTGTTGTTGAAGAATTGGCTCCAGTTGAGATTGAAGAGATCGTTGCAGAAGTATCCGAAGACGTGCTTGCGGAAATAAGTATGGAGCCGCTTGGGAAAGTTGAATCTGAAATAGAATTGATTTCAGAAATTAGTTCAGAAGTTGAAATTGCCGGATCAATTGAAGTGGTAGCTGATCCTGTTGCAGAATGGACCCCTGATCCGGTAGCTGAATGGACTGCCGATCCGGTTGCAGATGTTGATTTTGCTTCGCTGGTCGAAGAACATTCGGTTCAAATGCCGATCGCGGAATTTACACCGGAAGTAATCAGTGAAACACTCGAAGCAATCGGACTTGAACCGGCCTTTGAAATAAATATGTCACCCGTTGCCGATACCGTAGAAGATACGATAATGCCTACCGGTACGACTGAGATGGGCTGGGAGATAAGCAACGTTACCAACACAGAAGCAGCAAACCATAATATGTCAGAGTCACACAACACAATATTCAACGAAGAATTCCAGCCTATCGAGCTAGCAGGAGAAGCAAATCCAGTAGCTGAAACTCCAACACCGGTGTTCGTAAATGTAGAACACTCGTGGATGTACGCAGTTGAACCAGTAGCAGAGTTCGAAGACATCGCTGAAGAGGCAAGCTTCAATGCTTCGCTTCCTGGCGAGCTTCCGTTGTTTGAAGGTGAAACTATTGAAACAACAACATTCGAAATTGAAACACACACACATACTAATCTCAAATCCGAAGAAGCCATGAAATTCGAACTTCCGGAATACTCGTCTATCATCAAGGTAATTGGTGTTGGCGGCGGCGGCAGTAACGCTGTAAATCACATGTACAAACTCGGCATCAAGGGTGTTGATTTCCTTGTATGCAATACTGATAAACAGGCACTCGACCTTAGCCCTGTTCCTCACAAAGTGGTTCTCGGAACTACTTTGACCGAAGGACGTGGTGCAGGATCAATTCCTGAAGTTGGTCGCAACGCCGCAATCGAAAACATAGAAGATCTCCGCACAATTCTTTCCAACAATACCAAAATGGTGTTCATCACCGCTGGTATGGGTGGAGGAACTGGAACGGGTGCAGCTCCGGTAATTGCTGGTGTTGCACGCGAACTGGGAATCCTTACCGTTGGTATCGTTACTGTTCCATTCGCACACGAAGGAAAGAAACGCCGCCAGTATGCTGAAGAAGGAATCGAATTGCTGAAGCAGAACGTTGACACGCTTCTCGTTATCCGCAACGACAAGCTTCGTGAAATGTACGGCAACCTGAAGTTGAGCGACGCGTTTGCTCACGCTGACGATGTACTCACAACAGCTGCGAAGAGCATTGCAGAAATTATCAGCATCACACAACAGATCAACGTTGACTTCGCCGATATCTGCACAGTAATGCGCAACAGCGGTGTGGCAATCATGGGATCGGCAGTGGCTTCGGGTGAGAACCGTGCAGTACGCGCAGTGGAAATGTCACTGAACTCTCCGCTCCTTAACGACAACAACATTATCGGCGCGCGTTATGTGTTGCTGAATATCATCTCCGGTTCTGAAGAAATCACAATGGACGAGCTTGGTGAAATCACCGACTTCATCCAGGAAGCTGCTGGTCAGACTGCAGAAATAATCAAAGGATACGGAGTTGATACTTCACTTGGCGATTCAGTGAGCGTGACCATCATCGCAACCGGATTCCAGCAAACAAATCCTGTGAACTACGAGTACGCTCCGAAATCACAGCCTGAAAAAGTTGTTCGTCAGCTCGAAGAGAGAACAGTTATTGAAGCACCGAAAGCAGAAACAACCACACCTCCTGTAGCAGAAACAGAAGTGAATCCGCTGGAGCCGTTCCTCGTATCTAAATCGATAGAGCCGGTTGCTGAAACGAAGTCGGAGTGGACTTCAACAACAAGCGTGGAGTTTGAAATCGTAAGTACGTCTCAGGAAATTGTCGAGCCAATCAGCGAACTCAGTTCAGAAGAGTTTACGGAAACTCCATCAATGAGCGAGATCACTTCATCGATCGAAGAATCATTTGTTGAAGAAGTTGCTGAACCAACACTCATCCTCAAGGAAGAAGTGAAAGCGGAAATGGATCCGCAAGAAGCTGCTAAGAAAGCGGAGCAGGAAGATATCCAGCGTCGTGCGAATGAGCGCATCCAGAAACTGCGCGACATCAGCCTGAAATTGAAGAGCCCGCAAGTGTTGAACGAAATGGAAAACGAACCAGCTTACAAACGCCGCAACGTTAACCTCGAGAATGTTCCTCACTCATCTGAATCGCAGGTATCACGTTTCACTCTGACTGAGAACGAGGAGAAGAAAATCGAGATTCGTCCGAACAATTCATTTCTTCACGACAACGTTGATTAGTCGGTAATGGGAATCGAAGAAAAAATAAACAGCGATATGAAGACAGCAATGTTGGCGAAAGACCAACCAAGGCTGGAAGCAATTCGCGCGATAAAATCTGCGGTGTTGCTTTTAAAAACTTCACCGGAAGGATTAACTGAAGATTCTGCAATGAAAGCGTTGCAGAAGGAAGTAAAGAAGAGAAAAGAATCGGCTGAAATTTACGTAACACAGAATCGTAAAGATCTGGCCGATGTAGAATTGTTCCAGGCAGGTGTAATTGAAGCGTACCTCCCGAAGCAGATGGATGAAGCAGAGATCAGAACTGAAGTTCAGAATCTGATCAGCGAATTAGGAGCAACATCCGCTGCCGACATGGGAAAAGTAATGGGCGCCGCAACGAAAAAATTTGCTGGAAAAGCTGATGGCAAGATTATCTCCGCGATAGTGAAGGACTTGCTTAGCAAGGGTTAAGTGTGTTGTAAATTGTGTTTGTGTGTTGCGTCCGGCCGGTGTGTGGCCGGACGCTTAGTTTTTATATATGCGCATTGCGCATATATAAAAACTAATCCTGACACTTTGCTTTGCCGCAAAGTCGTCAGGATTAGTTTGATCGGAACACACTTAATAAACTTATGGGCCTCTTTATACCGACGAACAAAAAAAATCCCGCAGCTCTCGCTACGGGATTTCCTTTTCAATAACTAATTATTACTTCCCTGTAGTGTGAACGATACGCTTCGTAGTTGTGTTTCCGTCAATCACCATCTGCACGAAGTAAACTCCGTCAGCAAGCGTTGCAGGTGTCCAAACAATCGCGTGGTCGCCCGCGCTCATTTGTTCGTCTTTCACAGTTTCAACTTTCTGTCCTGTTACGTCGTACACAGTAATTTCTACGTCGGCATTTTTTGCAAGGCTAACATTGAAAGTTGTTGTAGCACCGAATGGATTTGGTGCAGCGGAGATGGTGCTCACACCACCGTTTGCTTCGTTGATTCCAACAGCTGCAACAGTTACGCTCTGGCAATCGATATCCTGGCATGAGGTGTCTGTAATATCTACATAATACATACAAACGTTATAAGTTCCCGCTGACGCATACGTATGTGAGGTAGTCTGTTGTAAGCCGAACGCTGTTGCATCACCCCAATCCCAGCCGTAGCCAGGGAATACAGCACCAGTGCCGGTTCCGGTAACGTTGATCGTCAAACCGTTTGGAGTAATTGTAGTTGAAGTGATAGTGCACTGCGCGAATCCGATCGCAGACATACCGAGCAAGCAAATAATTGTCGTGTAGAGTTTTTTCATTTGGTTTTGTTTAAGTTAGAATTGTAAGTAAAAATAAATCGGATTTGTGTGAAATCAAATCCGCTTATCCTGATTCTTACCCGTTCATTATTCAGCCATGGAAGTTAATAATGACTGATCGAGCAGGGTGCCGAACGGAACGAAGTGTCCCAAAGGGATAATATCAAAGTCAACCACTCCCGCTTTCACCATTGGAAAGGTTTTGAGTAGTGTTTTAGCATCTTCAACTGACGGGCATTCCAGAACCATCACTACGCCCGGACGGTCTTTTCGGAAATAAATCTCGCGCACCACATCTTTCGTGTACAAAACCCAGGTATGCATTGCGTCACGGATTACTACTCCGCGGATATTCTCCTCGGTAGCTGTCGGGAGAATCTTGTCTATCACTAATATCTTCATTGGCGCGAACTTTCTTAAAAATACGGTTTATTTTGAAACGCGAAAGTGAGGTATTATATTATCTACCAGCCTGGTTGAGCAGTCACACGCGGTTGTTTGTTTCGACCCTTACCAAGCGGAAACTGGAATCCAGCATCAAGTAGCACCATTCCAGTCCAGAAACGATGGCTGATCAAAACGTCATCAACTGCAAGTACATTTTTGAAGTTCGCATAACATCCTTTAATAGATGGCTCTATAAAAAAGTACTTGAGTATTTCAATTCGTACGCCAGTTTCCACACCCGCAATCCATCCTGCAACGTGAAAACAATGATTCCAGCGTTGTCCGAATAACGTAACATCTGAGCGCGGAACGACCATGCCGAATCCGATTTTCGCCTCACCGTAGAATGAGAAAAATCTTCCGGGCTTTCTCAGTAGCGAACGGTACATTCCATTCATCATTAAGAAATTCGCCCCATCAGTATGTTCGAGGTGAAGAAAATCATGAGTGATCACCATTTGCGTATCAACATACGAGTCGTTGATCTTGCCTTCGACACGTGCATACTGATCAGGTGCCACAATGTATTTTGCGTGATCGAACTTAATCTCTGCACCGAAGTGAGAATTCGGAAACCAATAACCAATTCGGTAACCATACTGCGGAATAGATAGTGCGACTTTGAAAAGCTCATTGAAGTGCGGACGATCATACGCCTTCATATCATGAATTGTAAAATCGTAATCTCCCGACTCATCATGAATGCGCAAATCAGAAGTTGAATACCAATCTTTGTTGTAACCGAACGCAAAATAGAACGAACCTTTACTCACAACGGGCTTACAACCGCCTCTGTAACCTCGCACGTTCGATGAATCACTTTGTGCGAATGATGCTCCCGAAATCAGGATTAATATCAAAATAATTTTATTCCTGCGGCTTCTCATTCTTCTTCTCCTTTTTGCGGGTGAGGTCGATAATCAACATCATGCAAAACGGTAGAGCGTGCACTGCAACAATCCCGGGATATATTCCCGCGATTTTCAAACCGATGGTTGCAAGAACAACAACAGCGATTCCAATGAGCGAAATCTTACGAAGCTTTGACATGTGGCGGCGTAAAGATAACACATAGTCCGGTGGGGATAGTAAATAAGCCATTGTGGCAATAAAATGGAATAGTCCCGATCTTCTGTTGAAAATCGGGACTATCGTGATTATTTAAGCGAACGGAGATCGGCTAATACTATCGCCTATTTACTATCGCCTACTGACTGTTACATCATTCCTTCCATTCCTCCGCCCATATTCGGCATCGCTGGCTTGTCTTCTTTGATCTCAGAAAGAACGCACTCTGTAGTGAGCAACATTCCGGCAATCGAAGCTGCATTTTCAAGTGCAACACGAGTCACTTTAGTTGGATCAATTACACCAGCCTCGTAAAGTTTTTCGAAAACTTCTGTACGTGCGTTGTAACCGAAATCAGCTTTTCCTTCTCGTACTTTCTGAACGATGATTGACCCTTCAACTCCTGCATTGATGCAGATCTGACGAAGTGGTTCTTCAATCGCACGACGTACAATCTGAATTCCTGTAGTCTCGTCGTCGTTATCACCTTTCATTTTGTCAAGAGCTTCCTGAGCACGGATGTAAGCAACTCCACCTCCCGGTACAATTCCTTCTTCAACCGCAGCACGTGTAGCGTGCAATGCATCGTCAACACGGTCTTTCTTCTCTTTCATTTCAACTTCAGTTGCAGCGCCAACGTAAAGAACTGCTACCCCGCCGGCAAGTTTCGCCAAACGTTCCTGCAATTTCTCACGATCGTAATCAGAAGTGGTTGATTCCATCTGCGCTTTGATTTGATTCACGCGCGCTGTGATGTCTGCCTTCGTACCTGATCCGCCAACAATTGTTGTATTGTCTTTATCGATTGTGATCTTGTCTGCCTTACCAAGGAAACCAAGCTCAGCGTTCTCAAGCTTGTAACCACGCTCTTCGCTGATCAATTGACCACCTGTAAGAATCGCGATGTCTTCCAACATTGCTTTACGACGATCTCCGAATCCTGGTGCTTTCACAGCAGCGATACGGAGTGATCCGCGAATCTTGTTTACAACGAGTGTAGAAAGTGCTTCGCTGTCTACGTCTTCTGCGATAATCAAAATTGGTTTACCTGTCTGTACTGCTTTCTCAAGAATCGGCAACAATTCTTTCATGTTGCTGATCTTCTTGTCGTAGATCAAAACGAGTGGATTCTCAAGAACCGCTTCCATTTTGTCAACGTCAGTTACGAAATAAGCAGAAATGTAACCGCGATCGAATTGCATACCTTCTACAACTTCAACAGTTGTTTCAGTTCCTTTTGCTTCTTCAACAGTGATTACGCCTTCTTTCTTCACTTTCTCCATCGCCTGTGCAATCAACTTTCCGATTGCATTATCGTTGTTCGCAGAAATAGTTGCAACCTGTTCGATCTTCTGATTGTCGTCTCCAACTTTCTTCGAAATCTTTTTCAGGTTCTCTACTACTGCAGCTACAGCTTTGTCAATTCCGCGCTTCAGGTCCATAGGATTCGCACCCGCCGCTACGTTCTTCAAACCGGCTGTAACAATTGCTTGTGCAAGTACGGTAGCCGTTGTTGTTCCGTCACCTGCATCATCTGCAGTCTTCGACGCAACTTCTTTCAACATTTGAGCTCCCATATTTTCGATAGGATCTCTCAGCTCGATTTCTTTCGCTACGGTAACGCCGTCTTTCGTGATTTGCGGTGCACCGAATTTCTTGTCGATAACTACGTTGCGGCCTTTCGGTCCGAGCGTAACTTTTACTGCATTCGATAATGCATCTACGCCGCGCTTCAGCGCATCACGTGCTTCAATATTGAAATGGATATTCTTAGCCATTGTGTGTGATCGTTAATGTGAATTAAATAATTGCGAAAATATCAGACTCTCTCATGATGAGGTAATCTTTTCCGTCAACCTGAATTTCAGTGCCGGCATACTTTCCGTAAAGAATTGTATCACCTACTTTCACGGTTGTAGGCTCATCTTTTTTGCCAGGACCAGCTGCGACAACTTTACCGCGCTGTGGCTTTTCTTTAGCAGTATCGGGAATAATAATTCCTCCTGCCGTTTTTTCTTCCGCTGCAGCTGCTTCAACAACTACGCGATCTGCGAGAGGTGTAATGTTCACTTTGCCCATTGTTCTATTATTTGTGTGATTAGACGTAATTACGTGTCGCTACTACTGCTCAAGAAGTTTGCCAATGAAAAGAGAGAGACAAATTTTCAGTTTTCCAATGCTCCCAAACAAAAAAGTCAGGATTGTTGTGACATCCTGACATTTCTTGCGTAGTCAATTTCAGTTAGTTTCCGCCCGGAGCAGGTTGAGCTGTCGGAGGAGGTGTAACACCTGGTGCAGGAACCGCGTTGTTGGTTGGCTCCATATCAGTTGCTTTATCTTTTGTTGCAGACGATTCAGTTTCTGTGCCGGTCCCTTGGCTCTTACTCAAAGTAGTAGAAACTACGCTGAGAACAAGGATAGCTACTGCGAGTGTCCACGTAGCTTTCTCAAGGAAATCTGCAGTGCGGCGTACGCCCATCACTTGTGATCCCGCTTGAAAGCCGGATGCAAGTCCGCCACCTTTAGGGTTCTGAATCAATACCGCCAGTACAAGCAGGCAGCAGGAAATAAAAATCAGGATAGAAATAATCGCAACCATTTGAATATCTATTTATTCGGTGTTCTTTTCAATTCCTCAATGAGGGCTGCAAAGTAAGCGGTTTTTTCCGGGAATTTCAAACTTAACTTCTGGTAAGCACGGATCGCCTTGAAATGATTCCCTTGCTTTGCGTAAATCCTTGCTAATGTTTCAGTTACGAACTCGTCCGACTCCTGAACGGACTTCTTGGCCATGTTCACCGGGTTGTAGAAGCCCGATTTTTTGACGTTCAGGCGGGGCTCATCCTTGATAAATTGCTCCACCAACGAGTCTGTCGAAAGCGCAGTTTTAGGCAACACAGAAGGAACTTTTTTGTTCACCTCCTGTACCCACTGTGAGAACGACATCTCCATTCCCGTAACTACAACTTCTTCCTTCGATTTCTCTTCTGAAGTTGTTGTGGTTTCCTCAATCGGATCCAAACGGAATGGCTTCATTTCTTCAACAGACGGAATCTTATCATCCACTTCCAATTCGAAAGAGGAATGAATCGCTTCCACCATAATTTCCTGTTGTACTAAATCCGTCGGCACAGCAATCGGAGCTAATGTTTCTTCCGTTTCATCGGTCAAGGAAGAAACTTCCCACTGTGTACTTTCGCTTTCTTCACTCACCACTTCAGAAGAAATTTCTTCCGTTGTTTCTTCACTCAAATCTTCCGATTGTCCAGGCTCAACTAGAACATAAAGCAAAGTATTGATCTCTTCCTTCGCATCAGGAAGTTTAGGAGTTTGAGTTTCCTCCAACTTAACTTCTTCTTTCTGTACCGGCGTATTATGCACTGGCAACTGCGCACTGTTTTCTCCCGTCTCCCGTCTTTCGTCTGTCGCCTTTTGCCAATGATGCAACAACTGCAACTGCCTCAGCATTCCCGCTTCCCATTCATCCGGATTACTCGTAAACCGCTTCGTAGGAAACTTCGGAGGAATAGAAATCTGTTCTTCCGGCTTGGTTACTTCTTCAACTTTTACTTCTACAGCTTTCATCTCAACTCCCGTCTGTCGTCTGTCGTCTGTCGACTTGAGAGTGATCAAGTTGTACAACACTTTCCTATTCACCGCATAAGCAGCCGCTGTCTTTAACTGATTGTTGTAAAGAAAGCTTCCCTGATTATGAAGGTTCTTGATGTACAGCAAATGTCCCGACTGGAAATACGGAAACGAATCAAGCAACGCATCTAATTGCGCACTCTCTTCGCGGGAAGTGGTTCCCGGATTCCGCATCCATGTAAGAAATTGCTGAGCGTTCATTCTACCAGGCGAAAATAGACTTATTGATGATGTCTTGTGTGATCTGATCAGAAATCTCCTTAATCAAAGCATCTTCAACAGCTGAAATATCCTGTGTACTTGGAAAATCTGCAAAGCGAGAGAAATTCGATTCGAAATTCTGGAGTTCATTGAATGAATTGGTATACTTCACTTTTACCGTGATTGTTAATCGGTTTAATGCAGCCTGATCAGTGGTTCCTGCCACAATCGAAACTGGCGTAACGGCATAAGCAACAATTTCTCCTTCGAAAATTACATCGGCTTCATCTGTTACCAAGGAGTAGTTGGTCTGACGCTGAATAAAATCACGAAGCGACTCTGTCATCGTTTGCGTGATTGTGGGTTTCGCTAGCGGTGCTGAGTTCGTGAACTGCGACACCATGATTGTTGCACTGTCCGGTAGCGTTTTTTCACCTGGAGAATGACCATACGACACCTTGCATCTGCTCGATTGTAAAATCAACAGAATAGGAATCGCAAACAATAGCAGCTTCAGGGTTATCGAACGGCTCATCCTTTGATGTTGTATTCGTTGATCTTTCTGTACAATGTTCGTTCCGAAATACCGAGTTCTTTCGCAGCATTTTTTCTTTTGCCGCGATGTTTGTCAAGCGCTTTCGTGATCAGCTCAATTTCTTTGTCCATTAAACTCAACGAATCTTCTGTCACTTCTTCGGGCTGAACAATTTCTTCGTTTCCATTCTGCCAGGTCGGATTGTGGATGACAATTGCGTCTTCCCCGTTCCCCACAGTTCGTTCCTCATTTCTTGTTCCCGAATCGCCATAGCCGGCAAAGTGTTTCTGAAGAACACCGCTGTTTTGAGACACCATCTCCGGAGTAATCCTTCCACCATTCTGAATCAAGGACATGGTCAACGCCTTAACATCGTTCAGCTCAGTCCGCATCTGTTGCAAAAGCTGGAATAGAAAATCTCTTTCCTGTGCCTCATTACCCGTATGCGCATTACGTGCCAGCATTGGTACGCCGGACATTGCTTTGTCTACATCCGGCAAATATTTCTTCAGCGTTTCAGCATCAATCTCTCTTGCTTTCTCAATGATGGAAACCTGCTCCGTTACATTTTTCAGCTGGCGAATATTACCATGCCAGTAATAACCGGTAAGAATTCGCTCGGCATCAGTAGTAAGTTTGATCACAGGCATTCTGTATTTCGAAGCGAAGTCCGCAGCGAATTTGCGAAACAACATGTGAATGTCTTGTCTTCGATCGCGCAATGGCGGCAACGAAATCGGAACGGTATTCAAGCGATAGTAAAGATCCTCACGAAACTTGCCTCTTCCAATTGCTTCAGGAATATTAACATTCGTAGCAGCAACAATGCGCACACTGGTCTTCTGAACTTTCGAAGAACCAACGCGAATGAACTCACCCGATTCCAATACACGAAGCAGTCGCGCCTGAGTGGCCATGGGCATTTCCGCAATTTCATCCAGGAAAATAGTTCCGCCATCTGCAACTTCG
Source organism: Flavobacteriales bacterium (assembly GCA_040377305.1). GTDB lineage: Bacteria > Bacteroidota > Bacteroidia > Palsa-965 > Palsa-965. Next base: position 140,044 of record JBEIPA010000002.1, on the reverse strand, counting down.
AAATATCCTTTACGCGCTTCATTCGCACCGGTAAACGATCCCTTTTCGTGACCGAATAATTCCGAATCAATCGTTCCTTCCGGAATAGCACCGCAGTTTACAGCAATATATTGCCCATGCTTCTTCGCCGAATTCTGGTGAATGATTTGCGGAAAAACTTCTTTGCCCGTTCCGCTTTCACCTGTGATCAGCACGGCCAGATCCGTTGGAGCAACCTGCACAGCAATATCAATCGCACGATCCAGTTGCGGTGTTGTACCGATAATGCCGAAGCGTTGTTTTATGTCTTGTATGGTCATCTAGAATCAACTAATTAACTAATTCGCACACTACTAATTTCAAGCCTCGGTCAACAACTAGTCCGAAATTAACCAATCGCTTTTCCAATCAAAGTCGTTATCGTGCAACTCTCCGCCAGGACATTCGCATATTCACCTTTCTTGTAATTCCCTTTCGGAAACACAACAACATTGTTCTGCGAATTTCTTCCTGTCCACATGTCCGCCGATTTTTTCGACTCATGTTCTATCAGAACGCGATGTACTTTTCCAACACCCGATTTTATTTTTTCCTTCGTGAGATTCTGTTGCACCGCAATTACTTCTCTCAGTCTACGGTGTTTCACTTCTTCCGGAACATCATCGGTCAAATTTCTTTCCGCGTATGTTTTCGGGCGCTCTGAATACGCGTACATGTACGAGAAATCAAAGCCAACCCATTCCATAAGCGACAAAGTTTCCTGGTGATCTTCTTCCGTCTCTGTACAGAAACCGGTAATAATATCCGAAGAAATTCCACAATCAGGAATAATACGCTTGATCGCATTCACACGGTCCATGTATTCTTCACGCGTGTATCCACGATTCATTACTCCGAGCACGCGCGAACTTCCGCACTGCACAGGCAGGTGAACGTACTTGCAGATGTTATCATACTTCGCCATCACGTGCAACACATCATCCGTCATATCACGAGGATTAGATGTGCTGTAGCGAACACGTAAATCAGGATGAACATTGGCAACCATTTCGAGCAATTGTGCAAAGGAAGTTGCATTCGCCCGCTGTTCTTCGGTGAGAATTTCCTTCTTAAGTCCGCCACCAGCGTAGATGTACGAATCAACATTTTGTCCAAGCAATGTGACTTCGCGATAACCCATTTCAAATAGCTCTTTCGCTTCTTTCACAATGCTTTCCGGATCGCGTGAACGTTCACGCCCACGAGTAAATGGGACTACGCAGAACGAACACATGTTGTCGCATCCGCGCATGATGCTGATGAATCCGCTAACTCCATTGGAGTCGAGACGAACTGGTGTTATATCTGCGTAAGTTTCTTCTTTCGACAGAAGAACATTCACTGCTTTTTGTCCGCCTTCTACTTTCGCAATCAGGTTCGGTAAATCACGATATGCATCCGGGCCAACAACGATGTCAACGATTTTTTCCTGGTCAAGAAATTGTTCTTTCAAACGTTCAGCCATGCAACCAAGAACGCCAACGATCAATCCCGGATTTCTTCTTTTCGATTGCTTGAATTCGTTCAGACGAAAGCGAACTTTCTGTTCAGCACCCTCACGAATTGCACAGGTATTAACGAAAATTACATCGGCCTCTTTGAAATCTTTTGTGGTTGAAAATCCTTCATTCTTCAGAATAGAAGCAACGATTTCACTGTCGGAAAAATTCATCGCACAGCCATAACTCTCCAGGTACAACTTGCGCGTACTCTGTACGGGCGCATCCACCATCAGCGCTTCACCTTGTCGGCTTTCATCGATTACTTTTTCTTCCATCGGTCCGTTTTTCCCAAAATGTTCTCAAAAAGGACAACAAAGTTACCAAAAACACTGGGCCTGACAAATTGACAGATTTATAACCGAAAAAACATACCTATATGTATATAGGTATAGGGGGTCTGAGGCAGGTCGGATTTGGAAAAATGAGTTCCAGTGCGTTTTCTTTGCACCCTCCGGTCTTGAAAATCCGGCTGAATTTCATGAATTCTAATACGCATTGAGCTGATGGCTAAAAATCTAGTGATTGTGGAGTCGCCTGCAAAGGCAAAAACGATTGAAAATTTCCTTGGAAAAGACTTTACCGTAAAGTCGAGTTTTGGTCATGTACGTGACCTTGTGAAGAAGGGTATGGCGGTGGATACGGACAAAGGATTTGCACCTGTTTACGAGATTTCTCCTGATAAAGAAAGAGTCATTGCCGAACTCAAAAAACTCGCGAAGGCAGCAGACATTGTCTGGCTCGCGACGGACGAGGACCGGGAGGGAGAAGCTATTTCATGGCACCTCTCGGAAGCATTGAATCTTGACGAGAAAAAAACGCGTCGTATTGTGTTCCACGAGATCACAAAACCGGCAATCCTGAAGGCAATTGATTCACCAAGAAAGATTGATAAACACCTGGTTGATGCACAACAAGCGCGACGCATTCTCGACCGACTGGTTGGTTTCGAATTGTCACCAATTCTGTGGAAGAAAGTGAAACCTTCACTGTCTGCAGGACGTGTACAAAGTGTTACCGTGCGATTGATTGTTGAACGTGAACGCGAAGTGATGTCGTTCAAATCAACTTCGTCGTATAAAGTCTCTGCAATTTTCGTGAGTGGTGGACAGAAGTTCAAAGCGGAATTGCGTTCGAATTTCAAAACGATTGAAGAAGCTCGTGCATTCCTTCAGGCATGTTCGAAATCGACGTTCAGTGTTACTTCTCTCGAAACAAAACCTGCGCGTAAATCTCCTTCAGCTCCGTTTACGACTTCGACTTTACAGCAGGATGCATCACGTAAACTTGGATTCTCTCCGAAGCGTACGATGGTGGTAGCGCAACGTTTGTACGAAAGCGGAAAGATCACTTACATGCGTACCGATTCCGTAAACCTTTCTGAAATCGCACTCGAAAAAGCGAAGGAAGTCGTAACCAAAATGTACGGCGCGAAGTATGTGAATATCCGTCACTACAAGACCAAGAGTAAAGGTGCACAAGAGGCCCACGAAGCAATTCGACCTACGTATCTCGAGCAAAATTCTGTTGATGGTGAACGTGACGAACAACGTTTGTACGATCTCATCTGGAAACGCACAGTGGCTTCTCAGATGGCAGAAGCCGAGTTGGAAAAAACAACTGCGGTTATCGCTGTATCCGGTGCATCTGAAACTTTCGTGGCGCAAGGTGAAGTAATCAAGTTCGATGGTTTTCTCGCGGTGTACATGGAATCTTCGGATGATGAAGATATGGCCGATGATGGAAAAGAAAATTCGGAAGCAATGTTGCCTGCGTTGAAAACAGGACAAGCATTGACTTCACATTCTATCACAGCCACTCAGCGTTACACACATCACCCGGCACGTTACACGGAAGCTGCGCTTGTGAAAAAGCTGGAAGAACTGGGTATCGGCCGACCATCAACGTATGCTCCAACGATTTCTACAGTTCAGGATCGTGGATACGTGGTGAAGGAAGAGCGTGAAGGCAAACCAAGAAATTACGACGTACTCACACTCGCTGGTGGAAAAATCAACGAAGAAGTGCGTACTGAAAATACAGGTGCGGAAAAAAATAAATTGTTTCCGAGTGATATCGGAATGGTTGTGACCGATTTTCTACAGGAACATTTTCCGAAAATCATGGACTATCACTTCACTGCATCAGTAGAGGAGGAGTTCGATGAAATTGCTGAAGGAAAAGTGAACTGGAAAAAGATGCTCGAGTCGTTCTATCGTCCTTTTCACAGCGATGTGGAGAAGACAGAATCTTCAGAGCGTGCAAGTGGCGAGCGTGAACTCGGAGTTGATCCCGTAACCGGCAAGCGCGTATTCGTGCGCATCGGACGATTCGGTCCGCTTGTACAGATTGGCGATAGCGAAGATCCCGAGAAGAAATTCGCAAGCTTGCGTAAAGACATGCGTCTCGAAACAATTACGTTCGAAGATGCAATGGAACTCTTCAAGCTTCCGCGCGCCGTAGGAAATTACAAAGAGAAAGAAATGATTATCGGCATCGGTCGCTTCGGTCCGTATGTGAAGTGGGGCGAACAATATATTTCCATTCCGCGCGGTGAAGATCCAATGAAAATAACTCCGGAGCGGGCCATTGAACTTGTGCAGCTGAAAGAAGTTGCAGATGCTCCGATAGCGGAATACAAAGGTTTGCCCGTAACAAAAGGCAAGGGTCGTTTCGGTCCGTTCATCAAGTACAACGAACTTTTCATCAATATCCCGAAGGCATACGATTACGATAATCTTTCTCAGAAGGACATCGGCGAACTCATCGACAAGAAGCTCGAGAAGGAAGCAAATCGCTTTATCCAACAATGGCCGGAGGAGAAAATTGCACTTGAAAATGGTCGCTGGGGTCCTTTTATCCGCTTTGGCAAAGACATGCTGAAACTTGGCCGCACTGCAAAAGGGGATAGATTCACACCGGAGGACGTTGCAGAACTTTCTCTGGAAGAAGTGAAAAAGATGATCGTGGATCAGAAGCCTGGAGCGTTCGACAAAAAAGGAGCGAAGAAAGGTGTCGCGAAAAAAGGAGCTGCGAAAAAAGGAGCAAAAGCACCAGCGAAAAAGGCTGCCGCAAAACGATCATTCCCTGCCAAATTAAAAGCACCATCGGTGGGAACAAAGACGGTTGTACGGAAAGGCGCTTCGAAAAAAGCAAAGGCAGCTAAAAAGCGATAACGTTTAATGTTGTGTAGTATATCACCGTTTCGGATTTCCGGAACGGTGAACTTTTTTAGTGCCAACGCGCCACTCATTTTTTTACCTAGAACTTAGAACCTGGAACTGTGAACGGTCAATCGTTGACAACTTTCGATTAGCAAAAAGGATGTAACGCTCATGTATCCCATCTTTGAACAAACCGTCAAACAATGGCAGAAGTGAATCTCGACTTTACAGACTTTTTCAGATCAATCGATGTAACAGAAATATCCGAAGGTCGCCCTTACGCGAGTTCGCAGATGGGCAGTGCCGTCGTTGCAAATCGAATGGATCGGGGTTGGCCTGATATTTCCGATTGTCACTTCGCATTGATCGGCGTGCAGGAAGATCGACTCGCTGTCGGCAATTTGGGTTGTGCAAAATGCCCCGATGAAATCCGCAAACAGTTTTATCGCTTGTATCAGGGCGACTGGAATGTGAAGTTCGCCGACCTCGGAAATATTTTCATGGGAGAAACACCGAAGGATACGGACTTCGCAATTAAAACGGTGATCGGTTCATTGTTGCGTGCGAATATTATCCCAATCGTTATCGGTGGCGGACACAATCTCACATACGCGCAGTATCTCGGTTACGAATCAATTGAACAAACCATAAACCTCGTGAGTGTCGATCCGCGTTTCGATCTTGGTATTGGTTCCGATGAATACAATTCCCAGGCATGGCTCAATAAAATCATTCTGCACCAACCGAATTTTCTGTTCAACTTTTCTGCGATCGGCTATCAGACTTACTTCGTCGAGCAATCTGCAATTGAGCTCATGGGCAAATTGAATTTCGATGTGCACCGTCTCGGAGTGTGCCGTGAAAATCTCGCGAACGTTGAACCAATTATTCGCAACGCCGATCTTTTCAGCTTCGATATGTCCGCAGTCCGTCGCTCCGATGCACCCGGCTGTGGTTTCTCTTCCGCCAATGGTTTCACCGGCGATGAAGCCTGTCAGCTCGCGCGTTACGCGGGCATCAGCGACAAGTGTTCTTCATTCGGCATTTACGAATTGAATCCGGTCATTGATCACAACGGAACGACTTCCGAACTCGCCGCACAAATGATCTGGTGTTTCGTCGACGGTTTCTACAATCGCAAAAAAGATTTTCCGTTCAGCGATACAAGCAACTACACGCGCTACCGTGTTTTCCTTAAGGACCACAAGCACGAAATCATTTTCTTCAAAAGCAATCGCAGCGACCGCTGGTGGATGGAAGTCCCTTATCCGACTTCCCAGAAAACCCGTTTCGAACGTCACGCACTCGTCCCTTGCACCTACGACGATTACCAACTCGCCTGCGAAGAAGAAATGCCGGACAAGTGGTGGCAGACTTTCCAGAAGCTTTCCTGATTCCGTGATTCCGGATTTCGAATTCCGCGATTACTAATCTTTGCAACAACATTCTGACTAACAACACCAGAATTTCGGAATACGAAATTTCGGAATTGTTCTCGTGTATCTTTTTGCGCGACATGTGTTATAAATGCAAAACCGGTCAGGCAATATCGGTTACATACTAAACTCACTTCGCGATGAAACACATTTTCACTCACCTGGCATTCCTATGCCTTTTCGGAACTGCAACTGTTGGATTGAACGCACAACAGGATCCGCATTTCTCGCAGTACATGTACAACAAGCTTTTTATGAATCCCGGTTATGCCGGAATGAAACATGCAATCTGCTTCACCGGTATCATGCGTCAGCAATGGGCAGGCTTCGATGGTTCACCACGCTCGGGAGTTTTCTCCGGCGATTGGTATGCAGAAAGTTTGCGCGGCGGTGTAGGTGTCAATTTCCTTTACGATCAGCTTGGCTTTGAAAAGAATCTTGCATACCGCATCAACTATTCTTTTCACATCGAAGATGTTCTCGGTGGAACACTCGGAATCGGTATTGAAGGCGGAGGTATGACGAAAACGATCGGACCAACAGGATCGCAATCGTGGGTATCCACTACCAACTGGACAACTGATCCATCAGTTCCACCGCAACTAAAAGCAAGTAAAATAGATTTTGGTGCTGGCCTGTGGTATGAGCGCGAAAATATGTGGTTCGGAATTTCTTCGACGCATTTATCTGCACAGCAATTCAACGGAGGAATTGCATTTGTGAATAACACGCCGCACCCAATGTTGTACCAGGCTGCACATCATTACTTCATCACCGGCGGATACAATCACCCAATGCGAAACTGGAAGTTGCAACCATCTTTCCTTGTGAAATCCGATGCAACAGTAACGTCATTTGATTTAAATTTCACTGCGCTTTACAATGATAAAATCTGGTTCGGTGCATCGTATCGTCACGAAGATGCAATCTGTCCGATGATTGGTTTCAATTGGATCAGTGAAAAAAATACCAGCGGCGCTAACGGTAAGGACTCTTACGATGGACGCTTAGGTGCAGGTGGCGGACGAATTAAAACTCAAATGCTACGCGTAGGCTTCGCATACGATTACACGATTTCTAATCTCAATGCATACAACAACGGCACGTTCGAACTCTTCGTGAATTATTGCATTCCCTGGTCGAAACCGATTGGTGGAGGAGGAGACGTTCGGCTTTTTGAATAATAGGGTTCCTGACACCACGGTTTAAACTCAGATTTCGCAGATTTTACGACGAAAACCTCATTTATTTCGTCAGATTAATCGGCTGAAAATCAACAATTTGACTTTCGTGCATTGTGCGAGGTATCTTTTGTCCGGTTCATGGTTATATACCTAGGAAACAGTTCAAAAACCCCATTCTGAACCAATTTCGCCGATGCCAGGTGCGAGGTTGTGAACAGGATGGGGTTAAAAAAGATTTGTGGATAGAAAATGTTTACATATCTTAGCGACCTAGTGAACCGACCGTTTTGAGGAAGACGATTGGGTTAATAGCTATATAACTATGAAAAGAACCCTTACGATTATTGCATTTGCACTGGGGACATCCGCAGCTTTTGCTCAGCAGGATCCGCAGTTTTCGCAGTACATGCACAACAAAATGTTCATGAACCCTGCATACGCAGGCATGCGTCAGGCATTGTGCGGAACTCTAATTGCGCGCCAGCAGTGGTCTGGTTTCGATGGCTCACCTCAGAGTGGTGTTCTTTCAGTCGATGCTTTCACGCCGCAGCTTCGTGGTGGTGTTGGTCTTAACATTATGTATGATAAACTCGGATTCGAGCAAACAATGGCTTACCGCCTTGCATACTCGTTCCACCTGAATAATATTGGCGGCGGAACACTGGGAATCGGTGTTGAGCTTGGTGCATCTTCTAAGACACTTGGACCAACAGGAACACAGTCTTGGGTAGCTACTACCAACTGGCAGAACGATCCTTCAGTTCCACCACAGCTTAAGAAAACTGTATTCGACGTAGGTTTCGGCCTTTGGTATCAGCGTCAGAACATGTGGTTCGGAATTTCATCAACGCACTTAAGTGCTTCAACTGTTGATGATGGCACTACACCTGTAGGACCAGTGAACCACACCTTGATTTATCAAATGGCACGTCACTACTGGATCACTGGTGGAGTTACACTTATGCAAGGAAATACCTGGGAAATTCGCCCATCATTCCTCGTGAAGTCTGATGCAACAGTTACATCATTTGACGTGAACGTTATTGCAATGTTTAACCAACAGTTCTGGTTCGGTGCTTCTTACCGTTTCCAGGATGCGATCTGCCCGATGGTAGGTTTCCAGATGCCTGATGATATCATTGGTGAAAACGGCGGTCTGAAAGTTGGATTCGCTTACGACTACACTACATCTAACCTCGGTGATTACAACAATGGATCATTCGAGTTGTTCCTCAACTACTGTCATCCGATCAAGTTTCCGACGAAGACAGAGCGTCACGGTGACGTACGAATTTTTGACTAGACCAGATAATCATTACGCTTAACAACTAAGGAAAAGCCCAGTTAACGCTAAAAACATTGTTGTTTGAATCACTGCCGGAAATTGCAGTGATTTTATTCGACAAGGAACAATTTCGGGAAAGATTGTTCCGTTATTAGTCTACCTGGCAAGGAAAACAACTAATACAACTACTAAGGGAAACCAAAGGAGGCAAAAATGAAAAGACTGTTGTTCGCAGGCGTTCTCGCCATGGTATTGTTCACTTCGTGTTCTACGGAGAATGGACAGTTGATTGGTGTGCAGAACCGCCCGGCATGGTATCCGTTTGATCCGTTCGGAATGCTGTACTGTCCTATGGGCAGCTACAATATGGGACCGTCAGACGAGGATATTCCGTATGCCCACACAACCAAATCAAAGACTGTATCGGTACAGGCATTCTACATGGACCAGACGGAGATCTCGAACAACGAGTATCGTCAGTTCGTGTATTATGTGCGCGATTCGATCGCTCGCCGTTTGCTGTCAAGTGAGTTTGAAGAAGAGTACCTAATTGCTGAAGAGGACTGGATCGGCTACGAGGACAATGGTCCTTTGTACATCGACGAGGATTATCCTCAGGATCCGTACCGTCCACTCAACTGGCTGGAAAAGATTCGTTGGGATGAAACAGATCCTGACTACAAGGCTGCTCTGAACGACCTGTACATTCCTATCGAAGAACGTTTCTACAGCCGTAAGGATGTAGATGCACGTAAGCTCATTTATGAGTACTACCGCATCGATATGAAGCTCGCTGCTTCCAAGTCGAACCGTTACAAGCCGAAGACTGAAAAACCAGACGCTGACGGACGTGTATTCCCAACCCGTGAGCAAGGATCTTATGATGTTACTAAACGTAACAGACAGGTTAATGGCGTTAACCGTTCTGTGTTTATCATCAAAGATGTCATCAACGTTTATCCGGATACGCTCGCGTGGATCCATGATTTTACGTATTCATTCAACGAGCCAATGACAAACATGTACTTCTGGCACCCGGCATACGATGACTATCCGGTGGTAGGTGTAACATGGAAACAGGCTCGTGCATTCACAATCTGGAGAACGCTTCTTCTGAATAACTTCCTTCGTTCTAACGATGAAGTAACGGTTCAGGATTTCCGTCTTCCAACTGAATCTGAGTGGGAATATGCTGCTCGCGGTGGTCTGCAACTGAACCCATTCCCTTGGGGCGGTCCATACATCCGTAACGCACGTGGTTGTTTCTTAGGAAACTTCAAACCAATGCGCGGTTCGTACATCGATGACGGTGGATTCCACACGGTAAAGATTTTCTCTTACAACCCGAACGACTGGGGCTTCTACTGTATGGCTGGTAACGCAGCTGAGTGGACAAACAACGCGTTCGATGAGTCTGCATACGATTTCATGCATGACCTCAACCCTGACTATCAGTATGAAACTACTGTAGCCGACGAGCAAATCCCTGTGCTTTGCCGTAAGGTTATCCGTGGTGGTTCTTGGAAAGACGTTGGATTCTATCTTCAGAATTCATCACGTACTTACGAGTACCAGGATACTGCTAAGTGTTACGTTGGATTCCGCTGTGTAATGACCTTCTTAGGTCGTTCGAAGGATGATGACCTATAGAACCGTAATCCCAGAATCACAATAATTTTTTTTCTGTTTCCTTAACCAACCAAACAAGCACAAACAATGAGCGGTAACAGTTTTTTTGCAAGTAAGAAGTGGAAGGGCTTCATGGCGAAGCTATATGGCTTCGGTGCAGCAGTCGTAATCGTCGGCGCACTCTTTAAAATTCAACACTGGCCTGGAGCAGGTCTTATGTTGATTGTAGGTCTCGGAACAGAGGCGGTTATCTTTATTTTCTCGGCCTTCGAACCGATTCATGAAGAGTACGACTGGACTTTGGTGTACCCGGAACTTGCGGGAATGAATGACGAGAACAAAGCGAAGGAGCTTGTAGGTGGAGTTAGCGGAGATCCGTTGACAAACCAGCTCGACAAGATGCTTGAAGAGGCTAAGATTGGTCCGGATCTTCTGGAAAGTCTTGGTCAGGGAATGCGTAACCTCAGCGACAGCGTAACCAAGATCGGTGAGCTTACTGATGCTAGTGTTGCGTCGCAGGAGTTTTCTGCAAACATGAACAAAGCATCAGGAACTGTTGATCGTCTTGCGCAGGCTTACGATCGTGCGAACGAAAGCGTTAGTTCTTCCGTTGACCAGTTGGCTACTGCATACACGCGCGCTTCGAAAACGCTCGAGTCTTTCTCAGTTGCAAACGATGAAGCTTCTAACTACAGTGAACAGCTTGGAAAAGTTTCGAAAAACCTTTCTGCACTTAACGCAGCTTACGAGTTGCAATTGCAGGGGTCTAACGAACACCTCAAAGCTACGAACACGTTGTACGAAGGAATCCAGAGCATTCTTGGTAACCTCAATGAATCTATGGATGATACTCGTCGCTACCGCAGTGAGATCAACAACCTCGCTTCTAACCTCGAACAACTCAACACAGTGTATGGCAACATGCTCACTGCGATGAACGTTCGCCGTTAATTAACAGTATTGCCTAACAATAACATAAGGAGGATACTCTAAATGGCAGGTGGAAAACAGTCACCAAGGCAGAAGATGATCGGTATGATGTACCTCGTACTCACCGCACTTCTGGCCCTGAACATATCTAAGGAGATCATCTTGTCCTTCGTCGTAATCGAAACGGGCTTGATTGAGACTACCAAGGGCATTGACAACAAGAACGGTATTCTTTATACACAGTTCGACCTTGCAATGTTGAATGATGAAAAGAAGACTAAGCCTTTATTTGACAAGGCTCAGTTAGTGAAAGCAGAGTCTAAGAAACTCTCTGATTACATCCAGACTCTCAAAGGCGAACTGAAAACTCAGGTTGAATTTGGCGTTGGCGCGGGTGAAGCAGAGAAGAAAGTAGGCGACACGCTTCGTTCTGTCCTCATTTCTAAACCGGATGATTATGATGTTCCAACGAACTACATGATCGGATCAGATCCGTCAAACGTTACAGGGAAAGCCGCTGAATTGAAAACGAAACTTCTTGATTACAAGAAGTTCCTCAATGCACAGATGAGCCCTGAGCAACAGTCGGAATTGAAGAATCAGCTTGAAGCATTTTCTTGTGGTGATCAGTATCACCAGAGCGAAGAAAAGTATGTGAGTTGGGAGTGGTATAACTTCTATCACATGCCGATCGTTGCAATGTTGGCTAACCTCACGCGTATGCAGGTTGATATCAAGAACGCAGAAGGTGAAGTAGTAAACGAACTTTTGAGCTCTGTATCTAAGAACGACTTTAAGTTCGATACACTCGCTGCGAAAGTAGTAGCTCCAACATCTTACGTTCTTTCAGGAGATAAGTACGTTGCGAACTTGTTCGTAGCTGCATTCTCTACAACACAAGATCCTGAGATCTGGCTGTGCGACTATGATTCAGTTACCAAGCAGCCTAAAGGCAATATCGATTCTACAACGGTGAAAGTTAGCCGCGGGATTGGTACCTATGAAGTTGCAGCTGGTTCTGTTGGTCTTCAGACATGGTCTGGATTGATCCGCGTGAAGAAGCCTGACAACTCGTACGAGAGCTATCCGTTCAAATCGGAGTACATCGTAGCAGCACCGTCTGCAGCGGTATTCCTCGAGAAGATGAACGTGTTCTACATCGGTGTCGACAATCCTATTACAATTTCTGCAGCAGGTGTTGCTCCTGGCGATCTTCAACCATCTCTTACAGGTGGAACGATGCGTCCGGGTGGAAAACCAGGCTCGTACATTGTATCGGTGTCTAGCGGAACTAAAGCAACGATCAACGTTGGTGCAAAATTGAATGGCGTTCAGAAATCCATGGGGACTTTTGAATTCCGTATCAAGCGTGTACCGGATCCGGTTGCTTATGTAGGATCTATCAAAGGTGACGGACAGATGACTAAGGGTGAACTGACGAGTGCAAGTGGTGTTTTCGCACGTATGGAAAACTTCGACTTTGACTTATCGTTCTCTGTGGTATCATTTGTGATGTCTATGAACGTGAACGGGGTATTCGTTGAGAAAAAAGCGAATGGTCCTGCTATTACGGCGGAAATGAAAACACTACTTGGAGGAGCTAAGCCTGGAAACAAAGTCTTCTTCGAGCAAGTAACGGTAAAAGGTCCTGACGGAACTTTACGTAAAATTCCTGGCGTAAACATTAAGGTGAAATAAACACCAACAAACTCTAAGGGAGGTAACAAAACATGAAAAGGTTCAGATTCTTACTGGTAGCGGTTGTCGTGATCCTGTCGTTCGGTTCATCCGATGCGCAGATTCTCGATCCGAATTTTCCTGATCAGATTTACCTGAAGGAAAACACCCGTACACGTCGCCCGATTCCGTACACGTACCTGCGTGAAGCAGACGTTATGTGGTCAAAGCGCGTATGGCGTACGCTGGATATGAGGGAAAAGTTCAACCATCCGTTGTACTATCCTGAATCAAGAATTCAAGACCGTCGTAGCTTGTTCGACGTATTGAAGGATGCATTGATGGCAGGAACAATTACTGCTTTCGATAATCCTGCAATGGACGACGAGTTCAAGGTTAAAATGTCGAAGGCGGCAATTGAAGGCCTCTTCGTACAGTGGGATTCTACCAATCAGGTAGAAGATCCGAATAACCCTGGAACGTATATCCTCGCGCCGATCAAAACCGAGCTTCTTACAAACAACGTGAAAGCGTATTGGATGAAGGAAGACTGGTTCTTCGACAAACAACGTTCTGTTATGGACGTTCGTATCCTGGGACTTTGCCCAATGAAAGAAAAGCAAGATCCGTCGACCGGTGAGGTTGTTGGTTACCTGCCGCTGTTCTGGGTGTATTTCCCGCAGTGCAGACAAACGTTTGCGCAGGCTGAGGTGTATAACCTCAAAACGGATGCTGAGCGTCGCTCCATCGATGATATTTTCTGGAAGCGTATGTTCCAGAGCTACGTCCACAAAGAAACCAACGTTTACGACCGTAACATTCAGTCGTATTACACGGGTCTGGACGCGCTCCTGGAATCAGAACGCATCAAAGGCGATATCTTCGTTTACGAACACGATTTGTGGCACTTTTAAACGGTGCTAACGCATAAAAGATCCCTCGGCTAATACCCGGGGGATTTTTTTTGAGATAAACCCTGCAAGCGTTTAACTCCTGCAGGGTGTCTACGATTCAAGGCTTCAAGGGTTAAGCCCTTGAAGGGTATCCACTTCCTAACCCTGCAAGCGTTTAACTCCTGCAGGGTGTCGGTCGAGGCATCCTGAAAAACCCTGGCAGCGCTCAACTCCTACTGGATTACAAAAAAACTTTGTGACTTTTCCTCTTCCCGTGTTTTATGCCTTCAAACAAGCAATTAGAAAGGAGCATAAATTATGACACACAACGCCATCAAAACCCTCAGAAACTTCGTCCTGGTGCTGCTCGTGCAGCTCTGCATCGAAGGAATCATGCCTGCACGTTTGAATGCACAGGTTGCGCAGTATCCGTACGTGAAGGAGAATACACGTAATCGTCGCGCTACACCTTATGTACACGAGCGTGAAACGGATATCATGTGGTCAAAGCGCGTGTGGCGTACTTTGGATCTTCGCGAGAAATTTAATCACCCGCTTTACTTTCCGGAGAGTCCGATCAACGACCGCAAAAGCTTGTTCGATATTATCAAGAACGGTTTGATGAGTGGTGCGATTCACGCCTTCGATAATCCTGTGTTTGACGACGAGTTTAAAGTGAAGATGAGCAAAGGATCGATTGATTCATTGTTTGTACAAATCGATTCAATGGATGTAGAGGATCCGAATTTCCCCGGAACCTATAAACGAGTTGGGGTGAGAGTTGATCTTGAATCGCGTGAAGTAAAACAGTACTGGATGAAAGAAGATTGGTTCTTTGACAAACAGCGTTCTGTGATGGATGTGCGCATAATCGGATTGTGTCCATTGCAGGAGAAGTCGGTGAATGGTGTAGTGGTTGGATACAAAGCTTTGTTCTGGGTGTATTTCCCTGAGTGCCGTCAGATCTTCGCGAACAGTGAAGTATTCAACACGAAGAATGATGCACAACGTTGCTCTGCAGATGACATTTTCATGAAGCGCATGTTCGCAAGCTTTGAGCACAAAGAATCGAACGTGTACGACAGAAGCATCAACAATTACGCAACCGGTATTGATGCACTTCTCGAGGCAGACAGAATCAAAAGCGACATTTCAAATTACGAACACGACGTGTGGCATTTCTAAGGTAAGTCGTGTTTTTGCGGACAGGAGCGAGAAGCAGCATGGGTTGTTTCTCCTCTTGTTTTTAGAGTGAGCATACTAAAGCGCGGGTAGCACGCGTTTGTTTATACAGGTTCCAAAAAACTGAATCATGCAAAACGTTACGCGGTCAAGTAACAATCTAAAAAACGAGAGGAGTATCTTATGTACCCACCTGTCCAGAAACACCGCCCGCGTACAAACAGCTTCTACGAATTCCTGATTCATGAAATCAGTGTGTTCTTCAAGCTGCTCATGTTCTTCGGTGCACTCTTCGCATTTACGCGGGTGTGTGCACAACCCTACAATCCCTGTCCACCGAAAGAAGGAACGATTCTCGATCCGGGTGCACCATCCGGACCACGTGCGAGCGATGATCGTCGTGTGATTCCATATCCGTATCTGCGTGAAGCCGATGTGATGTGGTCGAAACGAATCTGGCGCACGATTGATTTGCGCGAGAAGATGAATCATCCGTACTACTATCCGGAAACACCGCACGGAGGACTCGCGAGTTTGTTCGATATCATCAAAGGAGGAATTCTCTATGGTTGTATCACCGCATTCGACAATCCGACGATGGATGATGAATTCAAAGTGCCGATGAGCATTCCTGCAGTGAAAGAACTGTTGCTTCCGTTCGAAATTATTCAGGTGGAAGATCCGAACAATCCCGGCACATGGATTACGGATACGATTGAGAATCCAATTGAGAGCACACATATCAAAGCCTACTGGGTGAAAGAAGATTGGTTCTTCGACAAACAACGCTCGGTGATGGATGTTCGCATTATCGGATTGTGTCCGCTGAAAGAAAAAACAGATCCATCAACAGGTGAAGTACTTGGATTCATGCCGCTGTTCTGGATTTACTTTCCGCAAATACGTCCGCTGTTGGTGCGTCACGAAGTTTATATCGGTCAAAACAATGCACAACGTTTGACTTACGACGATATGTTTCAGAAGCGATTTTTCGGCAGTTACATTCACAAGGAAACGAATGTGTACGATCGTCCGATCAATGCCTATACCGGCGGACTTGATGCACTGCTGGAGTCGGAAGCAATCAAAGAAGATATTATGAATACGGAGCATGATTTGTGGCACTACTAGTTTGCATCAACTGAAGCGGGTTGTTGTTCGCTTGATTTCGGTGAGCACATAAAAGCACGTATCGCTTAAGACCGGGAACTGATGTGCCGATATGCCGATATGCCGATGTGCCGATGTGCCGATATGCCGATTGTGTTTGGTGTTAGCAGTAGCCATCAGAGCGGAGTAGGGAAGGATGAGAATAGGACGTTAAATTTCCCTTCGTTACTAGCTCGTTCTTCCAGTCTCCGCGCTGATCCGGATTTTACTCCCGTCTCCGATCTCCCAACTCCGATCTAATCCAGCGCTCTCTGCAGAAATAAATTCAACGGCAACATCGCCTTGAAAATTTCTTTGACTTTCTTCTGATACGTTTTCGAAGTAACGTCTTTGTCGGAAAGTTCCGCAACACACACGAACGTTTTCAGTTTGAGAAATTCGATTGCAGGATGATCTTTCGGATAACCTTTCGGTGCAGTGACGAGTTTGTCGGCCTGATCTAAGGTTTTGAAATACTTCTTGAATTCTTTCGCGTTGATGATCTTTTTAAATTCATCAAAGTTGTAATCGATTTCCTGACGAATTTTCGCGAGTTCGGGTGCCGGTGGTTGCCAGATTCCTCCAGCGAGAAATGCTCCGCCGGCTTCGATGTGCGTATAGTAACCACAACCGAATTCTTTCTTTCCGCCGGGCTGAATGTGTGCACCGATGTTGTTCTTATAAGGACGCTTGTCTTTCGAAAAACGAACATCGCGGTAGATGCGGAACATACATTTCCGTGCTTCCATGTCGGCAGGAATGCGTTTGTCGAAGGAACGAACTGCAACCAGAATCTGTTCTACGTTCTTCTGTACATCGTCTTTAGCAGCTTCGTATTTCGCACGGTTCTTTTCAAACCAGTCGCGGTTATTGTTCTTCTTCAGTGCGCGGAGAAAATCGAGTGTAGACTTCTGAATCATAGCTGTGCATTGGATTCCGGATGATCAGGAGTTGCATCGTCCATTTCATCCGTGAGTTTTTGTACGAAGCGGGAGTTGGTGAGATACTCCCGAAGAATAATCCGTAATACCGTGTACACCGGAACAGCTGCGACCATTCCGCCAATTCCGGCGAGTGAACCTGCGATGAGAATCACCGTGAAAATTTCGAGCGGATGTGCGCGCACCCGTTTACTGAAAATGTATGGTTGCACCAGAAATCCGTCGGTCAAATTCATGGCTACAAACACCAGGAATATTTTTATCGCGAGCGGAAGCATGCCGTCGTAGAAATCGAGCGTAAGGTTGGTGGAAATTCCAACAATGATCGCAAACGTACCGCCAATCAATGGTCCAACGTACGGAATGATGTTCATTACACCGGCGAAGAGGCCGATGATGAGCGCGTTTTGGACACCGAGGATTGCCATTCCAATACTTACGAATGCAGAAACGAAAACGACATCGATTAGCACCCCGGTGAAATATTTGGTGAGCATTGTTTGCGTATCGCGAATAATATTCCGGATGCTTTTCACTTTGTTCTGCGGAATGAGAAGCAACAGCATGTGCATGATTACTTCACCATCCTTAATGAAGAAGAAGGTGAAAAATGAAATTGCGAAGAATGCAATGAGCAGACTGCCGATGATAGAAACAACGCCATTCGCAAGCGAAGAAACCTGCGTTACGTTCAGAAGCTCGGTGAGATAAGTTTGGGTGTATTGCTCGAGCGTTACCTGTTGAGCCTGGTTCTGCTGGAAGTTCGCGAAGAGCTGTTCGAGTTGTGCAATTGGTTCATGCAGTGCTTTCGTCAACTGAGCATTATCTACGTTGGAAATGATGTTGATTTCATTTACGATTAGCGGTATGAAGATCGAGATGAACAACACGACGATAACGTAAACCACCAGCAGACACGTAATTGCCCGGACGGCGCGAGGCAGTTTTCCCCATTTGCCAATCCGAACCCGCTCCAGTTTTTTATCCAGCGGACGCAGAATCATTGTGAGGATAGCTGCAATGATGATGTACAACAAAATCCCGCGGATGAAATAGGCCAGGGTGAGGAAGGCGAGAACGCCTAATAGAATCCACCAGATGTTGGGTTTTTTGAGCACGGAACGCTAAGTTAACGGTTCTAAGTTCTGGGTTCTAAGTCCTTTAACCCAAAAGCGTGAATTTCGTCGGGAAATCTATGCTTTCTGACGATACTGTCTACTACACTACTGCCGGACTGCCTACTGTTTTTAGTACTTTTGCGCCGTGATTTCGGTAAGCAACTTAACAGTAACATTCGGCGGGTTTACGCTGTACGACGGTATTTCATTCATGATCAATCAGAGAGATCGGATTGGTTTGGCTGGAAAGAACGGAGCGGGTAAATCTACGCTGCTCAAAATTATTGCAGGCTTGCAGAAAGCAGATACGTGCGACATCGGAATGCCGAATGGTTGCACGATCGGTTATCTCGCGCAGGATATGCAACACAACATGGGTAAGACTGTGTATGATGAAGCGGCTTCTGCGTTTGCGGAATTACGTGAGATGGAGAAACGTGTAGTTGACATCACGAAAGAGCTCGAGACACGTACGGATTACGAAACTGATTCGTACATGGATCTCATTACGAGACTTACTGAAGCAAGTGAGCGCATCAACATGTTGGGCGGAACTTCTTTGGAAGGACAGATTGAGCAAGTACTGCGAGGTCTTGGCTTCAAGCACGGGGATCTTCATCGTTTGATGGATGAATTCAGCGGTGGATGGAGAATGCGTGTTGAACTTGCCAAACTTGTTTTGCGTCGCCCGGATGTGTTGTTGCTGGATGAGCCTACGAACCACCTCGACATTGAGTCGATTATGTGGTTGGAGGAATTTCTGAAGACGTACGAAGGTTGTGTTGTACTTGTATCGCACGACAGACAGTTTCTGGATAACATTACGAATCGCACGTGTGAAATTTCTCTCGGGAAGCTGCACGATTACAAAGCGAATTATTCAAAATACCTGGAGCTTCGCAAAGAGCGTCGCGATACGCAAATAGCGGCTGCGAAAAACCAGCAGCGTGAAATCGAGAAAACAGAGAAGTTGATTGATCAGTTCCGTGCGAAGGCGAGCAAGGCTTCCTTTGCACAGTCGTTGATAAAGAAACTCGATCGCATGGACATTATCGAAGTAGATGATGAAGATACCATGGCTTTGCGTTTCCGTTTTCCGCCAGCTCCTCGTTCAGGTAAAGTAGTTGTAGAAGCAGATCAGTGTTACAAAGACTACGACGGAAAATCTATTCTGAGGAATGTGAGTTTTCACATTGAACGTGAGGACAAAGTTGCATTCGTAGGAAAGAACGGAGAAGGAAAATCGACCATGGTGCGTATGATCATGGGCGAGAAAACCTCTTCGGGCATAGCAAAACCCGGATTCAGTGTTGAAGTAGGATACTTCGCGCAGGATGATGCAGACAATCTGGACGGGAACAAAACGGTTTTCGAAACGATTGATGAGCAGGCAGTGGGTGATGTTCGTAAACAGGTTCGTGGAATTCTCGGATCGTTTCTATTCTCCGGAGATTCTATTGATAAGAAAGTGAAAGTGCTTTCCGGTGGAGAGCGTACACGACTTGCATTGTGTCGCCTGCTTCTGAAGCCGCGCAATCTTCTGATTCTCGATGAGCCAACGAATCACCTTGACTTACGTTCGAAAGACGTATTGAAACAAGCGTTGATGAATTTCGATGGAACATTGATTATTGTTTCTCACGATCGTGATTTTCTTGCCGGACTCACCAACAAAACATTCGAGTTCAAAGACGGAAATGTGAAACCGTACATTGGTGATGTACAGGAATTCCTGCTTGCGAAAAAAGCAGAGGATTTCCGGACAATTGAAAAAGCGAATCCAACGATTCCTACTCCTAAAGCACAAGTTCCTGTTTCAGCATCTGAGGCGGAGAAGAAAGAGAAGGAACACAAGCAGCGTACGCTTAAAACGCAACTTGTAAATTGCGAGAAGAAAGTTACTGAACTTGAAAGGAAGATTGCAGAATTCGACGCGATACTTGGTGATCCGAATCGTTATAACGAGCTGGTGAATGACAAGGCCAAGTATCAGCAATACGAAAAGCTGAAAGTTGATCTTGAGGAAGAGATGAAACGTTGGGAAGATATCCAGGGCGAGCTCGATGGGTTATAGTATTCAGACCTTAAAGGTATTTTGAAACCTTTAAGGTCTGACCACTCAATACGTTCTCGTCATCGATTCCGGAATGCACAGAACAAAATCTCCTTTGCCTTTCTCTTCGGCGTTCAGTGTTCCCAGTTCACTTTGCAGTACGGTTGAAATCACCAATACGCGAGGGCGAATATCAGATGCTTTCATCGCAATGTTTATGATGTACTTCCGCAAATACCATGTAATTGCTGAACGGTTGTCGCTATGGTATGATCCGTGGAAATGAATGAAGTGTTTTCCTGGCGACCAGTTCTTCGAAATGAACCAACCCATTGTTGCGTCTTTCAGTGCCTGTGACTTCGGAAGATTCTGTCCGTTGTGACCACCGCTATTCGCGAAAATTTCTTTGTACGCACGTTCGTTGCTATCGTAAGGAATTGGTAGCGGTGCGAACCAACGTTTTACCGAATCATCAAGTGGTTCGAGCGCTTCGAACCCTCCCATGTAAACTTTGCTCGCATATTTACGCGGCGTGTTCGTAGCGATAAACGGAATCTTATTCTCTTTCGCGAAATCAACGAGTGGACGATAATCTGTTTCGTAATTCGGCCAGAGACGAACCACTTTGCGTAATGAAGTGTCTGCAATTTTTCCTTCGAGGTACATGTTGAGGCCGGTTTGATTATCAGCTTCAAACATTTCAGCTCCCATCACAGTGGTAGCGCCCCAGGTTTTGTGAAGATCTTTCGTGAGTTCCAGTTCCAGCCAATGCGCAATCGGATTGTCGTGCAGTTCACCGAAGAGAACGATGTCGGCCTTTTGTGCTTCAGCAAGAAGAGCTGAATAAGAGGTTTTCTTTCCATCAGCAGTGAAGAGCTGGTAAGCAGGTTTGTCTTCTCCTTTGAATGAGAATGCAGTTATAGCGACGAGTGCGAGGATGTAGATTTTGTTCATTTCAGCGATTTTGTAGGGTAAATATACGCTCAGACAATACACTGACACATGATCGCAGTCATAAAATTTGTGTGACGTACTAAAACTTTTATACATTTGCCATCATGAACATGAACAAGACAACTTTCCATCATCATATGCTGCATCACTGCAAGCTTTGAGGAATTGTGTCTATGACTATACTCGAGGGCTTGCAGTTTTGCAGGCCCTTTTTCGTTTACCGCAGCGGCGCGGCGACGCGGCGACGCAGAGCAAATCTATAATAAGATGAAAAAAATCAGAATAGCAATACAGAAATCAGGTCGGCTTAATGAAGAGTCGATTCGATTGCTGAAGGAATGTGGAGTTGAATTCGAAAACGGAATGAATAAACTGAAATCGGCGGCGATTAATTTCCCGATGGAGGTTTTGTTTCTGCGTGATGATGATATTCCGAAGTATGTGGAACAGGGCGTTGCAGATATTGGAATAGTTGGGGAGAACGTCCTTGTTGAATCGACGGCGGATGTGACTATTACGGAGAAGCTTGGCTTTGGCAAGTGCAGGTTGAGTATTGCTGTACCGAAGGAGAAGAACTATACTGGTGTGAATGATCTTTCCGGGTCAAGAATTGCAACAACTTACAGCAACGTGTTGCAGAAGTTTTTGGACGAGAAGTTCGTGAATGCACAGATCACACCGATTAGTGGTTCAGTAGAAATAGCACCGGGCATTGGATTGGCAGATGCTATTTGTGACATCGTGAGTAGCGGAAGTACACTTTTCTCGAATGGATTGAAGGAAGTGGAAACGGTGATGCATTCTCAGGCTGTATTGATCAGCGGAAAATGTGATGCAGAGGCGAACAAGATTATTGATCGTTTGTTGTTTCGCATGCGCGCTGTACGAAAAGCGAAAAGCAACAAGTATGTTTTATTGAATGCGCCGAATGATAAGCTGGAGAAAATCTGTTCCTTGATTCCCGGAATGAAGAGTCCGACAATCTTGCCGCTGGCGGAGGAAGGCTGGAGCTCTGTCCACTCGGTGATTGAAGAAAATCAGTTTTGGGAAATTATCGAAAACCTTCGCGATGAAGGTGCGCAAGGAATTTTGGTTGTACCGATTGAAAAGATGGTGATATGAAATATGTAGAATTTCCAGAGCGAACAAGCTGGAGAGAATTATTTGTTCGTCCGAAAACGGCTTCTTCGGCAACAGAAGAACAGGTGTTGCGTATCCTCAACGATGTGGCTCAGAGAGGTGATGTAGCGGTTGCCGAACTAACTTCCCAAATAGATAAAGTAAATCTGGATTCCATTCGTGTTTCAACAGCGGAGATTGAAGCTGCAAGGGCGCAGATTAAACCGGAGTTGAAACTGGCAATTAAGATTGCATCGGAGAACATTCGCAAGTTTCACAAGTTTGTGATTTGTCCTGAAGACTCGATGGAGACAATGCCTGGCATTCGTGTGTGGAGAAAAAGTGTTCCCATAGAATCAGTAGGACTTTATATTCCGGGCGGAACTGCGCCATTGTTTTCTACGGTGCTCATGCTCGCGATTCCTGCATCGATAGCCGGCTGTAAACGAATTATCTTGTGTACACCGCCAGATAAAAATGGAAATATTAATCCTGCCATTTTATATGCAGCGAGTGAGTGTGGTGTAACAGAAATTTACAAAATCGGAGGAGCGCAGGCCATTGCAGCAATGCGTTATGGAACACAAACTATTTCTCCGGTGTACAAAATATTTGGTCCGGGAAATTCGTGGGTTACGATGGCGAAGCAGTTGATTGCGAAGGATGGATTTCCGATTGATATGCCTGCAGGTCCTTCTGAACTTGCGGTGTTTGCAGATGAGCGTGTGAATCCGGCTTTTGTTGCTGCTGATTTGCTTTCACAATGCGAGCACGGTGCGGATAGTCAGGTTGTGTTGGTGAGCACAAGCAAAAAGGTGATTGAAGATGTGCGCGCGCAAATTGAATTTCAGCTGTCAGGGTTGCTTAGGAATGAATTTGCCACGAAGTCGCTCGAGAACAGTCTTGCGATTCTTGTACAAACTGCTGAACAAGGAATTGAATTGCTGAACGAATACGCACCGGAGCACTTGATTCTTGCGTGTGATCGCGCGGAGCTCTTGAGTACACGTGTTGTGAATGCGGGCAGTGTTTTCATTGGAGAATGGTCGCCCGAGAGTGCTGGGGACTACGCTACAGGAACAAATCACACACTGCCAACCAGTGGAAATGCAAAAGGATGGAGCGGAGTTTCCGTAGATTCGTTTGTGAAAAAGATTACGTTTCAAAAGCTGACGAGAGAAGGACTTTCGCAAATTGCGAGGACTGTGGAGGTGATGGCGGAGGCGGAAGGGTTACTGGCGCACCGAAATGCGGTCTCGATACGGATGAAACAACAGTAGGAAGTGATGTGCCAATATGCCGATATGCCGATGGAGGGTGGTGTGGGTGGGCACTCGAATGAAACGCTCAATGTTCAACGCACGATGTTCAATGTTCAAGGAATATGTTCGACGTAAATAAAATAGTTAGAGAAAATATCCGAGACCTGAAGCCATACTCGTCCGCGAGACATGAGTTTACGGGAGAAGCGAAAGTGTATTTGGATGCGAACGAGAATGGTTTCGGTAGTCCGGTGCCAGTCTTCGGTACGACATTGTCCGCCTTCGACTCCGCTCAGTCTGACAAGTCGAACTACAACCGTTATCCCGATCCGCTGCAGGAAGAGTTGAAGGGGAAAATATCATTTATCAAAGGTGTTCCTGCTCACAACATTTTTCTTGGGAATGGCAGTGATGAAGCGATTGATCTGTTGTATCGGGCGTTTTGTAATCCGGGGAAGGACAATGTGATCATTGTTCCACCGACGTATGGTATGTACGAAGTGAGTGCGAATATTAATGATGTTGAAGTTCGCAAGGTGAATCTCACTGCGGAATTTCAGCTTGATGTGGAGAAGATATCTGAGGCGGTTGACGATCAAACGAAAATCATTTGGATTTGTTCTCCGAATAATCCGACGGGGAATAGTATGAATCGGGAAGACATTGAAATTATCCTGAATAATTTCGAGGGATTGGTTGTAGTGGACGAAGCGTATGTGAATTATTCGCGGCAACGGCCCATGATTTCTGAACTGACGGAGTATCCGAATCTGGTGGTGTTACAAACGTTTTCGAAGGCGTGGGGATTGGCGGGAGTGAGAGTGGGAATGTTGTTTGCTTCGGAAGCGATAGTGGAGATCATGAATAAAATTAAACCTCCGTACAATATTGGAAGTCCGGCGCAGGAAATAGTGTTGAACGCGCTAGGGAATATTGAGCAGGTGAATGCGTGGATTAAGGAAACAGTTGCGGAGAGAGAGAAGTTGGTGAAGGCGCTCGGGCAGTTGGCTTTTGTGAGGAAGATTTATGGGAGTGATGCGAATTTTGTGCTGGTGAAAGTGGATGATGCGAAAGGTGTGTATGATTTTCTGGCGGAGAATGGGATTGTGGTGCGGGATAGATCGAAGGTGGAGATGTGTGAAGGATGCCTTAGAATTACTGTAGGGACACCAGAAGAAAACATTCAACTTGTTACAAGGCTCGAACAAATAAAAAATTGACCACGAAGTTCACGAAGACACAAAGAAATTGCTTTGTGTCTTTGTGCGCTTAGTGGTCAAAAAAAGGTAGTATATGAAAAAGGTACTTTTTATTGATCGCGATGGAACGTTGATCTGGGAGCCACCGGATACGTTTCAGATTGATAGTTTCTCTAAGCTGAAATTTCTGCCGGGAATGTTTACATACCTGCGCAAGATTGCGGAGGAGTGTAAATTCGAATTGGTGATGGTAACGAATCAGGATGGGTTGGGAACGGAGAAGTATCCGGAAGAAACGTTTTGGCCTGTGCAGAATTTTGTGATGGAGAGTTTGGAGAATGAGAGCGTTCATTTTTCGGAAGTGTGCATTGACAAAAGTTATCCTGAAGAAAATCTTCCGACGCGTAAACCTGGAACGGGAATGCTCACGAAGTACATGACCGGCGAATACGATCTTGCAAATTCATTTGTGATTGGTGATCGGATTACGGACGTTAAGCTTGCACAGAATCTCGGTTGTAAATCAATTCTCATTCGCAATTACGACAAGGCCGATGGTTGGGAAGACAAGATTACGTTGATCTGTGATGGATGGAAAGAGATTTACGAATTTCTTCGGAAGCCATCGCGCGTTGCGTCTGTAGTTCGGAAGACGAATGAAACGGATATTCAGATTCAGCTCAATCTTGACGGAACGGGAAAGGCAGAAATCAAAACCGGATTGAATTTCTTCGATCACATGCTGGAGCAGATTGCGAAGCACGGCGCGATTGACTTGAATATAGATGCGAAAGGTGATTTGCATATTGATGAGCATCACACGATTGAAGATACGGGAATTGCACTCGGCGAATGTTTTGCAAAAGCGCTTGGCGATAAACGCGGAATTGAACGCTACGGATTTCTGTTACCGATGGATGATTGTTTGGCGCAGGTTGCGATTGATTTTGGTGGTCGTCCGTGGATAGAATGGGAGACGGAATTTAAGCGGGAGAAGATTGGTGATGTTCCGACGGAAATGTTTTTTCACTTCTTCAAGTCGTTTAGTGATGCAGCGAAGTGTAATCTCAACATCAAGGCGGAAGGAGAGAATGAGCACCACAAAATTGAGAGTGTGTTTAAGGCGTTTGCGAAAGCGGTGAAGATGGCGGTGAAGAGAAATACAGGAGATAACTCTTTACCGACAACGAAAGGTGTACTATAAGCGTTTCTCATTGCGCGCAAGCGCGCTTTGCCACAGATTCGCAGATTTCTCAGATTGCGCAAATTTTATTTTTGAGCCTTGCCGCAGGGACCGTTGAATTGGATGCTGAAAAAATTGTAGTACGGAAAAAGGAGTGTGTATCCGGTAATGGAATATCCATCCGGTTCGAACCAGCCGACAGCTGCTATGCCTGCACCATATTCGGGATAGCCTTTTTCGCAGAAGTGCGTGAGTTGACGCTGATCGGAGCCATCAGTGTTCATGATCATGAATTCGGTTTTGATGCTGATGATGCGATAGGAATTCGGATCGCTGCGATAGGGATAGGAACTCATCCACACAATTTTTGATCCGTCGGCGGAGAAGAGTCCGTGTTCATCCCAGACGTTTGGTGTGTTGTTGAGATTGATGAGTTCTCCGGTGTAGACATTGATGATGAATTGATCTTGTCCGCGTGCGTCTGTCATTCCGCAATCTGCAGTGATGAGCAAACGTTGTCCGTCGGGATGAAAATTTCCGGGCTCTACCCAGTTTGTATTTTTCGGTGTGATGTCTTTGATGTTGGTGAGCGACGGAACACCGTTGTTGACCTGAAACTCGGCGAACTTCAGTTTCCATTTTCCGAATTTGTCTTTGCGAAGATCAGCGCTGTCTTGTCCTTCTGCCCAGGAGCATTTGCTGCCATCAACTGTGAATGCAGGACCGGTGAATCCGCGAACAGTTTTTACGAGTCGCGTCCAGGTTTTTCCATCGGGCGTAACGGCGTAAATGTCCATCCAGATTCCGCACTGAAGAAGTCCGAGTCGTGTTTTGTAAGGTGTGTAGTGCAGTTCGTTATAATCATCCCACTCGACAGCGCAGATGATAAACTTTCCGGACGCGTGCCATTGCACTTGCATCTTGTGGAGTTTTTTGAAGGGACGTTTTTTGCCTCGTCCGACTTCGGAATCAGGGCGGTTGGCAGGACCATTGAGCGAAATGCAGGTGAGCACGGAATCTTTATCGCCGCGTTTGCCGATGTAAATCTGGTAGACGCCTTTCTTTCCGGTTCTATCGAGTTTGTTGATGAGGTAGAGTGAACTGTCCGCGTTGAAGGCTGGTGTTGGTCCGGGCAGTTTTGTGAGGGTTACAGAGTCGCAGGGGTCTGAGGCTCCAAAGATCTCGGTTGTCGAAACTAAGAGGAGAGAGACGATTGTATAAAGAAGTTTCAGTTTCATCATGAGTGGTTTTCTTTTGCCGTCCCGACGTTTACTGTCGGGACAGATTACACAGATTGATCTCCATGAAAAATATCGTATGCAGCATCGCCCAATTCTCCGTCAGTCACAGTGTTTCCTTCTTCATCAGTAATGTTATAATCTTGTTGTCTAAGATTACCAATTGTACCACTACCATCTAAACCAAGCAGAATGGCGTACATCACATCTGTAATTACACTATCAACCATTTTGTGAAGTGTTTCTTTTTGATCGGAGTCAAGGTGCAATCGGTCTATTAATATACTTACTTCTGCGCGGTGGTTGTTTGGAGTTTGCTTACGTTCAAAGTAAAGGTCAAGAAGATTTTCCTTTTCGTAATGAAATGCTTTGGCAAAGTCTCGAGAGGTCATGATACCATTGTATTAATTGAACTTATTTCAAAAAATTCCCATCCACAATAAACAGCTTCACACCATTCTTCGAACTCGTTCGGTGCGAGCTCAAGCCGTCTGAAACCTGATATGACATTCCCACAGAGAGTTTATGAATGCTTCCATCAGCCAACTCAGTATCCATTTCTCCTTCGATGCAATAAATGATGTGACCTTTTTCGCACCAGTGATCGGCGAGGTAGTTCGGAGAATATTCAACCATGCGGATGCGGAGACCGGGGAACTCGAGGGTTTTCCAGAAGGCGGTGCCCGTGTCTCCTTTGTGTTCGGTGGAAGGGAGGGAGGACCAGGATGTGGTTTGGAAGGGGATAACAGGATTCATATTTCTGTAATTTGACTAGCCAATATATCGAATTCGTAATTGCCCTCGGTGGAATCAATTGCCCACGGTTTTTCAGTGGTTACCGAGATTATTTCACGTCCGTTCTCATCCATCCATTCCTTGATTACGGTGCATCCAATAACACCGGGGCGAGGGTAGGCACTGTTCGCATCGAGATTCTCTAATGTTACAACGGGAACTTTATCATGGATAACGTGTTCCTTATTCCATGCGTCATGAAATCTGCACTCGACGAATCCAGGATTATCATCACTAGTGTAACTAGTGATTTGAACTTTAATTGCACTGATGGTATGTTTTCCAAAACTCATGGCTTGATTTTGTTCAATTCGGATTGGATATAACAAACCTTATTCTCTCAATCACTATCCCATCTTCAGTGACCACAACCAAATACGTCCCATTTGCCAATTCACCTCTCACCAACGGAATCGTATTTCCTAAAACATTTCGGGTTTCCCTCACCAACTTCCCACTCGCATCATAAATCTCCGCCGTCGCATCATTCAACTCCACACTCGAATAAATCGTCGCCTGTTCAGAAAACGGATTCGGATAAATTGACATTTGATTGGTTTTGTCAGACTGAGCGGAGCCGAAGGGTGACAAATCTGGCGTCGCCAAACTCAAACTATCATACAACAACGCATAATGCGCATTCACTCTTCCAAAACCAAAATACTGATCCCAGCCAACAACATCTTCTCCGGTGAAAACGTCAACGGTGTCTTCGGCGGTTGCGCGAATGATGTTGTAGATTTCTGAATTTGTGCGTGCGGTGTCCTGTGCTTTGAGCAATGCAGCAACTCCTGCAACGAAAGGAGAAGCAAGTGAGGTTCCTCCTGAATAAGTTCCGTAGTTGGAGAAGTTGGCGTAATCCAGAATGTACACGTAGTCACCGGCTGCGACTACATCGATGTGAGGACCGTAATTACTGAATTGGTAGCGGACATCCCAGGCATTGCTCCCACCGACTGCGAGTACCAATGAATCTGCTGCGGGAAAAGATGGAGTAGATGTATTTCCATTTCCGGAAGCAGCGCACATCACCACGTTGTTGTTCCATGCGTATTGTACCGCGTTCGTGATGGTGCTCGACGCTCCACCAGAGAATGACATGTTGATGATATCTGCACCGTTGTTCGTTGCGTAGTAAATGGCGTCAGCGATATCGGCGTACGTTCCGAAATTACTTCCATCGAGAACTTTGCAGACCATGAGCTTACAGTTCCAGTCAACGCCGGCGAGACCAATTGCGTTGTTGGCGTTTGCACCAATGACACCAGCTACAGAAGTGCCGTGTCCGAGATCATCGGCGGGAGAATTTGTATCATAAGCGAAATTCCACCCTTGATAATCGTCGATGTAGCCGTTGCCATCGTCGTCAATATTATTGATGGGATTCTCGGTGTAGTTCTGCCAAATCCTTCCTGCAAATTCAGGATGCGCCAAGGCAATTCCTCCGTCGAGAACTGCAACAACGACATTCGTGTCGCCTTGTTCGATGTTCCAGGCTTCCGGTAAATCAGAATCAGAATCTGCGGTGGAGAATGTGAGATTGAATGAACCGAGATTCTCCAATCCGTACTGCCGAAAGAACATCGAGTCGTTCGGAGTCACACAGCCTTTCATAAAGCCGTTTGGTTCTGCCCAAATGAAACTTCCGGTTTGTAAAAGGTCTTCTTTCTTAGCGACAACATCTTCTGATTCATCAAAATGCAGAACATAAATTTTGCTCTGTCCATTTTTGTCTTTGCAGATTTGTTGAACGCTATGTATGCCGAGCGCAGATAAATTATCGGGTAGTACTTCTTTTACCTGAACGATCAGTTCACCCGCGACAAATTCACTTTCTGTATTCGCTTGTGATTCATTTTGAGTGAACCACATCATTGCAGCGACAATAAGCACTGCCGTGAGTAGTTTCAAGATTCGGTTTGATTTGAATTTTGTCGTCATTACTTCACCGGATAATACACGTTCAACAAATAGTAATACGGGCCGAAATAGTGATTCGTGAAAATTCCACCTCTGTCGGGATACAGATCGTAGTAGTGTTTATCCGGAACAAGTACAATGGGCGAACCACAACTTACGTATGCCATACTTTTCACGTATTCCTGTTTAGGCATGCCGGGAATTTTCTTGCGTACAAACTTTCCTGTTTTGATGGCGAGATATTTCCGGAATCGTTTCTCCGCACGTTTTGCTTTCCGGTTCATTTTACGAATGACGTGATTCGCAATTACTTTCGCGGGACCTGTTAATCCGGCGCGTTCTGGTTCTGCGAATGGATTTCCGTGACTGAGATCATTAGTAGTTTGTACGGTGAACGGACATTCAGGTACCCAGTCGACTGAATTCACAATCCGAAATGCCCAACCGCCACGTGAAATGAAATCGAAATCGTAAGAGAATTTCTGATTCCCAACTTTCGGTGCTGCACTTCCATACGTTTTTACGCGAATGTCATTCGGCAAAATTGAATCGGGTAAGTAGTGCAGGTAGGAATGCAACAAGAGCGCAATTGCACCTCCCTGACTGTGTCCCATGATGATGAAGTCGCGAATGCCTTTGTTGTATTGCAGATTCATTTGCGTAACAATTTCAGGAGCCATGCTTGCCATTCCGATTGTCCAGCCGATATGCACATAAGCGAGTGAATCTTCTGCAAGTTTGTAGTCGAACAACTTTCCGTTACCCATGTTCAACGTTCCTTCAGCGGGAATCATACCGGCATAAAAATTCTCCAACCACGATTCGTTCGTTCCCGTTGTGCCGCGAATACTGATCACCGCAACCGAGTCCGGACTCATCCACATGTCCCAACGATTGTCGAGACCGCCAACCGGTGAGCGATACACCATGTTGTATCCGCCGGGATACGGGAATTTAAGTTTCACCCAGGGTGTGTCGGTTTGATGCGCACTTATCTGAAACATTTTACGAAATTCCTGGCTGTCGAAACCCGGTTGGATTTGACGTGCGTTGATGACAATGCTTAGACAAATAGTTGCAGCGAGAAGGAAAATCCTCATTCAAGAAAGGTAGGGAAATAGGGATTAGGGAAATAAGGGAAAAGGGGTTTTGGGCTGAGTTTAACGTAATTCATATAGCCCGAATACCCTATTCCCAAATTCCTGGATCCCGTTTCCTCCTTTGATTTGGTTTTGTGGAAATTCCTACATTATATTTGCATCGCAATGAACAAGATCACAATCAACAAACACTGTGCACATATTTCGGAATCCCGGACCGTGTGAATCGTGGTTGTTGTAACTATAACAAAGTCCGCTCACACAGCGGACTTTTTTTGTAACCAGAGACACTGAGTGATGGAAAAGATATTGGTATTCGACAATTACGATTCGTTCACCTACAACCTCGTTCACCTCGTGGAGAAAGTTGCTCCGGATGTGAAAGTGGAAGTTGTGCGAAATAACGAATTGCAATTGGAGCATGCAGCGACTTACGATCGCATTATACTTTCTCCCGGACCAGGAATTCCTGAAGAAGCCGGAGATCTTCTTGCTCTGATCAAAATGTATAAAGGCAAGAAACCAATTCTTGGGGTGTGCCTCGGTCAGCAGGCCATTTGTATTGCTGAAGGAGGAAAGCTCATCAACCTCGACAAAGTTTATCATGGTGTGGCGACTCCCATGCAAGTGAATGAAGGTTCGGTGCTTTTTGCGAATGTAAAATCAGGATTCAACGCGGGACGATATCACTCCTGGGTGATAGACGAGATGACATTACCGAATAATTATAAAGTGACCGTGCGCGATTCTCAAAATCAGGTGATGGCTATTGAAGATGCGGCACAAAAGATTTTTGCCGTACAGTTTCATCCGGAATCCATCATGACGGAATACGGTGAACAGATCATGCTTAACTTTTTGAATGCATGAAAGTAGTTATCATAAAATACAACGCAGGAAATGTAGCTTCTGTTCAGTTTGCTCTGAATCGATTGGGTGTGGACGCAATTGTGAGTGATGATGCTTCCGTAATTATGTCAGCAGACAAAGTGATATTTCCCGGTGTAGGAGAAGCTTCATCTGCGATGCGTGCGTTGACGCATGCGGGATTGCATCAGGTCATTACCGGATTAGAGCAGCCGGTTTTAGGCGTGTGTCTTGGCATGCAATTGTTGTGTGATTACAGCGAAGAAGGCAACACAAAAGCGCTTGGGGTATTCGCTACAACTGTTCGACGGTTTGATTCGGGTGTTCGCGTGTTTGAAGGTAAAATTCCGCACGTGGGATGGAATGATATCTCTCATCTCAAAAGCAAATTATACACAGGTGTCAGCGATAATGCCTTCGTATATTACGTGCATGGATTTTGCGCGGATGTGTGTGAACAGACAAATTCAATTACAACGTATGTTCGTCCGTTCAGTGCAGGATTGGAGAAGA
This sequence comes from Flavobacteriales bacterium, assembly GCA_040377305.1. GTDB lineage: Bacteria > Bacteroidota > Bacteroidia > Palsa-965 > Palsa-965. Next base: position 107,736 of record JBEIPA010000002.1, on the reverse strand, counting down.
ACAATTTTTATGGCGTGCAGTTTCACCCGGAGAAGAGTGGAGTAGTTGGTGAAACGATCATCCGAAACTTTTTAGACCTATGATTGAGATTATTCCTGCCATTGACATTATTGATGGAAGATGCGTGCGACTTACGGAAGGAGACTATTCGCGCAAAGTGGTTTATAGTGATGCACCACTGGATGTAGCCAAAGAATTTGAAGCTGCAGGTGTAAAGCGATTGCACGTTGTTGATTTGGATGGTGCGAAAGCGGGCACAGTTAAAAATATTCACATCCTGGAGGAAATTTCACTGCATACCGATTTGTTGGTTGATTTTGGTGGAGGTATCAAAACGGAAACTGAACTGAAAAGTGTTTTGAATGCGGGGGCAGCTTATGCTACTGTAGGTAGTCTGGCAGTGCAAGAGCCCAAAATATTTCGGGAATGGATTTCGACGTATGGAGCCGAACGTTTTTTCATTGGGGCTGATGTCCGGGATGAAAAGATAGCAGTTAACGGATGGACAGAACAAACCGACATTGATGTGGTTTCATTCATCCAGCAACAGATGAGTAACCGCGTCCATTATTTCTTCTGCACGGATATTTCTAAGGATGGCAAACTCGAGGGACCCTCAGAAGATTTATATCGAAAGCTCATTGCGCGTTGTCCGGGCTTGCGTCTGGTTGCGAGTGGTGGAGTGACATCTATTGATGACATTATCCGCCTTGAAGAAATTGGTTGCGAAGGTGTAATTGTGGGTAAGGCGATTTATGAGAACCGGATATCGATCAAGCAATTGGAACAGTTTAATTCACGAAACACGTAATGCTCACGAAGAGAATCATTCCCTGTTTAGATGTGAAGGATGGTCGCACCGTGAAGGGCGTGAACTTCGTAGGACTCCGCGATGCCGGGGACGCTATTGAGTTAGGAGTTCGTTATGCAGAGCAAGGCGCGGATGAACTTGTGTTTCTCGATATCACTGCAACGGAGGAGAAGAGGAAGACGTTGACCGAGTTAGTGCGAAATGTTGCTTCGTCAATTAATATTCCTTTCACTGTTGGAGGAGGCATTGGATCTGTAGATGATGTGCGCGCCGTGTTGATGAATGGTGCCGATAAAGTTTCGGTTAATTCTGCAGCGGTAAGAAATCCGGAATTAATTACGGAGTTGGCTAAGGAATTCGGGAGTCAGTGTGTTGTGTTGGCAGTCGATGTGAAGTTTGAGGTAGGAGAATGGTCGGTGTTCCTGAATGGTGGAAGAATTTCTTCTGGTCGGAAGGCGCAGGATTGGATTCGTGAAGCGGTAGATCGCGGTGCCGGAGAAATTCTTTTGACATCTATGAATCACGATGGAACAAAAAATGGTTTTGCAATTGAACTTACACGCGAAATTGCGGAATCGGTGAATGTGCCCATCATCGCTTCTGGTGGAGCTGGTACTATCGAACATTTTTCGGAGGTGTTTACCCATGGAAAGGCAGACGCAGCATTAGCTGCAAGTATTTTTCACTTTGGTGAGATTGAAATACCGGCGCTGAAGAAGTATTTACGAATGAATGAAATACCTATAAGATTATGAATCCGGATTTCTCAAAAAATGCTGATGGACTAATTCCTGCAGTGATTCAGGATGCAGTGACCAATAACGTTCTCATGCTTGGTTATATGAACGCTGAATCATTGGCGGCAACACAAGCGAGTAATCGTGTCACATTCTATTCGCGGTCGAAAAAGCGTTTGTGGACAAAAGGTGAAGAGAGCGGACATTTTCTGGATGTTGTTTCCATCAAACTCGATTGCGACAACGATACGCTTCTCATCACAGCAACGACAAACGGGCCGGTTTGTCACAAGGGGACAGACACGTGTTGGGGCGAATCAAACACAGGAAATTTTCTATCCTTGATGGAAGAAGTTATCCAGAAAAGAAAAGGTGCGGATCCATCTTCATCCTACACAGCTCAACTCTATGCTGCCGGGATTAATAAAATTGCGCAGAAAGTAGGCGAGGAGGCTGTTGAGTTGGTGATTGAATCGAAGGACAATGACGAGAAAAAGTTTCTTGGTGAAGCAGCTGATTTGTTGTTTCACTATGTCGTGCTTTTATCTGCGAAGGGGTATTCGCTAAGTGACGTTGAAAAAGTCCTGGCTGCTCGTCACAAGAGGTAGTCTACCACTCCCGGAAAAATCCGGAATTTATAACACGATAACGGTGAACTTTGAACGGTGAACTTAGAACTTATTGTTTTTTCTCCGACACCATCTGCCCGCGCACGTATTCTTCGATCGAAATCAACTTCCCCGTTTCATCGTAGACTTTCCATGAACCTTCTTTCATGTAGTTGTCAATTTCTTCGTAGTACTGCATAGTGCCTTCTGCTTCCACTTTCCCGTTTTCGTGATAGTCTTTGTGGGTGTAGACCATCTTTTTCTTGTTGAGTAATTGCATGTCACTTTGCAGGTTCCCATTCTCGTAATAGAACTGGCGAAACTTCAGATAGTCACACTTGTCGGCATACTCTTCCATGAATTCCGCATTGCCGTTCTCGTAGTATTCATGTGTAATTTCTTCCGCGCCCTCGAAGTAGGTGATGTCTGAACGGACTTTTCCATTTGGCCAATACAAAACCATCTGGTATCGGAAGTAGTCGATTGATTTGAACTCGCGTTCGAGTTGACCATTCTCGTAATAGTTCTTGTACGTCGTAAGCATTCCGTCCTGATAGTAGCCGGAATGCATGATGGTGCCGGTTTTGTAATAGTCTTCCCACCATCCTTGCGCTGCGCAGCCTTTCAGATTGTAGCGAACAGAATCTCCACCCATTAAGCGGTTCAGATTTTCGTAAGTCGCGATGCCGTACGATGAATCATACACTTCAGCGAAGACATAGTACTTACGCGTGTCTTTCTGCTTCCCGAACTGCGCGTGCAGCGGGGAAAACAGTATAAAGAGAAGAAGTGTGCAGATAAAGCGCATGCTCAGTCGTGAAAGTACAAAATTAGCAGCAAAAATAAATGCGCAGTACGCAGTGTGCAGGAACCTGCTTTTCACTGCGAACTGCGCACCGCAAACTAGCTTACTGTTTTAGTGTCCTTTTGCAGCGAGATAACGCTCTGCATCAAGCGCACCCATACATCCGCTTCCGGCTGCTGTTACGGCCTGACGATAAACTTTGTCCTGCGCGTCACCCACAGCGAAAACACCGTCGATATTGGTTTTGCTCGTGCCTGGAATTGTTTTCAGATAACCTGATTCATCCATGTCGAGCCAGCCTTTAAAAATATCGGTGTTTGGTTTGTGTCCGATTGCAACGAAGAAGCCGTAAATGTCCAGTGTGCGATCTTCACCGGTTGCAGAATTGTGAACAATTGCACCAGTCACACCCATGTCGTTTCCGAGGACCTCTTTCGTTTCGGTATGATAAAGTACTTCGATATTCGCTGTATTCAGAACGCGATGCTGCATGGCTTTTGAAGCGCGCATTTCTCCTTTACGGATGATCATGTAGACTTTTTTGCAGAGCTTCGCGAGATAGGTTGCTTCCTCTGCAGCTGTGTCTCCTGCACCTACAATAGCAACATCTTTTCCGCGGTAGAAGAATCCATCACAAACAGCGCAAGCAGAAACTCCACCGATAGAACGATACTTCTGCTCCGATGGAAGTCCGAGCCATTTCGCTGTAGCTCCTGTTGCAATGATTACCGTGTCGGCGTGAATTTCAATTTTACCATCGTCCATCCAGACTTTGTGAACCGGACCGGTGAAATCAACTTTTGTAGCCCACCCGTAACGAATATCGGTATTGAAACGAGCAGCCTGTTCTTTGAAAAGCTCCATCATTTCAGGACCCTGAACTCCCTTCGGAAATCCGGGATAGTTCTCAACTTCGGTAGTCGTGGTTAATTGTCCGCCTGGCTCTGGTCCCATGTACATCATTGGTTTCAGATCGGCGCGTGCTGCGTAAATAGCAGCGGTATATCCTGCAGGACCTGATCCTACAATCAGGCAACTTACTTTCTCGGGTGTAGCACTCATACGTGTGTGAAATTGAATTTGTGTGTCCGCAAAAGTAACACCGGAATGGGGTTGATGCTAACATCAAAAACTATGACCTTATTGACAAAAGCTATTCAGATATTAACACCGAATCGATGTGCCGATGTGCTTATGTGCCGATATGCCGATATGCCGATATGCTGATGTGCCGATATGCCGATTGATAAGACCTTTTTTCAGCTAATTAGAGATTGACAATCAACTAATCGTTTTACTGACAGATGATCGTGTCGTAACTTGGACTGTAACCGCAGAATACACCGAGTCCACCGTCCACATTCGATTCAATGACACCCGGTGATGCGAACGGATTTCCGTTGTTGCTCACTTCAATTTCGTAGGTGCGGAAGAAGTCGGCTTCGGCTATTCCAATTGCGCAGAACTTCACGACAATAGAATCGCCGGTGATGAAATAGCCGCGACGGAAATCGTTGTCTTCAGGCAGCTGTGAGTTCGATGATGACGGGCGACTATATCCGAAATCGAAAGATTGACCTTCGATGAAGTTGTCGTCGAATGAAGAACCGAAAGGTGGAAGGAACGTTGCGTCTTCACCTAAACGCATCGTGAACCAGCGATAACCGTTGCCGTAGCCTACAGGATCTGTCAAATGCGCCCATGCAAAACCGAGACTGTCACCAGGAATTTCCGGTTCGAACCACACGCTGTCGAGTGGAACAGGCGTTGGAATTGTGGTTGTGCTCGTTACCGTTTTACCATCGGCGACTACGGTGAGTGTGTATGTTCTTCCGACCTGACCAATTACATCTGAGCCAACCCATACAAAGGGAATCGGACGATTGAAATCTATCGTTACTGCGAGTGTATCTGTTGTAATGCCATCGGTTACGGTCACCAGCGCGTTCGTGGTGATCACGTAGTTGATTAAGGAAGCAGAATCAAGCGGATCAAAGTAACCTGCACTCCATGTGAGTGTGACTTTTGCAACTTCACCTGTAGTGATGCCGCCGTCGACAACAATGAGTGATTCTGGATCGGGCAACACAATGCCGATTTCCTTTTCGCATGAAACAGCGAATACAGCGAGGAAGAGATATGGAAGAAGTTTTCTCATGATCTTAAAAGCTGAAGTTCCATGTAACTGAAGGAATGATGGGGAAAAGCGAAACCTGTTTGGCAGAAACTCTCAGATCCCCGGTGTCTATGCTTCCTTCGTTGTCGAAGTAAATGAAATACGGATTGTGGCGGTTGTAAACATTATACACTGCAAAGTTCCACGAGTTCTGATAAGGAAGTCTGTTGAACAATTTTTTCTTTTTGCAGGTGTATGTAGCGCTTACATCTGCACGGTGGTATGGTGCCATTCGGTAACTGTTGCGCGGACCATATTCCGGAACAATTTGTCCTTCGATGATGTAGCGTGATTCCGGGAGCGTGATTGCATTTCCTGTTCCGTACACAAATACTGCACCGAATGTCCAACGCTCATTCAGTTCGTAAATGGTAACAACCGAAACATCGTGACGACGGTCGTACCGTGCGTAATACGTTCTTCCGTTTTCAATTCCGGGAAACGTACGTGTTGTCCACGAAAGTGTATAACCGATCCAGCCGTTGAATTTTCCTGTACGTTTCTTAATGAAGAATTCAGCACCGTACGACTCACCGGAACCGAATGTGAAATTATTGTCGGTGTTGTTATTCACGTTGTCTTCCGGAAGTGCACCGGGAATGAACTCAACCTGGTTCTTCATGCTCTTGTAGTAAATTTCTACTGACGTTTCAAAATCGTTGTCATGGAAATTTTTGAAGTAACCAGCGGCAATCTGGAATCCATCCTGAGGTTTTACCACATCCGAACATGGAACCCAAATATCGGTTGGCAAGGAAATAGGAGAGATCGTTGCAAGGTGTACGTACTGCAGATTACGTGTGAATGCCGCTTTGATCGATGAAGTTTCGTCGACCATGAATCGCACACTGATGCGTGGTTCGATTCCGCCATAGTCAGCAACCTTTTTGAATTTGTTGTAGCTGATTGTATCAACCGTGCGTCCGGTTACATCTTTCACGTAGCGATCAAACGGTCCCACCTGCATGAAGTATGAATAACGAACTCCATAAGAAACTCTCCATCGGTCGGTGATATCCCAATCGTCGTTGATATAAATTCCGCTTTCGTGTGCGTACTGTTTAATCAATCCGCCAAGATCAAAAACGGTTTCACCTGCTTTTGCAGAAACGTTGTTCGGAGTGAAAATGTGCCAGGTGTAATTTCCGCCGAAGCGAATATTGTGATTGTTATTCGGCTGGAAATAAAAATCGAGTTTGCCGTTGAAATCGCGGATGCCGGAGAAGAGTTTGAATTCAAATCCATCCTGCTCTGCAATGAATTCAAATTTGTAATCGCTGAAGACTGCAGTTGTGTTCAGGAATAAACGAGGTCCGAACAAATGGTTCCAACGTATCGATGTAGTTGCGTTTCCCCATGGAATTCCAACTTTGAAACCTGATTCTGCATTGTTGTACGTGAATACATCGCGACCAAAATATCCGCTGGCGAAAACACGATTCTTGTCGTTGATACGCCAGTTTATTTTGGTGTTGAGATCGTAGAAATAATATCCGGAGCCTTTGAACGGAGATGATTCTTTCACGAATGGTTTCATCAACACATCGATGTAGGTTCTTCTGGCCGCAATAATGAACGACGCCGTGTCCTTTTTGATCGGTCCTTGTACGGTGATGCGTGAAGCAATGACGCCAATTCCTCCGTTTACCTGGAAGTGCTGATCATTTCCTTCTTTCATGGAGATGTCCAACACAGAGGAAAGTCGTCCGCCATATTGTGCAGGCATTCCACCTTTGATGAGGTTAATGTCTTTCACTGCATCTCCATTGAATACAGAGAAGAATCCGAATAAGTGGCCCGCATTGTACACGGTAGCTTCGTCAAGCAGAATCAGGTTTTGGTCAGGACCACCGCCGCGAACATAAAAGCCGGAATTGCCTTCTGCACCACCTTTAACTCCGGGTAGTAGCTGAATGGTTTTCAGAATATCAACTTCTCCCATGAAGGCCGGGAGCTTACTCACGGTTTTCATTTCGAGACGAACGGTACCCATTTGTGCATCATCGATATTCTGATCGGCTTTGTCGTCTGTGATTACAACTTCTTTCAATTCGCGGGTCTTCAAACGGACTTCCATGAACGTGTCTTTCGACAACGTTAGGCTGTCGATGTATGCTTCCATGCCGATGTACACCACCGAGAATTCGTACGTACCAGCATCTGCGGTTAGCGAGAAGAATCCGTATGTGTTTGTCACCGTACCAGCAAGCGGAGACTTGAGCATTACAGTTGCACCGATGAGCGCTTCACCGTTTGAAGCGTCGCGTATGTATCCGGAAATAGTGTAGCGGTTAGCTTGTGCGTTTAGTGATAAAACGAACAAGCTGAAAAGAAGAAATAGAACGAGATGTCGAGATTGCTTCATAGGGTTTTGTATAGAGCGAAGCGCCCGCAAAATTAGACAATCTTTAAGCCTGCGGGTAAGAATGCGATGGAATAATCATATTGCACGATAACTGGTCATTTGAGCGAGAATCAACGTGTGTGAGACGCAGGAAACTTCGTATCGTTACTGACATTTGCACGTTTTAACACTTGGGAATTTGGATTCCGGAATACGGGGAACAGATGTCTCTGAACGAGCGTAATTCACCCTGGTCAATCCTTATTTCTTTCGCTTTCCCACTAATTATTCGTAAAGTTGTTGAGGTATGCAACGCACTTTATCACTGGCAATTTCATGTTTTTTTATCCTGCAGGGGTGCGGGACGTCTCCTGAAAAGGAACCCTCCATGGTAACGGTTCCGGTTGCGACTTCAGCTGAAGTTCAGCCTACCTTCTATCATTACGAGGTGTTTGCGAATATCGATAGTTCTGGCGCTCCAAATGGTTATGGTTACGACGTATACGATGGAGATAAGAAACTCATCCATCAAACAAATATTCCTGGTGAGCCCGGCACTGCTGGATTTGTAAACGAAGACGAAGCAGGGATTATCGCACAACTCGTGGTAGAAAAGCTCAAGGCTGGTGGTGGATTTCCAACCTTATCACACGAAGAATTGGTTGGTAAGGGTATTACTCTCAAACAATAAGTTCGTTCATGCCGGATTTACGCAAAGGAAAATATCGTCACTACAAAGGCAATCTTTACGAAGTAATTGATCTTGCCCAACACAGTGAAACACTCGAAGTACTTGTTGTTTATCGCCCCCTTGCTCCGGTTTCAGAAGTAAACCCTGACAACACAAACGAAAAAGGTGAACATACTTTGTGGGTAAGACCACTCCGTATGTTCACCGAAAATGTTGTTGTGGAAGGGAAGTTAGTTCCACGATTTGAATACGTGGGCTGAAGCCCACGGTTATCATTTCATTTTTATTGTGCATGATGTGCAAGAGCCCAGACAGAGAATCTGTCTGGGCTCTTGCACATTAAATAGTCTGTAATAGAGATGATAACCGAGGACTTCAGTCCACGTAACCCGATGTTCTTCTGGACGAGAACCTATCCTCTTCCGCCAGTAATCGGCTCAACCACTTTTGGATTCCAGGAACCTTCGTACTTGAACGTAAGTTTTGCTTTGTAATCGCTTCCGTAAAACCCGATGCGGTCCAGCGTAGCATCAATTTCACTTTGGTCAATGCCTACTGTTTCGCGAAGGCAAGTGATGTAAAGCCAGTTGTTCTTTTTGCAGATCCATGATCCGTAGAGATTGTAATTGATCTCCAGAAGATCCTGATAAAACTCAGCAGTCTTTCTGTCCGGAACTTCACAAATGGGACTCATCACCTGGATGTACCATTTTCCAGCATTCGCTTCAGAGCTGAAAACGTCGATCCAAACTGCAGATCCTTTGATTGTGTACGACCATTGTCCTGGTTTTTCACCACGACAAAGTGCCGGATCAACTTTCAATCCTGCGAGACTTGCCTCCACCATAGGAGTAACTTCTTGTAACGTCATTGTAAATGGGTTTAATGTGTTTTCTAAAGGTAAAATATCAACTTCATTCTGCAAAATGAAGGTGATGCCTGGCACGAATTTTCCTAACACTTTCTGGTGATAATGTGCGTGTTTCGCCGCGATTAGCACTTTTTGTCAAACCGTTGGGAATGTGAATCGTATCTTTGCTAAGCTAATTATTCTACGTGATTAAATCGGTTCGGATTCTTTTTGTGATGTGTGCGCTGCTTCTGACTGCAGTTCAGGGAAACCGTCTCCACGCTCAATTATCGATCAAGGGTCAGCTTGTAAGTGCAACCGATACCGCTGCACTTTACGGCGCAGTAATCACGTTGCGACACTTTCCAGATTCAGCGTTAAGAGGTAATGTTGCTGATACATCCGGGAAATTTGTATTCGAGAATCTTGAACGCGGACGATACCGGATGACGATTCGTTATTCGAGTTTTGTTCCGATTACTCAAACCATCATGTTGCGTGATTCTTCGATTGATCTGGGAGTTATTCCCATGTATGCCGACTCGAATCTGCTAAACACGGTTGTCATTCGCACGAACATGGTACGCGTAGTTCCGAAGAACGATACGATTGAAATGAATGCAGCTGCTTTCAAAACCAATCCGGATGCAACTGCTGAAGATCTTGTAGCCAAGATGCCTGGTATACAGGTGGTGAATGGTGAAGTGAGAGCGCAAGGTGAAACGGTTCAGAAGGTTCTCGTTGATGGGAAAGAATATTTTGGTGAAGACGCGACTTCCGTATTGAAGAATATGCCTGCCGATATGGTGGAGAAGATTCAGATTTTCGATCAGAAAAGCGACCAGTCCGTTTTCTCGGGTGTCGATGATGGAAATACGAAGAAGGCGATGAATATCGTCACGAAGAATCAGTACTCGAATGCGACGTTCGGGAAAGTTTACGCCGGTTATGGAACCGAAGATCATTATCAGTCCGGATTTGTGGTTAACGATTTTCGTGGTCAGCAAAAATTTACTTTTCTCGGGAACTTCAACAACATCAATCAGGTGAACTTTTCTCAGTCGGACTTGAGTGGCGTAACCGGGAACAGTGGAGGTAGTCGCGGAGGCGGACGGGGAAGAGGAGGCGATAACGGCTTTTCGATCGGAAAGCAAAACGGAATTACAGGCGTGAGCTCATTCGGATTGAACTACACGAACAAGTTTAATCCGAAGACTCAGTTGAGCGGAAGCTATTTCTTCAACACAACGGATAATGTGAACGAGTCGTTTCTGAATCGCACGTATTATGCACCTGCTTTAGGAAATACGTACTTCCAGAACAGTTCTTCGAATGCGAAGAACGTTTCACATCGTGCAAATCTGCGTTTCGAGTACAATGCCGATTCATTGAACAAATTTGTATTCGCGCCAAAGTTCAATTACAATTTTACCGACTTCTCCAGTGTGGTGCAGGCAGCGAATGCCGAGAATGGAAATTTACTGAGCTCAACATCCAGCAACAATTCATCATTGAATACATCCTGGGCATTGAGTGGATCGGCAACGTATAGCCATCGATTCTCCAAACCAGGACGTACTGTTTCGGTAGAACTCAATGGAAGTTACTCGGACAAGGAAGGATCCGGAAAACTGCGTTCACAAAACACGTGGCATGGAGTGACAGATTCTTCTGAATACATCAACCAGAATTCTTCGCTTATTGGATTGAGTTGGATGATTTCACCGGTAATTACGTGGAGTGAAAAAGCCGGAAAAACAGGAATTATTTCCTTCACGTACAATCCCAGCTGGTCGCTCAACACATCGAATAAGCGTACTCTCGAATACGATTCACTCGCTACAGACTACATCAAAGTTGATTCAACGGTTACCAGCAATTATGAGAACCGTGTGATGGCTCACAAAGCCGGAGTATCATACCGCATCAACAAGGATGGCGTTTCCTGGAACTTAGGATTGGATGGAGTCCGAACGGATCTTGACGGACAGAATTTCTTTCCGGATAGCCTCACAACATCCAAAACATTCTACAATCTTCTTCCGTCTATCACCCTGCAAATCAAAAAGAAGAAGAGCACATCTATTCGTGTTACATACAGGAGTTCAACAAACGTTCCGTCGGTTACACAATTGCAATCTGTGATTGACAATACAAATCCCTTGCTTTTGTCATCGGGAAATCCATACCTGAAGCAGAGCTACACGCACATGATGTTTTCGCGGTATACATTCACCAATCTGGAAACATCGAGCAGTTTCTTCTTGTTCGTTTCCGGAAGTATGATCTCCGATTATATTGGATCCTCATTGCTCATTGCGCAGAGCGATACCGTGGTTGGAAACGGTGTTACACTCTCACGTGGCGGGCAGTATACAAAACCTGTGAATCTTCAGGGATATTATACATTAAACACGTTCGGTGCCTGGAGTACGCCCGTTAACAAACTCAAAAGTAATCTTAACCTGAATTGGTCGTATGGCTTGAATTCATCTCCGGGTGTCATTAACGGCGTGAAGAACATTGCATTCTCGAATACATTCGGTGCAGGAGCAGCAATGACGAGCAACATCAACGAAATATTTGATTTCACGCTCGGTTGGAATTCGACTTACGTACTTACGCGCAACACGCAGTCTGTTGAAACGAGTAACGCTTATTACTATCACACGCCATCTGCGAAGTTCAACTGGATTATCGGTTCCGGATTCCTGTTCAACACCGATGTGAATTACACGCGGTACCGGGGTCTCGGTGCTGGGTTCAATCAGGATTTTGTATTGTGGAATGCTGCAGTGGGTTACAAGTTTGCGAAGAAGCAACAGTGCGAAGTTCGGATCAGCGCATTCGACATTCTTAAACAGAACAATAGCTTGTCGCGAACAATCAATGAAACGTACTTCGAAGACATGCGCACGAATGTGTTGACGCAGTACTTCATGTTAACGTTTACGTGGAATATCAAGAAATTCCGTGCGCCGATTGCCAGTGGAGGTGAAGAGAAAGGTGAAAATCGTGGTGGTGGCGGTCACGGCGGACAGCACTAGTTTTATTTAGCCGCTTTTAGTCTTTGCGCTTCTGCCAGATTATTTTTCGCCAACTCCCAATCAGGTTTTAAACGCACCGCATTTTCTCCAGCTTCAATGGCGATATCGAATTCACCAAGTTTGATAGCGGAAGCACAAACGTTGTTGTATCCGGTCGCATCATTTGGATTCAGCTTCACGCCTTCCTGTGCGGCCTCTAAGCTCTTGCGGAAGTTTCCTGCTTTGTACCATTCGAGGCTCAATGAAATCCAGCGTTCGTAAGTTGGAGCTGCATTCGCTTGCGCGTTCATTTCATCGAAGCGTTTCTTTTCCGTCATCGCGAAATTCAGGTTTCCTATAGCCAATTGATCGTTCGGTGAAAGCGCAAATGCTTTTTCGCCGGCCGCAATTGCTTTGTCGAATTCTCCAATTTTGTTGTAACCCGCACAGATATTAATCCAGGCCGCTGCGTAATCAGGTTTCAGTGCTACTGCTTTTTCTGCAGTGAGAACGCATTGCAGATATTCTCCCGCGTTGTACCATTCGAGACTAAGTTGCAAGAGATTTTCGGGAGTCGGATTTGCGTCTGCGTTCGCCAATGCAATTCCCAATGGACCACTTTGTCCGCTGTTGAGTCCATTGAGCAGCATGGCCATTCTTCCGTGCGAAGGACTTAGCTGCAATCCTTTTTCTAAAAGTGATTTGGCTTCGTTGCTTCGATTGTTTCTGATGAGCCATTCTGCGTAATAGTAATACGCTTCAGGATTGATGCTGTCGAGACGCAATGCATGCGATAAATATTGTTCAGCCAGCGCAGAGTTGCCTTTGCTGTCTTGCGCAATTCCCATGTTGATGTGCGCGTAAGAATAGTAAGGACTTAACTGAAGTGTTTTGTCGAAAGCGAGAATTGCACTATCGAGGTTGCGCGGCATGATCGCTAACCCGTAGTTCATCCAACCGCGACCATTGTTGGGACTCTTGATCGTTACATCTGTCCAGAGTGTTTCGTTGTTGTCCCATACAGCGCAACGCGTGTGCGTACCGATGGCATGACCAATCAACAGTAAAGCGATTGCACCTTGCATTGCGAACTTTCCGAAAGAGGAATTCAACGACTCCAGTTTTCTGTAACCTAGAATTCCAAAATTCACAGCGACCATCACCAGTCCGATGAACGGAAAGAAAATGCGGTGATCGTTCATCACTTCAGAAAACGGAACCACGCTGCTGGTTGGTGCAAGCGCAAGGAAGAACCAAAAGATTCCAAATGAAGCCAGGCGTGTTTCTTGTTTTCGTGACCAGCGAATTGCGAGAACAAACAACGCGAAAATGAAAACTGCTCCTGCCATCACACGTGTGTCGAAGGGTGATGTAACGTAGGTCCAATCGGTATCAGCGCTGAGATTTACAGGAAGAACAAACGTGAAGAAGTAATGAACGATTACAAATGCTTGTGTGCAGAGATACAAGAACGGACTGCTTCCACCCGGGGTCCATGTTTCCGGTGTGTTTGCTGCGGAGATGCCATAAAGAATTAAGGCTGCGATAAAGGCGACCCCGAGCACAAGGAAATTCTTCGTGAATTTTTCTGTGAATAACCAACAGAATACGACGAGAATTGGTGCAAGCATGATTGCAGATTCTTTGAAAAGAAATCCGAGCGCCATTGGAATTACGAACAGAAAATATTTCCTGCTGAGTTCCGAATATTGGAACATGACGATTCCCAGCACAATAAAAAGTGTTGATTGAGAATCGGAACGTGCAATGACGTAGTTGATTGTTTCCGCATTCGCAGTATGCAACCAGAATAATCCTGTGCCGAGGAGCGCGGCAATGTGTGCCCACTTCAGCTCAGGAAACGATTTACGCACGAACCACAACAGCATAAAAAATACGAGCACACCCGTGATGATGTAGCTGATAAAAATGTTCAGGTGAAACTGAAACGGATCCGGAACACGGTTTTCGCTGCGAATCGTGTCGAAAGAATTCATAATTGTAATCCCAGGACGCCACGCCTGATTCTTTGGCAAAGTAGAGTAGGTTGCAGGGTCGGTCATGAACGCACCGATGTCCATGGTGTCGAGTGCACTGTTCTGAACAATGCAATGCGCGTCGTCGAATTCAAACTGATTGTCAAAGTGTTTGGAATACGCCCAAAAGAGAAGTCCAAGAATGACCGCAGCAATTGCGTAAAAGGAAAGTCCGTAGTTCAGCTTACCGGACTGTGCCGGACCAGATGTTGATTTGTCTGAAACTTCGGTTTTAATGGGCTCGACGCGGCGCATAGCGGTGAAAGATAGGAATTCGTTGGCAAAAAAAGTTCCTAGGTCCTAAGTCTTAAGTCTTAAGTAGGCAAGTAGGTGAGGAGTTGTAAATACTTGCCTACTTACGTACTTATGGACTTGCCTACTTCTTACCTTTGGCGCCACAATGGGACTTTTTACCAAACGCTCTGACCGCAAGGAAGGCGAAATGTCTTTTCTCGGTCACATCGAATCTTTGCGATGGCATTTGGTGCGTTCGGTAATTGTAATCATTGTACTTGCGGGCGCGGCGTTCTGTTACCCTGAAATCCTGTTTACCAAGATTGTTCTTGGACCGAGTAAAATGGATTTTTTCACTTACACATTTCTTTGTGAGTGTTCGCAATCGTGGGGATTCGGTGATACACTGTGTTTCAAGCTATTCGATTTCGATTTTCAGTTTATCGGGCTTCTGGATGCGTTCTCAACGCACATGTGGGTGTCGATTGTTGCCGGTCTCGTAGCAGGATTCCCCTATCTGCTCTGGGAGATGTGGCGATTCATCTCACCGGCGTTACAGCAAAAAGAAATCAGGGCGGCACGTGGTTTTATTTTTTACGCGTCTGTTTTGTTTTTGATGGGCGTTGCGTTTGCTTATTGGATTGTGACTCCGATGGCAGTTTATTTCCTGGGCAATTATCAGATTGATATTAATGATCCCATCGATGTCAACGTGAACATGGATTCTTACATTTCAATAGTGACAACGCTCGTGCTCCTGATGGGACTCGTGTTTGAATTGCCCATCATTATGTACTTCCTTGGTCGATTCGGAATTATCTCAGCCAGCTTTTTAAGAAAGTATCGTAAGCATGCAATCATCGTGATCCTGATTGTGTCTGCAATTATCACTCCTACCACCGATGTTCTTACACTTACCATGGTGGCGGTTCCACTTTGGATTCTGTATGAAGTGAGCATTGTGGTTGTCGCCCGCGTAGAGAAACGATTGGCTGCCGAGTAATCTGGACTGACTCCGACTGATGATAGGATTATCGGATGATTGAATGATCGGATGGGTTTCAGGTAAGTAGTCAGCGCAGTGTAATATTTTGGAAGATTCTATTTAATCATCCTATAATTCCATCATCGAATCATAAATCAACTGTTGTAATGAGCCTCGTAACCGACTTCAACGACTACCGTGCCCGCATGAATGAGAAAATTCTTACCCAGGATAATCTCGTTCTCAAGCGCCTGTTCAATCTGGATACCAACACCTACCAGGAAGGTGCACTTCCGGTGAAGACAAAAGAATTGCTCGGATTGGTCGCTTCAATGGTGCTTCGCTGCGACGATTGCATCAAGTATCACCTCGGAAAATGCCACGAAATAGGTGTAACGAAGGACGAAATCTTCGAAACCTTCGCTGTAGCGAATATTGTTGGCGGAACGATTGTGATTCCGCATACGAGAAGGGCAGTGGAATACTGGGAGGCACTCGAACAGCAATAGTTCCCCGTTCCCGGTTTCCTGTATTTGTGGTATCACAGATCAGTTTCAAAAACCTTCCATTCGCTTCGTAGTAATTTCTTGAAAAATAGCTCTGATTTCACTGGGGACCGGGAACCGGAAACAGGGAACGGTTCGTATATTCGTAACTGATGATTATCCGACTTTTACGTGCAGTTGCGCTAATTTTTACACTCGCGTTTTTCTCCCAGAATCTCGCCGGACAAGTCACGATTATTACCGGTAAGATTTACGATTCTCTCACGCAGGAGCCAATGCCTTTCGTGAACATCATTCTCGTTGGTACTAAGGTTGGAGCTGTGAGTGATATCGATGGGAATTATACCATCAACACTGATGTACGGGCAGATTCTATCAGAGCACAATACATCGGTTACAAGCCCGCAGTTCTTCCCATCAAACATGGCGTAAAGCAAACGCTGAATATTCCATTGGCAACAAATTCCGTTGCATTAAATACAGTAACGATTTATCCGGGGGAAAATCCTGCAGTTACACTTCTCAAAAAAGTGTGGGCCCACAAACCAGAGAATAACAAGGAGAAGCACGAGTGCTATCAGTACGAAGCGTACAATAAACTGGAATTCGATCTGAACAATATCTCGGAAGATTTCCAGAACTCTAAGATCATGCGTCCGGTGAAATTTATTTTCGATGGTATAGACAGTACGAATCCAATGGAAAAGCCGCAGCTCCCGATGTTTTTCTCGGAATCGGTTTCTGATTTTTACTACCGGAAAGATCCAAAGACGAAAAAAGAAGTCATCAAAGGTTCACAGGTTTCCGGAATTGAGGACGCATCGGTTGCTCAGTTTACGGGAGAGATGTATCAGGATGTAAACATCTACGAGAACAATATAATTCTCTTCGGGAAGCATTTCGTGAGTCCGATTTCGAATCAGGGGACCTTCTTCTACAAGTATTATCTTATTGATAGTATTTCCATAGACGGACATTGGTGCTACCAGATTCAGTTCGTACCGAAGCGTAAACAGGAATTGCTGTTCGATGGTAATATGTGGATTGCTGACACCGCATTTGCAGTTAAGCGATTGGAGATGACTATTACGGATGATGCGAACCTGAATTACTGCAAAGCATTTTATGTAATTCAGGATTACGATAATACTTCCGGCGCGTGGATGTTGACGCAGGAGCGTGTTGTTGCCGACTTCCAGACACTCAGTAAAAAGCAACTCGGGTTGTACGGAAGGAAAACCACTTCATACCGAAATATCGTTGTGAACCAATGCAAGGAAGATGACTTCTATACGCGAACGGAAAATCTTATAGTTGAGGAAGGTGCGGAGAAGAGAGACAGTGCGTTCTGGGCGAATGCGCGACATGATACACTCTCCAGTCGTGAAGAAGGAATTTATAACATGGTTGACTCCGTGCAGAATCTGGCTATTTACAAAACGTGGCAGGATGTGATCATCACCGGATATTCGGGTTACAAGATTGTAGGTCCAATGGAATATGGTCCCTGGTACAAAACCGTTTCGAAAAACCAGATTGAAGGTTGGCGATTCAGAATAGGTGGACGAACGAGCAATGCATTCAGTCGATGGGTCGAAGCGAGTGGTTATGTCGCCTATGGTTTGGACGATAAAGAATTCAAATACAATTTCGGTTTCAAGTCTTTCATCACGAAGAAGCCACGACAACTTGTTGGAATCAATTACAAGAACGACTACGAAATTCTTGGTAACAGTAATAACGCGTTTACCAGTGACAACGCTCTTGCTTCGTTGTTCCGGACGAATCCATTGAACAACATGACACGTGTTGAGCAATATGAAGTTTGGTATGAGCGCGACTGGTGGGTGGGCTTCAATATGCGAATGTCGCTTGTGAACCGAAGTATGTATCCGTTGAATGATACTTCTTATTATCACATCAGTTCTGTTACCGGTGAGCGCCAGTATAAACCAGGCATTCACACATCGGAGATCAGAACTCAATTGCGTTTCGCGTGGGATGAGAAATATGTGGAAGGTGTTTTCTCCCGCGTAAGTATGGGTACTCGTTTTCCGATTATACAGGTTCAGTATGTTGCCGGATTGAAAGGAGTTTTCGATTCCGATTACTCCTATCACAAGCTCAGTATAAATCTGGATGACCGTATTCGCATTAACCCGATTGGTTATACGAACTACATTCTGGAAGCAGGAAAAATCTGGGGAACTTTGCCTTACCCGCTTATGATTCTGCATCCGGGTAACCAGACCTACGTGTACGATTGGGCCTCTTTCAACACGATGAATTATTATGAATTCGCCAGCGATCAGTATGCAATGGCAACTCTTATTCATCACTTCGACGGTTTCTTCCTGAACAAAATTCCACTGATGCGTAAACTCAAATGGCGTGAGGTTGCTTCGTTCCGTTGCGTGTTCGGTAGTGTAAATACGGCGAATACAGATGTGCTTGCATTTCCAACCACCTTGCATTCGCTGAACAAACGTCCGTTTATGGAATGGGGACTTGGCGTCGAGAATATCTTTCGTTTCTTCCGCGTCGACTATTTTTATCGGGTGAATTATCGCGATCTGCCCGGTGTAAATACTGCCTGGTACAGCGGAATCCGTATTTCATTACAAGTATTATTCTGATTGGTTAACTCTTCATAATAATGCGCATTCCACGTCCCTCATTACCCATTCCTCATACCTTTGTGCTGTGATTCTCGGAGCAACCAACATCATCAAAAAATATAAAAGCCGCACAGTAGTGCAAGGCGTTTCTATTGAAGTAAGACAAGGTGAAATTGTTGGATTGCTTGGTCCGAACGGAGCAGGGAAAACCACTTCTTTCTACATGATTGTAGGAATGATTCAGCCGAATTCCGGTAAGGTTTATCTTGACGATGTCGACATCACACGTGAACCGATGTATCGGCGCGCGCAACGTGGAATCGGTTATCTCGCACAGGAAGCTTCTGTGTTTCGCAAGCTTACGGTAGAGTCAAACATTAAGGCCGTGCTGGAAATGACGAAGCTTACAAAAGGTGAACAGGCTAATAAGCTCGAAACACTTTTGGATGAATTCGGTTTGCAGCACATTCGCAAGAATAATGGTGATGCACTTTCGGGTGGAGAGCGACGCAGAACCGAAATTGCACGCGCACTTGCCAACGATCCGAAATTTATTCTCCTCGATGAACCATTTGCCGGAGTCGATCCGATTGCGGTGGAAGATATTCAGCAGGTAGTTTACGGCTTGAAAAGAAAGAACATCGGTATTCTCATCACCGATCACAACGTACACGAAACACTCACGATTACCGATCGGGCTTACTTATTGTTCGAAGGAAAAATCCTGAAAGCCGGCACTGCAGAAGAACTGGCAGCGGACGAACAAGTGAGACGTGTATACCTCGGAAAGAATTTTGAGTTGAGAAAACCGACGCATTAATTCATAAATAAAAACGCCCCGACGTTCTATCGTCGAGGCGTTTTGTTATTTACCGTGTATTCCGTTGAACTTCGCTACACCGTCCTTAAGCAGTTTCGCATATTCTTCAATATCCGGAGTGTAAGGAATCGGAGCGTAAAGGAGTTTCTCATCGTGATCTAGCAACACATATGTCGGCTGTCCGTTTAGACCATATCGATCGATCTGCATCTGACTCCATTTGTGTCCCCACGTATCAATTTTAATTCCTCCTTCAGTCGTGTACTTCAGATTATCGGGAAGCTCCTCTTTATCGTCACAGTACAGTGAAACAACAATGTAGTCGCTTTCCAATTGCTTCTTGACAGAAGGATCTGGCCACACATTGTCTTCCATGCGTCGACAATTTGCGCAATTGTATCCAGTGAAATCGACGAAGAGAGGTTTGTTCATTTTCTTCGCGTATGCGAGTGCTTTATCGTATTCGTGGAAGCAATTCAGATTGAGCGGACAGTGCGAAGGATCAATTCCCTCTGGTAATGAATCGTTCGTTGTCATTACCGATCCACCACCACTAAACATTTCAATATTCTCGCTGTAATACGACGGTGGCAGAATTCCACTTAGCATTCGTATTGGTGCGCCCCACATTCCAGGAATCAGATACACCACAAATGCGAAAGTGAAAATTGCGAATATGGTTCGTGGAACTGAAACATGTGGCAAATCGCTATCGTGGGAGAATTTGATTTTGCCCAGAAGATAAAATCCGATCAATGAGAAGCACACGATCCACATCGCGATGAATACTTCACGTGTAATTATTCCCCAGTGGTACGACAAATCGACATTCGAAAGAAACTTTAATGCCAATGCAAATTCAAGGAGCCCCATTACAACCTTTACTGAATTAAGCCATCCTCCTGATTTTGGAAGTGAGTTCAGCCATCCCGGGAACATCGCGAACAACATGAACGGCAAAGCAAGCGCAATTGAAAATCCGAGCATTACAAACAGCGGTCCTGTGATCCCTGCTTTTGTTGCTTCAACCAACGCCGTTCCAACTATTGGACCTGTGCATGAAAATGACACGAGCGAAAGGGTGAATGCCATGAAGAATATTCCAAGCAATCCACCTTTATCGGATGCGCGATCAATTTTGTTCACGAATGCGGAGGGCAGTGTAATTTCAAATGCACCCAAAAATGAAATCCCGAAGACGACGAATACCGCGAAGAAGATAAGGTTGAACCAAATGTTAGCAGAGAGTTGGTTCAGTGTTTGGGGATTTCCTGTAGCAAGTGTAACCAACAACCCAAGTGAAACATAAATTGCAACGATTGAAAATGCATAAATAATCGCGTCGCGAATTCCTTTCTTACGGTTCTTTGCCCGCTTTGTGAAGAAACTCACCGTCATTGGAATCATTGGAAATACACACGGAGTAATTAAGGCGAGCAATCCTCCAATAAATCCTCCACCGAAAGCCGCCCAAACAGATGTACCTCCTTGTTTAAGCGTGCCAGCTGAATTGGCGTCACCATTTTTTGGTTGGCCATTGTTTTTAATGCTGTCGGCTTTACGTGTTGAATCTTCTTTCCGAATGCGAATTGAATCTTGCGTGTGCTGCCACTTAACAGAATCGAATTTTGGAAAACTATCCGTTGCAGTTGTAGTTGCTCCCCCGCTGCAAAGAGGAATGTCGAAAGAAAAGATGGGATAGGGGAAGAAATTGACACATTGCATATCGCTGCAAGCCATACCATCAATTGCTCCTGTTATCTTGAATGGTTTATTGGAAAGCGCTTTGACTTTCTGATGAAATACAGCTTTGTTCTCGAAGTACTTGATGATAATTCCAGGACCGAAAACCTCTTCTTCCTTTTCAATTGGCTTGGGTTCTGAAGTTTTACCAACCAATTTATAATCAAGGGAAGGATCGAACATGAAAACAGTTGGCAGTGGACCATCTGTTACCGGAATCTGTGAATATAAATGCCAATCCTTTTCAATCGTCGCCGTGAAAATGAGATCGAATTCGCAATCACTCAATGGCTTTACCGTGTAAGTCCACGAAACGTGCAGGTTGGGTTTTCCTTGCGCCGATACCAATGTTGGAATTGCAATCAGCAGTGCAATTACCGGAAGGATCCATTTTTTAATCTTCATACCTCTCCAAAAAAATGAAACGTGTTGAGTGCCAAAAATAGGCTTATCTCAACACGTTTAATAGGTTATTAGTAAGCATTAACGAAAGAATCTTTGACGGATTCTAACCTAAACCTGATCGTGCTGAAAGAGTTGCGGTGAACGTTGCAAATGTTACGACGAACACAAATTCACCTTCCGGCAGATACTTGTTTTACTTACTGAATTGTGATTTCGAAGTCTTCGTCGTCCGGCGAAAGTGATTCACCTGTCCGATTCAGCATATAGTTCACAACCGCTTTAATTACAAACGCATCGTGACCATCTTTAATCTTGATGTGCTGGATATAATGTACCTGGCCCTCAAGGCACGATACTTCAAATCCATACTGGGAATCAAAGAACTTGGTTGACTTGCCCGACTCAGCGATATCACCCGCCAACTCGTATGAGTCTGATGGATCGAACTCGAAAGTCGTAGCCAAAGGACCTGTCATGCCTTCCATAGTTTTGGAATAGATCTTCCATCCGTTCGGAATTGTACCCACAAAGTGTACATCAGCTTCGCCATTCTGCTGGTGTATTACGTAGCTGGTCCATTTCATGCGCACTGCGTTCGTTTGAGTAAAGCTTCCCAAAAAGAAAAGCGATCCCATTAGTACGAGTGTAACAATTACTGCGGGAACTTTACCTGAAGTTCTCATTATCAGCGGTTTAGGTTAAAAAGATTGCAGGTATTAGTGCCTCCTGCTTCAGATCAAATATAGGCAGAAAAAGTTATTAACAAAGAAATGTTTGTGAGTAAACCGGCGTTTTCGACGAATTCTGCGGTTTAGGTTACCACTTCGTGTATTCGTCTGATAGGAATGACCATCCCGCTTTTCAGAATGATTCGTTCTTCGGTAACAGCCCAGATGGTTGTTTCTACTTGTTTGAAACCATCGCTGTCGGAGAAATAGATCCTGACCTTCGAATGGTCAACATTTCCCAGGATGAGTGCCCGGTCTAGTGTAAGTCTTCTTTGACGTTTTTCTTCGGGAGTGAGAAGTACGTCATCTTTTGGAAAACTGAGGTCACGGACAGTTTCTTTGTCAATAACCAATGCGTTTGTAGCTGTGCTCATGGGTTTGAGTGTGTGTGTTTGGTGAACTTCTGCACATATGACTTCCGGCAGGGTCTTCATTGATACCACATTCGTCAAGCCGGTATCACATCCAATAAAAACACGCATGCCTAAGGCAACTGTTCTTTAACGAAGCTACCTCTTAAAGGTTCACGAGTCAATAGAAGAATCCGCTGCTGTTTTCAACCGGGTGTAGAACTCGTTTGCCTTTTGAGTCCCGATCCGGTAGACCTGTCCTTCTTTTGAGGTGATTTCAATCATTTCGTTTCCCCAAGTGTAGAATCGCACCCGATTTTTGGTTAACAAATTAAATACGGGGCGATTGAAAATAGATGGACGAATCTGGACTTTCCGTACACTTTGAATGGCCGAAAGGGGAATGCGCACCATCCGCGGAGGAAATTTTCCCTGCAGAATAATTTCCGTGTCGCTCACGAGCACTTTCATGTGTGGGACGAAAAGCAGAAGCACCGACAAAGCAATCATCGCTATTCCCAGCACGAAGAAAAGCGTTCCGTACTGCACGTCACCGGGATATTCTCCGATGCGAAGCTCACCAACAACCACCGGCTTTGGGTTTTCGCTCCAGTAGTAAGTCACAAAACAAAACACCGCAAGCAACAATCGTCTTACAAGAGAGTGACGATTGAGTCCGTGGTACTGCTGCTCTTCGAACTTCATCTGTTCCATTTGATGTGAAGTACGGATTTTGTTTCGGGAGTGACTTTATATTTTTCAGCGATTCGGTAACCGGGAATCCATGCAACTTCGTCATTGATCGTGAGCACCGGGTAATATTCCTTTTCATTCGACGGCACTTTTATTTCCGTGAGTACATCACTCACTTTTTTGGTGCCGCTAAAACCGAATGGCTGTAACTGATCTCCATGTTTCCAGGTGCGGACTGCAATCGCTTCGTCTTTATAGTTCGAATTGAGGACCGCTTCGAAGCCAGAAAATGCGGCTGGATTTTCAATTATTTTTTCCGAACACTCCCAACCATGTATTTCTTCTCCGACAGCAAGATCAAATCCCTGTCGCTGTGAAGTTCCATTCTCCGAAACGATCCAACGTTCGCGATCGACGGTAAGTTGCATGTTTCCTGAGAAATATTTCTTCCCAACCTGCTGCTTAAGTAGCAAGGGAAATTCTGTCTCGTTAAAACTGATGGTGAATCCAAAGGAATGCAAAATGGAATTGAAAACGATTTCAGGATTCGCATATTCCAGTAAATCATTTCGGGAAATCTGAAAAGTTAATCCGTTTTCGCCCGGAACATTCTTCACCAACGACATGATGATCGTTCCGACTAATGCGTTGATATTCGAAAGCTGATGAATCGTATGCTTCCATCCTTTTCCGTCGCGTTCATCCACCGAATTGATTGCAGGAATAACGTTGTGACGGATTCGGTTGCGCAGATAGTCGTCGGTTTGATTGGAAGAATCTTCACGCCATTCCAGATTATGCCTGCGGAGATATTTTTCAATTTCTTCCCGGTTAACATCGAGCATAGGACGAATATACACGCCATCATATGGATCAATGAAGCTCATGCCTGTCATGCCACTTAGTCCGGAACCACGCAGAAAATTTATAAGAACAGTTTCAAGTTGATCATCGGCATGATGCGCGAGCGCAATGAAGTTCATCGATTCTTTGCTGGCAATCTCATCGAAGAATGAAAAACGAAACGTGCGTGCGGCTTTCTGCAAATTGTTGTGCAATGCTTCCAGCGCAGAACGATTTGTCTGCCGCGTATAAAGTGGCACATTCAATTTCGCGCACAACTCACTCACAAACTTTTCGTCGCCATCTGATTCATCACCGCGCAATCCGTAATTCACATGTGCTGCAGCAACAGGAACATTTGCCGCTTGAAGTAAATGCAGCAGTGCAACCGAATCTGCTCCGCCGGAAACACCAACGAGAACTGAGTCGCCGTGTTTGTAGGCGCACTCGGTTTTGAGGATGTGAAGGATGTAATCCGTGGATAGCACAGCGCGAAGTTACGATAACGCTGCAAGGGTTTAACCCTTGGAGGGTTATGCGCGCGCGCGAGTTACACCAAGGTTTTGGAACTAGTCGGTAACAAACGTTTGAAAACGGATAATTGAACACCCTGCAAGGGTTAAACCATTGCAGGGTTCAAAGCCGCAATCATCGCCCTCGCCTTCAGCAAGCACTCCTCATATTCCAATTCCGGATCACTATTCGCCGTAATCGCTCCTCCGGCTTTTGCAGAAACCTCTCCACTAGCTGAGTTCCACGATATACTGCGAATCACTACATTGAAATCAAAGTCACCGTTGGGCAGAATGAAGCCAACTGTGCCTGAGTAGATGCCTCGTGGTTGTGCCTCATGCGTTTCGGCAAGTTTCATCGCACTGATTTTCGGAGCTCCCGTCATGGAACCCATTGGAAAAGTGGCATCGATGATTGATTTGAAAGTACTTTCCGGCTTCAGCTCACATTCAACAGTAGAAACCATCTGGTGAACTGTTTTAAATGTGTGGATGCCAAAAAGTTCTGATACTTTCACACTGCCTCGGGTGGCCAAACGTGATAAATCATTTCGCACCAGATCGACAATCATCACATTCTCGCTACGTTCTTTTGGATCGTTGTAGAGTTTATCGCGAAGGGAATTATCCTCATCGGCATTTGTACCGCGACGATTTGTTCCTTTGATGGGCTGAGAAATCAGTTTATTTCCTGTTCGCGCAATGAATCTTTCCGGACTCGCACACATGAGCCATGAATTTCCGTTGCGATATAGAACCGACATCGGTGCTTCTGAAAGGGTATTGAGTTGTTGAAACACAGTTACCGGATTAAACGCACCCTCGTTCCCGGTGAAATCAATGCAGTAGTTGATCTCGTAAATGTCGCCACGCTGAATGTGCCTGAGCAATGAACGGCATTGTTTCAGATATTCTTCGCGACTGGTTGTAGCATTCAACGTGATTGAATTCATCGTGAACGTAACCTGCGCGTCCTGATTCAGCTTGTGTGTGAATTCCGCAAGATCAGTTTCATTGTGATATCCGGCGATCCATTCACCGACTTCTTTGCGAAGGACAATTTTCGGAATGAAAAAATGGAGAGCAGCAAATCCGTCTCCGGTGTCTGACTGATCGCTCGCTACGTCATAAGCAACGTGTCCGAAGACAAAATCGTTGCTTTGAAAAGCTTCCATATTTGTGAGCGATTGTGCCGGGGAGATGGAACCAAATCCCATGAGTGGACCGCCTTTCCATCCATCACCGCTGTAGGAAACTGCCACATCATACCGAAGAAACAAACGATGCAGTTTTTCACTGTCGTTTGAATTCAGATCTGGCAATTGCTTCCACGTGCGTTTCACACTGTAAAACTGCAAAAAAATACAGTCGCCAGCCGAGGTTTATTCGGCGCTAAGAATTAATTCGCGAGGATAATTTTCCGCAGAGCTTCTGCCCAGGAATCATTGCTGTTTAAGGAAGGAACCAGCTGAACTTTTTCTCCTCCATGCTCACGGAATAGCTCATCGTATTCAACGGCAATTTCGTGAATGGTTTCGAGGCAATCGGCAACGAATGCAGGAGAGAAGGCGAGTATTTTTTTCTTCCCTTGTTTGGCGAGGTCAGTTACCACATGATCTGAGAACGGTTGCAGCCATGGAGTACGTCCCAGGCGCGACTGAAAACAAATGGTGTAACGTTCTTTCGGAATGTTTAAACGCTTTGCAAGCTCACGCGCCGTTTGAATGCAATTTGCACGATAGCAATATTTGTTGCGATCAGTAATCACTTCACAGCATGAACCGAAACTGCATTTGCCGTCACCGAGTTCCACTGAAGTTTTTGTGATCTGTCGTTCCGGAACACCGTGAAAGCTAAACATCACGTGATCGTATTGTGTGTGATCATATTGTTTCGCAACATCAATCATCGCGTCAAGAAATTCGGGAAGATGATGAAACCGCTCAATAATTTTCATTTCGGGCAGACCCTTGATTTCTTTTTTGAGATCGTTCAGTTCATCAATCGTTGAGCCGGTTGCTGCGGAAGAATATTGCGGGTAAAGAGGAAGTGCAATGATGCGGTCAACTTTCTGATCGCGCAATTCAATCAGTGCTTTCTTCAACGACGGACTCTGGTATCGCATTCCCAGAACAACCGGAGTGTCATTGCCGAGAAGAGCCTGAACTTTCTTCGTGAGTTTTTCTCCATGAAACAAAAGCGGAGAACCTTCATCGGTCCAGATTGTTTTGTACAATGCAGCTGACTTAGGCGCACGCGTAGGAGCGATGATGAGATTGATGAGCATCCAACGCGACACCGGATTGATGTCGATCACTTTTGGGTCCATCAAAAATTCGCGCAGGTACTTGCGTACATCTGCTGTTGAAGGACTATCGGGTGTGCCGAGATTGATGAGGAGGACGCCGGTTTTCATTGTGCCGCAAAGATAGGTAGGCAGTGGGGCAGTCTGTCAGTCGGCAGTCAAATATCCGGGAAGTGAAGTGATAAATCCTTAGCGCGCTGCACCCGGATATTCTGCTGACTTGCCTACTCCCTTCCAATCCTCGGAATCTTCATGAACTGATCACCTGGATTTGAGGCAATCATGATCTGAAGCAGCATCGGATCAATATCGCTGGATATTTCTGTGTAGTAAACCGTAGAAGGTTTCTCTATGAACTGTTCAATCTCCGGACGCTGCTGGGCTAAAACCTCAGACAAGTTATTGTCGTTAGCCATTACAAAAAGTCCCTCTTCCACGGTGTTGGCAATTTCTTCGAGGTCTTCGTTTTTCTGATCCCCGAACTGCAATACACAAAAAGAAGTTTTCGTTCGGATGAGCACACTATCGGCTTCCGCTTTCGTATTCTTGCTGATGCGGAAGATTCCGTCGGTCGCAAAAATCACGTGACATTGTTCAGGCAAATTGATGCTGTCGATATACTTGTACATACGCTTAATTGCAAGGTCGCCATTGGTGCCACCTTTCGCTTTCATCTTGCTGATTTTCTTCTGAATGATCTTGTGCTCGTTAGCAGCGGTAAACGGCAATATAAGAGAAGGTGCTTCAGCGAAAATCATGACAGCGATTTTGTTTCTCGCATCAATGCTATCAGCAAACTTGAGAATCTGCTCTTTCATTTCGTCAAGTTTTCCCGACTCGTTCATGGAGTTTGAAGCATCGAGCACGAAGAAATAATATTCGCTTGTGGTTTGCTGACCGGAAACTTTTTTGCAATCACAGGATTCCTGATCTGCAAGGGAAACGCACACATCATCCATGTAGTAGTACACATGCATTCCAATGTGCGGGGATGCAATGAACGTCATTGGTCTTGATCCCAATGAAGCAAGATCGATTATTGCCGTATCCGAATAACTTCCAAGCGTAATGTACTTCTCGCCCCCATGCGCTTTGAAAGTTCCGGAGATTAATGTCCAACCATCTTCGTAAGTGATGTGTTCGTATGAAATCACCTGCGGCTTGAATGGTAATCGCTCTTTCGACTGTTGCGTAACACGTTCGTCTGTGAGGTATGCACCAATTCCGGTTGAAGCCTGAGGTGAAGCACAATCGAGCGCAACCCAAAAGCTCACCCGATATTCTTTGCCCGACTCCAGTGGTGAAGTCAATTCGCCTTGCAGATATTCTTTATAGTTGCGTACGCCCGGCAGCTGATTCTGCATTCCGCAGATTATCGCCGCCCGACCTGTTCCTGTACGGGCAGCTGCAACAGGAAAACCGTCGCAGGTCGATTGATCTGAATTGTAAAAATCAGGAGTGGCAAGCGTCGGAGTTTTCCAACCTTCCACGAGTTGCGTTCCCACCGGATTTTCTTTCAGCCACGTATTGATCACATTCGTGTTGGTGCTTTCGAATCCACCATTACGCATCAGATTTTGCGCGAAGAACGTTAGCGGAAAAAAAGCAAGAAGAAGCAGTAACGACTTTCTCATGAGTACTCAGTTCTAAAGTTACCAGATTTCACTGTATGAACCTGTACAGTTAACATTCCTTCAGGTTCAGTGGTAGGATGCAAAATCCGTGCTGAATCCACACATTTTAACGGGAAATTATGCGGACTTATTGCCTTTTTTGCGGAATTGCATGAAAAGTCGCACAAAGAACCATGCGATCAATCCCCAGGTGAGCCATTTGCAGAAGTTAGCAATGTAATCGCCGTGCTTCGTGTAAAAGGTCAGATCGTTGGAAGAATAGATTTTCTGACGAATCGCTGTTTCAGCATACCATGCTTGTGGTTGCTCAACTTCTCCACGCATGTTGATGAAACAAGATGTTCCGGTGTTAGCAGAACGTGCAATGCTTTTTCTGGTTTCAATAGCGCGAAGCGTTGCGTATGCGAGATGTTGATGATAGCCTGGAGTATCGTCCCACCACCCATCGTTGGTCATGATAAATATGAATCGAGCGCCATTGTTAATGTACTCACTCACGTACTCTCCGTAAATGGATTCGTAACAAATTACTGGAGCAATTCCGGTTTTGTTACCTGGATGATAGAACACACTGCGTTCGTCCTGTATTCCAAGTGTTCCAACCGTGCCACCCAAATCCATTGCAAAGTTTTCGAAGTAGCCGAACAGCCATGGAAAAGGGAGCTTCTCACTTCCCGGCACCAATTTCGATTTGTGGTAAATGGAAAATTTGTGTGTTGTATCGATCTGCAAAGCTGTGTTGTAGCTTTCATGCCAACCTTCCTGCTGTTTGAATTTGCGTGCCGCCGCGGTTGGTGTTTCTCCATTGATGAAAAAGCGTCCTGTTGCCGCACCAGTAACGATGGCAAGATTCGGATAGTTGGAACGATACTCATACAATCGTCTAATGCTCACAGAATACTGCATGTCGTTCTCCCAGAAACTTTCAGTCAACGCAGTCTCAGGAAGCAGAACATAATCAACACTCGTATCGATTTTTTCTTCGGCGAGTGCCAGCATTTTCTCGAGCTGTTCGCGGTACAAGGCGCCAAACTTCTCATAAGGATCAATTGACGGCTGAACTACAACTACGTCAATACTCAGGTCACCTTTTTGTGGATCAACGGAATTGTAAATGATTAGGGAGCTTACCAGCGGAAAAATAATCACGAATGCAAGCGACGATATGTAGATGAGCTTGCGTTTAAACGGACGCAGCAAGGTGTTTCTGTAAATCCACAAATCGAAAATCAAAACGTTGATGAGGAGAACCCAGAAGCTTCCTCCGAACGTTCCGGTGTACTCATACCACTGAACACATTCATTCCACGAAGCAAAACCGTTTCCGAGTGTGAGCCAGGGCCAGGTTAAATCCCAATCGTGGTGAAGAAATTCGAAGCAAACCCAGAGTGGTATTAATGCGAAGGTTCCATAACGTTCGGGCAGTGCACGTTTTACTTTGTGATAAACCAGAAATGTGAATGCCATCAACAAGGAATTCGCTGCGAAAGCTCCGTAAGCGGCTTCCTGTCCGGTGTGAATACAGGCTACCCACCAGGTTGCGCCAACATTCCACATGAGGAATACGAGGTAAGAATAGAAGAAAAGATGTCGCGCGCGTAAACGATTGTCGGTGCTGATGTAATGTTGAATCATCAGCAGGGGCACGAAAGCAACAAAAAGCAGAAACGGAAATCCTTTTACCGGCCAGGCGAGGAAGAAGAGTAGGCCGGATATGAATGTGTACAGGAAGAGTCTGCCTCGCATGAGGGCAAAGATAGTAATCAGTCGCAGTGGCAGTTGCAGTCAGTGTGCAGTAAACTGTTAACCGACTGCTACTGCGACTGCTACTGCGGCTTTCACTCCATGTCTGCAAGGTCAATCTCTTCAAGAGCCGCATTCACAAAATCTTCATCCTTCTGAGAATAGCCCGGCGAGTTCTTTTCCAGTTCTGCATCGAGCTCGGTATCAGAAACTTTCTCAGCATTCATGATATCGTCATCTTCTTTCTCGTTGGCAGAACCAGCGGGCTCCGAGCCTTTGTTAGCTTGAATAGAAAGCAACGCCAATTGTCGTGCACGACGCGACTGATGCATAGCGCGTAAATATTTTCCATCGAAGTAGAGTTTACGTGCAAAACGCTGATGCGCAACAGATCGCGCGAGATCGCCGGTGTAGTTCTTGTTCTGCTGCAAACACGTTTGCGCGTGACGAATTACAATTGCCGTACGACGCAAAACGCGTTTCGCACGCATCTTGTCTGCCCGATGTGCTGCAACCGGATGGTTTTTGCGGGGACCGCGTTGAGCGTCTAGTTCAGTGTAAGCTCCGAATGTGAGGAGCACGAGGGTGAGGAGAAGGAGTCTTTTCATGACTATATGACGTTAGGTAGTGACGGAAGTTTAAAAGGAACGCGGATTTTTATGTACGAAGGTTGTTAGTCGCTCTCTCGGATGGGTCTGAGTAATTGAAGATTTCGGTATTGGATTTTATGAGATAGGCTTAACAAATCTATCTCATAAAATCCTTTTCCTGTCTTTTCTATATACCGCAATGATCCGGGCGAGGCCTTGAAAACGTTGGGCTTCAACATCCGCGTTCCAATTAACGCATTAAGTACATCTTCCCCCAACCATTCATGATATACGGATCGGCTCCGCTTTCGCGTTGTTCGATGGCTTCACCATTCATGCGGGTGATCACGCGATAGAGATAAACGCCGTTCGCGAGCGGGTCGCCGAATTCATCGAGTCCATCCCATGCATAATCAGTGACGTTGCGTCCGATGTGAAGATTGCCGAGTTCATCTTTGTCAATTTCACGAACGACTTTTCCGGTGATGGTCATGATCTGGATGGTAAACACATCAGGAACCTGACTACCGGTGAGCGTGAAGACAAAGCGTGTGGAAGTCGAGAACGGATTCGGGTAGTTCAATACATTGGTGATCGTTGCTTTGTTGATGACTTCAAACGTGATGTTGTAGTCAATCATGCCGCTTGCGTTGTCAGAACGGTCTTTTGCCTGCACAATCAATTCGTAAACTCCATCTTCAAGTAGCGTAGGAGTGTACACAATCTTCGCACTGTTGTTCGGCAACTGCGCAGGAGTGAACATCATTTCACTACTCCACGGAATTAATTGTGCAACGCCTTGCGAAGGACTTCTGAGAAATACCTGAAAGTCGTTCGTGTCATTCAGCGCCAGGAATTGGTTTTCATCTTTCAGTGAAATCAGAATTGTTGGCTTTCCGGAAATGATGTCACCATCAAGAATGTGTACACCATCGAACGTAACATCCATCAAGGGATTAACATGATCAGTTCCGACGAAGAACGGTGTCATGATTACGTTGTTGAAGTGAACGTATTCCGGTTGCGTGTTCAGATCGCCGAGCGGATTGATTTCCATCCACAATTCGTTGTAGCCCGGATAACCTTCTGTGCTCACATTAATCGTTTGCGGATACCACGTGTTTCCGAAGAAAGATGGAGCACGTAGCAACGGAGGCAAATCGTGACGCACACGATTTTCATCAATGATCCACGATTCGATGAGCATACTATCGGTGAAAGCCCACGGCGTTACATTTTCAATACCAACAGTGAAGCGTGCAGTGTCGCCTTCCTGCAATGAATCGTTGTAGAATGTGTGCGTCAACTGCGGATTCACTGCAGCATCAGGCCAAGGTGTGAACAATACGTGCCAACGATCGAGTTGTGGTGGTGTACGCGATGTGTCGTCTTTCATGTGCGCAACTAATCGCAAATACGGATACATTCCTGCTGGTATGAGCGAACCGAGATTGTAATAATCCGTAGAATCTTCTTCAAGCACGAGGAGCTGTTGTGTTGTTCCGTCCATTCGCACACCGATTACTTCAAGATAAACGCTGTCGTAATCCGGAACTTCAGATGCGTGTTGCTTCCAATGGAGTGAGCCCCAACTTTGTGCCGGTCCGATCAACGGCGACGCAACAAAACCGGAATTCCAATTCGTCTGGAACGTATCGGTTAGATAGATGTATTGATTCGCGAGTGTGCCCACAACTTCAGTTGCAGTTCCCGGAGCTGCGCCTTTCACTCCCCACACAATCCATGGAAGTGTATCGGGAATTGCAGCGCCGGCAACGACATTACTTCCGATTCCCTGTAACGCATTTTGCAATGACAAGTCATACGATGTGTTGTGATGCAGATACTGGCTGTACACAAGCACGTAATGACCGTTAGGAATTCCGTTGATGAAATCGCGCATCAGATCACGGTTCGTTTGATCCGGATCCATGAAATCGAATGCATACAACACTTGATTTGCACCAACACAGTTCAATACACCGTTCGGATATTGTCCGACGATTGTGTCGTTGTGCGACCATGGCATTCCGGTTACTGGATCAATCACTGCAATTGCAGCTCCCGACTGACCGAACGCAGGTGTACACGAGAAAATATGTTGTGTAGCCCCGTTGAGTTTGTAATACACTTCATTCCAAACGATGTTGGGAAATCCATACACACCATCTTTTACCGACAACACTTTCACGTCATCCACGAACTCGAATTCTCTTTGTTGCCTATTCAGTTTCACAAACTGATAACCATCGTTTGTGTATTGGTAAATGTGGTCTTGTCCCCAACCCGTTTGCCCAGCGATGTACTGGAAGGAATGCGGTTGCCACAAGAATCCGTCTCCAGGGACAAGTGAATCGGGGCTCACACGCCAGAAGTAAACCGTGCTGTCGGTGAAATTGAAATTCGGATGCCACTGCACAACTCCACCCGAATCAAACACCTGTTGACTTTGGAGGAAAGGTGAGTTGAATAAATCTGTCGTGTCAATCTGGAATCTCCACGAACGAAAAGGTTCCATCGGATTGATGGTTGATGCTTTCAACGTCACTGTATCAGTCTGTATCACGGCGAAGTTGTACGGATAGATCGGAACAATTGCACTTCCGCGAATGAGTAGTTGTGCGGGAGGTGAATTCCGGTTGTTCATTTCATTCAACTCAGGAATTTGTCCGTAGTAATCGAGCCATACGGTGAAGTTGTTCAACCCAACTGCATTCTGAATGTCCAGCGGCATGGTCACTGCCAGTGTGTCTTTGAATTTCGGAGTTGGTACCTGCGTATAGTAAACTGCAGTATCACCATTTGGGAAATCGCGTTGAATGCGAACAATCATCGTGTCGGAAATTGCTTTGCCAATGTTTGTCATCACGGCATGAACGATGATAGAATCCGGATGTGTTGCAACATCAAAATACACATCTGCAGTGGAGATAGCGTAGTCAGGTTGTGTGAACGAATTAATCACAACCGATGGATCACCTTGCAATGTCATTTCCTGCGCAGTAAATTTCATTGTAGGAAAGCTGGAAACCTGTTGTGCGCGATTTGTAGCATACTGCATACACTCGCCAATGCTTCTTCCGTAAAGTGTATCACCAATTCCGCGGTACAAGCCACTGGAGTACACATCCAGGAATGGCGGACTTCCCAAACTCACTGATGCGATGTAGCCAATTGTTCCTTTTCCATCGAGCAAAGTGAATGCTTCACTGGAACTGATTCCTGTGGTGTGAATATCACCCGCGTAACACGAGTTCGCAATGAGCAATGGATAGCGATCGAAGTTGTTGTAATTCGCCGGATCATCAATACTCTGATCGAAACCAGTACCAGATGCGTGACCGAAAAACGTCATGATGGAAACCCCGGTCTCAATCTGATCGCGAAGTGTGTCGCTTAGATTGATCTGTATCGGCGCAGAAGAGGTTTTGAAGTACGAATTCACATTTCCTCCGAATGAAGTGTCTTCAATGGTGTATTTGTAGCTGTTCAGATACGTGGAGAATTGTTGCTGTTCACCCGCCGTTGTTCCTCCACCGAAATGCAAGACATTCTTCATCCATTCTGCAGGCTGATTGTTTTCGTATTCAATTACTTTGTCGAGATACCACTGAGCACTTGCGCTGTCTTGTGCTGCAATACGTCCGGTTGGTACTCCGCATGACCATTGTCCCGGTGTAAATAATCCCGCGGTGATGGTATTGTCTGTAGGAGGATAGCCCATGGTTGGAACAAGATTCAATCCCATCCATCCTGCACGGGAGGTTGAACCTTCAATTGATTTTCCAAGAAGTAGCAGATGTGCGGGTGGAGTAGGGAAGGTGTCGTTGAGGTAACCGCAGAAGTGACGAATTGCAAGTGGATTGTATGCTTGTCCCCACGCGAACTGATCGTAAAGTTCCCAGATGTTTGCAAGAACTACATCGCGACTTCCACCGGCAATTGAAGAACGATACGTTTCGTAGTCGTTGGCCACATTCCACAAACGGGGTGCGCTTACGATTACGAATGCGGAATCACTTTGCAGTAATGAGAAATCAGTGAAGGTGCCATTCGTGTTGACCGGAGAAATGTTTGTGACCGCAATCGCGTTGCCGTCGGTGGACATCACGAATTCTTTTTCGCTGCCATTGCCGTTGTTGATGAGGAACTCGTATCCATTTCCAGTGAGTACGCCATCAATACGTTCGTGATTGTGCAAATCGTAGTAGCGTGGGATACCGCTTCCACCCATATTAACAGCTGCAATGCGCGATTTACTTTGTGATGCGTGATCCGGAAGAAATCCACGGAAGAAAGTGCGCGACTCCATGTTGAACGTGTGCGGATACTTCAGCGTGATCCATGCAAGTGCATAGCGTCCTGATGACACTGAATTGAAAATGTTCACATTATTTACTGTGAATGGTGTGGTCGTTGCGCCCAATGCAGTGACCGGAAACGTATTGGAATAAGTTGCTGCTGCAAAGCCATCGTAAATGGTATCGAAGACAGAAGTGGGATAAGTAATCTGAATATCATTGTCGTTCCCGATGTTCCAATCATTCGAGTGAGTTCCCACACGCAAACGTGCAACAGCTGCAGGTCCGGATGGATCGGCGAATTGAGAATTCAGGTTAAACGTTTGTGGTCCGCCGTATCCTGCATCGTAATAGTAAAAGCCTTCATCATCCAGGTATTCAGGATCTGTCATGCCTTGCGGATCACTTTTTCCGGGAAGGTAAACTTGTCCGCCTGCGAAGAGTTCTTCGTTCATGAAGTACGTCGATAGTGTATACGTGCTGAACGTTGTATCATTCGTCACAGTTAAACGACGATTGCTGGTGCTCGAATTCCACGTCAGGAAATACGTCGTGGTATCCGTGAATAAACTGAAGTAGGGATTCAGTTGCGTCGTGTTGTTGTACAACTCTGCGTCTTTCGCACCGGTGTTTCTTCTGCCGATGAATTCGATATAGTCGCCAGTGTTGAACACACCATCGCCTTCTCCGTTCACGAAAATGTATTCTTCGACACCATTCGCGAATAGCTGAAAATTGCGTGGATCAATTAACGCAAGTGAAAATCCGGTAGGAGCAATGGCATTTGAAAGTGCAGTAGAGTCGATGCGATAAATTCCATTCGCAGCAACTTTAATCTTCAGATACTTCTGGGAATAATCGATCCACTCGTTCCCGCGTGTTTGTGAAACAGCAGGAAGAACAGCCAGTAATGAAACGATCAGCGCGTATAGCTGCTTCATGCAATTCATTTACGGACCGCCCGATCCGTGGGGTTATTTTCTTCTGTCGAGATCGAGTCGCAACGAGAAGACATTCGAGTATAGTGCAACTGACTGATCGCCGATATCTGTGAGGGAGTAGTCAATCGACACCGATTTAATTTTTATACCTAATCCGAAATTCGGTTGGAATGTTGTGACCGGACTTCCGAGAATGTCTTTTGCTTTCTGAATGTTGCTGATACCTGCGCGAAGGAAAATCAGGTTTTTGAAACCACCTTCAAGACCGAGAATCGGTTCCATACTCCAGAATGGTGTTTTCAGAATGACATTGCGTTCTCCGTCGAATGTATTGATCATATCGAATTCTCCACCAGCAGAAAACTGTTCTTTCTTTCCAAACGTCCATGTTCTGCTCACACCGATAATCAATCGCGGCATGGTAAGCTCCAAACCATTTTTAGGAATTTCATTTCCGGTTTGTTGGAACGCGTCAATCATTTCCTGAGAAAGTGTGTAGCTCCAGGCATTGAACGTAGAAGTCACATCGCGCATCACTGCACCGAACTGCCATTCGCCCAATCTGTATTGTGCACCCGCATCAATTCCAAATCCCCATGCACCTGCAAAATCGCCAACCTTGCGGCGAATGATTTTGAAATTTCCAC
Organism: Flavobacteriales bacterium; assembly: GCA_040377305.1. Classification (GTDB taxonomy): domain Bacteria; phylum Bacteroidota; class Bacteroidia; order Palsa-965; family Palsa-965. Next base: position 71,054 of record JBEIPA010000002.1, on the reverse strand, counting down.
CGACTGATAACCCGGGAATGGACATTGATCTTGCATACGAGAAAATGAACGCATAATCCTGTGCAGAAAAAGTTGTGATGCGATCGTAATCGAGATTTCCGCCGGCATCAATGAGTTGCGTTGTGTTTGCGATGTCATCAACGGCAAAACGAATTACACTGAATGCAAACGCAGAAGTGCTGTCTATTTTTCCGGCAACTGCACCGTAATCGTACTTCGCAATAGAAGCAAAATATTCAGAGTGCATGAGGCCGGTTTGAAAATCGTTTTTGATTCCCATCAGTCCTGCCGGATTCCAGTAGCCTGATGTTACATCATTTACACCGGCAACAGTTGCTCCGCCCATACCGAATGCGCGGCCGCCAACACCAATGGCGAGGAATTCATTACTGTACTTTCGGATCTGCGCGTTTAGCTCGAGAATTCCAGTGCTTGCCAGCAACAGGAAAAGCAGGGTAAGCTTTTTCATATTATTCCTCTAAAATTACTAAAAAATGATGTGCCGATGTGCCGATATGCCAATATGCCGATTGAAAAAGGCAGATGGATACGGATCAAACACGATGTGCGAATGAAAAACGGGTTATTTGTCGAGATATTGCACCAGTATAGAACAAAAACGACGTGTAAACAGCTGGGCGCCTTCGCTGTTCAGGTGAGCGGGATCGGCGTAGAACTGCTTTTGGTGGTTCAGGACTCCGTCTGCCGGATCAATCCAAAGGATGTTGTTGGATCCTGCGTAATCGTTAAATGCTTTGTAAGATGTGGCATAGTTTTTTACCACGGCTTCCTGTCGGTAATAGAGGGGACTGATTACGAAAATTAATTGTGAGCCGTTCGCACTACAGATTTCATTGATGTCGTTCACCGCATCCCAAACCTCCTGAGGAATTTCCGCATGTGTTTCAATCATTTTTGCGGTGTCCAGATCTCCCCAGGTAGGATCAGGAATAGATGGTGAAAATCCTTTCACGTAATCGTCGTCGAATTGGGTCGGCGTGCCCATCCATCCGTGGACCGAATTGCTGAGGTAACGGTTGTTGAAGTATGGCATACTGTAAAACGGGAACAACTTAAACAACGCGAAACGCCCATCGCGATTTTGCAATCCGTCATACAATTTTTCATTTTCCAGGAAGGGGAAATAGCGTGGAAATCTATACACCGTGTCGTTGTTGTCGCCCAAAGTATGCAGATCTAAATTTAGAATGACATACTTCGGTACTTTGCTATGAACGAGGTAAGCTTCTAATGTTGATGCGATGAATGGCATTGTTGCTCCAGTCATACCTATGTTATAGCAATTCAATCCGGTTGCTGAATCAATAATCGGTGTGTAGTACTGGCATTCTGCTCTTGAAGAACCAATGACGATAAGATCGAAATCGTTTTCTTCGAGGAAAGTTGTTCTCAGCTTCGCAAATTCCCCGTTCTCAACTTTACGCACACCCACGTACTCGAGTTCGCGGATCACGTAAAGTAATCCGATAGCCAGGGCGAAATATATCAGCGCTCGTTGCATCAGAAGTGGAAATAAATAAACTCGTTAGCACTGAATTGTCCGATGACGAAAATGGTGACGAATAGAAAACTATAAAACACAGGTCTCCAGACATTTTCAAGTGTTCGAACTCCGTAAAACCATTTGTATTCTTCGCTGACTTCTTTCGCGAAGAGAAATAGAATTCCGAAGAATGCGAGCGCCAATGGTAATTTTCCAGTCAGGTCGGCTAACTCAATGAAAGCTGGCCTTAGTTGCCAATCGAAACTGAAAATTTTGGAATAGAAAATTCCGAGATCGTGAAATGAATTGGCACGGAATGCAATGAGTGTGATGGTGTGAAACAAAATCAAGTATGGCCAACCCAGAAATTTGATTTTGAATTTGTCCTTGAGCAAATGTTCAACGATGTACATCACGCCATGCATCGCGCCCCAGATAATGAATGTCCACGCCGCTCCATGCCAGAGTCCGCTGATGAGAAATACGAGGAACAGATTGAGATACATTCGTCGCACTTTGACGCGACTTCCGCCCAATGAAAAGTAGACGTAATCGCGGAACCAGGTAGTCATGCTGATGTGATTGCGCGACCAGAATTCGTGCAGTGATTTTGAAAGCAGAGGTCGACGCCAGTTTAGTTTCAATTCGAATCCGAACATGCGTGCAACACCCATGGCGATGTCGGAATACCCGGAGAAGTCGCAATACACTTGAACGACGAAAAAGAATCCGGTGATGAGGAGTGTGAGTCCATTGAAATTTTGTGGAGAATCAAAAACCGGATTCACAAACTCCGCAAGTCGATCCGCGATGACAATTTTCTTGAAGAATCCCCAGATTGCGAGGCGAATTCCGGAGATGAATGCTTCGCTCTTCAGGAATTTCTGTGTGTGAAATTGTACACCGAGATCACCGAAACGCGCGATGGGTCCTGCTACCAGCTGTGGAAAGAACGAAACGAAGAGTGCAAACGTCCCGAAGTTTTTCTCCGCAGAAATTTTCGCACGATACACGTCGATGATGTAACTGAGCGAGTGAAAGACGTAGAAGGAAAGTCCGACCGGAATGAGAATGGCCTGCATATAGTGCGCGGTATCGTCAGCGATTGCGGCACGTGTCCACTCGAATGTGTTGTAGAAAAATGCGCTGTACTTGAAAGCCGCGAGCACACCGAGATTGCTGATCAGACTGAACATGAGCCACACACGACGTTTGCTTTGGAGCGCGGATTTCTCCATTTCCAATGCGCATTTCCAATCGATAAGCGTAGTTCCGAAAAGCAAAATCCCAAACCACGGATTCCAGCTCATGTAGAAATAGTAGCTGGCTATGAGCAGGAATGTATTTCGCCAGCGGTGCGGAAGAATCCAGTAGACGCCGAAGACGATGGGAAGGAAGAAGAGGAACTCCAGCGAGTTAAAGCCCATTGGATAAAAGTAGGCAGTTTGGCAGTAGTGCAGTAGGCAGTCGGGTAAAAATGTCGGGTTGAATAAATTGTCATATTGACTGCCAACTGACCTACTGCTTACTGCCTACTGAATTGCTATCTTCGCTCTTCATGAAGCTCTTCACCATTCCCAATATCATTACACTCGGAAATCTCTTCTGCGGTTGTCTTGCAATTGTATTCGCATTCAATGGCAATTTGGTTTGGGCCGCTTATCTCGTGGGCATCGCAGCGGTGTTGGATTTTCTGGACGGATTTGTAGCGCGTGCATTGAAGCAACATTCTCCAATCGGAAAAGATCTCGATTCACTGGCGGATATGGTGACGTTTGGTGTGGTGCCGGGTGTTGTCTTGTATCATTTGATGCGCACGTCACTGCAGTGGTCAGATCCGGGGTTTATGTTTCCTTCTTCGAATCAATTTGGAGACTTATGGGTAGGCGGCAATTTGAATCAACCCTTCGAGACTATACACTTATTGCCATTTACAGCATTTCTGGTTACTTTATTTTCAGCATTGCGTCTTGCGAAATTCAACAATGACACGCGTCAGTCCGATTCATTCATTGGAGTTCCAACACCAGCTAGTTCGATTCTAATTTGCTCAATTCCACTTATTCTTTACCATCAGGTCGGACTTCAAAATTTTGGTGGGGAATTGTTTGATCTCCACAAGGTAGATGGACCTTTATTTGAATTGATAGGTCACGCTGATTGGACATGGCATTATGTGGCTCTTTCGCTGATTATGTCTTATTTGTTGATATCCGAAATCCCACTTTTCGCACTCAAATTCAAATCCTTTAAGTTGAGAGGAAACGAACTGCGTTATTCATTCCTTGCGGCTGCGGTTGTGATGATGGTGTTGCTGAAGTTCATTGCGTTGCCATTGATTATTGTGCTGTACATTTTGTTATCGGTGGTGAATAACCTATTTGCGAAGAAGAATGCTCCTGATTCTTCAACCGCGGGATAAATCCGCGCGGCTGAAGAATCATTACACCTGGACCATGAAGCAATTATTTTCCGTTCCCAATCTTCTTTCTCTCGGCAATCTACTTTGCGGTTGCATTGCAATTCTGAATGTGATTGATGGTAACATCGGCATCGCGGTTTATCTCGTGATGATAGCTTGTGTGTTCGATTTCCTGGATGGATTTGCAGCGCGAGGATTGAAGCAAGGTTCTCCAATGGGAAAAGAACTCGATTCGCTGGCGGACATGGTCACTTTCGGTGTTGTTCCGGGCATGGTGATGTTTCAGATGATTGGCTATGCGAATCCAACGGGTCTTTGGGGAAGGGGAAGTGGGATCAGTGAATGGCTTCCGTATATCGGATTTATGGTGCCGCTTTTTTCTGCGTTGCGTCTGGCAAAATTTAATGTCGACACGCGTCAGTCGGAATCATTTATTGGTTTACCGACGCTGGCGAATGCGTTGCTGATTTGTGGTTTACCGATCTTGTTTGGACTGAACGATTCCGGTGCATTTTTCTTCAATGGTCGTACTTACATTCTCAATGACTATTTGCCGCGTGTGATGGAGAGTCTGTCGGCGTTCGAAGTTGCGCTGCGTGAATTCTGGCATTCACAAATCACATTGGCAATTGTTACCGTGGTGATGTCAGTACTCCTGGTGAGTCCCATTCCGATGTTCTCGTTCAAGGTCAAGTCGCTAAAGTGGAAAGGCAATGAGATTCGCTATCTATTTCTGGCGCTCGCGGCTTCGCTGTTTGTTGTGTTAAAACTTGGCGCTTTGCCGCTGGTGGTTGTGGCATATATCCTTTTATCAGGCATTTACGCCCTCACGAAGCGCCAATCAAAGGTGGAATTGTGATCAGATTGTGAATAAAACCGCCCTAACGAAACGATTGAACTTGCTACCTTTGCCCCGCTTTGTTTAGCACATTACCACATTAGCAAATTAGCACATTGTTTGTATGAAATTCATCGCAGAAATCGACGTAATGCCTATGAAGGCGCTTCTTGATCCACAAGGTAAAGCAGTAACAGGCAGCATGAAAAATCTCGGACTTGCTGAGATCCAGAACGTGCGTATCGGTAAGCACATCACGCTTGAAGTTGAAGCAGCATCGAAAGAAGTTGCACATGCGAAAGTGGATGAAGCTTGCAAGAAGTTGCTCGCGAATCAGATCATGGAGTTCTACGAGTTCCACTTGACGGAAGCGAAATAATTGGAATACCAGTCGGAACGCAGCATGAAGTGGTTTGCATATCCACTTGCGCTAGTAGCGTGGCTTCTTGTTGCGATTTATCTTTTCATTTTCACATGGAATGCCCTGAGCAGCGATCCGAATCCGGAATGGGCATGGTATCTTCTCGCTGTGGCTGGTGCATACTTGCTTTCAACTTTCATTCTTTCGAAAGTCAAAGGAGCATGGGAAATGGAAGTCGTGATTCAGGTCGCGCTCGTTCTCGGTCCGCTGTTGTGGTATCTCAATGATCGTCCACCATACACACCACCGGTTTACGTATTCATGGTTCAGGCCGGATTCGAAGGAGAAGCACGTGTGTATTTCACGAACGACGAATCCACTAAAACCAAAGTGGGCAGCGAGGCAGATACTTTGTATTTCAAGTTCGATGCTCGCGGTGAAATGACCATCAATGAAGACTTCCTAACGGTACGTGAGGCGATGCAAAACCGTTTCTACTTTTTGTACCCCGATCAGACCCGTAAGAAAATTAATGTAGTTGCTGAGGGTACAAGCATTCCCACTGATTCTACCACGTATGTTGCTTACGAAGATTCAATCAAGTCCACGAAAGGAAATATTGAATTGATGATCTGGAAGGTGAGCAGAGCGGATCGGATGAAGTAGTTAGTCGTTGACGACTTCAATCTTCTCTGCAATTCCATTTTCACTGGTGAGAAGATAAATTCCGGGACACAAATCGGATACGTTCAATTCGATGGCTTGTTGTCGGGCCGGAAGTGTTATTTCCCGGACTACCTCACCTGAAATATTTCGCAGAAACAAATACGTGGGACGTGTTGCAGCTGTAGCAAATGTCACGATGCATTTATCTGAACTTGGATTCGGGAAAATTCGGCACGCAAGCGGAACTATGGAATTCTCATTTACTTCTGTGAAAATACAGGTGTCGATTATAAAAGATGTGGACGTTGCACTTAATGTCTGGTTAATGGCGAACGGTGCGATTCCATGAACGTGCGACGTTACAGAAAGTGTTGCATTCAATCCACTGGTTCCCGTAGTGAAAGGCAGCCAACCGCAGGCATGTGTCATAGAAGTATCCATGTGGCCGAAATGGAATATCCCATTGAACTGACTTTGGCGACTACCACAATAAGAAAACGTTGAATCATTGTCGAGCACGACAGATCGGATTTCTCCGGAAGCAAACTGCATGGAAACGGCTTTTGTCATGCTGAACGAATTCAGCTCGAAAGTGAACAACATGGGTGTCGAAGAGCGCCTACCAGCAAGCAGCAGGGTATTAGTGTCGATCATTACAGCATCAGAGGTGGAGAAACTTTCAGGGTTGGTGTTGCTTACTGGTGAGCAGAACGACTGGTGAATAATTCCTGCGGTATCCATTTGAGTGATGTAAATCGGAAAGAAGACTCCATTTATACCAGCTGGAACCATGAACCAGCCGTAACCTAATAATTCTGTTGAATTCCAAACTGTACCGTACCATCCAAACGGCATGAAGTTTCCATGATATTCCTTGTACCAGATGACGTTTCCGAGCGAATCGTATTTAGTGATTATGCCAACTGTGGTGGAAGATGAGCCATGACGCGCGCCGCTGACATAAATGTTCCCATACGAGTCACAAGTTAAATCACGGTAACTTAGAATGGGTGCAGAAAGCGAGTCGGAATGTGACCAAAGGAGGGTCCCGTTTTCATCGAATTCAACAATACAATTTTGTCCAGCTGTGATATATTTACCCGGAGAAGCAATAGTAATACAAGTGAGAAGGGGAGCAGTAATTTTATTGCGCCAGATGACGGAACCGCTGTAGTCAATCCGCGCTGCAAATCCAGAAGTACTTCCGGTTGCAGTATCGGTTTGCGTACCGACCAGGTAAATACCAGATGTGTCTGTAACTATCGACGAACTTTGGATAGAAAGAGTATCAGGGTATCGCATTGTCCACAGAACCTGCCCGTTGCTGTTAACGCGCATTACAAAAAGTTCATAAAATGATGCGGTGTAAGTTGATCCACTGTAAACATTGCCACCTTGTAAATCGCTCGCTACGTCTTCTATTGAACAGATACCTGTATAATTCGCACTGTATAGCGATACGTTTGTTTGTGCAAGTGAAACCTGGGCCAGTGCATTGATCAGCACTATGGTCAATAAATAAGAGGCGCGCATCAGAACTGTTTTGGTAAACAAGTTACTCGAAAAAAACAGTACGGCAAGAAGGATGTAACGTGTGGTTGTAGTGACGTAAACAGCGGTGGTCGAAAGCTATTTAATATCCGCCATCTTCTTCGCCAACAAATTGAAGAAGTTCGTCAGCGGTCCGGTTACCATTGGACGCAAGAAAATCGGAATATCAGCATCGAACACGAGTTGCCCGATGGAGTTGTTTGCATCAACAGAAGTGATCAGAACATCGAGCGTAAAGGTGAAAGGAACTTTTCCTCCGTCGCTGATGATGTGAATTTTGTTGTGCGGAGTTTTGGATTCAATTTTCATTCCTACTGTCGCCATGTTGTTAATGGTGAACGAGCAGGTGTCTTCTGTGGATTGCCAATTTGAAACCTGTGGAGGCATCAACGACTGGAAATTCTTGAAGTCGGTCAGGAATGTATATAGTTTCTCAGCAGGCTGAGGACAATTTACTTTTTCGGTTTCAATACGCGTCATTTCAATTGTGATTTTGATTTGACATTTGTGATTTGCAGACTGAAATCTGAAATCCTAAATCTCAAGTATTAAATTTTACTTTCCCCAGGTTGAAGGATCTTTTCTCCAGGCCTCGAGTTGTCCCAGTTCGCTTTCAGCAACGAGATTATCTTTCATTGCCTGCCGAATGAGTGAGCTGTAATCGCACAGTGTGGTGAGCTGAACATTTGCAGCACGAAAGTTCTCTTCTGCATTCGCGAAGCCGTAGGTGAAAATTGCGGCCATTCCCTTTACGTGGCAACCTGCTTCACGCAATGCTTCCACTGCTTTGAGGCTGCTTCCGCCGGTAGAGATGAGATCCTCAACCACAACAACCGACTGACCTTTGGTTACTTCACCTTCAATCAGGTTCCCGAGACCGTGTTTCTTCGGTTCAGGACGCACATAAACGAAAGGCAGTCCCATTTCTTCGGCAACGAGCACACCTTGAGCGATAGCTCCGGTTGCAACGCCTGCGATTAAATCAGGTTTGGGGAAGGATGCATTGATCGCTTCGACAAATTTCTGACGAATAAAGGTGCGGATACGCGGGTGAGACAAGGTTTTACGGTTGTCGCAGTAAATTGGCGACTTCCATCCGGATGCCCAAGTAAAAGGTTCTGTTGGTTGTAATCGAACGGCTTTGATCTGAAGAAGAAATTCTGCAACTTTCGCAGCCGTCACTGCGTTATTAAGCATATGCCTCAAAGTTACAAGATTTTCATCAATAACCGTCCCTTCTCTATTGTGAGTGATGCGGGCGCGGATGCAAATATTCCAGGCACTTTGGTTGTGAATTACGACTCTGCGGCTACACTTTCGGTAATGATTGATCTCGCGCATTCAGAGGAGAAATTCTTTCCACATGTGATTATTCTGCACAACGATCCTTCGCGTGTGTTGCATAAAATTGAAACACTTACGAAGGTGATTGAGGCAGCTGGCGGTGCTGTTAAAAATTCAGAAGGAAAGTTGCTGATGATTCATCGCAGGGGAAAATGGGATTTGCCGAAAGGGAAAATCGATAAAGGTGAAACGCCAGAGAAAGCTGCATTGCGTGAAGTGGAAGAGGAGTGTGGTGTTTCCGGATTGAAGATTACGCGGACACTTTCACCAACCTATCATACCTACAAGGAAGGTGAGAAAATCATATTGAAGAAGACGCATTGGTATGAAATGAAAACGAGTGATTCTAAAAAACTCGTTCCGCAAACTGAAGAAGGAATTTCAAAATGTGAGTGGAGAAATGAGGCGGGTGTGATTGAGGCGTTGAAGGATACTTTTCATTCGGTAGTTGAAGTGGTTTCCGAGTTACGCTAGTTCGTCCATCTGCAAATCGGCATATTTGCAAATCAGCATATCTTTCACGTAGCACAAAGTCAGCTGGTCGATTAGCTGATATGCTGATTAGTTGATATGCTGATGAAATAGAATCTGCTAGTGATCATCCTCCGGTCGCAGCAGCGGAGGCTTCTTTGGGTTAGCGATCCTATACAATACATACTCCAGATCGCCAGAGGGCTTATCTGCAGGTGAAGTATAGAACTTTCCTTCCGGATTGATGATGTAGCCGATCGGATAACCAAAGAGATTATAGTCGGCTTTGATACGGCTGTCGAAATCGTAGTGGAGATTGAGCCAATTGTATTTCGGATTGGCTTTCATGAATTTCTTCCAGGCCGCAGTATCCTCATCCATGGATATGCTCACGAACTGAATATCTTTTCCGTACTTCTTCTGTAGTTCGCTCATGTAACGTAATTCGTTCAGTGAATTCGAATTCCAGGTAGCGAAGAAGAAAATATAGATGTATTTGCCTTTATACAATTCGAGCGGATCAATTTTCTCACCCTTCGTGTTGATTCCGGTGAAGTGAGTTGCCATAGTACCCACGCGCAATTTAGAAAACAACTGAACGATGTTGCGCGCAATTTCACGATGTTCCCGAATTGGACTTGCAATACCCACCTGCTGTGCAACTGCAATGACGTTACGCGGATCATACGACATGTTGTAGTATAACTCCATCAACCCTTTCAGCAATACGAGTTCACGCAATGTATCATTTTGCAGATACGGAAGATTTCTCATAGCGGCCATTGCACTATCGTAACTCACTTTGATATTAATGGCGCTGTAAATCCGTTCGCCTTGTTTCTTCATTGACCAGCGATACACGTATCCTTCAAAGAAGTTGTTGAAGAAGTTCATGTACTCGTGATTGTCGTAACGGATTTCCTTCCCAACAAGATAACGCTGAGCAGTTCTTCGCTCACTCTGGAATGTTGCATTCTCCATTGAAGCAAAACCATATTCAAGCCATGTATGGAAGTACGGATTCTTTACCCAGCGATATTCACGGTTCATCTGGTTGTGAAACGTGTCGAGTACTTCTGCCGATTGCCCCGCCACAAATTCCATGTATCTGTTGCTGGTGGAATCGCCCCAGAAGAAATTAAACTTATCGTTGTAATCCGCTGCGAGAAAATTCATATCCGTCGAGTCAGATGTCCACATTGTCACCGGAACTTCGTATTGTGCATCAGCGCTTATCTGAAACTCACGATCTCGTGCCGGAAAAAACACTTCCGTTTTCTTTCCCGGCGTTGCGAACACAAATCCATAAAGATTTTCGCATTTCAGAAAAACCCAGGAAATCTTCTCTACATCTATGGTGATTGAAAATTTGCCGCTGTCGCCAGTGATAGTTTCACCCAGCTTCTTTTCTACATACGTGATGTAGTCTTCATACGCGTAAACAGAAATTATATTTCCCGGACCAACTCCTGCGCGACCATGCACAGTCCATTCCGCTGCTTTTACAGAGAAAGAAATCGCAAATAGAAAGAGGACAATTGACAGCCTTTGCATGTGTGTATAACCCAAAAGACGTGCCGCGTTACACTTTTAAATTAATTCCGTCCGGAACAAAACGCGATGCATCTCCGCCATTACGTACTATATCACGGATAATTGTTGAATTTATTGCGGAAAGTTCTGGCGTTGGCAAAATAAACAGCGTTTCTATATCGTCGGCCATTACTTTGTTCATCTGTGCAATGGCTTTTTCGAACTCGAGATCGGTAGTCGTACGAAGTCCACGCACAATGAATTTCGCGCCTTGGTTGTGACAGTAATCAATCGTCAACCCGCTGAACGAATCTATTTCAACGTTGGAAAGGTCCCTGAAAGTATGTGCGATCATTTCTTTTCTTTTCTCGAGCGAAAAATAATATTGCTTGTGGCTGTTTACGCCAATGGCAACAATTACTTTGTCGAAAAGCGGAAGCACGCGTCGGACGATTGATTCGTGTCCGCGTGTGAAAGGGTCAAATGAACCGGGGAATACAGCGATTCTCGTCATATTGTAAAGTTCCGAAAATAAACCACACCTCAGACAGCGCCGGGAATTCGAAAATTTGAAGATTTGAAAATTCGTTTATTGCTAGCTGCAAGCACCCATGTGATTTCGAATCTTCAAATTTTCGAATCTTCAAATGGTGCCTGAGGTTCGAAGATGGCGAAGTTGACCTTGCCGTAGCTTCTTAATTCGAGCAACGGTAATCCCGGAGGAAAATGCGTGCGCGGTGGTGTTTCAACGATGAGCCATCCGCCGGGCTTTACGAGATTGTGTTCGAAAACGACACCGGGAATTTCTGTGATTTGTTTGTGCGTGAACGGAGGATCGGCAAAAACTAAATCCCACTGTTTGGTTTGCTTCTTCACGAACTTGAACACGTCGTAGTTGGAAGCTTTGATGGCGTCGAACCCAAATTGCTTTTGTGTTTGTTTCACGAACTGAATGCAACCGGAGTCAATATCAACACAAGTAATATCAGGACAACCGCGTGATGCAAATTCGTAACTGATATTTCCGGTTCCGCAGAATAGATCGAGAACCGTCATGTTTTCGAAGTCGAATTTGTTGCGGAGAATATTGAACAAAGCTTCTTTCGCGAAATCTGTCGTTGGACGAACCGGAAGATTTTTGGGAGCTGCAATTTTCCGTCCCTTTTCAGAGCCGGCAATAATGCGAATCATCATGACCAGAAGTGTAATGCGAAAAGATTGTAGTGGTGATGTTTCGGAAACTGATTGAATCCTTCCGAGTAACGACCACTTTGGCGCTCTGCGAATTTCACATGGCGTATGTACTTGTTTGCTATAGCGGTGATGGCCGATTTTTCTTCTACTTCACCTGAGATTTCCAATTCGAATTTTTCAGGATTCAGTTTCAGTTGCTCTGCAGCAAACAAGAGGAAGTAAATGAAATCTTCCGGCGATTGATAGGTGTATACATTCGCAAGGAGAAGCTTTCCGTTTTCAGAAGCAACTACGTCGAACTGTCCCTGACGGATGTGCGCGTGGACGCGTTTCTCGTTCTGGTTTTTCGAAGAAGCCAAAACTTTTTCCGTGAGTGGACTCAAGTGATGACGAATGCGAATTGCAGGTGATATTTTGAGCAACACTTTTTCCAGCTTGCCGTCGAATGCATAAACGTTTCTTGCATCAGCGTGACGAAGAACGTCGTTGTTCACAACATCTTTCGAATCGACAGGAGCATTGAACGAAAGATATTCTCTCGCCGCACCACTGTCGAATAATGCAGCAGGAATGAATGTGAACTTTTCTGAGGTCACAATTGCATCTGCTCGTTTGAATCCGTTGCTCAGCCATTCGTGATCGGTAATCAATCGTTCGATTTGATCAGCCATCTGTGAATCGGTCACAGCTTTCTTGAAAAACCAGGATTCGAAAGCGAGAAAATCGTTCGTGAGATTGTCCAGCACGGTAAGCGTCAGGCGTTCACGGTCGACCTGCAGCACAAGGCAATAGCGTTCTGCCGCGTTCGGATCGAAAGCCGAGTCGCGGAAGGAAAGTTGTAAGCCTGGAAGCTTTGACGTGGCAGTCATCTCCCGCAAATGTACGCAATGTGCCAATGTGGAAATGTGCCAATTTGTTGATGGTTGACATTCGACCCCTTCAGGATCGGGGTAAATACGCAGGGATTTTTTCTAGGAATATGCGACATCTCTGAGGTCGGTTCTCATAAAATGACTCCGTAGGAGTCGCATATTCCTAGAAAAAATCCCCCGACACAACCCCGACCCTGAAGGGGTCGAATAGTTATTGACACATCAACACATTGGCACAATAGCAAATTACCTTCGCACCGTGAATCACGCCGATCTCATATTGCGTCACCTGAAATTTCAACCGACCGCGGGACAATCCGAAGCGATTCACAACATCGTGCGTTTTCTGCAGCATCCTGATCCGCGAACGATTTTCATATTGCGTGGATATGCCGGAACAGGAAAAACGACATTGCTGAGCGCATTGGTAAACGCATTGCCTTCGTTCAAAATGAAAAGCACCTTGCTGGCTCCAACCGGGCGCGCGGCAAAAGTGATTTCGACTTACTCCGGTCGTTCTGCGTTTACGATTCACCGGATGATTTATCGTGCAGCAACGGGAGAAGAAGGTTTCGTAAGTCTCAAACACAATTCTGCGATCGACACTGTGTTCATTGTAGACGAAGCATCCATGATCGGCGAATCATCTCCTGATAAAGGCGGACCAAGTTTGCTTGAAGATTTATTCACTTTTGTCAATACAGGAGAAAACTGCAAGCTCATGCTCGTTGGCGATACTGCCCAGCTTCCTCCGGTGGGAATCAGTTATTCTCCCGCGCTTGATCCTGCGTACGTGAAGAAATTGTTTCATGTTCCGGTTGGCATGGTGGAGATGAAAGAAGTATTGCGGCAAGAAGTAGATTCCGGCGTGTTGTTTAATGCGACCAAACTTCGTCTCGCCATTGCAGAAGAGACCAATCAGTTTCCCGGCTTTGAGTTAGATGGTTACGAGGATATCATTCGACTCGGCGGAATGGAACTCATTGATGCACTCGAAGATGCTTATCGCCAACACGGAGCGGATGAAACGATTGTTATTTGTCGTTCGAACAAGCGTGCGAATCTTTACAACCAGCAAATTCGGGCGCGCATCCGTTGGCAGGAAGATGAAATTTCCATTGGCGATCACATCATGATTGTGAAGAACAATTATTATTGGTTGCCAAAAGAGTCGCGTGCCGGATTTATTGCGAACGGAGATACCGCGGAGATTCTTTCGATCAGAAAATATTACTCCGTACATGGCTTACGTTTCGCAGACGTTACGATTCGCTTGATGGATTATCCCGACGAAGCCGAATTTGATGCGAGAATTGTACTGGATACACTCACTTCTGAAACTCCTGCATTATCTCCTGCGCAACAGCAGCAATTGTTCGTGAGCGTCCAGGAAGATTACGCCGATGCCGGATCGAAAGGAGCAATCTATCGCAAGATGAAGGAAGATCCGTTTTTTAACGCGTTGCAGGTCAAGTTCGCTTACGCAGTTACCTGTCACAAAGCGCAAGGTGGACAATGGAAATCTGTGTTTGTGGAGCAGGGATATATCACCGAAGAAATGATCGGAACAGAGTTTTTCCGGTGGTTGTATACGGCTTTGACCCGGACGACCGGAAAGGTGCATCTGATTAACTTCAATAAGGAGTTTTACGGGGAAACGGAATGAGTAATAACGTTTCAGTGTTCGTTCGGTGGACTGAAGTCCACGGTTATCACTTGTCTAATCATAGAATGGATATCCACGGGCTTCGCCCGTGCACTTCTTCCTAAAAAAGACAAGTGATAACCGTGGGGTTTATCCCACGGAATACCGCAATCAGGGGTGTCGTGTTTGAACAGTGTTAGTAACCCAATGCTGTATTGCCCCAATGCCTCAATGCCTTTTTCTACTTTTGACAAGTATGATCCAAAAAGGCGATCCTAAAATTATTCGTGCCTGGACGTTTTACGACTGGGCGAATTCGGTTTACCCGCTGGTAATTTCTTCAGCGATATTTCCGATTCTTTACGAAGCAAAAACCAGTTTTAAGGATACTGTATCCGGTGAAACGATCTATGACACGATTTCGTTTTGCGGAATGCATTTCAAGAACACGGAATTTTACGCGTACCTCGTTTCGTTGTCATACGTTGTTGTTGCAATTGTGGCTCCCATCTTATCCGGAATTGCTGATGCAACGGGCAATAAGAAACGCTTCCTGCAGTTCTTCTGCTTTCTCGGGGCAATTTCCAGTATGTTGCTCTTCTTTTTCAATCCAATAAAGTCAGAGAACGGATTCGAGCCAATTCATCTGGGTATAACAATCATTCCGCTATTCTTTGCGAGCATAGGTTATTGGGGAAGTCTTGTTTACTACAATGCATACTTGCCGGAAATTGCAGAGCCCGCCGATCATGACAGGATCAGTGCACGTGGCTTTTCTATGGGTTACTTCGGAAGCGCACTGCTTCTGATTGTTATTCTTGTTTTGACTCAGTTCACACACATTATTGAGGATATTCATTGGGCATTTCCCATGGTCGGTGCGTGGTGGATCATTTTCGCGATGTTTACTTTCAGACGACTTCCCAATAATGTCTACGATAAGAAAGTTTCGGGCAGTATAGTAAAACAAGGTTATCGTGAACTGGGGAAGGTTTGGGCAGATATAAAAACGCGTTTGCAGCTTCGGCGTTATCTTGCGAGCTATTTCATGTTCAACATGGCGGTACAAACTGTGATGATCATGGCAGTTGCCTTCGCTAACAAAGAAGTGCGTGGAATCAAGACGCAGGATTTGATCATCAGCATTCTGTTGATTCAGTTTTTGGGAATTGCAGGAGCATTTATTTTCTCGAAAGTGTCGAAGAAAATCGGAAACCTGAAGACGTTGGCTATAGCAATTGTATTCTGGATTTTCGTTTGCGCCGGCGTTTACTTCTTCGTTTATCTGCCATGGCAATTCTACATTGCGGCGGCTTGTGTAGGAATAGTTATGGGAGGAATTCAGGCGATGGCGCGTTCTACCTATTCAAAGATGTTGCCGGAGACGGAAGATCACGCATCCTACTTCAGCTTCTTCGATGTGAGTGAAAAAATCGGTCTCGCTCTGGGAACATTCTCATTTGGATTGATTGAAGGAATTGCAGACATCCGCACATCGGTACTTGCGTTGGTTGGATTCTTTATTCTTGGATTCTTATTGTTATTGCGTGTTCCGAAAACTGAAACTGTGAAGTAATTGTCCGATGATCGTAGATTTATTTATACCCTGTTTTGTAGACCAATTTTATCCGAACGCCGCGATGAACATGGTCAAGGTATTGGAGCGCGTTGGTTGTGGAGTAAACTACAATCCTGATCAAACGTGCTGTGGTCAGCCTGCATTTAATGCGGGATATTGGGATCACACGAAGGAAGTAGGAGAGAAGTTCATTAAAGAATTTCAGGCTGATCGTTACATCGTGTCGCCATCAGCATCGTGTACTGGATTTGTGAGAAATTACTACGGAGAGGTTTTTCAGAATTCTGTTCTGCACAATCAGTGTCGTATGGTGCAGAAGAACATCTTTGAGTTTTCTGATTTCCTCGTGAATATTCTGAAGATTACTGATCTCGGTGCTAAGCTCGATGGTGTTGCAACCTTTCACGATTCATGCGGCGGTTTGCGTGAGTATGGTATCCACAGAGAGCCGCGCTTGCTGCTTTCCAAAGTTCGGGGATTGGAAGTTCGCGAGATGAGTCACTCCGATGTTTGTTGTGGCTTCGGTGGTAGTTTCGCCGTAAAACATGAAGCTATTGCAGTGGGTATGGCAGAGGAAAAACTAAAGCATGCCGAAGAAACGGGTGCTGACTTTTTGGTGTCGACAGATTCGTCTTGTCTTCTTCATCTCGAAGGTTATATGAAAAAGCAGAACAAGCCCATGCAGGTGATGCATTTGGTTGATGTGCTTGCTTCAGGATGGGAGTAGATGTTTGATTCGTAATTAGCAATTCATAATTCTCAAATGCTATGAGTGAACATTCTGAAAATCTCTCGCGTTACGTCAACTACAACGTGTGGGCAAACAAGGGCATTGCCGATTTTCTAATTGACAAGGATGAGAAACTTCTTGACAAAGAAATCATCAGCAGTTTTAATAGCATACGCAAAACTATTTTTCATCTTGCGGATGGGCAATATGTCTGGCTTTCGCGATTGCAAGGAGTTTCTCCAACGGATTGGCCCAGCAAGAATATGAAACCGGAAGAAGCAATTCCTGCGTTGATGAATACGTCGATTACATATGCAGAGCATTTTGATGGAAGGCCGGAATCTTACTGGAGCGAAATCATCACGTTTAAAGCGATGGATGGAACGGAGTACAAAGAATCTGTTGGAAACATTACAATGCATCTGATGAATCACAGCACGTTTCATCGTGGGCAACTTATTACGATGTTCAGGCAGGTTGGTTTTGAGGGGAAGATGCCGAGAACGGATTTGATCGCTTACTTGCGGGAACTCGAAAAATAGTTGGATGCCTGCGGCGCTTTACACGGCGGCACAACGAAACGGAGAACAGCTACAATTTAAGCCCACGAGGCACTGCGTACTAATCGCCTTGCGATCCTCCGTTTCTCGTGGGAAACACTATAAAACCCCGTTTCGCTGTTACGCCGTTCCTCCGTGTAAAGCGTCGCAGACTTACAATAGTTCGTAGTTTTTGTACTCACCGATGCGCACTCCAGTCGTTTTCTCAACGAACATAAGCAGACGCATCTTCATTCCCCACTTCTTTCTCGTCGGATCAAATGCAAACTTCCAGTTCATTCTCTGAATCCGATCATGCATGACGAGCGGGTGCGTGCCTGTGAATTTCGCCAGTGAATCAATCTGCGAATAATCGAATTTCTCAACAGCCGGAACATTTTGTTTCATCCATTGATCATCGTGCCACATTTTGTGAAACGATTGTTGTTTCGCTTGTTGCGCTTCCGGTGGTTTTACCCAGCCGTAGTGATACACACTCGCATCGATTGCTTTTACTTTCAGCTTGGAATTATCATTGTGACGAAACCCCTGCGCGTCTTTGTAGGATCGAATGGTTTTGTTCTTGCGCACAATGCGAATTTCTTTGCGATACCATTTTCGGGAATCACCCACGTAATCGTACGAACCGTAGAAGTGCGTGTAATCGAAAAGTAAACCTTCCACATTCTTGTCGTCTTTCCACTGCTGCATTCCTGCTTTAATCGCCGGCAGAAATTTCTCGTGAATCACTTCATCGCCCTGGATGTAAAAGCACCAATCTGCTTTCTCAGAAATTGCATCGTAGGCTTTGTTGGTTTCATCGGCGAGTACTTTTCCTCCTTCGCGCAATGAATCGTCCCACACTGTTTCAATGATTCTGATTTTCGGCTCGTCCAGTTTCTTGATCATCTTCAATGTATCGTCGTCCGATTTTCCAACAGCAATCACGAATTCATCGCACAGCGGAAGTATAGAACGAATGGCTTCCACGATCGGATAATCGTATTTGATGGCATTGCGGACAATGGAGAAGCCGGAGATGAACATAGGTCCGGATAAAAGTACTCAAAAGGCAACTTACCTGTTATATTTGAGTCGATGGATCATATTAATAAGGAAAACAAACCGTCCCGCCTGAAAATCGGCGAAGGAAAAATCTCTGGTTACCTCGCAATATTTTTGGCAATTGTGTGCTTCGGTATTACGGTGTGCGCATACTTTCCGGAGTACCTCACTACGGCAGATTTCCGCAAACTGTACAAACCTAATCTCATCAAATGGAGCTTGCTTGGTGTACTTGCACTGTCCTTCCTTTTCGCCATCACTAGTTTTATGCTGAGTAAGAAAACCAGAATGGGTTTTATCGCAGTGCTCATCATTGGTGGAACAATTCTGCTTGGTTCTGGACTACCCGATCACGATGGTGTGGAGTCAAAAGCATTTACACTTGGACTGGACTGGTTGCTTTTAGACATTCTGATTTCTGCATTCATCTTTATTCCGATTGAGTTGTTCTTGCCCAAGCGACTCGATCAATCCAAGTTCCATGCAGAGTGGAGAACAGACCTGATGTATTTCGTGATCAGTCACCTGTTGATTCAGGTAACAGGAGTGGTTGTGCAATTACCTGCTGTTGCACTTTTCTCCGGCGTTGGTTTGAGCGGATTTCAGTCGTGGGTGCAAGGAATTTGGTTTGTGCCGCAATTATTTCTGGCGCTGCTTGTTTCTGATCTGTTTCAGTGGACCGGACATTTCTTCTTTCATAAAATTCCCTTCCTGTGGAGATTTCATTCGGTACACCATTCCACAAAGGACCTCGATTGGCTTGCCGGATCACGAACACATTTTATCGACATGATAGCGGTGCGAGCTGTTTCGTTTCTTCCGTTGTACATCTGCGGATTCAGTCCGGCCGTGTTCAATACATACATTGTGATCGTAGCGATTCAGGCGGTCCTTGCTCATTCAAACACACGAATCAACTTCGGATTTCTCAAGTATGTTTTTGTGACACCTCAATATCACCACTGGCATCACTCTGCTGATCCGAAAGCGTACGACAAAAATTTCGCGATTCATTTTCCATTCATCGATATGATCTTCGGAACCTATTATCCGATGAAAGACACATGGCCGGAAAGCACTGGCTTAGGTGATGTGAAATTTCCAAAAGGATTTGCGAAACAGTTTGTATTTCCTTTTGTGAAAGATCCGGCGAAGGAGAATGATATTAAGAATCCGAGTGAACGATGATTTACAACAAAAAAAGGAAAGACCTTTCGATCTTCCAACGTAGCGAAGGTTTATTGTGACTCGCAATGAGTCATCTTCAATCAAGACTAGCTCCTCATTTTACGTGGTCCGCGGAATGAACAATCTTTCGCACATTGTCTTTAAGATTTCTGCGCAACAATCACAAGCTCATCGCACACCGGAAGTATAGAACGAATGGCTTCCTCGATCGGGTAATCGTATTTGATGGCATTGCGAACGATGGAGAAGCCGGAGATGAACATATTCCATCAAAAGGAACAATTGTCTTGGCTATCTGAATTCAAGTAGTAGAATGTTAAAGAATTCGAAGGAAAGGTCTGTTAAGATTTTGAGTGTGGACGGTAAGTGAATTGGTTGTTTAGGTCAGATTTCTATCTTTACTTATAGTTCCATGCCTTTATTACATTTAGGTGTGAATTATCGTCAACTATGTCCAAGAACGACACTAATCCCGAAGAGCCTCCTATTTCACCAGATCTTAGTTCAGGCAAGGAAACTCTTGCATCAGCTGAACAAATTAGTGCTCCTGCTTCTGGTAGAAGACAGGCACTCAGTAATGTTCGCAGACAACTTACCGACGAGGAACTTTCTCAAACGGGCACTCAGAAAATGTTGTTAGAGATGCTCGAGGAAGCTGAAAATGAAAAGGAAAACTTAAAAAGCTATGTGACTAGTTTTCATGAAGCCGATAAAAAGGCGTCAGTTTTGGGTGAAAAGTTGAAAGCTGACAGGGCAATGGAAATTCTGTTCGGCGTGGGTGTTGGGTTGGGGGGAGCAATATTCGGGCTAGCACCTTATTTTTGGGACGCCAATAGTATTCATGGTATCTTATGTCTCATAATTGGATTAGTATTAACAATTAGTGCCTCAATTGGGAGAGCGGTCAAAAAATGAAATTAGATATCATACAAATTGCTGATCGTGGGGTAGCTAGCAAGGAGCGACTGCACTTAAGGGTTCTTGAGGACGCTGATCTTGTCTACTACATAATTTTTGACACAGTTTATTCTAGCGCTTCGACGATTTCCAATTCTCAGAAAGATGCATTTTGGTTCAAACCAAAGAAGGTTAAGTCTGGCGATCATGTTATTATATATTCCGGCACGGGAACTAATACTGAGAGCAAGAATGCAGACGGAACGACTAATCACTTTTACTTCTGGGGTAAGCAAAAAACTATGTGGAACGAGGTAGGTGATTGTGCAGTTCTGTTTGAGATAAATACATGGAAGACATCTTTGCCGCAATAACTCGTTTTTGACTGTCGTCAAATTATTTCGTGTTAGAATATATTTATCCAATATGAAAATCCCCAAAGTATTTGTTTCTTATTCGCACGATTCACTTGATCATAAAAAGTGGGTTCTAGAATTGGCAACCCGCTTAAGACAGAACGGAGTTGATGCAACTTTGGATCAGTGGGATTTAACCGCAGGTGATGACGTCCCTCATTTTATGGAAAGCAATCTTGCCAAGGCAGACTATATATTGATGATATGTACGAGTAAGTATGTTGAGAAAGCGAATGCTGGTAGTGGTGGCGTTGGGTATGAAAAGATGATAATTACTTCAAGTCTAATGAAGAGTATTAGTGAGAGTAAAATTATTCCTGTTATACGTCAAAGTGGTACAACTGAAGTTCCGACATTTTTGAAATCTAAACTGTACATAAATTATTCAAAGGATGATGATTATGAATATGCGTCAGATGAACTGTTGAGGAAAATACATGATGCCCCATTGTTTAAAAAGCCAGAAATAGGTTACAAGCCATTCTCACCAGTTGCAGTAGGAAGTAAAACGCCGCAGCACGATACATTGATGGAGGTTATGCGAGTGATGATTCAAATTTTTGAACATGGTCAGCGAGAGTTTGTTGTGTACAGTGAGGTTCGTTCTATGATTCCAGGGATGTCTCGAACGATGATAGATGTGGCGCTTGATCAAGCGAAATCAGAAAAGCTGATTAGTTTTACTGGAGTTTCGGAGGCAATCTGGATCACTCCTCTCGGGAAAAAATATGCGCTCGACAATAAGCTGGTGTAACCTCATTAATAGACCGCAACTATATTTATTTTCTTGAGAATATTCGAATTCATGAACAAATTGGTGATTAAGTACGAGACTAATGCTATCGGACACGGCGAGGTGATTGTATCGTTGGTTCAATCATTAATTGATTCAAAAATTGACTTTCAAGCATTCATGGCAATTTGTACAGGAATTGAGTATTTAGGTTCATTCTCAGATTCCTCACCGCATAACAAGTACGGAGAATCAAAAAATAGATTTGAACGTTCGCTTAAAACATTGTTTGAAAATGAGTGGTATCAGAAGAATGCACAATGGATATTTGAGCAACTGCGGGGACCATTACTTCATCAGTACCGAACGGGCGATTCCGTCTTACTAACTTCACGTTGTTGTCATCCGGATTCTTCTCCTAAGCACTTAGATGTGATTGATGGAAAGACTCAGTTTGTACTTGAAGATTTTTTTGAAGATTTTAAGGCAGCTTACGCGAAGTTGCGAACGGAAAGTTTAGCGACTGAAAAATATCCTCCTACAAAGAGATCAGAATCTTATTCTGTGGTTTATGGATATGGTAATTCCGTGTCGTCTGGTACCACAACATATGCAGAGCTATCAATTGTGACAGGAAGTACCGGGACAAATTACATTGCGAGTGCCCCTGTAACGGTAAAATCACGACCGTATTTTAAGCCGTTGAAGAAGAAGAAACGTTAAATGATAAGTTACGGTTGCACTTAGCAAAAAAAGGAAAGACCTTTCGATCTTTCCTTTCAGAGGGGGAATATCTGTTTAGAAACTATTCTTTCACCACACGCGTTGTGCTGCTCACTCCATCACATGTTATACGCACGAGATAGATTCCATTTTCTTTAGGAAGTTCAACTGTAGTAACTGTGTTTGTTGGTTTCGCAGTGATTACCATCTGACCAAGTGCATTGAATACTTCGATCTGTGCATTCGGTGAGAATGTGTTCAGCTGAATGGTAACGATTCCGTTTGTCGGATTCGGATACAGGTTGAATGCAACGTTATCATGCGCGTCGATTCCTGTGATCACATTTGTGCAAGCACTGGTATCGCTGCACGGACCAACAGTTACAATTACTGCATAGTCTCCGTTCGCTTGTGGAGTAAAGGTCTGATTGGTTTCTCCTGCAACTGGTGCGTTACCGTTGAGACAATCGATCCACTGATACGTTGCGCCATTCTGATTTGCAGAAAGCATGTTGCCGTTCAGTGTTGTCGTAACGTCAATTGCACCTGGCTCTGTGATCGTAACAATTTGCGCAGTGGTACAACCTGCAGCATCGGTAACTGTGCAGGTGTATGTTCCTGCACTCATGTTAAATTCTACAGGTTGCGTTCCACCGGACGGTGTCCATAGATACGAGTAGTTTGGTGTTCCGCCACTCACGCTTACTCCTGCGTTGCCATCAATTCCTCCAAAGCACGTAACATTCGTTTGGGAAGAAACAGAGGTGCTCATTGCCGGATTGAACGTAACAGTAACTGCTGTGCGTGGTCCGTCAACACACGTGCTGTCTTGTACATAGTAAACCGTGTCATTGCTTAGAACAGGAGTTGTGAAACTTGTGCCTCCACCCAGATAGGTTCCTCCTGTAGAAGCAGAATACCAACCCAAGGTGCCGGAGCCACTTGCTGTGAGTGTAGTGGAACCGGGTCCGCACACAGTTAATGATGCTGCAGGTGTTGTATTCATAGGTGCTACTGGTGCAACGCATTGTTCTAACTTCAGAACGTATACGTCTACCTGACCGCCCGAAGTGAGAATGTTTGTACCAACTCCCGGGTCAAAATCAACCACGTCCTGATAAGATCCTGTGGTGTAAATATTTGTGGAAGCGTCTACATAAATGGAATAGGCAGCATCAGCTAAGAATGAAGAACCGAATTTGCCAGCCCACATATAATTTCCGGAGGCATCGAGCTTGAGGATAAAACAATCTTTTTGGTTGCCGTCAGATGTAAGTAAAACGCTTCCTGCACCTGGATCAAAATCAACTGTACCGGTAAAATCACCAGTCAGATAAATATTATTGCTGGCATCTGTAGCGATGCTATAGCCAATGTCATTATAGGTCTCGCCAACCATTACCGACCATATGAAGGTAGCCGTAGCAGGATTAAATTTTGCAATGAAAATGTCCTTGATCGCGAAGGAAGTTAGATTGTAGACTCCAACGGTGGGATCTAGATCTGCAGTTCCTTGAAATTCGCCGGTCATTACGACATTGCCGCCTGCATCAATCGCAAGGGAACGTCCGAGGTCATACGAAGTTCCGCCCATGCTTCCAGCCCAGCTGAAGTCGCCATTGGTATCCAGCTTCAGAAAAAATATATCCACTGATCCGGCAGAAGTTATTGGATACGATCCTGCGCCCGGATCAAAGTCGGTGGTGCTCTCATATCCACCGGTGAGGTAAATATTTCCAGAGCCATCACACTTTATTGAAGTAGGAGTATTCGATCCGCTCAATCCAATTTGTTTTGCCCAAACATAGTTACCATTCGCATCCAATTTGGAAATGTACCCATCACTTACTGTACTTGCAGTAAGATTGACTGTACCAGCGCCCGGGTCAAAATCTGTGGTTCCGGTAAACAAACCGCAGGTCAGGACATTGCCCGAAGCGTCAACAGTGATATTGGCCGCCGCCTCATGAAATGCACTTCCAAAGCGCTTCGACCAAACATGGTTTCCCGACGGATCATATTTACCAATGAAAATATCCTGTGCTCCCAGTGAAGTAATATTTACAACACCTGCACCCGGATCCATGTCAATTGTGTTATTGAAGTTTCCGGTGATGTAAACGTTGCCTGAATTATCCAAAGCAATGGCAACTCCGGTTTGAGGCCCGGTGCCTCCCATTCGTATTGCCCACACAAAATTCCCTGACGCATCCAGTTTTGAAACATAAACGTCGTTAGAACCACCAGACGTTAGAGTCGTAACACCCGGACCCGGATCAAAGTCGCCTGAACCAGTAAAATAACCAACTGAGTAAACATTTCCGCTGGCGTCAACGGCAACACCACGTCCTTCTTCGTTGCTTCCGCTACCTAGACTTCCTGCCCAGCCGAATGTTTGCGCGTTCGCAATGGCAGAGCTAAACAACATTGTGGTGAATAGTAGAATCTTTTTCATGCTGAGATGGATTATTGCTTCTTCAAACTTAGTCAGAGCTCAGGCAATGGGTAGATTTCGTTCAGGAACAGCCGATTTCGTTCAGGAACGGACAAAAAAAGGGAAGACCTTTCGATCTTCCCTTCTCATACGGGCTATGCGGATTTGTTGAGATTACTCTTTAATCACTTTCTGCGTTGTGCTCATTCCATTGATCGTTACTCGCACGAGATAGATTCCGTTGTCTTCAGGAAGTTCAACCGTTGTAACTGTGTTCGTAGGCTTCGCGGTGATTACCATCTGACCAAGTGCGTTGAATACTTCGATCTGTGCATTCGGTGAGAATGTATTCAGCTGAATTGTAACGACTCCGTTTGTTGGATTCGGATACACGCTAAAGTTATTTACTTCAAGCGCATCTATTCCGGTGATGACATTCGTGCACGCACTGGTGTCGCTACATGAACCAACTGTTACAATTACTGCATAGTCTCCACTCACTGCCGGTGTCAATGACTGATTCGTTTCTCCTGCAAGTGGTGCATTGCTGTTGAGACAATCGATCCACTGGTAAGTTGCACCATTCTGGTTTGCAGTTGCAGTGTTTCCGACTACAGTTGTGGACACATCAATTGAAGCGTTAATAGTGAGGTCAGTTGTTACTGTGCTATCGCAACCGTTCAGCGCAGTAAGTGTTTCATTGTAAATTCCGGTTACCGTGTAAGTCGATGCACCAACTGTAAGCGTTTGTCCCGCACAAAGTGTTACAGTTTGCGAAGACGTGATTGCGGCAGGCTCACTAAGTGTGATAATTTCTGAAGCTGCGCATCCGTTTGCATCTGTAACAAGACAAGTATATGATCCTGCAGCAAGTCCTGTTGCAGTTGCGGCAGTTCCACCCGAAGGTGACCAGAGATATGTGAAGTTTCCTACGCCACCTGTAGCAGCAATGTCAGCAGTTCCATCGTTGCCTGCATTACAGGTTGGATCAGTTTGTGAAGTCACAGATGTTGTTACAGCGGTTGGTTCTGTGATAGTAACTACCTGCGTATGCATACACATGTTTGCGTCTGTGATTGTGCACGTCCATGTTTGTGCCGACAAGCCAGTAACGCTAACAGTTCCATCGCCTGTTGGATTTCCCGGAGTCCAGTCATAGCTGAGTAAGCCTGTTCCACCTGATGCTGTAATCGTTGCAGCTCCGTCGTTAGAACCGTTGCACGTGAGATCTGTCTGCGAAGAAACAGAAGAGGCAATTGCGTTCGGTTCTGTGATCGTAACAGTTTGTGCAATTGAACATCCGTTTGCATCCGTGATTGTGCAGGTGTATGTTATAAGTGCCGACAATCCAGTTGCCGTTGCAGTATTACCACCTGTTGGAGTCCATGCAAATGTGAATCCTCCAACTCCTCCGGTTGCGTTCATTGTTGCAGAACCATCGCTTCCTCCGTTGCACGTTACATCGGTTTGTGCAGAAACGGTGGCGTTGATTGCAGACGGTTGTGTGAGCGTTGCCGTTTGTGTCGTTGAACATCCGTTTGCGTCAGTAATCAGACAGGAGTATGTCGTCGCAGTTAAACCTGTTGCAGTTGCAGCTGTTCCTCCGCTTGGTGACCATAAGTACGTGTAACCTGAAGTGCCACCTGATGCAGTAACAGTGATGTCACCATTACTTCCTCCATTACAGGAAACATCAGTCTGAGAAGCAATCGCTGCGGTAAGCACAGTAGGTTGTGTGATGTTTACGGTTTGTGTGCTTGTGCATCCGTTTGCATCCGTGATTGTGCAGGTATACGTTCCGAATGTTCTTCCGGTAATTGATGCTGTTGTTCCGCCGGAAGGAGCCCACAAGTAAGTGTATCCCGGAGTTCCACCTGAAACAGAAATTGTAGCTGCGCCGTTGTTTCCGCCGTTACACGAAACGTTGGTTTGCGATGAAACCGCAGAAGTGATAGCGGAAGGTTGTGCGATGTTAACTGTTTGTGTGCGTGTACATCCACCAGCATCTGTGATTGTACAAGTATAAACACCTGCAGTTCTTCCGGTGATGGAAGCAGTTGTTCCGCCAGATGGTAACCAAGCATACGTGTAAGGACCAGTTCCACCGCTTACCGTAATTGTTGCAGAACCATTAGCGCCACCGTTGCACGACACATTTACTTGTGATGCGACAGACGACGACATTCCCGCAGGTTGTGTTAACGTTACTGTTTGTGTGCGAGTACATCCGTTTGCATCTGTAATTGTGCACGTGTAAGTCACCAGTGCAGACAATCCGGTTGCAGTTGCAGTTGTTCCTCCGCTCGGAGCCCAGAGGTAAGTATAACCTGGAGTTCCGCCACCAGCAAGAACAGTTGCAGTTCCGTTGTTTCCTCCATTGCAAGTCACGTTGGTCGAAGCAGAAATCGAAGAAGTGATTGCAGTTGGTTGTGTGATGTTTACAGTTTGCGTTCGTGTGCAGCCGCTTGCATCGGTTATTGTACAAGTATAGATTCCAGCTGGTCGTGCTGTAGTTGTTGCAGCAGTTCCGCCAGAAGGAGCCCATGAGTAAGTGTATCCTGGTGTTCCGCCTGAAACAGCAACTGTTGCAGCTCCTGTGCTTGCTCCGTTACACAACACATTTGTTTGTGCAGAAACGGATGAAGTGATTGCAGTAGGCTGTGTGATCGTAACTGTTTGTGTACGTGTACATGAGTTCGCATCTGTAATCGTACAGGTGTAAGTAATTGCGCTAAGTCCTGTTGCTGTTGCTGCAGTTCCGCCGCTTGGCGCCCAGGAATAGGTGTAAGGAGAGATTCCACCACCTGCGAGCACTGTAGCAGTTCCATTAGATCCGCCATTGCATGAAGCACCTGTTTGTGATGAAACTGAAGAAGTGATTGCGGTGGGTTGTGTTAATGAAACTGTTTGTGTGCGCGTACACCCGTTTGCATCTGTAATTGTACACGTATATGTTCCTGCTGATCTTCCTGTTGTAGTTGCAGCTGTTCCACCACTCGGTGCCCATGAATACGTGTACAAAGGAGATCCTCCGCTCACTGAAACCGTTGCGGCTCCGTTCGCGCCTCCGTTACAGGAAACATTTGTTTGCGAGGAAATGGATGAAGCGAGCGCAGACGGTTGCGTGATGGTAACCGTTTGTGCGCGCGTGCAGCCGGCTGCATCTGTGATTGTACACGTGTATGTGTTCGCAGCTAAACCTGTAGCCGTGGCCGCAGTTCCGCCTGATGGAGCCCATACATAAGTATATGGTGATGTTCCTCCGGAAGCAAGCACTGTTGCAGCACCGTTTGTACCGCCGTTACAGGAAATATTGGTTTGCGAAGAAACGGTAGATGTTGGTCCTGCAGTAACCGTTACCACGAGTGTTCGCGGACCAGCAGACCCGCACGAGTTACTTGCAGTCACCGAAATTGTACCGCTGTTAGGACCAGCAGTTGTAGACACACTTGGAATCGTCGAAGTTGCAGGACCTGTCCAGCCCACAGGATAAGTCCATGTGTAAAGTGTTGCACCATTAACGAATCCGATAGTATATATGTTTGTTGAGCCGGGACAGACATTTGTGTTGCCGGTTATTACTGTAGGAAATGTAGGAGTAGGAGTTACTGTGACGCTTAACGTACGTACTACTGACGCACCGCACGCATTGTTTGCAACCACAGATACATTTCCACTCGTTAAACTTGCGGTAGTTGAAATACTATTTGTTGTTGAGGTACCTGTCCATCCAGCAGGTGTGCTCCAAGTATAAGTAGTCGCAGTAGGTACAGGTGTAATGCTATACGTATTCGTTGTACCGGAACAGATAGGTGAAGGTCCGCTTATCACGCCGGGTTGTGGTGCAAGTTGACAAAGCTTTTGAACAAACACTTCTTGAGCACCAGCTGAAGTTAAGTTTGCTACGCCTGCACCAGGATTGAAGTCGACCACGTCATCGAAAGCACCTGTGGAGTAAATTGTGCCGGAGGAATGATAAGCAATTGAATATGCCGCCTCGTTTGATATCCCGCCCATACGAACTGCCCATAGGTAATTTCCGGATGCATCCAGTTTGGCAATTGAAATATCAAAGCCACCGGATGACACCAGATTGACAGTTCCTGCACCCGGGTCAAAATCTACCGTAGCATTGAAGCCTCCACCGATATATACATTGTCTAAAGGGTCGAGAACAATCTGATTGGCATTATCATCACCTGTTCCACCTGTTCGCGTCACCCAGATTAAAGATCCGGTGGCGTTTAATTTTAAAACAAACATATCGGCAGCACCGGCGGAAGTCAAGTTGTTGACTCCAACACCCGGATCAAAGTCTGCAGTGCCATTAAAACTGCCGCCCATCTGAATATTACCTACTGCATCGAGTGCGATGGACACGGCCGCATCACTAAGTGTGCCACCCATGCTCACAGCCCATACAAAAGTACCGGCCGAATTTAATTTCACCAGATATATGTCGTTAGACCCTGCTGAAGTTAAATTGAATGTCCCCGCACCTGGATCGAAATCCGCAGTGGCAGCGAAGTATCCACAAAGGAACACATTGCCTGTGCCATCAACGATGAGGCCACGACCTTCTTCAGCTCCGGTACCACCAACTGATTGTGCCCAAACGAAATTCCCTGCTGCGTCTAGTTTGGAAATAAAAACATCTAGACCACCAACTGCTACGAGATTGCTCGTTCCCGCACCCGGATCAAAATCTACAGTGCCTGTGTATGTTCCGGTTGTGTAAACATTTCCAGCAGCATCTGCAGTAACGGTACGTCCAATGTCAGCTAAGGTTGATCCAAATCGTCTTGCCCAAACGAAATTTCCGGAAACGTCAAGTTTGAGAACATATGCGTCCCAGGAGCCCAATGAAGTTAAAGTGGCAACTCCTGCGCCTGGATCGAAATCTACCGAGCCGGCGAATTGCCCAGTTATGTAAATATTTCCGGATGGATCGAGTGCGATTGAGTAGCTGTATTCCGAGGTGGCACTACCAATTCTTCTGTTCCACACATAGTTTCCGGCATTGTCCAGTTTGGTGATGAAAATATCCTCAACACCAAGAGTTGTAACCAGTGCGGTTCCCGGGCCCGGGTCAAAGTCAACGGTCCCGCGAAACTGTCCAGTGGTATATGAATTTCCAGCTGCATCGACGGCGATGGACCTTCCTGTTTCGATGTCAGTTCCACCGATTCGTTTTGCCCAAACATAATTTGGTGCTTGCGCGAAACCTGATTGAATTCCGAAGATTAGGAAGAAGGCGAGAAATAAGTGACTGGTTTTCATACTGCGTAATTTGTGTAAGGGAATTAGTGGCAATTTCAATTACCACAAACGTACACCGACCCCAACTCGGGAAAAAATAGAGTTCACCAACAGCCAAACGGCTTCAGCAACGGACAATACAGCACAAAAAAGACAGCACCTGCGTCTAAGCAAGTGCTGTCTTTTTTGTAATTATTTTGAACTAAAGGGTCGAAGCTTTTATTTCTCGTCCGCAATTATTTCCATCAAGATTGAGCAGCACTTCTCCGGTACTGTCCAACTGTTCTGAATTCTCACGATGTTTTCCTTTAAATATTTTACCGTTATCGCAGCTGAATTCTTTTTTCTCTCCCGGCTTGAGGACGGTTGAAACACCTTGTCCATAACACATGAGTACATCGCTTTGCGTGTCATTCACCAACGTAACTTTTGGCTTGCGCAATTGATTCAGTTTAGCCTGTCCTTCCGGAGAATTCCAGTAAGCAGCATTGGCATTGTCGTAAGTCAGTTGTGTTGAATCAACAATGAACTTCATCGTGTTCGCCTGCTCCTGCATGGTTGCATTGTAAGGATTAGCATCCTGAATCTTTTTCATTTCCACGAAATAGTCTTTGACAAGCTTCATGAGATCAATCGATTTCATATCAGCCATTTTGGATCCTTTGAAAACGGGATCAGCTGCCTTGTCTTTCGGAACAGAAGGAATCCATATCTTATCAATTCCAAACTGGGTGGTGCTTTCGAAATATTCCAGTTCAAAAATGCATCCGTTGATAATTACCTGTGCTGTACTTGCAGAACCGGTGGAGTAGGATGGATGTGTATAGTGGTCGAAGATATTGTACATGTAGTTGTAAAGAATATCCTTTTCAGCTGGATTCTCCTTGCTCAGGGCATCGAAGCCGACGATATGCCCAAAGCGATTCTTCACCGGGCTAACCGTCGAAACGTAGCGTTTCCCGCTGATCGTGTTTTTTCCAGGCTCAGCGATAGTCACAGCATAGTACTCAGTGTACACAACACCATCCATAGCTTTCAGTGATGTGATCATATCGATTTGGGCGTTCATCACATTCAATGAAACACTAAAGAGAGCGGCAAGCATGATTTTTTTCATGGACTAAAGTTTAAGGGTGTTGTTTTTGAAATTCTGGTCAAGTATACAGCACATCGAACGGAGGAATATTCAGAAACTCACGAACAGCCCAACAGCTTCAGGAACGGACAGGAAGGAAGCGCACCTTGGATTCTTCGCGAGGGCGTCGGTTCCAACGGACGAACTACACTTTTTAAATAAACTCAAATCATTTGAAAGGATTATAATGTCCATTCATGAATAAAAATGGACTGTTAATGAATTATAAATTAATTATTCAATAAAATTGGTAATCTTGACAAAAAAACAAAAAGATGAACCCAGAACAACTAGAAATTGCAAACCTTGCAGCTGAATATGATTTCGGCAAAACTGAATTGGTTGGTTACTATCACAACGAAGTGATAAACTTCATTGTTCAGAAGCTTCCCGGCAGATCCCCAAAAATGAGTGTCAAAAAGATAGTCGCACTTGGTGAGAAGTACTTTCTGTCTTTGCCCGAAAACGCTTTCGGAAAAATTCCCCGTAAAAAGTATGAAGCAATAGTCCAGGAGGCGAAGGAGGCAAACTACGACCCAAAAAACGTCTCATTTACATGGAAGAAAAATCCGGCTTTATCAGAAAAAGCGAATCAAAAGCTGGCTGAGCTTTTTAAACAACTGCGTTTAATTCAAAAGGGCCGTTTATCGGTGAAGGAAATAAAACAGGCTTTAGTGAGTTGGCAGAATAAAATCGGAAAACTAAGTGAAACCGAATTTGTTATTCTTTCTGGAGCAGGATCTATTGCACGCCACAGTGCCGCGTACTGGGAGATAAAGGAACCTGTAACTCCTCCAGGACCGATCTCAGCCAGAAAGAGGTGTTTACGCGTTGTGGCAATCGTTTGCGCTGATATCGGATTTGGAATCGCAGGCGGAATAGCTGGAGCTGTAGCAGGCGGACCGGTGGGTGCTGCTGTTGGTGCTGCAACATTTGGCGGCATGGGATCAGGAGCGGTTGCCTTAGGAACCCGTCCGTAATCTTTTCTTTGAGCAGATCTGGAGCAACATTAGCAGCTAAGCAAAGTATGGCTGAAAGTGCTCCCGGTAAATAAATCTACCAGCAGTGAATTGTTTGAATCCGTAACCACGAAACCACGTGGTTACGGATTTCGTTTATATGCAGTGGAATTCCGAAGCTGGCGGAATGTTGAATGGCCTTAAGATTCCACTGCATATAAACGCAATGACTTTTGCTTTGATGCGCAGAAGGAATTCTTGTTGCAAAACAAACAGTTACGGCTAGTCTGTAATTGCCTCAACGGGACGGTAAGTTCACGAGGTAAGAATCTCTTCAAACTCCGCCTTTTTGTATTTGGAAAGGCGCGCGGTCAAGCCATTGGAGAGATTGATCAACAAATCCGATTTCGAATAATTCAGAATATGCTTCTTCGAAATGATCCACGATTTGTGTACGCGGAAGAATAGTGGACTATCTGCAAAAACTGTTTCGAAGTGCTTCAGGTTTTTGCTGACGGTATATTTTCGGTCTGTCGTGTGAATGGTGCAATACGATTCTTCAGCCTCAATGGCGATGATGGAATCAACAGGAACAATTTGCTGGTATCCTTTGTCAGTGACCATGATGCTTTTCACTTCCTTCGACTGAAGCGTGGTTCCTAATAAGGAGAGACGATCGGAATGATGCTTGAGATCCGATTGCTTTTTCACACGCGATACAGCTTCTTTAAGGCGATCTATGTCAACTGGCTTCAGCAAATAATCAATTGCGGAAATTTCAAAAGCGCGAAGTGCATATTTATCGTACGCTGTAACGAATATGATCTCGAACGGAATAGTCTCGAAAAACTTCACGATTTCGAAGCCTGCATAGTTTGGCATTTCTATGTCAAGAAAAACCAGATCGGGTTTCAACTGATTACACGCTTCAACGGCATGTGGGATGTTTGAAAGCTTCGTGAGCACTTCAACCTCCGGACAAAAACGACGCAGCAGATTTTCAAGCACGTCGCGCGCGCTTTCTTCATCATCTACTATTATGGCCCGGATTCTTTCCATCGTGCAAGTTTACCTGTTGCCTTTTGCAGTCGTGTTGTTTCTTTGTAATCGCCCGATTTTCTTCAGGAACGGACTAGAAGTTTCGTTTGACCGGAATTGTAAGTTTCACTCGGGTGCCAATTGCTTGCTTTCCGTCGTACATGTCTTCATACGTATAACCCAATTCACTCTGAAACAGACGGCTCAATATTGAAAAGCGCTTTTTAATTGCCTGACCCGCGAAAGACTCATGTTCTGCACGTTGACGGCTTTTGATTTCTTTCGCTTTCTCCCGACCCACACCATTATCTTCCACCGTGCAAATGAGATTATCGAGCAGGCGAAAAGTAATTGTAATCCTCTTCTTTCCTTCCTTGTGTAATAATCCGTGCAGCAAGGAATTTTCGATGAAAGGCTGAATGAGCATTGGGGGAATCATGATGTCATCAATTCCCTCCGTATCGAGAATGAACTCGAAGTCATCACGAAAGCGCAATTTCTCAAGCGCGAGGTACAACTCCAGTAGTTTTATTTCCTGACTGAATTCAACGAAGTCTTTGTCGGAATAGTGAAGCGTACGTCGAACCAGATTGGAGAATTTGGTAATGAACGTATACGAATTGTCCACATCGCCTTTCAATACAAGATCCTGGATAGAATTCAGCGAGTTAAAAATAAAGTGCGGATTCATTTGCGACTGAATCGCCGTGAGTCGGGATGCATGCAATTCGTTTTCGAGCTTCGCTTTTTTCTCCTGAAGCTGAAGTCTGTACCTGTAAACAAAAGTGATGATCAGCAACAACAGTACACCAATGAGCACACTGAACCACCAGCGGGAATAGAATGGGGCCGAAATTGTGAACGAATAAGAAACAGGATCACTGAACACACCGGAGTTCTCTGCTTTAACCGTAAAAACATAATCGCCTGGCGCCAATGCGTTGTAGACAATCTGGTTGTCGGTGTAGTTGGAAATAAACCAGGCTTCGTCATATCCCGACAGTTGGTAGTGATAACGGATGTTTTCCTTATTACGCAATGTAGGTGAAGACAAGGTGAAACGGAACTTTCTTTCTTCGCTGGTAAATACACCGGCGTTCAG
Organism: Flavobacteriales bacterium; assembly: GCA_040377305.1. GTDB lineage: Bacteria > Bacteroidota > Bacteroidia > Palsa-965 > Palsa-965. The sequence continues at coordinate 36,856 of JBEIPA010000002.1, read as the reverse complement.
TAATGAACCCGATTGATCATTTACGTTCAGAGCGCTAATGCGCATCAGCGGTTTTGTTACCGGAATGCTTAGTATTTCAGCACTTAGTTTCTGCACTCCCTGTGAATGACAGATCCAGATTTCATCGCCGGAAATATCGAATTTGTAAATACGATTCGTGGAGAATCCTTGCTTCGTGTTCAGTTGCATCAGTAGATGACCTTCGGTGTCGAATCGCGCAAACCCAGTGGCGGTAATCGCGCTGATGATTGAATTCTGTACTTCGAACTTCAGAATTTCAACGGGTTTATCCTGAATCATCGGCAAAATTGTTCCGATAATTTTTCCGTTAGCGCATTTCAGAATTCCGTTCTTGCCGGCAAGATAAGTTACTCCATCTGCGTAGGTAATATCATTTGCAAATACTGCAGAACCGTTTTGCAACAAGGGCACTACGGTACCGCCCGGTTCAAACATCTTCACTCCATCTGACGTGGAAACGTAGATTAGATTTTCAGAGGGAGCGTACGCCAGTGCATAGCATCTTAACCGGACGTCAGGGACGATAGCTGCATGGAAAGAATTTCCTCCGTTCCACGTAACGTGTGCCAGTCCGATATTCAGCGCCAGATATACGGTGGAGTCATTGATGCACAAAGCATCCTTCAGTGAACCTATTCCTACACGGGTTATTGTGCCGGTTTCTTTGTTCATCGCTTTTATTCCTCCATCGTCAAAGATCACGAATGGAAATTGGGGCCAACTGAAAATCGATTGCAGTGGTCTTACACCGGAATCGGACAGCGTGGTGTACACTCCATCTTTGTAGGCAAGTAGTTTTCCGGTGAGCGTCCCCATCAGCATTCCGATTTTAGTATCGCTCTGTATACTCATGATGGAGTGACCACCGGCAATATTCAAAACATCCGGAACGTTAATATCGGGCACCACCAGAATTCCATGATTGAATGTGCTGAGCAACAGATTCCCTTCCGCATCCTGGAATACATCCGATATGAGATACTGCGAATAGTACATGTCAGACAGTTCAAGTTGTCCCTGATCAGACAATACGCGAACTCCTGAAATTATACCTGCAACCCAGGCTGTGCTATTCACATTGTATATCCGGAATGGCTCTTTGGTCTTATCGAGGTCTGTTGATGGTGCCATCACAGCAGAGTAATCACGCTCATCAAACGCGTAGATGTTTTTGTCTGATGTGGAAATTGCAAACGTCTTATTGTTCAATGTGAAAAATTTCAGGACGCCGTCAATCTGGTCAGGCCCTGTATTCATTTTCACATAACGTATTTGCCGGTTTTCATAAATCAATAGCGAATCAGAATCGGCCAGGTGACTGATCGTTTTACCCGATGAGGTCTGAAACGGAAAGCCATAGTAGGATAAGCGGGGTTTGGGTATGTTCACCGGAGTTCCAGCGTTGGTGAAGAGTAGAATTGTTCGGGTAAAAACCAGCAATTCATTTTCAGGAGTAATGGAAAGATAAGTGTCCGACGCACGTTCTTCGGGTTTGAGACTATAGAACACCGCACACTTGTCGCGCTTGATCTGCAGAATCTGGTTATTCAGATTGTAACAATAAATTTCACCGGTGAGACTTTTTACAAAACCAAACACAGCAAGCGACTGTGCACCTTCGCATTCCACTTTCGCGAACGAATAACTATCGTATTTGTAAAGTCCGTTGTCGGAAGCAATCCAATAGTTCAGATCATTATCCTGAATAATATCGTAAATCTGAACGCCGTCGAATTCTTTTGCACCGAGGAAGAAATAGGAAGGTTGGGTTTGGGCGTGCGCATGAACGCAACTCAAAGTAATTAATAGGAACAGCAATCGTTGCAACCAACGACATCCGGTTCTATTCAGTACGGATGCGGGGGTAGACATGCCGTTACATTAATGAGGTAATTAAATCCCCGTAAAACTTGAAGGTGAAATTTTCTTCAGTTCTGCTTTGACTTCTGCAGATACATTCAATCCCTCAATGAAAGTCGCAATCGATTCTTTCGTGATAGAATTATTCCCACGCGTCAGATCTTTCAGCGCTTCATACGGCTTCGGATATCCTTCGCGACGAAGAATGGTCTGAATTGCTTCAGCAACAACTGCCCAGTTTGCTTCGAGATCGGCTTTCAGCGCATCTTCATTCAGAAGAAGTTTGCTCAAACCTTTTGCAACTGAGTTCAAAGAGATCAATGTGTGTGCAATCGGAACACCAACGTTGCGAAGTACTGTTGAGTCAGTCAGATCGCGCTGCAAACGGGAGATCGGAAGTTTTGCACTGAGGTGTTCGAAAATTGCATTCGCCAGTCCGAGATTGCCTTCCGCGTTTTCGAAATCAATCGGATTCACTTTGTGTGGCATGGCCGATGAACCGATTTCTCCCGCTTTTGTTTTCTGACGGAAGTAGTTCATGGAAATGTATGTCCACATATCGCGACACAAGTCAAGAAGAATTGTGTTGATACGTTTCAGACCGTCGAAGTACGCAGCGAGATTATCGTAATGTTCAATCTGTGTTGTTGGATGTGAACGAACCAGTCCAAGAGACTTCACAAATTCATCACCGAATTTTTTCCAGTCGTGATTCGGATACGCAACATGGTGTGCATTGAAGTTACCGGTTGCTCCACCAAACTTCCCGCTAAAAGGAACCATGGAAAGCAAACGCAGTTGTTCTTTCAAACGCGAAACAAACACTTCAATCTCTTTTCCGAGACGGGTAGGAGAGGCCGGTTGCCCGTGCGTGTGTGCGAGCATAGGAATGTCCTTCCAGTCGTTCGCCAGTTTTGAAAGTGTATCGAGAATTCCGTTGATCGCAGGAAGCAACACTTTTTCGTGTGCGTCCTTAATCAACAGTGGTGTTGCTGTGTTGTTGATGTCTTGCGAAGTCAATCCGAAGTGAACGAACTCAAGATGCTTCTCCAATCCGATTTCAGCCAGACGCGCTTTCACGAAGTACTCAACCGCTTTCACATCGTGATTGGTGGTCTTCTCTGTCTCTTTCACTTCGAGTGCATTCGCTTCGGTAAAATTGCGATACACCTTGTCGCGGATTTCATCGTGTTTGCTCGATGCAACATCTTTCAGTTGCGGCACAACCGAACTCAATGCAATAAAATATTCGGCTTCAATGAGCAGACGATATTTTATCAGCGCACTTTCTGAAAAATACTGTTGGAGACTTTCGGTTTGCTTGGAATAGCGGCCGTCTACCGGAGAAATCGAATTAAGCGGAGATGTCATAGAGAGTACTAAACGTCAAAGTTACTAAAGAGTAGGCAGTAAGCAGTAGGGCGGTAGGCAGTATTTATGTGGTTCCGTGGGCTGAAGCCGCACGGTTATCGGTGTAGGTCATATATGTTAATGGTGGTTGAGAAAAAATGGCGACGCCATTTTTTCTCAACCACTTCATACGACATGATTCAACACGATAACCGTTCGGCTTCAGCCGGCGGAACAAAAAGAAAACCCGGTCCCGTCAAACGCTTGACGAGACCGGGTTCCTTTTATTTGTTCAGGCTTCGGCGACTGCCAACTGCCCTACGGCTTACTTTCTACTTACTCGACGATCATCTGTGAACGGCTCATGGTCTCTCCAGTCATAACTTCAACTGTGTACATACCTTTTGCGAATTCAGCAGTATTGATCGGAAGAATGTTTGCGCCCATCATTGTGCCATAGTTACGTGTTGCAACTACTTTACCTGTGATATCGCGAACTGTCATTGTTACTTCCTGAGCAGTCTCAAGGTTCAACTCTACGAAAGACAATCCAGTTGATGGATTCGGGTAAACTTTCAGATCATCCGGTTGTCCTGGGACCTGTGCACCGAAATCTTCAACACCTGTAACGAATCCGTTAGCGAGTGCTTCCTGAATTGATGACGTGCCGGCGTTGTTAAACGTTCCGTTTGGATTTACAAGCACACCAACAACATGGAAAAGTGAAGTGTCCCATGCTGCAGAAATCGGGAATGAGAAGTTGAACGTTACAACAGTTGCAACAGGAACTGTACTTGCAAATCCTGTTCCGCCGCCGAAGCTCGGAGCAATTCCGCGCGCAACGTGGTTGTAGTTCATCTGTGCAGCAGGAACACTTGAAGGAAGTGATTCGAAACCGCCCATTGGACCAGCAGCATTGTTAGCGTATGCATTTGATTGTGCGTAACCGCTTGTACCTGTTACTGAATCTTCAGTAAGAATACAAAGCGCTTTGTAAGATGAAGTTGCAGCCTGCGTGAATGTGTAAGTAACTGAAACGTGCAATGAATCACCTGCAGTGTTGAATTCTGCACCGGTTACGATAGTTGCATGAGGAGCAATAACAACGTTTGCAAGAAATTCGTTTTCGAAATCAGAAGGATCAGCTTCCGGTCCGCGATCAACAAGTCCGCTTGGGTAACCTGCGATCAAAGCACCAACACCTGCATCATAAGCAGAATTCACCATCGGATCACCATTGTGAACTGCAACGCCTGCCCAGAATCCATCATAGCTTTCTGCCATGTAATCCATAAAGACAGCACCGCGTGGACACCACTGGCACCATGTTCCAGTTCCTTCTTCACCAACTACAACTTTTCCTGGAGCAGGAACTGTAGTAATGTTGCCGGTTGCAGTGTTTGCATCATCATTAATATCTCCGTCAAGACCTGCGCCGTTCACGTTTGAAACTGTTACGATTGCCGTGTTAACACCAGCGATCAAAGTAACTGGAACGTTGAAAGTAACGTGGTAAACTCCAAGTGAAGGAATATTCACGCTCGACACACTTTGGTTCTGTAGAACGGCGTTAAAGCTAAGTGCCACGTCGAACGAAGTGATAGCGTTTACACCGAGGTTACGGATAGTTGCAGACATCGGACGCGTTTGCCCAACGATACCTGTAATATTTCCAGGAGTGCGAGTCGCAGGATTCATACAACCGATAGCAGTTACACCAGCATTTACTGTTGGCAGAACGTATGGAGTGTGTGCCCAGCTAACATCATCAATCCAGAAACCAGACTGATTGTTACCACCCAATGGTTGAGCAGCATTCACCGGGAAAATGTCGATCGAAGCGATCTGGTTAACCGTGTTCGAGAATGAACCAACAGAAACGTTGTTCACTTGTACATCCCAAACGTTTTGGTTCAGATCAATGTCGAACGTAAGTGTAAACCATGTCGCTGTTGGGAAAGTTCCTGTCAGGAAAGTTCCGCTTGTGTTCGACATCTGGAAGTTTCCGGCTTGGTTGAAGTAAACTTCCAACGCCCAAACTTGTCCGATCACCGTGTTCGCCTGGAAGTTAAAGTATCCACCTTTTCCGGATTCAATAAACATGTCCTGCTCGTACATGAATGTTCCGGTATTGTGTTGACCACCGAAGTAGGCTACAACGTCTTGTGGACCGCCCGCTGCAGTTGTACCTGCAAAGCGAAGTGATTGAGTACCCGAAGAAGCCTGCGTGTTTACTACATACGCATCTTCCGTTGTACCTTCTCCGCCGGCTCCGCTCCAAACTGTCCATTCCGGTGCTTGTGGTCCAACGTACTGATTAAGCGTATAACCTTCAAAGTTATCGCTGAATGTGGTCTGCGCATTTGCTCCGAGGGCGAGGCAAACAACAGCAGAAAGAGTAAATAATTTTTTCATTTGTGTGTTGATTTGGTGTATTACTTCCTAAAGGTAAGAAAACCGTTAATGTGTTAATATGATAATATGCTAATGTGCTAAATGATGTCGCGTTTTGGTTAAAATACAGCTAGAATTTCCTGAATGCCGGCGCACTTCAATCGAATTTCTCCGCTCTTTATTAGCACATTAGCACATTCAATCGGCATATCGGCATATCTGCAAATTGGCACATCGAACGACTGTTGATAAAAGTTCAGAATTCAATCCTGCATTTTCGGGTTGATTTCTGCGATCGCTTGGTATCTTAGCGTCCCGATGGAGAATTTCATTGTTTCCGCACGTAAGTATCGACCGGCCACTTTTAAATCGGTGGTGGGACAAACTTCTATTACCACTACGCTTCAGAACGCAATCAAGAATAATCACCTCGCGCAGGCATTCTTGTTTTGCGGGCCACGTGGTGTCGGAAAAACAACTTGCGCACGAATTCTTGCGAAGACAATCAACTGTGTGAATCTCACAGCAGATGTTGAAGCATGCAACGAATGCGAATCGTGCCGTTCATTTAATTCGGGACAAGCAATTGACATTTCTGAGCTCGATGCTGCATCAAACAATTCGGTGGATGATATCCGCAATCTGGTTGATACAGTTCGTATACCACCACAGCTCATCGAACACAATGCGAATGCGAAGAAGGTGTATGTAATCGATGAGGTTCACATGCTCTCTGCTGCCGCATTCAATGCATTTCTGAAGACACTTGAGGAACCGCCACGTTACGCGATTTTCATTCTCGCAACAACAGAGCGCCACAAAATTCTTCCAACGATTTTATCGCGATGTCAGATTTTTAACTTCAACAGAATTCAGGTTGAAGACATGGCAAAGCATCTTGAATATATTGCCGGAAATGAAGGTGTAACGGCCGAGCCCGATGCTTTGCATGTTATTGCGCAAAAGGCCGATGGTGCTTTGCGTGATGCCTGTTCCATTTTCGATCAGGTCGTGTCATTCGCAGGAAATAATCTTACGTATAAATCGGTAATCGAAAACCTCAATATTCTTGATTACGATTATTATTTCCGCGTGACGGATCACCTGTTGAAAAACGAAATTCCGGGAACCCTGCTTGCGTACAACGAAATCCTGAACAACGGATTCGACGGACACAATTTCGTTGCCGGATTGGCTGAGCATTTCCGCAATCTGCTTGTGTGTAAAGATGCTGCGACGCTCGCTTTGCTTGAGGCCGGACAAAAAATTCGTGAGAAATTCAAGGAACAATCTTCCCGTTGCGACTCCCAGATGTTGCTGCGCGGATTGGGTGTTATCAATCGCTGCGATATTGGCTACAAATCGGCACGCAATCCACGGTTGCTGGTAGAATTTGCACTCATGCAGCTTTGCGCGCTTAACGGAGATCCTTCCGACGAAAAAAAAAAGTTCAATAGCCTAGACGCAGAGATCGACATGATCGGTGCAGCTGGTTTCGGTAAGAAAGCGGGTGTACAGATTCAGATTCCTGTTACCGCAGTTCCTGAAGCAAAACCGAATATTCCGGCGAAAGCTATTGAACACGCAACCGCGACAGCAACTTTAACCGCGGCAACAAATACCGTGGTTGCACCAGCACAACCCGTGAAGAAAGTTTTCGTGAAGTCGTCCGGACTGAGCGGAATAGTAAGCGGAGAGAAGAAGCAGTCGGCCGAACAAGGACAGCAAACAGCTGCACATACGGTTGGCGTAAAGTATACCGACAAGATCTCACAGGTTGCCTTGGAAGAATATTGGACGGAATACGCAACACAACTCGGTTCATTGGGCAGAATGACTGATCATTCGGCTTACACTATGAATAAACCTGTGCTTGCAGAAGAGAATCGTGTCACGTTCACTGTCCTCAACGCTACTGCGGAAGAACGTTTGCTTGCCGATAAGACGAATCTGATGGATTTCCTTCGCAGAAAGTTGCGGAATAACGTTTTCACGCTGGATATTGTCCTCAGTAAAGAAGCCGGTGAAGCAAAAATTTACACGACTCAGGACAAATTCAAGCGGTTGGCGGAGTTGAATCCGGCGTTGAATAAGTTGAGACAGACGTTTGATCTGGATCTCGACTACTAATTGTGCGACCCCTACGGGGTCGTTTTTGTTGGGGGACGCTGCTTTGCAGATAGGAATATGCGATCCCGATGGGATCGTGTTGGTTTCTCTATTGAATTGTAACGGCTGGAAAAAGCAACACGACTCCAGAGGAGTCGCATATTCCTAATAACACACAGTCCCCGCATCTTTTTTCTACTCTCGACCCCGTAGGGGTCGCACAATGGCGATTGTTTTTCGTAATATTGGAATCCGAAAAAAAATCACACACAATTCGCACGATACACTATGAACAAAATTAAAGTTGCCAACCCCGTTGTTGAGCTTGATGGCGATGAGATGACACGCATCATCTGGAAATTCATCAAAGACAAACTGATTCTTCCTTACCTCGAAATCGACATCAAGTATTACGATCTCGGTATCGAGCACCGTGATGCTACGAACGATCAGGTAACGATCGATTCTGCAGAAGCAATTAAGAAATACCAGGTTGGTATCAAGTGCGCAACCATCACTCCTGATGAAGAGCGCGTAAAAGAATTCAACCTGAAACAAATGTGGAAGTCGCCAAACGGCACTATCCGTAATATCCTCGACGGAACAGTTTTCCGTGAGCCTATCGTTTGTAAAAACGTTCCGCGTTTGGTTCCGAACTGGACTGCACCAATCATTGTTGGTCGTCACGCATTTGGTGATCAGTACCGCGCAACGGATATGGTTGTGAAAGGAAAAGGAAAGCTCACAATGACTTTCACACCGGAAGACGGTTCAGAAGTGCAGTCGTTTGACGTTTACAATTTCCAGGGTCCTGGAGTTGCAATGTCGATGTACAACACAGAATCTTCTATCCGCGGATTTGCACAGTCTTGTTTCCGCATGGCGTTGTCGAAGAAATGGCCATTGTATCTTTCTACGAAGAATACCATCCTGAAAAAGTATGACGGTCGCTTCAAAGATATTTTCGAAGAGATCTATAACAACGAATTCAAAGCACAGTTCGAAGAAGCGAAGAAAACAAATCCGAACATGGTGTACGAACACCGTCTCATCGACGACATGGTTGCTTCAGCATTGAAGTGGCACGGTGAATTCGTTTGGGCTTGCAAAAACTACGACGGAGATGTTCAGTCGGATACAGTTGCACAAGGTTTCGGTTCACTTGGACTGATGACATCTGTGCTGACTACTCCTGACGGAAAAATCATGGAAGCAGAAGCGGCTCACGGAACGGTAACGCGTCACTATCGCGATCACCAGAAAGGAAAGCCAACTTCTACGAATCCGATTGCGTCAATTTTCGCATGGACACGTGGATTGGAATTCCGCGGTAAACTCGACAACAACCAGGAACTGATCAAGTTCGCACAGGCACTCGAACAAGTCTGCGTTGAAACTGTAGAGAGCGGAAAAATGACGAAAGATCTCGCAGTATGTATTCACGGAAGCAAAGTGACTTTGGGTGAACATTATCTGAACACGGAGGATTTTTTGAATGCGTTAGATACGAATCTGAAAGCGAAGCTTTCGTAAGATCGGAGTTGGGAGATCGGAGACGGGTGTAATGATCCGTCAAAGACAATATGATTTAGGAAGGACTTGAGATATTCTCAAGTCCTTTTTTATTTCGTTTTTTCTCCCGTCTCCGATCTCCCAACACCCATCTCTAAGGAGGCAACCATTATCTTTTTCACCCGTCTGTCTACCATGAAGACAGCCCCCGCCCCGCAGCCCCTGCCCGACTACGTCATTCAGGCGGGCATCTTTATTCGCAAACCATGTAGTGAGAATTACGACGAAATGACTTCCGTTCATGGAGGAAAATTCTGTGATTCCTGTAAGCATGTTGTGCACGATTTTACAGCGATGTCGAATCAACAAATCATTGGCGTTATAGAATCGCATAACGGAAAAGTGTGCGGGATGTTCGACAACGAACAACTCGCTCCTTCACGCAAGAGATGGTCGACGGTACTTAAAGTTTCAGTGTTCGCTGCCGTGGCCCTTTGGTTTTCGAAAAGCGATCTCAAAGCGCAGAAGCAAACGGATGTCGTTCAGAACACGAATACTATTTCTGATTCAGTAGTGCTTCTTGTGCGAGGAGAAATTAAGTCTGAAGGAAAAACGGTTTATCGTTCGACAGTTGAAGCCCGCGACTCTTCGGGCAACGTGATTGCTACAGCGAAATCGTATAGCGGAAAATTTGAATTGCATGTGCCGGTGGCCTACCCGAAACAGCCATTCACAATTGTCGTAACATCAAAAGGTTATAGGGATGAAGTAATCACGGATTATGTGAGTGCAGCCGGAAACGTTATCGCAATTGAAATGAATCGCCGCTTGTTCGGAAAGCCAAGCAGACCATTCCGGTCTATAGGCTGCCCAAGTTTTTAACGTTTCTGATGTCACTTTTTAACACTTTCTGCGTTATACATAGGAACAGACCTGCGAAATTTTGATCGTTTGAAGGGTACAGTTGTACAGAATATCCAACAGATGTTAAAAAGCGCCGGCACCGAAGCTAAACCGCACTAACTTTAATACCATGAACAGGCCCTTGATTATTTCCATCGCAATTCTGTTTTTCACAACAGTGGGTCTAATGCTCGGCACATTCTGGCTAAATGATCAAGAGCAAAAGGGTGGAGTAGCGGGTTATGTTCGGGTTTCTCCTGTCATCAATACTGCATTTTATGAGCCGGTTTCTGTGAAGCAACAGGAGCAGCAACCCACCACTGTTCGTTGCAATGACAAGCAGTGCGTGATTACGAATTCGAAGGAACCCTCAGATAGCAATCATATTTCTCAGTCGAAATATCTGAAGGATACGTTGCTCGTAAGCAATATTATTCTGAGCGAGAGTCCATCTAACAATCCGGATCTGAGCTGGATGCAAATGGAATATTTCAGTGCTTCTAATGGTACAGAAATGATTCTTGCACAGAACGAAATGATCGGAATCTATCTGATCGATCGTCGCTCAGAATCAGAAATGCGTTTCATGAATTTCTTCGAGCGCGCAGTACAGGTAAAATTCACAGGCGAATCGCACAATGGAATGCCTGATGTTTGCGCAACCAACTTCGACATGTCGGTGAGCTTCTTCGTTTGGAACGGAAATAGCTACAAACTCGATCGCGAAGAGCGCTGGAACTGTCCTGCTTAATTCAATCTGCAAATCGGCATATCTGCAAATCAGCGCATTCACATGTGTGTTTATTGTAGACAAAATTTCCACTTTCACACTTATTAACTGTCAACATTTCATTGGGAAACGCGGTGTTCTGCGATACTGGCAGTGCTTGCGCAATGGTATGTGCTTTGAGCGAATAACGTAGCTGACCGAACAACTATATCCGGCAGCGAGATTAATATGTTATTCGACCCGATTTTATTGGTGCTCACCATCGTGTTTATGCTCATTGGAATGGGTGTAAGCGCGAGGCTCAAGAATAAATTTGCGCTGTACTCGCAGATTCCAACTCCATCGCGCATGAGCGGAAAGGAATTCGCCGAGAAAATGTTGCGCGATCATGGAATCTTTGATGTGAAAGTAATGTCCGTTGAAGGACGCTTAACTGATCACTACGATCCACGCAACAAAACGGTGAATCTTTCCACCGATGTTTACGAGGGAACAAACGTTTCTGCTGCAGCGGTGGCCTCTCACGAAGTTGGTCACGCCGTACAACACGCTACGGCTTATACATGGCTCGGCCTGCGTTCGAAACTGGTTCCTGTAGTAAACGTAAGTTCAATGCTGATGAATTTCGTTTTGATTGCAATGGCATTCCTGGCGTTCAGTTTTCATCTGTACAATCAAGCTTTGATTGTGGTGATCGTTCTGCAGGGTGCAATTACCTTGTTCTCATTGATCACACTGCCTGTGGAATTTGATGCAAGCCGTCGTGCATTAGCATGGCTCGATCAGACCGGAATGATGCGCGGTGGACGAGAACACAATGCCGCGAAAGACGCGTTGAAGTGGGCCGCATCGACTTATGTGGTTGCAGCATTGGCATCGCTCGCCACGTTGTTTTACTTCATTATGCGTTTCGTTGGTTCACGACGCGATTAAGAAATCGTACAGTTATTCACTTGTAGTTGCAGTTGTTCAATCACACGGGGTTATCATCAGCAGGAAGAATAGTATTGCAATGTGAAACTCTTTCTGGCTTTTCTTGCAGGTGTATTGCTTACGACGATGTGGATTCGTCCGTACGTGTATTTTGAAAAGCCGGAAATTACAGAAATGCACGACACCATTACGAAAGTTGCGTTCTCTTATCAGCGACAGGTATTCGCAATGCCGGGGCGGTTCGATAAAGCAACGATGCGGATGTTGGAGGATATTCTCGAAGTTGATTCTTCAATGTCTCATACAGAGCCCGACAGTTCGAACACCCGAATATTTTGGCTCAACGCATGGCCTGTGACAGATGAGACTGTTCTTATAGAAACCTGCGCCGGCAATACAAAGGGTTCCTGTGGTGCCCAACTCGTGGTAGCGCGGTATTCAGAATCGACCGGACATTGGGTGAAGATGTTTGATCAGTGCGGTGCTGTCGACACCATCTTGCCGATTTCGCATAACGGACTGCTTGATTTCATTATTTGCGACAAATGGGATATGGACCATTGGGCGTATCGGTTCGACGGAAGCAAATTTGTAGAAATGTCGTTGTTTACTCCGCAGTCTGATTACTTCAGGATTCATGATCTCGTTAGCGAAATGGAAGGATATGGTCCGATTGAGCTCACAATCAGTTATCTCAATCTGGGCAAAGATTCAATGCCGATAATCGTAACTGGAGAAGGCATCGGCGGGAAATACTTTTTTACCAGGAATACATATGGTGAAGCAGTGTTCCTCTGTGAATTTCCGGATGCTGCACAAATTGATTTTCTCGAAACAGAGCACAATGGAATGCCGGATATCCGAACGTTTGACACCACTTACAAGTATGGATTCTACGAATGGGATGGTAAGGAATATGTACGCGTGAGGGAAGAGAAATGGTATTGTCCGGCATAAATTCTTTTTTCAGACCTTTGCATTCCATCTATGAACTGCAACGTCCTTCTCCTACAAAATGGTCCGAATGAAATTCACTTGATTTCTCCTTTCACGAAGGAAGAATTGAAAAGTGTTCAATCAAGGAGTGAGTTGTTTATCGGACAACTGAATGAACCCGAGATCGGTGTTGTACCGGGAAACATTTCTTACAACAAAGATTTTCTCGTTCACATGCATGCGCTCGTACGCGACATCATGGTGAACGATCCGCAGGTAATTGCCCGCGCCGAAGAACAACCGAATGGATTTGTGTTTATCATCGACAGAAGATCACCGGCGGCAACTGATGTTTCTCAGGAGCATGTCGATAAAGAAGACATCATCGGAATATTTCTGTGCAATGAATTTAAAACCGACGTGGGGAAGTATCGTCCTAATCCCGATTATTTACTCGTCACAGAAAAAGGAGTTGCGCAATTTCCGGAACAGGTTGAGCTGGAGCTTAAGAAACTCATTAATGCGTAGTGGCCGTTTCCACTATAAATAGCGACATCCACTGTATAGAAAGAGAATCCTTTTCTATATGAGTTTGATTAAATCATATTCTTCCGGATTACTGGCCACCTATCGATTTATTCATAAAAGGTAGTGCAGGTATGAATGCCTGCACTACCAGGATAAATCATTTTTACTTTTTCTTTTTCGGCGAAGGTTTATCGGCAGCACCCATCGTTCCACTAATCGTTTCTTTTCCTTCATTATAAACCAATTCCTTCACAGCGTCGTGAAGCTTAACCTTTAAATCCGCTGAAAGTTTATCGCCAAAAATTTCTGACAGCACATTCATCAAACCATTGACTGCGGGCTCATGGGTGTACTTATTTTTATTGGTGATAAAACTAAATTCAGGAACTTCAGGAATTTTGTGTTCTAATGTTGCTAAGGGCGCTGCTAACGATACAGTTCCCGATCCAATTGGAATCCAGTACAAACTATAATTTGGATTTACAGCATTATTACTGGGATAACCTCCGCTGACGGTAAATGAATTGCCCTTAGCAACAGGTAGACAAAAACTTCCGGAAACATTGTTCATCCAGGATGTTCCGCTGCTTCCATCCCAGCTAAAAGCCACACAGCTATTTCCACCCGACGCACTTGTACTGGCGCCATTGCTTGATGCCCACAGATAAACCAAAGCCAATGTATTGTTTGGTGTAGGTCCGGTTACATAGCCACAGGCAAAACCATCGGTAGGTGCCGTAAACGAATTCCCGTAAGCAGTATTTCCCGAATAGATTAACTGAGGCGTACCAATTGCCTGAAGGCTCGTGAGGCTCAGTGTTCCAGCGATGCTAGCGTTACCATTCACAGTAGCTCCGCTTGATATTAATTGCGAAGTAGTTATTCCACCACTCGCATTTAAAGCACCGTTTACAGTAACCGACGAGAGCGTGCTGGCACCGGTTACACTTAATGTGCTGTTGAGTGTAGTTGCACCACCAACAGTTAGCACATTATTTGCATTCACAGCTCCATTAACACCCAACGTTCCCTGCAAACTGGTATTACCACTCACGGCAAGTGATGTGGCCGTAACATCCGGGTTGGAAACAATAACAGTTGTTGACAAGGTAGACGTGACTGTGGTACCCAGCGATACAACTGATGCCGTCAGAATAAATGTGGTATCATTCGATAAAGGTGGCGAGGTCCATGTGCGGTCATTTGTAACGTCAACAGAAGTACCGGCGTACATTAACGTGTATGCGGCCATATCGCTTCCCTGCCACGTTAGTGTTACTGTTCCCAGATCAGCCACTTGTGCTGCGTTGGCTGCAAAATTGGTAAAGTAAAACCCGTAAGGAAATTTAGCAACATTGAAAGTCGCCAACTGATTCGTTGGTGCACCACCCGAATTGCTCGCTGTTTCAGTTACAGTAATGCTTACGGTTCCTGTCTGCTGATTCACTGCAACATTATACACTTGCATGATGATGCCATCTGTGGTAACTGAAATAGGCGTGCCTGATGATGGTGTAGCGGTGCATAATCCATTTGCATCGATACTGATATCCCAGGCAGCTGCCGGACTGGCCGAACAAATAATTGCGGTTGAACTCGCCGTAAGGTCTTGCGCTAATGTTCCAATGGGCAACTGAAACTGCAGTTTCGATAAAGAAACAGCAGTGGTTGAATTATTGGAAATGGAAAATGTTAAAGCAGCGTAAACTGTATTTCCAGTTGTTGGCGAAGCCTGCAACGGATCAGGAAGAATGTCGAGCGCGTACGCTAAAAATGTGTTGGAAGAAACGGGTGTGTAACTCATGGTGTGTAGGTGTTATAAATTAAATTGATTAGAGAATTCGTGTAACAGTTCTTTCGTAAAAAATGAATAGAAAACTGAATTGGGTCGCCAACAATTCTTCCGCTTACTTTTCTTTCATCAATTTCAATTCATCACGTAATGCATCGATTTCGGCTTTTAGTTCTTTTACAGCATTCACCAGCATATAGGTCATTGCACCGGCATCGTGATGCAGAATTTCTTCTTTGGATTTTCCTTTTCTTGATGTATGAAAAAGATATGGAGCGATTGCATGTGCATCCTGAGCGATAAGTCCGACATGCTCCTTCTGCCTGTCGTAACCGGATGTTTCGCTGTATCGGAATTTTACAGGATTAAGTTTAAGCACCTGCTCCAAACCATCCTGATAAGCAGATACCTCTTCCATCAACGCTGCATCAGCAGGAACCGACATGGTTCCGGATGAACCCGATGTAAGTGTGCCGGCAACATACATTGAGTTGTTTATTGTTGTGTAGCCATAAGACCAAACATCCCCATAATTACCAGATTGATCCATTACGCTATTTAGAATAATAGGAGTAGCATTGCCATTCTCATCGGTGACACCATCAATGCTCGTCCCCTGTATCCACACACCACTAATAACCGCACTCCCGTTTGGCTGTAGCACAAGCATAGTCTGCCCTCCGAAAAGTCCTGGGTCAGCAGATGATGAAATATAGCCAGATCCATCTTCAGGATTATAGTTGATCCATAGTCCGTATGTTGTAGCAGGTGGAGGTGTGGAGTATCCCGAAGTAAAAAAACCACCTCCATTGATGTTTAAATCAGTTGCAGTCAGTTGACTGGTAGTAATACCTGCACCTGCAGTCAATTCCTGATTCACAGTTAATGACGCAAGTGTACTTGCACCGCTTACACTGAGCGAATTGGAAATGTTGGTTGCTCCGGCAACAGATAATGTATTGTTAATAGTGGTTGTTCCTGTTACACTTAACGGCCCCTGTAAGCTGCTATTACCGCTTACAACAAGTGATTCCACTGACAGTTCCGGATTTGAAACAATAACGGTTGTTGACAAAGTAGTTGTAACAGTTTCTCCAAATGAAGTAGCACTCGCGGTAAGTATAAATGTTGTATCATTCGTCAAAGCCGGAGAAGTCCATGTCCGCACATTTGTTACATCAACCGGAGCTGATCCACCTGCTGTAATCGAATACGATGTTTTATAATCACTCCCTTCCCAGGTTAAAATAACTGTTCCCTGATCGGCTACCTGCGTGGCATTGGCTGTAAAATTTGTAAAATAAAATCCGTACGGAAATTTGGCCACATTAAAACTTGCAGATTGTACTGTTGGAGTACTTCCTGAATTACCGGCTGTTTCATTTACACTTATACTTATCGTACCTGTTTGCTGGTTCACGGCGATATTATACAATTGCATGATGATGCCTTCTGTGGTAACAACAACCGGCACTCCCGATGAAGGTGTTGCGGTACATAATCCGTTCGCATCAATACTTATGTCCCAGACTCCGTCGGGACTTGCCGAACAAATTACACCTGTTGAACTCGCTGTAAGATCCTGTGCTAATGTCCCGATCGGCAACTGAAACTGCAGTTTCGATAAAGAAACAGCAGTAGTTGAATTATTGGAAATGGAAAACGTTAGTGCGGCGTAAACGGTATTCCCTATTGGGGGCGAAACTTGTAACGGATCAGGAAGAACGTCAAGTGCGTAAGCTAATAAAGTGTTGGAAGAAACCGGTGAGTAACTCATGGCGTGTAGGGTGTTTGTGTAATTTATTGGAGAATTATATCATTCATTCAGACGCAACATCTCCCGCAATAATCCGGTAAGTTTGGTTTTGTCATTTTTTTGAAAACACTCCAGCAATTGCTCCGCCAACTGATTCACATCAATCTGCAGACCGGGAGATGACAGGCCGGTTTGCTGTTCATGTTGCGCAATCTCTTCTTCACTGAGTTGCCTTGTTGCTACTTCAGTTGCCAGAGCAGCAAGTGAACCGGCATTACCGAGTGACCAAACATAAAAGTCGCGCCATATTGTATGATCATTGTCTTTATCGTTGGAAGCGGTGATGGTGAACTGAGTCCCTTTCCTCACAAAAGCGGTTGCGGCACCGCTTGTTCCATAGGTCTTCTTTCCCGGTCCTGAAACATTTCCACCGGAACAGTTTACACTTCTGCCACCTGTGCTGATCGTTGCCCAACCATAACTTTTTTTATCCTGACCGCTAACTGATGAACTTATATTGGCCGTTACCATAAGATCAGTGTTTGCAGTATAGGTTACCGAACTTCCAAGGTTACCAATCAGGACCTGAATATTCGGACCAATAATACCGGCCGTTCCGGTTACTGCCATGTTACCACTCACCGTTGCATTGGTTGTATTAACCGTACTTGCGCCGATTGTTCCGAATGTAGTTGCACCTGAAACATTCAGTGATGCGGCAGTTAGAGAACCATTCACAGTTGCCGAACCTGCAGTAAGGTTTCCACTCAAGGTCGCGTTGTTCATATTCACGATTCCGGATGCAGTGAGATTCTGGTTCACTGTAAGATTCGTCGCTGTTGTTGTTCCGTTCAATGTTGCGCCTGCAAACACCGCCGGCGCCGAAAAATTAGCAGCTCCTTTTACCAGCACAGCAGTAGATGAATTGCTGCCAATAGTTGTATTGCCATTCAACACACTTGTTCCGCTTACATTCAATGAACTGCCTTGCAATTCGGGATTGGCTACAACAACTGTAGTGGTTAAATCAGCTGTAACGGTTTGTCCCAATGATACAACCGCTGCACGTAAGAGAAATGTTGTATCGGTGGTGAGTGCAGGTGAAGTCCAGCTACGCACATTGGTAACATTCTGTGATTGATCATTCCAGAACATCGTATAACCGGCCTGATCGGATCCTTCCCACGTAAGTGTTACCGTGCCTTGATCCTGTACCATTGGCACATTTGGCGTGAAATTGGTAAAGAAAAAACCGTACGGAAATTTCGCGACATTAAATGTTGCCAATCGTGCCTGCGATGGAAGCGAATCTGTTGATGCTGTTTCGGTTACTGTAATTGCAACCGTTCCTGTTTCTTTCACCACAGCAATATTATACACCTGAAAGATGATGCCATTGGTTGTTACCGGTATCGGATTACCGGATGTTGTGGTTGCTGTACAAATTCCGGTTGACTGATCAACCGCAAAATTCCAATCTGCGGAAGGACTTGCGCTGCCCAGTATGCCGACTGCGCTTGACGCGAGTGACTGCGCACCCGTTCCACCAACAGGAATAGCGAATTGAATTTTCGAAACATTGACAACTGTTGCCGGATTGGTGTTATTGGACACCACAAAAGTTAGTGCTGCATAAACCGTGTTACCTGAAGCGGGCGATACCTGAAGAGGATCGGGTAATGTATTCAATGCGTATGTGAGTAATGTGTTGGATGTAACTGGTTGGTAACTCATGATGATCGTTTTTATTGATTATGGGTTTAATTTTTATTCGGTCATTGCTCACCTAAACCTGCAACCTGTATTACTACTATTCGTGTAAATCAGCAACAGGCAGGATTGCGGACTGATCCGGTTAAATAATCCTTAGCGGTTAGATTTAAATTCCTCCGCTTTCAGCTCCTGTCAATCGGAGCAAACCTTCACGGATTACCGGATTGATCGCATTGAAATTAGCGTTCGGATTAACCGGTGCAATCGGATACGTATTCCATTTACCATCGGCTGGTGGTTGCTTTGTATAATCAAAATCATACTGTTGCCAATCCCAGGTTCCGTTTCTCAGTGATGGTATCGGCATCGTGAATGCCGGTGTTTCATTGACATTATTTTCGTCTTTCTGTTGTACCGTGTCTGTCATCAGCGGTCCGATATTAAATGTGATTTCCATATTGGCAAAAGCAGCGGCTACGAAACCTTGTGGAATGCCAATACTGATGATCGGTAAAATTCCTGTCGTGGCATGTACTACTGAACGCGGATCCATCAACACACTTAAGTATGCGATCGACCCTGTAGTAAAGCTGAGGCTTACAGAATCGCCTGTTGCTACATCGAGCACGTAATTCGGATCGGGAACATTCTCGGGCACATGTGGTGTATAGAGTTGATCATAATTTGAACCGACGAAATAGCCAATCAATCCATCCTGTTGTCGTCCTGCTTCACCCAGACGGATATTAAAATCATAGCCCGTCATCGGATTTGGAGAGGGCGCAAAAGTGAAACGCCAGCTCGGGTCCGTCAAAGGCTGACCATTCAGATCGAAATTCAGACTCATGCGTACCAGCGCAACCGGTTTTCCGGCCAGCAAAATCATTCCCTGATCGCTGGTTGTTGCATTACTGTCAATCGTCCAAACGGCATCATCAAGTGTTTCTAAAAAACTATAAAATGCAGCAGGGCCAAGCGTTTGAATCGAAGTCAGCATTTGACCGAGATGTGCCAGATCCGGATTATCCAATAAAGAAGCAATGCTCGGATAATTGCTTTCCGGTGCCTGCACCCAGGAAACAACCTGTTGCGCTTGTACGTTGGTAGTTATCCAAACGGCCCCAAGAATGTTTCCGCCATTGTCATACGTAACAATACTTTCGTCCAGAAAATTGTGCAATAACCAGGCGCAAACCGGATTGGTTCCCGGATTCGTACCGATCGGTTGATTATCATTTGCGGCAGAAACGAAATCAAGATTGAGACGTGCCGGTTGTAACAAACGTGGCGGCAACTGAACGAAGCGATACGATTCCTGCGGTATAACCGGAAACTGCGGTGTAACTGAATCGGCAAGGTATGGAGCGAATTGCGTTTGTGTCTGATTGGTTACAATTTCACAGAGCTGACCAAAACGATCGGCAATCACTAATTGTTTGACATAAAACTGACCCGCGCGCCAAGGCTGAAAATTAGTTGGCGGCCAAGGAGTAAAAGCCTGTGGCTGCATGGGGCCGGGTAGCGGAACATATGTTGCGTTATTGCCAACGAGATCGGTTAAGGTGGTGTTCGGATAATAAATCGTTGTTTCAAATGATGGCGACATATTCGGCATCGGATCGCGCAGGTTCAGATTTTGTGTAAGTCCCGCAAAAGATTGCGAAAGAAAATCCCAACCATCTGTGCTTTCAATAAAATCGTTCAACGCAATAACATTCGTTGCATCCGGATTATCATAAATATATTTTTCCATCTGCGCACGAAAATTGAAGCTTGCCTGCGGTGTCATAAAAATGGACCCCATAAATTCCAACGGCTGCGGAACCGGATTCGGCATATTATTTCCGTTCCAGGTGTAATCATTGCCGTCAAAGGACCACAGATTCGTGCCGGAGTTATCATGCGGAATCGGATAATACGCGATGTCCCACATCATCACCAATGGCGACCAGGGTTGCGTCCATGTATTCAGATTCAGATCAGGTGCAACACCAATTACATTTTTTCCACCGGTCATTGCAGTAGCTACATTCTGAATCACTGTGGGATCCGTACTTTCCAATGCAGCCTGAGCAATCATAGTCGCATTGAAGGGATCGAGCATAAAAAATTCCTGCATCAGATTGATCATTTGCGAAGGAACCGCCGCCATATTTGCCGGTGTAGGAATTACCGACGCCACTTGCGATACCGTAATCGGTGCACTGTTATAATTAAAACCGGTTACAAGACTGCTCATAAAACGACATACCAACGGCATGGAAGGTGAAAGCTGATCATCCACACCAAGTCCTTGCACCAATACCACAGGATCATTGGCTTTGGAAAATGGCCGGTTGGCAAATTGTTTCAATTGTCTTGTGGCCGGCAATTGTTGTGTTGTAGCATACGCATCAATCTGTGCTTGTAAAATATCCTGTGTTACGCCAACCGGTACTTCATTTGATGACGCCATTTGTTCAATTACGTCTTGCAACGAATTGACCTGATACACGAGACTTGTTGTGAGCGCGGGATTCAATGCATCTTCAAATTGTTGCTGTGTCGTTCCCTGCGGCCATCCGCTTGCACTTGGGTTTTGCAGATAGTAATTATACTTCCACCAGGTTTGATATAAATTCCATTGCAGTTGCGCCAGTTGTGCAACGTTCTGATCATAGGTAATTTGATTTTGATTGAGTGTGGCAAGCCAGACTTCCTCCTTAGCTAATTCCTGTTCACTTACCGGCGGTGGTGGATCACCTGTAGTCGGATCAACGGGAACATCTACGATTTCCCAGCTGTAACCGCCACTCTGTTGCCCGAACCACGCCTGTTCAATGGATTGTTTCAATTCAAATTCAGGATCCTGCTGATCAAATTGATTGATTAATCCATATTGCAATGCTTCCAATAGTTCGGCATTGACTTCTGATTTTGCTGCAGCGGCCTGCGCCTTGATCATGGCAGTAAGTGCATCTACAGTTGTATTTCCAACTGCAACTTTCAGATCGGCTGATGAGGGTGAGTTGTTCGGAGCAGCACCATTCATATTCCACTGCAGACCCCAGACCATGCTGTGGTAAATAGCGTACGTTGCTGTGTCGCCCTGCTGATTGGCAATCTGCCATCCTGCCTGTTCTAAAAAAGCATCGAAACTGATATTGTTCGTTTGCCATGATCCAGTGATATCTTCATTGCTGTCAGAGTACCAACCGGCAACCATGTAACTCAGATTATCCTGCGCGTCAATTCCGGTTAACGGATCATAAATAGAAAAAACACTTTGGCAATACGGTTGATACGACGCAAACATATTATTGCCCGGTGCTATTGCAGTTAGAAAAAGTTGCGGGTTCGGTTCATTCCAATTACTTAAACTCACAACCTGACCGATATGCGTTGCCTGTAACGTTGAACCCGGTTGTATGTATGGTGCACCACCCGTGATGGGCGTACTGTTTCCCAGCGCATCACTCTGCACAACCCAGGCCACAGCCTGCCGTGCAGTGGCCGGACCACTGTAACGAATCACCAGCCAGCGATTAGGTACAAGCGGATAATCCATGGCACCTGTTTTTGCATTTTGATTACCACTGCGCATGATCTGCGGAAGCTTCCAGTGCAGGATCACACCGGTTGATGAAAGGTTTGCATTAGACTGAAATGGAACCGGTTGTGGCGTTTTGAAACCGGGCAACTGACTATACATATATTGCCAACGCTGTGTATTGCTGTTTATATTGTTCAGCACATTCTGATTGATCATAAATGCATCAACCACTACAGGAACGAACAGAGGATTATTAGTAGCCATATTCTATTTTTTAAATTCGTTTAAACAGGAGGATTGAAACTTATTTCCTCTGGTGATTGAATCAGTTCAATTGCATATTGTGAGGGAGTTAATATTGTTCCGGTCTTCAAAGCAACTGCTAATTCCGGGTTCAGATAACCCACACCATTTGTGCCTGGTGCCATAATATTGAGGACATATGAATTATTACCTGCAGTGTCTTTTCGCATGAATTGAGTAAGATCACCTGTAGATGGAAAATTAGTTCCGGTAGTTGCACCCAGATTACTTGCGGCAAGACTTCGTAAAGGCAAGGTCCAGTTATCAGCAACACCATAGCTAAATCCTTGTTGCGGTTGACTGATCGTAACTTTGGTGGGTATGCTATCCCACAATACGAACAACACCGTTGGTGAAAGATGAACCATGCGCATGATGTTCACTGTACCTGAATTTGCACTTGCATTCACCTGTAATCCCGGCCACGCAGAAATTAGTGCTGAACGAATCAGCATACCTGCTGCGGGTAACGGTGACATCGGTGGAATTGCCGGTGCATCCTGCTGCAATAATGCGGGACGAATCGCTGATGCTTTTGTAACTGAACTTTTCCAAAGAGCGGGTGTCATGATTTCATGAATCTGCTGATCATGTGAAGCATTAATGCCTAAGCTCACTGCACCATCAAACAAGGCTCTCAACCAATTCGGATCGACGTAAAAAAAACGAGCTGACTCCTGCGGCAACATACGCTGATCAGCAACCAAATGATTGAACGGAATATTCGTAAGCAAAACCAATTGACTAAGCCAGGTGCTTAGAGTGTCCATATCATCCGAACTGTCTTCAATCAGGAACTGACCAACTTCCGCTTTTTTCAAAAACCATTTTCTTTCGGCTGCTGCAGATACTGGAACAGTTTCTGTCGGATACAAAAAATTTGTTTTTGTTTTTGATTGAACTTTTGTTGGTGCATTGGAAGGAGCTTGTTTGTATAACGCATTCACGTCCGTTCCTAAACCGGCTGTCATTTTATCCGCAAATGTTTTTCGCGTGATGCCATGAGATGCAAGTGTTTTCAGATCGGTTATTCCTGAGAGATGCGAAAGTTTGGAGCGTTGCATTACCTTAACAGATTGTGAACTCATTCGCCGCCGCACCAACTGAAGCGTATCTACAAAAGCAGGATCGGCCAGGGCAGTTAACCGTCCGATGTTCCAGGCCGCAGCATAACTCGTATCAAATACCGCATTAGCCTGATCATAGATTAATAACTGCGAAGGGTTGATATAATGCTGACCGGAACTGAGTGCGGGCAAGGCTTGCGCAGGCACCGGTGTAAGTGGTCCGCGGTACCAGGAAAACGATTCATCACCGGGCAAAGTATGGTAGCTTAATGCGGTGTATCCTTCCATCACTCGCGATGCAGCGGGTGAACTGGTGTTCGTAACCGGAATGCGCAGTAATGTATTGGCACCATTCGACGCTACTGCCTGACAGCTGAGGTTTTCAGCTAATTCACTGAACGTTTGTCCGGGTTGTACCGCGCTGATAAATGACCAGGACGAAAGCACAGTGAGCTGAATAGCTTCGGCACCAACAGGCCATGCCGGAGCGTCGACTAAGTATTGAGAAAACCCTTCGAGAGAAACAATCAGTGCATAATTTTTCATGCCTGAACTATCATTCGGATTATTGGAAATGGGAAAACGATTTGCAATTAACTCTCCGAACCAACCGTCATCCGATGATCCGGAAACAACCTGTGAACCGGGGTTGATTTCGCGCACATGTGCCAAGGTTGCCAAATCCTGCAAACGCGGACTGACAAGCGTAAATAAATTAAGGGGCAATACAATACTGTTCATCTGACTTTGCTGCACCGCCGTTGAAACAGTGTTCAGAGCAATGGCTGGCTTCAGAATTTTTCCGTTCGGATCGGGTGTCAGATAAGTTGTAACGGTGCTTTGTATCAACGGTGATCCCGTTGTTGGATTCAGCACCACTTCATCTCCCGACAAAATAATTAACGCCATCCAGGGAATTGTATTTGGCTGACCGGTATCAACAAGCCGTTCCCATGGAAGCGTTGGCGTTTCCAAAGTAACATACGGTATGTTCAACGAAAAATCACCATTCGACTGATCAGCCGGAAATAGCGCGTGTATTTCATTGGTATCAATTGAAAATTGCGGACCGTTTACATCAAAATTTTGCGGAATGGTTGTGCTGTAATTCTGAGTACTGGTATTGGGCAAATCCTGAGTAACACTGATCTCATACGAACCTGCAACGAGTCCGGGCAACGAATTATCATACAATTGCATGTCGCCCGGAGATAAATTGGTAGTTGGATAGTTGCTCATATTTTTATTTTTCAGAACTGTGCGATTGTTTGATTGATTGCATCATCGTATTTCCATGCATCATCAGGAAGCTGGAATCAATAAAGGTTCATCAGCAAATAATGATCCTGCTGTTGCTGCAAATACAGTCATGTCTCCATTTGTAAGCGGATCGACACCGATTGCGATCAACGCATTATACATGGTGGTACGTGCAGATGCATAGGTTAAATCGGAAATTTCAGTTTCAATCAGTTGAATGGTTTGCGTCGAATTTTGCGCAATGGGCCCTTGCGGAGACGTACCCGGTTGTATGGCCAACACACCCACAGGAGAAAGCAGGTTGTAAGGCAAATTAACTGCTACGTTGATTTCACCCGGACTATTTCCTTGCGATGGTGTAGGACTTTGTACTGCAAAACCCATCAACTGATTATCGACCAATTGATCATCGCCCGGATCCATTTGATTTTGCGGACCGGTGCCCCACATCGCCTTCGCAATATTTTGTTGGCGTTGTGTTACCGTCCAATTTTCAGTTGTGTAATTAATTTCAGTACCATCGCGTTTAATAATAATTTGCTGCGTCGATGTGAGATTGGTAACCTGCATCGGACGAATATTGATGTTAGTTCCCGTTGCAATTACTTTATTGCTGCTGCCAAGTAATAAGGACGAACTTGGAATCGCTGATGAAGTGGTAAATGAAAAGCCGGAAGGACGCGCAACCCAATTGGTTCCACTGTTCAGATCCGTTGCACCGTTTGGAGCCAGACCATTGTCCGGAACAATTTTCACGATACTGTTATTGGCCGGTAATTGTGCCTGAAATTCGGTCCAGGTAAGATCCGCAACCGGAGTAGGTTGTGGTTGACCGAAATCGATTGTAAATGAAATTACCCACCAATGCACAGTTACAGTACCACCGGTTGGAGGTCCCCAAAGATGTAAGCTGGCTCCCATTTCCACTTCGAGTGTGGATGTTGTGAATCCCCAATCAATGGTATAAGATGCACCGACTGAAATTCCAATGTAAATATCAAACTGAAACGGATTCCAGTAGATCAACATATCCGCCCATGCAGTAAACCATGCTCTGAGATTGCCGCTTTGATACGTTGCACTCAGCGATCCGCCAGCCATTGCAGCCGAAGGGGTCATCGCAAAATATGCACCACCTGTAATACTGATTGTTGAATCAAGCGACCAACTGAAACCTACGCGTGGCACAGATGGATACCAACTCGGCGGATTAAAATTCGGATGATAGCCACCGATCGTAATTACAAAATCACCGGCGTGCAGATTGGGATCAAACCAATAATAAAATGCAAAACCTCCTGTTAATTTGCAGGAAGGATCAAGTACGTATGAATTTGGACTTAGCATGGCTGAGAGTGCAAATACACCGACAGAAGGATCAACCAATACTTCAATCTGCAATTCAACAAATGCGTACGTTACCGGACCAGCCATCGGGAAGCGGGCGCGGGATAAACCGAGTAATGCGAATTGCAAACGCTTGCCAAATTCGATAACGAGCAATGCATTCGTATTGACAATTGAATACGTTGTAAATTGAATTCCGGCTGCAAACCAGTATTGACCAATCTCGTGTGTAACCCATGCTGTGCCGCCGTTAAGCCCAAGCAGGATTGCGAGCACTTCTGCAGGTTTCGGTGAACTACCTCCGATTACGGCAGGATTTTGTGCGCCGCCAACTAAAGGGAATTGATAAATTTCATTTACAGCCGGCAAACGTAAACTTGAATTGTAACCAAATCCACCTGCGAAACCAGTTACAAAAAACACTGGTGGTCCACCGAACGTTCCGGTTACCTGCCCAAATACAAACATGGATGGTGTGCCGTCCATGCTCGCATAACTTCCGTAAGCAGAGATCGCAAAATTACCGGCTTTGATTACGGCTCCACCGGCGTATTCCCAATCAACACCGGCTGATGGCGGAACTTTCATGAATGTACCACCGAGTTCGAATCCGGGTTCTGAAAAATCAAGACCTAATCCATCAACGGTGAACTGCGGTTCGAATGTGGTAAGAGGTGAACCGATTCCTGCACCGAGTAAATCGATTGTGAGACCGCCGGCACTGAAGGAGGCATCGAGAACAAACCACAAGACAGAATCTTTATATCGGATACCGATGCGGCGAAACATGACCGGACCAACGGCCTTCTGTAAATTGAACCAGGATGTACCGTCGGACTGCGATCCGGGACTTGAAGGAACAGGTGCGTTTGTATTTCCTGAAGGAGTTCCTTGCACAGAACTTTTATTCGGAGGCATGCCCGCTGAAGCGCTTTGCCCGCCGAGACCGGTTCCGATCGGAATGATGAATCCGGCAATATCAAAATTCATCGAGATGTTGACCGTCGACGCCATACCCTGAGCAGGAATAACCGGCAATGAAGGGTCGAGTGCAGTAATCAGCGCGTTCAATGTTGTTGCTTGTGCGGGCGTAATTACATCAGATGTAATCTGGATTTGCAGGTCGCGGATTTCGACGGTTTGCAATTTCGCCAGGGCCTGACCCACTAAAGGCAAATTGGTAAGATCAATCGGCTTGTCAACAACGAGGCCGCCGAAGAAAATAAATTTCGGAGCACCAGCCGGTTTAAAAACAACCAGATCGGCATTGCCATAGTTCAACGACTCCGCTCCGATAATGAATGTGGATGTATCAAGATTATAGGTCAGCCCGACAAATTTCAGGGCCATGTCCAATGCGGGCGGAATACCCAGATCACCAAAACCTAAGGATATAGCAATATTATTTAATTGAAGAGGGTTCGTCGCATCGCGCCAGGTTCCGGTGATTACCGTTTGATTATTAGTACTGCTGTCATTTTTTATTTCGCCCATTACAGCTACGCTGGCGAAATTAAATTCGGTTTTCAGATCGTATGTAAATGTGGTTTTAATATTGATATGCACGTATAAACTGAAATCAACATTATTATCACCTACTAAAAATCCACCCGCCATCTGATATGTAAAATCTTCATTCGGCACATCCATGCTGAAGACGATGGTTTCCAGACTGAAACCACTTAACGCATCGAGAATATAAGTGGGAGGTGTTGATCCGCCAAAAGCAACAACAATAGTGGTCAGCCAATCTGCCGCTGTCATCTGTTTTTCGGAAGCTAATGCCAGGGAGAGCTGTAATTCCGGAAGTAGAATTGAACCGGTAAATTTTACTTCATTGGCACCACCATTAAACATATCCAGTTCGCCGTTAATCGAAATGGCACTGAATGCGGCACCAAACGGATCGATCAATTGCCAGGTCACAAAAAATTCCTGCATGATGAGATTGGGCGGATTGATGTCCCAAGGCGTTAATGTTCCCACACTTAAAGTGGAGCTCATTACAGATGTAGGTAAAAATGATGTTCCTGATAATCCGAACGTAAGCGTATAAGAACGTAATCCGAATGTGGTTAGAAATGGGAGCAATACACTTGCCGGTGTTCCCGTAAAAAAACTATCCCATGTATCGCCAGCCATCCATTCTCCCAGGTTGTTCAAACTCGTTGCTAATGAACCCGGCGGTGGTGCAATCACCAACGAAAGAAATGGTGATGAATTGGTATAGGGTAATACTAAGGATACATCAATCGGATCGCTTGCACCAGACAATGTTGTTTCGGCCATTAAAACAATTTGTCCCCAACCTTCGGGTTGCAATCCGCTCCCGGAAGGTGGTGTGGTATAACCAAAAATGGCACTTACGTTAAGGTTATTGATCGTCAATGCTACCAGATCAAGATTCGTAACCGAGGTAAACGAACTGCGCAATAAAAAAGCAGTTCCGTTTGCTGTTTGTGATATCGATCCTGTCAAAGCAGTCATTGGCGGACTGGTGTATCCAAATAAGGTCAGAAATACAGCAGCTGGTGCGAGCATGCCTGTAAGTGACGGTGTGGCCGAATAGTTTAAGCCTTCTGCTGTTCCCGCTGGTAAACTTACTGTTCCATAAATAAAAAGAAATTGAGGACTGGTCACCGGCAATGAATCGAAAGGCCATCCAAGCATATCACTGAAACTGGTACTCATCACCCAGTTGGGTGTTGCTCCTGATGTGAGTTGTATCGACAACTGCAATTGATATACAGTACCAACCAGCGAAATGGTTGCCGTTGCGGTATTCGCATTCAGGTTCAGAAAACTATTCGCTGCAGCAGTGGGCATTGTGCAGTTAAAACTAAAACTGCTTGCTGATGTTGGCGGAATCGGAACGGATGATGCATTCAGCATGATATTACCGGCCGGGCGCAGCAACTGAGTACTCACCAGTGTTGCAAAAGCAGTATTACCCGTTGCCAGCAACGCATCGTTAATTGTAACCGTACCGGTTGATGTGGCCTGACCGTTTAATGTTGTTGCGATGGATTGTAAACTCATGGTTATCGTCGTTAATTCATTAGTAACAATTGCCGGTGTTCTTTTTTTTCTTCCTCCAAAAAACCAATTTCATGATTTCAGAATCAAATTCCATATTGTCTGAAGTATGTATTGCAGTTTCATATACTTGTTTCACAATTCTAAATAAATGGCCATGTGATCACTGGTTCCCGGCACCGGCCCCAGTTTTCCGAAATTGAAAGGTTGGCGAAACGCATCATCCTGTTCGCACGGAGGAAGCATCGCGATTTGTGCAGGTGAATTATACATGAGTGAAGCCTGTCCCAACGCCGATACATTAACACGGTTGATCGGCGCAGCTGCTGTGCCCGTACCGACTGCCGGTAACGAAGTTGGCACCGTTTGCACAACGCTGATTTCTGACGTAGCAGGATCAATCTTGTTATACGTGAAATTCTGGATGTTCCGGCAGAGTATTTTCGTTGGCATCGCCCTTTTCAGTTAAAGTTCAACGTATATAGCTAAGTGATCACTCGTTCCCGGAGCAGGCCCTAATCCCGGATAGTTAAATGGTTTTAAAAAAACTTCATCTTGCTGAAGCTGGGGCAGCGTACCAATTTGTGCATACGAATTGTACATCTGACTGAGTTGTCCCAAGGCGGATACGTTTACACGATCGAGCACAAGACCTACAGGTGCCATGCCATACGCCCCTTGCGAACCATAACGCAGGAGCGCATTATCCAAACCCGAACTTTTGATATACTTTTTATAAGTAGCGTATCTTTTATTGTAATAGATCGTTCCGGTGGTCTGATTTCTATCCGTAAAAAGTGGATAGTAATTGAAAAGCACCTTAGCGGTACCAAAAATGTTCAGGTTGTCATTATTATAGTCCACGTTAAAATCACCGATAATGATATTTACCTCATTCGGAATCATGACGTAGCACTCGGTGAAGTACTTCAGGGTCTGTACAAGTGCTGTTTTAGCATTCGGAGCTTGCGGCGGATAATGTACCGACGCAATACTTAATTTTCGTTGCAATCCTGCTTTCTCAGTGAAACAGGTGAGAAAAGGACGGCGACTTGTTTCGGCCGGAAAGTAAATTTCTTTGGGTACATCGGCGGTTGTTTTAAAAACAGTTTGTCCCGCAAAATAATTTCCAGCGGGCAAACAATTACTGAAGATATCAGGATACGCGCCGGGTGTAACACCAGCTCCCGGGGCAACGGCAGTTTTAGCGGGACTATCAGCGGTATCCGGCCAAACAAAAGGACCAATAAAATCCAGTTTGTCTTTTCTGTAATAAACGGCAATCGCTTCGGTATAGCCGCCTTCACTCAATAGGGTTACCGCATTCTCGTCGCCATCGGCATCAGAAAGCTGTACTTCATTGGTTAATTTTTGCGGAGGTACCAGGCACCAGTTGTTATTGATTACACGTAAGCGGTCCAGCAAGGTTAATGCACCCTGAGCGCCTTTCGATGACACGAGACTTCCTTTGGAACCTCGACCACTGATGACTTCGATGACAATGAAAATATCCGGATCGCTTGTTTCAACATTATTCAGGATGTAATTATTTTTTATTGTAATACTGCCGGTGAACATGTACGATTCGCCCGTGGTCGGTATCTTGATCAATTCATTATTATCCGATGAAAAATCGATTTTATTGATCGTGAAATTCTGAATATTCCAGCAAAGAATTTTTGTTGACATTCTGCTTCAGCTTATATAGTGTAGAACATACCTATATGATCACTCGTGCCGGGAACCGGGCCGAGTTTCATGAAATTATTGGGTTGTCGGAATAATTCATTTTGTTCATCCACCGTGGGGAGTGCGCGGATAACATTGAGATCGTTATAAAGTAATGACGGATGATTTCCCGCTTCAACACGATCCATAAATTCAAAGGTCGGATTGAATTCTAGTGCCTGAGGCCCATAACGTACCGTAGCATTATCCAGCCCTTGATTCTTAACATATATCCAGGGTGTTGCATTAGCATTACGTTGATAGATGGTCGGGAAGTATTTTTTTCCATTGATCAGTGTATGAAAATTATAGTAGGTCGAGTAAAAATCGGTCGGCACATAATCCTCTCCACGATAATTAATATTAAAATCTCCGGCAATACACACCACCTCCTTATCACCCAGAGGGTAGTCGTCGATGAAATAGCGTATCGTTCGTGCCCAGGCAGTAATGGCGCTGGATTGATTGGGAGGATAATGCACCGATGCGAGCGAAATGGTGCGCTGATTTCCACCCCTTTCTACAAACTGCGTAAGGAAAGGTCGCCGACTTCCTTCAGCAGGAAATAATAGTTCCTGATCGTCCTCTGTATAAAACTCATATTGACCGGCATTATAATTTCCCGGAGGCAGGCAATTACTCCAAACATCCGGATAAGGGCCAGCCACAGTACCATCACGAGGGTCTGCAATTTTATTCGGATTATCATTGCTGCCCGCCGCCGGCCAGACATACGGACCAACAAAATCCAGCCGGTCTTTTCGATAAAAAACACCAATCGCTTCTGTATAAGTTCCGTCAGATAACAATTCAATATGACCATCATCTGCTTCAGACAATTGTATTTTATCCGTTAGCTTGAGTGGTGGAACCAAACACCAATTCGTATTCAGTTTACGAAGACTGTTCAATAACGCTAACACTCCTTGCGCACCTTTACTCGACACAAGACTTCCTTTAGGCCCACGCCCACTAATCACTTCGATAACACTAAAAATATCCGGATCAGTTACTATTACATTATTCAAAATATAGTCCAGCTTCATGGTCGATAACTGAACTGTTTGGAAGCTAAATCCACCATGCACGGATGGAACAACTATATGATTCACGAAATTCGGATCAATTTTATTGATCGTAAAATTCTGAATATTCCAAACCAGAATTTTTGTAGGCATACTATTACTGCGTTGAAAAGTTACTCCAATCAGCACCAGTAATTTGCCTATGATCCTCTGAATAGAAGGCCTGATTTACAAATTACAACAACAGGAAGAGACACCATACATGAATTGTATAATATACGATCTATGGATTAAATGTCATAAAGCAATAGTATATATTATTTATCGTGATTCATAGTAAATATCATAGCTTGTTGCGGATATGTTCAATAATTTTATCCGTGTATAGCAGATATCGCATTGGTGTATATGAAAATTTAACGTGAAATTCATTTTATATCCAATTATTCGTTTTTTTGCCTGATGCGTACATTTTTAGCATCAATTTTGTTCTGGGCAACGCGCGGCAATTAGAAAGTCCGGAGAAATAGACAGGTTACGTCCGAATTCTGCTTTAGGAAGTAATAAGAGCGATACACTCTACATTGCTCTCTATACTGATATTTCTCAGCGGCACATCGATAAGCAAGCCATCATTGGAATATTTCTCTGCAACGATCGCACAAAGGATGTGATGAAGTACAGACCGAATCCGGATTACGTTTTGATTTCCGATAAGGGAATTGGTCAACTTCCGGAAGCAGTAGAAGAAGCCTTGCAGAAATTAATAGCCGTTTAGTTCGGCACTATTGGCTGTGGAGCGGGTTGAATCGTCGCCCATTCAATGAAGGCCACATTCACGGGAGCATTTGTTGTGTCGAGCTCGTGACAATTTTCCGCATGAAATACCGCTACCAATGGGCGATTGTTCCACAAGCCTGCACTTCTTCGGTGTAATTGCAGTAGCACCGTTTGTGTTTCCTGCATTGCATCATCTACATAAACACGCGCGGCATAATGAGCGATGTCTCCGTTGATGTACAGCTTCCTGAAAATGTAGGCCGTGCGTGGCTGGCGCAGGTAGTGTGAATTGATTGCAACCGGACAGAGAAACAAGTACGACTCGTAATGCTGCGTCATGTGATAGTCGCTGTACGGATTACCTTTCACACCAATGAAAAATCCGGGCTGATTATCGGGCTTCCTGAATGAAATGCCAAACGGAAGTTCTGGTTTTACCAGGTTCCATCGTCCCTGGATGAGTTTGAAGCGACTGAGACGAAGAACGGTGATCAGAACTATTGGAAGAATCGTCCAGACAGAACCGAAGATTAATCCAAGCACAGTTCCGAAATCGGTGAGTGCGAGAACAACTATGCATTGAACGGAAAACAGGATTACATAGTTTAGAATCATTCGCTTTGCAACCTTGGACGAATGCACTACGTGTTTGTAAGTGAAGAACGGAGAAATGTTCAATGCGTTGTTCAGGATTGTTGCAAACGCGGACACACCAAGGAAGAAGAATAGGATAGTCACCAGCGTTCCGGTCCATCCTGCATTAACGTACATCAAACCAAAATCGTAAATGCCGTGGAAGACGGAAGCAGCAAGCAGGAGTAGAGGTACGATGATGAATCCGGGACGAAGGTTTCTGAATTTCACCAGTACTACGCCGTATGCAGTGAGTGAGGCAAACATCATGTGTCCAACGTTCGACAAGATTGCTCTCGAGCTGATTATTCCAGCGCCGTATTCAGAGAAGTAAATAACATTTTCCGCTGCAGCAAAACCGAGTGCAGCAATACTGAACGTCGCGATATAATCAACCGGCTCATTGATGTGCTTGCGGAACAGCCAAAAGGAAATCAGAACAGGAATGGCTTTCGCTGTTTCCTCCACAAGCCCGATTCCAAACGTGCAATAGAGAAAATCGTTGACGAATGTGCCGTCCATCGACAACCACAAAGGTTCAGGCCAGATTTCGTGTAAGCCTAAAACAAGCAGTGTTGAGCCCGCACCTAACAGAAAGGTAACACCCACTCTCAACAGGTTCTCCTTCTCGAAAACATCGATCAGACGGAAATAGTCCACCCAGATCCACGCAATGAAAATCGCGAGAAGGATGTAAATCACAAGCAGCGTAATAGGGTCCATCGAATCAGTGGTAAATTGAATCAAACATACGCGAAATCGAACAAATGTTTCGATGTGTTTTTGTAAATTTGAGTATGTCCACCCCAAGCGACACACTTGCATTCACAGATGCAGTAGGTAATTCATTTTCGGAGTATTGGAATTACACGAAAGACTCGTTTAGCAGTCCGAGCATTCAATATCCGCTCATCTTCCTGTT
This sequence comes from Flavobacteriales bacterium, assembly GCA_040377305.1. Lineage (GTDB taxonomy): Bacteria > Bacteroidota > Bacteroidia > Palsa-965 > Palsa-965. The sequence goes on along the minus strand of JBEIPA010000002.1, from coordinate 2,686 downwards.
GGTCGTTTACGTTGGAACATTTACGTTCGAGTATCTCGCACCGAAACGAATGAATTATCCGTTGACGAGTCGAAAAGGTTTCTGGACCGACATCTGGTATGTGATTTTCATGGACTATGTCATTCAGGTGATCGGGTTGTATGCTATCGCAACTGCATTCGAGTTTGTCACCCTGCGCGCGATGCATGCAGTAGGAATTGAGACGCCGTTGTTCAATTTACACGACGCACTTCCGCTATGGGCACGATTTGTTGTGTTCTTCATCGCGATTGATTTTCTACAATGGGTCGCACATTTGCTTTTGCACCGCAGTAATTTCTTCTGGCAGTTTCACAAGATTCACCATGCACAGGAAACATTGGGCTTTGCATCGACCCGACATTTTCACTTCGGAGAGTATTTGCTGCTGAAGCCAGCGTTCTGGATTCCGTTTACAATTTTAGGATTCCGCGTTGCAGAAGACGGCAACTACATCATCTGGTATGTCTGGATCGCTTACACACTTACATTTTTGTCGCACTGCAACATCAAGCTCAACTGGGGATTCTTCAAATACATTTTCATCACACCGGAAACGCACTACTGGCATCACTCGAGAAATATTCCCGGGAAGTACGGCGTAAACTATGCGTCTTCGCTGGTGATTTGGGATTTACTATTCGGCAAATTCTACAATCCGCAAGACAAGGAACCTGTTCTCGGTATTCCTGATAATGATGTTCCGGATTCGTGGTCAGGACAAATGGCGTATCCTTTCAAAGCTATTTTCCGGATGAAGAAATCCCCTGCGCAGAATAAGGATCAGGATTTTGTGAAGAAAGTATCCCGGCAGGAGAAGCGTAAGCTGAAAACGTAGATTAGTAAGTTCCGCCGATTTTGATGGAGTCAACTCTGCAATTGGAGTCAACTCGCGCGTGCGCACGTAACCCCGCAAGCGTTTAACTCTTGCAGGGTTACGCGCACGCGCGAGTTACAAAATGTTTGCTCCCGTTTCATCTAAACGTTTGTAAACGCCTAGCCGACAACAAACGTTTGTATTCGAATACAAACGTTTAAAAGTTGCAAACGGCTATCCCGCTGTTTTATGTTTGCTGCATGATCGAAAGAGAAGAGCAAATATTTCAGCTGTGGGAAAAGCATCCGTTTGCAGAACGCGCTCTGCAGACAGTAGATGGTAAGGAACTCCGGATTATCTCGCCCGGAGTTTTGAATCGCGACAGCGGACCGGATTTCTTTGATGCACGGATTGAGCTGGATGGACAAACGTGGAGTGGCAACATCGAAATGCACGTACGCGCTTCCGACTGGCTGAAACACGGGCACACTACCGACAAAGCGTTCAGTAATGTCATCTTGCACGTGGTTTGTGTGCACGATTGCAAAATCTTCGACGATCATGGAAATGTGATTCCGGTATTGGTGCTTACCGATGAGCTGCTGCGTACTGTGTTGTTGGAGGAGGTGAAGGAATTGACTAAAGTAGGTGTGAGAAAAGTGAAGGAGTTAAAAACGTTGAAGACTCTCGGTACGCTCCAATCCCTGGAATCATTTGGTGTGCAGCGCATGTATCGGCGCGCCATCGAATTCCAAACGGAGCTGGTCCATCTTAACGGCGACATGGAAACGCTTTTTCAGCGACACCTGTTCAGACGATTCGGAATGCGAACAAACTCGGAACCGTTTCAGCAGCTCGCTCATCGGGTTCCCGGAACAATTATCCGTCGCCAACGAAACAACCTGATGGATTTGGAATCAATTCTATTCGGACAGTCCGCCTTGTTGCCGGCAATTCCAACAGACGGTTATGCGGCAGATCTGTTGTATCGTTATACGAACTTCAGGTATAAGTATTCACTCGAACCCATGTTCGAACAAGCCTGGAAGTTCATGCGCATGCGTCCTTCGAATTTTCCAACGATACGCATCAGTCAGCTGGCATCTTTGCTGCACCGCGAAGAACACTTGTATGTGCGATGCATGAATCCGGAAATTGCGTTGGAAGAATTAAGAAGCATCCTCGATGTTCATGCGTCGGAATATTGGGATGAACACTTTAGATTCGGTGTTCCGTCGGGCAAGAATGTAAAGCAGATGGGTGAGGAGGCAATTGATTCCATTCTCATCAACGCAGTGGCCATGATCCGCTACTTTCTCGGGGTACAGCGCGACGATGAAAACCTGAAAGACAGTGCAGTGGAGTTGCTGCGTAAGATTGATCCCGAGAACAACGCAGCCATTCGCAAGTCGGGCCGAAAACCGACGAACGCCCTGCAAAGTCAGGGGCTGTTGGAACTTTTAACACCCCAACGTGGATCAAATGATGAAAACAATGTCGTGTGCGAAAACGATTTTGCCTATTTTAGTAGAAGGAAACCCAATCATGAGAGAAATAAAACTAGTAGACAAAATCGCAACCTGGTTCGAGAACCGTGCATTCGGAGTTTGCGACTGGTGGGGTAAAAAACTCACGATTCGTCCAACAACGATTCGTATGTATTTTATCTACCTCTCATTCTTCACAGTTGGTTCGCCCATCATCATCTATTTCTTTATGGCTTTCATTCTTGAACACAAAGAATATTTCAAGCCGTGGAAGAGTAGAAGGAAGACGGTCTGGGATCTCTGATCACTGCTTTTTTATTGCTTCTGGTCGTGTGCGACTTGTTAGACTGAGCGGAGTCGAAGG
>JBEIPA010000039.1:0-40237 GCA_040377305.1 Flavobacteriales bacterium | reverse complement strand
AGTCGGTGTGAAATCGGTTGACCAATGTTTACTGAAACACCTCCGAGTATGGCAAGCTTGTTTCTTATGTCAGCGAGTATTTCATCGCGCGATCGCTCTGGATTTTCAACCAGTTCAACTTCAATTTCTGAATTGCTCACGGGCTCCACGTGTTCATCCAGCTCTGCGCGTCCCGTTCTTCGACTTACATATTGCACTTCCGGAACCTGCATGAGTAATTCCTCTGCCCGTGTTCCGATACGATTACTTTCTTCCAGGGAAGTTCCGGCCGGCGCAGATAAATTCACGGTGAACGAACCTTCATTGAACGGTGGAAGAAACTCAGTTCCGAAAAAAGGCACAATTGCTATGGACGCAATAATCATGGCTACTGCAACACCGATTACAAATTTGGGTCTGTCGAGTCCCCAATTCAGAAGTTTCAGATCCTGACGCTTGAGAAAACGCACCATCATGCTGTCTTCTTCCTTCTTCGGTTTCATTTTACCAAGAAGATAACTGCAAAGTGCCGGAGTTACAGTCAGTGATACGACCAGTGACGCGACAATTGATGTGATATATGCGATTCCTAGAGGCGCGAATATTTTCCCTTCCATTCCCTGCATGTAGAAGAGCGGGATGAACACCAACACCACGATAATCGTCGCATAAACAATGGAGTTCCGTACCTCACTGCTTGCTTCATAAATCACCAGCATAACTGGTTTCGGATTCGCGCTGAGCCGGTTTTCACGCAAGCGACGGAATACATTTTCTACATCCACAATGGCGTCATCCACAAGTTCGCCGATTGCAATGGCGAGTCCACCCAGTGTCAATGTATTGATGGAAATTCCGAATAGCTTGAATACAATTGCTGTTACCACGAGTGACAACGGAATTGCTGTCAAAGTAATAATCGTTGTTTTGAAGTTGAGCAGGAAAAGCAGCAGGACAAGAACTACGAGAATGAATCCATCACGCAGTGCTTCTTCTACATTCGAAACAGAATTCACAATGAAATGTTTCTGCTGGAAAATGTCAGGATTGATTTTTACATCCGGCGGCATGGAAGCCTGTAATTCAGCAAGTGCTTTCTCAACCTCTTTAGTTAGTTCAACTGTATTCGCTCCTGGTTGTTTTTCGATTGTGAGAATAACAGAAGCCTGACCATTAATGCTTGCATCCCCACGCTTTACAGCCGCTCCGTATTGCACATCGGCAACCTGAGAAAGCAGTACAGGTAAACCATCAATGTTTTTTACAACTGTATTTTGTAAATCCTCCAGCGTTTCAGCGCGTCCAACCGTGCGTATCAACACTTCTGATCCATACCGGTCGAAGAAACCTCCGGTGCTGTTCTGATTGCCTAAACCTAGCGCTAGATCAATGTCATCAATCGTTAATCCGAACTGCTTGAGATTAGCCGAAGAAACCAAAACCTGATACTGCATGCGCTCTCCACCAATAGAAATCACTTGTGATATTCCACTGATGCTCATCAGTCGTCGTCGGATGGTGAAATCGGCAAGCGTACGTAAATCTTGTGCACTGGTCGTATCAGATGTAACGCCGACGAGCATGATCTGACCCATGACAGAACTGATTGGTCCCATCACCGGCGTGATTCCATCGGGTAATTGAACCGTCTGTAGTTTTTCTGCAACGAGTTGTCGCGCCAGATAGATATCGGTGTTCCAATCGAATTCTACAAACACCATTCCGATCCCAATCGAAGAACTACTGCGGACCGACTCAACACCGGTTGCGCCGTTCAGCGAAGTTTCAACCGGAAGTACAACTTGTGTTTCCACTTCTTCCGGGGCCATACCGTTCGCCTCGAGGAAGATCGTAACACGTGGACGATTCAGATCTGGAAGAACATCTACCGGCAAGCTCACAAGCGTGTACACGCCGTAGACCAGCAGGAGGGCAGCGGCAGAAACAACGAACAGCCGGTTCTCCAGTGAAAAGCGTATGAGCCTGTTGAGCATAGTAGATTCAGTTACTGATTAATGATTATGTCCGTCGTGATCATGTCCGTCGTGATCGTGACCTTGCACATCGCCGGATTTTCCTTCTTTCACATCAAGTACAAAATCGGTGGTATGAACCTGTCCGTTCGTTTGAAACTGAAACCATCCTTTGTAAATACCAGGTTGAGTGAACGTAGTATGCAGATCAAATTTCCCATTTACAAATTCAGGGTGCACGTGCATGTATTCCATGGTATTCAATCCAATGACTACAACGTGCGCTTTTGCACCGAGATAATTTTCGAGATCAGCACCAGCGACTTCTTTTCCGTCTTTGGAGATTGTCGCACCCATGTGAAGCATGTTGTTGGTTACAAAACCCGCATCATTAGTAATAGTTACGTCATAACCATCCGCTTTACCGGTCAATCTCTGCGCAGTTAATGCAACACTTGCAGCCGGAGTTCCTGTAACAGTAAGATCGATTTTTTCAACCTGGTGATTTCCGCCTGTTGGTGTGTAATCTGCAAACAACGTGTATTCTCCTGCCGCTGGAAATTTCTCGGCAACGGTGTAGCTTCCATCCGCGTTGTACTCCGGGTGAATATGGTCGAACCATGACAAATCTTTACTCACAATGATGAGGTGAATCTTTTTATCGTGAACCACGTCGAGTGCAACCTGTTCAGATTCTTTTCCGCTGATTTTCGGAGTGAAGCTTAGAGTTACTTCTTCACCGGGTTTGGGAGAAACAACTGAACTGGAAAAATTCATTTTGTACTCATTGGTGTTTCCTGCATTGTCGTTGTGTACGAGATCCATACCGCATTTCGGGCATTCGTCTCCTTCTTTGCCTACGACTTCAGGATGCATCGGACATGCATAGGTGTGTTCATGTCCACCCGTGGTATCTGCTGCTGAATCGGAATGATTGTCATGACCTTCGTTTCCACACGACGTGATGAACGCTGTGGTTAATGTCAGCGCGAATGCGCCGATGATTGTGCTGTACTTTTTACTCATTTGAATTTATTTTAGATTTTGAATTCGTGAATCCAGACTGTCATTGTTTGGATTTCATGTTTGTTTTTATTGGTTTAGATAGATCATTTTTGCCTGGTACGTCGCGCTGGACATCACGCGTTCATTTTCTTCAACTCCTTTTAGAACGACCGTGAAATCTCCATTGTCTTCTCCAAGCTGAACATAGCTTATGGAGAAGTTTTCAGCGGAAGTTTTAATGAAGACAGCCGGTTGCCCGTTGATTTCTGTAATCGCACTGTTCGGTACTGTAATTTCGCGGGAAGGTTCCTTTGCAAAGACACGTACGTTGACAAACTCACCAATTTTAAATTCACCGTCGCGATTATCCATTTCGAACAATACGCGTTGAGATTGATTGGATGCGTTAACTGATTGTGCCATTGATAACAAACGAACATCACCGGATTTGTGATTATCGGTAGTACATTCTACAGAGAAACGTCCGCCGGATGTGATTTTTTCAACGTCCTGATCAAACACCTGTGTTTCGATGTACACTTTGGACAAATCAGTAACCGTGAAAATTGTTTCTCCGGCATTTACAGTGCTGCCAATGCTCAACGTGAAGTTTTGAACGATTCCTTCAATAGGGGAGCGTAGATAAATTAATCTTGATGGATCTCCATTGCCGGAAGCCAGACCTTCGAAAAGTGCTTTGTTGTTTTTTGCAGTTTCGAATCGTGCTTTAGCTTCATCAATGTCTTGCTGTGAAACAATCCCTTTAAGATCAAGCAGTCGCTTATACTCAGAGTCGGCTGCGGTATATTCTGCGTTCACCCGGTTACGTTCAACTGCGAAGTTCACCAACGATGAAGCGTCCAGTGAAGGTTCAAGAATTGCAAGCAATTGTCCCTTCGTTACTTTCTCGCCCACAGTGACATTGAGTGAATGTATTTTTCCGCTTTGAGAAGGTTGAACGAGTGCTTGTCCATTCGATGCAGGAACGATTGTCCCATACAATGCTGTGCTCTCTGTAAAGTCTCCTGTTTCGAGACGCACCGTGGTCATATCGAACAGGAACTGTGTTTCTTTCGCGATGTAAATTGCTGTTGAACCGGTGTTGCCTCCACTGCCATTATCCCCACCGTGATCGTGATCATCTCCACCATGAGCAAATAACGGAGATGTGGGAACATGGGCAGTTGTAAAAGCAAGAACGAGCATGAGTGTCTTAGTCTTCCGGCTGAACTTCATCAGCAAATACATGATCAACAAACCGCCAAGCAAACCACCCGTGAATATTACTCCGGTTTTTTCATACCAGACTGGTTCTTCAGTCGCTTCTTCTTCCAATACTTTTCCAACATCAACACCAGTCAAAGCAATAAGATCAGCGCCATTCGGTCCAACTATATTCACGTTGATCTTGTACATTTTCTTTTCCGGGAACTCCGCGTGAACGGAATATATTCCTGCTTGTGTTTTCGTGACTTCAAACTGGAGTGAAGCATCATCCGGAGACGAGAGCTGTATTGTGGCACTGTCAACGGCAATGTTGGAAAGAAAATCGCTGAGGAAAAGTGTGAGATCGACATGTTCACCCGGCATCACCGGCGCATAGCGCAACAAGACTTCATACTTATCCGATGACGCTTCAGTTGAAAAATAGTTCTTTGCCTGCGTTGGAGCAGCAACAGCCGTATGCACTTCTCCGTCGTGGGCAAGAAGCCAGCTTGGTAGAACTGCGAGGAGAAGGAACAATATCTTTTTCATAGGTTGCCGGATAAAAAGTTCAACTCCAATGATGCCTCATTGTAGTTTTTGACTGCTTCAAGGTGATTGAATCGGATCGAGTAGCTATCATTCAGTGTACGCAGGTACGTGATATAATCTGTTTCACCCGCAATAAACAATCGCTGTGCTGCGTTCTCAACCGTTTCCGCTTGCTTCAAGCCATTGTTTTCATAGTACAAAAGTGCTGTTGTTGCTTTAGACATAGAACTTTGAGCAGCGATCAATTGCAAGGATAGTTGTTGCTGTTGTGCCTGACTCTGAAATTCAGAGACGCGTATTCCGGTTTTTGCAGCTTTCATTCTGCCACTGTATTGCCAAAACCAGATCGGAACTGTTATGCCCGCCCGGAAGCGAAATCCCATTGGAGTAGACATCGGTCCTTGATTGAGGTAACCAATCGTGAATCCAGGTAGCGCCCGGTTTCTTTCCACTTGCCACAATTTGCGACTTACAATTTCCTGTTGCATCGAGTAAGCCAGATATGGATTTGCAGCAGTATTCATATTGGGCTTTTCGCGTTTCAGGTCAGGAACAAGTTTTTCAACCTGAAAGGGTGATGAAACACCCGTAAGTAGTGATAGCTGTTGTAAAGTTGCATCGTAATCGGCCTTCGCGGCTTGTGACTTCAGATGAATCTCTCCGAATTGCAGGTTGGCAAATGTCTTCTGAACGAGATCAAGTTTTCCTGCGTTGAATAATTTATCTCCGGCATCACTGATTGATTTGTATAAACTATCCTGCTTTAGGAGAAGTTGATATAGCGAGTACTGATATTGTGCATTCAGATAAATCCGTGTCAACTGAAACTTTACTTCCAGAGAGGAAATAGCTTTTGCGAATCCTGCGAGCTTTGTTTGTTCCTTTTGATACTGACTCTGGCGAATGTATGTTCCGGGAAAATCAAAAGATTGAGTTACACCAATTGTGTAGAATTCACCGCTGGGACTTTCTGCCAACACTTCCGGATTGGGAATGCTTACACTGCTTTTCTGCAACTGCTGACTCTGCACAATCTGTAGCGATGCCGCCTGAACAGAAGGATCCCGCTTCAGAACAGAATCAATAGCCTGCTGCAAACTCAGTGTTGTTTGTGCTTCGAGATATTCCGAAACGGTCAAAGCGATAAAGAGAATGGCCATCTTTATAAGCAATGTTCTATTTACGCGATACTTCATTTGCAACAGGATTGTTTAGTGAATGTTTTCCGCAAGACTGTTAGAACCCATGAGGCTAACCGGATTGTCAATGATTTCTGAACTGGTTTTGCTTCTTTCATTTGTTGTCTTAAATGTACATCAGGAAGTACATGTATAGTGCCATGCCTACCATCAATAAGTCTTCAATAATCGTTACTGTGCTCATCGGCAAATTGAAGACAGCGCCGAGACAAGCGCAACGAATCTGTTTTTTGTCCACAATACTCTTGATAACGCCAATGCTGCTGAAACCCATTACGACTATCGTTGCGATTGTTGTCACGGCGGGATTAAAACCTATCAGGAACATTACACCCAGCGCAAGCTCTATGAACGGGTAGATAAATCCATAAACTTTGACGCGTTTGGCCAGCAAATCATACATCGCATAGCTATCTGCGAACCCCCGCAGGTCAAGAAACTTGAAAAACGAAAACACGATGAAGAATCCAGCCATGAAAGCATTCATCCATTTCATGCCATTGATTTCTGTCCCATTCCAACTGGTGAACAGAGAAACTCCGGTGATAAATGAAGCGATCAGCAATAGGGGCTTGTATGTCTGCAGCCAGGTTTTAGCAGGGGCCGAAGTCATCTGGTGATGCACAGATGCGTCTTCGGTAATCGTATACTTTCCATTTCGTCCCATTGCTTTTTGCAACTCTTCTGTGCTGATGTGCTTGCTCATGGTAATCTCAGCAGAAGTCTGTGTTACTTCAGCTGACAACACATCCGGCATCATCAATAAACTGCCTTTTACATTCGCAACACAAGAGCTGCAAGTAAGTCCATCGAGGTTATATTTATGCGTCATCATGATCTTTAGTTTTATGATTTGATGAAGCAAAGGTCTTCTGATACCGTCACAGAGTGATTATATATAATCCGAAAAGGTTTATAGTATTTTCTCATTATACTTCATCCAGTGTTTTTCGCTTCTTATCACGGATCTCTCTGTATACACTCGGTGTAAGACCGGTGATTTTCTTAAACTGACCCGATAAATGTGCCAAACTGCTGTATCCCATTTTCCATGCTATTTCGCTCAGAGAAAGTTCACCATAAACGAGGAGTTCCTTGACCTTTTCTATTCGTTGAAGGATAACAAACTTCTCAATGGTAATTCCTTCTACTTCAGAAAATAGCCCGCTTAGGTAATTATAGTCTTTCCCCACTTTTTCCGCGATGTGGGCAGATAGGTTCACTTTAATTGTTTTGCTCTCATCGTAATGGATGTAATTTATTACCGCTGATTTAATCTGACTGATCAGAGCCGACTTTTTATCATCAAGCAACTCGAAACCATGTTTCGTCAGTCGTTCGCGTAATTGTGAATGTTGCTCGTCGGTAAGTTTCTCCCGAATATCAACTTCTCCTAGTCTTACTGAAGTGTAACCGATTTCCAGGTCTGTCAGTTCCTGTGCGACGACTTTTATGCAGCGGTTACAAACCATGTTTTTAATGTACAGTTGCATTATAGCTTATTTAAGATGAAGGAATATCTGTAATTCGTTCTTACACGAACACACGAATCCCGGGACGTTAGCACGCCAGGGAGATCGTATATCTTAAATAAGGAGAGCCCGGTTCATGATATGAACAGGGCATTTGACTAATAATGGAGGAGGTGGAACTACCGGAGTAAGGACAACATCCTGTAACTGTAGTTCAAAAAGTTCAGTGCTGAATTCCGGAAGCGTAATGAACGAAGATGATGGTTCAATTTTCGACAGATCAGATGCAAAGTGATCTTCGGAAGACTTAATCGTAACCTGAACATTTTCGCAGCAGTTCGTATCCATCGGCATTCCGCCGCAACAATTGTGTTCATCTGCGATTACACTGAATGAATAGGATTCAAGATAACCACCACAGAAATGCCCTGAGATGGTTACACCCACCGCTACAATCAAGTAGATGGTTGCGAGAAATCCTATGGTGAGTTTTTTGATCACTGATTCAAAGGTAGTGCATTCTGGTTTTATCCTGCAAACGTGGAATTCAACCCTTTCTGTGGTTTTTCACCAAACTGAAAATGATATAAACCATACCCGCTTTGATATAAGCACCACCCGACGACGCCGAAATAGTTTTGCCAAAAAACATCAGGCATGAAATCCTGACGATGACCGTCAGGATTCACGAATTCAAAACCAAAATAATATCAAGCCATGAGTAAAATTCAAACGATTAACATGACTGGCCTATATGCGAAACGCTGGGCTGCTTTATTTGTGCTGTGTCTTGCACAGTTCGTTGTCATTATGGACACCTCAATAATTGGTGTTGCTTTACCTGCGATCCAAAAAGATTTGGGGTATTCTGCTTCATCGCTTCAGTGGATTTTTAATGCTTACGTAGTTGCATTCGGGGGACTACTTTTACTTGGAGGAAAACTCGCGGACCTTTTCGGTCCAAGAAAAATATTCCTGATCGGTTTCAGTATTCTAACCGTTGCTTCACTGTTCGCAGGATTTGCGTGGAGTGCAGTTGCATTGAATATCGGTCGCGCATTGCAGGGACTGGGTTCAGCGCTGATTGCACCCGCGGCATTGACACTCGTAATGACCATGTTTACTGATCAGAAAGAACTAGGCAGAGCACTTGGCTTCTGGGGTGCTGCAGCTGCGGCAGGCGGTTCAGCTGGTGTATTTCTGGGAGGTGTGCTTACACAATGGTTGTCATGGGAATGGGTGTTCTTCATCAACATTCCTCTTGGGTTAATCGTTTTGTTTGCAGGTCCGCAGTTCCTTTCGGAAGGAGCGCGCAGAAAAAGTAAAATTGATTTTGCCGGAGCTTTGTTGGCGACGTCGGGATTGGTTTTGCTTGTTTATACAATTGTTACCGGTGGAGACATGGGGTGGACGTCAATTTCAACGATTGCACAATTCATTGCAACGGGTCTCCTATTTATTGCATTCGTCCAGAGACAAAAGCGTGCAGCCGATCCGCTTGTTGATCTGAATATTTTCAAGCGATTCAATCTAACGCCTGCGAACATTGTGATGGCACTGCTTGCTGCATCGTGGATTCCGCTGTGGTTTTATCTCAACTTGTATCTGCAACAAACGCTTCACTTAAACGCTTTCAATTCCGGTTTAGCTTTGCTCCCGATGACTGCTGCTATCATGATCATCATGGTTGGATTCTCCGGTAAATTGATTCAGCGTTTCGGATTCAAGAAGAACCTCGTTGTTGGATTGTTGTTGCTGACTGTTGCACTCGTCTGGTTTTCCCAGGCGCCTGTTAATGGAACATTCCTGACGAGCGTACTCGGTCCATCGTTGCTTGCCGCTATTGGAATGTCGCTCGCGTATATTCCAGGAACAATTGCATCAATGTCCGGAGCGAAACCCGAGGAGGCAGGACTCGCATCAGGACTGGTGAACACAAGTTATCAGATCGGTTCTGCAATAGGGCTGGCAATTGTTGTAGTGATTGCAACACTCACCACGAGCAATCTGGTAGCGTCAGGAACGGAAGTCACTGAATCAACCAACTCCGGATTCCAGGCTGCATTTACCGGCGCTGCAGTCATAGCAGGGCTATCCACAGTACTGGCCACGTTGTTCGTGAGAACTCCGAAGCAATAAGTAGGAATATGGTGACCGACTGTTGAACTACAATGAGTTGTATTTAACAGTCATGGTGAGACGGTCGTTATTACGACCGTCTTTTGTTTTACATGGTAAAGTTGAACTATATTTAGTTGTACCAAACAAATCCTGCATGAAATCCTGACGATGATAGTCAGGATTCACGAATACAAATAAGAAAACATAATCAAATGAGTAAACGAAATCTACTTCTCATAGCAACGTCACTGTCTTCGCTGGTTTCATTCGCACAAACATTGAACTGGTCAGCGGAAGTAATCGTTGCAAACGGTAGCACGTATGGCAGCATGCGCCCTCGCGTGACAGCGACTACGAATAACGTTCCGCTTGTTGTCTGGGGAAGTAGTTCTTCCGATCAACTGAACTACGCTCGTGGAAACGGTGCTGGCTTCGGAATGGCCATGGCTCTTACACCGGTTAATGTTGACCCTGCAGTAATGTCATGGCAAGGACACGACATTGGTTCGAATGGAAACACGGTTTATGTTGTTTTCAAATCTGAGCCGGAGATGATGGGTAATATTTACGTTCGCAAGTCAATTGATGGTGGCGTAACCTGGACCGATACAGTTCGTGTAAATATGATGGGACCGTATTGCAGATTTCCATCGATTGTTGTGACTGATGCTGGCAATCCTGCTGTGATGTACATGACATTCGATATGAACTGGTTGAGCGCAACGTACATGGTTGCTAATTCAACAGATGGCGGTCAAACCTTTCCAGTGTCTCCTGCGAATGCTAGTGGTGTGGGCAATTCGGATGTATGCGATTGCTGTCCGGGTTACATGTCAACTGAGGGCAACAATCAGGTTGCAACGTGGAGAAGAAACAATAACAACCGTCGCGATATGTGGGCGGCTGTTTCCATTGATGCCGGATCAACTTTTCCAACAGGAATAGATGTTGACAGTACAGATTGGATGTTGAGTTCATGTCCATCATCGGGTCCTGATCCGCATCTCTCCGGCGACACGGTGACAACGGTATTCATGAGCGGCGCATTCGGCAACAACCGACTTTACATCACAACCTTCAATACGATCACCGGAATGGAAGGATTCGATGCAGAACTTGCAACGAACATTTCTACGACTGCTGATCAGAATTATCCGTTCATTGCGGGTAACGGAGATACGATAATGGTAGTCTGGCAGCAAACGGATAATGGCAATGTCAACACTTACTACTCATGGTCGACGACTGGCGCTGCCGGGTTAGTGAACAATTCTGTAATGCTGAATAGCTCTGCTGCAGGAATGCAAACCAGTCCGCATGTCGCATATTCCGATGGAATGTTCCATGTGGTATTTACAGACATGGCAAGCGGCAATGTGATTTACAAGAGCGCTACTATTGTGCCGAATGGAATTGATGAGTCTTCATCAAGCAACTTGTTGAACGCGTATCCGAATCCATCCAATGGTGATGTGACTCTTGATGTTTCTTTGCTTGGAGGACATGAAGGATGTTTGACATTGACTGATGCAACCGGCCGCGTGATTGTATCGTCTTCACTCACCAGCAAAACTTCGGTAGTGATTGCTCGTCAACCCGCTGGTGTGTATCTGGCAGAAGTCGCGGATGAAGTCACTGGCGGAGTATTTGTATCCAGGGTCGTGTTTTATTGATGACCGCACACTGGTGTTGCCCATCGTAAGGAATACTGTTAATTTTGTTTGAAACATTTTTACTGCGATGGATAAGAAACAACACTGGGATAAAATCTATCAAACAAAGGAGCTGAAGGACGTAAGCTGGTATCAACCCGTGCCTGAAACCTCGCTTGATTTTCTTCATCAGTTTCAAGTACCAAAAGACGCTAAGATCATTGACATAGGAGGAGGTGATAGTTTATTTGTCGACTACCTGCTTGAACAAGGTTACAGCGATGTAACTGTTCTTGACATTTCAGAAGCGGCGTTAGATAGAGCTAAGTTGCGCATAGGGAATAAAGCCAACACGGTGAAATGGGTGGTGGCCGATGCTTCCAGTTTTACTCCAACTGAGAAGTATGATTTCTGGCATGACAGAGCTGCATTTCACTTCCTGACAAAAGAAACGGAGATTGACGGCTACATCAGTGCTCTAAAAGCGGGAATCAAACCTGAAGGCATTCTAGTTCTGGGTACTTTTTCTGAACAGGGTCCGAAGAAATGCAGCGGTATAGAAATCAAACAATATTCTGAGGTAAGCATGACTGAACGAATCAAGATGTTGTTTGATAAAATCAAGTGCATTACCGTTGACCATACTACGCCGTTCCAAACGATTCAGAATTTTATTTTCTGTAGTTTTAGGAAGAGGTTGGCGCCAGGTACGCTTTGATCGAATGGACAACAAACTCATTTCCTATTTTCAAAGAATCATGCCTCTGTCGCAGGAAGAGGTTGAAGCCATTGTTGCAACTATGTCAATTAAGCAGTATAAGAAAGGAACAGTTTTGCTTAAGGAAGGACAAGTTTCATCTGAAGTTTATTTCGTTGTGGACGGTTGTGTCAGACAGTATTATTTGGTTGATGGAGATGAAAAGACGAGTAATTTTTTCACGGAAGAACAGTGGGTAATTTCTATGCAAAGCTTTGGTCAAAACAAACCTTCCGATCATTTCATGGATTGCTGTATGGATTCTTCATTGGTTGTTGGCAACAGAGAGAAAGAGGAAGATCTTTATAGAAAGTATCCCAAATTTGAGACTGTCTCCAGAAAGGTGATGGAAAAAGTTTTTGCTGAACAGCAGGAAATAATGTCTTCGTACTCCACCGATACCGCTGAGCAACGCTACCTGAAATTATTAGAATCACGACCAGACTTGTTTCAGAAAATACCGCAGTATCAAATTGCAAGCTACGTGGGTGTAAAGCCGGAATCGCTAAGCAGAATCAGGAAAAGACTACTCGGGAAATAACTACACAGCTATTGCAACATTTCCTTTCTTATGTCCCTTCTCAACATAGGCGTGAGCTTCTGCAATCTGACTTAACGGATATATTCTGTCAATCACTGGTTTAAATTTCAGCGCCTCAATAAGCCCCTTGAGATAAATAATGTCCTCCGCTTTGTGGGCGATTACACCAGTGAATACCTTTCTCTTGCTTGTAATAGAGACCCAGGAACCGTGAAGCATTTCTGACATTCCAGCGGCGCTTAGGATCATTTTTCCATTTCGGGCGAGTGATTTTAAGGTTCCGGAAACAGATATTGTATTTACCGCATCAAAAATCAAATCGTATATCTCACCGTTCCTTGTAAAATCTTCTTTTGTATAATCAATCACTTGATCAGCCCCAATGGATTTTACCAAAGCAATGTTCGTAGTACTGCACACGCCAGTCACAATTGCACCATACGACTTTGCTAATTGAACGGCAGCGCTTCCAACCGCACCTGAAGCACCAACTACGAGAACTTTTTGATTCGGCTTTATGATTGCCTTCTTAATAAAATGCAGTGCTGTAACTCCTCCGAATGGAATTACTGCCGCTTCACCGTGCGAAATATTGGCAGGTTTGATTGCCAATGAACCGTCTTCAGGGATACAGATATATTCTGCGTAAGCTCCAAAACGCATATCGGTATGTCCAAAAACCGGATCGCCCGCTTTGAAAAGTTTGACCTGTTTACCTACACTTTCAACTTCACCGGAAAAAACAGTTCCCAACGTATTAACCTTTGGCTTCATTAGTCCAAAAAATAACCGGACTGCAAATGGATCAGCCTTTCGTAATCGCACATCGCCCGAATTAACTGCTGTGGCTTTTATTCTTACAAGAATTTCATTGTCTTTTGGTGTTGGTTTAGCTACTTCGTTAAGTTGGAGAACTTGCGGAGCGCCGTATTGCGTATAAACTGCTGCTTTCATTTTTAGTGGGTTAAAGTTGTTTGAATTATTCAGGGACAAAATTATACCCGCAAAAACTGCTGGTCATTGACTTGGGTTAAGAAATGAAAGTAGGATGTAAGGCCAGGCGTAGTTTCTCAGTTTGCGGCTGTGGATACTTGAAATTGCATGTTGGAAGGGTAATTCTCTCCACATCGTACCCAAAATGTCTGCCTACCATCAAACGTGCGGGGGAGAAGTAGCATCCTTGGACTTGCGGGTACACTTGAACGACAGGTGGCTACATCTGTCATTTTTTGATTTGAGTCAAAGCGTTGTGGTCTACTCACCTGCAGCGTTTTATTATATCGGCTGCTCTCAGAATTGGGATGTTGAATCACGTTAATTGTATTTAAATTCGTGAAGATGAAAATGCGTGGGTTTATTCTATTCTTCATTGTGTTGCTCGGCGCTCCGGTTGCTTATTGGACGCATGGCGATAGCGGAGGCATTGAAAAGCCTACTGAAACTCGCAGTGAGATATTGACCGTCGTGCATTCTATGCAAGGCGATGGAATTCTTATAACACCGATCAAAGTCGTTTGCGATGGAGTTAAGCTTCCGCAGGAGTCAAGACAATACAGTTACTTGCAATACAACGTTGCTCACGCATCTCTGCAGAGAATGCACCACAGTATTAATTCTGCATTGTGGTTCCCTGCACAAAGATTCCCCGCTTACATTGTTTTCAGAAGTTTGCTGATTTGAGATTTTTTTGACGTAAAAAATTTCTAATTGTCTCCTGTGTGAAATGGGAGAAGCTGATTACTAAAAACGATGATCTATGAAACCTGCAGACAATCAATCGCCGAAGGAACCTTCGGGCGGATTTGGATTTATTATACTCATGATGCTGGCAGTAATTGCCATTCTTGCCGGAATTAAATTTGCAATTGGGTAAATTCTTTTTTTTAAAAAAAAACTTGCCTGTGTCATGTTTCTGTAATTCTGGGAACAGTGCAGGCAAGTTTCTATATACTTCTGTAACTAAGGCAGCCTATTTGCCCTTGTTTTGAAGTCGAATAACATTAACGAAGTAGTTCACTTTTTAATTGATCAATCCATGCTTCATCTTCCAGACTTAATCATTGACCTCGCGCTTATTCTGGGTGCAGCTGCAGTAGTCACATTGATTTTTAAGAAACTGAAGCAGCCCATTGTTCTTGGCTACATCATTGCTGGATTTTTTGTGGGACCCAATTTTCATTTGTTTCCTACAATCGTTGAATTCGATGGTATCAGAACATGGGCCGACATCGGTGTAATATTTTTATTGTTCAGTCTTGGCCTCGAGTTCAGTTTCAAGAAACTCATCAAGGTAGGCGGATCTGCACTAATCACCGCGTTGACCGGGGTAACTCTAACCATGTTATTGGGTTATTGTTTAGGCCGGATGTTGGGTTGGAATAACATGGATTGTTTATTCCTCGGTGGCTTGCTTTCAATCGCATCAACATCAATTATTATCAGAACGTTTGATGAACTCGGAATTCGCAGTCAAAAATTTACAAGTCTGGTTACGGGCGTTCTGGTGATCGAAGATTTAGTTGCTGTTGTGCTCATGGTGGTTTTGTCGACGGTGGCAATCAGCAGAACATTTGAAGGTGTTGCTATGCTTCAATCCGTTTTGAAGCTGGCTTTTTTCCTTGTGCTGTGGTTCACTTCCGGAATCTTTTTCCTGCCGTCCTTATTAAAAAAGGTGCGCGCATGGATGAATGATGAAACGCTGCTCATCGTTTCATTGGCCTTGTGCTTTCTGATGGTCATTCTGGCAACGTATGCAGGTTTCTCCTCTGCACTGGGTGCGTTTATCATGGGTTCTATACTGGCGGAAACAACAAAAGCAGAGAAAATTGAACACGTGATCAAACCTGTGAGAAATCTTTTTGGAGCCATATTTTTTGTTTCGGTGGGCATGCTCATTGATCCTCAAATGTTGGTGACACATGCGCTTCCGATTCTCGGTGCTACGCTCGTATTGCTTATTGGTAAACCGTTATTTGTTCTGCTTGGTTCGCTCATCTCTGGTCAAACACTTAAGGTTTCTGTACAAACGGGTATGAGTCTTTCACAGATTGGCGAGTTCTCTTTCATTATTGCTACGTTGGGACTTACACTGAAAGTGACGAGTGAATTCCTCTATCCAATTGCAGTGGCTGTATCTGTTTGTACAGCATTCACGACACCGTATATGGTCCGATTTTCCGAAAAAGCCTACGGCATTCTTGAGAAAGCACTCCCTACAAAGTTGCTCCTCAGTATAAGTAGTTATAGTTCCAATGTTCAGACCATCCGTAACGTTGGTGAATGGAGAACGGTTTTGCGTTCTTATGCGCTGGTGCTAACACTCAACTCTTTAATTGTAATCGGTCTGACTATCATCTCGTCGCGTTATTTGGCACCTTACATGATTACAAAGTTATCAAGTGTTCAGGGGGCAAATATTTTAACAGGGCTCATTACACTGTTGGTGTCTGTTCCATTTTTATTGGGACTCACTTTGAAGCAGTTTACACGATCTGCTGTTCACGTGTTATGGCTGAACCGTAAGACCAACAGGGTGCCGCTCATTGCACTCGAAATGTCACGAATGGTTATTGCGGTTCTCCTGATTGGATTTATGTTCAATCAGTTGTTTTCATCGGTAGTTGCATTGGTCGTTGCAATCGGTGTGACAGTGCTCATCATTACTGTTTTCCGGAAGCACCTGCAGGTGTTTTATTCACTTCTGGAAAAAAGATTTATTTCAAATCTGAATGCGCGTGATGAACAGCTTACGAAGAAGATGATTATAGATTCGCTACAATGGAATGCTCACGTTGCAGAGTTTGACATCAGCCAGGAATCAGTTTTCGTGGGTAAGAATTTATTGGAACTAAAATTCAGAGAAGAGTTCGGTGTTAACATTGCAAGAATTGATCGGGGAAGGATCACCATTCACATACCGAATAAAGAGGAACAACTTTATCCTGGGGATCGTATATCCGTGATTGGTACCGATGAACAGCTCGCACGTTTCAAATCCGTTCTTGAAAATTCGGTAGTACAGATTCCCGACAAAGTGTCAAGCAATGAGGTTGTGGTGCAACGCTTTGTTGTCCAGCAGAACTCTTCACTTATTGGTAAAACGATCAGAGAATCAGGAATCAGGGAACGAACACACTGTATGATAGTTGGGGTAGAGCGGGAAGGGACACGTCTGTTAAACCCGGAGTCCAGCATGGTATTTGCGAATGGCGATATTCTTTGGATCGCGGGAGAAGAAGTTCTCATATCATCAATGGGAGATTCGGATTTGGCACCCAAAGAAAGTTGAATTGCATTCATTCCCGCGAAAAGGAGTTCTTAATACTCTAAGCAAATTCTAATATCCACTCGTCCTTCTGGCTTTAAATTTGAAAGAGTCGCATTATTATTAATTAAAACAAGAGGAATGAAAGCACCCGTTGCACTTTTTTGTTTGACCGCTGTGAGCTTGTTGTTCATGGGTTGTCCGTATGAATCAAAAATTCCGTTGGATACTGCGGAAAAATCTAAACCCGACAAATCGCTGGTAGGAAAATGGGAAGAGAAAAGCTCAGATGATTATATCTGGAAATGTCAGTTGGATGGCAATCAGTATCGCATTGAGAAGAAAAGTGTCGACGATGCAGATGATGAACCAACTATATACATTGGCTGGTTGACGGAAGTCGGAGGTTCACCGTTTCTGAATATCTACGAGCAGGATTATTCTTCGGATCGTGAGTATATGATTTACCGGATGGACAAAAAGAGTGAGGATCGTATAAAATTCAAAGCGGTGACTGACAACGTTACTGAGGACTTCACGACATCGGAAGAGTTCAAAGCATTTATCAAAAAGAATATGGAACTCAGTTTCTTTTACAACAAAGACGACGAGAAGACATTTTATAAAGAGGACTAATTATTGGAATTAATATTTTGAACTGAAAAGCAGCGAACATCCCCGCTGCTTTTCGTTTTAATTGAGCAGCAAAAATACTCCCGCACCAGCGAAATATCCCAGCAACGCCAGCCAGCTCATGTTCTTCAGGTACCAGCCGAACGAAATTTTCTCCATTCCCATTGCGGCAACTCCTGCAGCCGAACCAATGATCAGCGCACTTCCACCGGTGCCGGCAGAGAATGCGAGAAATGTCCAGAGGAAATCGTCCTGCGGATATTGATCCATTGCATACATGCCCATCGCAGCAGCAACTAAGGGCACGTTATCTACGAGCGCAGAAAGTAATCCGATGATCAGAATTATGATCGCCATATTTCCCACTGAACCGTTGAGCCAGGTTGCAATATCCGTTAATATGCCAGCCGATTGCAGCGCCGAAACCCCGAGCAATATCCCAAGGAAGAACAATACACTTGGAGTATCCACTTTCCCTAGTGCATGCGCAACTGAGAATTGTTTTTTATCCTCAGCGTCTTTGTCTTTATGGACAATTTCCGAGACAACCCAAACTATTCCTAAGCCAATCATCATTCCCATGAAGGGTGGAAGATGGGTGAGTGCTTTGAAAACCGGAACGCACACCAGCACACCGATTCCGGTGAAGAAAATAATATTGCGGTCGCGTGGGCTTGATCGCGACTCAGTGTCATTCTCGATTGGTAACAATTGGCGTTTTCGCATCTGAAAGTACATGACCATCAAGGGCACAAGCATACATACGAGACTCGGAATGATCAGCGCTTTCATGATTGAGGAAGCAGAAATTTGTCCTCCTATCCATAACATGGTTGTGGTCACATCTCCCATCGGAGACCATGCACCTCCTGCGTTTGCAGCAATTATGACAAGTCCAATATACTTTAGTCGCATCGAAGAATCGACAATCAACTTACCTAAAAGCGAAACCATTACAATAGTAGTGGTAAGGTTATCGAGAATCGCTGATAAGAAGAAGGTCAATACAGCTACGATTACAAGTAGCGTAGAGGCTTTTCTTGTTTTGAGTCGCGCAGTAATAATTTCAAAACCCTGGTGGGCATCGATCAACTCAACAACGACCATGGCTCCTAAGAGGAAAAACAGAATGCCGGAAATTTCGCCGAGATGATGTTGCAGATCTTCCAGTACTTTATGTGAGTCTGAACTTCCCACCATCAATACCGTCCAGCAAAGCCCACCCAATAACAAAGCAGAGGCTGCTTTATTCAGTTTTATGCCATGCTCCATTGTGATGGCGATATAACCCAGGACGAATATTATTACGAGTGCAATTGTCATAAGTGAAATTGAGTCAAAGGTACAGTGAAATATTAAGAAAAAAAGAGCGAATCGGGATGATTCGCTCTCTGACGGGCATCAATTAACCTTACACCAACTCAATGCACCGCAGTTCTGTTAGTTCATTTTTATTTGTGAACTGGTAATCACATAATCGCATTTATAAATTCAAATCGTCTACGATCCAAAGCTAAGATTAGCGTATTAGAAGATGCTTAGAAGCGCGTTATAAACTCCTTAGAGTATTGAAGCCGCAGGAATTGTGATAGTAAATGAGCTTCCATTATTAATCCGGCTGCTAACTTCTATTGTGGCTTTATGGAATTTCATGATTTTCTCCACGAGTGACAGACCAATTCCATGTCCTGCAACAGAGAGTACATTACTGCTGCGATAGAATGGCTGAAAGATATTGGGCAAATCATTTTCGCTGATTCCAAAACCTTTATCCCGAAAACTAATAATACTTCGGCTACCGCGGGATTCAAGATGAATCGTCACTTCATGATCGTCGCTAAACTTGCAGGCATTGTCCATAAGATTTAGAAATGCAGTGGACAATAGATCTTCATTAGCAAGAATGATCAACTGCCGTTCTTCTTCCGGTAGCTGCGGAGAGAAAACCACTTTGTAGTCGGGATGTTTTTCCAACAATTCCTCTTTACACTTCCAGATGAGTTCATCTACGCGTAAAGGTTTCAGCTCAATTTTTGTTTCTTCTGCGCTCAATCGCGCAAGGTCCAGCAATCGAAGCGAAATCTGATTAAGTCTGCGAATGTCTTCTAAAACTGAGCTCAACGTTAACCGATACTCGTCGGGCGTACGCTCACGCAATAGAATTACTTCCACTTGCGATGTGATAATTGTCAAGGGGTTCTTCAGTTCATGCGACGCATTGGCGACAAATGTTCGTTGAAGCTGAAAAGTGGTTTCAATTCGATTCAGCATTTCATTGAATGTGGCCGACAACAGGGCAATCTCATCGGTCTTGTTCCCCTCGTCTAGTCTCGTACTGAGATTAGTTGCTGATATGGTGTTTACTTTGTTTACAATATTGCTGATTGGGCGCAACGCTCTACCGGCGTATATCCACCCTGAAACAGCAACAATCAAAAGGATTAACAGGAATGAACCAATGAGGACATTTCGGAGATTGTGAAGTTTCTGCCGTCCAAATTTATCGATGGCGCTGGCTGTGACTACGAACCGATTGTAATCGTCTATGTATTGTATTCCTATCAACTCGAGATCTCCTTCCACTACCCGTTGTTCACCATCGAGGCGAATCTTATCCAGAAATTCTGTAGAAGCACCGAAATCTTTCGCGTCGTTGTTGGTATAAAGAATTTCGTTCAGGTAATTGTAGACCGTGATATTTTCTTCATACAGAAGATCTTTCTTATTCTCATCAATGATTTTTAGAAGTTCGGCACTTACAGCGTCAACCTTTATCAAAAGTTCTGCAGTAGTGCTGGCCTTGTCGCGAAGCCGGTCGAAAAACTGATTCTCGCGGTACTGCGCGGACAGATAATAAATAGCAAGGTGAGAGGCGAACACAATGATCGCAACGATACCAACGAACTGCAGCGTAAGTCGTGTTCTGATTCTCATTACTTCTCTTTCATGATGTATCCCATACCGAATTGGGTGTGAATCAGCTTGTGCTCGAAATCGCGGTCGATCTTCTTGCGCAAATAGTTCACATACACTTCGATCACATTTGTTCCGGTATCGAAATCAATTCCCCAAACATGATCGGCAATTTCGACTTTTGACAAAACACGATTCTTGTTAAGTATAAAATACTCAAGGAGTGCGAATTCTTTTGCGGTCAGATCAATTTCTATTCCTGCTCTCAGTGCTTTCTTCGTTTCCATATTGAGCGAGAGATCGGCGATATGCAACACGTGAGCAGGTGTTACAATTTGCGGATTTCGTTTCAAGAGCGCTTTGATTCGTGCAAGCAGTTCCTGGAATTCAAATGGCTTTGGCAGATAATCATCAGCACCCGAATCGAAACCTTCAATCTTGTCTGCAATCGTGCCCAATGCGGTTAGCATTAACACTGGCGTTTGAATATGCGCAAGTCGAAGTTGTTTGCAAATTTCTATTCCACTTATTCCCGGCAGTACTATATCGCTAATGATAAGATCGTAATTCCCTCGTAAGGCCATTTTACTTCCTGCGGTTCCATCGTACGCAACTTCGACATGGTAATTGTGTTCTTCCAGACCCTGTTTTACTGAGCGGGCTGTTTTAACTTCGTCTTCAATGATTAATAGTCTCTGCAGCATCACAACAAATTTACGGTTTGAGAGTGTCTGATACACCTTCAAAGCGAGTATTGATTCTCCCGGTTGTTATTTGAAAAGTGTTAGAAAAGCGTTGCGGTTTATGCCGCAACGCTATCCCGAAATTTGTCCTAACCTACTTCACGGGTAAAGTAGTCGCCGCCAAAGTTTTAACCAGTTTGAAAGAAAGCAAACACCATAGTCTCAGCAATGAAGTCTCCCTTTCTTGGCGGCTACACCGAATCATAAAATTAATAGGAGGGACTCTTCAACTGATTAGAATGAAATTAGAAAGCACGCGGCGCCTGATCTATTTTAGGGTACATCAGCCTCTGAAGGAGTATGGAGGTTGAGAGTCTTCGACGACGATTTGCAATATCAGACCCCTAGACTCAACAACCTCCAGTAGAGTTATTCTATGATCAGGCGATCTTCGTATTTCTCTCTCATGTGCTTCATTAAAGCCGTGACTTTCTGCTGAGCACTTCTATCGGAAATGTGCAATTGCAGTTCCAATAGAACGCCATAGATGCGCGAAATTCGATGTGATTGGTACCACTCAGGCACATGTACGGAATTGATTTGTGCGTCCAGTGCTATGGTCAGGTTATGCACGTCGCCGGCAGCGATTAGTCCTTTCACTTCTTCAACAACTGCCTCACTGAACGGATCTGGAAATCCTTCTGCCATAAACGATGTTCTACCATCTAATGTAGAACCGGAAGGAGCAACCGGAATTAGAAAGTTATTAGAATCTCCGGCACATTTATACGTGAATAGCGTCTGTTCCTACTTCAATATTTCTTCCAACAGTTTCACTGCATCTTGTGAAGCGTTATCCTTAAAGTTCAACGGCTTCAGAATGTAACCATGCACACCTAAATTCTCCGATGCAAGTTTGTCGTATTCTTCGGATGATGTAGTGAGAATGAATGTTTTGATACTATTGAGACTGTAATAACTTCTGATGATTCCGAGAAACTCAATGCCATTCATCTTTGGCATATTGATATCGAGTATAATGATATCGGGGACAATCTTAACCCGGTCGGGTGTATTGCCGGTGAGCATTGCTAAACCATCAACACCATTATGTGCAACAAAGAGTTCGTACGGTACACTCAGTTTCTTGAGTACACGCTTAACGCTCTCTACGTCGAGGTAGTCGTCGTCAATCAACAGAATCTTTTTTTTCATGGTCATTGTTTCAATTGTGTTTTCGGCCAGGTGAATATAATGGTAGTCCCTTTACCTAATTCCGATTCAACGCTGATTGTTCCATTGTGATCGTCAATAATTTTCTTCACAATAGCGAGACCCACTCCGGTGCTTTCAAATGCATCGCGCTCTTGTAGCGTCTGGAAGATGACAAATATTTTGTCAAAATATACTTTCTCAATTCCAGGGCCATTATCAGACACTGCAAATTCATAGAATTTATCTTTTTCTGATCCGGTGACTACAATTGAAGCGTCCCTGGAAGGATTGTGTTTAACCGCATTTCCAATGAGATTGGCAAAGACCTGTTCCAGAAGCAGGCGCTCTGCAAATACATTCGGTATGGTATCACTTACAGTAAATGTTACCCGGTCCGGAACAATCAGCTCTTTAATTTCATTGAGCATCTTGATGGTGTTTACCTGCTCCGCACCCTTTCGCATTTTTCCTATACGTGCATACTCTAATATCCCATTGATCATATTCTCAAGTCGCTCCGTCCTTCCTTTGATCAAACTAAGATTGTGTTTAATGTCGGGGGTGAGATCCGCTTCATGATCTTCTTCGATCCATGCAATAATATTGGAGATGCCACGTAGCGGAGCTTTCAGGTCATGTGAAACTACATAGGCAAATTGGTCCAATTCCTGATTCTTCGTTCGCAGTTCCTTGAAATTAACATCGAGGGTCTGCGACATATTATTCAGTGAATGAACGAGGCTTTGAAATTCATCCCTTCGCTGATCATTGATTGTGAGGAAATCGCCTTTAGAAATTGTTTCTGCAAGCTTGATCATTTTGTTTATTCTCCGCGTAATAACGCGAATCACATACATACTTAAAAGTATTACAACCAGGGAAGAAATGACTGTAAGTGCAAGGGATATATTTCTTGTGCTTTCGATGGACACTTCTAAAGCTTCCCGTCTTTGTTGCCGAATGTCATATTCATAATCATCAAGCGCGAAGAAAATGCTCTGTATCCGGTCGTTGAGATTCTTTCCTACCTCCATCTTAAGCTTGCTGTCAAAAAGCCGTTGATATTTTTTGACTGAAGACGGGAGTGTGTCTTTTTTTGCAGTGATTAATGAATCGGCATATTCAATCCATTCCAGGTGAAGGAGTGCGATTGAATCGAGACGTGAAACCTGAATGTTTCGCGACAGGAGCAGCCTTTGTTCCGCAATAAGTTGGGGTACACTACCTAATCCGTTGTAATATGGCTGGAGAAAAGATTCCTGGGACGTCAGAAGATATCCCCGAAATCCGCTTTGCATTCCGATTATCTCTTTGTGAATCCGATTGGAATTCCTGATGATGGCCTCGGAGTTGTTGAGATAAGTTGTGTTTGTGAGAACCGCGTTCGATAAACGTTGATTGACAAAGTACACCGACAGAAATATCAGCGTAAGAAAGAGAAATCCGATAATGAGTAAGTTCCTGATTTTCATTTTTCATTTATTCTTACGCTGCTGAACCGGCAGTGCGATTACCAGATTCTACAGAATGTATTCTTTACCATCTTCGGTATAATGAATTTTGTAAAAGCCCTGACTTCTGTCGTTCCAGGTTTGCACTGAACCCATTTCTCTGTTTCTTTTCAGAAGGTTAAGATCAAGATCCTGGTAAATCAATGTTTCTGTGTTCGGCGTTGCTTCTGATGCAATTGCTTCACGGTGAAATTCTACATCTGATGGTGTGAAAATCGCAGATTGGGAAAAGTGTACGTCGAGATTCTCTACTTCCGGTAAATTGCCAACACAACCGGTTATCACAACATAAATCTGATTCTCAATTGCACGCGCCTGTGAACAATACCGCACACGAAGGTATCCGCGACGATCATCTGTATTGAATGGTACAAATATGATTTTAGCTCCCTTGCTTACTGCGACACGCGCCAGTTCCGGGAATTCGGAGTCATAACAAATGAGGATGGCAACTTTTCCTTTGTCCGTATTAAACACACTGACCTTGTTGCCGCTTTGAACTCCCCACCACTTTTTTTCATGTGGCGTGATGTGAATCTTATATTGCTTCTCGAAAGTTCCATCGCGACGAAACAAGTAGGAGATATTAAACAACTGATCATCCTCTACCGTAAAGTGAGAACCGCCAATGATATTAATATTGTATTTGATGGCCAGTTTGGTAAACAGCTCGATATACTGCGGAGTATACTTCGTTAGCATTCGCACAGCTTCTCCCGGACTTTTCTTCGGTAAGAACGACAGAAGCTGAAGTGTGATCATTTCAGGAAACACAACAAAATCGCTTCTGTAATCGGATGCGGTGTCTACAAAGAACTCGCAGTACTTTCCAAACTCTTCAAAACTTTTGATTGCACGCATCTGGTATTGCACAGCACTTACCCGTACGTAAGGTGAACGCGGAATGCCTTGTGTAGGTTTCGAATCATAGTTGTAATTAACCCACTCCAGCAAAGTTGCATAGCCACCCGATTCCACATCACTGGGAAGATATCCCGGCAATACACGTCTTAATAGAAATCCATTGGAAAGCTGTGCAGTTAATACGGGATCATAGAGTCGTTTGTTGACAACACGGTCTATGTACTGATCAATTCCAATACTCTCATTCTTGTGATAGTTCGGAATGCGGCCACCTACAATGATGCGTTTCAGATTGAACTTTCTGGCGAGATCTTTACGCGCGTCGTACAACCGACGGGAAAGTTTCATTCCGCGAAATTCAGGATCGACCATTATTTCCATCCCGTAGAGCGTGTCACCGTATTTGTTGTGATTACTGATATGTCCACTATCGGTTAATTCATTCCAGGTGGAAGTTTCAGAATAGTCATCGAAATTTATGATAAGACTGCCTGAAGAAGCAATTACCTTCTTACCAAACTGAATACATAATTGACCTTCCGGAAAGTGCGTCAATAAACTTTGGAATTGACTTTCCGACCAGGGTTTCATTCCCGGAAATGATTTTAATTGAATCTCTACAATTTGTTTGAAGTCTTTCAGGCGTATTTGCCGAAGCTTCACTTTGTCAGTGTTTAATTCCATAATGTTTGATTAGTCCGTTGCCGTTTCACATCGTTTTTAGTCGTGAATCGCATGGCGGAACTTGCGCCGTATTAAGTGATCAATAAAATTGGACCAGCGCTTTCAAAGCAGCGGGATTGAGTATCCTGATCTTGCTGCCTTGTGTTTCAACGATTTTCTGCTTGCGTAAATCCTGCAACACCCGTACCACCATTTCCTTGACTGTGCCAATGTAGCTGGCGAAATCATTACGGGTCAAATTTACTTCATTGCTTTTATCTTTTGTTTTGAATTTTTCCTGAAGAATCAACAAACCAAGAGCAACACGCGACTTTACCGGGTAACGGGCAAACACTGTGATATTGTTCACCCAAACTGTAAACTCATGGCTCAGCGATTTCATAAGGACCCTGCACAGTTCGCTGGATTCGAGCAGGCACTTTGAGAAATGTGCGCGAGGAATAAAATCGCAGGAACATTCTTCAAGCGCAACAGCAGAAACCGGATGTACTTCTTCGCAGATAATAGGACGATAACCAAACATTTCACCCGGGGTATAGATGTACATAATCTGTTTGACTCCGTCTTGTCCGGTCTGATAAATTTTCACTTTCCCTTTGCGCAGAATGTAAACACCTTTGGGACTTTTACCTTCCCGATAAATAATTTTACCCAACTTAAACTTTCTCTTCTGAACCGTCGCGAGCAAAGTTGTTTTACTCTTTGTAGTTAAGCTATCGAGTATAAGTGAGTTGTTAAAATAGAATTGATGAAGGTCAAATTTCATAGGTTTAACAAAATACCTCATTTTACTTTATTGGAAGAGAGACTTAAGTCTCCGCTTTCATAAAAGATCATAATACATATTTGCACGTGCCTTTTGGTTAATTACTGTTTAAGTTCAATTTAGCCCGTGATATTCACGGGCTTTTTTTAGCAAATACAATGGATTCATCGCTTAGAGATATAATTCTGGAACACATTGATGAAGCACTCGACGTAGATGATCTGGAAAATCTGGGAGATTATGTGCGTTCTGTAATCACAACGGAGAGTATTCCTGAATGGCAAGTACCGGATTCGCTTAAGAAATTACATGCAGATCTGATCCGCGAATTCAACGAAGAAGACAATGTTGTTCGACGAGTCCGTTTGAAAGCGGCGATATCGTATTTCGAAGCAGACTTTACGAATTATCTGATCGCTGTAGAAATTGAAACGTTACCGGATAACATCTGATGTCTTGTGCAGCGATCGCTGCAGTATAGCGATGATCACTCGAAGAAGCACACGTGCATTCGCAGCGAAGTACAATGAGAGTCGTAGGTGCGTGCCACATTAACGTACAAGCTGGGCTAATCTTAGGCAATATGTAGCATACCGTCGAATACAGAAAGCTACGAACCCATTCCGGGATATATTAGTTACCTCTTAGACATTTTCATGGAAATAAAAGATATTGCCAGAAGTATCATGCGATTCCTTATTGTGCGCTTCAGTTTGCAAAAGGATAAAGATGAGGAATCGGAGATTATTGAATCGATTCGCAAAGGAGTTGAATTTCGGGGTGGCAATGTCTGGATTCTGATATTCGCAATTTTTCTGGCCTCGATTGGATTGAATGTCAATTCAACAGCTGTCATTATCGGAGCAATGTTGATCTCACCTCTGATGGGTCCAATTATGGGAGTGGGACTCGGACTTAGCATTTTTGATTTTGAGTTACTTAAATCGGCAGGAAAGAACTTAGCCATAATGGTGATCGTAAGTTTGGTCACTTCTACAACTTATTTTGCACTCTCACCACTGCACGTCGCTGACTCGGAATTACTTTCCCGAACCACTCCAACTATTTGGGATGTGCTCATTGCGCTATTCGGCGGTCTGGCGGGTATTGTAGCTGGTGCGTCAAAAGGGAAAGGCACTGTTATTCCGGGAGTGGCAATCGCGACTGCTTTAATGCCACCATTATGTACTGCAGGATTTGGTTTGGCCAACGGCGATTTATTCTTCTTCCTGGGCGCATTCTACTTGTTCTGCATCAATGCTGTGTTCATTAGTTTGTCTGCGTTGATCGTTACGCGATTGCTCAAGTTTAAGCCGGTTACGTTGCCCGACAAAACGCGGGAGCGCAAGTTGAAGAACATCATATCTGTTGTTGTTATTATAACGGTTGTGCCCAGTATACTCATTGCGTATTTCACCGTTCAGCGCGAACTATTTGAGCAGCGTGCGCGGGATTATCTGCAGAACGAATTTCTTCTGGAAGATACTTTTATACTCGCGAAGCGTGTTGACTATACGCGTTCCTCAATTGAAATTGTTCTGGCGGGTCACACGCTTCCTGATGACAGCATCGAACTTCTTGTTCAACGGAAGATGGTTTATATGCTCGACGATGTGAACGTTGAAATTACACAAGGCGATGATTACGCTGAGAAGTTTGACATCAACGAATTGAAAGCCGGGCTTACCAACGAATTATACTCCGACAACAACCGTGTCATCAATGAGCAACAACTCCAGATCATTAAAATGAACGAGGAACTTGCCCGATTGAAGTCGAGTTATCCTGTTGATGCAATAGCACAGGAGATGAATGCCCTTGATCATGGTGTTTCAAAGTTATCTATTCACGATAATCTGATTTTTAATGTTGAACAGCAGGTTCAGGACACGATTACGATTGCTTTCGTTGAATTCATCAAAGTTCCTTCCCGAAAGGAGCAACGAAAAATCCAGGATTGGTTAACGCTGCGTGTTCAAAGCGATTCGCTATTACTGGTATCGCGCTTAAAATAACCCGTGGAGGAACTAAAGTCACCGCTGCCATTGGTCAAACAAGGTTAGCTTGCGTTTAATTGCACCCTGTTTCTGTACCATTCAGGGAGCAATTCGTTTTGTCCGCGATCAGTATTCTTTAAATGCAATTAGCGCGACACGACTATCATTGATTCTGCCAGCGATTATTTGATCACTGGCAGATTCTGATTTCTTAAAAATATCTTAAAAAAACCAAGTGGGGATTTAAGTCACTGGTTGTTGCTTTAAGTCACGGGTATTTTTGCGTCAAGAGAAGCCTGGAGTTTCTCTCTCAAGTTGTAGTGATAAGGAAAGTCCTACGAAGTGTGATCACTACTAATTGTTGTTGTTGAAGCAGGTTGCTCGCCGGTCTCCGCCGTGGTTGGCTGGTGAGTAATGCTTCATTTAAAACCTGAAGATATGAAGACGATTGTGTTAGAGAATAAGGTGATACCCACTTACAAATCTTACGGATTAAGTTCCTTTCGTTCGATTCCGCAGCTGAAGCGTTTTTCGGAAGAGGAGTTGTTCAATATTGAAGTGGTTGGGAATGTGTTGCCATTTAAAGTCAATGATTATGTCCTCAATGAACTAATCGATTGGAGCAATGTTCCCAACGATCCGATTTTCCGTTTGACTTTTCCTCAGAAGGAAATGTTACAACCTGCGCAGTTTGCGGAAATGGAATCCGCGTTGCGTAATGGTGCGGGGAAGAATGAAATTAAAGTTGTTGCCAATTCGATCAGGGCACAACTTAATCCGCATCCGGCCGGACAGTTAGAATATAATGTTCCGTCTTTGGACGGGAATAAGCTGCATGGACTTCAGCACAAGTACGGACAAACTGTTTTGTTCTTCCCTCAGCAGGGACAAACCTGTCATGCTTATTGCACCTTTTGTTTTCGTTGGCCGCAGTTTGTTGGAATGGAAGGAATGAAATTCGCGATGAAGGAGAGTGAACAGTTAGTTGATTATGTGCGCGCTCACCCGGAAGTAACGGACGTGTTGTTTACCGGTGGTGATCCAATGGTGATGCGATCGAAAATTCTGCGTGGTTACATCGAACCGCTTATGCAGGCGAAGCTGCCGAATCTTAAAACAATTCGTATCGGTACGAAAGCACTTGCTTATTGGCCGTATCGTTTCACAACAGATGATGATGCGGAAGATCTTCTTGCTTTGTTTGAAGAGGTAAAAGCAAGTGGGATTCATCTGTCTGTGATGGCGCATTTCAGTCACCCGGTTGAATTGTCAACACCCGCAGTTGAAGAGGCTATTGCGAAAATCAAGGAGACTGGTGCGCAGATCAGAACACAGTCGCCGGTACTACGACACATCAATGACTCGCCATCTGTGTGGTCAGAAATGTGGCAGCGACAGGTTGCGCTTGGTTGTGTGCCATACTATATGTTCGTTGCCCGGGATACTGGCGCGAGAGAATATTTTGAAGTGCCGCTTGTACGTGCCTGGGAAATATTCAAAAACGCATATCAGAAGGTAAGTGGAATTTGCAGAACTGTTCGTGGACCAAGTATGTCTTGTACACCAGGTAAAGTACAGGTGCTTGGTGTTGCAGAAGTTCCATCGGTTGTAGGGAACCAGAAAGTGATAGTCATGCGTTTTCTGCAGGGACGTGATCCAAGCTGGGTTGCACGACCGTTCTTCGCAGAGTATGATGCGAAGGCGGCATGGATAGATGAGTTGAAGCCGGCGTTCGGAGAAACTCAATTCTTTTTTGAGCGATGAAATACTTTAAAGCATGAACTATTGGATAATTCTTGCATCGCTGATTCTGGTAGGCGCGGTCATTATTTATTTTGCATTCGCTTATACGCGGGAAGGTGATGGTAAAGATCCCAAGGATGATGATCACGATGATATCCTTGGGATTTAATTCAGAAATAATCTAATCGCTAATATTTAAACCATGACCAATGAAAGTACATGTTGCACTAATTTGTTTGACCACAGTGAGTTTAATGTTCATGGGTTGTCCGTATGAATCCAGAATTCCGCTTGACACCGCTGATAATTCCAAGCCGGATAAATCGTTGGTAGGAAAGTGGTCAGAGAAAGGTTCAGATGAATATATCTGGAAATGCCAGATGGATGGTAATCAGTATCGAATTGAAAAGAAAAGTATCGAGGATGAAAATGACGAACCTACTATTTACATAGGATGGATGACTGAAGTCGGAGGCTCACTCTTTCTGAATATCTACGAGCAGGATTATTCTTCGGATCGTAAGTACATGATTTATCGGATGGACAAAAGGAATGATGACCGTGTTAAATTTAAGGCTGTGACCGACAACATTACTGAGCAATTCACAACTTCTGAAGAGTTTAAGACTTTTATAAAGAAGAACATGGAGCTCAGCTTCTTTTACAACAAAGACGATGAGAAGACTTTTTATAAAGAGGACTGATTGCTGAGTAAATTCAGTGGCACACAATACTCATTCTAAGTAGAGTACTATTTGCTCTCCCTTTCTGCAAGGTAATTTTCAGATGTATTGCATGAGATAGACCAGCAGAATAGCGCCGATCACCAGAATG
The DNA here is from genome assembly GCA_040377305.1 of Flavobacteriales bacterium. Taxonomy (GTDB): domain Bacteria; phylum Bacteroidota; class Bacteroidia; order Palsa-965; family Palsa-965. The sequence goes on along the minus strand of JBEIPA010000039.1, from coordinate 9,676 downwards.
AATGAAATCAGAATGAGTGGAAGTGATTTTACCGGTTGATAAGATCCTGTTGTCAATTGTTTCTGTGTGCGACGAAACTGCAAGTAAGCAAATAGCGCAATTGCAACGCCGAATACAATCAGAGCCACTCCCACTATACCTGAATAAGCGGACTGTGGAACGTCCTCCGTGTTGCCCACCAGGAATGCGAACTGCTTTACAAAGAGAGCAAATTTCACTACGACGAAGCCAAAGGCCATAATGCCTATGCTCGTTCGTATCCATGAAAGGAAAGTTCGTTCGTTAGCCTGATGGTCGTGTGAAGTATCGTTAGATGGAGTGTCAGTAGCCATTGGCATGAATCATTCCTATCGAACTCAAACTACTTCCTCTTCGCGGAAAATATTCATTGGCTTGTCAAGATTCTTTTTCATGAAAGCAATAAGCTGACGGTCGGTCATTGTAGGTGCACTCACTTCGGCAATACGTTTTCCGGTAAACGACCGCGACTTCTTTAGGAGATGATGCAATTCTGTTTTAGCAGTCGTAGGTCCGCTGAGCAGGATGTGATCGAACTGTTGAATTTCACTCTGCAATGCCTTATAAAAAGACTTTAACGAGTGCTGTTCTTTCTTATGACGTGCATTTTCATTCGCAGTTGATTTGCTTTTCGAAGGAGTATGCGTTGCAGCATCATCTGGCTCAATGGTAGAAATTGAATAGTTCCCTGCAGTATCGCGTGATACGATATGTGCTATATGGTGATCCATCCACACGCCTGCGCGTTCTTCTGTTTTGTTTTTCTTAGTTGCCATATAGGATAGTAATAGTTTGGTGTCGTAAGTGTTGATGATGTAAATGTACGCCCGATATAATTCTGTTGCTATGACATTCCTCACATCGCAACATGACGATTACTAGCATTTCCCCCTTGCAAATTGCCCTTGTTGGGGAAATTGATCAACAACAAAACGGATTTTCAAAGTTCATGAATGGGGAGCAGTGTTTCTGGTCAGGCAATTGCGGAGAAGAGGAAAGGCGAGATCTATACACGACTTGTGCTGAATGTAAGGTATTGTTATTTTGCACCAACAATTTTGGACGGTTATGACAAAGTACAGAACAAAGGGACGAGCATCGGCAGGACACCATTCTCATGAAATCAGTATTTGGATAGATGACTACAACGATATCTTCTCAGATTTTGATCCAAGAGATTATTCGGAAAGGAATATCTCTGATGATTTTCTTGATGAGGTGAAAAGAGTTGCATCTGAAAGTGAAAGCGATGTGAAGACTTTGCGCCTACTCATTGAAGCAAAACTGCGTGATGAAAAAACAGAAGCCACTATTGTAGAGCGTATACATCAGGAGCTGGCTGATAATTATCAGAGTTCTGACCTTAGACGTAAGAAGTTGCGAACACGAAGTATATTATTCCTCTCAGCTGGTCTGCTCATGATATTGGGGGCAAGCTATTTCTCTTATCTGAAAGCTGATCATCCTTTGATGCACATTCCGTTAGTCATTCTCGAACCTGCAGGTTGGTTCCTTACCTGGACAGGTTTAGAGCAGATATTTCGGTCGGGTAAGAAGTTTCTGCCGGAATATGTGTTTTTCGGAAAGCTAAGTCAGAGCAATATTGTTTTCGCTAATATATGATGACGTCAAGTGTCTCTAGTTATTTGCAGGTGGAACTACAAGCGGATATCCTGCCCTTCGCCACATATTCATGCCGTGGTGCAGTGTATATACACTACAAAAACCATGCGTAAGCATATACTGTGCGGCAAAGCTACTCCGACCTCCGACTTCACAGTATACGAAGTAGGTTTTGCTCTTGTCGAGCTGATCAATCCGATCATAAAAGTTTGCCGACCGAAAGTCAATATTGATTGCTCCGCTGATATAACCGGTTTTCCATTCCTGCGGAGTGCGTACATCAAGAAGCACTCCGTGCTCCGTTTTCAGCTTCGTGCGGAATTCGAGTGTGTCGAGTTTGATCAGATTGGTATCGCAGACTTCCTGAGCTCCCGAACTCAAAACGAACATCAATAGGAATGGAATAAGCACTGTAAATGATTTCATAGATGTTCATTTAAGAGTTAAGTCATTCGGGATGAGATTGACCAGGGAGACTTTCAGAGAACTCAACCGCAATAGTTGTACCGAATTGACGGAACTACTTCTGTTCCGTGATAAGCCACCTGATAATATCGGCAGTTGATATAATTCCCTTCAGTTGTCCCTTGTCGGTAATCATGATGGTATGCACTTCACCGTCGGAAAATACTCTCGCAACTTCACGTACTGTTGTTGTAGGCGACACCGAGTAAATTCTTTCACGCATGATATCCTTAATGTATAAATCGCTGTAGTCGTTTTCTTCGCGGAGTTCGGGTTCGTTTTTGATCGCAAACAGAAAATCGGTAAGGACTACCATTCCTTTGAGTTGATCATTTTCGATCACAGGAATGTTGTAATGGAATTTACCGTCGCTGAATAATTCTTTGACGTCGGTAAGTTTCTGGTTGGGTTTAACGGAAACGACATTCTTTGTCATCATTTCCGCAATTGGCATATCTAAGTTCATAGTTTGTTTTTTTTACAAATCTATCGGTGGCGACAGCAATCGATCATGAGGAATGTCAGGTTTGACTTCGTTTTATCGTGACTCTCATCATTCCGGGATTATCAGCAATGGCCCAATTTTGCTGTAATCAATAATCAGATTCATGAACACTAAACGGTTATCCAGCCTTGTATCACTTTCTCTTCAGCTCTATCTCCTTTCGCGGGATGAAAGAGTTCGAGCGGATGTAGTAAAACTTATCGCCACACTCAAGCAGAAAGCCCGCAAGGTTGTAGAAAGCATGGATGCAGATAAACAGGAAGCGGTCTATGAAACATTTCACAGGCTCTCGGAAATCACAGCTGCTCTTGAGCAAAGGATGAAGGAAGCCGTTGGCGATTTGTATGACAAACTACACATTGCGAACACGACTGATGTAAACAATATGTCGGAAGAACTTTCGGAACTAACAAGAGACCTTGCTACACTGGAGGAACGCCTCTCTAAGCTTGAACAGGAGAAAAATAATGGGTCTATTTAGTTTCATACAAGTTAAGTTCCGACGTATTCGCCGGTATAATCAGATTATCCGTGTACTGTTCAAGTACGGATTTGAAGATGCCGTTTCGTATATGGAAGAGTCGAAGCGTTTTCGTTTTCTGAGAAAGTTTCTGCCAAATCGGTTATTTACGCAGGCGATTACCCTGAGCAAATGGGAGAAGATGCGTTTAGTGTGTGAAGAGCTTGGTCCTACGTTTGTAAAGTTCGGACAGATTTTAAGCAGCCGCGCAGATCTTCTTCCCGCAGATCTGGTTAAAGAGTTGGAGAAACTTCAGGATAGTGTTCCTCCGATTTCATCGCAGCTGGCTAAGCAGGTTGTAGAGGAAGAACTAAAAGGTAAGACGGAAGAATTGTTTACAGAATTTGCTGCGGAAGCCTTTGCTTCTGCTTCTATGGCACAAGTACATAAGGCGACATTGAAGGACGGAACGAAAGTGGTTCTCAAAATTCAGCGTCCTGGTATTAAGGAAGTGATTGAGCAGGATATTAAAGTCATGTTGTACATGGCCGAGGTATTCCGCAGAAGAATTCCTTCGCTTAAAAGTTTTGATCCGGTTGGGTTGGTGCGAAATTTCGAGGAAAGTATTACACGCGAATTGGACTTTATTCACGAGTCGGTAAACGTACAGCGTTTCGCTCACAACTTTCAGAGTGATAAGAAGGATGAAGGCTGGATTCACTCTCCGCAAATACATTCTGCGTTTACCACTTCACGGCTATTAACGATGGATTATGTTGAAGGAATCAAGGTAACCGATTATGCAAAACTGGAAAGTGCGGGTTACGACAGAAAAGTAATTGCGTATCGTCTGGCGATGTCCTATTTGCGACAGATATTTAATCACGGATTTTTTCATGCCGATCCGCACCCGGGAAATCTTCTGGTGTTGCCTGATAATCGGATTTGTTATCTCGATTACGGGATGATGGGCAGTATCGTGAAAAAGGATATAGAACAGTTCGGATCACTCTTTATTGCAGTGAATAAAAAAGATGTTCGTCGTCTTATTCGTGCGTTGCAGCAGTTGTCTGATAGTCCTCCGATTCGCAATTTTCGCGCTTTAGAATCGGACCTGGAAGAGTTCGTTCACAATTATGCATTTCGCACTGTGCATTCCAACGAAATGAGCACGGTGCTGCTTCAGCTTAAGGACATCGTGATCAAACACGGTTTGCGGGTTCCTACACATTTCTTTTTGCTGGGGCGCTCTATGGTTACTGTTGAAGGAGTTATCCGCAACCTTGATCCGGAATTAGATTTGAGCAAACTGGTGAAGCCATTCCTTTTGAGAACAGTTGCTCGTCACTATAATCCACTTCAGTTCGTAGAACGTGTGTTGAATTCTGTTTACGAAATGGGAATGTACATGGAAGATTTTCCGCGTGATCTGAAGAATGCGATCAGGAAGCTGAATGCCGGTGAAGTCAAGGTTGATCTACGTCACAAAGGAATTGATCCTTTAGTACATACGATCAATAGAGTGACCAAGCAGGTGATATCTGCAGTAATACTTTCCGGTTTAATCATTGGTTCTTCATTACTCCTCGTCAACAACGTTCACCCGCTTTGGGGAAACACCTCTGCATTCGGAATTGTGGGATTAATTACCGGTGCGATCGTGCTGATCGGAATGTTGGGCGATTTGCGCACAGGTGATCATGATGAGTGGATGGGGTGGGAGGAGTAGCAGTGCGCAGTTTACAGTGCGCAGTACGCGGTTGATAGTGCGCAGTACGCAGTTTCAGTGCTCAATAGGCTGTTCCTGTAGTTTTCACTCAATACTATCTTCCCCTTTTCCGAAAATCTATGGGAATTTAGATGAATTCTGCGCACATGATATCCATCACTTATGGTCTTGAGCGTAGTCATTATTATCACGCGTCGCATTAGATAGTTTTGGTGCAAAATCCAATTCAAAATCAGCTAATGAGAAATTCAATACTTGCCACGTTCATTATATTATTCAGCTTCACAAGCGCAATTTCACAGACTCCCGAAATTGACATCCGAGGAAATAGTTTGCTAATAGTTGACGGAGATCTTCTACCAACCACAGCGGATCACTCGGACTTCGGTTCGGTACTCGCGTGTAGCGGCACGATTGTCAGAACCTTCGTCATTCAGAATAATGGCACAGGAGATCTGAATATTTCGTCTATCGTAATTACCGGTCCCGCCGCAGCCGACTTTTCGGTGACGACAAATCCGGCCTCAGTTATTGCCGCATCCACACAATCAGTATTTCAAATCACCTTTGATCCTTCTTCTACCGGGATGAGAAGTGCTGTAATTACTGTAAACAATGACGACGCAGATGAAGGCGTTTACGATTTTGGAATTCAGGGGACAGGCAACCATGATATTGTGAATCCATTAATTGCCTGCCCTGGAAACATCAGCGTTAATGCAAGTCTCGGATTGTGTAGTGCAATGGTAACTTATGTTGCACCCGTCGGAACTGATAATTGTCCGAGTGTTGTGACTACACAAATTGCGGGCCTTCCCAGCGGTTCAGTATTTCCGGTTGGCGTAACGGTAAATACTTTTCGCGCAACAGATGGAAGCGGCAATACAGCGACGTGTTCATTCTCGGTTACAGTTACCGATACACAGGCGCCTGTGCTTTACACTTTAGCCACCAGTGCCAGCAGTAATGCTGCGGCAACAGCATACAACGACGGATGGCAATCAGGAGACAATGATGGATCCGGATTCGGTGCATGGACCCTCGTAGCTTCAACCGGAAATTCTGCGCAAGCTGGTTTTGTAACCGGATCTTCAACTACGAACGGTGCAGGAATCGACAGCAATAGTGATGATGACATCAACACAAGCGGAAGAGCATTGGGTCTGTATGCAAATGCTGCTCAGGCTACACAAGCAACACGACCGTTGTCTGTACCACTTGTCATTGGTAATACGCTTAGACTTGAATTCGACAATGGTACAGTTGATCCCGGACAAATTGTAGGGTTTCAATTGCAGAATTCATCCGGATTGAGTTTGGGCGAAGTCCGTTTTCGCGGTGGTCAGGCTGGTTATGAAATTGTAGACAATAATGGAATAACCCCATTTGCTTCTATTCCATATACAGATGAAGGAATCATCATCGAAGTTACACCGATTGTTACAGGCCAGGTCAGTATTAAACTTACACGCAAAGTAAACGGAGCAACCCAAACAATTACATCGGTGTCGTTCCCTGGTGGAGGCAATCAGGTTATTTCCCGTTTCATGATTTTTAATTCCAATGCCGGAGTTGGAGTTGCGAAGTACCTATACTTGAATAACCTTCAGGTGATAGCACCAACGGTAGGATGTCCTGCGAATGTTAACGTAACTAATAATACCGGGGTATGCGGAGCGACAGTAGTTTACGCACCACTTCTCGCGAGTGATAATTGCAGTGCTTCACTTCCGGTTACACAAACCAGCGGCTTGCCTAGCGGTTCGTTTTTTCCTGTGGGAACAACAACAAACGTGTTTTCAGTTACGGATGGCGCAGGTAATAGTACAACATGTTCATTCATAGTGACAGTTGCCGACACCACCGATCCGATTGCGACTTGCCACAACGTGACAGTTTACCTTGGTAATGTTTCCGGCATCGCGAATATTTCTCCCGCAATGGTCAATAGCGGCTCCAGTGACAACTGCGGACCAATCATGATGACTTTGTCGCAAACAAGTTTCAGCTGCGCAAACATCGGCGCGAACAATGTTACATTGACGGTGAATGACATGAACGGAAACAGTTCTACCTGTACAGGTGTTGTGACCGTTTTAGATTCTGCACGTCCTGTTGTAAATACCCAGAACATCACGCTTCATTTGAATCCTGCAGGTTCAGCTACTATCATTCCTGCAATGATTAACAGCGGATCAACAGACAATTGTGGAATCGCTTCCATGACCGTTACTCCAAACACATTCACCTGTGCAAACGTGGGCGCCAATAACGTGACATTGACTGTAGTCGATGTAAATGGAAACAACAGAACGGGCACTGCGGTTGTGACTGTAATCGATACCGTTCGTCCGGTTGCAAATTGCCAGAATATTTCTGTGCATCTCAATGCTGCAGGAACAGCAACCATTACAGGCGCAATGGTGAACAATGGATCAACGGATGCATGTGGTATAGCTTCGCTATCGGTGGCACCTTCAACGTTCACTTGTGCGAATGTCGGAGCGAATACTGTTACGCTCACGGTAACGGATGTGAACGGACGTACATCAACTTGTAGTTCAATTGTGACTATAATTGATACAGTCCGCCCGGTTGCAAACTGTCAGAACATTTCCGTGCACCTGAATGCTGCAGGAACAGCGAACATCACCGGTGCAATGGTGAATAACGGTTCTACCGATGCATGCGGCATTGCTTCACTTTCGGTGTCACCATCATCGTTTAACTGTGCGAATGTGGGAGCGAATAATGTAACGCTTACTGTCACGGATGTGAATGGACGTACATCAACTTGTAGTTCAATTGTGACTGTAATTGATACAGTCCGCCCGGTTGCAAACTGTCAGAACATTTCTGTGCATCTGAATGCTGCAGGAACAGCGAACATCACCGGTGCAATGGTGAATAACGGTTCTACCGATGCATGCGGCATTGCTTCACTTTCGGTTTCACCATCAACATTTACCTGTGCGAATGTGGGAGCGAATAATGTAACGCTCACCGTATCCGATGTGAACGGACGTACTTCAACTTGTAGTTCAATTGTGACTGTAATTGATACAGTCCGTCCGGTTGCAAACTGCCAAAACGTTACAGCTTACCTCGATGTTTCAGGTGTGGTGTCAGTTAATCCTCTGGCAGTGAATAATGGCTCGACAGACAATTGCGGAACGGTGGGTTATATGCTCATTCCATCAGGATTCGTGTGCTCTCAGGTCGGGGCTAATACTTCTACATTCACCGTATTTGACATGACCGGTAATAGTTCGATGTGTACCACAACTATTACTGTTGTTGATACCATCCGTCCGGTTGCCACTGCTCAGAATCTAACAGTTACCCTTTCCGGTGGAATTGCAACAATAACCGCATCAGCTATCAACAACGGATCTTCAGACGCGTGTGGAATTGCATCCATGAGTGTCACACCAAATACATTTAACTGCACAAACCTGGGTCCGAATACGGTGACGCTGACTGTGATAGATGTGAATGGAAATATATCTACTGCAACAGCTATCGTGACTGTTCTCAGCGATCTTACTTCAACAGCAATTGTAAACAACCATGTAAGTTGTTTCGGTGGCAATAACGGACAGGCAACCGTTGCAACTTCAGGCGGAGCAGGAATATTCACGTTTGCATGGTCACCTGCAGGCGGAACGACTGCAACTGTTTCCGGACTTTCAGCTGGAACGTATACGGTTACTGTTACTGATGGAGGCGGATGCACAACATCCTCAACTGTTAATATCACCGAACCACTAACCGCAATGGCAGCGACTTCGGTTTCAGGAAATATTCTGTGCAATGGAGGATCAACTACGGTAACTGTTACCGGCAATGGTGGAACATCTCCTTACACCGGAGGCGGAACTTTCACTGTTACTGCGGGAACCTATTCGTATACAGTGACAGATGCGAATGGTTGCACAGCAACAACGTCGATCACGATTACAGAACCTACACCACTTGTGCCAACTGCAACAGGACTTTCCGTTTTGTGTAATGGAGGTACAACAACGGTGACCGTGGCCTGCACAGGCGGAACTTCTCCTTATACGGGAACGGGAACGTTTACAGAAACTGCCGGAACGTTCTTCTATACCGTAACTGATGCTAACGGATGTTCTGCAGTTACAAGTATAAATATCTCTGAACCGCTTGTTCTGGGCGCGAGCACATCACTATTTACACCAGTGCTCTGCAACGGTGGAACTGCGATGGTTGTTGTTTCAGGAACGGGAGGAACTTCTCCTTATACAGGAACCGGAGCATTCACCGTAGCTGCAGGAACTTATTCGTACACTGTTACAGATGCGAATGGTTGCACTGCTACTACATCAATCACGGTTACAGAACCAACTGTTCTTTCAGCAGCGTCATCAGCAACTTCAGTTCTTTGTAATGGTGGAACAGCAACAGTTACGGTAACCGGAGCAGGTGGAACTTCTCCTTACACAGGTGAAGGAACATTCACTGTTGGAGCAGGAACATATACTTACACGATTACAGATGCGAATGGTTGCACAGCAACTACATCAGTTACTGTTACTGAACCAACAGCACTTTCAGCCACTTCATCTGCCACTTCAGTTCTCTGTAACGGTGGAACTGCAACTGTTACAGTAACCGGAGCAGGTGGAACTTCTCCTTACACAGGTGAAGGAACATTTACTGTTACTGCAGGAACGTATTCTTACACGGTTACCGATGCCAATGGTTGTCCTGCAACTACATCAGTTACTGTTACTGAACCAACAGCACTTTCAGCCACTTCATCAGCCACTTCAGTTCTCTGTAACGGTGGAACTGCAACTGTTACAGTAACCGGAGCAGGTGGAACTTCTCCTTACACAGGTGAAGGAACATT
>JBEIPA010000010.1:0-187959 GCA_040377305.1 Flavobacteriales bacterium | reverse complement strand
GGCACCAGCCCATCGCAATATTTACTAAAATTTACTGTCATGATCTTACCGGTATTTTTTGACTGGATAAATATTGTTTTAACCGTGGAATTTCAATTTCGCTGAAATGAAAACCTTTTTGACCTCTCTTCTTCTTTTGGTCTATCTGTTCACTCAGGCCCAAACTGCTCCTCCGGCCGTTGTAACTAACGATACTACGGGTGCAAAGAAGGATACGAATGCTGTATTGGCATTTGCGGAAATTATGCCCTCCTTTCCCGGAGGTGAAAAGGCATTTCAGGATTATTTGCGGGAGAATATTGTATATCCTGCTGATGAAAAGCGAAATGGAAAGGATGGAATCGTATATATAAGTTTTGTTATTAATAAGGATGGAAGTGTTGATAGTGTTAGGATACGGAAAGGAGTTCCGGGAGCACCGGCGTTAGGCGAAGAGGCCGCGCGGGTTATTCGGGAAATGCCAGCATGGACACCAGGGAAAATAAACCAACGTCCAGTAAGAGTTGAGATGACAGTTCCAATTCGATTCACGCTTACGGGTCGTAAGAAAAAAAGGAACCATTAGTTTAAGAACAAAACAATCCAGTTCAACTAAAATGAAAACAATACTAACGCTTTGCTTGCTCGCGTTCGCATCTAGGCTCTCCGCACAAACTGATATTGCACCACCACCACCACCACCACCACCACCACCACCCAAATGTGATACCGGTGGGCCCACATTAAGTTTTGCTGAAGAGATGCCGCAATTTCCTGGAGGACAGGAAGCTTTTACACGTTATTTACAAACTAATATTCACTATCCTGATTCAGCAAAGAAATATGGTAGAGAAGGAACAGTTTATGTTTATTTCGAAGTGAGAAAAGACGGCACTATCCAAAACGTGAAATGTCAAAAGGGTGTACCCAAAGCTCCCGACTTGTGTGATGAAGCCATAAGAGTTGTAGCTGCAATGCCCAATTGGAAACCGGGTGTCATGGATGGAAAACCCGTTACCGTCAGTATGACCATTCCATTAAAGTTTAGCCTTCACTGATTTCTTATGAGTAGACGTTTCCTTTTTCTTCCGCCTGCACTTTTATTCTGTTTGGCTTTTGTATTCTGGTGTGCCGGATTACGTTTGGGCATCTTATCCCGGAGGTAAGGTGGCGATGGAGAAATTTATTCGTGATAGTGTGCGATATCCCGAGCAAGAACGCGAGCAAGGACTCGAAGCCTTAGTCTCCGTTAATATTGAAATCAGAAAAGATGGTAAGGTTGTTAATCCTTCCGCAAGTTTCATTTTCGGAAGCTCAGACGGATTTCTAACTGAAGCTAAGCGCCTTGCTCTCTCCATGCCGAAATGGATTCCTGCAACGAAAAATGGTCGACCGAACACAGATAGAAATAACTTCTGGATTTCGTTCACATTGCCCGATTCATTGGTTCATCTTCCTCCGCCTTCCGATGATACGACTACTTATGATGCAGACGATCTGGATACTGTTCCGGTTTTTCCCGGCGATGATTACGCATTGCAACGGTATTTGCAGAACACCATTCGTTATCCCCAAATGGAAAAGGAAACTGGAGTAATGGGAACTGTCTACATTTCATACGTCATCGGTAAAAACGGGATGGTAACAGACATTAAGCCGCACAAAGAAGTTCAAGGTGGACCAGGCTTAACCAAAGAGTCCATTCGGGTTATTTCAGGATTTCCACGACACAAACCCGCAATGAAAAATGGGAAGGCTGTGAGATGCAAGTTTATAGTTCCAGTCCGCTACAATCTGCAATAGTCCGGATGCGGAGGATCTTTAACCCTTTGATCCTTACCATTTCCCCCTATCTTAGCCGAAGTACTTCTTAACTCTGTTAAAATTGGCAGATTCTGCTCTCAAGCTCTCGTCTGGTCTCCTCAAAAAGACCGAAAAAATCCTACATTTGCTGGAAGCCCGGCAAAAGGAAAACGAGCGCCTAAAAGACGCAGTTAACCAATTGAAAAACAGGGTGGAAGAACTGGAGTTGGCGAACAAAGACCTTGAGAATAAGAACAAAAGCCTCAAGATTGCGCGCGCCGTTTCTGGTGATAATGAAAAGAATCTTGCTTTAAAACTTAGAATAAACGAGTTGGTGCGTGAAATCGATAAGTGTATTGCACAACTCAACAGGTAACACCGATTAAAGAAAGAGAGTTTATCCCAACAACATTGGTTCGCGGGTAAATGTTCAGAAAATGAGCGAGAAGTCAGTCAAAATAACAATTGCAGGTCGTACTTATCCACTCACCGTGGATGCGAAGGAAGAGAGTTCGGTTATGGATGCAGCAAAACGCATCAATGATCGTGTCGCTCAACTGGAGCAAACGTACCTCGTAAAAGACAAGCAGGATTTGCTTGCCATGACTGCACTTCAATTCGCATCTCAATATCTTGACAATAAGTCGAAGTCAATTGATAATCAGGACGACATCGTTGCAAACCTGACTCAAATGAATGCACTTATGGACTCTTTCCTTGCGGCTAAACCAGCTAGTGCATAGTTAGCTGCAGTTGGACTGCCAACTGCACTACTGCTTACTGCCTACTGGTTAACATTACACTGTTGACGGTTTCATAACATCACACAGCTATTCAGCGGTTGTAAGGCGGATTTTTGTTAACCATGTCCTGAGCGAAGTCGAAGGATGACAAAAAAACGCATCTAAAACACAATTATGCCACCGTATCTCATTCCAGTCTTAGTTGGTCTTGGAGCTCTGCTTGTGGGTGTTCTCATTACTGCTACTGTTCTTCGCAACGCTGTTACCAGCAAAGCGAATGACAAGCTTAAGCAGGCCGAATTAGAAGGAGAAGGAATTAAGAAAGAAAAACTCCTCCAGGCAAAAGAGAAATTCCTGCAACTGAAACAAGAACACGAGAAAGCAATTAACGAACGCAACAACCAGGCGACTCAAGCTGAAAATCGTATTAAGCAAAAAGAGACCACGCTCAACCAGAAACTGGAAGAGGTGAAACGCAAGGAAGGCGAATTCGATAAACGTAAACGTGAAATCGAGCATCAGATCGACATGATCAAAGTGCGCCAGGAAGAAATCGATAAGCTTCACCGCAAACAGGTTGAGCAACTCGAAACTATTTCCGGAATTTCTGCTGAAGAAGCGAAAGCACAAATCGTTGAATCACTCAAAGCGGAAGCTAAAACAGATTCAATGTCGTACATCAAAGAAATGATGGACGAAGCGAAGATGACTGCAAACAAAGAAGCAAAACGCATCGTGATTCAAACGATTCAGCGGGTTGCAACAGAGCATGCAGTGGAGAATTCAGTTTCCATCTTCCACATCGAGAGCGATGAAATGAAAGGACGCATCATCGGTCGTGAAGGACGTAACATCCGCGCGCTCGAAGCTGCAACCGGAATTGAAATCGTTGTTGATGATACGCCGGAAGCAATTATTCTTTCCGGATTTGATCCTGTTCGCCGCGAGATTGCACGTTTGGCATTACACCAGCTTGTAACCGACGGTCGTATTCACCCTGCACGTATCGAAGAGGTTGTGGAGAAAGTGAAGAAGCAGGTAGAAGACGAAATTGTTGAAACAGGAAAACGTACAACAATTGATCTTGGAATTCACGGATTACATCCTGAACTGATCCGAATGATCGGTCGTATGAAATACCGTTCTTCCTACGGACAGAATTTGCTGCAACACTCACGCGAAGTAGCAAACCTGTGTGCAATCATGGCAACTGAACTTGGATTGAATCCAAAAGTTGCAAAACGTGCAGGACTTCTTCACGATATCGGGAAAGTTCCTGATGACGAGCCGGAATTGCCACACGCGATTCTCGGGATGAAGATCGCAGAGAGAGCGAAAGAGAAACCTGAAGTTTGCAACGCAATTGGTGCTCACCACGATGAAATCGAAATGACTTCATTGTATTCTCCAATTGTTCAGGTGTGTGATGCTATCTCTGGTGCGCGCCCTGGTGCTCGTCGCGAGATCGTAGAACAATATATCAAGCGACTGAAAGATCTGGAAGCGCTTGCGCTTTCATATCCTGGCGTTGATAAGACGTACGCAATTCAGGCGGGACGTGAACTGCGCGTTATTGTTGCATCAGAAAAATGCACAGACAAAGACGCAGAGAAACTCGCATTCGACATTTCGCAGAAAATTCAGACTGAGATGACGTATCCGGGTCAAGTACGTGTTACTGTGATCCGTGAAACGCGCGCAGTAGGAATCGCTAAATAAAGTAGGCAGTAAGCAGTAGGGCAGACGGCAGTCGAACGACTATCGAACATATACTGCCAACTGGACTACTGCATTACTGTAGACTGAAAATGGAGCAACCACTCGTCATAGTTGATGCTGAACGTTCCGACCGGGGATACTGGAGGGACGTTTGGCGTTATCGCGGGCTCTTCACATTTCTCGCGTGGCGCGATTTATTGGTGCGCTACAAGCAAACTTTCATCGGCGTTGCATGGGCAGTAATTCGTCCGTTGCTGACGATCGTGGTGTTCAGTTTCTTCAGGTACATGTTTGACACAACCATACCGCTTGAAGACGTTATCATCCTTGTTTCCGTTGCTACAATTCCGTGGCAGCTTTTTGCAACAGCACTAGGTGAATCAAGCGGGTCACTCGTTGCGAATTCCAGCCTGCTCACCAAGGTTTATTTTCCGCGCATCATTGTTCCACTGAGCACCATCATCGTCTGCCTCGTCGATTTTTTGTTGTCTTTGCTGATTCTCGCCGGAGTCATGATTTATTTCGGTGAAGTTCCCTCATCCAATATTATTTTCATTCCCGCTTTTATTTTGCTTGCGCTGTTAGCTGCTATAGGTACAGGACTTTTTCTCGCAGCATTGAATGTCAAGTACCGCGACTTCAGGTACGTAGTTCCTTTCATCATCCAGCTTGGGCTTTTCATTTCTCCGATTGCGATCAGTAGCACGCAGGTGTATGAAAGCGATTACCCGGATTTTGTGAAGAACTTATACTCACTCAATCCAATGGTGGCTGTGATCGACGGATTCCGTTGGAGCTTACTCGACACACCCTTCATCGTGAATCAAACCGGGCTTATGCTTTCACTAGGCATGACATTCCTCATGTTGATTGTCGGAGTTTGGTATTTCCGTCGTGTTGAATCAACTTTTGCAGATATTATATGAGCGCGGCGATCAAAGTTGAGAACGTCGGTAAACGATATGTCCTTCGCAAAGAAGGAAGTCGATCGTATTCTACTTTGTCCGATTCACTTTCAAGCGTATTCCGTTCGAAGGGCACGAAGGAAGAATTCTGGGCATTGCAGAGTCTCAATTTCGAAATTCAGCAAGGAGAACGTGTTGGAATTATTGGTCGCAACGGTGCAGGTAAGAGTACGCTGCTGAAAGTGTTGAGCCGGATTGTGAAACCTACAACAGGTCGTGTCGAATTGCGCGGACGAATTGCAAGCTTACTCGAAGTTGGAACAGGTTTTCACCCTGAGCTCAGCGGACGGGAGAATATTTTTCTGAACGGATCTATCCTCGGAATGACGAAGGCAGAAATCAAATCGAAGTTTGACGAGATTGTTGCATTTTCTGAAGTAGAAAAATTTCTCGATACACCAGTGAAGCGTTATTCATCGGGCATGTACGTTCGATTGGCATTTGCGGTTGCAGCACATCTGGAACCGGAAATTCTGATTGTAGATGAAGTACTGGCCGTAGGTGATGCAGAATTTCAACGCAAGTGTCTCGGCAAAATGAAAGACGTTGCAGGAACAGGTCGCACGGTTATTCTCGTGAGTCATAACATGGCGGCTGTTCAGCATTTGTGTGAGCGCGCCATTTATCTGCAGAATGGAAAGTTGGTCGAATCCGGTCCGGCAGAACAGGTGATTGGAACTTATATGCGTGCTGCGCAAGGTCCGGCTGCTGCAAATCTCGCTGTGCGGGAAGATCGAAACGGAAACGGGAAAGTTCGTTTCACTTCATTGGCTTTACGCGATGCAAACGGAAATGAAGTAAGTGCGTTAACCTGCGGACAAGAAGGCCGCATTGAATTGCAACTGAGTAATCCCGGTAAATCGACCGTAAATGGTTTGATGATTTCGGTGGGTATTGATGATAATCTCGGGAATAGAATTGCTCTGTTGAGCAGTGAAGTAACCGGACAGATTACCAATGTGAGCGGAGCCGAGGTCAGTGTGAATGTGATCATTCCCCGTTTGCCCATGAAGCAAGGAACGTACGGACTCACTTTGTTTGCGAGTTCGAACGGAGAAGTTGCCGATTGGATTCAGGATGCCGTGATGATGAACGTGGACGCGGGTGATTTTTACAATACAGGAAAAATGCCGCCCGACGGACAAGGATATATTTGTGTTGATCACCGATTCGATATCAAATGATCAGGAGCTTCAGTAAATATCGCCGCATTTGGAACGAGGAGCTCGAAAAAATCGAAGCTACTCCGGAATTGCGGAAGCGTTTCAGTGGCTATTATGATTCGTGGAAGTCGTCACAATCAGAAGGACGTAGTACGATGACGGATGAAGTTCCGTGGCTTACTTACGAAGCAATTGACTTCCTGAATCGCTTCGTGAATAAATCCATGCGCGTATTTGAATTTGGCGGTGGCGGTTCATCGGTCTACTTCGCTAATCATGCTGGCCTCGTGGTGACCGTTGAACACGATACAAACTGGTTCCGCGATATGAGTGCGGCAATTCACAAGAAAGGCATTACGAATTGGAACGGCAATCTGGTAACGGCAGAAGAAGGCGGTACTGGTGCAATTGGCGATCCGGACGCTTACGTTTCGGACGATGAAAATTTCAAAGGGAAGAATTTTAAGAAGTATGCTTCGTTCATTGATCAGTTCGAAAACGAAAGTTTCGATATCATAATTGTCGACGGTCGTGCACGTCCTTCCTGCACCAAACACGCATTGCCGAAATTGAAAAAGGGCGGCTGGCTTATCATCGATAATTCTGATCGCGACTATTACTTCATCGCATTCAAGGAAATTCTTTCCACGCACTACGATTTAGTCAGCAACCAAAAAGGACCTGCTCCGTATTGTACGTGGTTCACGCAAACAGGAATCTGGAGAAAGAAATGAGCGCAGAACTGGCACCGGTAATTGTGTTTGCCTATAACAGGCCCGATCACCTGCGCAAAGTACTGGAGTCGCTCGAGCGGAACGCGGAATCATCGGCCTCTGTCCTTTACGTGTATTGCGATGGTCCCAAATCAGATGCTACACCAGAAACCCGAAAGAATATTGAAGAAGTTCGGGCTGTTGCCGGAGAAAGAAAATGGTGCGGAACAGTGCATGTTGTTGCTGCGGAAGCAAATCGTGGATTAGCAAAGTCCGTTACCAGTGGCGTCGAAGATGTTCTCTCTATCCACGGAAGAGTCATTGTGCTCGAAGACGATGCCGTGTGCTCGAAATATTTTCTCGAATACATGAATAGCGCGTTGAATCTTTACGAGAAGAACGAAGACGTAATTTCCATCGCGGGTTATCTGTATCCTTTCGAAAATAAACTGCCCGATACATTTTTTCTGCGCGGAGCCGACTGCATTGCCTGGGCAACGTGGAGTCGTGGATGGCAACATTTCCGCTACGATGCATCCCTGTTGTTGGTTGATATTGAACAGTGCGGTAGCAAAGATCATTTCGAATTCAATCACTCGTACCCGTACGTTCAGATGTTGCTCGATCAGGTAGAAGGCAAGATCGACTCGTGGGCAATTCGTTGGTATGCATCTGCATATCTCGCCGGCAAATTCACATTGTATCCTGGTAAATCCATGGTTCGCAATATTGGATTTGATGGAAGCGGCATAAACAGTGGAACATCGGAGAAGTGGGATACCGGTGCAAATGATTTTCATCCGAAAGTGGAAGCAATTCCGGTTGAAGAAAATTTGGAGGCTCGTGCGGCCATTGAACGTTTCTTCCGGGAGCTGAGAAAAACACCGATCAGCAACGGGCTGATTAATAAGTTCAGAAACTTTTTCTCCCGCTAATGTCGCGATTGAAAAATACCGTGTGGAATTCGCTACCACCTTCATTCAGAAAGTGGTGGACGGGTCCTGTAGACGATAGTAAATATGGTTGGCACGGAAGTTATTCAACCTGGAAGGAGGCGCAAGAGCATTCCACCGGATATGATGCAGGTGCAATCGCCGAGAAAGTTTTCTCCGCAGCACAGAAAGTGAAATCGGGTGAAGCATTGTTCGAGCGCGACGGTATGTTATTCCGTAAGCCCGAGTATCCACAGCCAACGTTCAGAACACTTAAGGATGTGGCCACAAATCACGGTGGACAACTGAATGTAGTGGACTTCGGCGGTGGACCCGCAAGTGCTTACTTTTTGTACAAGCATCTTCTGCCGGCGATCAAGTTGAATTGGCATGTGATTGAACAAGAGCATTATGCGCAGCGGGGAAATCAATTACTTGCAGACGCATCATTGAAATTCCACAGTGAAATCAATGCCGACTCCTGTTCTGGGATGAATGTTTTGATGTTGCTGAGCGTTTTGCATTATGTGGAGAATCCGAATGCAATTGTTGCCGCACTGCTCGAACATTCATACGAACGCATCATCATTGAAACTACGCCGGTTGTACTGGAAGGTAATTCCATGATTACCGTGCAGAATGTTCCACCCGCGATTTACGAAGCGTCTTATCCCTGTCACATTTTCAACGAGACTGAAATGTTGAACTGGTTCCCCGGATATTCATTAAAGGAAAAGTATACCACCGATGTTGTTCCTGGGCGTGAAGTCGCTGGCCGTATGACCGAATGGAGAGGTTACATCCTCGAAAAAAATAAATAGATGGTAGCGAATTTCTGTACACTTTTCAATTCCGCTTACCTCTCGAGGGGAATGGTGTTGTACCATTCCCTGGAAAAGACTTGCGCAGAATTTCATCTGTATGTCTTTGCTTTCGATGAACAATGCGAGCACTATCTGAAGAAGCAGCAATTTCCGAAGATGACAGTGATTGGTCTCAAAGAATTTGAAGATCCGGAATTGCTTCGTGTAAAACCCACGCGTAGTGCGGGAGAATATTGCTGGACGTGCACGGCATCAACGATTTTGTATTCGATTGAAAAATTCGGACTGGAGCATTGTACGTACGTCGACTCAGACATGGAATTTTATCACGATCCCAATTTGCTCTTGCAGGAAGTGAACGGTAAGGATGTGCTCATTACTGATCATTGGTATTCGCCACAGTATGATCAATCTGTAGAGTCCGGAAAATATTGCGTACAGTTTGTCTTCTTTCGGAACACACAAAATGGAATGCAATGTCTTCGCGACTGGCGTAACGATTGCATTACGTGGTGTTATGATCGTGTGGAAGATGGAAAATTCGGCGATCAGAAGTATCTGGATTCATGGCAATCGAAATACGAAGGAGTTCACGTACTTGAGAATAGGGGAGGAGGTGTTGCCCCCTGGAATATTCAGCAATATCATCTCGACATGGTGAATGGAAAGCCAATGGTGCGTCATCAATCAGACAAAGTTTCACGTCCACTGGTGTTCTTTCATTTTCACGGGTTGAAATTCTTTAACGATGATATTGTTGGAATTACAACTGTGATCTATGATGTGAAATCGTCGTGGAAGCAAAATATTTTCTTCCCGTACGTGCGTCGTTTATTGCAAGAGGGAAATGAAATCCGGAAGAACGGTGCAGAATTCAATCCACATGGAAACTCCGGTACTGCAGCAGTTGGAGATTGGGGAGCAAAAGTCTGGCTATACTACTATCTTGCATCGGTAAAGGAATCACTTAGAAACCTGAGCGGACGTGTCATGGACAGTAGAAAGCGCCACCATCCGTTTTATTCACTCAATAGATTCCGTTAGTATATGGCCAGACTGATCAGCTTAAAAACATTTTGTGATGCGCGCGGTAATCTTACGGTTATTGAGAAAGTAATTCCGTTCGACATCAAGCGTATATTTTATATCTACGGTGTCGATGATTCTGTACGCGGTGGTCATCGCCATCACAAAACTGTTCAGGCTGCTGTATGCCTGCGAGGATCATGTATCGTTTCAAACAACGATGGAGAAAAGCAGGAGGATTTCGTGATGGACTCACCCGACAAATGTCTCATCCTTGAGCAGAAAGATTGGCATACCATGCACCATTTTACTCCTGATGCCATTTTCATGGTCTTCGCATCGGAGCCATTTGATCCAGCCGATTATATTTTCGAACCATATCCAGAGAAGAAATGATCGATTACGAAAATCTCCGGAAAGTAAACGAACCATTCGTTGCAGAATACGAAAAGGAATTCCGTGCTGTGCTCGACAGCGGTTGGTTTATTCTCGGCAACAAAGTCAAGCAGTTTGAAGGTGAATTCGCAAATTATTGCGGCACGAAACATTGCATCGGCGTAGCAAACGGACTTGATGCGTTAATTCTTGCTTTGAGAAGCATTGAGTTGAAACCGGGAGATGAAGTACTCGTTCCTTCGAACACCTACATTGCAACCATTCTTGCCATATTGCATAATGGACTTGTTCCGATTCCGGTAGAGCCTGATGCAACAACGTATAACATCGATCCAAAGCACATAGAAGAGAAGATCACTTCGAAAACAAGAGCTATTCTTCCAGTTCATTTATACGGGAAGATGTGCGACATGGATGCAGTCATGTCGATTGCGAAGAAACACAAGCTGAAAGTGGTTGAAGATTGTGCACAGGCTCACGGAGCTCATGTAGCAGGAAAGAAAGCGGGAAATTGGGGCGACTACGGCGCGTTCAGTTTTTATCCGACAAAAAACATGGGAGCACTCGCCGATGCGGGCGCTCTTACTTGTAATTCGGACGCTCTTGCAGAAAGAATTTCCATGCTGCGCAACTATGGTTCGAAAGTGAAGTATTACAACGAGGTTGTGGGATTCAACTCCCGACTCGATGAAATTCAAGCTGCCTTTCTTTCTGTGAAGTTGAAAGCACTTGATGCTATCAACACGCACAAGCGCACCCTGGCTGAAATGTACAATGGTGAATTGAAATCGGATTTCATTAAGCCAGTTGTGCAGGAGGGTTACTTCGACGTTTTTCATATCTATGCCATTCGTCACGAAAAGCGCGATGCGTTGAAAGAATATCTGCTGAAGAATGAAATCAAGACCGATGTTCATTACCCGGTTGCGCCTCACAAGCAAGTTGCAATGAAAGGAATCTGGGATCAATATTCTCTTCCGATTTCCGAAGAGATTCATCGTACGGAATTGAGTCTGCCCATTTCTACCTGTCATTCGAAACAGGACATCGAACGCGTGATCGATGTCATGAACCGCTTCTAACATGCCGAAGCTTTCAATCATCACCATCTGTTACAACGACCTTGCGGGGTTGATGAAAACTGTGGAGAGCGTGAAGGCTCAGGATTTTTCGGACTACGAACACATCATTGTAGATGGAGCCTCAACCGACGGTAGTGCTGACTTCATCAAACAGAACGCTTCATCATTCACAAAGTGGGTTTCGGAAAAGGACGGCGGTATATACAATGCCCAGAATAAAGGATGGAAAATGGCGTCGGGCGACTATTGCCTGTTTCTGAATTCCGGAGATTATCTGGCAGACAGCAAAGTGCTTTCGACTGTATTCACCCATGCTAATCCATCCGAAATTATTTACGGCGATATTCTCGTCGATAATGGAAGCGATCCTTTGTATAGACTGGGTCAGCACGATCCTTTCTCGTTTGAGGATATGATTTATACAACCTTGTTTCATCCGGCAGCATTTATCAAGCGACAGTTGCTCGTTGAACGAAATGGTTACGACGAGTCATTCCGAATTGTTGCCGACTACGATTTCTTTCTCGAAATGCTATTGGTGAAAAAATGTACAACACAATACATTCCAACACCGGTATCGGTTTTTAATACTGCAGGAGTTGGTTCTGATCCGGCCAACAAAAAGAAACACGATGAAGAACGTCGTCGGGCGCAGCTCAAGTATTTTCCGTTAGATAAAATTGAAGCTGCAGAAGCCGAAGTCCAGAAACGTAAGCCTCGTTCGGTGCGTATCAAAGAATCAGTGAGCGGAATTCCCGTTGTTCGCGAATTAACGAATTTCGGATTGTTGATGTATAACCGTTTGCGTAAATCATAAATGGACTACGCGCAGCTCATAAAAGATGTTGTCACGCTGAACTTTAGTTCATTCAAAGTTCGCTGGGACAAACTGCGCAGTATTCAGAAGCGTAAATCGCAGGGAGAGAGCATTTCGGCAGTGAATGTGAAACGAATTCCTATCATCATCAACAACCGGAATCGCTATACTTACTTGCTTCAACTCATTACCTGGCTGGAGAATGCCGGAGCAGAAAACATAATTATCCTTGATAACAATTCCGCATATCCGCCTCTTCTGAAGTACTATGCAGAGACGAAACATCGCGTTGTAAAGCTTGGTGATAATGTTGGATATCTCGCCTTGTGGAAGAGTGAGTTGTATAATGAAGTCAAGGACAAGTTTTACGTGTATTCCGATCCCGACGTTGTTCCTTCAAACGAATGTCCGAAAGATTTGATTGCGCATTTATTGAAACAACTCGAAAAGTATCCCAACATCGATAAGATTGGTGTTGGACTCAAGATTGATGATTTGCCTGCACATTATACCAAGCGTGATGAAGTGATTGCGTGGGAGAAGCAATTCTGGATGAAGGAAGTTTCTTCCGGCATTTACGATGCGGGAGTAGACACAACCTTTGCATTGTATCGTCCATTTACGAATGGTTCGATCTGGGTAGGGAAGGCGTATCGCACAGGAGAACCATATATGGCGTATCACATGCCCTGGTATGAAAATTCATCGGATCCCGGCGAAGAGAATTTGTATTACGTTTCACATTCCAAACAAGGTTCATCTCACTGGACGCTCGCGAAATGATTCCATCGATTAGCATCTGCATTCCGGTTTACAATGGCGCCAAATGGTTGCGCGGTTGTTTGGATTCGGCATGTGCCACAGCGATGCAGGTGGAAATCATTGTATGCGATGATCGTTCTTCGGACAATTCACTGGCGATAGCGCGGGAATATGCATTGAAGGATGCGCGTATCAAGGTCTTTCAGAATGAACAGAACTTCGGACTCGTGGGGAACTGGAATAAATGTATAGAGCTCAGCAGTCGCGAATGGATTAAGTTTCTTTTTCAGGATGATCGCTTGCATCCGGATGCATTAGAAAACATGTTTGCTGCTGCAACACCGGGCGTGAAGTTGATTGCTGCTAAGCGCAACTACGTCTTTGGCGACAATTCTTCACCGGATTCGATTGAGTATTACACAAAGCTGGTGACCACACTCGACAAGGTCGCATCGGGTGTCCGCAATTTTCCAGCGAAGAAGATATCCGAACTGTGCGCAAGAAACATCGCCATTAATTTTATTGGAGAGCCGAGCACTGTTATGTTTCACCGTTCGGTGATTTCAGAAATCGGTCAGTTTGATACAGCATACAAACAGATTTGCGATCTCGAATTCTGGGCGCGCATTGCAACGGTTCACGGACTTCTCTATGTGCCTGAAGCCGTAATTGATTTCAACGTTCACGACGATTCAGAATCTGCAAAGAATGCGAATGAGAAGAAGTCGGGAACAGATTCGCTACGATTTGTTCACGCACTCTGTTACAACGCGAACTACAAGACCTTCCGAAATCACTTAGGATTTTTCTCCTGGCAACTGCTTGTCCTCTGGTTGCGGGTTCACGCTTACGAGGCGCGCATAACACATGTAATAGAGGCCAATCCGGCTATGGTAAAACTATTTGCTGAGAATCAGGAGTTGATGCGGGAGTCAGAGAAGTTCGGGAACAAATTACTCTTTAGCCTTTTGAGATAATCTCCTGAACGGCTTTTCCCCAGGCATCCCAGTTCAGTTGTGAATCGTAAATCGCACGGCATCTCTTCCTGAGAATTTCATATTCCACCGGATGCTTCATTAGAACTTCAATCTTGTCGGCGTAATGAATCGCAGTATCGAACGGCGAGAAAAGAAAACCATTCTGCCCATGCGATATCACACTGGGAACTCCACCCGTGTGGGGTGCAAGTGAAGGTGTACCAAATGCAGAAGCTTCGCAGAATACGAGTCCGAAACATTCTGCTTTAGTTGGAAGAATGAAGAAGTGAGCCTTCGCAAAAAGTTCATTCAGCTTCTTTCTTTCGCTTTCAATTTTCTTATCGATAAACGGAATCACTTCTACTCCTTCGTCGCTCACTTGCGGATTACTTCCTACGATTGTGAGCTTCGCTTTGTAACCACGCTTTCGCAATTCTCTAAATGCTTCCAGTGCTACAGGTCCGCCTTTACGTTCCCACTCGACACCAACAAACAATAGATTCACAGGTTGGTCCACACTTATCGAAATCATCTCAGGCTCAATGGGAACATCCTTCAGGTTCGCACCGAAAGGAACAACGCTCAGTTTGTTTTCCGGAACACCGTAATCACGAAATGCAGAAGCAGCAGCCCAGTCGGAAGGAAAAATGAGCTTCGTGCATTTGTCCAGTGCACGTTGTTGTACTTCGTTCGCTTCTCGCAATGAACGTTTGGTTAAACCAGCGTAGAACGGGTAATAGCCAACCATGTTCGCGAATGTAGCATCAGCAATGTAATACACCGGAAGATTTGTCTTCAGGAACGCAAGCTCTGTCGATGCAGCAACTGCAACAACTGCATCATACTCGCCTTTCTGTAACTGCGCGTTGAAGTAGTCACCATAAGCACGGGCAAGTCGCAACGAGTGTAAGTAATCAAACCGTTTGCCACGGAGCTTCTTCAGGAAGAACGAGTAGATCCGACCTTGCAGCACAATGTTTTTTTCCTCGTGTGGGCCTAGTGCGGTTACGTCTTCGAAATGCTTTTTGAGCTCACCCATCACGGAATAGTGCACGCCCGACCAGGAATGTGGATTAGTAGGGTCAGAAGCACTTAGGTATGCTATTCTCAGGCGTTTCACATTGCGAAGATAGAGTTTTGCTATTGTTCGTTAACTTTGAGCGGATGCGTTTCGAAGTCTCCATTGTTATTGTCAGTTACAATGTTTGCGACCTGCTGAGGAATTGCCTGAACTCTATCGTGGAGCAGGATGTTGCAGCGGAGATCATCGTTGTTGACAATGCGTCCACCGACAAGTCTGTTCAAATGGTGCGCGATGAATTTTCTCTCGTGACGCTCATCGGGAACAACGCGAATGTCGGTTTTTCTCAAGCGAACAATCAGGGAATGGATTGCTCATCAGCACCGAGAATTCTTTTGTTGAATCCTGATACTGAAATTGCTCACGGTGATCTCAGAAAGATGCTGTTGTTTGCCGCGGGTGAGGAATCAAACGTATTGATTGGCCCCCGGTTGCTGAATACAGACGGTACACTGCAACGTTCGGCGTGGAAACGGCCCAAGCCGTTGGATATGGTACTCGAATCACTCTTTCTGCACAAGGTTTTCGGCGTGTCTGATTATCCGAACGACAAATTTCAGGAGCAATTTGAACCGGGAATGTTGTCGGGTGCTGCGCTCTTGTTTACACGTGAATTTTACCTGAGAATCGGTGGTTTGGACGCGAGACTTTTCTGGATGGAAGACGCAGACTTCGCCACCCGGGTGAGACAAGCGGGTGGAAAAGTGATTTACTTTCCCGAGGCACAAATCACGCATCATTCCGGGCAAAGCGCTAAGCGAAACCAGAAGAAAGCAATATCCAACCAGCTTCTGAGTAAACTGAAATACTACAACAAGCATCAGGGCACTCTCGCCATGATGTTTGCAAGCATATTCTGCTTTCTGCACATCATTTCACGTCTGATTCTGTTCGGAATAGCCGCACCTTTTGCACAATCATTTGCTGATAAAGCGGGCGCGTATCTCTATACCGCCGGGAGGTTTTTCAAGTACCTTTTCACCGGTGATCAACGCGTTACCTAATGTCACGAAGAATACTGTTTTTGGCCGATGTCGATTCTTCCCACACAAGGAAGTGGGCATCGTCGCTTGCAACACGTGGGTACGAAATCGGAATATTTTCACTCAATCGTTCCACCAGCGATTGGATGAAGCAATTCCCCGCGATTACAGTATTCGAAGCGCAAGCATATAGCAAAGATAAATTCCGTACGAGTGACGCCGGAAAGCTGAGTTATCTCAAGATGATTCCGGTTGTGAAGAAAGTTATTGCAGAATTTAAGCCGGATGTCGTGCACGCGCATTACGCAACATCTTACGGGTTGCTTGGCGCACGATCCAAATTTCATCCGTTCATCATTTCCGTCTGGGGCGCTGATGTTTTTGATTTTCCGAAGAAAGGATTTCTGAACCGACGCATGCTCATTCACAACCTGAAACGTGCCGACCGCATATTTTCCACAAGCAATGTGATGAAGACGGAAATTCTGAAGTACGTCGACAGTAAAGTGGATGTCACACCATTTGGTGTAGATGTGAATACATTTTCGCCTGGAAAGTCGACTTTGGTTTCTGAAGCCGGAACAAAAATTGTTGGACTTGTAAAATCCCTCGAGGACAAATACGGAATAGATGTGCTCATTCGTGCATTTGCATTGGTGAGCAAGGAATATTCCGGCAAAGTGAAATTGGTTATAGCCGGCGAAGGCTCGCGCAGATCTGCATACGAGTTGTTAGCACGCGAACTGAATATTGCAGATGATGTTATTATGCCGGGGAAAATCCCTGCTGCAGAAGTTGCGGAGTATCATAAAAGCTTCGACGTGTTTGCATCACTTTCGGTGCTCGACAGTGAGAGTTTCGGCGTTTCACTGGTTGAAGCAATGGCTTGCGGTAAACCAGCAGTTGTGAGTGCCGTTGGTGGATTGAAAGAAGTGGCTGTTGACAAACACACTGCATTGTTTGTTCCGAAGAACGACGAGCGCGCAACGGCGAACACAATTCTTCGCTTATTGAACGATGAAGCACTTTCAAGGAAACTCGGTGATGCAGGAAGGCAACGCGTATTGGAATTGTACGACTGGAATAAGAACCTTGATCATATCGAACAATTGTATGCGGAGGTATTGACGAAATGAAAATCACCATCCTTACGCAATATTATCCGCCGGAAGTGGGAGCTCCTCAAAATCGCCTCTCCGAACTGGCTGTGCGTTTGAAAAGGAACGGTGCCGATGTTCATGTGATTACAGCTATGCCGAACTATCCGAAGATGGAAGTTCATGAAGGTTATCGCGGCAAGTGGAGAATAACAGAGGAGATTGAAGGAATCAAAGTAACACGCTGCTGGATATTCGTCCCGAAGAGTAAGTCTATTTTTCCGCGACTTCTGAATTATTTCTCTTTCGTATTCTCATCTTTCTGGATAGGATTGGCGAGAATGAAACGCAGTGACTTCCTGATTTGCGAATCGCCACCACTTTTTCTGGGGATTACCGCATTTATGCTGTCGCGATTGAAGCGGACAAAAATGATCTTCAATGTTTCTGACTTGTGGCCCGAGAGTGCGGAGAAACTTGGCTTGGTGAAGAACAAGTTCCTCCTGAAAGTTTCAACGTGGCTTGAAGAGTTTCTCTACAAGCGCTCTTCGTTGATCACCGGGCAAACTCAGGGAATTGTGAAGAATATCTCTGATCGTTTTCCGAAGAAGACCGTGTATTGGTTGCCGAACGGAGTTGATATTTCGCTTTACGATCCTTCGAAAATTGCATCGGCCGATCGGAGCAAGTTTGGATTTTCAAATGAAGATCGTTTGTTCTGTTACGCGGGAATTATTGGACACGCACAAGGACTTGAAATTATTCTGAACGCTGCCAATGAACTGAAGTCAGATCCGAATGCGAAGTTCATTTTGTTAGGTGAAGGTCCGGAGAAAGCAAGATTAATGACGATGGCTGCCGACATGAAGCTGAACAACGTAACGTTCCTGAGTGCTATTCCCAAAACGGAAATGCCGGCATTTGTGAAGATGATCGATGCTTCGGTAATTCCGTTGAGAAAGCTCGAACTATTTAAAGGAGCAATTCCTTCGAAGATTTTTGAAAGTCTGGCCATGGAAAAGCCAATTTTGCTCGGAGTAGAAGGTGAGGCATTGGAACTTTTCATTGAGACTGGTAAAAGCGGACTCGGTTTCGAACCGGAAAGTGTAGCTTCACTCGTGGAAAATGTCCAGCGTATGATCACTCAACCAGCTTTGTTTGAACAAATGGGTAAAGCCGGACGAACTTACGTCTCTGAAAAATTTGAACGAAACAACATCGCAGAATCATTCTATATGTTGTTGAAGATGCACACCGCGAAAAAGGACTAGCACATGCAGAATTATGTAACACGAATGCAGCAGGTGGTTTACGGTTTGACCGTGGCATGCGCGTTTATGTTACCATCAAATTTTCTGATCGGTCCGTTGGGCGTGCTGCTCGTTGTTTGTTGGCTCATTGGAGGCGACTACAAACAACGTTGGGTAAATATGCGGCAACAACCGGTACTTTGGTTGTTTGTAGCTTTGATGGTCTTGTACTTCATTGCCGCTTTCTGGTCTGACAACAGGGACGAAGCAATTGTAAGTCTATCTGTGAAAGCAAGCATTCTGTTCTTTCCCGTGGTGTTTGCTGCAACGCGGTATGATTACGCCAAGACAAAATTCGTTCTTCAGGTTTTCCTCGCGGGTCTTCTCAGTGTTGGTGTATTCATGATTGTCCGATCCATTTTCACCAATGCAGATCCGGGTATAGATGTTTGGTCGTATCAACAACTTTCTCGCGACATCAGTCATCCGAGTTATCTGTCGCTCTACTACGTTGTTGGAATCATGATCTGCTTTCACGGAATTTTGTTGCGAGAGGTTCCCGTGAATAAAAAAGCAATTGCGGTCGCATTTGTTCTCTTCTTCTGCATCATCATTTTCATGCTGGCTTCAAAAACCGGATTGATTTCACTCGTGCTGGTGTTCCTGTTCTATATCGGTTATGCGGTAGTACGATTTAAGCGTTACGTTGTTGCCGCTGCGGCGCTGGTGGTATTGATTGCAGGTTTCTTCATCTCACTACAAGTGTTTCCTTCCATCGGTGCACGGGTGAATGCGTTAAAGGAAACACTGACTTCAAATGCACCGATTGATCCCGCATCCAGTGAGAGTAGTCAGGTTCGATTACTGATCTGGCAACAAGACCTGCAGTTGCTCTCTGAAAATATGCTAACCGGTGTTGGAACGGGAGATGTGCAGGATGAATTGATGAAAAAGTACAAAGCCGCAGGAATGACAGGCGCCGCAGAACATAAGCTCAACGCGCATAACCAGTATCTTCAAACGGGCATCGCCCTCGGGTTGCCCGGAATGGTACTTCTCATTGGCATTTTTCTGACAACGTTCACTGTCGCGGTTCGCCGTAGGTATGGATTTGCAGCTTTGTTTGCGTTGTTGTTGGCGTTCAACTTCATTCCGGAGTCTATGTTGCAATTGCAGGCAGGTACGTTTTTGTTCGGATTCTTATTCAGCTTCATTTTGTTTGCAGCCGATACCGCTGTAATTTCGCCCAAAACCAGTAGGCAGTAGGCAGTAGGCAGTAAGCAGTAGGGCAGTCGGCAGTCAGGGTGTTATCTCACGAACTAATTGTCTCTACTCCCAAATGCCTCAATGCCCAAATGCCTCAATGCCCTAATGCCGAAACTATGATTCCATTTTCACCACCCCGTATCGATCAGAAAATAATCGATGAAGTAACGGACACTTTACGCTCAGGCTGGATTACTACCGGTCCGAAAACAAAACGTTTTGAGAAGGAACTCACTGCGTATTGCGGCAACAAAGCAACTGTTTGTGTGAACTCGGCAACCGCGGGATTGGAAGTTATGCTGCACTGGTTCGGCGTGAAAGAGGGCGACGAAGTAATTCTTCCCGCTTACACGTATGCTGCAACGGCGAATGTGGTGATGCATCGCGGAGCAACTCCGGTTTTTGTGGATGTGAACGCAAGCGATTTCAATATCAACACAGAGGCGATCCGTAAGGCGATTACTCCGAAGACAAAAGTCATCATGCCGGTTGATTTCGGTGGTTGGCCTTGCGATTACGATGCGATCAATCAAATTGCTCAGGAAGCGAAGCCAATTTTCGTGGCTGCAACGGATATTCAGAAAAAGCTCGGGCGCATTCTTGTTTTATCTGATGCAGCACATTCAATTGGCGGAATATACAAGGGCAAGAAGACCGGATCACTTACAGATGTTTCTGTTTTCTCTTTTCACGCAGTGAAGAATCTCACCACTGCAGAAGGTGGAGCAATTGCATTGAATCTTCCTGAGCCTTTCAGCAACGAAGAAGTTTACGCAGGTCTTTGTGTAACGATCCTTCACGGACAAAACAAAGACGCGCTTGCGAAAATGCAGAAAGGAAACTGGAAGTACGACATCGTCGAGCCGGGATTCAAATGCAACATGACCGACATCATGGCGTCTTTCGGGTTGGTTGAACTTGCGCGTTACGACAAAGACACATTGGTGAAACGGGAGAAGATTATGGATCAGTACAACTGGACATTATCTGCGTATTCATGGGCTGAATTGCCGATAGTTCGCACAGGCGATTGTTTCTCATCCTGTCATTTATATCCGCTGCGCATCAAAGGAATTACAGAAGAACAACGCGACGCAATCATCCAACGAATTTTCGATTACGATGTAAGTGTGAACGTGCATTTCATTCCGGTACCTATGCTCGGCTTTTACAAGTCACAAGGTCACGACATCAAGAAGTATCCGGTGACTTACAAAAACTTCTCGCGGGAAATTTCTCTTCCGGTGTTCTATGATATGACAGATGAAATGGTGAAGACGGTGATCGAAGCCGTTGTGCGTTCAGTTCATGAAGTGATTGGAGTAGCATGAACAAAGTCCGGGGAACGGTCAGTGTGAGCGCAGGCTTGACGGAGTGTGACAATCCCGTGTCAGAAAGGAGCGCGCATAAAAAATGAAACGTGTATTTGACCTATTTTTCGCGTTCATCGGACTTATCGTTCTATTCGTTCCGTTCGTTTTCATTTCCATTTGGATTCTACTTGACAGTCGTGGCGGAATATTTTATCGTCAAACGCGTGTAGGGAAGAACAACATCGATTTTCGTCTCTGGAAATTCCGCTCCATGCGTCCTGATTCTGATCAGAAAGGTTTACTTACGGTTGGCGGTCGCGATCCACGTATTACAGGTAGCGGTTATTTTTTGCGCAAGTACAAATTAGATGAACTTCCACAGTTGATCAACGTTCTTGTGGGCGACATGAGTTTCGTTGGTCCACGTCCGGAAGTGCGTAAGTATGTTGACCTGTACAATGAAGAACAACGCAAGGTTTTGAATGTTCTTCCGGGTATAACTGATGTTGCGTCACTACAATACTTCGAGGAAAACGAACTGTTGTCCAAATCAAATGATCCTGAGAAAACCTATATCGAAGAAATCATGCCGGCAAAGCTGAAACTGAATTTGGAGTATATCAGCAAAGCGAATTTGGGAACGGATATCGGAATGATTTTTAAAACGATTGGGAGGATTTTCTCATAAAATGGTCCTGTAGGGACCACACATGTGTTGCAAATTGATTTCCCCAACCCTCCAAATTTTTCAACGGCGTGCGATCGAACTTTTTTTCAATGTAGATTCGGTTCGATCGCACGCCGTTGAAAAATTTGGGTTAAGGAGTGAATCTTTGCAACACATGTGTGGCTCCGCTGGAGCCATTTTCGCGAGTTCATCGTATCATTGCATCATCGAAACATCAGATCATTGACTTTCTTCGCCCGACATAAACTCATCATTCTCTACGCCCTCGGTTTAGGTCTCGCCTTGTTCCTCATGAAGTTTCTCGAGTATCGTTTGCTGGTGATCGATCACGCCATGGAAATTTACATCGGGGCGATTGCATTGATTTTTACTTCGCTCGGAATCTGGCTGGCATTGAAGCTTTCAAAACCAAAGGTGGAGCGCATTGAAGTGATTAAGGAGATTCGCGTTCCGGCAGAAAATTTTGTCTTCAACGAGAAAGAAGCAGAACGCCTCGGACTCAGCAAGCGGGAGATTGAGGTTCTTGAATTTTTGGCGCAAGGCCTGAGCAACCAGGAAATTGCGGATAAGATGTTCGTGTCGTTGAACACAATCAAGACCCATACCTCGAATTTGTTCAGCAAGTTGGATGTGAAAAGGAGGACGGCAGCTGTGGACGAAGGAAGGAAGTTGGGGTTGGTGAGATAAAGGAACGCGGATTTTGTCGTCCGGTAGGTGTTATGCGTTCCTTCGGATGATTGCGGTAAATTGAATATTTCGGCCTCAGATCTTATGAGATACGTTTGAGTTTATCTCATAAAATCGAATTCAGACTGTTGATGTTTCAGGACAGTGATCCGAGCAAGGCAATAGCAAGAACTACACTTCAAAATCCGCGTTCCCTTTTCCTACTTTAGCATGATTCCGCACGAATTCACCCGAAAGTATGAATGAAAACCTGCGATCACAGCCCATTTTCGCAACATCATTCACCAAAACATAAAAACACATGACACGACTTATTCTCATTTTCGGACTTATCGCAGGAGTCATCGTCTCAGGCGTAATGGCTTTGAGCATGATCTGGGTGAACAACCATTCCAGCGCTGAGGTTGGCGGTGATATGGAATATGGCATGTTTATCGGCTACGCGTCTCAGCTGATTGCCTTCTCTTTCATTTTCGTTGCCATCAAAACATTCCGCGACAAATACCAGGCAGGAAGCATCACGTTCTGGCAAGGGTGCAAAATCGGTTTGATCATTTCGCTCATCGGTTCAACGATGTACGTTATTACCTGGGCGTTCATCTACAACTTTGTGATGCCTGATTTTATGGTGCAGTTTTCTACCGCTGCCATTGAATCTGCTAAGGCTGCAGGGAAATCAGAAGCTGAAATAGCGGCTATCTCCAAAGAAATGGCGGGCTATGCTGCTATCTATAAGAGCCCATTCGGATTCACATTCTATACGTACATCGAAATTCTGCCAACCGGAATTCTGGTCACGCTCATTTCTTCGTTGATACTTTGGTTGTCGAGGAAGAAGCAGGGTGCAACGATGGCGTAGTGATCAGCCCTCGGTACGACAATATCTTAACGCGCGCCACTCCGTGGATGTTGGAGTCTACCCGGACTGACAAGAATTACGTTGTCAGTCCGGGTAGACTTAATTGTTTGCGGAGCAAGTTGGCCAAAATTTTAGGCGTACCGAGGGCGGACAAATTCGTATTTTCACCCCAATGAACATTTTCATCATCGCCGATAACGATCAGGATAGCCCCCAAATGATGACTCCGTCGTTGAGTCAGTTTTTTGAAATGCATCTCGGTTGGGAATCGGACAGCGAAGTGATGCAGCTGAGTAAACTGATGGCACTGGACCTTTCTGCATTCATGAATTTTGTAGAGAAGGAAAAAATTAAGGAGGCGGTTTGGCAGGACATCAGCGGAATGTTGCACACACTGCAGCAACTGATTGAACGCCTGAAAGCGAATCCGTATGTGTACAAGCAGATTCAGTATAGTGCCGCACCGCAATCACATCTTCAGGAACAATTGCTCAAACTTACACTCGAAGGCGACAAAGAGAAAGTCAAACAGATGGTGAAAGCGTGGCAGCACACACCCGATTCTCAATTCCCACCGGAGATTGGATATATACGCAGAGGATTTCTGCTTGAAGATTTAGTTGCACTGGAAAAGATGTTGAGAGGAATGATGAAGGAAGGTGCGGAGAAGATACAGTTACATTATTACTAGCACGAGATTTTCGCTGTGGTTCTCTTCGGCTGATCGTTTCACGATCGCCGCCGCAAAAAAAACAAGGGGGTGGGACATATTTTCTCGGAACATGCGATCTCTTTGAGGTCGTTTTCGTTTACGACATGTGAAATTGTAAACGACACGATCCTGTAGGGATCGCATGTTCCGAGAAAATATGTCCCACCCCAAAAATATTTATTGGCGGCGACCGCTTGCGGTCAGCCGAAGAACAACACCAGAAGTGAATTGATTAATCCTCCAAAGCATCCCGCAACACACGCAACTCCTCAACCTTATTCGGATAACCCAGCTTCTCATACGAAGCCATCAGGTTATTCAGCAATCTCCGAATGATAGAAAGATTCGAGCATGGTGCGAAGAACTCAGGCTTCGGTTCGAGTCGTTGCTGACGAACAAACGCTTCAATTTCTTTTTTGCTTACAACTGATCCGCGTGAAAAGGGATTGATGTAAAACAAAACAACATCAAGATCATTCGTCGCAGCGACTGCAGGAGAAATGGACTGATCGACGTAAGCAAGGATGAAATGTTCAGGCAGATTAACACCGTAAATAGGAATGCGTAAGTCTTGTGCAATCACCGCGTAAATGATGGACAAAGAAACCTGGTTGCCTTTCTTCGTTTCAAGAACCGTGTTGAGATAGGAATTCTGCGGTGCGTGAAAGTTGCTCGTGTTGCCGCTGAAGTTGTGTACATCAAACAGGATGTGATTGATCACACGAACTTTTTCAAGCGCAGTGAGATTATTATTCAATTCCAGCCAAATGTCCTGCTTGATCTGCTCAATGTGTTTACGAACCTGCGATTCGTTGATGTCGGGATATTGAGAACGAGCAATGAGCAATGCACCGGTCAGCAAATCCTGATTTTCGGGCAAGGACCATTCCTTAATTGCGCGGACCAAAGCATCATTCTGTATGCGATGAATGATTCCTTCAATGCGCTGCTGTAAAATAGTGTCGAAAGAATTTTCCCAGGCACTTTCAAGGTGAGGAATCACTTCGAAGCCCATAGAAAGGAGCTTGTCCTTGATCTGCAGATAAACCTGCTCGTCCGGATCGTCGAGTAGACTGATTAAAGCATGTACTTCTGTTTTGTCCATTTTCAGTTAATCGGCACATCGGCATATTTGCATATCGGCACATCAGCCGCGAAGTCAAATAGAGCCTCTATAAACAAATATACGGTCGAGACATGCTTTTTAGTTTACAGGCTTTCTTACTTTTTAACAGTGAGACGTTCAAGGACAGTTACAATCAGCTTTTCGATAACCGGATGGTAGTCTTTGCTGTATTGCCGCGACACACGATTCGCAATAATAGCGCAAACCGTAAGGCATTCATGTCCAAGCAGTCGGCCCAATCCGTAAAGTGCGGAAGTTTCCATTTCGAAATTCGTCACACGATGCGTTTCATGACGGTATGATCCAAGTTTCTCATTCAGATCGGCGAGGGAAGGAGCTAAACGCAATTGTCTTCCCTGCGGACCATAAAATCCGGGAGCAGTTGCCGTAATGCCCTTCGTCATGTCGTGCGCAATCTGATCCATGAGTTTTTGGGAAGCAGTTACCACATACGGATACGGCAACCCGTTGAGCCATCCCGCGTGCGTCATAAACGACTCTGCAATGGCCGACTCATCACACAAATCTCTTCCCGCATAGTAGTTGAGCAAACCATCGAATCCCATTCCGTGCGAGGACGCAACGAAGCTATCAACAGGCACATCTCCTTGTAAAGCACCACTGGTTCCTATGCGAATAATGTTGAGCGATTTCTTCTGCGCTTTGATCGTTCTCGTGGTGAGATCAATGTTCACGAGAGCGTCCAACTCATTAAGCACGATATCGATGTTGTCTGTCCCTATT
Organism: Flavobacteriales bacterium; assembly: GCA_040377305.1. Taxonomy (GTDB): domain Bacteria; phylum Bacteroidota; class Bacteroidia; order Palsa-965; family Palsa-965. The sequence goes on along the minus strand of JBEIPA010000010.1, from coordinate 162,252 downwards.
CCGGTCGACAAAGCAGTGATGCGTTTTCCTTTGTACCAGCCCGTGTGCGTAACGAATTCACGATTCTGGATTTTACAATCAACTTTTTCGAAATGCGAAGAGATTGTGTCAACGCGACCCTGATCGCCCACAACAATTATATCATCGGCCAGATCTTCCGGGCGAAGTTTGAGGTGATAAATGCTCCCGTTTGGGTTCAGGATCAGTTCCGTTTCAGCAATTGGATTCTGCATAACATTTACGATTTGTGATTTAAGGGATTTCCGATTTCAGGACTCCGCCTTCCACCGGAAATCAACATTGAGCATTGATATTTCAAAGGTGGCTCAAATTCGACAAAAAGAGCGCCTTTCAAACACGAATAATCCTTCTGAAATATGAGGTTTTTGTTTATTTTTGCCCTGTTTTTACCCAAAAACCGTTAACAACCTCCTAACCACAAAGCATAGTTATGCAGAATCCTAATAAGATTGTAGTTCCCGTTGATTTTGGCGAGCAGTCGAATATTGCACTCGAACAAGCCGCTCACCTTGCGAAGATGATCAATGCCGACCTAACCCTGTTGTATGTAATTGAAAGCGGCGGGTTCCTTAGCCGTTTCGTTTCTAAACAACAGGACGAAGAGATTAAGAAGGAGATCGACAAGAAAATGGTGGAGTGCATTGACAAAATTGAGAAGGAACACGGTGTTAAGTGTGATAAAGTAATTGCACACGGAACAGTTTACGATAAAGTTGACGAAGTAGCAGATATGCTTAGCGCAAAGTTTATCGTAATGGGAACAAACGGTTCAGCTGGCGGACGTAAACGTTTTGTGGGTTCTAACACACTTCGTATTGTACGCGGATCGAATGTTCCGGTAATCACGATCAAAGGAAAACACCACCGCGATGGTTGCAAAAACATTGTAGTGCCTCTGGATCTCACAAAGGAAACCCGTGAGAAAGTAACGAAGGCGATGGAGTTCGCGAAAATGTATAGTTCCGACATTCGCATCGTTTCTGTTCTATTCACTACCGATGAATTCATCGTTAACCGTTTAACTCGTCAGTTGTCACAAGTGAAAGCGTATGTTGAAAAACACGGCGTTCGTTGTACAGCTGAAATCATCAAAGGAATCAAAGGCGAAGAATCACTCGGACAAATCATCGTTGATTACGCGAACAAAGTTGAGGGCGATCTGCTCCTCATCATGACGCAGCAGGAGCAAGACATTACCGATCTTTTCATCGGTTCTGCAGCTCAGGAAATCATCAACAAATCAGACATTCCGGTTCTTTCGATTGTTCCTACACCTAAAAAGGATCTTTCGGAGTTCCACCCGTGGTAAACTAATCACCAAACAAAACGCTAAGCCCTGTCCTCGGATGGGGCTTTTTTGTGAAGTGTAGCGAGCGTAGTCCGTGTAATCCGCGCCTTATTTCCCTCAACTGACTAATATCAGTTTGATATGTGCACGTTGTTACTGATATTTGACTGTAAATAATCGCGATTATGAATCTCAACCTACGTAAGATCCTAGTACCAATCGACTTTTCGGAAACCGGAATGCTGGCCCTCGAGCACGCATCATTCATGGCCCGACTTGCCAAAGCCGATTTGCTGTTGCTTCATGTGCTGCCTGTGCAGGAATATCATTTCGAAATCCCCGAACCGGTGATGCGTATCGAGAACCACGACGAAGTAAATCAGATTGTAGAGCAGAAGCTCGCAGAAACAATCGATCGCGTTCGTGCGAACTACGGATGTGTTGCAAAGTCACTGAGCTCACGCGGAAAAGTTTCGCATGAGATCATGGAAATTGCGAATGAGGAGAAAGTTGACCTCATCGTAATGGGAACACACGGTGCTTCCGGATTTGAAGAGTTTTTCCTCGGTAGCAATGCACATAAAGTGGTAACGGTTGCTCCCTGTCCGGTGATCACAGTTCAAACACATGCAAAGAAACTTGGCTTCAGCAATATCGTTCTGCCCATTGACCGCACCATGCATTCGCGTGAAAAAGTTGAAATTGCAGTGACGATGGCTAATCTGTTCGCTGCGAAAATTCACATCGTCGGGTTGCTTGAAGAACTCGATTCGCATGAGGAAGATAAACTCAACATTGTGCTCGATCAGGTTCAGAAAGCAGTTGAGAAACACGAACTTCCGTTCTCACGTCAGATTGTGAAAGGGAATAACCTCGCGCATGAAGCATTGAAATACGCAGATGCTGTGAATGCTGATCTGATTGTGATCATGACCGAGCAGGAGTCAGCGATGAACGGAATTTTCCTGGGCAATCGTGCAAAACAAATTGTGAATCACTCCAAGATTCCAGTGCTGAGCATCAAGCCAAGCGTTGGGAAGTTTGACGGACTTGATATGGGTGGAGCGTATACGTTCTGAGTCATTAAGTCAATAAGTTTTTATGTAGGCAAGTCAAAATAGTTCCTATATATACTCAAATAGAAAAACCGGATCGTAGAGGTCCGGTTTTTCTATTTGAGTTTATCGACTCGCCTACTTAATGACTTAATAACTTCCTACTTATTATGCGGATTCTCTTTCGATCCGAACACTTTTTTCAGAATATCAGAAGTACGTGCAAGCGGGTTTGTACGAATGTTCTTCTCTTCGTCGCCCACCAGCTTAAACAATCCGCTGATCGCCCGCTCACAAACGTAAGCATCCAGATCCGGATTGATTGGAGTCACCAGTGGAATCTTGTTGTATGCAGTTGCAAGTGGAGTCCAGTATTTGGTGAGTTCAACTTTCTTTGTTGCGTTGTTCACGATAGGACGGAAACGGAACATCAAAGAGTCGGTACATTTTGTACGGAGATAGTTTGTTGCAGCAGTATCAGATCCGCGTAGGATTCCGAGTCCATCACCCAGCGTCATTGATGTAATGGCGTTGATGAACACAGGTGCCGCCGATTTAGCAGCTTCTTCTGCAGCGCGGTTCAGCGTTTCTTCAAACTTGGTCACCTGAGCCGACAATCCGACTTTTAATGCATTGTCTTTCACCTTCTGTGCAGCAGGAGGGAAGGGAATAAAGATCGCTGGGTTCTTGTAGAAACCGTCGGTTTGTGAAGCAGAGCTTGCCGACTTGTTTGCACCCTGTTTGAGGGCTTCTTTAAGTCCGTTTACGGCTTCTCCATTGGTCAGAGCACCGGCTCCACCTGCCTGCTCAAGAGCTTTTTGCCCATCGGCAGCCAATTTTTCAAGGTCTTTACATGCTGCGAAAAGGACTCCACAGGCAAGAATTAATACGGCTAATTTTTTACTCATTGGAGTATGTTTTTCAATTTTTGAATTGGTAAATCCTGATGGTTTACAGCAGGATTACAAAATGGTTAGTGGTTGAAGTACATAAACATACAAATTGTTTGCCAAAATGAGAGTTGATAGCTGAAAACTGATAGCTGATCCGTGGAAATAGGTATTGAACTTCAACAAAAGCTCAAAATCACAACTCAGTTTTCAGCTATCAGCTATTGGCTATGTACCTTCGCGTAAATGAACGCAGAGATAATTACAATTGGCGATGAGCTATTAATCGGGCAGGTCGTGGATACGAACTCTGCTTTTCTTGGTCAACAGTTAACCTTTAACGGCATTCGTGTTGTTCAGAAAACCGCGGTCTCCGATTCTCCGGACCATATTAAGGAAGCGCTCACCGAAGCACAAAAACGTGCAGACATAATTCTGCTCACGGGCGGACTTGGTCCAACCAAAGACGATCTCACGAAACAAACACTGGCAAGTTACTTCGGGATGAAAATGCGTTTCGATGAAACAGTTTTGAAGCACATCACAGAATTGTTCGCAAAGTTTGGCCGCGAAGTAACGCCAACGAACAGAACGCAATGTGAAATTCCCGAAGGTTGCATTCCTGTTTACAATGCAAACGGAACAGCGCCAGGAATGTGGTTTGAAAGAGAAGGTAAGATTATTGTTTCCATGCCGGGAGTTCCGTATGAAATGAAATCGATGTTCACAGATAGTGTTCTGCCAAAACTGCGTGAGAAGTTTTCATTGCCGGCAATTTACCATCGCACGGTGATGACACAAGGTATTGGTGAATCCTGGCTTTCTGATACATTGGAAGAATGGGAGGCATCCGTGAGGAAACTCAATATCGGACTTGCTTATCTTCCTTCGCCCGGACAAGTTCGTTTGCGTTTAACAGCGCATGGTGGCGATCGTGATGAATTGCAGAAGAAAGTAGATGCGAAGATTGCTGAACTGCCGGCATTGATTGGCAAATATATTTTTGCAACCGAAGACACTTCCATTCAGGAAATCGTTGGAAAAATACTTACCGAACGGAAACAAACGGTAGTTACTGCAGAGAGTTGCACCGGCGGATACATTTCACATCTCATCACTTCTGTGGCTGGCAGTTCTGCTTACTATATAGGAAGTACACTCACGTATGCATACGAAGCGAAAGAGAGTTTGTTAGGAATTCCGATGGAACTCATGAATAAAGTTGGAGCGGTGAGCGAGGAAGTAGCCATTATGATGGCAGAAAATGTCCGCAAAAAACTCGGAGCCGATTTTGCAATCTCCACAACCGGAATTGCAGGACCCGGTGGAGGAACAACCGAAAAACCCGTAGGCACTGTTTGGATTGCTGTCGCTTCGAAAGACGGAGTAGAAGCGAAGGTGTTTCAGTTCGGAGACAACCGCGAGAGAAATATTCAGCGAAGCGGACAGACAGCGTTGATGATGCTTTACAAAGTCTTAAGTGAGAAAGTTACTAAGTAGGCGAGTCGTGCAAGGCTCACGTATAATTTCAACAGACTTGCCTACTTAAATACTTAGTGACTTGCCTACTTCTTCCGATAAATCAACAACCGCTGCTTCACATTAATCCGATCGCTTTTCAGGTTGTTCCACTTTTTAATTTGAGCAACAGTAACACCGTATTTTCGTGCAATACCTCCAAGTGTTTCACCGCTCTTTACATAGTGAGGGAATGGTTTCCCCAATGGAGAGTTGCGCGTAGAATCTGACAACAGCACTTTTTTCTGAAACGCGGAAATCGAATCTGTGTTACACACCAATGAATCGCCGGTCGGATTATCTTCCATCCACTTAACAGTTTTCACCATAGCATCCGTAAGCAAATCGCCTTTGAGACGATAACCTTTGGGCGACATGTGAATTCCATCCGGATTCGCATAACCTTTGTCCATGAAACGCGACATCGCAGTACGTCCTCCGGAAACCCAGTACCAATCGAACATTCCGCAATCGTACCTCTTTGCAATGCTGTGAATGAGGTCAGAAAAGTCTTCACCTTTTTCAAGATTCACTTTTCTCCAATACATGTCTTGCGCAGAGGTAAGAATAATGCTTGCATTCGGACACACCGCTCGAATACGCTGAATGGTCTGCACAATCTGCGTATCAAGATCAGTTTTGATGCTATCGTCATAGAGATAATCGTTTGTTCCGAAGTCAACGATTACAATATCCGGCTCCAGCGTAGGAAGCTGCTGCTGGAAAAGTGCTTCATACAGAATGGAACGATACATCGCACCACCAACACCACAGTTGTGAACCACTGCGCCTTTGTCTTCCGAACACTCCATGGTGAATCCATAAAACTCGAATTCAGTTTCAAAAGCGTTTGCCTTCACGGTTGTTGTCTTCAACACGTTACCCATTGCCGGCATTTTGATTTCGTAGTAGGGCAATGAATCTGTTGAAGAAGAATCAATCGCAACTGTCACGGGTTTGCCATCACCGAAATCAACTTGCAGATCAAAACTGTTGTGTTGCTTCTTGCAGTAAATGCGCAAACGATCGTATGTGTTAGGAACCGGATCATCGAATGTCAACGTGAATCCATTTCCGGCTTTCGAAGTACGAACGGCCATTCCGATTACACCCAGCGGAACTTTTGGTGGAAGGCGCAAACTCTTTCCCCATTCCCATTCTCCGGTGTGTTCCGACTTGTATTCATTCGAAGAATACGTTGCTGCAGCCGAATAGGGGAAACACGTTCCTCTTCCGCCATCACCATGCAAGCCCTGAAGATTTTTCCGGATTTGCCCCGGGAAATAATCCGACTGCAAATGTGAATCACCGAGATGTACAACAGAAAGCTTATGCTCACCGGTGGTGTTCCACGCTTTGTAAAAATTGTCGAGTGCTGCCCGCGAATAAAACTGAATAAAATTATACTCGAGGTGAATGACAGGCGCAATCGACGTATCAAGCGTTACCTGAAACTTCGACTTCGGTGGATTTTCATTTGCACTCTGAACCGCATTGCATGTTTGAAAACCGAAAATCCAACCGGCAACACAACACATGGCAACAATGCCAAATCCTCCAACCAATATTTTATTCCTTCTCCTCATTTACTTTTCGATTTCAACCCGATAAAAAATCGGACTACTCCGGATCTTTTTTCGGAATGGTATCATTCTTATTCTCAATGATACTGTCTTTCTTCGGTTTTGTGGTGTCGTCGACCGGATTTTTAGGAACGGACTTACCAACACCATTCATGATTTTGCCAACCATCTGAATGTGCCAGGAAGTGTTAATTGAGAACACGCCATTCAGAAAAACCAAATCAGTAATTTTCTCATCGATAATCAATTGTTTCAGACTGCCGGTGTAATAACGATAATCAATCACATACACGGTTTCGTAGTGATACGGCAAATAGGTCGCGAATGGATTACCATAAGAATTCTTTACGAGTACACACTTCTTGCCGTTCTTCACATCGTTCTCAATCTTCATCAATGGCCAATCTCCTCCAAGAAACACGCCATATCCGTTCGCGCCACTCGCACCTTCAGCATAAATGGAGCCTTTAAAGCCTTTGGTCATACTTCCTTTGTTGTAACACGTTGAAGTGTACTTTCCTGGAATTTTCCAGTAATCAACAGTATCCGGTGCGTCTTTCAATCGCGCATCCCGGGTTAACCAATACAAAGAACCGAGATATCCTGTTTTCTGTTTGTGCTCCATTTGATCCAAACGCAATGCGGTAAGTCCGGCCGATTCGCAATAGGCCGTATATGCGTAATACGCACCAAGTCCTGTCCAGTGGTGATCCGTTCTGAAATAAATATTCTCACGCGTGTGCGCCAGCAAAGCTCCGTGCGCATCTACACCTTTAACCGTAGGATCAAGCGCCCCATACACACAATCAATATTCTTCTTCTCGGTTGAATATTGTTTCTTGTATTGATTCGGTGCGAAGAATTCGATCGACGACGGAACAGCAACATCATAAATACGAACGCCGGTTGATCCAAGTTCCGTCTGGTATTTGTTGATCGCTTTTGCATACGATTCCGCCATCTTGCAATTGCCACCGAAGATTTCCATCGCACGACCTTCAACGATGAAGAGATTGTTCACTTCTTCTCCCGGAGGACCTGCAGCTGTGTCAACCACTGCAGAATCTCCGCCCATCGTATCCGTGTGCTTAACCGTTTCAACCGGATCATTTTTCTTGATGTCAGATGCGTCGTAGAATGCAATTTCATCATTCTTGATTCCACGGTAACCTTTCAGCTTCGTTGCGAAATCGACCCATTCATTTCGCATCGGGAAATGATCCGCCACATACAGATCGAGGCTATCAATGTAGTGACCGAAGAAAAGAGAGTCGTCGCTGTACTGCGGAAACTGCGCGAGTTTTCTTTTCTCTTCATCAGATGTTGCGAGTTTCGGTGTCAGGAAAAACCACACACCAACCGCAGACAACACAGCACCAAATACTACGAACTGCAGGTAAGCCAGTGCGCGACGCATTTTAAATGTTCCTCTTTTAGCCATGATCAGAACCGATAATAGAGGAATGGATTATAACTGTTCTCTACGAGCATTGCTGTGCAGATGAACAAGACGCCGAAATCAAATACCATTGACGTTGACCACGAAGTCACGCCTAGTGGAGTTAGTGTTTTCATTTTTCTTGCGCGACTACGTATAAACTTCATCACGACATTGTAAACCGGCATGCTGAGGATGAGTGTCAATGCAATCCAAAACACATTTTCCTGCAGCGTAATTCGGAACGGAAGCCTCCAGTTTTCAATGGCTGAATTACCGAACAGGATGGTAAAAAATTTCTTCAGTCGGCTAAAGTCGGTCATGTGAAACAATGCCCATCCCAGCACAGCAACAAACAACAGATAAACGTGCGATATGACGCGCGGAATTTTGTTCAGCACCTTCTGGAGAAACAGGCGCTCGAGGAAAATCAGCACTCCGAAATATAATCCCCACAGAATGAAATTCCAGGAATCGCCGTGCCATAAACCCGTTAGAAACCAGACGATGAACAGGTTCAATACCCAACGGCGTTTGTTGCCGCCCAATGGAATGTAGATGTAATCGCGGAAGAAGGTGCCGAGTGAAATGTGCCATCGTCTCCAGAAGTCGGTTGCTGAATTGGCGATGTACGGATAAATGAAATTCTCTTTGAAGTGGAATCCGAACATTTTCGCAAGACCAATAGCCATGTCGGAATAGCCAGAGAAGTCGAAATAAATTTGCGCGGAGAACATGATCACTCCAAACCAGGCTTCTGATGTTGCAAGTTGGCTGAGATCACCGTCCATGTATTTGACCACGAATTGACCGGCAACGTTTGCAATGAAAACCTTCTTGAACAAACCAATGCAGAAGCGATTAATGCCGGCGGAAATGTCTTTAATACGGAAACGACGATTATCAACCTCATGTGCAATATGCGCGTATCGCACAATTGGTCCTGCAACCAAGTGATGATAGAGACTAATGAACATCATATACTTCAGGAACGATCGCTGTGTACGGATGTCGCCGCGGTATACATCTACTACATAAGAAATGGTTTGGAAAACTTTGAACGAAATTCCGACAGGCAAAACAAAATCAGGAATCTCGAGCTTCGTTCCGAAAATGTAATTCACATTTTCATAAAGGAATCCGCTGTACTTGAACAGGACGAGCAATCCTATGTTGAAGATGACGGAGGAATAGACACCGGCTTTCGCCCATTTCGTTCCTCGTGCTTTATCGACCCACAGTGCATTTCCCCAGTCAACAAAAGCCGAACCGACGAGCAGCATGATCCAAAGTGGTTCTCCCCAGGCGTAGAATATGAACGAGAAGAGGGTGAGAACAATATTCCGATACATGGCGTTTTTCGTCATGTAGTACAGAATAAGATTCAGCGGCAAAAAAATATAAAGGAAGACGAGGCTTGCAAATACCATATCAACGTTCGACGTTCAGCTTCCCGACAGCTATCGGAATCGTTGCCGAAATTAATAGTTTTTGCCAATGGCCATGTATTCGGACTGATAGGTGTTCTGAACAAATGAATAAGTGTAATTGTTGACAATCACACGTTTTGGGGATGGAAGAGATGTATCGCAATGGCTGTTTCTTCGTTATAGGACTATGAGAATTGTATTCGCAGCTGTTTTGTTTTGTATTGTTTCCCTTGCGGAGGCTCGTTTGCCCGATCTGATTCCTTATCGCAAAGGAAATCTCTGGGGCTATTGCGATAGCACAAAGAAGATCATCATTGAACCTGCGTGGGATCGTGCTGATGTATTCGGCAAGACCACGGCCGTCGTGCAAAAAAACGGACGGTTTGGAATTATCGATCGAACAGGGAAGGTTATTGTTCAGCCGCTGTATTATTGGATTGAGTCGGAAGAACATCACGGTTTGCGCGAAATCAGGAGAGCCTCCTACGGAGATGTGGGCGCGGTAAACGCTGCAGGTCAGATTGTAATTCCTATTGAATATGAGTGGCTCACCTGGAGAGGACCGTATCTCGAAGCCATGAAAGGCAAAGGAAAATGTGGAGTATTCGATTCATTGGGCGGCATTGTAATTCCATTCATCTATAAAAACCGTGGCGACTTCCCTCAGTCCATGGGCGACTCCGGGCAATTTGCAATGTGTAAAAATGGCAAGTGGGGAGTAGTAGATACTGCAGGGAACGTGATAATTCCTTTCACCTATTACTGGGTTACTTCAACCGATTGCGGAACCTGGGAAGTGCGCACCGATTATTTCACTTCGATGTATTACAATACCAAGGGAATTTATTTGGGCGATACACTCAAATGCCAATCTGAACTAAAAGATTGGAGCTACCATCAACTGAAATATGGGATGCAATCGTTTGTCGCCGATGATAAGCTCATCGGTTTCAAAGATGCCAAAGGCACCGTCGTTTATGAACCTCAATTTTTAACCGCTTACGACTTTGAACCAAACGGATTGGCGTTTGTTGGGTTCAGGACTGGTGATTGCGAAAGCTGTTTTGGGAAGGGGTATATTGATCGCTATGGGACAAAATATTGGGAAGATTGATCGATTGATCGCGCTTCTGTGCTCATTTTCCCTTCTCTAATCCCGTATTCTGGTCGATTTTGACCTTTTTACAACTAATTTTGTTGGAAGAAGAGAAAAAACCTACATTTGCACTCCAATTTATAAAGCAAGAAGTCATGTCAAAAGTTTGTGAAATCACAGGAAAGCGCACAATTTCAGGAAATAAAGTGTCGCACTCGAACGCTAAAACCAAGCGCACATTCCAGCCTAACATCCACACGAAGCGTTTTTTCGTTGAAGGAGAAAAGAAGTGGATCACTCTTCGCGTGACTACATCAGGCATGCGTACCATCAACAAGATCGGTCTTGCTGCAGCAATTAAGAAAGCAAAAGCTAAAGGTTACATTCAGTAATCGAATTATACAATCCTGATAATAATCGGGAACACAACGCCTCGTCAGAAATGACGGGGCGTTTTTTTTTTACAAACCTGCGCGCACACACACAGACCTTAAAGGTTTTAAAAACCTTTAAGGTCTTATACGCACCCTTGTGATGAGCGGTAGCGCGGGTATCTTTTAGCTTTTGTACTTTTAATCATGCGAAATCGCTTCCGCGTCTACCTGTTTTCACTTTTCATTCTCGTACTCTGTTTCTCCGGGAAACCAGAAGGAGCCGATTACGATACCGATTTGCTCTCTCCCGAATTCCACAAAGAACGCCGCGATGCATTGCGCGCTTTGATGCCCGATAGTTCCGTGGCCGTTTTCTTCTCGAATCCTGTTCACACCCGTGCGAATGATGTAGTGTTCGATTTTCACCAGGATCCGAACCTGTATTATCTCACCGGACTACGCGAACCAAATGCTGTGCTGCTTGTTTTCAAGGAGAAGCGCAAGATCGATTCTTTGTTTACGGATGAAATTCTCTTCGTACAAAAACGCAGTCCTAAATTGGAATCGTGGACGGGCAAACGACTGGGAACAACGGGAGCAAAAACGCAACTACGTATCAATTCGGTTCTCGAAGGAAAAGACTTCATGTCTCTGGTAATCGACTACAAGAAATTCACGAAAGTCTTGTGTGCTCCACTGAACGACGATGTTCATGATGATCCGAACGATTACGCCGATCTGTATACGATGATGGAGCACTTCCGGAAGAAAACGGAGAAGTCCAAAAACGTAGATGCAAAGCAACTGGAGCAGTGCATGGCTATCCTTCGTCAGATAAAAACGCCTGCTGAAATGGTTTTGCTCCGCCGTGCTATTGAAATCAGCAATGAAGCACACATGGAACTGATGCGTGCCATGGATTCGACGTGGACAGAATACCAGGTACAGGCTGCAATTCAATATGAGTTCATGAAACGCGGTGCAGAAGCATGCGGCTATCCGAGCATTTGCGGTGCCGGTGAAAATTCCTGCATTCTTCATTATGTAACCAACAGAAAGCCCATGGATCACAACGATCTCATCGTTGTCGATTGCGGTGCAGAATATCACGGCTACACGGCTGACATCACGCGTACACTTCCTGCGAATGGAAAATATTCTCCGGAACAGAAAATTATTTACGACCTCGTTCTCGAAGCCCAGCTTGCTGGTATTGCAAAATGCAAAAAGGGAAATGAGTTCCGCGATCCGCACAAAGCTGCAGTTGCGGTGATTAAAAAAGGACTGAAGAAGCTTGGTATTATCGAGAATGACGATGAGTACGTCACGTATTTCTTTCATGGAAGCTCACATTATCTCGGACTTGACGTGCACGATGCCGGATTGTATGGTCCACTTGAAGTGGGTAACGTAATTACCGTTGAGCCCGGAATCTATATTCCAGCAGGCAGTCCCTGCGATCCGAAATGGTGGAATATTGGCGTGCGTATTGAAGATGACATTCTCATTACGGATGGAGAGCCGGAAAATTTATCGGGATCTGTTCCGAAAACGACAGATGCAGTGGAGAAAATGATGGCGGAAGACAGTTATCTCAACAAGAAATGAGAAAGACGATTTTTGTCTGCGCCGTGGTATTAATTGCAATTTCCTTTGCGATGAAGCCGGAGCGTGCAATAAAATCAGTGGTTAATGTCGATACGATTCAACCGAACACATTGATTCTTTTGCGGCATGCAAAGTCTGACAAGAGCAATATGTCAATTCCTGATATTACGCGTCCTCTTGATTCGAGTGGAAGATTGGAAGCAAAGGAGATGGCCGACTCTATCAAGGCGCACCATCTCAAAATCGATCTTATTGTTTCAAGTCCTTCTGTAAGAACGAGACAAACGCTTGAAATTATATGTACCAAAATCGGATACCCATTTTCACTGGTACGATGGGACAGTGCTTTGTACGCGTGCTCTAGCGAGATGCTCATTTCACGGATCCGGTCGACAAGCACGGATTATCACACTGTAATGTTTGTTGGTCACAATCCTTCAATAACAAGCGCTGCGAACGCATTGCAGGACGAAATTCACATCGATGAAGTTAAGACATGCGGTGTTGTTGCGATTGATTTCAGGATCCATTACTGGCCCGGAATCGAAAAGAAGAACAGCACACTTCGGTTTTACTGCAAACCGAAGTAACAATCCTTAGGATTTTGCATTGGAAACTGAACTGCCTTTTCTAGGCCCACAGGAAAATTGCGTCTCTGCCGTACACCAAACTAGTTTCCACAAACATTTTGCGGTAATTCCGAGGTGGGCGATTTCCCCGTTAAGTATATTTGCCCACCTAAAAACCAACTCATGAAGAAATCCTGACGTTTACAGTCAGGATTCACGAATTCAAAAACTAAAAATAATAAAGGATGAGAAAACTATACGCGATTACTATTTGCGTTGCGTTGTTGGCTGCATCACACTTGCAGGCACAATGCACAGTAAATATCTCTGCAAGTACCAACGACACTGTTTGCGCTGGAGCCCCTACAACATTAACCGCAAATGCGGTCGGGCCAGGAACTTCACTCAGCTCAACATTTGCAGGTGGAAACAACCATCGTGGTAATATGTTTGACATTGCTGCAACCAACACAGTAATGATCACTTCTTTCGACGCACACCCGATGAGCAATACAACCATTGAAATTTACTACAGAACTACCCCGTATGCCGGTTTCGAAACTTCAGCTGCCGGTTGGACTTTGATAGGTTCTGCTGCAGTAATTGCACAACCGTTTGGGAGCCCAACAGCTGTCCCAGTATCAGTAAACGTTACTATTCCCGCCGGTCAGACTTATTCTTTTTATGTAACCTCGACTAATACGACGGTGAGTCTGAATTATACGGATGGAAGTGTGGAAGGTACAACGTATGCGAGTGATGCAAACATTACTTTCCTGCAGGGTGTTGGCATGGAATATCCGTTCAGCAATGGTGGCGGCGTGTTTCGTCCACGCGTGTGGAACGGAGTTATTCACTATACCACACCAGGAAGCCCTACTTACGCATGGAGCACGTTAGCTGTAACTCCATCCATCGTAGAGAACGTTGCCGCGAGTACTGTTTATACCGTTCAGGTAAACATGCCCGGATGTCCTTCGCTGTTGAATGATACCTTGTCAATTACGGTTTCAACGCCAACTGCCAACGCAGGAAACGATTTCGCGATTTGCGCGGGTGATAGTGCAACACTCACCGGTGCCGGAACAGGAAATGGATTTATGCAATACCTATGGGATCAGGCGGTAACTGATGGTGTTCCTTTTTACCCATTCATGACGCAGGATTATATTCTTACTGTGATGGACGGCTACGGCTGCACAAAAACTGATACTGTAAATATCGTTTACAATGCTTTGCCGACTGTTAGTGCTGGAAATGACACCGTCATCTGCGAAGGTTCTATGCATACTTTGAATGGCACAGGTGCTGCAACCTATGCTTGGGATAACGGCATTACCGACGGGGTTCCCTTTACAGTTAATGCAACTATGACTTATGCAGTGATTGGAACCGACAACAATGGCTGTGTTGATGCCGATACAATTACATTGATCATGAATACGGTGAATGTTGCAGTAATGGTGGTGAATGAAACAATTTCTGCACTTGATTCAGCCGCAACTTACCAGTGGATTGATTGTAACACGATGCAGGCTATTCCTGGAGAAACGAATCAATCATTTACCGCAACTGTGAATGGTTCGTATGCTGTAATCGTTAACAACGGTATTTGTTCTGACACCTCTGCCTGCGAAATTATTCTCTCCACAGGTATTGAAGCAAATCACGTTCAGAATATTTCAGTGTATCCGAATCCAACAAATGGTGTATTTGTGCTCACTACAGATGCGCTTGCAAAGACAGTTACTGTAACAAACGTAGCTGGTCAGATTGTATTTGCTTTCGCGCCTCAACAGTTGAATGAATCAATGTCGTTAGAGAATGAAGCTGCCGGAGTTTATTTCGTGCAGGTTACTTCACAGGATGATGTTGTAACAACGATGAAAGTGGTTAAGCACTAATTATCGAAGAATAACGGAACTGAATTCCTCATCGACCGTCTTTATTGCAAAGATGCTACGATGAGGAATTTTCTTTTTAGTTCAGTTTCGTGACGGCTCTACCCTTTCTTTAATCCGCGTTTTTGGAATAATTTGCGCCCAGATAGCCTGAATTTCTCCTTTATTTCACCGGTTAAAGGCGCATTTGAAGGAAAAACGTGCGTTTTGTGTCATTAATCTAAGTTATTTAATTACCTTTGCCGTCCAATTAAGTAGAAAAATGGCTAAGAAAGGCAATCGCATCCAGGTTATTCTGGAGTGCACAGAGCACAAAGACAGCGGACTTCCGGGAACTTCTCGTTACATCACAACGAAGAACAAGAAGAACACACCTGACCGTATCGAGAAGAAAAAGTACAACCCGATTCTGAAAAAGAAAACGGTTCACAAAGAGATCAAGTAATCACCGTTAATAGCTAAGCGTCATGGCAAAGAAAGTAGTTGCAACACTCAAAACCGGTGAAGGAAAACAGTTCACCCGCGTTATCAAAATGGTTAAGTCGCCTAAGACTGGAGCATACGCGTTCAAGGAAGAAGTGGTTCATAACGACCACATCAAAGATTTCCTTGCGAATAAAAAATAATTTTATCTGTTAAGATAAAGCGCGAAGCTTCTTTCAATGAAAGGAGCTTTCGTTGTTTCTGATACTACACCATTCTTTATGGGCATTTTTGGTTTTTTCAATAAGGAGAAAAAGGAAAGTCTTGATCAGGGTTTGTCAAAAACCAAGGAAGGATTCTTCTCGAAAATTGCGCGCGCGGTAGTTGGGAAATCGGAAGTCGATGCAGAAGTGCTGGACAATCTCGAAGAAGTTCTCATCACTTCTGATGTAGGTGTAGAAACAACACTGAAAATTATCCGCCGCATTGAAGAAAGAGTAGCTCGCGATAAATACGTGAACACGTCCGAACTCGATTCTATTCTTCGCGATGAAATTGCAACACTACTTTCAGAAAATAAATCGTCCGACTCGGCGGAGTTTGATATTCCTTCGGGGAAGAAGCCATACGTAATTATGGTTGTCGGTGTGAATGGTGTTGGCAAGACAACTACAATTGGTAAGCTCGCTTATCAATTCAAGCAAGCTGGCAAAAATGTCATGCTTGGCGCTGCAGATACTTTCCGTGCTGCTGCGGTTGATCAGCTGGGAGTCTGGGCATCGCGCGTTGATGTTCCGATTATTTCCCAGGGTATGGGCGCTGATCCTGCTTCCGTTGCTTTCGATACGGTGAGTTCGGCAGTGGCGAAAGGTGTAGATATTGCAATCATCGACACGGCAGGTCGTCTTCACAATAAAGTGAATCTCATGGCTGAACTTGGGAAGATCCGTAAAGTCATGCAAAAGGTTGTGCCGGATGCTCCGCATGAAGTTCTCCTGGTACTCGATGGTTCAACCGGACAGAATGCAATTGAGCAATGCAAGCAATTCACAGCGGCAACAGACGTAACGGCACTGGCAATCACAAAGCTCGACGGAACTGCAAAAGGTGGCGTAGTAATCGGGATTTCCGATCAGTTCAAGATTCCGGTTCGCTACATCGGTGTAGGTGAGAAAATGACCGATTTGCAGCTATTTGACAAGAAAGAATTCGTGAATTCCCTCTTCACGAAATAAGTAAATCCCATTCTCATTTTCGTAGATTAGAGTCGGCTAGCGTCGACTGATGAAACAGTTTTACAACCGTATCGTCAATACCGGAATTGCAGAAGGTGAAAGCTTTGTGCTCAGAAACCGATTACGCGTTTACAATACGGCGATTTTCACGGTTCTCGTTATTTCCGTTTTCTATTTCTTTCTTGCGTTTGCCAAGGAATATTACTTCGCAACAATTGCTACAGTTTATTCGGTTCTGCAAAGTGCGGCCATTCTGATCATGGTCAGCAAACGGAGGTATTCAATGGCATTTCACTTTGGCATGTGGTACGGTTTCGTTTTCCTCAGTGCGTTCAGTTTCATTTTCGGAGCGGTTACGAATTCGTATTATTATTTCATGTTTCTTCCGATTGCCTGCAATATTCTGTTTGATGACCGCAAAACAATCATGTGGTATTTCGGTATAACGGTGGTCATCATGCTGGGCAATGTTTACCTGCTGGATCATGTTACTCCATATTATGCTGTAACCAATACTGAACGTTGGCTCGGCTATCCAAATGTTCCCTTCGTGTTATTGCTCGTGTTTCTTGCCATTCGTATGTTCAAGAATGAGAACCGCAAGTATGCTACGCAAATTGAAGAACAGAAGGAAGCGATCGAGGAAAAGAGTAAAGCCATTACAGATAGTATAAACTACGCGCGACGTATTCAGTCGGCACTTCTCGCCCCGGTAGCGTTGATGAAAAAAAATCTCCCTCAACACTTTATACTTTACAAACCCAAAGACATTGTAAGTGGCGATTTTTATTTCGCAGCCGAAACGCCTTCGGGAAAATTCGTGTTATGCGTAGGCGACTGTACAGGCCACGGCGTTCCCGGAGCTTTCATGTCTCTGCTTAATATTTCCATTCTTCGTGAATTGATAACCGAACAAAAGATTGAACGACCTGATCTTTTGTTGAACAAACAGCGCGAACAAATCATCAGTTCATTAAATCCGGATGGTGCAGAGGAAAAGGGTAAAGACGGAATGGACTGTGTAGTTGCGCAGTTCGATTTCGCAACGGGAAAGGTGCAATTTGCATGCGCGAATAATCCGGTGTGGATCTGGCGGGAAAACATGTTGCATGAATTCAAAGCCGACAAGCAACCCATTGGTATTCACGAAGGAGACACAAAACCATTTACACTGCATCAGTGGGATTCGAAACCGGGAGATATTTTCTATTTATTCACGGACGGATATGTCGATCAGTTCGGCGGTCCGCGTGGTAAGAAATTTAAGCACGCGCAGTTGAAAGACAAAATAGCGGGTCTCGCTTCGATGGATGTGGAGCAACGAGGTAGTTCTTTGGAATACGCTTTTACTCAATGGAAAGGCAATCTCGAACAGGTGGATGATGTACTGATAATCGGAATTCAGCTATGAGAAAAATCGCCTGCATATTTATTTGGGTAGCATGTTTTCTCAATGGAAATTTGTCGGCGCAGAACAAAGTGAAGATCGATTCACTGAGTCGTGTGATCAAAACTTCGAAAACAGATACTTCTGTTGTACTGGCTTACATCGAATTGTCTTACGAATACCGCAAGGCGGGTTATAGTGACACGTCGAAGATTTACGCGCAGAAAGCATTTGATCTCTCGCAGAAATTGAAGTATGCTAATGGGATTGGACGATCTCTCTATTACATCGGCATTGCACATTTCATCGTTGGAGATCTTGATTCCGCTCTTCACTATTATTCTGCAGCCCGCGACACGCTGAAGTCGATTGGCGATCTGAAGAATTACTCTTCTGTCCTTACAGCAATGGGCGGACTACTGGGAATGATGGGTGATCAGACAGGCGCCATTGATTTGCATCTGGAGTGTTTGCGTATCAAACGTGAAATAGGCGACAGCCTTGCAATGGCTTCTGCACTGAACAACATCGGCAACGTGTATCACTCCATGAATCAGTATGACACGGCGTTGACCTATTTCTCACAAGCTGCGGTCATTCACAAACGTTTTGGCGATTATGCGAAGCTTACCGATGATTATTTCAACATGGGTAATTCACTTCACCTCCTGAAACGGGATAACGAAGCATGGTACTACCTCAAGCGTTCGATACAGATTGCTGATAGTGTCGGCTACAACCAAATTCAGGCATACTCGTATGGATTGATGGCTTCCATTTTCTTTGATGACAAGAAACTGGATTCGGCGGAGTTCTATTACCGGAAGGCACTGGTCATCGCAGAAGATCAACAGGATATGCGCATAATGATTGTCGAGTACATGCATCTGGCCAACTTATTTGTAGAGCGTAATCAACACGAGCAGGCTGAGATTTATCTCGATAAAGCGAGAACATGCGCGTATCAAATGGACGATCTTCAGAACCTTCAGGAAGTTCACCGAAGTTATACCGCCTATTTTCAGAAGATCAAAAAGTGGGACAGCGCTTTTGTTCATTATGAGTTGTACGTCACGTACCGCGATAGCCTCACCGATGTGGACATGCAAACGGAAATTGCCCGCAAGCAGATGAAATCGAATTTCGAAGCGCAACAAAAACTCGAGAGAGCAGAACAGGATGCGAAGGATGCAATCACCGAAGCGAAACTGCAGCAGCAGAAAATCTGGATAGGATTAGGTTCACTGGTTTTACTTCTTGCGATCGCATTTGCATGGTTCCTGTACAATCGCGCGCAAGTAACACGCAGGCAGAATATTCTGATTCAGCAACAGAAAGCGGAAGTAGAAACGCAGCGCGACCAGATGGAAATCCAGAAATCGGTCATCGAAGAAAAGAACAAGAGTATCACCGACAGCATTACATACGCACGTAGAATTCAGCAGGCAATTTTACCTCAATCCGATCTCATGCAGCGCGCATTGCGCGATTCCTTTGTTCTCTATCAGCCAAAGGATATCGTAAGTGGAGATTTTTTCTGGCTGTCAGAAACGGAAGAATATATCTTTTACGCAACAGTCGATTGCACAGGTCATGGAGTTCCGGGAGGATTCATGAGTATTCTCGGAGCTTCGTTGCTGAATGAAATTGTGAACGATCATCAGGTGATTGAACCCTCGCAAGTACTCAATCAAATGCGCGATAAAGTAATTTCTGCATTGCGTCAAACCGGAGAATCAGGAGAGAACAAAGACGGTATGGATATGGTGCTGTGCAGAATAGATAAGAAGACCAATCATTTACTGTTCTCAGCTGCGAACAATCCGGTGTGGATTTGCAGAAGAGGTGTAATCACGGTTTACAATCCGGACAAGCAACCGGTTGGAATTGGTGCGACTTCCGGTGTCAGCTTCACGAGTCATTCGGTTTCGCTTGAGAAAGGCGACATTATCTACACATTTACTGATGGATTCGCTGACCAGTTTGGTGGAGACAAAGGCAAGAAGTTCAAGTACAAACCCTTGAAGGAATTGCTGCAGGAGAACTCGTCCATGAACATGAATGATCAGCACGAAAAATTGCTGGATGTATTCATACATTGGAAAGGTAATTTGGAGCAGGTGGATGATGTTTTAATTATTGGAATTAAAATCTGATTGCCGGATGCGTAAACTAAGCTTCTTGCTGAGTCTGATTGTAGTGATGCCATGTTGTCTGCTGGCACAACAGGGAAAGCTGGATTCCCTTCGGGAGGTAATTGTATCATCGAGGTCCGACACTGCCGTTATTGATGCGCAGATCGAGCTCGGTGCGATGTATCGGAAAAAGAATCAAGTGGATTCCGCCGGTTTCTACATAGAGAATGCACTCGAAGCATCCAGAAGCAGGAACTACATTCGTGGAGAAGCGCGCGCGCAGTATCAGACGGGAGTGCTAGCTGCGATGGGCGGACAATACGTAGAAGCAATGCGTGGATTTGATGCTGCGTCGGTATTAGCGGACAGTGTGGGCGACAAAAAAACACAGGCTTCGGCATTACAGGGAGTTGGAAATCAAAAAGCATTTCTTGGCGATTATAAAGGTGCGCTTGATTATTGCATTCAGTCCATAGAAATCAAACGTGCACTTGGGGACAGCGCAATTCTAAGTTCCGCTTACAGCAGCCTGGGGAACTTGTATAATTTATCCGGACAGCACAGGCAGGCACTTGATATGTATAGCGCTGCATTACGATTAGACACTGTGTATGGTAACGCCGAAAGTGTCGGTACAACCTATTACAATATAGCAAACACGTACCAACTGCTCGATGATGATTCCATGGCCTTAATGGTGATTGAGAACTGTCTTGCCGTGAATGGTCAGGCAGAAAGCGAGAATCTGGGATACGCTTTAGGAATGAAAGGCATTATTCTCAGCAACCAGGGAAAGTACAGTGAAGCGCTTGCCTCGGGTTTGCATTCGTTGGCTCTTGCACAAAAATTTAAAGACGATCGTTTGATTTCTTCGCAGTATGTAGCCGTGGGGAACAGTGCAAACGGATTGAAAAATTATGCAATGGCGGAATTGTACTTTGACAGCTCGTTAGTACTATCAACGGAGAAGGGAATGACGGACCGCATTATGGAAGCCTATAAATCACTAAGTGATTTATACGAGCAAACCGGAAATACGGAAAAGGCATTGTATAATCTAAAGCGCTATCTCGAAGTAAGCGACAGTCTGAAAAGGGACAGCCAGAAAGATGAAATGCTTCGCATGGAAATGAATTACAAGTTTGAAAAGCAGAAAGAACTTGATAAAGCAGAACAGGATAAGAACAATGCTATTTACGAGGAGGATAAAAAGCGAAAATGGATTATTATTTACTCAGGAGCAGCGTTTCTCCTGCTCGCATTGTTCTTCCTGGTCTTCGTGTTCAATCGATACCGCACATCGCAAAGGCAAAAGATGCTCATTGCATCACAAAAGGAAGAAGTAGAACTGCAGAATCTTGAAATTGAGAGCAAGAACAAAGACATCACCGATAGTATAAATTATGCAAGTCGTATTCAGTCGGCAATTCTGCCAAGTGTGGATCAGTTCAGAACCCATTTCAGAAATTCATTTGTGCATTACAGGCCAAAGGATATTGTCAGCGGCGATTTTTATTGGGTAGCAGAAACCGAAACGCATGTATTCTACGCTACTGCAGACTGCACCGGACACGGAGTTCCTGGTGGATTTATGAGTATGCTCGGCATGGCCCTGCTGAATGAAGTCGTCATCGAGAGAAAGTTGACCGAACCAGGCCGGATATTGGACATGATGCGTGATCGTATAATCAGTT
Organism: Flavobacteriales bacterium; assembly: GCA_040377305.1. Taxonomy (GTDB): domain Bacteria; phylum Bacteroidota; class Bacteroidia; order Palsa-965; family Palsa-965. Next base: position 140,607 of record JBEIPA010000010.1, on the reverse strand, counting down.
CTCTGAAACAAAAAGGGATCAGCGGAGAGAATAAGGATGGGATGGACATGGTTCTTTGCCGGATTGATCGTAAGCAAACTGAATTATGCTTTGCTGCAGCTAACAACAGTTTATGGCTGTTTAGAAATGGAGAGATACTGGAATACAAAGCAGACAAACAACCAGTTGGTATCGGAGCGGTGGAAAACAAGTCCTTCAATCAACAAACAATTGAATTGAATAGTGGTGATGTCATTTATACGTTCACGGACGGGTATGCAGATCAGTTTGGTGGACCAAAGAACAAGAAGTACAAATACAGTCAATTGAAGCAATACCTGATTGCAATTTCATCCGACGAAATGCAGGAGCAGGATGCGAAGCTTCACAGAGAATTCATTACCTGGAAGGGAATTGCGGAACAGGTGGATGATGTGCTTCTGATCGGCATAAGGGTGTAAGGTTTTCATGAATTAACAGGAGAAGCGCCTATTCTCCCCGTGAAACGTGCCCTTCTACCAACTCCCAACTCCAATCTCCCAACTCATTTAGCTATCTTTGCCCCGTGAAAACGAAGACATTACGCAAGAATAAAGTGAACGTGGTAACGCTCGGTTGCTCGAAGAATATTTTCGACTCCGAGGTTCTGATGGGCCAGCTCAAAGCAAACAATTACGAAGTAGAGCACGAAAGTAAAAGTGGAGACGCGGCAATCGTAATTATCAATACCTGTGGATTCATCGACAACGCCAAAGAGGAAAGTGTAAACACGATTCTTCAGTTTGCAAGTGCAAAGGAGAAAGGGCTGGTCGAGAAGGTTTACGTCACAGGTTGTTTGAGCGAACGATACAAGCACGATCTGGAGAAAGAAATTCCGGAAGTCGATGCATGGTTCGGTACGCGTGATCTTCCGCGCATGCTCAAAACACTAAAGGCCGATTACAAACATGAATTAGTTGGGGAACGTATTCTCAGCACACCGCAGCATTATGCTTATCTGAAAATATCAGAAGGGTGCGATCGTCCGTGTTCTTTTTGTGCAATTCCGTTGATGCGCGGGAAACACATTTCGACTCCGATGGAACAGCTCGTTTCGCAGTCGCAGAATCTCGCGAAAAACGGAACGAAGGAACTCATCGTGATTGCACAGGATTCAACCTATTACGGATTGGATCTTTACGGCAAAAGAAATCTTGGTGAATTACTCACTAAGCTTTCCGAAGTTGACGGCATTGACTGGATTCGCTTGCATTATGCATTCCCGAGTGGGTTTCCTCTCGATGTCCTTGATGTGATGCGCGACAATCCGAAAGTGTGCAAATACCTCGATATGCCGCTTCAGCACATTACCGACAACATGCTGAAGAGCATGAAGCGCGGTACCACGAAGCAGAAGACGATTGATCTTGTGAATCAGATTCGTGATAAAGTTCCCGGAATTACATTGCGCACAACATTGATTGCAGGTTATCCTGGCGAAACAGAGCAAGATCACGAAGAAATGCTGCGTTGGATTGAAGACACACGTTTCGATCGTCTCGGAATTTTCACGTACTCTCATGAAGAAAATACGGGCGCATATTCGTTGAAGGACGATGTTCCGGCAGAAGTTAAGCAGGCAAGAGCAGAAGCTGTTATGGAAGTGCAGCAGGGAATTTCTTTCGCTGTAAATCAGGCGAAAGTCGGTAACACATATAAAGTTCTCTTCGATCGCAAAGAAGGGGATTGGTTCATCGGAAGAACAGAGGCTGATTCTCCGGAAGTGGATAATGAAGTGCTCGTAGCTGCGAAAGATTCTTACGTGCGCATCGGCGATTTTGCGAACGTGAAAATTGATAAAGCAGAAGAGTTCGATCTCTACGGTAAAGTGATTTGATATGTTGCGCGCGTTCGGGTTCACATTTTCTATTCTTATGCTGCTCGCTTCTTGTGGTACGGAAGTCGTTCAGGATAATAGCGACTCAGTAGTGGTCGATAGCGTCATGACTTCAGTAACACATACTCCCGCGGAAATTCCGGCAATTTATACTGACCTGAAAGCTCAGCTGGCAAAACTGACTTTTCCGAAGTGGATTCACACCGACAGCGCGTTTGGAAGTAACATTGCACTTTCTCACGAAGACGCAATGAAGTTATTTCCACCTGCATTCGGTATTCCTGATGAAGTGAATGTATATGCAATTGCACAACACGAAGTTGAGCCCTTTGTTCATGCCTTGTGGTTCAGAATGGAAGTGCAAGGTTCAGAGAACAAAGACATTTGGATTGTGTTGTATAACAAGGATGCGCCGAGTGTTGCTCATCTCGCAGCTACAAAAGGTGTAGGCCTTGGTTATGCAAAAATCGATTCTCCGACTTTCATGCGGGAAGTATTCATTGACAAAGGCGACAAAACAATGGTCACCACGAAAACTGTTGCAATTGGAAAAGGCAATTTCGGAATTAGTGATGAACAGACTTCAACATTTGGCCCCGACAATCAGGCTGACGACAAAGCGAAGGACGTCGCTGACAAGTTTTTCCAGTAGCGTATACTTGCAAAAAGTAGTTTAACTTCGTTTCATGCGGAGGTTGTTATTGTCAATAGTTCTGATTTCATTGTTGTGCTCATGTGGCAATCCACCTGTTGAAAGTTCGGATGTACACGATTCTGTCGATCGTATTGATACAACTACAATTTTGTACACTAACGTATACGCGGACATGACTGCTACTGCAGTTCGCGTGATTTTACCCACGTTGATAGAACCGGGAGCAATGCAAAAACTTCCAGGGTTAAAAATTGATTCCGCCACCGGTTATGAAATGTTTCCTCCGGGCTTTGATCCTACAACCTATAAGTCCATTTACTGTAATGGACGCTCGGAAATTAATAATGAGGTCAATGCATTGTGGTTCTGTTTAAGCAGTGCCGGTGATTATGAAGACGGTCCGGACAATATTGATATTCTCATTGTTCTATATAAACGACCTAGTGGTGAACCAATTGATGTTTATGCAATAGCATCTCAGTCTCTTGCATACAGTTATTCTTACATGACAGCCGATTCTATTTTCACAGTTGAAGAGTCGGAAATGGAAGACATTAACATAACCACTACTGTACTTTCAGTTCTAAAATCCGGGTTCGTTCCTCATTCATCGAAGTCCAAAACATTCGACATGCCGATTGATCGCGAGAAGAGTAGTGAATATGCGCGCGCGTTTATGAAACAACACGGTTATACTGCACCAGTCAATGAGTAACCCGTTCGACAATATCTCGCAGAAAGCAGACGAACTTATAGAAAAGAATCGTCGCAGCATTGAAGAGAACAAAGCAAAGCTTAAGTCGAAAGCGAATGTATTAATCGGAACTAAGACTAGTACGAAACCGAAGAAGGCGCAACCGAAATCGAAGGTGGCACGCGGCATGGAAGTGATCTGTGCATTGTTCGCAATTGGGGTTACGTTGCTTGTCTTGAATCTGAATGTATGGCCATTCTCGCTTATCAATGGTGGAGATCGTACATTATCTACGACTGAAAGAATAGTGCTCTTTTTCGGAATTGGTCTTGCTCTTTTCTTTGCGGGTGTTGCAATCGTACGCCCGCTCATTAAGCGACTCGAAGTCAAGTACGGGAAACAAGCCTGGTAATTTGAGGCTACGTAGCTAAAGCCAGCCGACGGAATGATTCGGCATTGATTTGCCACGATTAATTGAGGCTCTTCCCAATGGCAAATAGCGTTTACCGCTTATCATTTTCTAACAACTTCCAGGCGGTTTATTGAGTAATTTAGTCGCACTATGCATCGGAACGATTCCGGTGTTTTTTTGCAGGATATTATGATCAAACGACTTCTGTTTTTCGCGGCGCTTTCATTAAGCGTCTTTCCTAAGTTGAATGCTGATGAAGGTATGTGGCTTCCCAATCTTCTGGAAGGCATGACTATTACCGATATGCAATCGCGCGGGTTCAAACTTACTGCCGAGGATATTTACAGTGTAAACCAGACTTCGCTGAAAGATGCAATCTGTCAGTTCGGCGGTGGTTGTACAGCCGAATTGATCTCGCAGAAAGGTTTGTTGCTCACCAATCACCATTGCGGTTTCTCATTCATACAGATGCACAGCAGTGTAGGGAATGATTATCTCACGAATGGATTCTGGGCGATGAACGCTGCAGAAGAAAAACCTTGTCCGGGATTGACTGCAATGTTCATCATCAGCATGCAGGATGTAACGAATGAAGTATTGACGGCAGTGAAAAGCGAAATGAATGAAGCAGATCGCACTGCGGCAATACAAGCGAAGATGACGGAGATGGAGAAATCATATTCCAAAGGATCGCAGGCCGCAATGGTGCGCGCATTCTATTATGGAAATGTTTTCTATATGTTCATGACAGAAACCTATACGGATGTTCGCATGGTTGGAGCTCCTCCAATGGCGCTTGGCAACTTCGGAGGCGATACAGACAATTGGGTTTGGCCACGTCACACTGCCGATTTTTCATTGTTCCGCATTTACGCCGGAGCAGACAATAAACCCGCTGCGTATTCTGCTAATAATGTTCCGTACGTTCCGAAGAAATCACTTTCAATCAACGCGCGTGGCGTGAAGGCCGGAGACTTTACTCTGGTGTATGGTTTTCCGGGAAGAACAACAGAGTATTTGAGTTCTTACGGAGTTGATCTTATTGCAAATTATTCTGATCCGGTGAAAGTTACTTTGCGAACCATTCGTCTCGACATCATGCGTGAAGAAATGGCGAAGAGCGATGAAGTTCGGATTCAGTATGCATCAAAGCGGAATGGAACTGCAAATGCCTGGAAGAAATGGCAAGGAGAAATGCTTGGCTTGAAACAGAACGATGCAATAGGGCGAAAGGTGAGCATGGAAGCTATTTTCAACACACGAATTGCTGCCGATCAGACTTTGCAACAGAAATACGGAACTGTACTACCTGAATTGAAAGCAACACACGCAGAAATGATTCCGTGGCAACAGGCCGGCGATTACATGAATGAAGGTGCATTGTCGATAGAGCTTGTTCGTTACCTCAGTAACTATCGAAAACTGGTTGATCTCAGCAAGGCAGAGAAAATCAATCAGAAAGAATTTGATGCAGCACTGAAAGCACTGAAGGATGGCGTTGATGGTTATTTCAAAGATTACAATGCAAAACTCGATCAACGAATTGCGGTTGCGGTTTCTAAAGAGATGGATAAGGGAATGGCTGCGGATAAGAAACCTCCTGTGTTCAACGAGGTGAAGACGAAACACAAGGGAAACTGGGATAAGTATTACGCCGGTATCTATTCCAAAAGCATGTTCACGAAAAAAGACAAAGTGAAAGCTCTACTTGAAACGTACGATGCATCCAAATGGAAATCGATTGCCGATGATCCGGCTTTTGTTTTGATGGATCAGTTGTACACACACTTTAACGTGCATATCTTACCAAGATTCCAGCAGTTGAATAATGAACTTAATCGACTGAGCAGAATTTATATGGAAGCGCAGATGGTTGTTTTCAAGGAGAAGAACTTCTATCCGGATGCGAATTCAACTTTGCGTGTCACTTACGGACAAGTACAAGGATATCCTGATGCGACGGCGAAAGACGGCTACATGTACAGCTGGTATACAACGTTGGATGGACTTATTGCGAAGGATAAGAATCATCCGGAAGTGGAAGATTACATCGTGCCGAATAAGATTCAACTTCTCGTGGACAATAAGGATTACGGCAAATACGCTGATCCGAAGGATGGAAAAATTCACACCTGTTTCATTGCATCGAATCATACGACGGGTGGAAATTCAGGAAGTCCGGTGCTCGATGCAAATGGAGATTTGATTGGAACCAACTTCGATCGCGTTTGGGAAGGAACCATGAGCGATATCAATTACGATCCCAATATCTGCCGCAACATTTCACTCGATGTACGCTATACATTGTTCGTGATTGATAAGTACGCGGGTGCTGGCTATCTGTTGAATGAGATGAACATTAAGTGGTAAAAAAACAGAATTGCTGCTATCTGAAAATTGATAGCTAAAAGAAAAGAGCCGGTATTCTTATCGGCTCTTTCTTTTATCAGTTATCAACTATCAATTTTCAGTTATATTTTTTTCTCTTGCAGCATGATTTTAATTTTCAGTGCCGCAGCAACAGTCAGACTATCCGTAATTTCTCCTGATTCCACGCGCTGGTAAAATTCATCGAAGGGAATCTTTACAACTTCGAGGGCTTCATCTTCTTCCGGCATTGATTCTCCGAACGCGAGATCCTGAGCAAGGTAAATCAAACAATGTTCATCAGAAGCAGAATTACTCAAATGCATTTCCAGAATTTGCGTCCACTTCTTCGCGGTGATTCCGGTTTCCTCGAGTAATTCACGTTGCGCAGAAATCAATGGATCAACTCCGATTTTTCCACCGCCTTCCGGAATTTCCCAGGTGTATTTCTCAAGCGGATAACGCCACTGCCCAACCAGCCACGTGTTCAATTGCTCATCCAACACAATCACACCGATCGCCAGATTCTGAAAGTGAATGACAGAATACGTTCCCGGATGTCCGTTCGGATTAGTAACATCGTGTTTAGTCAGTGCAATCCACGGCGAGTCGTAAACTTTCTCGCTCTTGTGTGTGATCCAGGGATTGGGAAGGGTGGGAAGTGGTTTCAACATCCCGTAAAGTTAGCAAAACGTTAACTGAACAGAAACGCGAGAGAAACTCCGGCTATACTCAGCAACTTATGTTTTTGCGCAATCTGTATCGCCTCAATCTTATTGTGAGCCTGCAGCTTTCCGTAAATATTTTCAATATGCTTACGAACGGTTTTAGCAGAGATGAAAAGTTTGTCTGCAATTTCCTGATAGGTTGCGCCAGTAGCAAGTTGCTCCAGGATTTCCAGTTCGCGTTTGGTAAGCTGAAAATCGTTTTCCTCAGGAAGCGGCTCTGTGCGATCGCCACGAAGTAGTTGCAAAGCTTTCGTAGCAATGCTTGGCGACATAGGCGCACCACCGTCCATGGCATCTTCTATCGCAGTAAGCAAGCGTGCCGGTTTCGAGTCTTTCAGTAAATATCCGTTTGCTCCTGCTAGAATTGCGTTGAAGATATTATCTCCATCGTCGAACACAGTAAGCATCACGATCTTGATCTCCGGATAACGTTTGCGGACTGCTGCGGTTGCTTCAATCCCATTCATCTCCGGCATGTTGATGTCCATCAGAATCAGATCAACTTTCTCCGTAGCAAGTTTCTCTACAAGTGCTTTGCCATTCCCTGCAATAAACACGAGGTCCACGTTCTCGAAATTGAACAGCATATCGCTGATCGCCTTCTGCAAATGAGGAACATCTTCGGCCAATCCAATTCTGATTTTCATACTACAAAAGTAGGAGGTGTACAGTCCGATTACAATACGTCAAGTGCCCTAATTATGATGCCAGAACAAATGAACATTCGTTCCGTTGGAATCTGTCCGGAACGATAGATCGCCGTTTATTCGTTTGGCCCGTTCCTTCATATTGCGGAGTCCGTAATGCCCGTCTTTTTCCGGTTGTTCACTCATACCACGACCGTTATCAATAACAGAAACGGAGGGTTTATTGTTTTCAATATCAACTTCAACGAGGATGTTCGTGCCGTTCGAATGACGAAATGCATTTGAAATAGCTTCCTGAATAATCCGGTGCACTTCTATTGCCGTAGCGGGTTTGAGCGTTACATCGGTGCCGCTGAAAGCAACCTGGCCTGAAAAATTACTCCGGGTATCGGCAAGTTGTGCGAGATATTGTTTCCACTTTGCTGCAAGTTCACTCAGCTTGATTTGTTCTGAATTAATTGCCCAGATACTCTCACGTAACTGATCCATTGTACCGCGCGCAAATTCACCGAGCTGATCCAGTTTTTCCGATTCCAGATCCACTTTTTTTCTTTGTAACGTGTACGATAAGTTATCGAGTGAAGAAATCACATAAGTAAGCTGAGCGCCAACATTGTCGTGTAAGTCGCGTGAAATTCTTTCCTTTTCATTTCTGATTTGTTCCTGTACACGCAATTCTTCGATCTGTTTGCGCAGTGTTCTTTGTGAAATGTATCGTACGATCAAAGCAATCAGTGTAATACCCGCAAGAATCATCAGTATAGTGAACCAGGTTGTCGCATAAAAAGGAGTTGCTATCACAATTTTCTTCTCAAGTATTGTAGAAGACCATTCGCCACCGCCAATCCGGTATCGAACCATGAAATGATACGTACCGTAAGGCAGGTTCGTGAAATTCGCTGATCGCTCTGCAATTCCGGTATTGTGCCACGCTGTGTCAAATCCTTCAAGCTTATACGCGTAACTGATCTTATCCTGATTGCGGAAATCGATTGCGGAAAACTCAAAACTTATGTTGCGCTCATCAGATTTCAATTGTAATTCATCAGACATGAATTGTGTGCGCGGCTTATAGTTAACTGTCATCCGGGTAATGATCGGCAAAACGGGTGGCGATAGCGTGCGAAAATCATCCGGCGAAAAGTTCACTAGGCCGTTTGACGATCCGAAGTAGAGTTGCGTTGCATTCTTGTTGGAAGAATGTTTATTTAGCACAAACTCGTTGCTCGTCAAACCATCCCGCATCGTGAAGTTTCGCGAAATGCCATTGTTTATATTCAGTTGGATCATTCCTTCGTTTGAACTTAACCACAACTCATCGGAGTTACCTGCTTCAATTCCATAAATGGTATTATTAGCGAGTCCGTTGCCTGTAGAGTAGTGAATGAAATCCTGGGTACGAATATTCATTCGGTCAAGTCCGGAACCCATTGTAGCTATCCACAAATTGTCGCCAAGGATGAATAGGTCATTGACGATGTTATAAGCCAGCGAATTTGGAGTCGCAGGATCATTGACAATCCATTGTACGTTGGTATCTGTAGGCGCAAAAACGGCAAGTCCCGTTGCAGTACCCACATATATCCGATGTTGATCATCTTTTTCAAGGGCACTGAAATACGCCGTTGAAATGTCCTTCGCATGAACCTGTCGCGAACGGATGATTTTTACTTCCAGGTCATTTTCTTGTACAACACAAAGCGAGCCTATGGAGGCAATCCACATGGATCCATTGTCCGAACAAAAATCCATTACAGACACACCGGCAAATACGGGGTGCGATTTGAGACGTGTATCCACTGTGTTATTTGCCGTATCCACGATTATCACACCCTGATTTTTCGTGCCAAGCCACAATCTGTTTCTGGAGTCAAATCCACCGGCAGAATAGGGCAACTCCTTAGGGATACTATTCACCCATCGCGGAAGCGGACTTTCACTATACGTCATCAGTCCTTTGTCATTAGCCCATAAAACTATTTCGCCTATAGACATTACAAACCAGATAGCGTCCTGTGTTGGAGTACTCAGGATTCCGTCCAGCACAATGAAACGTTTCTGCAGCGGATCGTAAATGTTGATTCCGCCAACTGTTCCAACCCACATGATGTTTTCGCGCGTGCAGTAAAGTGCTTCCAGACGATTTCCGTTCAGCCCGAAGTAGTCCAGCTTGTTTTCTGTTGCGACTTCAATCACTGGTGAGCTCAATGGGGAATTGATCACTCGCAAACCTTCGAGTGTGCCAATCCACACAGAATGATTTGGACCAATTGACATACATGCCACCTTGGAGTCGCACGTGTAAATTGTTTCTGGTATTCCCTGTGTGCGAATCGGAATATGGAGGATATTGAGACTATCATTCAGGAACAGGTGTTCTCCGTCGAGAAGCATGGAAATGATTGGCTTTCCGGCAAGGTTCAACGAGCAGGTAATCGTTGCATTTCCCGGCAAACCAATACAGAGTCGGTCATTAAGCAGAAACGCCAGTTCTCCGGTTTGTTTTTCGTATGCAAATGCATATACGTTCGATTCATCAACTAAACCTGTTGCAATGATGTGATGATGGGTTGCATCATATTTCACCGAAACCAGATTGCGTGACTTTGTGCAAAACACAACTCCACCTTCATTAATCGCGACGATATTTCTCACTGCTGCGTGAAAATCATCGGGGTCTTCGTAAATAGAACGGTATCGATAAAATTTGTTTTCGCTTTTAACGTAAACACAAATTCCATTACGCGTGCCGATCCAGATGTTATTGTCGGAGTCTTCAGCCAGCGCAAGAATGAAATTGTCGGTAAGTGAGTTGGTGTCTCCGGGAACGGAGCGCAATACAGTGAATGTATAACCGTCGTAACGGTTCAATCCGTCTTGCGTTCCAATCCACATCAACCCTTCACTGTCTTGCAAAAAACAATCGGGTGTATTCTGCGACAACCCCTGCTTCTGATCGAGATGTGAAAAGCGCATGCCCTGTGCACCGGAGAGCACAGAGAATAATAGCATCACATAAGTACCAAGAAATTTCATCTGATGTCCGGGTTACGCCCCTTCGCGCTTTTTTTATCTACAATACAGTACCTCAAAAATAGGGTTAATGCCGTATTCCTTTACATGCTCGTATACGCAACATTTGTGTGAACAAATATAGACTCATGAAAAAAATACTGTTTCTGCCTCTGTTGCTTTGCCTCGTAATTACTTCAAATGCGCAGAACAATGTCGATTATAAAGTAACCCGCGATGATCCGAATGATATCTGCAATTTCTGGATGTTTCTGGATCCGTTTCAAATGGACTTCGGTTTCAAAAACATTGATGGATCGTCGTTCAACACTGGAATAACCGGTATGGGCTTTGTTCAGAAACGGTTCGGATTCGATTATGCGTTCCGATATGGAACATTGACCCTAGGCAGGCTGGCTTTTGGTAAGGAATGTAAAGCAGCTTTGCAGATTGAAGCGGGTGGAATGTTTACGCTAACCGATAGAACACGCACGAAACAGAATACAAAAGTAGTACTCTCCATTTCAGAATCTACAAACTCGAGCGGACAGACCGTTGAAACGACAAAGTTTATACGCATTCCAGCACAGCAGCGAATACTTATTCATGCACGCGGCGGACTGTATTTCAAACGTAACCCCTTCTCCCGCGAACTGACCGAAGGTGGATCAGACATTGAGGGGAACCTCACCAATGTGGGTGTTTATGTTGGCCTTTCAAGGTTTACAGTCAGCAATGTTTTTATCAATACAAATACAGACGGACAGGCATCCCGCTCTGGAATGTTCCGTGTTTACGCGGATCTTATATTTTGTCCGGTTAGAAATCTTACAACATTTAGCGGTGGACAGGTTGGTAACAAAGATGTGCTCAACGGACCAATAGGTTTTCGGGTTGGTTTCTACGGAATGCCTTGTGAAGACAGAAATGTAAAAAAGAAAAAGGCGTTTGCTGCAGGCGTCGAAGTCGGTGTACGCCCGGGTGATGGACTCTACTGTACCGGATCATTCATGTTTCCGCTCATGCGCAGAAAAATGGCGGCACTTGGTTACAAACGACCGGAAGGTACGAACGACAAAGGTCAGGTCATAGAAAAGGAGTAACCATGAAACCGCTTCGTCTGCCTGTAATTTTTTGCGCCGCTCTGTTGGTGCTATCGTTTCGTGACAATCCCGGTTACTCAGTGGAGTTTCTTGATTCGCGAGTGAACAGTCCAACCAGTGAATTGAACCCATTGATTACTCCAGACGGACAAAAGTTGTTCTTCATCCGCGAAGACCATCCGGATAATTCCATGCATCCGGAACATACCCAGGATATCTGGATGTGTAAACTGGAAAACGGAGAATGGAGTGCAGCACGACATCTTAATGCTCCTTTCAATCAGCAATACTACAGTGCACTTGTTGGGTTCAGTGCCGACGGAAACACGCGTTACCTGAAAGGTTATTATTCCAAAGGTGAGTATCAGAAAGATGGGTTTTCATTTTGCACGTTAGGAAAAAACGGGTGGACGGAACCGGTTGGAATTAGAGTGAAGAATTACGAAAAAATGAATCAGGAAGGAACAACGGTTTCAAGTAATATGCACTCCTCCAATTCGGTTCTCCTAATGGCATTTGTTCCAAAGAAGAAAAAGACTCATGACATTTATATCAGTTTCCGTGAAGATGAAAATTCATACACTGAGCCGGTCGCAATCGGACTCAATACAGAAAGTTACGAAGAGTTCTCGCCGTTCCTCGCTGCAGATGGTGTTACACTGTATTATTCATCTGATCGTCCCGGCGGATATGGAAGTTGCGACATCTGGATGTCTAAACGGCTCGATAGTACCTGGCAAAAATGGAGTGAACCCGTCAATCTCGGACCGGACGTGAATTCCTCTGACTGGGATGCGTGGTATTCTGTTGCGGCTAAAGGAAATGAAGCGTATTTATCACGGAGCAATGGATCCAACAGAACAGATATTTGCAGGGTAAAATTGCGGGAAGAAATGCGTCCGGAACCAGTAGTTCTGATACGCGGCAAAGTGCTCGATAAACAAACCGGCAAACCAGTAAGTGCCGCGGTAATTTATCAGCTCCTTCCCGGTGCGACCACAGTAGGTACTGCCGTATCGAATGAGGAAACCGGAGACTATCAGATCGTACTTCCATTCGGATCGAATTATGGCTTTAACGCAATTGCGAATGGGTACTACGCGCTCAGTGAAAACATGGATCTCACTTCACTTTCCGGGTACCAGGAAATTACACGTGACCTTTATCTCGTCCCTATCGAAAAAGGCCAGGTGGTGCGACTAAACAATATATTTTTCGAAACGGGCAAAGCTGAACTAAAATCAGAATCCTTTCCTGAACTCGATCGGGTGGTAAAAATGATGAATGAAAATCCGTCTATGTCTATAGAAATATCCGGACATACCGATAATGTTGGTACCGATGCAGACAATCAACGTTTGTCGGAAGATCGAGCAGCAGCAGTACGTACATATCTCGTGAATCACGGAATAGCCATGAATAGAGTAAGCTCAAAAGGATACGGAGAAAGTAATCCTGTTGACAGCAATGAAAATGATGCCGGACGGGCGATGAACCGAAGAGTGGAGTTTACGATAACGGCAAACTAAGGACTACACTTCAAAAAAATCCTGCTTCACTCACTGAAGCAGGATTTTTTAATAGGTGCCGGATTACTGAACGTTCAGTCGCGCAGGCCTCGTTACTTCAGGCAGTTCAACTTCAATAGTGTAAATACCGCTAACCCATCCTGCAAATTCTATTATTGTGCGCAACAATAGTGTAAGTTGTTAATTCCGAGCCCGATCATTATCCTTAATTTTGACCTGCATGATTACAGCTTCAGAATTACCGTTTAATCAACTGACTGGATTTTCCCGTCTGTTTCTCGACTACGTAAACGGACTGCCTGAGCTGGAAACGCTTTATGATTTTCGTCCTGATCAAAAGGGATATGACTATGCAATTCGCCGGGCACAAGGTAGCGGCATTAACCGAATCCATTTAGTAAATACAATAACGCAACAATATCAGGCGAACCCTGAACTGTTGCCAAAGGCTCTGCTCGATAGACTTTCGCTGAATAATTCCAGTACAGTTACAACCGGACATCAATTGTGTATTGCTGGAGGTCCGTCTTATTTTGTGTACAAAATTGCATCCGTTATCCAGCTAGCCGATAAGTTGTCGAAAATGTACAACGCAACGGTTGTTCCTGTGTATTGGATGGCAACAGAAGACCACGATGTTGAAGAAGTTCGTTCTGTGACCATGTTCGGCAAGAAGATTTCCTGGAATACTACGCAGGAAGGTGCTGTAGGTCGTCTAAATACAAATGACATTGGAGCCTTCATTGAAGAGATGGCTGGCTTGTTAGGGTCATCTCCGCAAGCGTTGGAAATGTCGGCAGTGCTCAAGAAAATTTACGCGCCGGGAAAAACAATCGCTGCTGCAACACGTGAGTTCGTGCACTGGTTGTTTGGTGATGCAATCATTTGTATTGATCCCGACGACGCTGAGCTTAAAAAAGCTGTTGCCGGAATTTTCTACGATGATCTCGTCAATCATAACGCTGAAAAATGCGTGCAGGAAACTTCCTCTTTTCTTTCGAACAAACGTTATGAGCTTCAGGTGAAGCCCCGTGCAATAAATCTGTTTCACCTCGAAGGAACTTCCCGTAAGCGAATTGATACTGCAACAGATGAACTGATTCAGGAAGCAAAAACGAATCCCGAAAAATTTAGTCCGAATGTAGTTTTGCGTCCTTTGTACCAGCAAGTCATATTACCGAATGTGGCGTATGTTGGTGGACCGGGCGAACTGGTTTACTGGCTTCAGTACAAGAAGATGTTCGAGCATTACCGTGTTGCGTTCCCTGTTTTGCAGCCACGTTTTTTCGGAATGCAGATTGCGCAGAAGGATTTCGAATGGATGCATAAGAATCGCGTAACCGTTCAGGAGCTCACTTCCGATTTCGATGAAGCACTCAAAAGGAAATTGGCAGATCGGGCAGGAGAGGAGCTTTCATTGGAGAATGAACAGGAAATTCTAACGCTGCTTCGTTCAACCGTCGCAGAAAAAGCTTCGCGCGCCGATGCAACATTGCGTGCATTCGCTGAAGCGGAAATGAAGAAGGCCGGCGATGCGCTGAAGGTTGTTGAAGTGCGGATGATGCGTGCGATCAAACAGCGCGAAGAAGTTTTTGCGACACAGTTTAAAAAATTACGCGACAAAACTCTCCCGGATAATACGCTGCAGGAACGTGTAGAGAATTTTCTATCGCTATCGATCTCTACCGGAATTACAGTACAAGATCTTCTTAAGTCAGAATTATTCCCAGTGAGCGGTGTCAAAGTGCTGACGATTCCTAAAGAATAATCAACTGCTTCACGATAATTACTCCCTCCCTGTTTTCGAAGCGAATGAAGTAGACACCACTCGCAAAAGGACGCTCGAGCACACCATTTTCAGAAGCACTCTCAATCCGGGATAAGACCCGGCCGTCGTCGGCAAAAACAGTAATGGTGGTGTTGCCATAGTTATTCGCTTGCTGGAAATGTAATTCACCATCGTAATACACGTATGCGCTGAACGCAGGCGATTCGCCGAATTCAACGGGTTGCACACCTGTAAAAGTAGATTGACCGTTAAAGTCAACCTGCCGGATCCGATAATAGTTCACTCCCATGAAAGGAGTCTCATCGACGAAACTATATTCATGCGGCTGTGAAGTGGTACCATTTCCGCTCATGGTTCCGATGCTGACAAAATATCCGTTTTCGTTAAGTCGTTCAATGGAGAAATAGTCGTTATCCTCTTCCGACGAGGTTGCCCACTTCAACAAAGCAGTTTCTCCGGCTCTTTCGGCGGTGAATGAAAGCCAATCAACGGGCAGCACTGTAGCACACGAAACATCAAACGGATAAACAAACACATCATCAATCTGTAAATGATGATCGTTCGCACCATTGTCAACGTCGCTCCAGCGCAGCATTATTTCATCTCCAATGGGAATCGACACGGTTATGCAACCTTGAATTCGCCTTCGGTTCGCTGCATTGTTTCCATCCAACGCCAGGCATTGGGTGCTTGAACCACCGCACGCACTTCCACCCAGACCTGCACTTTGTGAACTAGTCCACACTTGCGTGAAGTCAAGCGCAGGTACATTTGTCCAACTGCCTGCCGACAAACTTGTAACAGTTGTTCCAACCTGATATGAAAATGCATTTGTATTTACGTTCGCTCCGTTTTCTGCAATCGACCACTGTTCGCCGTAGTAGTCGACATATAATGACGTAATCGCCTGTCCCGTGTTGTTCTGTATCCGTACTCCGTAGAAAATGGTTGCTGTTGATCCCGCAGCTCTGGAACCGAGACTTCGATCGGCGCCGGATGCATAGATGTATGCATTCCCCGAATTATTCATTGTAGTGTACGTGGCTTCAATGGATGGTCGATCGTTACATGATGTAGCGTTGCAAGTTGCGCCCCCTGAACCATTTTCATCGATGTACCATCCTAATAACGTGCTGTTGTTGGTCCACGTTGCGAGATCTGCACCGTCCGTTACGTTCGGAAGCGAATTGAAATCCTGTGTGTACGGCGTTCCGATTACTGTGAAGGACGACTGAGAAAATCCTTCCAGTGAGAAAAGTAATAGAAGCAGTTGGACGTACTTGTGCATGATGAACAACAATTGCACAAGTGGTTACGGCGTAAGCCTATAGGATGTTCACCTGTTGTTGTAAAGTTAAATCCTCAATGCGTATTGGGGATTAACGAAATATGAACAAATGGCGAACCCTAAAAATAACAAACCCCGCCATTTGGCAGGGTCTGCAAGTATTTGAATACAGTAGCTTAAGCTTCTGCAGTTTCTGACGTTTGGATTTTCTCCGTGATACGTGCAGCCTTTCCTGTAAGGTTGCGCAGGTAGAAAATACGTGCACGACGTACAACACCTTTTTTCTTCACTTCGATTTTCTCAATGAAAGGTGAGTGCAAAGGAAAAATACGCTCAACACCAATTCCGTTCGACATTTTACGAACAGTGAAAGATGCTACAGCATTGTGTCCGCGGCGCTGAAGAACAACACCTGTGAACTGCTGAACGCGTTCTTTTTCACCTTCTTTGATTTTGTAGTGAATATTCACTGTGTCACCAGCGCGGAATCCCGGGTGGTTTGACTTATTAACTAGCTGTGATTCAGCAAATTGAAGCAGGTTCATGACGACTTTGTATTAGTATTTTTCCGAAATGGAGTGCAAATATACGGTTTTCGCTTAAAAGAGCAAGAAATCTTGCTTTCTTTGAAAATCTAACGACTTAAAATCAGGTGGAGAACTTTCGGAGACATAAAATCACGGAAATCGTTGAAATCAAGTACAAAATCACGGGCGAGCCGTATTACACTTACCGTGAGGTGAATGTGGTTCGTGGATGGGCACGATTCGGACATTACATTTTGGATTATCTCGTGTTGCAAGGCGTAAGCTATCTCATCAATCTCGCCTTTGCCTTCAAGAATCCCGACATGTATAGCATGCAGCCAAATGAACTTATTGCTCTTCAGCTCAAGCTCATTGCACTGGCGTTGTTATATAATTTCATTTACTACGCCGGGTTCGAAGGATTTTTCGGATCTACTCCTGGGAAGATGCTACTCGGTCGTGTGGTAATTGATGAACATGGTGAGCGCCCCGATTTTCCGCGCATTCTCTTGCGCACAATTTGCCGGTGGGTTCCATTCGAAGCCATTTCCTGCTTGTGGCCGCGTGGCTGGCACGACCAATGGTCAAAAACTTTTGTGGTAAACAAAGACGAAGCTGATAAGCTCTTTGATGCAATCACAAAAATGGAAGTAGAAGAAACGCAGAGAAATGCAGAGCAGTATCGCGCTCAACAGGGTCCGCAGATTTAGTGTTCGACATTACAAATATTCCACAGCGAAGAACGAGGACGCGAGAAGTAAAAGATGCGACCGGAAAACGTGTGCGAACGAAAGAAGACTATTGGGGCGTTCGTCCTGTGAAAGTGATTACTGGATTCGAACGGTTCTCGCATTTCTTTGTTGATGCACTGATCTTGTCCGTACTGAACAGCGGCATAGGCATGGTTCTTCCGATTATTTCTGCTTCGGGCGTGCATGAGTCCTACAGTGTCACAATGGCGTTGGCGTATACGATAACTCCAACAGGTTGGTTAATTGCATTTGCTTTTTATTCTTTCTTCGAATGGAAATTTGCTTCTACACCGGGCAAAATGATTTTCGGCAGAGTAGTCATGATGAAAAAAGGAACTCCACCCGATCCGCAAACTGCATTGACTCGCTCGCTTATTCGCTTTATTCCGTTCGAAGCGTTCTCGTGTTTCAGCGATAGAGGTTGGCACGATCGTTTTACAGACACAGTTGTTGTTTCGAAAAAGGAACGCGATGAAATTCTCGTCGCACTAGCAGACGCAAATCAAAAAGCATCTGAACATGCAACACAACAACCTCAATCCTGAAGACCAGGACGACGTTCTTTCGTGCGCTTAACACTTTGTTCGTGACGCCATTCATTTATTTTTACTTCGTGGCCGCTCAGAAGAATATCGGGAACTTTCCATCCATTGAATTCCGCCGGACGTGTATACACAGGTGGAGCCAATAAATTATCCTGGAAGGAATCACTCAATGCCGATGTTTCATCATTCAATACTCCCGGAAGCAGACGAATAATTCCATCGGCAACAACGGCAGCCGCAAGTTCACCGCCCGACAACACATAATCTCCGATTGAAATTTCACGCGTTATCAAATGCTGGCGCACGCGATCATCTACACCTTTGTAATGTCCGCAAAGGATGATTAAATTTTTCAACGTGGATAACTTATTTGCCATAGGTTGATCGAACAATTCTCCATCCGGACTCATATAAATAACTTCATCGTATTCGCGTTTCGATTTAAGATCGGCAATACAGGCAGCAATCGGTTCAATCTTCATCACCATTCCGGCACCTCCACCAAAGGCATAATCATCCACAGAATTGTGCTTATCCGTGGCATAATCACGCAGTTGGATCAGATTTATCTCTGCCAAACCCTTATTCTGAGCTCTTTTCATGATGGAATGCTCGAAAGATCCTTTGATCAACTCGGGTAAAACTGTGATGATATCAATGCGCATGCGGCAAATGTAATTCCGGAATTCCGAATTTCGCGATTCGATAAGTTTTCTGAATGACAGAATCCTGAATTTCGGAATCGATCTGACGTTTATCTTCGCACGCGAATTCCTTGTAAAAGAGGGCTAAATTTCTATCTTTGGATTATTGATTATGAGCGAAATCCGTCACAATTGGACACTTGAGCAGTTGACTGGTCTTTACGACCTTCCATTACTTGACCTTATTTACAAAGCAGCTACAGTTCACCGCCAAAACTTCGATCCGCAAGAAGTTCAGGTGAGCTCGCTACTTTCTATCAAAACCGGGGGATGTTCTGAGGACTGCGGGTATTGTCCGCAGGCTGCGCGTTACCATACGAATGTGAAAGTGCAGAAACTTCTCTCCGTTACGGAAGTTGAAGAAGCAGCTTCTAATGCGAAAGCGGGTGGAGCATCGCGCATGTGCTTAGGCGCTGCGTGGCGTGAAGTGCGCGACAATTCTGATTTCGATCGCGTTCTCGACATGGTGAAGACCATCAACAAACACGAAATGGAAGTTTGTTGCACGTTGGGAATGCTTACCGAAGAACAAGCTCAGAAGCTTTCGGCTGCCGGAGTTTATGCATACAATCACAACCTCGATTCATCCGAAGAGTTTTACGGAGAAGTGATTACCACACGTAATTACCAGGATCGTCTCGATACACTGAAGAACGTGCGAAAAGCAGGAATGACAATCTGTTCGGGTGGAATCATCGGAATGGGTGAGACCACTGCAGATCGTTTAGGAATGCTCAAAACGCTGAGCGGACTTGCACCGCATCCCGAGTCAGTTCCTATAAACTCGCTTGTGGCTGTAGCAGGAACTCCGTTGGAGAATCAGCCTAAAGTTCCAACGTGGGATATTGTACGCATGATTGCAGTTACGCGAATTGTTATGCCTAAAACTGTAGTGCGTTTATCTGCTGGTCGTCTGGAAATGTCGAATGAAGCACAGGCACTTTGTTTCATGGCTGGAGCAAATTCAATTTTCGCCGGCGATAAACTGCTTACTACTCCGAATCCGGCATTCAACCAAGACATGGAATTGTTTTCAATCCTCGGATTACGTTCGCGTGAGCCGTTTAAATACGCGAAGAAAGAATCGACGGGACTACCACTACCTGAACTGACGTAATCTTGAAAAAAGGCCTACACATACTCGCACTTTTCGTTCTGATTTTCTGTTCGCAGGCTACTGCACAGAAATGGTATTCAGTTCCGAAACAGAATAACGAAAAGTACCTGGTTTATGTGGCGTACGGAATGGGGAATGCACACTGGTTTTCCGAGCTTACCCAAACTTCAATCTACGATCAGAACGGTTCTGCAATTACGAACGGCGATTCAAAGTTTCGCGCAAAAAATTCAAGCCAGTTTTACGATCTCGGTGTACTCTTTCCCGCAGGCAATTTGCGATTCGGGTTGGGCATGAATTTCGAAAAATTCTTTCTCACACAAATTGTTCTTCAGAATCAGATGAGCCAGACCGGTGGAAGCGGAATCATTTTTGATGAAAGTTTCCGTTTCGACAAGATCTACATGCAGATGGAAGTTCCCTTCTGGCCCGAAGCACGTTCTAAGTATTCACTCAGCGCGAACATGAATCTCGGTTTCTTCAGTTTCAACAACGTAGATAGAATCAATCTTTTCGGATCTGACGCACTCGCAAACAGTACGTTCGTCAATCTGAGTCCTATTGCAGACATCGCTATATTTCCAGGCGTCTATCTTTTCCTTCGTCCGGCTTGCGAGTTTAAGTATTTCAAGAATCAGGCGGTTGATTCGCCCGGCGGAGTTGTAAAGCACAATATTCTAACGTACTCGCTGATGATCGGACTTCGTTACGATCCATCCGTAGTTGATGAACTCAAGTAGATTCTTCCGGAAGTACCTACTTAAATACTTGCTGACTGAATGACATCGAATATCGGACCAGAGGAAATTCTTTCTCAAAGGCTCAGGAAAAGATTCAACGAGAATTCATTCCGTACACTTCGTCCCGCAGATTTTTCCAAAGCTGATTTTTCCTCAAACGATTACCTCGGTTTCGCGCGTTCCGGTAAGCTTGCTGATTTATGCCACGATGCATGGGTACGCATGCAATCGAACGGAGAAGCACGATTCATTGGCTCAGGAGGTTCACGTTTACTCTCTGGAGATTCAACCTACGCACACTATCTCGAAGAAGTAATCGCGGAATTTTTCAGCAGCGATTCTTCGCTCGTATTCAACTCAGGCTATACCGCGAACCTTGCATTGTTCAGTGCTTTGCCATCGCGAAGCGGAACGGTGATATACGACGACCTCATTCACGCTTCTGTACGAGATGGAATCCGCATGTCGGGTTGCCGCGCATGGTCATTTCGTCACAACGATTTGAATCACCTCGAAGATCTGCTTGTAAAATCAGAAGGTGAAAAATGGGTTGTTGCAGAAACGATTTACTCCATGGATGGCGACAGTCCTGATCTGAAAAAACTGGTTGAACTCTGTGAGTATTACAACGCAGCCCTGATTCTTGATGAAGCGCACAGCGGTGGTGTGTATGGCGATCACGGTTCAGGAATGTGCGTGCAACAAGGATTGGAGAAACGGGTTTTCGCCCGCCTGTTTACTTTCGGCAAAGCATTTGGTGTGCACGGAGCAGCTGTTTGCGGAAGTCATACATTGATCAATTATCTCATCAACTTCGCACGTCCGTTTATTTACTCAACGGCGTTGCCCATGCACGATCTATCTGCAATTCGCTGCAGCCTGAAGTTTGCAGAAGAAGCGGAACAGGCAAGAGTTGACCTGAAACGACTTCTGGATTATTTTCAGACTGCCGTGTCTGCATCAATGCTTAAGCCTAAGCTCATTCGCTCCGATTCTCCGATTCAGGGAATCATAGTTCCGGGCAATAGCGATGTTCGGAATGTTGCCGAGGTTTGTCAGTCTGCCGGTTTGGATGTTCGGCCTGTTCTTTCTCCGACAGTTAAAGCTGGCAGCGAACGTCTCCGTATCATATTGCATTCTTACAATACGACTGCTGAGATTGATCGTCTGATCGCTGCCATTTCTCAGTCACTTGTCGATAAATCCTGAAATTATTTACCTAAACGCTTACTTTTTTCAGATAAATAAGCCATTTTTGACAACCTAACTACCTAGCGCTTTACCAGTATGAAGAGGATTTTCGTGACGGGAATCGGAACAGATGTAGGCAAGACAGTTGCTTCGGCAATTATCTGCGAAGCTTTGCAAGCCGATTACTGGAAGCCTGTACAAACCGGCAGTTACTTCTCAACCGATTCTGATAAACTGAAGAAGTACATTACGAACGAGCGCACAAAAATTCACCCTGAATCTTATGTGCTTCGTCAGTATATGTCACCGCATGCAGCAGCAGAACTCGAAGGAAAGCAAATCACACTCGATTCCATTGAAGTGCCGAACACAGACAATGTTCTCGTTATCGAAGGAGCCGGTGGAATTATGGTTCCGCTGAATGATCGCGAATTCATCGTCGATCTTATCATTAAGTGCAAGGCGGAAGTTGTGTTGGTGATTCAGAATTATCTCGGAAGCATTAACCACTCCATTCTTTCAATAGACTCGTTGAAGTTTCGCAATATTCCTGTAATGGGAATTATCTTCAATGGACCTCCACATAAACTTTCAGAAGACATCATTCTCAGCTACAGCGGACTGAAATGTTTAGGCCACATTCAGAAAGAAGCGATCATCAATCGCGATGTGATCACGAAGTACGCTGAGCTTTTCCGGCCCGGTCTCAAGTGAGTTCTCTTTCCGATCGCGACAAGCAACACATCTGGCATCCGTTCACACCACAAATTGGCACCGAACCTAATGTTGCCATGGTTCGTGGCAAAGGAGCACTGTTGTTCGATGAAAACAACAACACCTATATCGATGCCATTTCATCCTGGTGGGTGAACATTCACGGCCATTGCAATCCGCATATCACGAAAGCAATCAAACAGCAGCTCGATCAGATGGAGCATGTGTTGTTTTCGGGATACACACATGAACCTGCAGTAGCTCTCGCCGAAAAACTGAAATCACAGTTGCCTTACATGGACAAGGTGTTTTACAGTGACGATGGCTCAACTTCAGTAGAAGTCGCACTGAAAATGGCCTTCCAATACTGGCACAACAAAGTAACTCCACGCACAAAAGTAATTGCATTTGAAAACGCATACCACGGAGATACGTTCGGAAGTATGTCCGTTGGTGCAAGAAATGTTTTCAGCAACGCGTTCAGTCCATTTTTGTTTGAAGTGATTCACATCCCGGTTCCTGTACCAGGAAGAGAAGAGGAATCAATAACCGCGCTTAAGAAAACCCTCGATGCCAATTCGGCTGCATTCATTTTCGAACCCATCGTGCAAGGTGCTGCTGGAATGATCATGTACTCGCACGCCGCACTTGACAACTTAATTGCAGTGTGTAAGCAACACGGCGTGATAACCATCGCCGATGAAGTCATGACTGGATTCGGTCGCACAGGAAAAATGTTCGCGACAGACGGCTGCAAACACAAACCGGATATCATTTGTTTGTCAAAAGGATTGACGGGTGGATTCATGCCGCTGGGTGCAACATTGTGTACGAAGGAAATTTATTCTGCATACGAAACCGCAGATCGAACGAAGACATTCTTTCATGGGCATTCGTACACCGCCAATCCGTTGGCATGCGCAGCAAGTGTAGCTAGTTTAGAATTGCTTGAATTGCCGAAGACCAGGAACGAGATACAAGGACTGATTGAATCAATGCGCGAAGCAGCTGAATGGTTTCTGGGAAACCCTCTTGTAAAAGATGCACGGGCATGTGGAACCATATTGGCCGTTGAGTTGAAATCGCAAGAGCACGGTTATCTCGCAGCAGTAGGAGAGAAGGTCGCGCCATTTTTTCACGAACGCGGAATAATCATCCGGCCACTTGGTAATGTGATTTATGTGATACCGCCGTATTGCATTTCCAGCGAGCAACTCCGGAAAGTGTTTAATAGTATTCAGGAATTTCTGAGTGCAAAACAATCTTGAGGTGCCAAATTGGTACCTCAAGATTCAGTTAGAACAGCACTCATGATTTTCTGCGAACCACTTTTTTTCGTGTCGTGTTCGGGAGCTTAAATCCAATTGGAGATTTCCTTGCTTTGCGTTTCTCTTTTTCTTTTGCCGCGAGAAAGTCGTCGAAATACCGGAAAACCACTTCAATATTTTTCGTGTTGTTTTCTGTCTTCTTTCTGATTTGCTCAATAGCAAGGCGGAGTTCGGAGTTATCGAATAACATTTTGCGGACTTCCGTAAAGACGCGCATGATCTGAATGTTCACCATTATTGCCCGCTCACTATTTAGAACACCTGAAAGCATGGCAACACCTTGCTCGGTGAATACATGTGGCATTCTTCTGTTACCGCCCCAGCTTGAGGTGCCAATTTGGTACCTCAAGTTTTCAGTCTCTTCAGGAGTGAGTTGGAACATAAAGTCGGCCGGGAACCTTTTGATGTTACGTTGAACAGCACGATTCAATGTTTTGGTTTCAACGGCGTAGAGTGATGCCAGATCTTTGTCGATCAACACTTTTTGTCCCCGAATGAAATAAATCCGATTCATGATTCTTTCATTCGGTATTGCTGATCTTTTTGTCGCTTTCATATTAAATTGGTATATAGATGGATAAATAGTGAATTATATGTGCAAATATATAAAGTATTGATTAAATCCTGTGTCAACTTGAGGTACCAAATTGGCACCTCAAGATTTCATGTTACAACACCGCAACCTGCGACTTGAGGTACCAAATTGGCACCTCAAGATTTCATGGTACAACACCGCAACCTGCGACTTGAGGTACCAAATTGGCACCTCAAGATTTCAGTGGTAAAACACCACCAAAATGCAACTTGAGGTACCAAGTTGGCACCTCAAGATTTCACTGGAAAATCACTGCCCAACAACAACTTGAGGTACCAATTTGGCACCTCAAGATTTCACTGGAAAAGCACTGCCCAACAGCAACTTGAAGTACCAATTTGGCACCTCAAGATTATCTGTGCTTATATTTACTTCAGATGAAACTCAACAAACCTACACGTCTGCTCATAGTGCTCATCGCAGTGTTCATTACCTGCGCGGTGACGGCGGAGTTGATCAGTTCCAAGTTGTTCCAGATTGATCTCGGTAGCATGGGAACTTACGTTTCTATAGTCGGTATTCTGCCTTGGCCGATTGTATTTCTTACAACCGACATCATCAACGAATATTACGGGAGAAAAATTCTGAGAATGGTTTCGGTCATCACATCCGTAATGATCGCCATCACATTTCTGATCGTCTACCTCGCCATGCAACCCAAGGCGTTTGTTGTTCCGGGTGTTGTGAACGACGAACAATTCAACGCGGTCTTCGGGCAATCGATGTGGATTATCGCAGGTAGTATCACCGCGTTCTTCGTCGGACAACTCGTTGACTCATTCGTATTCTGGTATTTCAAGAAGAGAACTGGAGGGAAGTACATTTGGTTGCGCGCTACCGGATCAACGGTCATCTCTCAGCTCATCGATACGTTCATTGTCTTGTTCATCGGATTCGTTGTTCCCGGAATCTTCACGATATCGCAATGGATGAGCACCGGCGCAACCAATTACATTTTCAAACTAATGATCGCAATTGGATTGACTCCGCTCATTTATCTCTTCCACTGGATCGTGGAGAAATATCTGGGAGATGAGAAGGCGCATTTGCTGGAGGAAGCGGCGGAAAAGGTTTCGGAGTAGTTATTCATTGGGCTCGCATTTCATGACGATTCCATATCCGCAAACTCCAAGCTGCCCGGCCTGCGCACCGTAACTGCATACAGATGGTGTGCTCTTCTTGACCTTTGACGTATATATGCTCAAGTGAATTACACGTCCGTAGGCGCGCAAATCCGAAGGTAAAGTCAATTCATAATACAGAGAATTGTACCAGACTTGAATGCGGATGTTGCATTCGTTCTTGATCTGAACAATCACTCTTACCTCAGTTGTAGTCGAATCATATTGCCCGCTCGCGGGAATTGAAACGGTTCGGATTAATTTCTGATCAATTGAGATGATAATCGTGTCACAAGCTTCGGATGTGTCAACGAGTCGGCAAGACACAGCGTTGCTTACGCCATTGAAAATCAGCAGGAAAAATATAGTACAATAGCGAATCATCCAGCATCGTTTTGAGTATGACGCCAGAAAACCAATTCTCCACATGGCACTTAATAGAAATCTGGAACTTAGGACTTAGAACTCCTCGGATGATACATCAACACCTGCTCCTTCAAAAACCTCCGATCAACATGCGTATAAATCTCCGTAGTCGTGATCGAAGCATGGCCTAACATTTCCTGCACTGCCCGTAAATCCGCTCCGCCTTCAACAAGGTGAGTGGCGAATGAATGACGAAACGTGTGCGGAGAAATCGATTTCTTGATTTGCGCCAGCACTGCGAGTTGCTTGATGATCATAAAAACCATCACCCGCGATAATCTTCTTCCACGATTGTTGAGAAACAGAATATCCTCTTCACCTTTCTGCGCTTCAGCATGAACCCGAATTGAATTGCGATACAACTCGATGTGATTCAACGCAGTTTTTCCAATCGGAATCAATCGTTCCTTGTTGCCTTTTCCCACAACACTGATGAACGATTCAGACGCGTGAATGCGGGATATGCGCAACTCAACCAATTCTGAAACACGCAATCCGCACCCATAAAGTACTTCCAGCATCGCGCGATTACGTTCGCCTTCAGGTGTGCTGCGGTCAACTGCATTTAGCAAACGATCTACTTCCTCTACGTCAAGCGTGTCAGGTAATTGCCGTCCGATCTTCGGTGCATCGATCAACTCTGTTGGATCGTTGTTGATCATGTTTTCATGCAACAAGTACTTGTAGAATGCGCGAAGTCCAGAAAGAATTCTCGCCTGCGAAGTAGCTGTCATTCCGAGTTCACCGATCCAGTTCAGAAAACCACGTATCTCCGAAACTTTAAGTTCGGTTGATGAAGTTGTAATCTTATTGAACTCTAAATATTGACATAGTTTCTCCACATCGTGCAGATAAGCCTCCACGCTATTACCCGAAAGAGATTTTTCGAGTCGCAGGTAGTTCTTGAATCCCGCTATGTCTGCTTTCCAACTCACACGGTGAATTTACGAATCCAATGTTCCATTTCCCTCATTCCACATACCTCATTCCTCAATCCCTAATTCTGTACCTTTACACCGTGAAAATTCTCATTCTCAACGGACCCAATCTCAACCTTCTCGGAAAGCGGGAGCCTGAAGTATATGGAACGGAAAGCTTCGAAGATTATTTCGCGCAGCTTCAGGCGGAGTATCCCACAATGGGGCTGGAATATTTCCAAAGCAACATTGAAGGAGAACTCATCGACAAGCTGCATGAAGTGGGATTCACACACGACGGTATCATCTTCAATCCCGGAGGTTACACGCACACATCGGTTGCAATTGGCGATGCGGTAGCGGGTATCAAAACGCCGGTAATCGAAGTTCACATCTCGAATGTTATGGCACGCGAAGAGTTTCGTCATGTGTCGTATGTAGCGCCCAAGGCAGTTGGCACGATAGGTGGATTCGGTTTGAATAGCTATCGTCTTGCTTTGCATGCATTGATTTACACGCTTCAATCGAATTTATAGTGGATGTTCCAAAGTCAAATAAGAAACGTGTAGTTGTCATTGGTGGCGGATTTGCCGGAATAGAAATTGTTCGGCAGCTCAGCGATAAGTTCCAGATCGTACTTATCGACAAGAACAACTTTCACACGTTTCAGCCTTTGCTTTATCAGGTTGCTACGGCAGGAATTGAAGCAGATTCTATTGTTTTTCCGCTGCGTAAAATATTCAAAGGATTCGAAGACTTTTATTTCCGGATGGCGGAAGTAACAAACCTTCATCCTGAAGAGAACAAAATCACAACCACGATCGGCGAACTGCATTACGATTATCTCGTACTGGCAACCGGAACAGACACTTCATTTTTCGGAAATGAGAAACTGCGCGCGCTCACATTGCAGATGAAATCAGTGCGTGAAGCGTTGGATATGCGCAGCTACATTCTCCAGAACTTCGAACAAGCACTTACAACCGATGAAGGTCCGGAGAAAGAAGCTTTGCTCGATTACGTAATCGCCGGAGCCGGACCAACGGGTGTTGAACTTGCAGGCGCACTGGCTGAGTTAAAGAAGCATGTATTGCCGAATGATTATCCGGAACTGGATTTTGAGCGCATGCAGATTCACCTGATTGATGGTAGTCCGCGTGTACTTTCTTCGTTCAGTGAAACATCATCGCGTAAAGCTTTGGAGTACCTGAAGGAAATGGGCGTTGATGTCTGGGTGAACACGCGGGTTACAGATTACGACGGATTTAAAATCACGACAAACGCCGGCCGAACTTTGTATGCAAAGACATTGATCTGGGCTGCAGGTGTCAAAGGAGTTCCTGTTAATGGTTTGAATCCTCAGGTGATTACGCCAGCGGGCAGAATACTCACCGACCGAACCTGTAAAGTGAACGGTTACGAAAATATTTTTGTCGCCGGCGATGCTTCACAAATGGAAGGTGATCCGGAATATCCGAAAGGACATCCGCAAGTGGCGCAAGTGGCAATTCAGCAGGGAAGTGTAATCGGAAAAAATCTGGTGCGCAGCCTGAAGTCCGGTCAGCAAAAGAATTTCCGGTACAGGGATAAAGGTTCGATGGCAACGATCGGAAGAAATCGTGCGATCATGGAAGCATCGTGGATTAAAGGTAGCGGACTGATTGCATGGCTGGCGTGGATGTTCGTTCACCTCATGGCATTAGTTGGATTCCGAAACCGTGTTGTCGTTTTGTTCAACTGGATAGTGAGCTATATCAATTATGATCGCGGCATGCGGTTAATCATTCGTCCATTCAGAAAGAATATCAATGGAAATCCTTAGCGATCGTATTTCAGTGGTGCAAAGCGATGCAGGAACCAGCATTGTGATTTCTTCAGTCGTAGACCGAAAGAAGAGCAGGACTGTGCTTGCGATTCTTTTGTTGTGGGTTGTTGGCGGCTTGTTCATGATCTGGAATTTCTCCGAGATAGAGCTCGATAAAACTAAAATCATCGTGTTAATCTGGCTCGCGTTCTGGTTGTATTTCTTCTACGTCCTGTTTCGTTTGTATCGCTGGAAACAGTTTGGCCACGAAGTAGTTAAGATAGCTGACGGAGTATTGAAATATAAGAAGGATGTGAAGGGCAGAGGATGGGTACAGGATTACCAGATCAACAAGATTAAGAAGCTTCGCAGTTCAGATACCGAAAGTCCAAACTGGCTCAGAAATATTGGCGGCGATTTTTGGAATACCGATTGTGATTCAATCCGGTTCAATTACGAAGAGCGGGAAATCAGTTTGGGATTTCAACTGGAGAAATCCGAACGCAGTAAGCTGATTGAAGTGATTGGGGAATTTGTGGAAGTGGAAGCGAAGCTGAGTAAGCGTAGTCAGAAAGAAGAAAGCTGGAAAAAGGAAGACGAATAGTTACTTCAGCTTTTTACTCATTCGGTAATGCTGGATAGAGTCGAAGAGTAGGAACGTTTTTTCTTCAATACCATATCCATTCGCAACGTAGAAATCGACAGCATTCTGTCTGGCTTGAAGGATCATCTTCCAGCGATTATTTTCCACCGCCTTCTTCTCGAGAAATTCCAGGATCAGTTTCCCTAACTTTTTTCCGCGATAATTTTCATCTACGGCCATGAAGCGGATCTGAGCTTCGTTTTCATTGTTGAACTGCAAACGTCCGGTTGCTATACAATTTCCGGCCGGGTCTTCAATCAACGCATGAATCGAGGAATGTTCTACATCATCTCTCTCGCTTCCTTTGGCCTGATTCCACGGTGCCCGTAAAACGGTGAAGCGTAAAGCGAAAATCTTTTCGAGTTGTTGTGGTGAAGAAGGTTGTATGACAGTAAACATCAAGTCTTAGAACTTCGACTTGGTCTTACGGAACTTCCCGATTTTGTAATTCACGGTCACGTGTACGAACATGTAGGAGTCATTATCACTTGCATCTCCGCGTTGCTGTCCCACTGCAGTTGGACTAACACCGCCATTGTTCGCAGCATTTACTTCGTTGTTCGTAGGGTTTGCAAGGTATACTGCTGCTGCACCCATGGTTCCGTTCGCGTTACCGATTTCAATTGGATCGTAATAAACAGTACTCACATCATCAATGTAATCTGTGAATGTTTTGCGCATTCCAATTTCCAGTCCAATGCTCCAGCGACGATCAAGTGCGTACTTAAATCCAATTCCAATAGGCACACAAATACTCACACGGCTGTACTTCTTAGTGCCGGGTTTAATTCCTTGTCCTTCTGTCCCAAGTGGTTGCAAGGGAATATACTTTCCTCCCCAAACAGCTTTAGGATTATAATAGAATCCACCAATTCCAGCCATGAGGTAAACCTGCATGTCTATGTGTTTCCACCCTTTCAGCTTCTTGTAACGATAAACGTGTCCCGGTCGTTCTTTGGTCAAATAAAATTCGCCCATTACCGAGAACTCGAAAATATTTGATTTGAAATGCAGGTTGCGATTGTGTCGGTAGCGTTCTGTGGTGAGATAATCGTAGCCACTTACAGTTCCCCAATAGAAACCACCTTTGTAAGCCCAGTAGCGACCTTTACGGTAGCGGGCATTTACGGAAATCCCAGGCTTGGTAAGTGTGAACTCAAGATCCTTCAATCCGTTCGTCCCAATCTGATCTGCTCCTCCTAAATCGCCCAGAAAGTTTGATGCACCCAAGCCCACACATGCTTCCCACTTGTAACGCTTATTGCGCTGCGAGAAAGCCATTAAAGGCAGAATTAATAAGAATATAAGTAAAAGCCTTTTTGCCATCAGCTTTATTGGGTGCAGAGGTTATTACAAAAGTAGGAATTAACGGGCGATTTTGAAAATCCCAGTTCTCATTCTCACTGTATCGACACCTTCGATGGTCTCGCAAAGAAATGCATCTTCGGGTAATGAATCCAATACTTCCTTCACCGTTTTAACACGACCAAAAGGTATTTTACGAGCTATCAACTCTTGTTGTAACACGTCAAAAGATATTGCCGAAGCTTTACTTCGAAGCTCAATCTCCATGGAAGTCCGGTCTGAAACACGTTGAGTATTTGTTGAGTATTTGTTCTGGTAATCGATTGATAAACATAAGACAACACACAACTCGGTAAACTGCTTGTCAGTTCCGACCGCAAGTACCAGGGTTATTCCGTCAGACGAGGTTATGGTTTCTCCATAAGGCGCAATGTTTGGGTGCAATCGGCCTAGTGAAGTGGGATTGGAATTGCCCATCAGCACATTTCCAGCGATGTTATGCAGCGCCGAAATGGCCGCATCAAAAAGTGAAACACTTACAAAGCAGCCCTCATGAGTTTCCTGCTTCTGAATAAGCGCGAGTAATAGTCCTTCTTTAAGCTGATGTGCGGCAAGAATGTCAACAATCGGCAGAGGCCATTTGAAATTTTCGCCCCCATTTCCGTTCAGGGAAATGTAACCGGATTCTGCCTGAAGCACTACATCGAATGCCGGGCGATCGTTGTCTGGAAAGCCTTGTATGTGCCCAACTATTAATTTGGGATACAGCGATTTAAGCGACTGATAGTCGAGTCCGAATTTAATATCGTCTCCGGGTTTAAAGTTCTCCAGAAGAATCGTTGCGTCCTTCAGGTAATCATGTAATTTCTCGATGTCGCGAGATTGAGTCAGGTCCAGATAAACGACCTGCTTTTTCCAGTTTGCGCTCGCATAATATGATGAAACCGGTGCATCCGGATCCTCGTTTGGAGTCTTCCATTTCCGGGTGGTATCACCTTGCGTTTTTGGATTTTCAACTTTGATAACGGTTGCACCCATTTCCGCGAAGAAGCTACCTACTGATGGTCCGGCCAATACGGAAGCCAACTCAACAACAATTACTCCATTGAAGGACGTAAATTGGTTCATCCGCCGGCTTTCTTTGCTTTGTAATCTGCCTTTTGAAGCAACATGAGCACTTGATCGCGCTTGTCGCCCTGTAATAAAATCTCACCTTCCTTTACCGAACCGCCGGTTCCGCATTGTTGTTTGAGTTTCTTGCCCAAAGCATCGAGTTCCGATTCAGGACCACGGAAACCGTTAATGCGCGTTACGAGTTTATTGCCAGGCAATCTATCGAGAAAAACCTTAAGATTCTGCTGGTTTGGGCTTATGGACTTCTGCGTGGTTTCTTCTTCGTCGGGACGGAAGTCGCGATTGGTAGAATAAACGAGCCCGGAATGGGTATGCTTTTTTTTCATTCAAATTTCAGTATGAAAAAGCCCGCTCCTGAATCAGGAGCGGGCTTTAATATATCAGTTATGAATTAACGATACAATGAGATACAAACCTCGCTTGAAGAACCGTCAGTCCAAGTGTAAGTAAGACCAAACTGAGCAGGTGAAGTGCTAGTTACTGCACCGCTGCAAGCAACGATTGAAGCGCTACCACCAAGTGACTGAGACGCTCCAACAGAGATGTTAGATCCGCTCAATGCAGCGTTAACGTTGATTGAAGTTCCGAAACCACCGAAATTGTTGATTACGAAGTTTCCGTTTACTGTGTTGCTTGCAGTTACGCCAGCATCATAGTTGAAAGGAGCTGTAACCTGACAAGTATCGCGACAGTTACCGAAAGAATTAGACTCAAGAAAATCAGCAGAGTTAACGACTGCTACTGTTACTGTTTCAGTTGCAGTGTTACCAGCAGCATCAGACACTGTATAAGTCAAAGTGTAAGAACCAGCTGTGTTAGGATCAACAGTTCCAGTTACAGTTACGCTACCAGAAACATCTCCATCCTCGTCATCAGTTGCAGTTACAGTTGGGTTAGTCCAAGTACCAGCTCCTGCAGTGTTAGGAAGGTTCTGAGATTGTGTATTTCCACCAGTTACAGTGATTACAGGAGCTGTGATGTCGTCCTGCTTACAAGAAGTGAAAGAAATAGCTCCACCAATCAAAGCGATAGATGCGAGTGCAAGAATTTGTTTTTTCATGTTATAGTTTTTGGTTGTTTTGGGTTATCGTTACAAAAGCCGTGCAAATGTACGTTATCGCAACTCAATATCAAAAAGTTTTTGCAGTTCGGTAATTTCTTATACCTTTGCCGCCGGTTAACCAAAACTCTAATTACAAAATGAAAAAAATCTTCTCATTCGTTGCAGTATCTGCAATGGTAGCTCTCGTTTCTTGCGGCCCGGACGCAGAAGCTGAAGCAAAGCGTATCGCTGATTCAACTCGTGCTGCTGATTCTATCGCGGCTATCGAAATGGCAGCAAAAGCTCAGGCTGACTCAACTCGTATGGCTGACTCAATGGCAGCAGTTCGTGTTAAGTGGGTAGCTGACTCAACTCGTATCGCTGACTCTACAGAGGCTGCGAACAAAGGAAAAGGCGGAACTAAGCCTAAGGCTCCTAAAAACCCTGAAACACCGAAAGTTGGTGGAACACGTCCTGGCGCGAAATAATCGTCGGATTTAGGTTAAAAACAAAGCCTCGAACTAACGTTCGGGGCTTTGTTGCTTTTGTCAATATCATGTTAAAAAAAAGTGGAAAAGTATGTAGCTCAATGCTTTCTTAACATATCTTTGCGCAAGTTTTAACCAAAAGACCAACAACTCAAATGAAAAAAGTATTCGCTGTAGCTGCCGTTGCTGGAATGGCAGTTCTTACTGGCTGCGGAAACGCTGAAGACCTTGCAAAGAAAATGCAGGATTCAATCGCTGCTGCTGACTCAATTATGAATTTGCAAATTATGGCTGCTGCTGACTCAACTCGCGCGGCTGATTCTATCGCTGCTCTTGAAGCAACAGCTAAAATGGCTGCTGATTCAACTGCTGCTGCAAATCACGCTGATTCAGTTGCTAAGAAACTGATCAAGTAATCTGAAGAAGGATAACCTTTAACAGTAAAAAAAGAGAACGGATTGCGTTCTCTTTTTTTTTGCGTGTAACTGTAGCATGTGGTAAGGGATGCGATCATAATATTAGCTGCAAACTTTTACCAATCCCCACTTCCTTCATTCCTCATCGCACATTCTCCATTCCCGAACCGAAGTGTTACTTTTGCCACAACAATGATCACTGCAGAAACTACTATCAAATTCGACCGTAAAAAACTTGCGGACGACGAACTGAAAAATATTTACGTGCACATTCTTCGCCCCCGAATGATCGAAGAAAAAATGCTCGTGCTCCTTCGCCAGGGAAGAATTTCAAAATGGTTTTCCGGATTCGGTCAGGAAGGAACTTCAGTAGGTTCTGCACTCGCTATGCATAAGGATGAATACATTCTTCCAATGCATCGTAACCTGGGTGTTTTTACTTCGAGAAATATTCCGCTGCACAAATTGTTTTCTCAATTTCAGGGAAAGCCAAACGGATTTACAAAAGGACGCGATCGTTCTTTTCACTTCGGGACACAGGAACATAAAATTGTGGGAATGATTTCTCACCTGGGTCCGCAGCTCGGAATCGCTGATGGAATTGCGCTCGGAAATCTTCTGAAGAAACAGGCGAAGTCTACACTCGTATTCACCGGCGATGGTGGCGCAAGTGAAGGAGATTTTCACGAAGCACTTAATGTGGCTGCTGTGTGGGAACTTCCGGTGATTTTCGCTGTGGAAAACAATCAGTGGGGACTTTCGACACCTTCAACCGAACAATTCCGTTGCAAACAATTTATCGATAAGGGAATTGGCTACGGAATGGAAACCATGCAGGTTGATGGGAACAACATTCTCGAAGTGTATCACGCAGTTCAGGATATCACGCGTCAGCAACGTGTGCGTCCGCGTCCATTCCTGCTGGAATGTGTAACGTTCCGTATGCGCGGGCACGAAGAGGCTTCCGGAACAAAATATTATCCGGAAGGACTTCAGGACAAATGGTCGGTGAAGGATCCTGTATCCAATTTCGAAAACTTCTTGCTGCAAGCGGGAATTATCGATGCACCATTTGTTGAAGCAACACGCGCAAAAATTAAAAACGAAATTGATACCGGACTTGAAAAAGCATTTGCAGAAGCACGTCCGGTTGCAGATACAGATTCGGAAGTAAAAGATTTGTTTGCTCCTCACACTTTTGTGCAAGCAGAACCAAGTGACCGTAAATCGGATAAGCGATTGATTGATGCAATCTCCGATGGTTTGCGCCAATCGATGATGAAACACTCCAATCTTGTTCTTATGGGACAAGACATTGCAGAATACGGTGGAGTTTTCAAAATCACAGATGGATTTGTGAAGGAATTCGGAAAGGAACGCGTACGTAATACACCGTTGTGTGAATCTGCAATTGTAGGAGCTGCACTCGGTCTTTCTATCAACGGCATGAAGGCCATGATGGAAATGCAGTTTGCCGATTTCGTAACGGAAGGATTTAATCAGATCATAAATAACCTCGCGAAGATTCACTGGCGTTGGGGACAGAATGCCGATGTGGTAATCCGTATGCCTACAGGTGCAGGAGTTGCTGCAGGGCCGTTCCACTCACAATCCAACGAAGCGTGGTTTTTTCACACTCCCGGATTGAAAGTTGTGTACCCTTCAAATCCGTATGACGCGAAGGGATTGTTGATTGCCGCATTTGAAGATCCGAATCCGGTGATGTTCTTCGAGCACAAAGCTTTGTACAGAAGTATCAGCGAAGAAATTCCTGACGGATATTATAATGTTGAAATCGGCAAAGCAGCAGTGGTGCAGGAGGGAAGCGATGTTTCCATCATCACGTACGGTTACGGTGTGCATTGGGCGAAAGACATACTTGCGAAGCACCCGCAAATCAAAGGAGAGATTGTAGACTTGCGTACTTTGTTGCCGCTTGATACTGAAACTATTTTCAACAGTGTTCGCAAAACAGGTAAGGTAATTGTGTTGCATGAAGACACACTAACAGGAGGAATTGGAGGAGAAATCAGTTCATTGATTAATGAAAATTGTTTCGAGTCACTCGACGCTCCGGTAGTGCGCGTGGCTTCTCTCGATACACCAATTCCTTTTGCGGCTGAACTCGAACAGAACTTCCTGCCCGTATCACGTTTTGAACAGAAGCTGTTGGAGCTTCACAAGTATTAAACGATGACAATCGAAGAACAAAACGATTCTGGTTTTACGATCAGCCCGGGTATTCTTGCCCTATTCACCATTGTATTCTTCATCATCTACATTCCGGGATTGCTCGTTGATGTCATGGATGTGGACGCGGCGCAATATGCTTCAATGTCTCGCGAAATGGTGGAAACCGGAAACTGGATGGAACTCCACAATCGCTACAACGATTATCTCGATAAGCCACCCTTGTTATTCTGGCTCTCATCGATGAGCATGTGGGTCATGGGCATTTCGAATTTCGCTTACAAATTGCCTTCGTTTTTGTTCGGAGTGCTTGCAGTTTGGTCTACTATCAAGTTGACGGAGCTTATCTACAATCGTATTACAGCTTTACTTGCCGGATTGATGGTTGCATCTTGTCTTGGCTTCTTCATTATGATGAATGATGTGCGGACAGACACTTTACTTATGGGTGCGTTTGCATTTTCATTGTGGCAATTGATGTTGTACGTGAAAACGAAATCGTGGCGGGCGCTTGTTCTTGGTTTTACCGGAATCGGAATTGCGATGTTAGCGAAAGGTCCGCTTGGACTGGTGATGCCTGTTTTTGCATTGAGTTGTGAATTCGCTTACAAACGACAATGGGTGAATTTTCTTCGCTGGCAGTGGATTGTCGGACTCGCCGTTGTTGCCATCGTACTCACGCCTATGTGCATTGGTTTGTATAACCAGTACGATTTGCATCCGGAGAAAACCATCAATGGGCAAACCGGAGTGTCAGGAATAGAATTCTATTTCTGGACACAAAGTTTTGGTCGCATCACCGGTGATAGTGACTGGGGAACGAAATTCGACAACGGAGCAACGAATTTCTTCTTCACGCATACATTCATGTGGGCATTCTTTCCGTGGAGCATTCTCACTGTGCTTGGACTGTTTAAGAACCTGTTTGTACTAGTCAAATCCAGATTCAAACCAGGCTACCTGAACGAAATGCTTGCAACTGGTGGATTCATTCTGATTTTCCTCGCGCTTTCAGCTTCGAAGTACAAGTTGCCGCATTATATCTACATCACTTTTCCGCTCGCCGCAATAATAGCCGCACGTTTCCTCGTGGCCGATTTATTGCAACCGCTGCGAAAGTTCTGGGCACGATTTGCGGTCGGATTCAGTTTGTTTTTTGCCGTGGCACTTTTCACAGTGGTGTTTCTTATCCTGCTCGTTATTTTTCCCGGTGCAGGAATGCTCACCATGCTTGTTGTACTTCTTTTATGTTTCGCATGTGTTGCATTTTTTATTGCCCGAAAAACAATTGCGGAAAGAATAATGCTTCCGTTGTTGGTTGCTCTCCTCGCATTTTACTACACAGGTTTCTCCCAGTTCTATCCCGAACTGCTCAAGTACCAGGTTTCAAATGAAGTTGGGCGCGAGGTTATTGATAATAATGTTCCACCGAAAGCATTCAGGATGTACCATGATATCTTTCAGCACTCGCTCGACTTCTATTCACGGAGCGCAGTTGGATACACTTACCTCGATTCAACAGACGTAGACACTACAATCCAGAAGTATGGAGCAATGTGGATCTACACTGATGAACCGGGATATCAGGACATTCTCAAATCGAAGTATAACCTGGCTACTGTGAAGGAATACAAACGATTTCCGGTGCAGTTTCTGTCGTTTCCATTCCTGAATCCGGAAACCCGTGATGAACGTCTGGAACGAATGTATCTGGTGAAGCTTCAATAAGCTTCCGACAGTTCAACACGACCGCGAGCCGTTAGCTGAAGATAACGTTGAACATTATTCCGGTTGAACTCCATATTCATACAGTTGGTTGTTCTCAGTTTTTCCCGCTCTGTCAAGTGCCAGCTCAGTGAGATCACATCGGGTTCCTGATTCTTTAGCTCGAAGTCAATTACATCCAACGGAACTTTCAACCATTCGCCTACGGTCATCAATTCGCGATCGTGATTGTAATCCTGAACACCGAACAAATTGCTGTAGAAACTGTTTAACGGTCGAGACAGTGAATTCACCATGGTGTTCGTTGTACTCTTTTCGGGCTCGCGCACTTTTCGTTTATCACGGGTTTGTACAATGATAACTCCCGAAGTATGAACCGAAAGCCAGTCGTTGAAAATCTGCAGGAAGCGAACAACGTTGTCTGTCCCTATGTTATCCCGCATGCCCGCATCAAAGACTTCAATTGATGGCGACGTTGGAAGTTCAGTTAACGGTGTGATATACGGAAACGTCGCGCTCATCCTTAAAGCAGAAGTGAAGCGCAGGTTTTCAGGATGTCTGCCCGCAAACAATCGGCAAAACTCTACTCCATCCGGCGTGTAGTTAAACTCTGCTGATAAATTGCTTGGTCCGGCTGTGAGATAAGAAATGCCTTGCGAACTGATGAGCAGTTTACGTCC
The DNA here is from genome assembly GCA_040377305.1 of Flavobacteriales bacterium. Classification (GTDB taxonomy): domain Bacteria; phylum Bacteroidota; class Bacteroidia; order Palsa-965; family Palsa-965. The sequence goes on along the minus strand of JBEIPA010000010.1, from coordinate 102,424 downwards.
ATCGTTTACAATCGTAGGAGCGAGAATCATCATGGGAATTTCAGCATTTGCTTCGGGAGCGCGGTATTCAGAAATTGGTTTCTCGAGAATTCCCTCTGTGTTTCTTAGTACGGCATCTTCAAACGCATACGCACGGTTCATTCCGTAGGAAACACTGTCATATTTAAAGCTGCGCAGTGGAAGGAACCAGTCGTTTACGGCAACAGAAAAAGCCATAGGATTCAACAAGTCGGTACTCACCGCCTCAATGTATTTCTGGTCGAAACGATTCATTGTTCCGTTTTGTTCATCGCGGTAATACAACTCGCGGTAAAATGCAGCGCCAAGCATTCCTCCGGATGAACCGCAAATGAGCGGCGTGTTGTCCATCATGCGATTTCCGGAAATGCTGTCGAGATAACGCATGGTGTAGAATGTCCACAAAGACGAACGTAAACCGCCGCCGCTGCAGGATACAATCGTCATCTTCGGTTTGGGATTTCCGACTGTTGCATTCTTGGCATACCAGTTTTCAAGCATCTGTATGGTCGCAAGAGAATCTCTGCGGATTGCTGCTGTATCGCCACCAAGAATTGAAAGTGTGTGGATCGAGTACTCAACCTTAGGTTTGGTGTAATCGAGTCCGTATGCTTTTGTTTCGTTGCCGAAGAATCCGAACTGCACAATCCAGTTGAAGAAGACCAGCAGTAGTATTGTTACGAGTGTAGACCAGCCGCGAAACCACGTATTGAGAATTCCCGTGAACATGAGATACAGCGTGAAGAGAAGCATGACACTTGCCGCCGCCGGAATCATGGCGTACTCACTATCACGAATCAGTCCGAATAGCAACAAGGTGATGATTACTACAATCTGAAACAACACAGCGCGACCATGATTCTGTTTGAATACCCGATTAAGCAGCTCTTTATCATAGTGACCGAACGGACGCGCTCTTCGTATCCGGAAGAAGGAGATAAAATAGGTTTCAACATGCCAGTCGCGTGCTTCTTGGCCGATCTGAATTGTTTTCCACGTCAACTGCTTAAGTTTTGGGTCGCGGAACATGATCATGCGCTTCACTTTCTTTTCACGGAAGGCTGCGTGAATACCGAACATCTGAGTAAGATCCTTTCCAGCTCGAAAGAAATACAATAAAGAGATTACAATGAAGAACAGATTGCCCATTACGAAACCAGTCAGGTTCCAAACTACTTGTCCGGCACTAATTGGTTCCGTTCGCAGGAAATCGATGATGTTCCAGCCATAAATAAGAATGAACACACCGGGAATGATCATGTTGTTCATGCAAAACTTCACGAAAGGTCGGCTAACAGTCGCGAGAAACGGAAACCGGTAAGCGTTGTGGATGTAACATGAAATCTGGTATGCCATGATGAATCCGCCGCAGGCGAATCCTACAATGAGGAAGGACAGAAATCCAACTTCACCCAGATATTCAGGATCAACAAAAAGTAGTGAGATTCCATACTTCGCAGCAATCTTTCCCGTGACGAAACCGGTGAGCAACAACCAGAAGATGATGAGTATCGGGTTCTTTTTGAATTGAACAAGTATAAGCTGAACCGGAAAAAAGAATACGATCCTTCCCAACCAAGGATGATTCATTATAAATGTCCGGATGCTCGCCATATACTTTGTTTAACGGCGAACCGCGTGTAAATGTTTTGTGCTTGGCACAGATGGGAGATCTATTATCCGATCTTCTGGTTTACGATCGAAAGAATCTCCGCTTCCAGAGCAATCGCTTTATCCTGAATCGACTTTCCTTTGGCAACAATCTCTGCTGCAAAAGTCTTGTCGCTTAACCCGGCTGCATTAATCTTAACGTTAAGATAAGCACCCATCACTCCTGAACGTGCAGCGAGCGCACCAACACCAGCATCCGAAACGGAATTTGGGTTACCGATCTCAGCCATTGCTTTCGCAACGTCCATGCAGTTTAAACACGACTCCATCACTCGGAAAGGAATCTCCGTCGCGTATCTGGTTGCATCCTGAATCGCTTTTGTGCGTGCAGCTTTTTCTTCGTCTGTACCTTTTGGTAATCCGAATGCCGACATGATCACGTTGAACGCTTTCGTGTCTTCATCCACAAGACGAATGAGTTCGGTCTGGTACTTCTGTCCTTTCTCAGCCCAAACTGAAAATTCTTCCCAACGATCGTCCCATCCGCGTTTGTGCGAAGAAAGATTGGCTACCATTGTACCGAGTGCTGCGCCCATAGCGCCCATGTAAGCAGATATCGATCCACCACCAGGAGCCGGACTTTCACTTGCTGTCTCATCAACGAATTCGGTCAGCGTCATGCTCACTAGTTTCGCGTCGGCTTTGTCTTTGAGCAGATACTCGATGATCCGTTCTTCCGGTTTGAATGGCCCAAGCTCATCGAGTCCGAGCGATTTGATCGCAATTTTGATCAACTCTTTCTCTGAAACACCGACAGAACGTTGCTGCTTCCGAAGGAAATACTTTCCAGCTTCAAGCATAGCGTTCAATGGAATCAAGCCTACAAGCTCAGAGCCGGTCACACGAATTCCGCGCGACTGTGCACTGCGACAAACTTCATCAAACGCAACATGCACCGGAGTGATATTGATGTTCGTGAGGTTCATTGAAATCTGAGCAACGCCATATTCTTCGATGAACCATCCAATGGCTTTCACCGATTTCAATGTTCCCGGCGTTTGCTTGATGATAGTTCCTTTTGCGTCTTTCTCGGTACGACCAGCTTCGCGCACATCAAACGCAATGGCATTCGCGCGACGAGTTGAAGTTGTATTGAGGTTTACATTGTATGCAACGAGAAAGTCGCGGGCACCAATTACAGTTGCACCACGCTTTGCATCGAACTCTGCAGGACCAGCATCAGGAGCCCATTCCGCGAGCTTAATTTTTTTGAAGAAACCTTCGTACTCGCCAGCGCGAATCACCGAAAGATTATTGCGTTCTTTTTTCGGTTGAGCCGCTTCGTAGAAGTAAACCGGAATACCTAGCTCTTTTCCAACGCGATTGCCGAGTTGTTGAGCATACTTCGCGGTTTCTTCCATGGAAATTCCTGCAATTGGAATCAACGGACAAACATCAGTAGCGCCCATGCGAGGATGCTCACCTTTGTGTTTGCTCATGTCGATGAGCTCACCGGCAGTTTTGATTCCGCGTACTGCAGCTTCAACAACAGCGGCAGGTTCTCCTACAAAAGTCACGACAGTGCGATTCGTTGCTTTGCCCGGATCAACGTTAAGCAAACGCACACCTTCAACTGATTCAATGGCGTCGGTGATTTGCTTGATGATATTCATGTCGCGCCCTTCTGAGAAGTTAGGGACGCATTCGATCAATTGTTTCATATAATGATTTTCAATTTTCAGTTTTCAATGGAGCGAATCACTTTGCCATTCACAATGACGTGATTGATCAAATCGCTACCGAAATAATAAGGCAAAAACGCAACCGATGGAACAGGTTTCGTAATTATAACCGATCCAACTTTCCCTCGTGTAATTGTTCCATGGGTTTCGCTCAATTCTATAGCTGCAGCAGTGTTAATCGTTACTGCATTTATCGCTTCTTCAGGAGTCATTTTGTGTGTGATGCAAACCAAACTTAGCATCTGCATCATGTTTCCGCTAGGTGAACTTCCCGGGTTGAAGTCGCTTGCAACAGCAACTGGTAATCCTGCATCAATCATTTTTCGCGCAGGCGGCCACGGCAATCCAAGAAAGAATGCCGCACCCGGAAGTAGCGTAGGCATAACATTGCTGTTTTGCAGTGCCGCAATTTCTGCATCTCCAACATATTCCAGGTGATCGACACTCAACGCGCCAACTTTTACTCCGGCCTGAACACCTCCGGATGCACTTAATTGGTTTGCGTGAATGCGTGGCTTGAGTCCGTGACGTTTTCCGGCTTCAAGAATTTCAATTGTTTCTTCTTCGGTGAAATAATTGCGTTCACAGAATACATCGCAGTAATCGGCAATCCCTTCACGAGCAATTGCAGGAATCATGATGTTAACAATCTGTTTGATGTAACCTGCTTTGTCGTCTTTGTATTCTGATGGAACGGCATGCGCTCCCAGAAAAGTCGCTTTGATTGCGACAGGGAAATTTGTTTTTAATCGGAGTATTACGCGTAACATCTTCATTTCACTCTCGAAATCGAGTCCGTAACCGCTTTTGATTTCGATTGCGCCCGTGCCGAGATGCATTACCTCTTTCAATCGGGCAGCGGCTTGTTCGTAAAGTTCATCTTCATTCGTTGCGCGAAGCTTCTTTGCTGAGTTAAGAATTCCGCCTCCGCGTGCAGCTACTTCTTCGTAGCTCAAACCGTTAATGCGATCCACAAACTCTCCTTCTCGTGAGCCCGCATATACGATATGTGTATGCGAATCCACGAAAGTCGGCATCACCAAACCTTCGTTGGCATCAATCACCTCCAGTTCATTCCAATCTGAAATTCCAGGGAAGTCGCTCATCGAACCGTAATCGGCAATGATTCCGTTGTCGATAGCAAGCCATGCATCTTCCAGAACCGGAAGCTCATTCATTGCTTTTCCCGACACTCGTTCTGGTGCATTTTCGCGGACCTGAATCAGCTGACGGATGTTTTTGATGAGGATGCGGGACATAGGTCGCAAATATACTACAGTAGGCAGTAAGCAGTCGGGCAGGAGGCAGTCGAACTGATAAAAATGTAACAATTCGCCTATTCAAATAGTCTTAGTGCCTGACGGCCAACTGCACTACTGCCAAACTGCCTCTTGTAAAGCAACCAGTTGTGAAAATCACGTCTTTCTAGTAGAAAATAGTCCGAATTTTGCCCTATGAGTAGAATCTTATCCTCGTTGATCCTGTTGCTGTCTGCAATAACTCTTTCAGCACAAACCAAATACACCATAAGCGGTTATGTACGTGAAAAAAGTTCGCAGGAATCTCTACCTGGTGTTGCCGTGGTCAATCTCAAAACCAAGAGCGGAACAGTAACGAACAATTACGGATTCTATTCATTGACGATTCCGGCAGACTCTATTGATTTGTTTGTGACCTACGTGGGTTACCAGCCTTACAAAGCAAAGTTTGTTCTAACCAAAGACACAACAATTACGATTGAACTCGGGGTTGTAGAATTGAATACGGTTGTAATTACGGATGAGCAGACAGAACGCGTGAGTGACGGAACTCAAATGAGTACGGTTTCAATTCCCATTGAACAGATCAAAGCTATTCCTGCGCTGCTTGGTGAAAAAGATGTTTTGAAAGTGGTCCAGCTCATGCCTGGAGTACACGCGGGCAACGAAGGAAGTAGTGGATTTTATGTGCGCGGCGGCGGTGCAGATCAGAACTTAATCATTCTCGATGACGCCACAGTGTATAATGCGTATCACTTGTTCGGTTTCTTTTCTGTTTTCAATGGTGATGCACTCAAATCGGTTGAGCTCACGAAAGGTGGATTTCCTGCGCGTTACGGCGGGCGACTTTCTTCCGTTCTCGAGATGCAGATGAAAGAGGGAAACAAACAAGAGTTTCATGGCGAAGCAGGCATCGGAATTATTTCATCGCGATTAACGCTGGAAGGTCCGATTATCAAAGGCAAATCGTCTTTTCTCGTATCAGGAAGAAGAACATACATCGATGCATTGATATATCCTTTCCTGCCGCCAGATCAAAAGTTCGGTTACTTTTTTCACGACTTCAATGCGAAAGTCAATTACGATGTGAATGAAAATAACCGTTTGTACCTGAGCGGATATTTCGGGAAAGATAAATTCTATGCAAAGTTTAATGGCGGGCCAGGCGGTGCTTCCGATAAAGCTTCAATGGATTGGGGAAATGCGACTGCAACTTTGCGTTGGAATCACTTATGGACGGATAAGCTTTTCTCGAATACGTCTTTCATTTTTACGAATTATACACTGGGTATCGGTTACGAAGAGCATTATCAGAATGACGACTTCACGTTAAAGTATTCGTCGGGCATTCGCGACTTCAGTCTCAAGCATGATTTCGATTTTGCCCCAAGTCCTGATCACTTCATTAAGTTCGGTGTGGTTTCAACGTATCATCGTTTTAATCCGAGTGCCATTGTTGTTCGCAGTTCGTATGCGCCAGACAATATGTTGAAGCAGAAAATTCTGGAAGCGTATGAAAGCGGAATTTACATTGAAGACGACTGGCGACTCACCGATCGCTTGAAAATTAATTTAGGTTTCCGTTTGAGTCACTTCAACACGCAGAAGAAACATTATTTCCGTCCTGAGCCTCGCGTGGCCGCACGTTTCATGCTCGATGAAAATTCCTCACTCAAAGCATGTTTCACCATCATGAATCAGTATTTGCACCTGTTGTCGAATACCGGAGTTGGCCTTCCAACAGATTTATGGGTTCCTGCAACGGCTAACGTCGCACCACAACAATCATGGCAAGTGGCGATGGGTTATGCTCGCGATATTCCGAAGTATAAATTGATGGTAACTGCGGAAGCATACTACAAGCAATCGTCTGATGTACTCGGTTACAAAGACGGAGCGAGTTTCTTGTTGGTTGGTGATTTCGAAGAAGGTTCTGAAATTTCCTGGGAAAAGAATGTCACTTCCGGTACAGGAGAGAGCTACGGATTCGAATTGCTGGTTCAGCGTAAAGTCGGGAAGTTCACCGGTTGGGTTGGATATACGTTGTCATGGACGTGGCTGCAGTTTGATTCAATCAACTTTGGCAAGAAGTATTACGCTCGTCAGGATCGGAGGAATGATATTTCCGTTGTGGGAATTTACAACCTGAGCGATAACATCACGATTTCTGCAACCTGGGTATTTGGAACCGGCGCTGCAATCACGCTTCCGCAAGCTGAGTATTCAGTTGTTGATCATGATCCGGCTTCGGGTCAGCAGGTCTTGCCTCAGAATAACTGGCAATGGTTTGTAAGTGATTACGGAGAGAAAAATAGTTTCCGGATGGAAGCATATCATCGGATGGACGTGGGCGTTCAGTTCAGAAAGCAGATGAAACATTGGGAACGCACATTCGAAGTGAGCTTCTACAATTTGTATAACCACAAGAATCCGTTCTTCTATTACATAGGTTATAATAATTCCGGAACAGAACGCAGGCTGAAACAGGTTTCGCTCTTCCCGATCATTCCTTCCGTATCATGGACAATCAAATTTTAACGCGATGAAGAAGATACTCTATTTCCTTCCGCTGTTTTTTCTCGCTTTCACTGCCTGTGAACAAGATGCAAACGTTGATGTTCCTGAAGTTGATCCTGAATTGGTGATTAATTGTTTCATCACCCCTCAGGATTCTATTATTCGCGCGAAGATTTCCTTGAGTCAACCCGTATTTGGATCAACAATAAATAATGGTCCTCTTACAGACGCAACAGTTACACTGTATGGCAACAGCTCCTCAGTTTTGCTCACATACAATGCAAACACTGACAGTTATGAAGCAGCGGCAAGTACTTTTCCCATTCTGGGAGGTAATGAATATCACATTGTAGTTAGCATTCCGTCTGGATTGAATGCTGATGCGTACACAATCGTTCCCAGTGCTCCGGTAAATTTTACGAGCACAATGAATGACACTATTACCAATCAGGATCCGTCGGGTTATGAGGGACAAGCGCGCATCACCTATTCATTCGATGATCCGGCAGGTCAACAGGATTTTTATCGCTTCGTTCCGTACCATGTGTCGTATGCGCAGTGGAGCATTGACACAAGTTTCCAGCGGGTAGGATGGGAATTATACACCGATGATAATGCCGACGGTACTAGAATCAGCAGAAACTTCACTTCGTATTACTATGTGTACAATGGAGATTCGATACTAGCGATTGATGTTTACCTGATGCACGGGAATTACGATTATTATTCCTTCCACAAGTCAATTGAGAATTACTCGGGAGACAATCCTTTCGCTGAACCAACGTTGATTTACACGAACGTAAACAACGGGCTTGGCATTTTTGCTGCAGCGAATGGCGTTTATCGTCGTCATTGGCGTTAGCCGGTAGTAGGCAATAGACCATAGGCGATAGGCAATAGTGGAGTGTCGATCCACTATCGCCTATTTACTATCGCCTATTTACTACTTTTGACTCATGGCCGGCAACTCCTTTGGAACCCTCTTCCGCTTAACCACTTTTGGCGAATCGCATGGCGTGGCTATTGGAGGCGTGGTAGACGGTTGTCCTGCAGGAATTGATTTCGACTTCGAGCTTGTGCGCGATGATATGCGTCGACGAAAACCCGGTCAATCGAAGATCGTAACACAGCGAAAAGAAGCCGACGAAGTAGAATTTCTCTCCGGAATATTCGAGAACAAAACGACTGGGGCACCAATCGGATTTATCATTCGCAACAGCGACCAACGCTCTTCGGATTACGATGCATTGAAGGAAGTATATCGTCCTTCCCACGCCGACTATACTTACGATGTCAAATACGGTTTTCGCGATCATCGTGGAGGAGGAAGGTCATCTGCACGTGAAACAGCTTGTCGTGTTGTTGGTGGAGCCATTGCCAAAATGATTCTTGCCAAACACAACGTGAAAATTCAGGCCTGGGTTTCTCAGGTTGGAACAATTTCCATTTCGAAAGATTACCGCATGCTGAATTTATCGCTGACGGAAGGCAACATGGTACGTTGTCCTGATCCCGTTGCAGCGAAAGAAATGATTTCCTTAATCGAATCGACGCGCAAAGACGGAGATACTGTAGGCGGAGTCGTTAGTGCTCTCATCCAGGGTGTAAAACCGGGATTGGGCGAACCCGTTTTCGACAAATTACATGCCGATCTTGGCAAAGGAATGCTCAGTATCAACGCAGTTAAAGGCTTCGACTACGGAAGTGGCTTTGATGCTCCGGGAATGAATGGATCAACGCATAATGATGCATTTGTTCCTGCTGAAAACGACAGAAAAGTTGCCACCCGCACCAATCATTCTGGCGGAATACAAGGCGGAATCTCCAACGGCGAAGACATTTATTTCCGTGTTGCATTCAAACCTGTAGCTACAATCATTCAGAAACAAATGACCGTCAATAAAAAAGGTCAGCCTGTTGAAATGATGGGCAAAGGACGCCACGATCCTTGTGTTGTTCCGCGTGCGGTTGCGGTTGTGGAAGCTATGGCTGCAATGGTGATAGCTGATCATCTGCTTCGTCACCAATCTTCTCAATAGTTCCCTGTTCCCGATTTTCAGTGCATCCCTTGTGGAAACAAGGCGATCGTGCCATCTATTCGTCGATTCCTAACCTGAAATACGTACGTTAAAACTTTTAAACAGGAAACCGGGAAACAGGGAACCGGAAACCTTTTTACGCGATCTTTGAATACAATTTTACAACTATGAGCGACACTACACCGAAAAAGAAAAAGAGCCTTGCACGTCGAATCCTGAAATGGTCGGGAATCACACTTCTTCTTCTGATCATTACCATTGTTGCACTGCCTTTCCTCTTCAAAGGAAAGATTGTTGAGATGGCGAAAGCTGAAATCAACAACAACGTGAACGCTACCGTTACGTTCGGCGATTTCGATTTGTCACTCTTCAGCAGTTTCCCCGATTTCCGCTTTTCAATCAGCGATCTGAAAGTTGTTGGGCAAGGGCAATTTGATGGTGATACACTATGTTCTATTCCGGCATTAAAGCTGGACCTTGATCTGATGAGTGTAATCAGTGGCGACAACTACGAAATCAATTCGATTGAACTCGAGAACGCACGCATCTTCGTGAAAGTTCTTCCCGATGGTACTGCGAGCTACGATATCGCGAAACCATCAACGGATACAGCTGCAGCTGCACCAACCGCGGACGCAACACCATTCAAAATGTCGCTCAAGAGTCTTGAAATAGATCATGCATACATTGTTTACGACGACATGACTTTGCCAATGAAAGTTACGCTCGACGATTTCACCCATACTCTGAATGGCGATTTCACGCAGGATTTGTTCGACATGGAAACGATGACTACGATCGAACGCTTTACTTGCGATTACGATGGTGTGCCTTATCTCATCAACGTGAAAACGACTGCGAAAGCGGATCTTGCTATGGACATGATCAATTGGAAATTCACTTTCAAAGAGAATGAATTTTCGTTGAATGAACTTGGATTTGGTCTGGATGGTTTCTTCGCAATGCCGGGAGACAACTATGATATGGATATGAAGTTTGCGGCTAAACAAGCGGAGTTCAAAAGCTTCCTGTCTTTGATTCCGGGAGCGTATACTGCTGATTTCGCAGATGTAAAAACTGCTGGTACACTTGCATTCGACGGTTATCTCAAAGGAAAGTACAGCGAAGCTCTCGGAACTTCTCCTGGTTTCGGATTGAACCTGCAGATCAAAGACGGAATGTTTCAGTATCCTTCTGTTCCGAAAGCGGTTTCAGCAATCAACATCGATTGTAAAATTGATGACGCTTCCGGAGTTCCGGATGATACGAAGATCGATATCAATACATTCCACATGGACTTTGGAGGCAATCCGATCGACGCTGCGCTTCATGTTGCAACTCCTGTTTCAGATGCAAGTCTCGACGGTTGGGTGAAAGGCAAGCTTGATCTCGCTTCAGTGAAAGACATCATGCCGCTTGATAAAGAAGACCAACTCACAGGAATTGTTGATGCAGACGTGAAGATGAAAGGGCGCATGTCTCAGATTGAACAGGAGAAGTACGATGAGTTCCAGTGTGCCGGTAAACTCGACGTGAGCAATTTGATGTACAAAGCCAAAGCAGATCCGTATGCAACGAACGTCTCTGCCATGAACATGACTTTTTCTCCGCAGTTTGTCGATCTCAGCAAACTCGACGCAATGTTGGGCAAGAACGACGTGCATGCAAATGGTCGCGTTGAAAATGTGATGCAGTGGCTCTTCAAAGACAGCATGCTCACCGGCAGATTCAATTTCAATTCTGCAATGATGGACCTGAATGTTTTCGCCAGCGAAGAAGAATCAAGCGCAGCTCCAACTGCACAAGATTCAGCCGCAATGGAAGTTATTCCGGTTCCTGCCAACATCGACTTTGTATTGAACTCTACAATCACGAAATTGATTTACGATGATATCAACATGGATGCAGTTTCAGGAACAGTAACGGTTCGAAACAGCATGGTTGATCTTTCCAACCTTAAGATGAATCTCATGGGTGGGAACATGGTTGTGAATGGTTATTACAGCACACAAAATGTAATGGTTCCGAAAGTGAATTTCAAAATGGACATTTCGAACTTTGATGTGCAGCAAACATTCAAGACGTTCAACACGTTGCAGTCAATCGCTCCTGTGGGACAATACACAACAGGACGATTCTCGACCTCGATGAATTACACGAGTGACCTTGGCCCGGATATGACTCCAATTGTTGAAACGATGAACGGGGGTGGAACTCTGAGCACTTCATCTGTAGTCGTGGATGGTTTTCCTGCAATGAAGAAGCTCGACGAAGCTTTGAAGATGAATAAATTCAGCAAGGTGACTTTCCAGGATATCAAAGCAATGAGCTTCCAGATTGTAAATGGTGCTGTAACAACTGAGCCTTTTGATTTCACCGTTGGGAAAGCCGCAGGGAAAATGGGTGGAACTACGAAAGTCGATCAGACAATCAATTACGTTATGGACATTTCTATTCCGCGTACTGAATTCGGTCCGGCAAACGCAGCGCTCAACGGAATGGTTTCCGGAGTTCAGGCGAAAGGAATTCCATTTACACTTGGGGATATGGTGAACGTTCAGGCTCTCTTTACCAACACAGTTACAGATCCTAAAGTTTCAGTTAACCTGAAAGAAGCGGGCGTAAATCTCCAGGATCAGGTAACTGCGATTGTTGATAAGGCTAAAGACAGCGTTGTTACGGTTGTGACGGACAAAGGATGTGAAGAAGCTAGAAAGCAACTTGATGCGGCGAAAACCAATGCAGCGAATGCTAAAGTTTCGGCATATAAACTTGCTGATGATGCCAAGACTGCAGCTTATGCAGAAGCCGATAAAGTAGAGAAGAGCTTTAAGAATCCTTTAGAGAAAGCTGCCAAGAAAGCTGCGGCAGATGCATTGCGCAAGAAAGCGGACGACGCAAATAAGACGGCTAAATCTAACGCAGACGCAGCAGAAAAGAACTCGATTTCAGCGGCGCAGTCGAAAGTTGACGCGACCTGTAAATAATATGCTAAAGAGTTAATGTGCTAATGTGCTAATACAGATCGCCGGTTTTGTTGAGCAAAGACCGGCGATTTGCTGAATAACTGGTGATTGTTGAAAGTCTGACGCTGGTTAGCACATTATCCTATTAGCAAATTAGCACATTTGTTGGTGTACCAAATCGGCACAGTTTTCGTTATACAACTGTAACCAGGCCTTATGAACTTTTCTTTTTTACATAAAACACTGCTTTCCGTACTCGCTTGCGCTGTATTGAGCGTTGGTGTTTACGCGCAGGATGATGAAGATTCACCGGCCTCTTCCGGAGGTGGTGGTTGCGGTGAGCCCGACAACAAGGAAGCTGTCAAGCTTTACGAAAAAGCCCAGGACAAGAAGAAGTACGACTTCAACGAACGCATGGGCTTTCTCAACGAAGCACTTACCCTTGAACCTGATTGGGCAGATGCTAATTTGTTGATGGCAAACATGCACATCAAAAAAGCAGATGCCGACGATCATCCCGAATCTTATCCCGCGGCAAAGAAATTTCTGAAGACGGCAATTACGAGCTGTCCTACCATTAGCGCTGAACCGTACTATTTGCTCGGTCAGCAATTGTATATGGACGAAGATTTCGCGGGATGTATTCCGTATCTCGAATCATACATCAAGTTCGATACAGATGATCCGAACAAGCTCGGAAAGGATTATGAATTCCGTTCGTTAAATGCCTTGGAAATGTTGCGCTGGGCGAAGTTTTACGAGAGTATTGACAAGAACGTACATCCGTTTGCACCTTCTCCGGTTCCGGGGATTTCAACTGCGCAGGATGAATATCTCGCGATCATCACACCAGATAATACACAAGCGCTTTTCATTCGTCGTGTTCCTGTAAGTCAGATGGATCGTGTGTGGGGAACGAATGAAACAACCGAAGTGTTCATGGGTTCACAGCGCGGAACTGGCGGACAATTCGACAAAGGCAGTTCAATGCCAGATCCATACAACAAGAACCCGAACGAAGGTGGCGCAACAATGACCATCGACAACAAACATTTGTTTTATACCATTACTAAACCAGGTCCGGAAGGAAACAATACAGATTTATACACTTCAGATCTTGTTGACGATTCATGGACTGAAATTCGCAGTCTCGGCGAACGCGTGAATGATCCGGTGTGGTGGGATTCTCAGCCGAGTATTTCTGCGGACGGAAAAACGCTGTACTTCGCAAGCAATCGTCCGGGTGGAAAAGGTGGCATCGACATTTACAAAACAGAGAAGATGCTGAGTGGAGAATGGGGCGCACCGGTAAACCTTGGTGATTCTATCAATACGCAGTATGACGAGAAGTCGCCGTTCATTCACTCCGATAGTCAGACTTTGTATTTCTCTTCGAACGGACATCCTGGTATCGGAGGTTATGATATTTTCTATGCACGCGGCGATGCCAAAGCAAACGGTGGATGGAAGAGCCCGGTCAATCTCGGAAAACCAATCAACACACAAGGCGATGACGTTGGTTTCTTCGTGAGCACAGATGGTGCAACAGGTTTCTTCTGTTCGAATGCGCAGCTTCCCGGATTTGTGGGTGGTTACGATGTATTTCAGTTCGAGCTCTACAAGGAAGCACGACCTGAGAAAGTTGTAATCGTAACCGGAGTAGTGAAGGATCCTGCTGGAAATCCGGCAACAGGTCCGGCGACAGTTGAACTGAAAAATGTACGCACCAAAGAGAAATCACTGGCCGTCGTTGATACTGCGACCGGTAGTTACGCAGCAGCAATTAAAGTGACGAACAATGATGATTATGTGCTTACCGTGAAGAAGGACGGGGCAGCATTTACATCACAGGTTATTTCCGGTACTACTGCATTCGCTCCAACGAAAACAGAATTGAAGCCAATGGAAATTAAACCGGTTGAGCAAGGCACAATGTATCGCATCAACGATATCAACTTTAGTTCAAACTCGGCAGTGCTTGCTCCAGAATCGATGTCCGTGTTAGAGGAATTCGCGAATTATCTCAAGCAGAATCCGAAAATGAAAATCGCGATTCATGGTCACACAGATAATGTCGGCGATGATTCACGCAATATGGATCTGTCAAATGAACGTGCGTTTGCAGTGTTCGAAGCGTTGACTACAAAATTCGGAGTTCCGAAAGCGCAAATCACGGGCGCATACGGTCACGGAGAAACACAACCGATTGGAGACAACGGCAACGAAGATGGACGGTCGATGAACCGCAGAACGGTTTTTGAGATTGTATCGAAGTAGGTAGGCAAATTCAAATTTCTCAGGGTTCATCTTTTTTCATAATCAGGCAGTGCAATTTTGAGAACGTGTATGCGTTTTACAGCAGCACGCATGACCCTGACTTCTCATACTGTATTTCGCATCGCTTCCGGGCTCTCAGCTTTCTGCGGAATCATCTTGTTGTTTCTTCCAATTGTCTGGATGGAAATCGGTCCACTCGGAATTGCCTACTACGGTCCCCAAGTTCCTGATATTTACATCTACGGCGGAGCAATCACCGGAAAAGATTTATCGTTCACGCCCATTCTGATTGGAATGTTGTTGCAATTCGCATTCATCCTGATCGGAATTTTTCTCAGCGTTGTAAACTGCTTTGCGGAAATGAATCGCGTGCGTGCGATCGGAATTACCTGGTTTCAAACTGCGCTACTTCTGTTTTTTCCGTATTGGATGAGCGTGTATGTGAGCGGTGTTATCTGCAACAGCGACGGAGCTACAAGTGACTTAACTGTTCACTACGGAAGTGGAGTGACGATCTGCATTGTCCTTTTCTCCATCAATATTCTTCAGTTATTTTTTCTGCACGTGATAATGCGCAAGAGAAAAGCGAGATTGCTTCCAGCTTGACATTTTTGTTTACTTCGGCTACGCTCAGTATGACAAAACAAAAATGTTCTGACCTCAAGAGAGATCAGAACATTAGATTGTTACAGCGCAAAGTGAAATGGGAAATCACTCACACAAATCGAGCAGAGCAGGAGGCAACTGAACTACACGACAACTTCAAACCGTGTTAAGCGGCTGCAACTTTAATATCGCTTCCGTTTTGGGATTTGTCATTCCGGGCGGAGTCGAGGAATTGGTGCGAGGAGGAGTACGGCACGCGCTCCGTTGACCTTACGGGGTCACCCCCCTCGACTTTCATCTTAAATGTGTTCTTGTGTTTTGGAGGTGTGTAGTTTTGGTCTACAGCATTTAGGAGTGCGGAACTGATCAGATCACCGACTCTTTTCGTTTCATTAGTGCGTAATTGGTTCATAATCAATTCCTCCAGATGTTTTTGATTTATTAAGTATGCTGATATAAATGCCGTTGTCATGTTTAATTATTTGTCAAAAATATAGTCTAGATTAATAAAAGTCAAGTAAAATTATTATATTTGCCTATAAATTATTCCAAATGACACTGGCTCAGCGCATTAAAAATCTACGGAAAGAACTCGGACTTAATCAGACAGAGTTCGCACAACGCATAGGAATTACACAGACTTCTCTCTCTCAAATTGAAGGTGAAAAGAATGGAATCTCCTATGATGTATACAAGTCCATCGTAAACGAATTCAAAGTCGAAGCGATGTGGTTGATGGATGGTGTTGGAACCATGTTTGTCTCCTTCGACTCCGCTCAGGATGACAAACGGTCCCGGAACGTACTTCCACTCGTTGTGCAAGTTGGTTCCGACGAAGAAGAAAACATTGTGATGGTCGACAAGAAAGCGGCTGCTGGTTACTTACAGCATCAGCAGGATCCGGAATTCATTGCGAACCTTCCAGCTTTTCGTTTGCCCGGATATCGCGGAAAAACATTTCGTGCGTTTGAAATCAGCGGAGATAGTATGCTGCCGGGAATTGTTTCCGGTGATATGATTGTAGGCTCATATGTTGAGTCCCTCACTGATATCAAGAGCGGAAATGTTTACATCGTTGTCACGCACGACGGAAGCATCGTTGCAAAACGAGTGACTTTCCTCGGTAACGATTCTTACGAGCTGAAGTCGGATAACACCGTGTACGAAGCTTATGCTGTGAAAGCAGAAGATATTGCACAAGTATGGAAGGCTGAATCGCGCATTACGCGAGAGCTTCCTGCACCTGCATCACGCGAAACTGCTCAGGATGACAAGGGCGAAAAATTCTCGCAACTTGAACAGCGTCTACTCGATCTCGAACGAAAAATGAAGTATAAATAATCAGACCCGCGCTGCGTTCATCAGGACAACGTGTTTCGATCGAAACCTTTGTCAGACTGAGCGGAGTCGAAGGTTGACAAAAGCGAAGACCCATGAATCTCTACACCACCCAACTCAAAGAAAGTATCCGCGAAAAACTCAACACGATTGAAGACGCGGAATACCTCAGTTCGCTCGATGCAATTCTTACTTACGAAACTTTCGGTAAGAGCACGGTTTCAAATGAGACTGTTGATCCGCAACCGAAGAGGAAATATCCGTTGTTGCAGAAACTGGGAATTCTATAATTCGATCAGGCATTTATATCGCGTATTGTCAGGATTTATATTTTAAAACTATATGTATGAGTGAGCTAAAGATTTTTGATGGCTCGAATGTTCGGGCTAAATGGAACGAAGATGAAGACCAGTGGTGGTTTGTGGTTCAGGATGTGATTGAATTTTTGACAGATAGCTCGAAGCCAAGGAACTATTGGTATGATCTAAAACGTAGAGTACTTGAAAGTGAGGGTGTTGAACTGTCTGCAATTTGCAGACAGTTGAAATTTAAGGCCCCCAACGGCAAAGTGTATAAATATGAATCTGCAAATAACGAAGGGTTATTTCGCATCATTCAATCGGTTCCGATTCCAGGAACGAAGCACTGAAAAGTGAGGGAAAACCACAAGAGAAGAAGTTGGATTCAGTCTGATTGTGCCAATAGGATTGTCATGGGATTGCGCTTAATTTAGCAACTCAAACCCAACCCATGAACAAACTCGCTACCCTAACGGCAGTATTGCTTTCATTTTCGCTCTTCGCACAATATCCTTCTTCCTGGGCCTCACGAGGCGTTGGCGGAGGAGGTGCTTTGTTCTCTCCAAGCATAGATCCAGGTAGTCCTGGACAGTTTTTTGTGTCTTGCGACATGTCTGAACTATTCACAGGCGCGATGTCGTTCGGTGCGTGCAATCAGATTCACTTCAATGAATTCATCGGCGGGCACAATTCAAAAGTATGTTACACTTCCTTGTCGGGAATCCGGTATTCCATCAGCTACATCAACGAGATCGGAACACCTGTAGTTTCTGCCGACGCAGGTAACACATGGAGCCCCATCAGCGGAAATCCTGATCCGAACGAAGAAGTCTATACAATTCATTCTGATTTTGTAAATCCGCAACGCATCATCATCTCGCAGTACGGTGCAATTTTCTATTCTTCGAACTCCGGAACTTCGTTTACGCAGATTCACACCGCTTCAACCGGTTCAGGAAATGTTGTTGGCGGCGTTTTCTTTGATGGTCAAAACATTTACATCGGAACAAATGATGGCGTACTTGTTTCAACTGATGGTGGTGGAACATGGAATATTGCAACGATCAGCGGTATTCCTTCCAACGAAGTAATTTGGAGTTTTTGTGCAGCGAAATCAGGTAACACCACCCGCTTCTTTTGTTTGACCGGTGATCCGAATGATGTGTATGTCGGCTTGCAAGGATCCGACTACTGGGGATTTTTTCGCAATGTGTACACCTGCGATTATGGAGTGAACAACTGGACTGCTGCATCCAACGGAATTACGCAAGGCACCGATTTTCCCATGTTCATCGATATGGCAGAGAACGACATCAACACCGTTTATGTAAGCGGAAGCAACGATGTGTCTGAGCCCATTGTGATGAAAACAACCAATGCAGGAGGCAACTGGTCGCACTCATTTCTCACGAGTACCAACGCGAATATCTTTACCGGCTGGAGTGGTGATGGAGGAGACCGCGGTTGGAGTTATGGTGAATGCGCTTTCGGATTTGATGTGTGTGCAAGCAATTCCGCTTATGTAATTTTCAGCGATTTCGGGTTCGTACACTACACAACCAATGCGGGCAACACATGGCTGCAGGGATACACAGATCCTTTCTTTCAGCACAACGCCGGATCAAACACGCCTCAGGGTTCGTCTTACAACAGTCTTGGAATTGAGAATACAACATGCTGGCAGGTACATTGGTCAGACAACCTGAACTTGTGGGCTTGTTTCTCAGACATACGTGGAATACGAAGCACAGATGGTGGATATTTGTGGTCGTTCAACTATTCCGGTCATACCGCGAACACATCCTACCGTATGGCGGAAATGACAAATGGAACGATGATCATGGCTTGCTCCGGCATTCACGACATGTATCAAAGCACACGGCTCACAGACGCTATTCTTGATGCGAATGATGCTGCAGGAACTTTGCGTTATTCTACAGACAATGGTGCATCGTGGACACTGCTACACGCATTCGGTCATCCTGTGTTTTGGATAGAAATCGATCCGAACAATCCGAACCGCGCGTACGCCAGCGTCATTGACTACACGGGTGGAACGGGTGGCGTTTATCGATGCGATGATCTGAATAATCTGGCTGCATCTACATGGACGCAACTTAGCGATCCTCCGCGTACTGAAAAACATCCTGCATGTCTTGAAGTGCTTGATGATGGAACACTCGTTGCAACATACT
Organism: Flavobacteriales bacterium; assembly: GCA_040377305.1. GTDB lineage: Bacteria > Bacteroidota > Bacteroidia > Palsa-965 > Palsa-965. The sequence goes on along the minus strand of JBEIPA010000010.1, from coordinate 83,557 downwards.
CAGGCCGTCGCGCCAGCAATGCATTCACCGCAAGTTCAGGTGTGTTCACATATAATCCGTCAAGTGGCAACTGGACTGATGTTTCTGATCCGGGAATGTATTACTGGACCAAAGATGTGGTGATCGATCCGAATGATCCATCGCAGAACACATGGTACGTTGGTGTATTCAGTGGTTGGGGCGGACCTCCAAACGGATTGGGTGGACTTTATAAAACAACCAATCGTGGCGTGACATGGACTCGTATTACCGGAACAACATTGGATCGTGTCACCTCCTGTACGTTTAATCCTGGCATTCCCAATTGGATGTACGTAACAACAGAAACACAAGGACTTTGGTACAGCACAGATGTAAATAACCCGGTACCAACATGGGCATTGGCCACATCTTATCCCTTCCGTCAACCGGAGCGAGTATTCTTTAATCCATGGTCCACCAATGAAATGTGGGTTACCAGTTTCGGAAACGGAATTAAGGTGGGGGATGTTTTCTCTGGGATTCCTGACTTCAGCAGTGAGAACATTGCGATTTATCCGAATCCTGCAAGTGAATCCTTCACAATCAACGGCAAGAACGGAGATGTGATGGAGATACTCTCGATAAACGGAGCAGTGATGCGTGCACAGATTTTGCGCGAAGGAACCAATGTGATCAGCACTTCTGAATTTGCAGACGGTGTCTACTTAATAAAATGCGGCGTCAATTCAACACGACTTGTTGTTCACCATTGATTGGGATTTTTTAAGAAATATATTTCCCAACACTTATTCAAAAGACCCAGATAATACATCCTTCTGTTGTACGTTTATGCCAAATCCGGATATGAATTTCGAATACCGATTACACATGACTTTTAATCGGCATATCGGAAATTGGCATATCGGCACATCGAAATTATGCCGTCACCCTTAGAAGAAATTAAATCGTATCTCGATAACCACGATTACGTGCTCGGGATTCGTCGCCTGCTGGATTACAGTCTCGATACAAACGATCCTATACTGATTCGGGAAGCGATCAATCTGTCGAAGGCATTTCGCGCTGCTGGAATGTTCGAAGGCAATCCGTATCTCGCACCGGAACTCGAAGCGGGCTGCAACGATTTGCTCTCCAAGCTCGTCGAGAAAGAAGCGGCAAAACCCATGCACCTTGGCGTTCTTGTACAGGCAAATGCAATTTCAAAGCGATACGCAAAAGGCAATTTCAGCCTTAAACCATTGAGCCTCGATATTCACTGCGGGCAAATCATTGGTGTAGTAGGAGAGAACGGCAACGGAAAAACTACTTTGTTGCGTTGTCTCGCCGGTGAGCTTTCTATGGATCAAGGAGTAATTCAATACACGCTCCTCAATAAACCGGATAACTACACCATCAAGAATCACGTTGTATTTGTGCCGCAAAGAATTCCGCGCTGGTTCGGTCAGCTGAAAGATAATCTGCATTTTTCTGCTGCGCTCGTGGGAATTCACGGAGAGTGGAATGATCTGCTCGTGGATTTCATGCTCGAGCGATTTGGTTTAACTCAATACGCACATCTTTCCTGGAATCAAATCAGCAGCGGATATCGTACCCGATTTGAAATCGCACGCATACTTCTCAAACGTCCGAAAGTTTTGATTCTGGATGAGCCACTCGCGAATCTCGATATCAATGCACAACAAACGCTGCTCACCGATTTAAAATTTCTGACGAAGTCTTCCTACAATCCCATGGGTGTTATTCTCACTTCGCAACAATTGCATGAGGTGGAGAAAATTGCAGACAACGTATTGCTCATTCGCGACGGAAATTGTGTGTACAGAACCGGCGATCAGATTCAGGCTCAACTTGGTTTTGCCCTCGAGCTTGAAATTGGAGATTCCCGCGAAGCAATTGTGTTTGCACTTCAAGGGTTTCAGTACCAACTCACGTACAATGGAGGTAACTACACCATTACTTCTCCGGTCCATCCCGTGCCTGAACTGCTGAAAGCGATAATCAACAGCGGAATTTATGTGCGCTACTATCGGGACATCACGACGTCCACAAAGCGACTATTCTAATGACCGTCAATTGCACTTCCGATCGCCTTCCGGACGTTTACTGCCAAATGCACAACTGCCTACTGCCTACTGAAATATGCCGAAAAGACCTTTAGCCCCGCGCTTCATCACAAAACTCGACGATTATCTTCTAAAGAATCGTCCCGACACATGGACAACACGTGTGCATCTTGTGATTTATTACACCTTGTTGTACGCTATCGGATTGTCCATTCTGTGTTTTGTAATTCCGGATAACCCGCTGCGCACTTCATTCACCGGATACTGGATTACGTCGCAATCAGTGCTTGTAATTGTTGCCATTATTCTGTGGGTGGTGTATCTCGTTCGTTTCAACACATTCAAGAGCTACGGAATTACATACGGCGGCGACAGGCTCAAAACGTACTTCTCGTTCTTCCTTGCGATTATCCTGATGATCGGAACCGTTTTCATTCCGCCGGTAGTTGAAACATACAAAACAATGATCCACTATTCTCCTGCTCAGATAGTAGAAGACATGGATGAAATGAACATCCTTCTCGCGCGCTTGACGAAGGAAGAATATCCGGCGGAAGTAACAGTTGACACAATCTATGTCGTAGGTGCCGGCGGAGTTCCGTATGCTGCGAATAACGGTTCGTATACGTGGAATGACTCACTCGGCGCGTATACAAAAGGTCCTGTTTACATGACGCGTGAAGAACTGAAATGGACTTTGTCTGAGCAGGACAGTGTGGTGTGGCTCAACACCGACAAGCTCATTCGTTTCCAGGTAACGGGTCTTACATTCCTTTCGCACTACGATGCGGATGCAGACGAAGATGTAAAACCGCTCACGAGTTTTGAAATTTATAACCGCGTTTACAAATCGGGTTCCGTGAACGATATTCAGATGCTGGAGCGCAAATTTTACGAAGTGTCTCAGAAGTATCGCGATCCGCACAACGAAGATGATTACTACTGGAACTACAACACCGATTCGTATTCGGTTATTTCATCACGGTACAAAGTCGGTCAGGTAAATTCCGGTTTATCGAATATCCTGGAACGTTATTATCGCTGGGAGGAGGAGGAAATCGTCATCACGTATCATGTGATCTATTACATCGGAATGTTTCTGGGTCTGTGTCTGTTTGTCTTCCGTCACTCAACCAGGCGAACATTCTTCCTGAGTGTGCTGGCGGGAATTATACTCGCAATTATCACGGGCATCCTGGGCGCGTTCTTCGAGTGGCGCGAAGATGGCTTTCTCGCTTCAGCTTTTGTGTATTTCGCCTTCTTCTTCGTATTCGCAATCAGCACAGTAAACTGGAAAGTCCGTTCTGTTTTTACCGGAATTGCCTTGAATCTGGCCGTGGTTTGTACACCATTTCTTCCGTTCCTCGGCGTAGTCTGGTATTATGCAAACGATGACTATTACGCCGATTACATCTATGATTATGGTGGCTACGATCAAAGTTATCAGGACTACCGCGACACAATGAACATGCACTATTGGCTTTCGGAATTGTTTGGGTTTCTGATACTTCTGGTACTCATAGAAACAGTATATAAATGGATGTACCGGAAGTGGTTTGCAGCTCCGGAAGAGTAATTAGCTGGGAGGGAGGAGAGTGGAGGGAGTTTCATTGTGAGATTCGTGTTAATTACCTCCGAACTCCACTCTCCTCCCTCCGCCCTAAATTTGTACTTTTGCGCCCATGCATGAAATGATTCTGATCCTCGATTTTGGCTCGCAATACACACAATTGATCGCAAGAAGGGTTCGCGAGCTGAATGTTTATTGTGAAATTCATCCGTACAACAAGTGCCCGGAAATTACACCCAATATCAAAGGCGTAATTCTCTCCGGCAGTCCATATTCTGTACGCGATGCTTCTTCACCACGACCGGATCTGTCTTCATTCAAAGGAAAAATTCCAACGCTTGGCGTTTGTTACGGTGCACAATTAATGTCGCAGATGTATGGTGGCGAAGTGAAGCAGTCGAATCACCGCGAGTACGGACGCGCACATCTCGATGTATTAGAAAGCACAGATGAACTTTTCGAAGGACTCAGTAAGAATTCAGAGGTATGGATGTCGCATGCCGACACGATCACTGCGATTCCTGCGAATTACAAAATTGTTGCCAGTACGCACGACGTAAAAGTTGCTGCATATCATATTGACAGTGAAAAAACCTGGGGTATTCAGTTTCACCCCGAAGTTTATCACTCTGTGGAAGGCACAAAACTCCTGAAGAATTTCGTGGCCAACATTTGTGGCTGCAAAATGGATTGGACTCCGGCTTCCTTCGTCGAAGAAACGGTTGCCGACCTCAAAAAGAAATTAGGCAACGACAATGTTGTTCTCGGTTTATCCGGCGGAGTAGATTCTTCAGTTGCTGCCATGTTGTTACACAAAGCAATCGGGAAAAATCTCTATTGCATTTTCGTTGATAACGGTTTGTTGCGCAAGGATGAATTCTCCAAAGTGTTGGAATCCTACAAGCACATGGGATTGAATGTGAAAGGCGTAAATGCCTCTGAGCAATTTTATGCTGCACTTGCAGGTGTAACAGATCCGGAAGCAAAACGCAAAGCAATTGGTCGCGTGTTTATCGAAGTGTTCGACAAAGAATCGCATTTGCTTTCCGATGTGAAGTGGCTCGGACAAGGAACAATTTATCCGGATGTGATTGAGTCAGTTTCTGCAACAGGCGGACCATCTGCAACTATCAAGTCGCACCATAACGTGGGAGGCCTTCCAGACTACATGAAGCTGCAGATTGTTGAACCTTTACGACTTCTTTTCAAAGACGAAGTTCGTCGTGTTGGCGATGCTTTGGGTCTGGATCACAGTATCTTACATCGTCACCCGTTCCCGGGTCCAGGCTTGGGAATCCGCATTTTAGGAGAGGTGACAGCAGAAAAGGTACGCATATTGCAAGAGGCAGATGATATCTTCATCGAGGGTCTGAAAAAGCATAATTTATATCGCGAAGTTTGGCAGGCTGGAGTAATGCTTCTTCCTGTGCAGAGCGTGGGTGTAATGGGCGATGAACGCACGTATGAAAACTGTGTCGCATTGCGCGCGGTGACTTCAACAGACGGAATGACGGCAGACTTTTGTCACTTGCCGCACGAATTCCTCGGAAAGATGTCGAGTGAAATTATCAATAGAGTGAAAGGTATTAATCGTGTTGTTTACGACATCAGTTCGAAACCACCGGCAACAATTGAATGGGAATAGTGAGTAAACTGCTGTCATATAAATTTTCTGTAACGCTGCGTTTGTTACGCGTTGCTTTTTTACTGCCGCTGCTACTGCTGGCTGCAACTGGTTTTGCTCAGGACGGAATTAAAAAATCCAAAAAGACAGAAGTCGTTGAAGGAAAGAAGTACTACATCCATACGGTAGAGAAGGGCCAGACCTTATACGCAATTGCAAGAGCGTACGACCTCACGGTAAACGATATTTTGCTGGAGAATCCGGATGCAATGAACGGAATCAAGCCGGGCCAAAACTTGCGTATTCCATTCGACAAGAAAGCATCTATCACAACAGTCGTTATTACGCCGCCTGATACTGGGAAGAAATTCATCATTCACAAAGTAGAGCCTCAGCAAACGGTTTACAGCATTGCGAAAAAGTACAATGTAACCGAGTTGCAGATTTACGATGCAAACCCCGATGCAAGATTTGGTTTAAAGATTGGGCAAGAACTGAAGATTCCCCAAGCGGCTGCAGTCGTGACTACGAACGTTACGAACCCCGATACAAGCAAAAGAGATACTGTTGTTTCCATTCTCAAAGAAGTGTACAACATTGCAATCATGGCTCCGTTTCAGCTGTGGAATGTAAACAACATCGATCCGGACCTGATTGTGCCCGATGTAAATCCGAAAGCAGAATTTCCGGCTAGACCAAAAGCGGCTGTGGAGTTTTACGAAGGTGCATTGCTAGCGATCGATTCCATGCGTCGTGCCGGCATGAAAGTGAACGTGTGGACTTACGATGTAGATGATCTCGACTCAGGTAAAACCGCCGGCATTCTTGCAAAAGCAGAATTCGCAACAATGGATCTTATCATCGGACCATTTTCTCCCGGACCATTCGAAGATGTTGCGGACTTCGCAAACGCGCACAACATTGGAATTGTTTCTCCGGTTTCGGCCGCGAACAAAGTGTTGCTCAATAATCCAATGGCTGTGAAAACAGTTCCTTCAAGCGGCACGCAAATGGAACAACTCGCTCAGCACGTTGCAACTGCACGCAAGGATGATAACGTAATCATGATCACCAGCGGATTGCTGAAAGAGCAAAAGACATGTAGTTCATTCCGCGATGAAATTAATCGCTTGCGAATTGCACAAGGGAAAGATTCCGTGAAAGTTAACCAAGGCTTCTCGGGCATTGAAGCACGCCTGGTGAAAGACAGAATGAACGTGCTGGTGGTTCCATCTACCTCGCAGGCATTCGTAACAGATCTCGTGCGTAATCTGTATGGACTCGCAGAGAAGTATCAGATTACCGTTTACGGAATGCCGGCATGGACCGATTACGACAACCTTGATTTCGAATATCTCGAAGCCTTGCATTTCCATTTTGCATCACCGTTTTTCGTGGACTACGATTCGATTCCAACGAAGAAATTCGTTCTGCGTTATCGCAATGTGTTTGGCGGCGACCCAACAACATTCTCTTTCGCAGGATATGACGTGACCATGTTCTTTCTGCAACAATTGCGTTTTACCGGAACAGGTTTTATGCCGGGCATCACAGAGCAGAAAGGTGAAGGAATTCAACAGTCGTTCGCTTTCATTCGCTCTGATGCAGAAAGCGGATACGAGAATGTAGGTCTACGCATAGTTCACTTCAGCGATTACGAGCTCGTTCCGTTTGGATTTGAGAATCCGAAGCCAAAGAAATAATTTTTCCCGATTATGATTACGAAAGAGTCGATTGCTGCATCATTTCAAACGTTGCAGGAGAAAATATGTGCGGCGGTTGAAGCAGAAGATGGTTCCGGGACATTCGCGCGCGAAGAATGGAGTAGAGCAGAAGGCGGAGGTGGAATCACACGCGTTCTTCAGCATGGAACTGTCCTCGAAAAGGCAGGAGTGAATTTCTCCGCAGTTCACGGAATACTTCCCGACAACATAGTTCGTGCTCTAAAGGTTTCCGAGAATAATTTCTTCGCAACAGGAGTTTCAATTGTCATGCATCCGAATTCTCCAATGGTTCCGATCATTCACATGAACGTTCGCTATTTCGAATTAGGAAACGGTGAATGGTGGTTTGGTGGAGGAATTGATCTCACACCGCATTACATCAACGACGAAGACGCAAAATATTTTCACGCAGCTCTCCGAAACACCTGCAATAAACACGACTCATCGTATTACGCGAAATTCAAAAAGTGGGCCGACGATTATTTTTTCATCACACACAGAAATGAAACGCGTGGCATCGGTGGAATTTTCTTCGATCGCCTGAACGAAAAACCGAAGGAAGAAATTTTTTCTTTCGTCATGGAAGTCGGTGAAACATTCGCACCTGCATATACTGCGTTGATGAAAAAGAGTAAGGCGCTGCCATTCGGAGAAAATGAAAAACAATGGCAGTTGATTCGTCGCGGACGGTATGTAGAATTCAATCTTGTATACGACAAGGGAACAAAATTTGGCCTCGATACAGGCGGAAGAATTGAATCAATTCTCATGAGTCTTCCCGAAGTTGCCTCCTGGAAATACGACTTCAGACCGAATCCTGACAGTGCTGAAGCCCGAACCCTCGGTTTGTTGAGAAAAAATATCGATTGGTAGTATCTTTTTTTCAACAAAAGACTGGAAATCAGAATTTTAAGACTTTTTGCAATTGGCTGATAATCATTGGGTTATCGACATTTGGAATTCCATAAAATTCCCAAAATATTTTTTGTCTATAAAAAGTCAGGCTTCGTCGAATCGATGCACCTGTTGGTTTTGTGTTGAGACTGAAGTATATTGCAATCACGATAGCACGTGAGTGACCCCATCACTTTCAACCGCAAAACATGAAACATAACTGTACACTTGCAACCACCGTTTTAGTATTGTGTCTGTTGCTTTGTAATTACTCTCACGTAATTGCACAAGCACACCAAGGTCACGATCACGCGCACGGTGTAACCCACGCAAATGATTCTCTTGCAGGATTCAATGAAGCACTTGTTCGCACTCGCGCGCAAGACAAAGGATTGACTCCATTCGAAATTGAAAAATTCGTTGAGCAAGCGAAAGTGAATCATATTAAGCGCACTTATTATCCGGGCGCTTATCAGTCACGCCAGCAGCAAGTCGCTAATCAAAGCACTCAGCGACTCGGACCACAAAATCCAACACCTCAGGCTCCATGCACGAACATGGATTTTGAAACAGGAAACTTTACAGGTTGGACTGGTTCAACTGGTGATAACACTTTAAGTTCATCAGGCCCGCTTCAGAATATCGTTCCGGGATTTCAGAGCACTACGATGGACGCACTGCTCAGCGATATGAATGCACGACACACCATTGTGAGTGCGGCTTCCGGTAATGATCCTTGCGGATTATTCCCGATGGTTGCTCCGGGTGGTAACTACTCCGTTCGTCTTGGTGGAACAACCGCAAATTATCAGGGAGAAATTCTTGAGCAGACATTCACAGTTGCTCCGGGCAACACTTCATTTACTTATCAGTATGCAGTAGTCTTGAACGATGGTGGACACTCAGCTGGTGAACAACCGTATTTCAAAATTGAAATGTTCGATCAGTCGGGTAACCTTGTTCCATGCTCTCAATATTATGTTGAAGCGGGTGGATCAATTGCAGGTTTCCAGCCTTGCGGAGTTGGTACGTTCTATAAACCTTGGACGACTGTCAATATTGACCTGAGTACTTTCGTCGCGGCGAACGTAACTATTCGCTTTACAGTTGCCGGTTGTATTTATGCCGGTCACTATGGCTATGCGTATGTCGATTGCTCCTGCTTACCGTTCACATTGGCGCTGAGCGATTCTCTGTGTGCAGGTAATTCTGTTACCATTAATGCTCCTCCGGGTGCATCGAGTTATAACTGGACACTCGGTGTTCCGCCAGCCTCCTCGTTAGGTACAGCCGATTCATTAGTCGTCAATACTCCCGGTAACTATTATGTAGAGATGATCTCGGTAACTGGATGTACAACGTATCTGAACGTTAACATCGGAGCGTATCCGCAACCAATTGCTTCATTCAATCCAACCTTCCCGCCTTGTAGTCCAAACTACACCTTTAATAATACGAGTACGGTCTCGAGCGGAACCATGACGTATTTCTGGGACTTCGGTGATCCCGCCATACCAGGCGACACATCCATACTCACGTCGCCGAGTTACACGTACACGCCACCTGGACCTTATACAGTCTGGCTATACGTCGTCACCCAGGGTGGCTGCCGCGATTCCGCCTCGGCAGTCGTTAACCCCGGCAACGGTGGACTTGCAGGATTCACGCAAAATGATGTGTGCGTAGGTAGTCCTATGGTATTTACGGATACCACAATCAACCCGTCTACATGGTCGTGGCATTTCGGTGATCCAAGTGTGACGAATGACTCGAGCAACGTGCAGAACCCAACGTATACATATCCGAATGCGGGTACATATACGGTATTATTAACTGCAGGTACATCACCATGTCCGTCAACATTCAGTACAACGGTTACTGTACATGCTGTACCGACTTCATCGTTTATCTATAACCAGATATGCGGTGGACAAACGGTGAATTTCACGGCAACATCAACTATTGGTTCAACGGATACTATTTCGTCGTACGCCTGGAATTTCGGTGATCCTGCATCGGGTGGTAACAACACCTCGACGTTGCTGAATCCATCGCACACGTTCACTACGTCAGGTCAGTACACGGTTACGTTGGTTACGAACTCAACGTTCGGATGTCCGCACACAACCACACAGATTATCAACGTTGGACCTTCACCGGTGGCGGCATTCTCTGCAACAACGGTTTGTACGAATACACCAATGGCGTTCACCAACAACTCACAGAATTCTGCGAACTATTTCTGGAACTTCGGTGATCCTTCGACATTGGGAGATACAAGTTTGCTGCAGAATCCTACGTATACGTACCTGAATCCAGGCACCTATACTGTAACGTTGACGGCAGAACCAACATCGAACTGTTTCGATACGGCGCAAGTTATTGTAACCGTAGCACCGGGACCTGCACCAGCATTCATTTCAACTACGGTATGCGAAGGCGCGGTTACTTCATTCACTGATCAGTCTGTGATTTCGAGCGGTAACATTACCAACTGGTCGTGGGACTTCGGTATTGCTGCATCAACAGCAGATACTTCTGACCTGCAGAACCCGACGTTTACTTATCCGCTCGCAGGTGCGTATGTAGTTACGATGACAGTTACATCAAACAATGGATGTACTTCAACGTTGACTAATAACGTAACTGTCAATGCAAATCCAACGGCGAATTTCACTGCGAATACTGTTTGTATCGGAAGCCCGACCACATTCACAGATATGTCTGTGGCTGGTTCAGGTAACCTTACTGTATGGGGCTGGGACTACGGCGACGGATCTCCGTTTGGAGTGGGGCAGAACCCTACGCATACATACACTAACGATTCTACATACAACGTAACGTTGGTCGTGCAGAACTCGAATGGTTGTCTTGATACGATTATACTTCAGGCAGTAACTGCTCCGCAACCTGTAGTTCTTTTCACAGCTGATGATTTCGCAGGATGTCCTGTACTGTGTGTGAACTTCCAGGATCAGACTACAATTGCAAGCGGATCGATCACAGGCTGGACGTGGGATTTCGGTGATGGTTCACCGCAAAGCTTCACGCAGAACCCGAGTCACTGTTATGCACTTACCGGAATTTACACAGTAACGTTGACTACCACTTCTAATCAGGGTTGTGTACAGACGCAGGTGTTCCCGAATATGATTGAAGTGTATCCGACGCCAACTGCAATCTTCACTGCAACGCCGATGGTAACTACTGTATCACAAACACACGTTGAATTTACAGATCAGTCGCAAGGCAGTCCTGTTTCGTGGTTCTGGGATTTCGGTGACGGTGCGACACTTGGTGACACTGCAACAACTCAACACTCGTTCTACGATTACACGCAGGAGTACGGATCGTTCTATCAGGTTAACCTGCAGGTCGAGAACGTGTATGGATGTATTGATGACACTACACTCACGATCGAAGTACAACCTGAGTTTACATTCTACATTCCGAATGCATTCACTCCGAATGGTGACGGAATCAACGATGTGTTCTTTGGTACCGGAATCGGCATTGCGAAGTATGAAATGTGGATCTTCGATCGTTGGGGCAACCTGATCTTTACTTGTACCGATATCAACACGACCTGGGATGGAACTGTACAAGGAAAAGGCGGCGATCTCTGCCAGATTGATACATACGTGTGGAAAGTGGCAATTACTGACGTGTTCGATAAGCGACACAAGTACATCGGTCACGTTTCACTGATCAGATAATTTTTGGTTTTTGGTTTTGAGAAAGGGTTCGGTCTGCTGCGGCAATCGAACCCTTTTTTTGTCGGGTACGCACGCACCTTGAACACGGGTCATCGTGACTGACCGATTCGCAACAATGTCGTTGTATTCAGTTGAAAAACAGGCACAAATCTTGTTGCTTTTGAGGTCACAATTTCTTAGTTTTGTTATTAAGCAAACACGTAATATGAAAAACCTCTTCTTAGGCTTCGCTTTAATGTTGTCCGCAACTGCATTCGCGCAGTACAATTACACGGAGACAGCAACTAACGGCAATACAACAGTTCAAGGTCAGTACAACACCAATCCTGGTCTGGACGCTAACGACAGCAAAGAGACCAAAGCAACGAAGCTTGCAGGTGTTGCTAAAGTTGGAGTATGGAAATACTGGACCGAGTCTGGTGTTCTCATTGCAGAAGAATATTACACCATGAGCGGTGTTCGCACTGGTGTTTGGAAAACGTGGACCAACAGCGGAGTTCTTTCTACGGAGATGAACTTTACAACAGGTACTGCAGTATTCTATCATCAGAATGGGCAGAAAGCTGAAGAAGGTCACATCAACACTGAAATGCAGCATACCGGCGTTTGGAAAGGCTATCACGAAAATGGTCAACTGAATTACGAAGGTTCCTTCGACAGCAATGGAAACAAAACTGGTCAGTGGAAATTCTACGATGCGCAAGGAAACAGCATCGGCACCGAAAATCACTAAGCACATCAGCACAGCGTGTTCTGAGATCTATTGATCGTCAGAACACAATAGAGAAAGTCCCGACATCGTCAGATCGTCGGGACTTTTTCGTTTGTCCTAATTGACACTTGAACCCTTCGACAAGCTCAGGACAAGCATTGTGCGTTGAACATTGTTCCTTTACTTTGCACTGATGTTGTTAGATAAATGTTCAACGCACAACGGTCAATGTTCAAGTGACAAGTAAATGAAACTCAAAGAACGATTCGAATACGTGGTCAATTACTTTGAGACCAACATGCCCGTGGCTGAAACGGAATTGCAGTACACGAATCCGTATGAGCTTCTGGTTGCTGTGATTTTATCTGCGCAGTGTACAGACAAACGTGTGAATCTGGTAACACCGGAATTGTTCAGACGTTTTCCGGAAGCAGAATCATTGGCAGCTGCAACATCCGACGAAGTGTTTCAGTACATCAGGAGCATTTCATATCCCAACAACAAAGCGAAACATCTTGTGGGTATGGCGAAGATGCTGGTCAGTGATTTTAAGAATGTAGTTCCATCTGAAATTGATGAGCTCGTAAAACTTCCGGGTGTTGGCAGAAAAACTGCGAACGTTATCGCATCTGTAGTTTACGATAAACCTGCGATGGCTGTTGATACGCATGTATTTCGTGTGAGTGCGCGCTTAGGATTAACGCGTGGCGCGAAGAATCCGCTGCAAACCGAACAGCAGCTCGTGAAGCATATTCCGGAAAACAGAATTGCAACTGCACATCATTGGCTTATTCTGCATGGACGTTATGTTTGTCTTGCACGTAATCCGAAATGTGAAGTATGCGGCCTGTTTGCTATTTGTCGCTATCCCGACAAGAAGAAGCTGTGAATGGCACGGGAGTTGTAAATTGCATGCAGCTAATCACATCTTATGAAGAAAATACTACTCCTCGCATTCATTTGCGCTTCCGGAATGCTTACTGCACAGCGATGCCGTATGCCTGTGTCCAACGAAACATTTCAGCAGAACTTTAACCAGATTGCTATTCTCAGAGGAGATGTAAGCAAGCAGGTGAAGGCCGAACAGTTTGTAACTGCAAATTGTGTGAGCTCACAGCAGCTCAAAACACTTGCGCAATTGTTCACATCCGATTCTATCCGACTCATCGTTTGTGAAAGAGCATATCCAAAAGTGACAGACACCTCATCATTCTTCGTGGTGTATGATGCGTTTACAACATTCTCGTACGCATTGCGGTTGTACGATCACGTTGAGCACTACAAGCCAGTCGGTCCGGTGAATACAAATACAGTTATTGTAACACCACCACCGCCGCCTCCGTCCTCTGCGCAAAGCCCAACTTATCCAACCTGGTTCTATCCGGATACAGTGCGCACCACAGGATCGAAAGGTTGTGCAGGTCCGGTGATTACCGAGCAACAGTTCGGCACCATTTCGAATAATGTTTTTCGGCAGCCCACAGAGGAATCTAAAATTGTTGCCATCGAAAACGCGATGACTGCAAACTGCATGAGTCTTACACAACACATGAAGCTTGCAAGCTTGCTGACGAACGAAGACAATCGCATGCGTGTCATGAAGAATGGATTTGCACGCGTGTACGATCAGGAACATTATTCGTATGCAGGCGCTATGTTTGCTGTTCCTGCGAAAAAAGATGAGTGGAATAATTTCTGCGTGGCTTATCTCACACCACCATGTGTGGTTTCCGCACAGGCATTCAGTGGACTATTGCAACAAGTGAAGGCGAAGAGTTTTGATGATGATCAGGTTCTCCTAATTAAGTCTATGTCGAATGACCGCTGCTTTAATGTGGAGCAACTGAAAGCATTCGCTGACGAGTTCTCGTTCGACGAAGAGAAAATGGTAATTTTCAAACACTGTTATGCAAAGTGTCCTGATAAGCAGAACTACTACCAACTGGTCGACAAGTTGAGCTTTACGGGTAACAAAGACGAGTTGCGGAGGTTTATAAATGCGGGAGGGCGGTAAAACAAAAAAGCCCTCATTTCTGAGAGCTTCTTGCGGACCGGACGGGACTCGAACCCGCGACCTCCGCCGTGACAGGGCGATATTCTAACCAGCTGAACTACCGATCCTTAAGGTCATTCCTTTGCAGTTTTACCCGCTTGGGGTCGCAAAAATACACGTTTTTTCAATTTTGCAAACGAAAAAACGCTGATTTTCAATAATTTTCTGCTGTAGGCTGAGAATGAACCGCTTTTAATATCGATTCTCCCTTAAAGCAACCCTTGTAGAGTGACAATTACGCACTCTGCCTATACTTCCCCGGCTCAATATACTCCTGCAGCGACTTAAACTGCAGTCCGCCGCCGAAGTGTTTGGTGACCCAATAGATGGTGAGTGGCATTCCGATGTACTTGTTTTGGATGATCTCCATCACACGCTCTTTGTTGGCGAGGACGGGTTCTTCCGCATTTTCAGTTTCATTTTTTGCTTCGCGAACAAATTCGTCGAATGCTCCTGATCCTTCCGGTGCAATGATCGTGAAGTGATCGTGGTCGAGATAACCCTGGAATCCTTTGTCGAGTTCAATGAGTTGAGCCAGTTTCATAACGTTTGCGTTTTATCGTTGTGATGTGCGAAAGCTACATCTGCGACAAATTTATCGGTGCGTTTTAATTCATCTGGAAGAACTCGACGCTTGGTGGTATCTGATAGGTCATTCTTACGATGCGCAAGTTTTTTGGCGATGATTACTCTGCGGATTTCGATGGCATCTTAATTGAATCAGTGTATACAGAGAAGTTGAAAATTGTGATAACCGCAATAGTGTAAGATGGGATAAACTGATACTTACAGCCTGATGCGTAGGTTGTTGTTTTGTGGAAAACACTCCTCAAAGTGGGGATTAATTGCAATGGTTTTTCTATTGCCGGCTATGCTTTATGCGCAACCAAGCTGGACCTGGTCAGAAGGTGTGGTGGGTGGCAGTGATCAGCGCGGAATGTCGATTGCGACAGATGCCAGTGGAAATTCTCTGTCCACCGGATTCTTCAAAGGTTCACCCGATTTCGATGCAAATAGTCTGACTTCGTCCGGGAATGATGATGCCTACGTTACAAAATATGATTCGAATGGAAACGGAATCTGGGCAGTAAAAATTGCAGGTACCGGAGAACAACGGGGTTTTGGAATTACAACCGATGCAGCAGGAAATAGCTACGTGTGTGGTTCAATGGAGAGTTCTACAACTTTTTATGGGAGTAGCAATATTGTTCTTAACGCAGCAGGTAACAAAGACGCATTTATAGCCAAATACAATTCCGCGGGACAGGTATTGTGGGCTAAACATGTTGCGTGTTCGAATGCAGATGAGGCGTTGTCTGTTTGTACGAATGGCACAAACGTTTTTGTAACCGGTTATTTTTCGGGTACTGCAACATTTGGTGCTTTAACGCCGCTCACATCATCGGGTGGTGAAGATGTTTTCATTGCAGCATACTCCTGCGCAAACGGAACTGAACAATGGGCACTGAAAGGTGGTTCATCAGGAAACGACAGGGGAGACGGAATTGCTGTTGATGCTTCGGGAGTATATGTTAGTGGCTTTTATACGAATGCAACTATCACGTTTCAGAATCAGGTGGGTTCACTTGCTTCAATTGGTGGAACGGACATTTTCGTTGTAAAGTACAATCTCACCGGAACAACCGGATTGTGGCAACGCAGAGCGGGGAGCAGTGCTAACGATGAAGGCAATTGTTTGACGATAGGTGGCAATGCGGTTTATGTAGGTGGGTTCTTTGACAACACAATGAACCTTTATAATTCGGGCGTTACAGTTGTGGCAACTATTACGACAGCAAACAATCATGATGGATGCATTATTAAATACGACGCAACAACCGGAAATTACGGATGGGCTGTTTCTGAAAACGGACAAGGCGACGATCATGTTTATGAAATCAGTTGTTCACCTTTTGGAAATGTATATGCAACGGGCTCCTGGAACGGCACCTTGCCATTTGGTTCAGGCCCTGCAGTAACCTCGAGCTCAGAGGATGTATTTGTGTCAACTTACAACTCTGCTGGTGTTTTTGTTAGCGGGTTGCGTGCAACGGGTACAGATGATGAAATAGGATATGGA
This sequence comes from Flavobacteriales bacterium, assembly GCA_040377305.1. Taxonomy (GTDB): domain Bacteria; phylum Bacteroidota; class Bacteroidia; order Palsa-965; family Palsa-965. The sequence goes on along the minus strand of JBEIPA010000010.1, from coordinate 67,139 downwards.
ATCTCAGCTTCGTATCCGAATGCGGTTTATGTAACCGGTTATTTCAAATCAAACAACACAACATTCGGCGCAACACCATCGCTATCTGCAAGCAGTGAAGATATTTTCATTGCAAAAATATTGTGTGGTGTTACTGTTTCAAATGCAGGAATAGACCAAACGGTGTGTGCATCGACTGCGACGCTGAATGGAAACACACCATCGAGCGGCTCCGGATTATGGACATTAATTTCCGGAGCAGGAAACATTACAACTCCATCTTCGCAAAATTCCGGTGTCACTGCATTAGGGATCGGAGCAAATGTTTTTCGTTGGACAATTACCAATGGAGGATGTGTGAGTTTTGATGAGGTCACCATCACACGCGATGCTTCACCCACAACAGCCGCTGCAGGAGGTGATCAAACATTGTGTAGTCCAAATGCAACACTCGCTGGTAACGTACCTGCGGTTGGAACAGGAATATGGACCTTGATTTCAGGTACGGGAACAATCACTACACCGGGAGCTGCGAATTCAGGTGTCACGCTGCTTGGAGTAGGACCTAATGTTTTCCAATGGACGATTACGAACGGTGTTTGTCCATCTTCGACAGATCAGGTGACAATTACACAACACGCAGTACCTACAACAGCAAACGCAGGCGCCGATCAAACGTTGTGCAGCTCAACTGTAACACTATCCGGGAATACGCCAGCGATTGGAATCGGGACGTGGACACTTGTTTCAGGAAACGGAACGATTACAACACCGTCATCACCGAGCTCCAATATTACCGGACTTGGAATTGGTCCGAATGTTTTTCAGTGGACCATCACCAACGGAACATGTCCATCATCAAGTGATCAGGTGACAATTACTCGTGATGCAAATCCTACAACGGCCAATGCAGGATCAAATCAAACGTTGTGCAGTTCGACGGCATTTTTGAATGCGATCAATCCTACAGTTGGTACGGGTTTCTGGACGCTCGTAACAGGTACAGGCACCATTGTAACTCCAACCAGCGACAACACGACTGTGAATTCACTTGGTGTAGGTGCGAATGTTTTTCAGTGGACGGTTTCAAACGGTACATGCCCTTCATCAACAGATCAGGTGACGATTACAGTTGATCCGTTTCCAACTACTGCGAATGCGGGAGCGAATCAAAACGTTTGCGCATCAACCGCAACGTTGAATGGAAATGTTCCAACTACGGGCACCGGAACATGGACATTGATATCGGGTTCAGGAACAATCACTACTCCGAATTCGGCAAGTTCAGGAATCACCGGTTTAGCAGTGGGTAACAATGTTTTTCAGTGGACAATCTCCAGTGGTACATGTCCATCGTCAAGTGATCAGGTTACGATTACGCGTGATGCAAATCCGAGTACAGCTTTTGCAGGAAGCAATCAAACCTTGTGCAGTTCGACGGCATTTTTGAATGCGATCAATCCTACAGTGGGTACAGGTTTGTGGACGCTCGTGACAGGTACCGGCACCATTGTAACTCCAAACAGCGACAACACGACTGTGAATTCACTCGGTGTAGGTGCGAACGTTTTTCAATGGACGGTTTCAAACGGAACATGTCCTTCATCAACAGATCAGGTGACGATTACAGTTGATGCAATGCCGACTACCTCTGTTGCCGGAGTTGATCAAACGATTTGCAGTTCGAGTGCAACCCTGAACGGAAATGTTCCTACAATCGGTACAGGTTCGTGGACACTTGTTTCCGGAACAGGAACAGTGTCAAATCCTTCTTTAGAGAATTCAGGTGTAACCGGACTCGGTGTTGGTAACAATGTTTTCGAATGGACCATTTCCAATGGAACCTGTCCTTCATCTTCAGACCAGGTAACAATTACGCGTGATGCAGCACCGAATACCGCTGCAGCGGGAAGTGATCAGACGTTGTGTAACAGCAGTGCATTTCTGAATGCAAACAATGTGATCACCGGAACTGGATTGTGGACACTTGTTTCAGGTATCGGAACAATTACAAATCCTACCAACGAAAATACCACCGTAAATTCTCTTGGAGTTGGAGTGAATGTTTTTCAATGGACAATCTCTAATGGAGTTTGTCCGTCTTCCTCTGATCAGGTCACAATTACGGTTGATTCTGTGCCGACTATCTCTGTTGCGGGAGCTGATCAAACCATTTGCAGTTCGAATGCAACACTGAATGGAAATGCAGCTGTTTCGGGATCAGGAATGTGGACACTCATCTCGGGTTCAGGAACGATTGCGAATCCAGCATCCGAAAATTCTGCTGTTACTGCGCTTGGAGTTGGCAATAATATTTTCGAATGGACAATTTCAAACGGCACTTGTCCATCATCTAACGATCAGGTAACGATTACCGTTGATGCAATGCCGAGTACTTCAGTTGCCGGAAGTGACCAGACCTTGTGTTCTGCTTCTGCGTTTTTAAATGCGAACAATCCGGCAACCGGAACCGGTGTGTGGACACTCGTTACGGGAAGTGGAAATATCGTGTCACCTGCATCCGATAATACCAGCGTAAATTCTCTGGGCATAGGAAACAATATTTTCCAGTGGACAATTTCCAATGGTACATGTCCTTCGTCAACAGATCAGGTTACGATCACAGTAGATGAGAATCCAACAACAGCCGATGCAGGATCTGATTTAACGATCTGCTCTTCCACGCAGCAACTCAATGGAAATACGCCGTTAGTTGGAACGGGCCTCTGGTCTGTAATTGCAGGTACGGGTGTTATCACGAATCCTACTTTGCCTACGAGCAATGTAACGGGCATTCCGGTTGGCGTAAATATTTTTCAATGGACAACTTCAAACGGAGTTTGTCCTTCGTCAAACGATCTGGTCATTTTTGTAGTCGATCCTACTGCAACAATTCCGAACGCCGGTGTCGATCATTCCCGTTGTTCGCCAACAGATACGTTGAATGGGAATACACCAGTAATTGGTTCAGGACTTTGGACCTTGATTTCCGGCAGCGGTGTTATTGCAAATCCAAATTCACCAGTCACTCCGGTTACTCAGCTAGGAGTAGGCGTGAACGAATTTGTGTGGACAACATCGAATGGAACTTGCCCGTCTCTTGCAGATACCGTTGTAATTACGCGTCATGATTTTCCTTCACAGGCAACAGCAGGTTCAGATGTGAATAGTTGTTTGCCGCTTGACACGTTGTTCGGAAACACACCGGTCATTGGCGATGGCGTATGGAGCGTGATCGGCGGTGGTGCAACATTAAGCAATGCGTTGTCACCGGAATGCGAAGTGAATAATCTTTCTGTAGGTCAGAACATTTTCGTTTGGACCATCACCAATGGTAGTTGTGCTTCTAATACAGACACCGTGGTTATCACTTACAATCAACTTCCATCGCTTGCAAATGCCGGGTCAGATCTATTTGCTTGCGGAGAACAAATTTCATTGCAGGCACAAGCTCCATCATTGGGTACAGGTTTTTGGCAAAGCATTAACGGTAGTCCTGCAATTCCGGATTCCACAAATGCGAACGCTATTCTGCCAACACTATCTGCCGGAACATGGAATTACCAGTGGACCACACAAAATGGTTTCTGCATCTCTGAACCCGATACTGTTTCTATTACGGTGTATTCACCTCCAACTGTTGCGCTGGCCGGGCCGGATATTGTAGGATACAATACGTCGTTTCAACTCGCTGCAAATCCAATTGACACAGGATTGGGCACTTGGTCTTTCGTTCAGGGTTCAGGAACATTCGATGACATTCACGATCCATTCACACGTGTTTCAAATTTGTCGCCCGGTGTAAATATTCTGAGATGGAGGAGTTCGAACGGAACGTGTCCTGAAAATTCAGATGACATGCGCATTGAAATTCTGCAGTTAATCGTGCCGAGTGGGTTCTCCCCAAATGGAGATGGTGTGAACGAATATTTTGAAGTCACTGGCCTCGATGAATTCGAAAGTCCGGCATTTGAAGTGTTCAATCGCTGGGGAAATCAGGTTTATGTGTCGCAACACTACGAGAACAACTGGAATGGAACCGGCATGAACGGAGAACAGCTTCCGGATGACATTTATTATTACGTGCTGAAAGCGGACGAAGCAAAAGTATTCACCGGCTTCATTGCCATAAAACGAACAACGCTATGAAAAGAACGTTGACGTTTGTTTTTGTTCTCATCTCATTCGCTGCGATTGCGCAATTCAATCCTTTGCAGACGCAGTATATGAATAATCCAATGACCATTAATCCGGCAAACGCGGGAGAAATTGGTTACATGTCGGCAACACTCAGCGCGCGTAAGCAGTGGCTCGGCTTTAATGGTGCACCGGAAACATTTGTGTTTACCATTCATTCTCCGGTAAAGAACCTGCATCATAACATCGGTTTGATTGCTGCGCAGGATAATCTTGCTGTTATTCATCGCTCAGAGGTAAGTCTTTCGTACGCATACAGAATTATTACTCCTCGCGTTTCATTCGCTGCAGGAATTGCGCCGGGAGCAGAGTTATTCAGAAACAACTGGAGTGAGATTGTAACCAATGCGCAGGGAGATGCTGCGTTCAGTGCGAATGACCAATACACACGATTCACAATTGGTTACGGAGTGTCAATGAACTCCGAACATTTCTTTTTCGGTATTTCGAATCGCACGGTGATGGGTGAACCGGGTGGTATTTCCGATCAGCCCATTCAGGTATTTACCGGAGTTCGTTTCGGAGATGTGCAGAAAGCGCGCTTCACCATTTCTACGTTGGGAAGAGTCATGACGAAAGGCTACCACCAATTTGATGTAAATGCGAATTGCATGTTACGCGACCGCATTGGCTTCGGCGTGGGTTACCGTCACAAAGACGCAATGGTTGCGATGGCGAATGTGCGGGTGAATGATCAGTGCTCCGTTGGTTATTCCTACGATTTTTCGACATCGAATTTGAGGTCATACTCTTCCGGTTCGCATGAAATACTGTTGCGTTATGACTTTGGTTACACTGTTCAGCGTGCTAATCCACGATTCCGATGAGAACACTGTTCCTGATTCACGCTTTGCTGTGCGTGCAGATTCTTTCTGCGCAGAACGGCAGTGTGTTATTAGGAATGAACACGGATACAGCCTGGTTCAAGTGTATTAAACCTGAATTCAATTCGAAGGTTTCAGATTTCGCGGCGACTCCTTATGATCAGGGATATGTTTTCTCTTCTGGCCGTTCCGATGATCTGGCAGTGCGCTTCTTCAGCGCTGATCGCGATAATCCTTTGCTTGATTTGTATTATGTGCGGAAAACAAGGTCTGGTGAATTCTCACATCCGGTTGCATTTTCAGAAGCACTGAATACGCGTTCCTATAATGAAGGTCCCGTAACATTCAGCAGCGATCATCAGGCAGCAATCTACACCGGCAACGCAAGAAATAAGAATACGTTGACGCTTTTACAATCGCTACGCGTGAAAGGCAAGTGGACGGAGGCAGGCGCACTGGCTTTCTGTGGCCCTGATTTCAATTACGTGCATCCATCATTTGCTTCAGGCGATTCTGTGTTATTCTTCGCGTCGGATTGTCCCGGAGGCTTTGGAGGAATGGACATCTACTATGTATACAAAGTCGGATCGAACTGGTCACAGCCAATTAATGCGGGCAGAAAGATTAACTCTCCCTACAATGAATTGTTCCCATTCTGTTCCGCAACAGGTGTATTGTATTTCAGCAGCAACCGTTCAGGCGGTTCAGGTGGACTTGATATTCTTGCGATTGCAATTGCTGATACAGCGTACTCCACTGTGCAACGACTTTCATATCCTATCAATTCTTCGGCAGACGATTTTGCATTTTACGTGAATGCGACGAATACCGAAGGATTCTTTTCCTCCAATCGGGGGAACGAAAAAGCAGACGATGATATTTACTACTTCACGTACTCCTGGCCCGCGGCAGACCGACAGGATACGATTGTGCCCGTGGAACTTTGTTATGACTTTTTCGAAGAAGCAACCGTGCGCAACGGAGACACAGCGAAGATGAAATATACCTGGAACTTCAGTGACGGGACTGTTCATTACGGATATGAACTCAAAAAGTGTTTTGACACAACCGGTGAGTACTCCATACTTCTTACCGTGCGGGATAGTTCGGGCGGTGATGTAATCATTAGCGAGACGAATTATGAATTCAGTATCGCACAGCCCAATTACATGAATATTAATTCGCCGGATTCCATTAAGCAACATCAATTGTTTACGATTGGCACTGCGGTGATTGATCCTAAGCAATATGAATTGTTAAGTGCGTACTATGATCTGGACAATGGTACAACCGGAACAGGTATCGTACTTACGCATGCTTATCACCGCACTGGAGTTTACTATCCGCGTATTTATTTATTACTGAAGAACAAAGAAACGGGCGCAACCGAGAGTCGGTGTGTTGTCAAAAAAACTGTGGTCAATTGAAATTATGAAAAAGCGTTTACTCCCAATCCTCGTATTCTCCCTTCTTGGTTCTACCATATATGGGCAACAGGTTCCGGCCCTGGATCAGAACTTTCCGTTTCTTGTCACATTCGGTAATGGAGCTGACAAATCGTGGGGTGATGACGATTTCGTGCAGACATTTTTCTTCTGTATTCCTAAAAGCTCCAACCAACCTTTATACATACGGGTTTTTGATGCTGATGCAGGCGGAGGGTGTGATGAAAATAAGGGAGGCTTTAATACCACGACGCGTTTTACTGTATATGGTGGCGAAGGTTGTCACTCAAATGCGGATGCACGGAAACAAGATCCCGTTGGAAATTTCAGAATTGGTGTGCAATTGAAATCGATGACGTTCAGTCAGGACACTGCCTATGATGGAAAATGGTATACGTTCGGACCGTTCAGTCCGATTGAAGGGGAGTTACAGCCAGAGTTCGGCGGATATGTTTTCAAACTCATCATTGAAGGACTTGAGGGGGATGATGGCAACCTGTACAAATTGTTTTTGTCGTCGAAGCGCGATGCGAATGTGGAATTGGAAGGTGGTAATTCTTTTGCATACGAGTTCTGCTTTCGCCTGCCCGATGCTGTCGGATCCATCTCACACATATACCCGTTTGTCTCTCAAAATGTAATCGCAGTTAAGATTAATATTTTCGACTACGACCGGGATGGAATGGTCCGTATTATTTCTGTTGCTAAAAAGGGAGAGCTTTTCAAAGCGGACGGTGATGGAAAGTGGGTCGACACTACACATCCTACAGTGATGGACGAAATCAATACCTCACTTGATGTACAGTTTGTTAAGCAGAATGCAGTTCGGAATAATAACATAGTGGTGTTCATCACGAATCAGTACGGCGAGCTGTTGCCTTTTTACACTGTACCAATCGGTGGTGTTCCTCGTTACCGCTATAAAATTGGAATGAAACAAACTAAATAAGTTTATGCGTTACTGGATTGTAAATGTGCTGTTGTTTCTTGTATGTAGCCAATTGGATGCGCAGGTATTTTCGACGCGTGTGTTCTCAGAAGACAAAGGTCTCGAGCAAAAATTCATTTTCTCTATTGATCAGGATACGAATGGTGTACTGATTTTGGGCACTGAATCCGGTGTCATCAGTTACAACGGAGACTTCTTCTCGAAAGCGGCTCCGGTAAAATCTCTGGCTGAACAACAGGTGTCGGAAGTGTGCTCGGGGACCAATGGCACGGTTTGGGTTGGTCATTTTCAATCGGGAATTACTTCTATCAACCGGAATGTCGCGAGTATAGTTGATTCAACTACGCAGGTGCGAGGCCGAATAAATTCCTTTACAGAAGACGCCTATGGAAACGTGTGGGGTGTTTCTGAAGGGAACGGATTATTTCGCGTTGATCCATTTACCCATAAAGTTAACATGGTGTCGGGTGGTGATATTCTTCGTGGCACGGTAGTGTCGTTCAATGATCACCTCGTTGTGGGTAGCGAATCAGGCGTACGTATATACGAAGTGCTCGCTGATCTTTCGGTGCATCTGTTGTATGTACTCCCGGAAACTCAGAATCGAAATATCACCAGTGTTTGCCTGGGGAAAATGTTTCAGCAGGACGTTCTTTTTGTTGCAGTTGAGAACGATGGTGTCTACTACTACACAGCCGGACAAGAGTCATTTGAGCTCAGAGGTAAATTAGGTGCACCACAGATTCGTGCGGATGTAAGTGTATCTGCCATTGAGTTTAACAACGACAACACGGTGTGGATAGGTACAATGGGACATGGATTGTACAAACTCGATTTTACGCCTGCATTTCTGCCGCGCACTTTTGAGGTATTCAATGAAACATCCGGGTTGATCGATAATAATATTCAATCTCTGTTTGTTGATACGGAGAATAACCTGTGGATAGGAACATTCGGTAGTGGCCTCGTCGAGATTCCATATTCTGTGTTTCGGTTCTATACCACACAGAATGGTTTGTTACGACCCGAAGTGAATTGTGTATTGAAAGATGATCTGGGCGACATGTGGATTGGAACTGACTCGGGTGTGTCACGAATAAGCGCGTCAGATTCGAAACAGTTTGATGCAAGTAACGGATTCGTTAACGAAGTAGTGTCTTGCCTTTCGATTGATACCTCGGGTAGGTTGTGGATTGGAACGGAAGGGAAGGGCGTTTATGTCTATTCCCGTCTCACAGACCGATTTGAAAACATTTCTCAAAAGTATCATCTGAATTCGAGAGTAATTACGGGCATCGTGAACGCAGCGAATGGTGAAGTATATGTTGGTACGTCAGACGGCTTATACATTTTTGCGGATATCAGTACGCCACCTCAGTACTATACGACATTAAATGGCCTGGCGCATAACAATATCAGACAGCTTAATGCCGATGCATCGGGCAACGTTTGGTTTGCTTCGCAAGGTAGTCCGCCATATATGATGCAACACGGTGAGGTTAAAGTGGTGAATGATATTGTTAACCTGCAATCGTACGTCATCAATTCTGTTTGTGACGATGCATCTGGTCAGCATTGGGTAACCACCGATGGTGACGGTGTTTTTTCATTTACGTTATCGCCTTCAGGAGGCTCGCAGGTTAATGAAATGTACTCGATGCAAAACGGTTTGCGTTCCGATCATTGTATTGCAGCAAGTACAGACGAGGCCGGAATTCTCTGGATCATTCACCGGAGTGGTATCAGTATGAAATTTCCGGGCGACTCATTTTTTTACTCCTTCACCGGCACCGACAATAAGCTTTTCGACAAACTGAATCCATGTGTCTTTCATGATGTGTCAGGCTCTGTGTATTTATGTTCGGAGAACGGATTGATAGAAGTGATGCCTGACTCGAAAGAATACCTCCGACAGGATCCGCGCATTTCATTGGCCAGTCTTTTTATAGATGGTAGTGAGCGCGTGCCATCCAGGTCTATTAATCTGGAGCCGGGCTCATACAATCTGACTTTCGAATTCAATCGCATCCTGTTCTCCGCGAATACACTCGGACCGTTTTACTACCGCATAATGGGGGCAGATACCGTGTGGAGAAGTGCAACTGGCCGCTCGATTGTTATTCCTCAATTGTCGGCTGGTAATTATGAACTTCAGGTTTTGCCGTCCCGTAACGCAATGCTAACAGGAGCTACGCCATATTCAATTCGCATTACAATAGACTTTCCTTTCTGGCAGAAAACGTGGTTCACAGTCATGTTGATACTCGTTGTGCCCATGTTGGTTTATAGCATCATACGGATACGAACAGTGTCATTGGTCAATATGAATGAACGTTTGCAAGTGCTGGTTAAGGAAAAAACATTTTTGCTGGAGACCGAAAAGGAAAGTGTAGCACGAATTAATGTAGAGCTTGAACAGAAGTCAAAAGACATTACCGATTCAATACGTTATGCAAAACGGATTCAGCTCGCGATTCTAACCGATATGGAAATCTTTCAGCGGAATTTCCCGGATAGTTTTGTGTTTTACCAGCCAAGAGATATTGTGAGTGGCGACTTCTATTGGTTTGCGGAGCGCGACAATCTTTTCTTCATAGCGATTGCAGATTGTACGGGTCACGGTGTTCCTGGAGCGTTTATGTCCATGATCAGTTCAACGTTGATCAACAAAGTTGTTTTTGATCAGGGCCATTCGAATCCTGCAGTTATTCTGGAAAGCCTGAATAAAGAAATAAAAACATCATTGCATCAGCAGGCATCCAGTGACTCTTCGCATGATGGACTTGACGTTGCTTTGTGCGTGGTTGACAAAGCAACAAACATATTGCGTTTTGCCGGAGCAGGTCGTCCGCTTTTGCATGTGCGCGGAGGAGAAGTGACCGTGTATAAAACGCACAAGGGAGGGTTGGGAGGAGTGTATACCCGGGCAACTCCTGTGTTTGATGAAATAACCCTGGAACTTCATCGCGGCGACTGCTTCTACATGTACAGCGATGGTTTCACAGATCAGTTTGGAGGAGCACGTCAGAGTAAATTCTCTTCGCCGAATCTGAGAGGTCTGCTCAAAATGATTGCGTCTCTCCCCATGGAAGAACAAGGAAACACAATCAGAGACGCTTTCAATACCTGGAAAGGCACTGAAGAACAATGCGACGATGTACTCATCGCCGGATTCAAAGTTTAATTCAATCCGATTCTGTCCTGATCAAATCCAGGAAACCAATCGGTGTAATGTTTTGAATATACTGCGCGACATATTGTCGAGCATTTACGACATAGCTCAGCGCACGCAATTAAAGTTTCGCTGTTAAATTTGCTACACTGTGCTTCACAGGCTTCGCAAACTTCGGCGCACAACCGGCACAAGTCTTTCGCGCGTTCACTTCCCATACTGATGAGTTGAGCAGTGGCGGCACATAGCGCTGCACATTCAAGTGTAAGCTCAATACATTTCTTCATTTCTACGCGATGTGTTTCAACATCGGTGCACCAGAGTGCGGTGTGATTGCAGAATGATGCAGTGCCCAAGCAAACCGCTATACAATCTTCGTTGTCCTGATAGTTCATGGCATAGGGTATTTCTCACTTATATAACGTGGAAAAACTATGCCGCGGCGATAAAATGGCGTTTAAGTTTCGTTAAATCGGTTTGCCAGTTTGTAACTGGGCATTTTTTGGTACAACTGGACTCAAATTCGGGGAAAAGTAAAGGTGATTTTTTCACCTCATTTAACCGAATTGTTGTAACCTAAAAACGTGAAATTTCGAAGGTGTAAAATTGTGTAAACGCGCTATTTTACTGGCGATGATTCAGCGTAATATCTGGACTATTACCTGCCTGATCTGTTCCGGTAAAGTTTCATCCCGGTCGATCGTCGGTAGCGACTGGATGTACACTCGATCGCTAACGAAAACCGGAATTCGATGAGCTTGTTCGTGAGTCGTTTCGTTGTAGAACCATTGTTCAGATAGCTGCTTGTAAGCGCAGTTGGAAAAATGTTTAATGAAGTTGTCGAACGCTTGATCCCGAAACCGATCTGAATTACCGGAGCAATAAATTTGGCATATTCGTCAGCAAAGCTCAATGAAATAATTTCAACACCTCCTCCAAAAGCCAGCCCGAGTTTTTTATCATAGAGTGCATTGCAGCTGCCGGTTCTTAACATCACCATAAGCGGAATTCTAAATGGAACTGTGCTGTTTTCGGTAAAGTGCGCCTGGTCGTACGCTCTTCCGGGAGTCGTGAGTCCTAATGCTACTCCAGTTTGTATTCCATAAGAAAACCGTTCGTAAGACTGTTTGCCGAAGTTGATCGGGTAATACAGTAGTGCACTGAATGTTGGTTGCCACAAACGTCGTTCAATCTTTATCTCATCATACCACGCCGGAGAATGAGATACATCCTGCGCGAAAACAGTTCCAGACTGAGAATTAATCAGGAAACTTCCGCCAAATTCAATGCGTACGAGTTGTGCCATCAGCGATTGCACAGACACAACGAGAAATATGATTAATAGCTTTCTCACAAATCTGCAGGTATAGATATACGTACAACTGTGTTTGTAACAGAACTACGTGCGATGACTGTCGTATTGTTCCGGATATATAAATCGTCAAGGTATTGTACGTTTTCATCCAGACTCAAATACGACCAGGAAACACCACCATCACGTGAACACAATAGTTTTTCATCGGCAGAAACAACCACGAGTCCGTTATCCAGGCAAACAATATCGCGGAGATAATCAACGCCGGGATCTTCGAAGCATAGATTCCATGTAGTGCCAAAATCTGTTGACTTGTAAATTTTGAATTGATCGTTGATGAGATAGCAGGTGCCCACTGGAGTAACTTCTGTAAATTTTCTGCACCCATGAAATGTTGCAGTCCATGTTTGCCCTGCATTCGAGGTTTTGGCAAAAGCTTCAGAGTCCATGATAGCGTATCCCGTTTGTGAATTGGTAAAGTACATTTGTGGACCGAGGACACTGCATGGATACAGGTACGTGTATGTCGCACCACCATCTACGGTGGAATGAAATCCGTAGCTACCAGATGGTACTCTGCCATATGCGTAACCAGACGTTGCCGAATAAAATGCAGGAGTTAGTGAGGCGCCACCAAACTGAAATTGAGGTTGCCATGAACTTCCTCCATTGGAACTGGAATACATTCGGCCAAATGCAGAAGAGTTAGAGTAATAAACGAAATACGCTTGGGTCGGAGTTACATATCTGATTTTGTCTACATAAGCATTCGTCACCGGGGTGTACGATATGGACCATGTAAGTCCGCCATCTGTTGTTCTGTAAACTCTTCTGTTCATGATTAACATTCCACGCATGGAATCCACGAACGTCAAATTGTAAAGAGCCTGAGTAAATGGTTCCAATACCACAACAGACGCTTTTTTGATATCCACTTCGATTACCTCATCTGTACGACAGGAATTGACACAGAATGCAATGCATGCAGCAATGAACACATACCGTAAAGAATGAAAAGTGCGGTTATTTGTCATGAGAAACGAGCAACCCGAAATTAGCCTTTTGCCAATACATGGCAAAACTACCTGGACTTAACGCCTGCGCGATCGGTTTTTCCCTTTCTTCGGAGCATCGTTGTGATAGCGCGGTGGATTACCGTCAATTGCGATCACAAACTGAAACTCAAGTAACGATGTGGTAAGACGCGGGACGTCTGCACCATTGATTGTGTACATACTTTCAATGTCCATGGGATACGCATTCACATTGAACATAAATCGGTTGATGGCAAAGCTTGATTGAATTACCGGCAGGTAAAATGTACCAGTCTGATCAGCCAACTGGAGCTGCATCATTTCAATTCCACCTGCAATGGCGATTCCAAGTTTTCGTTGATACACAGCACTAGTACTTCCGAGACGAACCGAAAACATCAGCGGGATGCGCATGTTCATTTTAGAAGGCAACTTACGGTAATTCAGATCTACCGAATATGTGGTGTGTGACACGTTCATCGCCAATCCGATTTGAGGACCAAATGAAAAAATCTCATACGATTTCTTTCCAAAATTCAATGGGTAATAACCATTGAATATAAAGCCTGGACTTTTCAGTTCGCGATTTACTGTTGCTATATCGTACCAGGTGGGCACATGGCTCGGACTTGCAAAATATAGAGCACCAATTTGTGAATACCGCAGTTGACTATATCCAATTTCAATACGGAACGCCTGAGCAAACAATGAAGAGCCGCAGGTGAGAAAAAATAGTACGAGGAATTTTTTCACAGCGTTTCCGGAATTATGTACTTGCTCACTGTCTTTCCGTTGATACCGATTACAGAACCATCACTAAGTATCAACAAGCGTGTAAGTGTGATGGAAGAAGTTCCGAATTTCAGATACTTCCATGTTGCACCGAAATCTCGTGAACACAACAACTGACCTTGTGCTGCTACAACTACAAGTCCGTTGTCTGAACACGCAATGGCTTCGTAATTATTTCCACCCGGATCGCTCAAACATATCGTCCATGTTAATCCGAAATCGGTTGACTTGCGTATTTTTTCGTCATCACCAATCAGAAAACACAATCCGTTTGGTGTGACTTTGGTGCACTCCTTAACGGTTCCAAACGTGGCGGTCCACGTAAGACCTCCGTTAGTGGTTCTGGAAAAGTTGTCTTGATCTGTTATTGCATAACCCGTAGTAGAACTGGTGAACTGCATGAACGGGCCAATAACCGGAGACGGATAGAGGTAAGTATACGTTTGACCAAAGTCGGTAGTTTGTGCGAGTCCATAATTATTCGACGGAAGCTTGATATATGCATAGCCACTCGAAGAATTGTAAAAGCTGTGAACGATCGTGTTCCCTGAAGAGATGATCTGATCATTGTATGAACAGTTCCCGATTATACTCGTGTACATCTGAGCGAGTCCGCCGGAGCTGGGATGATAAATGAAGTAGGGTAGAGTGCCGGTGTTTGTATATCTAACTTGATCAACAAAACAGCTGGTCGCAGTGAAAGTTGTGCAAAGGGCCCAAGTCGTTCCATAGTTACCGGTCTCGTATATTTTTTTCCGGTTGCTTGTGACCAGCATCCCATCGGAACTATAACCGAATGAAATTTCTGTGATAGGTGTGGTAAAAGTTCTGCTCGCAGTTGCCTCAACAAACTGCACATCCACTTCCATCGTTTCTTTGTTGCACCCGCTAAACGTGAGCAGTAAAAAAGTGCTACAAACACTTACGGGAAGTGTTAAGCGAAATAATCTCTTCATTGTGGACCAGCAGTTACGGACCTAATTTACGAAGGCTCCGCAGAACTGCAAGATTATCACCTGATCAAATAGTAGATGATCACTAAAATGCCGGTAAAAAGCATGATTCCTGCTATCCACTGATATTTGGTGTGGACAGGAAACTCATATTCACAAATGGGGCACACCTTGGATTCGGCTCCAATCTGCATAGCACAAGAAGGACATTCTTTTTTCTGTTCACTCATAAATATCCGTGAATATATAGCTGTTGCGAACCTGGCTCCAGGTCGAAGTATCGTTACACAACCGAAATAGTTTCACGAAATCCGTTTGTGTATTCGGCATCAGCCTGGGTCGCATTGGCGAATTGCATACGACAATATACAAACGTTCAGAGTGGACTATGCAGCTTTGTTGAGTTTTTCTGCAGTGTGTTTTTTAACGGCAGATGCGGCGCTCTTCGTTTTGAGTGGTTGGTTCACGGCAAAATAAAATGCCACAATCATTCCAAGTATCCAACTTACACCGACCAGCATTTCTTTTCCGGTGTCAACAATGTCGCTTCCATTGTTTCGGATAAACAGGTAATAGAATGGTCCTACGTAAAGGAGGATTGCGATAATCGCTGCAACAATTTTGTTCTTGTTCATAAGAGTTGATTTGATAAAGCGAAATTATATGCGCCTCAATCACACACCTATGACGGTCGTCAGTTTCGAAAATAACTTAGATCAGGAAAAGTTAATTGCCGATTTTTTGGTCTTCCTGTGTACCAATGAAGGAATTCATGACCGAAATCAGTTCTGATTCCTGATAAGGCTTTATAATTATCCCATCAAAACCGGCTTCTCTGAAGTGGGCCTCCTCATGAGCGTTACCGGTTACAGCAATCACTGGGAGTTTCTTTCCGATTAAACGTAACTCAGCTACAGTTGCCTTTCCATCCATGCCCGGAAGGTTGATATCCAGTACCAGCAAATCGTAATTATTGGACTTGAGTTTTTTTACAACTTCCTCTCCGTCGCCACATTCTGTTACTGTTCCGCCGTGATTAGCAATGATCATTCCAGCGAGCAATCGATTCATTTCATCATCATCACAGATCAGGATTTCTTTTCCTTTGAACACTTGTGCGTGTACCGTTTTTTTCTCAAAGGTTGCAGCGACCAGTGGTGCAACTTCAAACGGAATGTCAAAACAGAATTCACTTCCTTCGCCAACTTCACTCTTCACCGCAATTTTTCCGTTTTGCTGTTCAACGAGTTTTCTTGAAATAGATAATCCTAAACCTGTTCCTCCAAACTTCCGTGTGATTGTGCTATCGGCCTGTGCATACTCGTCAAATATGCGATTGATTGCACTTGGCTCAATTCCAATGCCCGTATCGGTAACTTTGAAACGCAGAGTAATAGTATTGTTTTTTCCGGATCCGAGATTCTCGCACGCAATTGTAACACTGCCTTTATCGGTGAACTTAATTGCATTTCCAACGAGGTTGAATAAGATTTGTCGCAAGCGAACATCATCGCCCATTACCGTTTTTGGAACGTCGTGTCCAACCAGTACTTCAAGTGCCACTACCTTTTCTGCTGCAGATACCCGGAATGCACGGTGAACGTCGGACAGAGTTTCCCGCACATCAATGGGATGAATTTCGAATTCGATCTTTCCGGAATTCAATCGGGTTACATCAAGAACCGGATTAATAAGTCCGAGCAAATGCTGTGATGAACTTAATAATCCTTCTACGAGTTTATGATTTCCAGTACCCGGATTCTTGGTGAGTTGTTCTGAAATACCCATGATGGAGTTCAATGGACCCCGGATTTCATGGCTCATATTTGCGGCAAATTCCTCTCTGGTTTTAGCGAGATTTTCAGCCGCTAAACGTGCTTCCGACATTTGCTCCTGAAGCTTCGCATTACGTTTAACATCAGCGCGAATGAGTATCGTGAATAAAAGAATCAGAACAACTGCGCCGATACCCAGAATGGTGATAATGTTAGACGTTGCGGAACGTACTTCAACAGATGCGTCTCCGATCAGGTCGGCAATCGCCTGGTTCTCGGCCTGAGAAATTCGTATACCTAACTCAGTGATCAAACTATCAGTTGTACGCCGCTGAGCAAGAAGTTGAAGTTCACTTTCCAGTTGAGCTTCGCGCGCTTTGTAATCTTCTGTTTTAGCCCGGGTAAGTTCGTCTGCGATTTGCATTGCGCGATTGATCGTGTCTACCTCTACGGGAGTTGGTGGTGTAACTTTGTTCCCCGCTACAACATTCGTATCGGCAATAATTGAATCAAGCATCGATGCAATCGCTTCAATGCTTAACGATGTGTCCGTTTTTTCCTTCTGTCGCTTCGTGAGAATTCGTCTCCATAAATTATTCTTTGGAATTACGGAAGCCTGTTCATCGCTTTCAGATTTCACATCCGTTTTTCCACTGGTCATTTCTATGCGGTCCGCCTGATCAGTCACTTGTTCGCGTTTCCGTTCGGCAACAGCCAGCATCTGCAATGCATTGTCAATAGCCATACTCATCTGCTTAGTGCCTTGCAGCATGGCAATGCCGTATGTAGATTCCTCCAACTTCTGATCGATCAACACCGCGAATGAATCCACACGGGCAAGACGCACCGGATCTTCTGCAGCAAAATTTCGCATCGAATCGAGGTCACGGTCAATCTGCAAACAAACCCCATCGAATTCGCGCAGGAAATTTGTATCACTTGTGAGCAGAAATCGTCTCATAAGTGTTATTGCAGAATTCGAGTTCCTGGTGGTTTCCCGATAAAGGCGGATAAGTTTGTTTGGTTCTCTGATGCGCTGAACAGAAGGATCGAGATCGTTTAACCGAACGTAAATCAAATAGGTTCCCACACCGAATACAAGGGCGAGAATCAGAAAGCCTACGAACGCTTTCGCGGTAATGTTATTTGCAAATCCCGACATGTATCTTTTGACCCTAAACAGGGGTAGTCAAAATTACGTCCTGCGCCTCAATTAATGCGCGTTTCGATGCGGTCTCTATATGAGAAAGCAGATTTTTTCTTTCTGTGTCTGTTAAATCACGGCTTCGGAATTCTAGCCGCTCAAGGTGTTCTGCCACGTGATCTACACCAACGTATCGGAACATAGTTTTCAATTTGTGCGCAACCTGCTTTACTTCGTCGTAATCTCCGGAATCCGCGGCTTTCAAAAGCTGATCAATACCAGGGGGGACATTTTTGCAAAAAGTTTGCAGCATACGCACGAGGAATTGGTTGTTACCGCCCGACAGATTGCGGATATAACTGAGGTTTAGATGACTGTGACCGATCATACTCCTTTGTTAGTACGGTGTTCACTAATTTTTATTGCACATTGTCCAAAGCATTCCCACTGTGTACTATATGTGGAATATTATCCACAGAACTGGGGAAATTATGTGCCACTACAACTACGCAATTGTACGTTTAATTAAGGAATGATCTTCCGAACATTCGATGCTTAGACCAACATCAGCGATTTCCTGTACGCGACTGGGTATTTTTTACAGGCAGGAACAACAAGAACATCAGGTAAAATACATCTACCTGATGTCTTGTTGCAAGTGGATTTCGGTACTAGAGGAGATTGAGTCGATCCATTAAGGGCTTCAGACGCGCTCTGCTGATTGGAACGAGCTTCTGACCAATGATCACAGAATTGTCTTCAACACGACTGATCTGATCGAGACGAACGATATAGGAGTTGTGAACACGAATGAATTCAGACTCCGGCAAGCTCTTCTCGATGCTCTTCATAGTTGAGTGAATCGTGTATTTCTTCGTCATGGTCTGAATGGAAACATAGTCAGCCATGGCTTCAATGAACTGAATGTCGGTAAGGACTATTTTCTCCAATACAGAATTCACTTTCACAAAGATGTGATCGACAGCGTTGCCGCCTTTTCCATTGATGTACTTTTTCTTTGAAACGCGCATCATGGCTTTCATAAAGCGTGCATCAGTGAAGGGTTTTACCAGAAAGTCAGTCACGTCAAACTCGAACGCGTCTGCCGCATGATCCTTATTGCCGGTAATAAGAACTACCTGCGTGTCTTTTAGATCCACATTCTCCACGAAGGAAAATCCGCTCATGCCGGGAAGATTAATATCAAGAAGAATGAGGTCGGGGTTACCGTCAACCAGAAGCTTGGATGCATCCATGGCAGTTCCGCAGCTCGCTAATACCTGCATTCCTGGCCATGCACTCAATCGGGACTCCAGATCCAGTCTAACCATTTCATCATCATCTACAATCAGGCACTTGATTACATTATTACTCATAGCGTTAGATTTTTATGTTCGGGTTTAGTTAGTCGTACCAAAGCATCTAAAAAACCGCGCCACAAATCGACGTACCATCTTCAAGGGTCGAAAACTCCATATCCACGCATGCCGGCGGCGTAGAATTGTACTAGAAACAGAAGGCTATGAATAAGTTCAACAACCACGTCCGCACGCTTGCGATAGCAGTGTGTTTGTTTGCAGGAGCTACCCAACTGCACGCACAACAGGGACAGACTGGGGTTGGTATAAGACTCGGAACCGATCCGGGCATTACTGTTAAACATTTTGTTACCGAGCGTGGAGCTATTGAAGGTATTCTTCATACGGGTTATCGTGGACTACAAGTAACTGGATTATATGAGTGGCACACGCCCCTTTCAAGTGCACCTGGATTTAAGTTCTATGCAGGTTTAGGGGCACACCTGGGCGTGTTCAATCATTATGTTCGTGTTCACCACCACAATCACAATCATCATGGCGATGTAATCTACACGGAGTCTCATGCGAGTTTCGGACCTGACGGAATTATCGGACTCGAATACGATTTCACGGAGATTCCATTGAATCTCGGACTGGATCTGAAGCCGGCAATTGATTTCCATTACGGACATGCACATACTTATGTTGACGGTGCATTTAGCGTGCGCGTGTTGTTTTAATGAATATTAACCAAAGCGATGTGAGTGCACAGCATTTCACGAATAGCAAAACTTAATTACGCAGACCATGAAGACGACGAGATTATTTAGTGCAGTAGGTGTTTTGCTGATAGGATTGGCAACTGCAACAACTTCCTGTACGCGTACCGACGGTGGTACCGGAAGGATTCATGTGAAAATGATGGATGCGCCATCTCCTTATGATTATGATGCAATCTATCTGGATGTTACTGGAGTCGAAGTAAAAGTTAATCCCGATGGCGGAACCGAAAAGTGGATTTCGCTTTCTACTGGCGCGGGTGTTTACGACGTGCTTACGTTGGTAAACGGTACAGATGTACTGCTGGCGAATGAGGAAATTCCTTCGGGAAGAATTCAGGAAATACGATTGATTCTGGGTGATGGAAATACAATTGTAGTGAATGGTATTTCTCATGAGTTGATAGTACCGGGTAGTTCTACATCCGGTCTTAAGATTAAAGTGGATGAAGAAATTGGCAACGGCAGTGATCTGACATTAATGCTTGACTTCGACGCCGCTCACTCCATCAATGTGCAAGGAAATGGCGATTACCATCTGAAGCCTGTGATTCGTGGAGTAATTCTGGAACGTGCAGGATCCATTCACGGCACTACAACTGTGGTGGCCGGTGGAAGTGTTGCGGTCATTGCTGACTTGAATTCTACCACAACTTTTACAACATATACCGACAGAACAACGGGAGAATTCGTTCTGCGTGGTTTGCCTGCAGGAACATACACCGTGAAAGTGTACTATCCGGATTCAGATCGGGCAGTAGTATTTGAAAATATAATTGTCTCCGCGAATACAGTGACGGAGCTGCAATAGTTGCTTACGTTCATCACGCGATCTATCGTGATACGTAAGTTTAAAAATCTGCGTGTGAGCATTACGCTCCTATGGTGCAGGCATGCCCTGAGCTTGTCGAAGGGTGTTTAGTGAGAACGCATAAATGCCTGAGTTTTTACTCAGGCATTTTGCGTTTCAACAGAAATCACTTCAACGGAAAGAGGCGAGTGGGAGCAAACAAGTAGTAGTCTCCGGCTCCCACACAGCCATCCTTCCTCATTCATCCAAACCTTACGTCAGGATGAATGTCGCCCCAATAACCAGCTTGGGCAAGTCTTCGCCATCTAAGCGTGCCTTCGCTGGTTTGTTGAAGCGATAGTCGGCAAACACATTTCACACACCGTTATCAATTCGTGCGGTCAACCCGAATTGTTCGTTGTGCAATTAGTGCAAACCAAACAAGCGCGATTGCTATCCTGATCGTATTTTAAAATGGGGAACTAGAAAACAACTTTTGAATCGCAACATGATGAGGATACAATTTGGTTGCGTAAGGTTGTTTCATCCGGGAGGTTTGCAGATATAACCGCGGGCAGTCCAAAGGATACAGAATAATATTGACCACGAAGTACACGGAGTTCACAAAGAAGAGGCAAAGCCTTTGTGTCTTAGTGAACTTAGTGGTGAAAAAGAAATGATTGCTAGACCATTCTGGTCCGCTTCAGCAAATACGGCATCAGCACCTGGGCATAGCCTTCATTGATATCGGCTTCTACAAAATCAATGCGGTATTGCCCGCACTTCAGTTTTAGCTCGTGGTGGAATTTCTGCATCGCGGAGAGATAAGCATCTTTCACTTCTGCAGGATGCGCTTTCACTTCTTCACCCGATTCCATATCGACAAAAGTGTACGGACGGTTTTCGTATTCGAATTCCATTTCGTGTTTCTTGTCGGTAACATGAAACAGAATCACCTCGTGCTTGTTGTGCTTCAAATGCTGGAGCGCAGAAAACAATTTATCGGTGTCCTGATTCGAGTCAAACATATCGCTGAATATCATCACCAAAGAACGACGATGAATGCTTTCTGCAATTCGGTGCATCGCATCAATCGCGAATGTTTTCTTCTTGTTTTCTTCCGGAATAGGAGTGAGGAGCTTATTCAGTTCATGAAACAACAACTTGGTGTGCAATGTTGTCGACTTCGCCGGCGTGTGAACTTCAATTTCTTCAGCGAAAACCGTCAGTCCAACTGCATCGCGTTGCATGCGCAGTAATTCTATCATTGACGCAGCGCACTTCACCGAGAAAGTAATCTTGTTGTCGAGTTCTTTCGATGGTGCATCTTCGGGAAAGTACATCGAAGACGAATGGTCAATAATCAGGTGACAGCGCAAATTCGTTTCTTCCTCGAAACGCTTCACAAACATTTTGTCGCTGCGACCGTACAGTTTCCAGTCGATATGCTTCGTTGGCTCACCGGTATTGTAAATGCGATGCTCCGAAAACTCCACCGAAAATCCATGAAACGGACTTTTGTGCAGACCCGTAATAAATCCTTCCACCACTTGTCGCGCGAGAAGCTCAAGGTGGGTGAATTGCTGGAAGTTGTGTGGTTCTATTGACATTGAAATTAAAGGTACGTATCTTTAATATTATGAGAATCACAGTAAGCTCTGTCCTAGCATTCGGATTGTTAATATTTGTTTCCTGCGAAAACGATTCAGCTCCCATCGTTACAAAATACACGGACCTCAACCCTGATTCCTGTATGTGTTCAACACCGGCTACTATGCCATTGCCAGCAAGAACTGACTCGACTGTTCAAAGAGATGTTGATCTGGACGGTAACGGAATTAATGACTTGAGGGTAGAGTTCAAGCAGTTTAGGTATTTTATTTCTCCATTGACTCAGCCCATTGTATATACCGGAACTCTGATACGCTTAAACTCTCGTTTAGAAATCGAATACGGCGATAATTCTGCACGTTCACATAATGCCGGGGACAAAATTTATGGTGCAGATACATATTGGCAACGAACAGATTTGAGTTTTGTTTCTTCAGGTCATCCTTACTCTGATGCAAGTAACTATTCCGGCGAGAAGTACTTCGTATATCGGATAGAAAACGACCATGGAACTTATGATTATGGTTGGATCAGGATTTATCACGATTACCATACTGTTTGTATTCGGGATTTTACATACAGTTCAGATTCACCGATAACGACAGCCGTACGTTAAGTGAGTGGTCTTTCCGAAATCAACGTCAATTGTATCTGGTTTTCCATAGCTTAGTATAACCATGAGGAAAGTAAACTATTTCATCTTGTTCATTGCAATTGCTGGAACTTTAGCCCTCAATTCCTGCAGACGGGATATTCTTCAGTATCCACCGACGCTAGTTGTTCAACAGGCTTATACGTACAACGATATTATTCCTGATCAGCTTGTTTCTTCGAGCAGAGTTTGGACAAGTCAACGAGTTCCTTATGATTCTTCTGCAACTTATACGCTAGACATCGATCAGGATGGACATGATGATTTTCTGTTCCTAACGACTCATTACCATGTTTGGTATGCACCTTCTTATCGCGATGCGCGGCACACGGCAATTCAAATTTTAGATTCGAGTTACTCGTTTTTGCAAACCGGCGACACCATGTGGTATCTCGCGTTATTGGTTGACTCTGGAGAAGTTTTTGGATCACAAACGGTGAATGCACTCAACGGACCGAACTGGGGCGTGTGGGCAACACATGACTTCTGTTACTTCGATATTGAATTTGCGGCTCCAGGCAGTCCGCCATCTCAGGATGTGATCGGAGATAATTACATAGGCATTTCACGTAAAGTTGGTACTGACTATTACTATGGCTGGATCAAGTTCTCCAAACCAAATGATCTCACGCTAAAGTTCGATGAGTATGCGATGGGAACGATTCCAAACGTTGCTGTTACTGCTGGCGATCATTAATTTTTGGTTGAAATTTCTGCGACGGATTTATTCATTCAAGCCGTATTTCGTCCACCTGTAGATCAAGTAAATACCTTCAATTGGAGAACGGAGCCTTTATTCGTTCAAGTGTAGGCTTTGACCCAACAAAAAAGGAGCCCCTCAGGACCCCTTATCATTTATGATTGAATATTTAATATTTAATATTTGTGATTTTACATCTCAAATCATAAATATCAAATCTCAAATGTTACATGTGCGCATTCAGCTTATCCACAAGCGCCTGCTTTGGACCCGCTCCAACTTGCTTGTCTACAACCTGACCTCCTTTGAAGAAGAGAATGGTCGGGATGTTGCGGATTCCGAAACGCATAGAGATTTCAGGATTGTTGTCAACGTCAACTTTTCCTACAACAGCTTTGTCACCAAAGTCGTTTGAAATTTCTTCAACGATAGGACCAACCATTCTGCAAGGTCCGCACCATTCTGCCCAGAAGTCTACAAGGACCGGCTTAGTTGATTTCAATACTACTTCTTCGAAGTTGGCGTCTGTGATTTGAATTGCCATAATAATTTGATTTTATATAAGTGTTGGTTTCTTTCTGTTTTCAAAATTAAGAGAAAACATTCTGTATAAACGAAGGCTGCAATTCACATGCCGTTGAGTTATGCACGACAGAGTGGCAGGTTGTTCATAATAAGCTGAAACACAGCAGATGATATGTTAGTCATTAACTACTTTCTATACTGCAATAGAAACTCGTTATACTTTACAACGGTCACACGACCATAACGGCATCTGCACGTACTCCACTTACAACGCAGTAACGAGTCAAGTAGAAGTCGTGTACTTCAGGGGGCCGCTTATTCTTTTACCACGCGAACTGTTTCGTTTGTTCCTCCACTCGTTTGCAGAAAGTACATTCCAGCAGGCAGGGCTTTCATTGAGATCGTCACCTGAGCCTGTCCGTTGGTCGATTGTTCGAGTACTATACGCCCGGTCACGTCTATAAGCCGAATCTGATTCACGGCCTTTTCATTGGTGAAAGTGATCAACAGCTGATCACTGGTCGGGTTTGGAGACACGCTGAGTGCGCCGTTTCCAGAAGGAGTTCCGATGCCGTTGCAGAAATCCACTACGAAGCTTTGGGTTGCCGTATTCAGACAACTATTGGCGTCGGTGTAGGTGTAGGTCATCGTGTGTGTGCCTGTACCTGCCGCGGTCGGATCAAGTTGTCCACCGCTAACGCCAGGACCTGAATACACACCTCCTGCCGGTGAACCACCGTTGAGTGTGAACAATTGAATGGAAGTACAGAATGTATCCATGGGCAAGGAGAGCGCTACAACGGGCAATGGATTTGCATTGACAGTAATGGTTGCAGAGGTGTCCACACACGCGCCGAGCTCCGCAATCACGTAGTACGTGCCCGACTGGGAAACATTAAGTGTATCGTTGGTGCTGTTGTTGCTCCAGCTATAGGTGGCCCCACCGCTTGCAATGAGCGCAACACTGTCGCCTTGACAAAAGGTTGTCGGACCACCCGCAGTTACGACTGCTGCCGGAGCGCTTACATTGACGATTGTCATTGGCGATATCGCCGAACAGTTCGACGTATTCGTTACTGTTACCCAATACGAACCGCTTGTGGTAACGTCCATGTTCTGTGCTGTTTCTCCGGTGTTCCAGAGATAGTTTGTATTCGGTGACGCATTCAGGATAACGGTATCCCCACCGCATAGCGAAGTGGGGCCGTTAGCGGTTACTGTTACGGTCGGTTGGTTCGGACAGAAAAAGTACCCGCCCCAGCCCGGGTAGGTTTGAGTAGCGTCGGATACAAAGCGGAACGTAAGCGCGTTACCCGTCGCTACAGCTGGTGGTGGGACTCCGCCTCCGGAAACTGCATTGATGAGTGGGGAAGCTGTCGTTGGTCCGTCGTAGACATACAACATATCGTACAGCCCTTCGGTATGGAACTGGGTGAATGTAAATCCGAGTCCGCAGCCGCTGTTCGAATAGAAAGTCTGCACACGATCTTCATTGCTGGCGTAGTTGCTGTAAGGACCGCCCGGATCGAAAAAGCCGCCACTACAAACATATCGAACCCCGTTTGTCATAGGGATCGATGCGTTGTTATCAGGAACATTCACACACGTGATCCACGCCTGCCAACCGGTGTGATTATTTACTCCATCGCTTTTGAAGCGGAACGTCATGCTGTTCGTGTTCGATGAAACGGTACCTGGCCAATTGCTGGAGCCGGTGAAAATTGCATACAACGGAGCAGAAGTGGAAGCGCCGTCGTAAATGAACAGAGAATCATTGACATCGATATTGTAGTAAGCCGGATTGAAATCAAACTTCAGGTATTCACCGCTCGCTGATGTGAATGTCATTGTTCTGTCTTCGTTGTTCCCATAATTCCCGAACATTCCGCCACTATCGAAGAATAATCCTTCGCACAACGTAACTGTGCCGCTGGTGAGTGGATGTAAGGGAATTGCCGGACCGCCACAATTAATAGACGCGGCCCAACCTGAATACGTTTGGCTGTTGTCGGAAGTGAATACGAAAGTCAGCGAAGATCCGGTTGATGTAATCGTGCCCGGATTTGAAAAGTAACTACCAATCAGCTGATATGAAGTGCTGGGGCCATTGTAGATCTTTAACTGATCATAGATTTCCACATCGAATGAAACAAACGTGAAAACAAGACGGTTACCATTCGATGAGGTAAAAGTCATTGTGTCGTTCTCGCTGTTGTAGTAATTTGAAGAAGATCCGCCCGAATCGAAAAAGGCACCGGAGCAGGTGCTCACGGAACTAGTGCTCATCGTGTAGTTCTGTGCCGCAACAAGAACTGAAAGGCAGGAAGCAAAGAGAAGCGCGAAAATTTGTTTCATAAAGTTTGAGTAAAAAAGGGAGCAAAGATACCAATGAAAAACACAAACGCAGTTCTCTGCATGTCCTGCGCCTCAATTGTTTGCATCAAATAAAAAGGATCGATCCCAATGAGACCGATCCTGATATTCTTAGTTGTGTCGGTTGTTTATATACTAGTAGTAGCGTAAACGAATTACCTCCGCGAGATACTTCGAATAACGCATCACCTGGCGTGTATAGCCATATTCGTTATCGTACCATACGTAAAGCACGATGCTCTTCTTATCAGGAGAAACAATCGTAGCCGGACTATCGAATACCGATGAACAAGGATTACCGATTACGTCAGTACTCACAAGCTCATTCGAAAGTGAATATTGAATTTGCTCAACTAGATTTCCTTTCAATGCGTATTTGCGGATGATCTCGTTTACGTCTTCCTTCGACGTTTCTTTGTTGATCGTGATGTTCAGAATCGCCAATGAAACGTTTGGTGTTGGAACACGTACAGAATTTGCAGTGAACTTACCCGACAACTGCGGAAGGACTTTCTTCAAAGCACTTTCAGCACCAGTCTCCGTAATGACCATGTTCATTGCAGCAGAACGGCCGCGACGATATTTCTTGTGATAGTTATCGAGCAGGTTCTGGTCGTTCGTGTACGAGTGTACCGTTTCGATGTGACCTTTCTGGATTCCAAGCTCTTTGTCGATCACATAAAGAATCGGCATGATTGCGTTTGTAGTACACGAAGCTGCAGAGAAAATGTTGTCTGCACCTGGTGCTACGTTTTCATGATTGACACCGTAAACAACGTTCGGAACATCACCTTTTGCAGGAGCTGTAAGAAGCACTTTCGAAATTCCTTTTGCTTTGAGGTGACGACTCAGTGCCTCGCGATCGCGGAACACACCGGTATTGTCAATGAGTAATGCGTTATCAATTCCGAAAGCCGTGTAATCTACATCTTCCGGATTGTTTGCGTTGATCATGTGAACTGTGTGTCCATTCACGATAAGCGCTTTGTTTGCGAAGTCTTCGATTACAGTTCCAGGGAAAGGTCCGTGAACAGAATCCATGCGCAGAAGATCTGCACGTTTCACAATTTCTTCGTCGCTGTTGCCACGCGTTACGATTGCACGCAGACGAAGCTGATCCCCTTTACCTGCCTGTGCGATAAGTTCGCGTGCAGCCAAACGACCGATACGTCCGAAACCAAACAACACAACATCCTTTGGAGTAATGTGGTGTTTTTCTTCGCCGATGAAATCTTTCAGTTTCACAGTTACGAAATCGGTCATAGACTTGAACTTCGCGTGTTCTTCTGTCCACTCAGCACCCAAACGACCGATATCGATACGCGATGGGGCAAGATCCAACTTCACCAATTCTGCTGCGAGAAGTGCCGTGTCTTTTACGTTCAGCGGTTTCTTCACTACATCTTTTGCGTACTGGTGAAGGTTCATCACCTCAGAAGGACTGCGGTCGATCAATTGGTTACGGAAAATAACCAGCTCTACTGACTTTTCGAACCAAAGTGTTCCGATACAACTGATCAAAGCCAATGCAGCTTTCTCATTGTTGATCCAGTCGTTCAATTCATGCTCGTATGCATTTGCTTTGCCTTGTGCCGGCGCCATCGTAGTCATTTATGAATGAGTATTTGAGATTTATGATCTGTGTGTGAATGCAAATTTCGCAATACTGAATTTCTCCAGTGAAAAACTCGTCGAATGTTATTAGTCAATTATCAAACTCTTTTTGTGTCGCGGGATTAATCCCGCGACACAAAAAGAAAAGAGAGAGCCGCAAAGATCCTGGCGCTTTCGCTAACCAATTTCCTTGCGGCTCAGATCATTTACTCAGTCCATTTTCTAGCCGAGATACGTCTTAAGAAGTTTGCTTCTTGAGCTGTGGCGCAGACGACGGATTGCTTTTTCCTTGATCTGACGAACACGCTCACGTGTAAGGTCGAACTTCGCTCCAATTTCTTCGAGTGTTAAGCCATGCTGACATCCGATTCCGAAGAACAGTTTGATAACGTCGCGCTCGCGTTCTGTGAGTGTAGACAAGCTACGCTCAATTTCGCGCTGAAGCGATTCGTTCATCAGCATGCGATCGGCACGCGGAGAATCATGGTTAACGATTACGTCGAGAAGTGAGTTGTCTTCACCATTGAGAAGTGGAGCGTCCATTGATACGTGACGACCAGAAACTCTCATTGTATCTGCAACCTTGTCTTCAGGAAGTTCGAGAACGCGCGACAACTCTTCAGCAGTCGGTTCGCGCTCAAACTCCTGCTCGAGGCGTGAATAAGCTTTGTTGATTTTGTTCAAAGAACCAACCTGGTTCAATGGAAGACGCACGATACGTGATTGCTCAGCCAAAGCCTGTAGAATTGACTGACGAATCCACCATACTGCGTAAGAGATGAATTTGAATCCACGTGTTTCATCAAAGCGTTTTGCAGCCTTGATCAAACCAAGATTTCCTTCATTAATAAGATCGGGGAGGCTAAGTCCCTGATTCTGGTATTGTTTAGATACTGAAACTACGAAACGCAAGTTGGCTTTAACCAATTTAGCTAGTGCCACTTCATCCCCGTCACGAATCTTCTTAGCTAGAATTACCTCTTCTTCAGCGGTAATCAGATCCTCACGACCGATCTCCTGTAAATACTTGTCCAACGACGCGCTCTCACGGTTGGTGATCGATTTGGTGATTTTTAGTTGTCTCATCTATAAATTATTAGGTTCTATGAAAAGAACGCGAAAAACCGCTATTTCCATGCTTTTTTCCGGTTACAAAGTTACGTCGCCAATACAGGCAAGTCAATGGCAATCTCTACTTTTTACAACAATTCGTTAACGGGTTGATAATGACACGGTAACAAGGTGTCGACTTCGACGAAAGGTCTTATTCTTCCGATAAAGTTTAGAGAGCCAGGGCATAATACGCTCGTTGTCCGTTCGAATATACCCCTTCAATCAGTGTTCCTCCTTTCTTCGTTTCTAACAGCTCCTTCAGTTGTTCCGGACTGCTTACCGGGACCTTGTCAACGCTAGTAATGACAAATCCTTCCTTTATACCTGAGTTACGCAAAACGCCGGCATTTAGTTTCGAGATTTCGACACCAGCCTTAATTCGCAGTCTCTGTAGTTCAACGGCATCGACGGGCTCTAATGTTGCACCCAACGCCTCAACAACTTCATTGTTCACCGCATCTTCCTTCGTCAGCAAATCTGTTGTGTTGTTCTTGTTCTTTAAAGTCGCAACTGTTTTCTCCGCGTTGCCATTACGATTATAAGTAATGGTCACTTTCTCTCCGGGGCGGTGACGATTAACCTGCTCCTGAAGCTCAGCAACACTTCCAACGGTGACAGAATCAACAGCGGTAATCACGTCTCCTATTTCGAGATCGGCATCTTCTGCAGCACCATCTTTGATAACACCCAGCACATACACACCGGAAAGCTTGTCCAGATCATGTTCCTTCGCGAGATCAGCATCTACATCCTGAATATTTACACCGAGATAACCGCGTTGAACCATGCCGAACTCAACGAGATCGGTCACTACTTTCTTTACGAGCAAGGAAGGAACTGCGAACGAATATCCCGCAAACGAACCATTTTGAGAAGCAATTGCCGTATTGATTCCTATGAGCTGACCGGCAGTATTCACCAATGCACCACCGGAGTTTCCTGGGTTAACAGCTGCATCTGTCTGAATAAACGATTCCACCGCACCAACTCCACTGCCGTTTCCTGAAATGATATTGATGTTGCGCGCTTTCGCACTTACTATTCCGGCAGTAACAGTTGAGGTAAGGTTAAACGGATTTCCTACAGCGAGAACCCACTCACCAATCTTCACCTTGTCCGAATTTCCCCAACTCATGTATGGGAAATTTTTCTCGTCTTCTATCTTCAGCACAGCAATGTCTGTATTCGGATCGGAACCAACCAGCACAGCGTCGTACACACGTCTGTCATTCAGTGTAACCTGAATTTCTTCCGCTTGTTCAATTACGTGATAGTTCGTTACGATGTATCCGTCTTTCGAGATAATAACGCCCGAACCCGCTGCTTGTTGTTCCTGAGGTACCGTTTGCATTCCGTTACCACCAAACATGCCCTGGAACGGATCAAAATACGTCTGTGTAGTCGTGAACTTTGTCTTCACGTGTACAACCGCATTAACTGTTTGCTCTGCCGCCGGAGTGAATACCGGCAGTGGCTCACCGTTGATTGATGCAAATTGCACCGGTGTAGTGCTGTCGACTGTTAAGGCAGAGTCGTTATCGGATAAAAACATCCTGTCAAGAGTCAAGGCACCAACTCCGCCCGCAAGTGCCATTACAAAAGGAATGATGTAGCGTTTCATATGTCTGTGAGAATTTATTAACTGACTGTATAACCGCAAATGCCGTGCAGATGTTTCATTTGGCAGCGGGCATTTAACAACAATTACGGAAAGGTGGCTTCTCACTGACAAACCTTCACTTCCAGAGCGACATTCTGTCGCGGCTTTACCACGGAGGCACAGCGAGCACGGCGAAAGTTTTTTATATTTAGATACCAAACTCGGGGCCTTTCGCAATGCGCGACTGGTTTCTGGACCGTTGGACCCGATGAGGGTAACTGGATTGGTGCACCAGAGTACTCGGTTGGAAGAAATTCTGACTCAACAACACCCTCGGTATAGTACTTACCGGGGGTGTGGTGTTTTAAGAAAATTCAAATCGCCGTGCTCGCTGTGCCACCGTGGTGAAAACCCGCCAACGGCGGTAAGGTGCGATTTTGTATTTTTGACGTGCAAAATGTCTCTACGCACACGTTACCGTCTCCACCAGTTTGGAAACCGCCTCCAGGTGTTTCTGCTTGGACTGCTTTTCGGAATTGTGCTTTCCGGTGGATTCTTCCTCTTGAAACTCGACGATTACGTGAAAGATTTCGCGATGAATAATCCGCTTGTGAACCAGGACGACAAAGAGGAAGACGAGACTTCTACGCAGGACCAATCGACAGACAAACAAGTCAAGCCAAAGAAGAACAACACTACGACCGACGTTTCCGATGAAAATGATGTGACCGACGTAAACGACTCTTTATCGAGCGATGATACAACCGGTAATGTGTTTATCACCGATCCGAATGGAGAAATTGTGGTTCGCACCAATGAACTTCTCGGCGAGAAAGTGATTTCACTTGTGAATCTCGATGGCATAAAAGCAATCGACAGTATTCGCAGCAAGGAAGCGGGCATCAAAGAAGAACCGGGGAAATCGGTGACCGTTGAGTTCTGGCGATCGCCTCTCAATTACAAAGGATATACATTGAGCCGCAGTCGTCTTGTGCTGTTTGGTTTTGGTACGGATGAAAATATTGCGCTCTATCGTCTTGACCAAAGTATGTTTATGAAAACAAACGGCGGAGTATTTCGCTTAGAGAATACGGCTGATTTCCGTCAGCTGGAAAGAGTTACAGACGAAAGCTTGCTGGCGAGATTACAATGATTTTATCGTTTTCAAAATATCACGGTACCGGGAATGATTTCATTCTTGTGGACGATCGTTCCAAAACTTTCCCTGCGGATAACGTAGAGCTCATTGAGCATTTATGTGATCGTCGTTTTGGAATTGGTGCTGATGGATTGATGTTGCTGAGAAATCACCCGTCCTATGATTTCGAGATGGTTTATTTCAACTCCGACGGAAAATTTTCTTCCATGTGTGGGAACGGCGGCAGATGCATTTCCCGTTTCGCTGCAGACATTGGTGCAATCACAAAAGATCACATTCAGTTTTTGGCAATCGATGGAATGCACGAGGCCATCATTGGTCCGCAAACGATCAAGCTTAAAATGAAAGATGTGGATGAAGTTGAAGCGGGAGAAGGATATTTCTGGCTGGATACAGGTTCACCGCATTATGTGAAGCTGGAAATGAATGTTGCTGAACTTGACGTGTATTCGAAAGGAAGAAAGATTCGATACAACGAACGTTTTGCGAAGGAAGGTACTAACGTGAATTTTGTAGAAGCAGGTCCCGAAGGAATTTTCGTACGCACCTATGAGCGTGGAGTAGAAGATGAAACATTTTCCTGCGGAACGGGTGTTACGGCTTGTGCGCTGGTTGCATCTATGGTTGGTGTTGCAGGTGCATCTAAGTCGTGTAAAGTGAAAACGCGAGGAGGAAACTTACTGGTTCATTTTGAGAAAGCGGGTCAGGGCTTTAAGAACATCTGGCTCGAAGGACCGGCTACTTTTGTTTTCAAGGGTGAAACTGTTTTATGAGTGCAATTGACGACGTCCGGAACACGGACCGGATCAATTATCTCAACATTGGTTTGCTTTTGTTGTCTTGTGCTGTTGCTTTCTTTGTTCCGTTCGAATTGTTCCTGCTGGCATATGGTATTCTGGGACCCGGACATTATCTCACAGAAATTTCATGGTTGCATGAACGTCGGTACTTTACGAAAGAACGATATGATCTGCTCTTCCTGCTCAGCTCATGTTTCGTTCTCTTCCTGGTAATTTATATCCTGCCTGATTTAAGCCTTGAACTACATGTTCCAAACGCTGTGAAAACCATTCTTATTATTGTTGGAGCAGTAGTCTCATTCTGCATGATTTTTCTGAAGCGTATCAGTCATCGTTTTATCGCCTTCCTCGTAATCTGTGCAGGTGTGTTAGTTTCGAAAAACATGGTGGTATTGTTTGCTGTTTTTGTTCCCACGCTGATACATGTTTACGTTTTTACGGGGCTTTTCATGCTCTACGGTGCGATGAAAGGCAGGAGCAGGAGCGGATATATTGCATTCGCTTTGCTGCTGGTCTGCCCCGTGCTTTTTATTGCAATTCCCACTGGCTATATAGCACCGGGCGGGTATGCCCTGGAACATTACACCATGTTCGAGCATCTGAACAGATGGATACTTCAGGTGATCGGTTTTTTCACTTCGGGGGAGCCGACTTTTGTGAATGATTTATACCACTCCCCGGCGGGAGTTGCTGTTATGCGTTTCATTGCGTTTGCATACACGTATCATTATCTCAATTGGTTTTCCAAAACCGGGATTATCGGTTGGCATAAAATACCCCGACAGCGAATGATCTGGATTGCTGTGATCTGGACATCAGCCGTGTTATTATACTGGTGGAAATTTGAAATTGGATTCTATGTGCTGCTGTTATTAAGCCTCATGCATGTATTCCTCGAATTTCCTCTCAACCGCATTACGTTTACCGGTATATTTTCAGGTCTGGCCACCAATAAGAGAAGTTCGCGTCCTCAATAGGACGGCGCATGAATTACCTTGTACGACTAATCATAGAAAATGCACGATTGTACAATGTGCCGTATCAGGAAAAGCCGAATGTTTAACTTTAGTGTAATCGCGTGTAATAAGTTTTAACATCTCCCCATGAAAACAAGAACGTATGTATTACAGAAAACTGTTTGTTGTGTTGGGGTTGATTATTCAACACACAATTTATGCGCAAAGCATAAGCGGAGTTGTTAATGATTATACTGCGGTTACAGCTGTAGGTTGTAATTATGTAGCAGTGGTGAGTCCTGCTGCCTTTTCAGTTGGAGATCGGGTGCTCATCATACAGATGCAGGGAGCCATGGTCGCGAATCCCAATAATTCTACGTTTGGTTCGATCACTGCATATAACAACGCAGGCAATTATGAGTTTGCTACAATCTCATCTATTGTTGGGTTAACTATAAATTTCCAGTTTGGTCTGGTAAAGACATATACGCCGGGTCCGCAGGGACACGTTCAATTGATCCGTGTTCCTCAATACACCAATGCAACTGTTGTGGGTGCAGTGTCTGCTGCACCATGGAATGGTATAACCGGCGGTGTCGTGGTCATGGAAATTTCCGGTACACTCACAATGAATGCGCGTATCGATGTTAGCGGGCAGGGATTCCGGGGTGGTTCACAATGCACGAATCCTGACGGAGGCTGCGGAAGCGGTTACACCGATTACTCCTATCCTGTAAGTTCCGGTTTTGGTGCTGAGAAAGGTGAAGGGATTGCTGTTCCTGTTGTCGCCAACGGTGGCGGACGAGGTGCCTGGGCGAATGGTGGTGGTGGAGGTAACAAACACAATTCCGGCGGAGGCGGAGGAAGTAATTTTTCCGTTGGCGGCCATGGGGGCAATCAGGCAAACTTCTGCCCGGTAGTGCCGATGGGCGGAACTGGAGGATACGCGCTTACATACAACAACAAGATATTTATGGGCGGAGGCGGAGGATGCAGCGATAACAACAACTCAGTTGGCACGATTGGCGGCGATGGTGGCGGCATCGTTATCATTCGTGCAGGAACACTTGCAGGTAACAACGATTCAATTCTTGCGAATGGAGAATCGGTAGGAATTATTGTAAACGGCATTGGCGATGGTGCTGGTGGCGGAGGTGCAGGGGGAACTGTCCTGCTTGACGTAGGCACGTATTCTTCGAATGTAAATGTGAAAGCCAGTGGTGGTGATGGAGGTGATCAGAACACAGCGTACAGTTCATGTTTTGGTCCTGGTGGTGGCGGAGGTGTTGGCGTAGTCTGGGTTTCGCAATCATCTATGCCTGGAAGTGTGAATGTGATTACACTACCTGGTACAGCCGGCATTGATCTGAATGCTTCGTCCTCATGTTACTTGCAGTCATACGGTGCTACGCCTGGCGGCTCGGCAACCGGACAGCTTTTTAATCTTGTCATCGCGGAAGGAACAGTGCCTGCACCATCCGTCAATTTAGGCAACGACTCATCTTTTTGCAGCAACACCGTTGTACTGAATGCGGGAAATCCTGGTGCAAGTTATTTGTGGAGCACAGGAGCAACTACGCAAACTATCACTGTGGGTAATGGAACGTTTTGGGTGACGGTTACAAGTGCATCGGGATGCGTAGCCACTGATACTATTACATTCACAGGAGGACCAATTGTTGCGCTCGGTCAGGATACAGTGATCTGCGGACCGGGACAAGTTGTGCTTGCAACATTCGCCGGATACTCTTACCAATGGAATACTGGCGATACAAGTAATTCTATTACCGTATCCACTTCCGGTACCTACAGTGTGGTGGTTACAGACAGTCAGGGCTGCACAGGCTCCGATGTTATTTCAGTAACGTTCGCGCCGGTACCTATCGTTGATCTTGGAAATGATTCAACATACTGCGTGGGGGGCGTTTTACTGAATGCCGGTAATCCTGGCGCGACCTATCTCTGGAGTACCGGTGCTACTTCGCAAACGCTCACTGTTTCCACGGGCGGAATCTTTTGGGTAACCGTTTCTTACGGATCCGGATGCACCGCAGCGGATACCATTTCTTTTATCAGTAATGGTCCGGTGGTTGCGCTGGGACCGGACACGGTGATCTGCGGAAACGGCTCCCTTACGTTGAATGCGGGTTCAGGCGGAACAACATACCAATGGAACACCGGAGCGAACACTTCGACCATCAATGTATCTACCAGTGGGACGTATTCCGTGTTGGTAACGAATGCATTGGGCTGTACCGGTAACGATACTATAAGCGTACAATTCCAAGCTCCTCCACAAGTAACACTACCTCCCGATATTGTTGAATGCAACGGGCAACCCGCACTATTGTTTGCATCCGGTGCAACATCTTATGCCTGGTCGACTGGCGCGATCGGATCGACCATTACCGTGTCAGGTTCGGGCGTTTATTGGGTAGCCGGATCAACCGGGACATGCACCGATCGCGATACGATCCTTGTATCAATCGATGATGTGTCAATGAATCTTGGGGGTTCAATTATTACGTGCGATTCGATAGTGATGTTAAGCTCAGGAGTAACCGGCGCAGGAATGTTATGGTCAACCGGCGAAATCACAGAAAGCATTGTAGTAAATGCAACGGGATCGTATACCGTAACTGCCACCACAGCTAACTGCAACAACACAGAAGTGGTTGACGTGGAGTTTCTGGAAGGAGCTGGTGATCCGCCTGTGTATCCGAATATATTCACACCCAATGAAGATGGAATCAACGATGTTTTTGTGCCGCTAAATTATTTTAGGGGATCAGTACACATGCAGATCTTTGATCGTTGGGGACAACTTGTATTTGAAGCAGAGGGAGTTAATCCTGCATGGAACGGAAAAACGCCTGATGGAAAGAATGTTTCGGAAGGCGTGTATTACTGGATTGCCAATTACCAAAGTGGTTGCCAGGTTCAGCAAATAGAATCACAAACCGGATTCGTTACTATCTTGCGCTATCGTGAATAAACGGTAATTCACAACTAACAGAATCTAAAATTGAATCATTTCGTATTTAATAATGTTGCTCCGGCCAACGAAGAGCAACTGATGAAGGGAAATTACATAGTTGTTTTACAAACTGTTCGTGTCCCCCCACATTTGCTCATCGCAGTAAACGGCAGAACATGGTCTATCTCTGTCTCCGGACAACTTCCGGCGGAGCCATTGGAGAAACTGTTCGCATACATTCATCGTAAGCAGGTTCCGACCATTTTTTCAGAACTGCATTTGCCAGAGAACGTTGCTCCAGAACGTTTCTGTGAGATGCTCAACGACGCCGTAAGTCGGTATCCGGAGGTTCATGCAAACGAAACCACGTGTCTCGATCCAATTCGTGATGTGGCTGCTGAAGTTTTTGGTGAATCACTGAATCATGCCCGCTTCATTTTTGAACTCATTCCCGGTATT
Source organism: Flavobacteriales bacterium (assembly GCA_040377305.1). Lineage (GTDB taxonomy): Bacteria > Bacteroidota > Bacteroidia > Palsa-965 > Palsa-965. The sequence goes on along the minus strand of JBEIPA010000010.1, from coordinate 30,154 downwards.
CAACTCAATGGAGGAATCGGGAAGCATTACGGTTTCTATCTGGATTCGCATCTCGATGCAGATAAGAATCTGGCTATGCCCGTATATACTGCGGAAGATGTTGCAGAGGCGACCAGAGAGGCTGCGAGGCAGTATGCGGAGAGTAAGTCGTAGTTTGCTAGTGGCTTAACGCCGTGGGCTGAAGCCACACGGTTATCACTTTTAGTCATTTGGGTAAGGGAAGTGCAAAAATGGCGAAGCCATTTTTGCACCAAATTCCGTAGTAGTCCAAATGATAACCGTGTGGCTTTAGCCCACGGGGCACAAAAGCTAAACTACATTCTCCAATCCGCAACAGAATCTTATCTTTAATCCATGACTCAAATCCAACTTTTGCTCGGTACACGTATTCGCCTGCGTGCATTGGAACCCCAGGATGTTGAAACACTTTACAAATGGGAAAATGATACGACCATTTGGAAAGCCAGTAATACCACCACACCTTTTTCCAAGTTCGTATTGGAGCAGTACATCGCCTCATCGCACATGGACTTGTACGCGAACAAACAACTTCGTTTGATGATTACGAATCGCGACGGAAAAGACGTTGGTGCCATTGACCTTTTCGATTTCGATCCTCAACACCAGCGTGCAGGCGTGGGAATTCTCATTGCTGCCGAGGACCGCGGACAAGGTTATGCGTCAGAAGCATTACAAGTGCTGGCGCAGTATTGTTTTCACCAGTTACATCTGCACCAGCTGTATTGTTCGGTGACTGCAGATAATCAGGAAAGTATTCTGCTTTTTCAAAAAAACAGTTTCACAATCACCGGCATTCGCAAAGATTGGATTCGTGTGGGAGATACGTTCGTGGATGAATTGCACATGCAGCTGATTCGCAAAGGACATTAATTTCACACAAACCCAAAAACCGCTGACACATGGTATTTATCTGGAGAGGATTCGGCCTCATTGTTCCGATCGTATTTTTTATCTGCGCATGGATTGTATCCTTCTTTTACGAAGACACACGCCTAGGTAATGCATCCTTCATGGGTTGGTCCATGTTTTATACAGCGATTGTGTTGCTATTGCCAGGACTCGGATTGTGGGGCTCCAAGGACGAAGATGATGGAACCAAACGACACCATGATTTCATGTTCATTCCGGTATTGTTCTGGTCATTAGGACTTGGTGCTTTATGCACATACGTTCTGCTTCAGCGTGATCCAACACCTTCAGAAGAAGACACTGCTCCTGTTGTACAAACGGATGATGAGAAGGAACCGGAGAAAGAAAAAGTTTACCGCACCGTAAATTTTCTGAACTCCAGCGACGATACACTCGACTGTATTATGAAAGCAGGGAAGGCGTCGCAAACTGTTACGGTGAACCCTCACTCATGGCAACCCATGGAGTTGGTGATCGACAAATATTCTTTCGATGTGAGTGATCGAAAAGGAAACATCCTGGCAACGTATTCGGCTGAAAAGTTCGAAGAACCATCCGCATCTAAAATGGATTATGAATCGGGATGGATTCAATTGGACAATGGCGGACACAAGCTAGTATTGATCGATGTTACGCCTATGATGCCGGCAGATTTCACGACGACCAACCTGAAAGATTACGATTGGACAAAACAGGTGGTGAAGGTGTACGACGGTAAATCGTTTATGGAACCGCAAGTGCCTGCAGACGCAAAGTACAATTCGCGCGTACTTGAACCAGGGGATTTATTGCCGGCGAAAGTTGGAACGGATGAGAAAGTATATGCGCTCATTACGGTTCCAGCCGATGAGGAACTGACCAATAAGTATTACATCGAGCGGTTCAAGGAACTTTATTTTAAGTAATGAAGCGAACCTGGGGGATCATAACACTTATTGCTATTGCCGGATTAGGATTTTTCTATTCTTGCGGCGATGATCCTGCAGACGATGTTGTAATCGCGAATGATCCCTGGCTGAACCATCACGACAGTGCTGAGTATGTAGGCATGGATCAGTGCCGTTCATGTCATCAGGAAGTTTACGAGACTTTCATTCAAACCGGAATGGGGCAGTCGTTCGAACATGCAACGGCCGAGAAATCTGTTGCGCATTTCGGAAGCGAATCCATCATTTACGACAAGTACAGCGACTTCTGGTACGAGAGTTATTTCAAAGACTCTATCATGTACATTCACGAGTTCCGACTCGCCGGAAAGGACACAACGTATTCGAGAACAGAAAAAGTGGAATACATCGTTGGTTCAGGACAACACACGAACTCGCACATGTACAGCGTAAACGGCTTCTTCTTTCAGATGCCGATGACCTATTACGCGCAGAAGGAGCACTGGGATTTACCTCCGGGATTTGAGAACGGATACAATTCCCGTTTCTCTCGCAAGATCGGATTAGAATGTATGAGTTGTCACAATTCTCTTCCCGATTTCGTGAAAGGTTCAGAGAACAAATACGAATCTGTTCCAAACGGAATTGGCTGCGAACGTTGTCACGGTCCGGGATCTATTCACGTTACCGATAAACTTGCGAATAATAAAGTGGATACTTCGTTGTACATCGACTACACGATTGTAAATCCAGGGAAGCTTTCGCCGGAACTACAGTTCGATGTTTGTCAACGATGTCATTTGCAAGGTAATGCTGTTCTCAAACCCGGAAAGTCCTTCTATGATTTCCGCCCTGGAATGGAATTGAACACGGTGATGACAGTCTTCATGCCGAAGTACGAAGGAGCGGAAGATCAATTCATCATGGCATCCCACGCTGAGCGATTAAAAATGAGTCCGTGTTTTCTGGAAACGGAAAGGAATCGTGTAGCGACTACAGATTCATTGCGTCCGTACAAGAATGCAATGACCTGTGTTACTTGTCATGATCCGCACGTTTCAGTAAAATCAACCGGCGATGCAACATTTAATGCGAAGTGCGTGAGTTGTCACGAAGGCGGCAGAAGTAAACTCGTGAAATGCACGGAAGATCCGGCGAAGATTGTTGCCGAAGAAAATAATTGCGTGAGTTGCCACATGCCGAGCACGGGTTCAATTGACATTCCACACGTAACAGTGCATGATCACTACATCCGCAGAAATGCAAAAGCAGAAATTGCAGAGAGTACTGCCGACAGCATTTCAAAGTTTCTCGGTTTGTACGCGGTGAACGAGAAAAATCCTTCGGCAGATATTGTTGCAAAAGCCTATTTGCAGCATTACGAAAAGTTCGATCACGATCGTCAGTTGCTCGATTCCGCAATCAAATATCTGCCTTCGCAGTCGATGCAGGATTCGAAGAAGAATTTTTCATCGCTCGTTCATTATTATTTTCTGCGCGGCGATTACAATTCCCTGCGTTCTTTCGTCACCGGGATTGATCGTCAGTGGATCAACGACACATTGCTCACACATACTTCATTCGACAACGAAGATGCATGGACAGCGTACAGAATAGGGGAGGCGTATTTCAATTCAGGTGATGCTGCAACTTCTGAAGTGTTTTATAAAAAGGCTGTGGATCTTGCGCAATTCATTCCCGACTTCCGAGCGAAGTATGCGTTAGCGCTCGCAACCGGACAAAAAAACGCAGAAGCTAAAACGCAATACGAAGAAGTGATTAAACAATATCCCATGTATGTTTCTGCGTTATCCAGTTTGGGATATCTCTGGCTGAGTGCAGGAAACGATGCAATGGCAGAAAAAATGTATACAGATGCTCTGAAATACGATCCGGATGATCAAAATGCGCTCATGAATACCGCAGGACTTTATATTTTTAGAAAAGACTACCAGGAAGCATTAAAGTATGTGAATGTTGTATTGGCGAGGAATCCATCCGATCTTCGCGCCACGCAAACAAGAACGCAGTTGCAGCAGATGTTGCGTAACCCGTAGCGCTACGCTTTTTGCCACAGATTCGCAGATTACGCGGATTGCGCAAATTTTTGTTTGAGTGTTGATTGATAATTGTTGTGATCTGCGAATCTGTGGCAAAGCGCCGCAGGCGCAATATGAGTAGAGTAGAAGAGAGAGTGAAACGCTGGAAGAAAATAACATTAATTGCCTTGCTGATTCTCAGCATTCCCGGCGCGTACGGTGCGTGGTGGCTCTATAAGATCTACTACAAATCCGGCACGAATCTCGGCGAGGAGAAAGGCGTGTTCTATGTTCACACCGGAACGACGTACGATCAACTGGTAGAAGATCTCGAAGTGAAGAAGATCATCAAGAGCCGCAAAGATTTTGAATTCACTGCCAAACTGAAGAAGTTTGAGAATCCAAAACCGGGTCGCTACCGCATACGGGAGGGAATGACGTATCGTGAGCTCATCAACATGTTCATGGCGGGATTGCAGGAACCAGTCAACATCACATTCAACACCGTTCGTACGAAGCAGGATCTCGCGCGACAGGTTTCCCGTTACCTCGAATGCGATTCACTGGAGATTGTGACGCTCCTTGAAGACGACTCGTATGCAGCGAAGTATGGATTCACGGATGAAACTTTCCTTACCATGTTCATTCCGGATACGTATGAGTTCTATTGGAACACAACTGCCGATGAATTCTTCACGCGCATGGCCGATGAGTACAAGAAGTTCTGGACCGATGAGCGCAAGAAGAAAGCACAGGATCTTGGCTTAACACAAAGTGAAGTTTCAACGTTGGCTTCAATTGTTGAATCCGAACAGCGCAATCACGTGGAAGAGCGCAAGATCATTGCAGGATTATATCTCAATCGACTGAGAAAGGGCATGAGACTCGAATCAGATCCAACCGTGATTTACGCCATTGGTGATTTCTCTATCAACCGTGTCCTCTCCGCCGATCTGAAATTCGAATCGCCGTACAACACATACTTGCACGCTGGCTTACCTCCGGGACCCATTCTTCTTCCGGAGAAAGCAAGCATTGACGCTGTGCTCGATCGCGACGAGAACAATTACATCTTCATGTGCGCAGAATACGGAACGGGCTTGCACAACTTCACTGCCGATTACGATCAGCACCTGAAGAATGCGCGGGAGTTTAGAGCGGCGTTGGATAAAGCGGGGATTAAAAAGTGACGGTACACCCGAAATTATTCTGATCGCTTCAGCACCTGACCTTTTTTCTTCTTACGAAGTTTTGCTTCTCTCATCTGCAACTGGATTACTTTTTCCTGATTGATCAAAGGGGTCAGAATAAATGCGGGTTTGGATAATCCTGCGTTTTCCAGAATGATTTCGCCATTGACATAATTCCATTTACCCGTATAATATTCCGACACCGCATATTTTGGATAGTAAAAAGCATAGCGGTAGGTGGAGTCGGAAAGAAGAATCAGGCTATCGATTTCTTTATCAGATTGTGTAAGGTCCACATAAGTTCCGACTACGTTTTGCGCGTTTAGTGAAATGCACATTACACTGAGAAGTGACGTAAGGTATAGTTTAATCATATTTCTGATTTATGGTATAATGCAGGAGGCGAGATAAGTTACGGTTTCTCAGAACTTGACAGCAACTTGCTGCTCGCAGAGTATGTTGACCTCACCAGAAACGCTGGGGCAACGCCAATTTTTTTCTGCGGACTGCCTCAACTTGACAGGAATGCGCGGGAATTTAGAGCGGCGTTGGATAAAGCGGGAATTAAGAAGTAGTTTCCTGGAACATTACCGTAAAAGTGCATCCACCTTATTCCGCGTAGCAATCAGTTCCTCTTGCAGATTTTCGATTTTTCTGAGCAGGTGGGCTATGGCATCTATTCCTTCCAGGTTAATCTGAAGTTCCGAATGGAAGTATATCATCTGCTCCAGCATTTTCAGTTGTGACTCGTCTATAAAGTGATTGTCGTTTTCAATAATCACTTCGACATGACCGAGATCGTGCAGGGAGTGAATGAATGTAACATCAACCCCGCAATGCATGCACACCTGTTCGATCTGAATGAGACTACGAGTTGCCATAGGTTCTCAGTTTTTTAAGTTGCTGAAATAATTCTCTCTCTTCATCGGTGAGCTGTTTCGGTAAGTCTACCTGATACGTAACAAATAGATCGCCGAACTGTCCTTCCTGTTTGTACACCGGAAATCCTTTTCCTTTGAGTTTAACCGTGGTTCCCGATTGAGTTTCGGGTGCGACCTTCAGTTTCACTTTAGAATCCAGAGTGTCCACCTGAATTTCTCCGCCGAGAAGTGCTGTATAAAGATCAATGCTCACTGTCGCGTATAGATTGCCGCCATCGCGCTTAAACTTCGTATTGTTTTCGATAGAGAATGTGATATACAAATCTCCGTTCGGACCACCATTCAAACCAGGAGAACCGTGTCCGGCAATTTTAATCACCTGACCGTTTTCAATTCCCGCAGGAAACGTAAGGCGAATACTTTTTCCGTTTACCGTGATCGTTTGCTTTTGTGTGGTCGCAACATCCGTCAGCTTCAAGTGAAGTTCTGCACGAACATCCTGTCCTCTGAATCGAGTATTACTACGTTGCTGTCGTCCTCCGCCACCAAACATGGATTCAAAGTATTCGGAAAAATCTCCTTCATCACCGAATCCGCCGGTATACGATTGCTGCTGCGAACTCCGCTGTGATTGTTGTTGTTTCTTCGCTGCTTCAAACTGCTCGGAGTGTTTCCAATCGGCTCCGTACTGATCATATTTCTTCCGGTTCTCCGCATCACTCAGTACTTCATTCGCCTCGTTGATCTCTTTGAATTTCTTCTCGGCTTCTTTATCGCCGGGATTGAGATCAGGATGATACTTCCGCGCAAGTTTCCTGTATGCTTTCTTAATTTCGTCAGGAGAAGCCGTTTTGCTTAACCCAAGAATTTTGTAGTAATCGATGAATTCCATGGGCTTTGTATCGGTTCAGTGTTATGTACAAAGGTTGTCTTAATTAATAACAATGCAAGTGACAAAGATCAGGTGCTGAGACGACAGAGTTGTTCGCAATTATTTAGAGATGATAAAGCGATTGCTGAACTGCTGATCACCCGAGTTAAGTGTGAGATAATACACTCCGCTGCTCAAGTCACTGGTGTTAACATGAACTACTGTTTGGCTGGTTGAGCGTATGCACATCACCAATTGACCGGTCGAGTTGAAGACTTTCAGGTCGGCATCAATTAATTCGACTGATGATTGAATAGTCAAGTCGTTTTGTGCCGGATTCGGACTAAGGATTAATTGTTGTGAATTTTCATCATGCGCTTCGGGAATTCCGGTTGTGCAATTGATAGGAAGGTTGTTGTATCCGTGCTGCCGGGCTTGACACTGCAATTCAACAAAAGCCGGTTTATCCGTACCGTTTCCACCCCATGTGCGGAGCCCCAACGTGCGCAGGTATTCAAGGAAAACGGTGTCGCTGCTTCCGTAGTACAGCGCAAAGAAGTTGATCGTTGCGGTGTCCAGATCATGCAGCCATAGAAAATCGACCATCCGGATATTGGACGCATGCGCATCCCAACTTGCAAAAATCTGCGTCACGAATTCTTTCTGCAACGAATCAGAACTGTTGCAGGCAGGAGATGATGGATAACCACATTCGTAAAAGCAAATGGGTTTGTTGGGATACGCAACCACAATGCTATCAAAGTCGTTGGCAACTACAGACACCGGTTGCACTGTAAAATCGTTGTTCAGCGGATAGTACGTTGTACCAATATAGTCGCAGTACGTATTGATTTGCTGCGCATAGGTTGCGGTAGGATTATTCATCAACCCTTTGAAAGTAATTTTACAGGCGATTTTGATTCCGGGCCACAAGGTTTGTGCGTGTGCAGATGTAGCAGCAAGGAAGGTGGTGTAATTTGCCCAGTTGGTCGCGTTACTACCAAGATAGACGTCGATTTCATTCCCGATTACCAATGATGAAATGGTTAACGCCGGTGCATGAACATGAATGCTGTCCAGTAACGCATTAAAGCGATTGATCATCACAGTATCATTAAATGCTACAGCGGTCAGGTCGGCGGGCAATTCATTTACGTTTGTACTGATTGGTGCCAGCACCAGATTCACAGGCATGTTATACAGCGGAAAATAGTAATTGGCTACATCTATGTACGTAAAGTCGAATGTTCCAGCAGTGGGTTCAAGTGTCGACCAGTCGAGTGAAAATTGATATTCATTCATTCCGGAAATCTGACCAAGATGAAAGCAGGAATCGAAATCAAACGAAGGGTTTTGAGGTGGAGTGTACACTGCAAGTCCTAGCTTGTTGTTCGCAGGAGTAATTTGTGCGTTTGCAGAAGGGGAGAGGAACAAGGCGGTTATGGAAATTGCCAGAAGTGAGAAAGTATGTTTCATTTTTGGGTTTCAAAAAGCGGCGCAGGTGTGAACTAGCCCGTTACTGATACACGATATGTCAGACTAAATTAGGAATAGAATTGATGACTAAGATTTACTTTTTGGAAAGAAATGATCTTCCAGCCACCAATTGATCAGAACAATACCTCCATACGGGAGAAATCCGAATATTCCACCGAACATCATAACCAGTACACACCCGCTGAGCATTTGCGAAAATGAGTGCCCAACGGAATCATAACTGAGGAACATTCCGAAAAGAAATAGTCCTAATACCATGCCCAGCAAGAAGATTAGAAAACGCACAAGCCAATTCTTTGTAAGCAACAGTAAAGGATACTGAAGGGAGAGAACCACCATTCCGATTACACACAATCCAATCAGCAAGTTGCTATGAAATATTTCAAACCATCTTGCACCCACAAGAATGAGAATACCAGCTCCCATAATTGTAAGGAGCAGGAGGTTAACAAGTAGATACCTGGTAAAATGTTTCAGCAAGCTTTAAATGTTAACTCCCACTAATTACTCCTGAACCGATCGAACGTCTGCCAGTACTTGTCTTTGAACATTTCAAATTTTATGTCCAGCGAAATACCAAATTGCTTTGAAATTTGTTCTGCAACTAATACGGGCTTTCTGAATTCTTTGCAAGCGAAGTAGGTGATACGCGAATTGTCACCTGTTTCTCTTCCTACATTGATGTATCCATCAGCATCTTTCAATTGGGATATCAACGCCTCTTCCATTTGAACTAGCTGCTGATAAGTGGCGTCGTCGGGAAGTCCGTTATTCTTGCTGCCATTATAACCTGATTCGATTTGCAATATCCACGGATGAGAAGCAACAGCGTCCCAGTTTATTGCGTCCGTATTGATCACTGCGATATAAGGTGTTCCGTTACCTAATTCTGCTTCGTATGTGGAATGCGCATCGTTATCTGTGTCCCGGCGCGATCCCGAATATTTCTCCACAAATTCCTTTTCCCTCCAAATCAAATAGTCTTTTAATTTCTCAATAGGAATTAATTCCGGATGATTGCCGCCCGGACCTTCCACCTTCAGATTATCTATCATCGTCATTACACGTATTTCTCCTAAATAATTATCGAGAAAGATACACGTGCCACTGAAGAATAGGTCATGTTTTTTGCTGTCGTACTGATTGTGCACCACGCAAATTTCAATGATGTCGGGTTTACCTTCAATGACGGATGGATAGAAAGAAAGAGATTCTCTTCCAAAAACGGCACCGCCCATTTCAATGTTCACATTTGTAATATCTAATTCTCTTTTCAAAGCCAGAAATGTCCACCCGGGAATTGTTGGAGCTACCTTAACCAATTCTTCACAGAAAACCGCGTTCTGTACAATTCCATCGGGAGTAATGATGAGTTCGAGCGTACCCTCTTTATCCCGACCAGCCAGAAAAGAATATCCTTGCCGCAGCTCGTTCAGTTTCGTGTTTACTGGCACGATGAATTCATCCTGAACGTTTCGGTTATTCCGGAGTGATTCCGCGAACTTACTTTGGTTCTGTCCAAACCAATCCCAAAACTCTTTGTTGGAACTGATCTTCTTACCGGAACCACCGAATATGTTTTTTAGAAAGCTCATGAGGTATAGTTTGTACCTGAATTGGTAATGGATTAAGATGTTGTTTCGTTTCTTCGATTACTTTGACCAGAACCTTTCAATCGCTCTTTCAATTTCCGGTTTGTCAGACGTATAATCCGGATGATCGGAAAGATAGTTCAGAAACATTCTGACAGCTGTTCGTTGATCACTGTTCAGCAAAGCATACTGCCGTATTCTGTATTCTGACAGATGTGCTAAAGGGAACGTCATCCCAAAATTGAATTCGCCGTTTATTTCAGCAAGGAGAAAAGCGGGAAGGTGAAAACGCATTCCTTTAGCATCGAAAAAGCTTAAGTTGGAATAATGCGCGTTAATGGACGCGACAGAAATTTTGGCCCATTCGTTTTTCTCATCGTTTTCCCGGAGAGCTTTTCTTGTTTCGGGAGAAGCATAAGAATCAATAGCGTCTGCTTCACTTAGGCCAACACCGTCTTCGAGTGTTACGCCCTCAAAAGCAGTGGTGATCAGCGTAATAATTTGCTCCCGATTATTTGAAATAGCCATGAGACAAGCAGTGTTCTGGTCTGGATTAATTGGAATTCACGATAAGGTCCCGATTTCCTACGGTGTTGTTCAGGTATGCGAATTTGTGAATTTTATGTCGGCCTTAATCACGAGTAAGAATGATTTCAATATTAGAACTATTTTATTGAAGACTGATGTTCGCTTGGCGATAAATCAGATCAATAAGTGGGATTTTGCGTGAAATTGAGCTAAATCCGCTTATACCCAGCACAATTTCAGAGTCGATATTCCGTACTTTTACGCCCTATTTAAAACTCTATGTACCAAATCAAATTCGGCACCGACGGTTGGCGTGCCATCATTGCAAAAGAATTCACAGTCGAGAACGTTGCACGTGTTTCTGAAGGAACTGCAAAATGGTTACTCGCTAACTATAAAAATCCATCGGTGGTAGTCGGACACGATTGCCGCTTTGCCGGAGAATTGTTTGCTGAAACAACAGCGAAGGTTTTCTGTAATGCCGGTATCAAAGTTTATCTCGCAAAAGATTTTGTGAGCACACCCATGGTTTCATTGGGTGCAAGAAATTACAACACCGACCTTGGAATTGTAGTTACGGCGAGTCACAATCCACCTGCATACAACGGTTACAAACTGAAAGCCGGTTACGGTGGACCACTTGATCCGGAAAGCATTGCCGTGATTGAACCATTGATTCCCGAAGTGAGCGCAACTCCGCTTGAATCGTTGAAGCTCGAAGATTTCGAAGCGAAAGGATTGTTGCAGTGGGTCAATCTCGAAGACGAGTATGTTGCACACGTGGAGAAAAACTTTGATCTCGATGCGATCCGCAATTCACGATTGAATCTTGCTTACGACGCCATGTACGGAGCCGGACAAAACGTAGTTCGTCGTTTGTTCCCCGATGCAACTTTGCTTCACTGCGAACACAATCCAACATTCGACGGACAAGCTCCGGAACCGATTCTTCGCAACCTGCAGGAGTTTGCAGATGTGATTCGTGTATCGGGTGATATCGACTGCGGACTTGCAACAGACGGTGACGCAGATCGTATTGGCCTTTTCGACGACAAAGGAAACTTCATTGATTCTCACCACATCATTCTTCTCCTCATTCACTATCTCGTGAAGTACAAGAAGATGAGCGGAAAAGTGTGTACGGCATTCAGCACAACCGTGAAGATTAAAAAGATGTGCGAACATTACGGACTTGAACTTGAAACGGTGAAAATCGGATTCAAGTACATCTGCGGCATCATGGTGAAAGAAGATGTTCTCGTTGGCGGAGAAGAATCGGGTGGAATCGCAATCAAAGGACACATTCCTGAACGCGACGGTATCTGGATGGGACTTGTGATCTGGGAATTCATGGCGAAGAGCGGGAAGTCACTGAAGCAGCTCATCGACGAAGTGTACGCGATCACCGGACCATTCTCTTTCGAGCGAATTGATTTGCACCTTGATCAGGCTGTGATGAACAAAGTTGTTGCTGACGTAAAAGGCGGAAAGCACAAATCATTCGGCAAGTACAACGTACAACGCGTCGAAGATCTCGACGGCTGGAAATTTTTCCTCAACGACGAAACCTGGGTGATGATTCGCGCAAGCGGAACAGAACCCGTGTTGCGCACGTATGCAGAAGCTGCAAGTAAGGAAGAAGCATTTGCTATTCTTGAGGCGACGCGTAAGACTTTGTTGGCTTAAGTTCGGTTAAGTCAGATTTCGTATTTTTAAGAAAAACAAAATCAATTTGTTTAATCTGCGCAATCTGCGAATCTGCGGCAAAATAGAGTTGGTTGTAATTGCCGCACTATGCATCGTAACAACTGGTGAAACGCGCAACTTCTTCTCGCCACACTCTAATCTTTCCTGGAGCTCCGTTCCCGTTTGCCTTTCTCACGAAGGCGCGAAACGCAACGTGAAGCAATTCGAAATGGTTGAATTCGGATTTGAACTACCCGCAACACTGCAGGAAAAATTCGCCGACCAGAAAAATGGAATAAATCCATTCGATCCTGAACAACTCAATATACTAGTAGTCTTCTCCAAAGGCACAATCAGTGATACTATTTACGGCTTCTATTACACGGATTATTTACGTGATGAATCAACAATCAAGAGCGTATTCGATAATTGTCCCGAAGCAAAATGGATTGAGCAACCGACACAGTATCCGTTTCGTGTGCGTTTCGCAACGGGTGACACGGGCACCTGGAAAGTGAACATTCGCGTGAAGGTGCATCCTGAAATTGCAACTGATTTTCGGAATGTTTGGTACAGTATTGATGAAACCTCATTTAACGTTGTTTCATCAACCAACTCCGGCTTTCTCGAACTTACTTCCGATCGACTTCATTTTCGGGAATCCGGAAAGCTGAAATCATTCTTCATGCTCGGACAAAACATTGCGTGGACTGATGGACCTCGCTTCAGAGGTGGCGTTAATCCCAATGCTCCTGCAATGGTAGCAGGTGGTTATTTGGATGTATATGATTGGACAAAAAATCTCGCACAGAATGGAGGAAATACAATTCGCGTTGTCAATGTTCCGTGGACGTACGAATATGAGTGGGACACCGTTGGCGTTTACAACATGGCACGTGCCTGGGAACTCGATCAGCTTTTCAAAACGTGCGAAGCCAGTGAAGTGAAGATGGTGTTCTGCATGGAGCACGGAACGTACACAGAGTATCCTTGGTATGAAGAACATTTGACGTGGACGAAGCATCCGTACAACCGATTCATTCCTGGAGTAGATCATCCGGAAGATTTCTTAACTGATAAAGTTGCGCGCGTGAATTACAGGAATAAATTGCGTTATTTCTTTGCGCGTTGGGGTTATTCAAACAGTCTCGGAATATTTCAGATACTGAGTGAGATGGACAACTGGACATTCGGAAAACCCGCAACACAACTCGAAGACAGCAAAGAGTTGCAGCGAATTAATCTGCAGTGGCACAATGAAATGTTGTCGTTCGCGAAACAGCAGGTGAAGTATCGCCCGTTGCTTACGAGCACTTCGTACGGAGATGCTCCACGGGATTTCAGCATCAGCGCGTACAGTTCTCCTTTCTGCGATGTGGTTTGTCCGCGTCACTGCTACTTCACGCAACGCCACGATAATCTTCGTCGCTGGGAAGAAGTGAACGGAAAGAACATAGCGGAACCCGGCATTCACAATCTCTTTCCACGCAAAGCTGCCATATTCGATGAAATGGGTTTTGGTTCTAACGGAGCCGATCCCAACGACATTGACGCGAACAATGATGTTACTTACCACAACGCGTTATGGTCAACTGCCTTTTCCGGAACTGCAGGCGCAGGATTGTACTGGTGGAGATGGGGCAGCAATGAATATCGCGAACAGAACTTTCCTGCACTTCGACGATTCTTCACCGACGTCGACATGAGTGGCATGATTCACTCCGGACATTGGGAAGATGCGAATCGTCCGTCGAAAGTTTCCATTGAAACATTTTACATCGCCAATGACTCGCGTCGCTATTGTGCAGGTTGGGTTCACAATGCATCTTATTGGTGGGGCAATATTTCGCAGAACGTAAAAGACAGAAACGGAAAGACGATGGAAATTAATTCCCGCACGGGAGACGACGCGAATATTTCCACACCAACAGAATTGCACGGCGGGATAAAATTTCAGATTCATGATCTGGCGAACGGCACCTCCTATTATTATTTGACATACTCAACACGTGATGGGGGTGGTCCTCTTACGGAAGGAATTGTGACAACGAATATCTTTGGAACGGCTAAAATATTTTGGAGTCATGGTCACCCCGACTATGCTTTCAAATTGGAGAGTAGGGATAATAATTTGCTAAGTACAACAATGATTGTATTACCACAGGATACTGTTGTCAGTGGAGAAGTGATTCCGATTTTTGGAAATCATCCGATGGATACGTTGGGAACATTTAGGTATGCGTGGGATTTCGGGAACGGTATTGTGCGGGAAGAAAAAAATACGAATGTGATATTTGATGCCGGAAGTTATCACGTGCAATTGCGATGTACTGATGCTGCAGGTAAGCAATATGTAATCACTCAACAGATTTTCGCTGAGGGTGAACAGCACACAGACACTATCACGGCCTGCAAATTTGCAGAACGGAAATGCGCATTCTAATCTTACCCTAAAACAGATTTACCTATGGCAGATGATGGAAGCAATGAAGGAACAACATGGCCAATGCCGAAGTTCCGTTTCGAAGTAGATCTCGGCAGCGAACTTAAAGGTGTTGCATTTCAGGAAGTTTCCGGAATGGATGTTGAGAATCAGATCATCGAGTACCGAAAGAGTAACAGTCCGATTTTCTCCACGGAAAAGATGCCCGGCATTACTAAGTTTGGTAACGTTACCATGAAGCGTGGCGTTTTCGTAAATGACAATGCATTTTGGAATTGGCACCAACAAGTTGCCATGAACACCATTCAGCGCCGCACGGTAATCATTAAGTTGCTCGATGAGAATGGAAAAGTAACGATGAGGTGGACGTTACAAAATGCCTGGCCGACAAAAATATCCAGCACAGATCTTAAGTCCGATGGGAATGAAGTAGCCGTAGATACACTTGAAATCGCGCACGAGATGTTGACGATTTCGAATGGGTAACCTGACTTATTTTTTTAGCACCGGTGGTAAATAGCGTGGTTGATTGTAAGTCGGCAGTGGATCAAACTTTGGAGGCTCAGGTGGTTTCACTATCGGCGTAGGCCTGGATCATATCTCATTTCAGGTTCTCAGTTGAGGTCAACCATGGAAGAACCTACAGTATCAAGCAAATATTGTGGCAACTGAAAACAAGATTGCCATTCATTCTTCACTCAGGAAGCTCACAGACAGAAGAACAGTTTTAAACCTCTAATTTATTTGAATCTGTCTCGGTCTATGACCAGGGGAACCGTAAGGTGGATTATAGATGGGTGGAGCAGGAGTATTCCTTTCATAATCTTTAGGATCCAGATCGCCTGGGTCAATTCCTTTCATCTCGGTCTTGTTTTTCTCCCGCTTCACGATCAAGGTATCGTAAACCTCCTTTGTAACGTCGGTGATTCTGAATCGGATTTTGGTGATAATAACTTTGCCGTTTCTGTACGACATTTCAGTAGTCACAACTAATGCGCCGTTGAATGTTATCGAATCCCCTTCCCGCTGACCAATCCCAACATACGTTCGTTTGCTGTAAAAGCTGGTTGGGCTGACAATCCATTTTCGAGGATTTTTTGTGGCTCCATTATCATAATCGTATTCTTTCAAATGCAATGCAGAGTATTTTCGCAACGTATCAGGATGTACAATATTTGTGTCATTACCTAAGTGCACAAATAAGGAATCCGGTGCGCCATCCGTAAACAGGTTCAGCGTCATCAGGCAATCATAAACTGCAGATTCGGAAACGGAGTCCGGACGATAAATCTGTTCGCAGAATTTCTGTGCGTTTGAAACGCAAGATATCAGTAGAACGAAAATGAGAAGTTGTGTTTTCACACTACTCAATTTAATTTCCAACTAATCTCCGGCAACACACTCTGCAATTCCTCCAACAGCGCTTTGTCCGGACGCACGCGAATTTTGCGTGAAGGCAATTCCAAACGAATATTTTCCGCTACATCAAAAATCGAAAAGCGTAGCTGAGACTTTCCGGAGTGTTTGCTGATGACTTCATTCAGCTTGGCAATCTTCTCATCGTTTACGGAAGAGAGTGGAAGATGCAGGTTGCAGAACTTGATTTTCTCGATCAATTCGGTGAGCGGTTCAATATTGGACACTTTGAATTCGAGTTGATCTGGCATACCGTATCTTGGTTGAACCCTTCCGTGCACTAGAACAAATCTGATCCCCTGAAAATTATCTAGACTTTTACCATGTTCGGTAAAATCTTTTCCGAATAATGCAAATTCATGAGAATCAGTGTAGTCTTCGAGCATGAAAACGCCAAATTCTCGTCCGGTTTTACTCATTCGTTTTTGAGCAGACACTATCATGCCACCAAAATGCATGTCCATACCTTTCCACTGTGAAAGATCCTTAATGTCGCTGAGTTTGTTTTTGGAAAATACTTCCATTTCTATCTTGAAATTTTCCAAAGGGTGTCCCGAGATGTAGATACCAATTACTTCTCTTTCAGCTTTTAGTTTAGCCAAAACAGCCCACTCTTCAGCAATTGGAATAACCGGCTCCTGAATTTTAGTTGCATCGTCATCTACGTCATCAAACAATTTGGGAGCTGATTCGGTGTCACCTCCTTGACTCGCTTGTCCAAATTTCAAAAGCTTGTCTAAGAAAGTTGGCGTGTTCTCTCCTTCGTTAGCGAAATAGACTGCGCGGTGTAAATCCGTAAACGAATCAAACACACCGGCGAAAACCATATTCTCAAATGACTTCTTATTCGCGGCACGCAAATTCACACGCTTAACGACATCGAAAATGTTTTTGAATGGTCCGTTCTTCGTGCGCTCTTCGATAATAGCTTCTGCAGCCGATTCTCCAACACCTTTGATGGCGCCCATGCCAAAACGGATTTCACCATTGCTGTTTACGGAGAAATTCTTCTTGGATTCATTCACGTCAGGACCCAAAACCGGGATTCCTGCACGTTTCGATTCTTCCATGAAGAATGTAATCTTCTCAATGTTGCCCAGGTTATGCGTGAGTACACTCGCCATGTACTCGGCCGGATAATGCGCCTTCAGGTATGCGGTGTGATACGCAACATACGCGTAACACGTAGAGTGCGATTTGTTGAACGCGTATTGTGCAAATGCTTCCCAGTCGGTCCAGACTTTCTCGCAGGTTTTTGCATCGTGACCTTTCGCCGTTACACCTTCGACAAATTTCCCTTTCATTTTGTCGAGGGTGTATTTGTCTTTCTTACCCATTGCCTTACGCAGAACGTCGGCATCGCCTTTGGTAAAACCTGCAAGCTTTTGGGAGAGCAACATAACCTGCTCCTGATAAACGGTAATTCCATACGTGTCACCGAGATATTCTTCCATCTCCGGCAAATCGTATTTGATGGGCTCACGTCCGTGTTTACGTGCAATGAAGTTCGGAATGTATTCGAGTGGACCCGGACGATACAACGCGTTCATCGCAATCAAGTCTTCAAACTTATCTGGCTTGAGTGAAATCAAATGCTTCTGCATTCCCGGAGATTCAAACTGGAATGTTCCGTTTGTTTCACCCCGCTGATAGAGTTCGAATGTTTTCTTGTCGTCGAGCGGAAGTGTATCAAGATCAATTTCTACACCGTGATTTTCCTTGATCATGCGCAACGCATCACGAAGAATCGTCAGCGTTTTCAAACCAAGGAAGTCCATCTTGATTACGCCGGCATCTTCGATTACTTTTCCATCGAACTGTGTAACGTAGAGATTGGAATCTTTCGAAGTCGCAATCGGAATAATGTCAGTAAGATCAGAAGGAGCGATGATAATTCCCGCCGCGTGAATTCCGGTTCCGCGAACAGAACCTTCGAGGCGCAACGCTTCTTTGATTACGGCTGCCTGCGCGTCGTTGCCAATTGAAATCTGACGCAGCTTCTTCACGTTCTCGATATCGTCGCCACCGAGGCCTTCTTTCTCGCGAAGCGATTTCTCACCATCGAGTGGTGCATTGATGACGCGACCTAATTCAATTCCCGGTTTGTCCGGAACCAGTTTCGCCAATCCGTTTGCCTGATCGAGCGGAAGATCGAGTACACGCGCAACGTCTTTGATAGACATTTTCGCAGCCATCGTTCCGTACGTGATGATCTGTGCAACCTGATTCTTACCGTATTTGTCAACAACGTAATCAATTACTTTTTGTCGGCCTTCATCATCAAAGTCCGTATCGATATCGGGAAGTGACTTACGATCGGGATTGAGAAATCGCTCGAAAAGCAAATTGTACTTGATCGGATCGATGTTGGTGATTCCGATACAATACGCCACAACGGAACCTGCTGCAGAACCACGACCCGGTCCAACGAAAACGCCAATGTCTTTTCCGTGGTTGATGAAATCCTGTACAATGAGAAAGTACCCCGGAAATCCCATGGACTTAATCGTGAACAATTCGAAGTTGAGTCGCTCTTCAATTTCCTGAGTGATTTCGCCGTAACGTTTCTTCGCACCGGTAAACGTGAGGTGTTTGAGATACTCATCCTGATTTACAAACTCCGGTGGAATCTTGTAATGGGGAAGGAGCACGTCACGTTTTAATTTCAGCGGCTCAATCTTGTCTACGATTTCATTCGTGTTGTCAATAGCTTGCGGAACATCAGCAAACAACGTAGTCATCTCTTCCGTTGTTTTGAAATAGAACTGATCGTTCCAGAATGCGAAACGCTTTCCTTTCATGCCACCTTCGTCATCAAAGTCTTTCGCAGTTGGAGTGCTTTGCTTCTCGCCGGTGTTGATGCACAAGAGAATGTCGTGCGCATTTGCATCGTCTTCGTTCACGTAGTGCGAATCGTTCGACGCAATTACTTTCACATTGTATTTGATGGCCCACTTGAGCAGGACTTCATTCACGGTGTTTTGTTCCGGAATATCGTGGCGCTGTAACTCGATGTAATAGTCTTCACCGAACAGATCGAGCCACCACTTGAATTCTTTTTCACCTTCCGCTTCTCCTTTTTTGAGAATCATGCGCGGAACAGATGCAGCGAGACAACACGTCGTTGCAATCAATCCTTTGTGATGTTCCAGAACCAATTGCTTGTCAATACGCGGATACTTTCCGTACATCCCTTCCGTGTATCCTTTCGAACACAGCTTCACCAGATTCTTGTAGCCTTCTGCATTCTTCGCAAGGAAAAGCTGGTGAAATCGCTGGTCGCGCTCGTCGCGGGTGAATTTATTTTTCGTGCGATCTTCAACGAGATAAAATTCACAACCTACAATCGGCTTAATCGTATTCGGATTCTCCGCTGTATTGTATTTCGCAGCTTCCGCCACAAACTTGAATGCCCCGAACATGTTTCCGTGATCGGTGATTGCAATTCCACGCATGTTATCCCTTACGGCTTTCTTGTAAAGACCGGAAATAGATGCTGCTCCGTCGAGGAGAGAAAACTGCGTATGGACGTGGAGATGGTTGAAGATCATTTTTTACTTGTCACTTGAAACTTGAACATTGAGCGTTGTCCCTTTATTGTTGACCCTTGACACTTGAACATTGTGCGTTGTCACTTTACTCGGGTGTGCAGTAAAGTGTCAATAATCAACGCACAACGGTCAATGAACAAGGAAAACGCGAACCTTAAAGTTAGGTAACGAATAAGGCAAAACCCTTGAGAAGAAATCCAGAATTATTAACAGTGTTAATTCGCCAGCTTAGTTTTGATCAAGCGGCCATTTTTCAAGGGCAATTACTCCACTTCCTTGAACGTATCCATAATCTCATTCATCGGTGTATTGTTACCCGCCTGTTTCGAAGTTGGTGTCCATGCCTGAATGATGTACAATTGTTTTTTCCCTTGAACGAGCCTGATTTTGTAATACATCTCAGTGGTTTGACCGGCTGGAATCCCGTAACACGTAAACGTCTGGGCATCCAGGCCTGATGTCCTTGACTTTGTCAATTCAGAAACATTATGAATGCTTTTTAGGTTTTTTTCGAACTGCTTTTTTTGTGCTAGCGAGAAGAAATCCAGAAATGAAATGGTGTTGGATCCGGATGAAGCATAAAGGCTGTCCCATTTCGCAGTCGGTTCTTCAAGGACAGCGATATGATAATCCAAAGTACTTCCATAGAATTCAATAGTCGCATTTGGAATTGTTGTATCCCGATCCATGAACGCAGGAATCGTAATGTCAAAATTGTATTGAGGAGTTGTATACGCTGCTTCTTTCACCCCAATAGCACCTGAAAGTTCTTTAAATGAGATCAACATATTATCCATGTCTTCCTGATATTCCTTCTGTGAATTGGCAAATGTCCATGTCATGATCATGTACAAATTCAGTTTTCCTTCATAAAAACCAACTGTGAATCCCATCGCGTCGTCAATACCATCCTGCGTACCTGTAACATCGTAAATTACAGCCTGTCCGCAGCCCGATTGAAGTGACCTGCGCTTTTCTTTTATCACTTTATTCATGTTCCCGCGAATAGACTCAATCTGAGCCTCGACGTAATTTTCTAACGGAGTTTTCGTGGTATCGTAATCATTGAGATCCATAAAAACGTCAATGAAATCCTGTTTTGGCTCGTCAATAACGATGATGTAAACTTCCTTGTAGATGTTCTGATACTGAAGTGAGGCTTCGTCATTGAGGTCATCACCTTCAGTTAGATATGTGGGCAACATCATCGAATATCTTCCTTCGATATTGACTT
This sequence comes from Flavobacteriales bacterium, assembly GCA_040377305.1. Lineage (GTDB taxonomy): Bacteria > Bacteroidota > Bacteroidia > Palsa-965 > Palsa-965. Next base: position 9,409 of record JBEIPA010000010.1, on the reverse strand, counting down.
CACGAACAATCGTCTTCGGTTTTTTATCGAACGCATTCGCAAATGGAGGTGTACCCAAAGCCACAACAAGAAGGGCGGCAAGAATCAGACTTTTTTTCATAACAGCGGTGTATTGCAATTTAAATTTATGAAAAAACAAATCCCGATTCTTTCGAACCGGGATTTAAGTTTTTTCAGAAGAAATTCAGACTAGAGCTCTTTGAAAGAGTTGATCATCTTGTCCATGTCTTCCTGGTATTCAGCCTTCGTTTTGTCGAAAGTCCAGGTCATAACCATGTAAAGAGTTTCTTTTCCTTCAACGAATGCAACTGTGAATCCCATTGCGTCGTCGATGCCTTCCTGAGTTCCTGCTACGTCTGCAATACGCGCATCGCAACCACCCAATTTAGCTTTACGGATTGTAGACTTAGATGTAACCGTAGACATGTTGCCTTCGATAGACTCCATTTGTGCGTCTGCATAGTTATCTACAGCGCTCTTTGTAGAATCATAATCATCCAAAGACATGAATACGTCGATGAAGTCTTGTTTCGGCTCATCAATAACAATTACATAAACTTCTTTGTAGATGTTCTGGTACTGAAGTGAAGCTTCGTCGTTCAGGTCATCGCCTGGAGTCAGGTAATCAGGAAGTTTCATTGAGTAAAGACCGTTGATCTTTACTTCTTCAAATGAATCGTCAGCCTGGAGGTTGTTACGGTCTTCAGGAGTTGTTGCCTTGTTACCGCAACCGCTGATTGTGAATGAAGCCAGCGCGAGGACAGCTACTACAGGGATAAGAAGTTTACGCATAGTGTGTGGTTGAATGGTGTTTTTTCGGGTTAAGAATGCCTTTTACATTCTGAGGCGAAAGTACTGCCTTGACACTGATCTGACAAGTTTTTTCGTGGAAAAGGGGGATCGGGGATGAGGGATGGGGGATAAGGAATGTGGAATGTGGGAATAGGTATAAACCAGCGAATTACAACTAGAAAAGTAGTCATCCACACTACCCAGTCCCTCGTCCCTTCTCCCACATACCCCGTCCCTCATTCCCTCATACCCCGTCCCTCATTCCCTCATACCCCATCCCTCATCCCTTATCCCTAATTTAGTGCGCTTGAAAACCTCAGAATTCCTGTCCACGCTTTATAAGGATCACGCGGCAACCGTTTTGGATGTCGGCGCCCGTGGCGGATTCACCCTGCTGCCGGCTCTGCACGAATTTATTAGCGTGTATATGATTGAACCGGATCCGGCTTCGGCTGAGATGCTTAAGAATTCCGACTTTTCTCACTTTCGGAAGTCCACAATTGATCAATTGGCCCTTTCATCTTCGAAAGGAACGGCTCAACTGAACATCACCGAACACGCCAGCATGAGTTCTTTGCTGGAACCCGAACGGGAAGAATTCAATCGCGGCTTCGGAGAAATGAAAAATGCGAATGACTGGGGCGCTGGAATGAAAATCGCGATTACGGTAGATGTTCAGACAGAAACGCTTTCCGGATTTCACTCGAAAATTGGTGCTGACTTCATCGATTTTCTGAAGCTCGACACGCAAGGCAACGAACTCGAGATTCTGAGAAGCGGCGAACAGCTTTTGAAGTCGGGAAGAGTGGGAGTGATCTGTACCGAAGTTGCCTACTTCCCGATCTACAAAGGACAAAGCTATTTTTCCGACATCGATATTTTCTTGCGTGCATGCGGATTCCGTTTTCTCGAATGCAGATCGTATCCGGATGTTATGAATCGTGAAGATGAATTCTCCGCTGGAAGCAAATTGTACGAACGTCCGAAAAAAGCACCGGTTGGAGATGCATGGTATGTTTTCGGATATGATAATGCAGATTCATCAGTGGCTGATCAACGAAAACGTGCTGCAAACATTTTAGCCTGCGAAGGATATTTCAGCGAAGCAAAGTATCTGCTCGAAGGAATTCTGACTGCAGAAGAACAGAACCATTTATTCCGAACGCTTTCCGCACCAACACGTGAATCGGGATTCAAACATTTTCTTCGTCGCTGGACACCACCAGCAGTGCAGCAATGGAGGGCGAAGAGGAGAAGATGAAGTCGCTGAAAATTACTCCCGCCGTTATTTGTTTTGCGCTTCTCATACTATTCGGACTCGTCAACACACTGAGTGTATTCCGCATGCCGGTTTCCGATTTCGGGAACTACTATTACGGAGCACGCCTGATTGGGACTACTTCAGCTTCGGCAGATTTTCTCAATAATGTTGGCTTGTTTAACGATTATGCACAACTGGTTGGTAGAATGCCGGTGTTCCTGAATCATTGCACGGTTTCTCCTCAAACTGATTTCCTCTACCTTCCGTTTGTCTTCTTCGAGGAAGTTCTTTGGGCAAAATGCGTGTTCAATTGGGTGAGCATCATCCTGTTTGTCGGCGTGTTATTCCGATTCCTGAAGAAATATTCACCAGAGCCAGATGTCAAAACAATGTTGATTCTCATTGCGGCTATTATTCCCGCTTATTACAACATTATTTTCGGACAAACTTACCTGATCATCACGGCCCTCATGATGATCATGATTCTGTGTCTGGAAAAGCACAAATGGCTGGCCGGACTTTCACTCGCAATTGCAATTACATTAAAAATTAGTCCTGCAATTTTTCTCGTGTGGCTCATCTCGGAAAAGAGATTCAGAATTATAGGATGGACCGTTTTGTTCTGGTGCATAATTACTGCTTTAACGCTCCTATTTTACATGAGCGCCATTGACGCGTTTACAACTTTCTATACCGATTCAATGCCGCGAATGATGAATGGTTTCGTAAGTGATCCGTACTCATCATCGTTTCAAGGATTCATCGTGTTCTTACGGAAACTCATGTTGCCCGATACGATTCTGAATCCGGATGCCCTGATTAACGGAAGTGAACGTCTCATTCAGCTCATCAATACACTTTTCTTTATTCTGATTTCTTTCATCCTGGTTGGTGCGTGGAAGAATGCGCTTGATTGGAGAAAGAAGATTCTGTTATTGCTTTTGCTGGTGAACATCACTTCCGGTTATACATCTACATACTCGCTGCTGTTGCTGGTACCATTTATCAGTTTCGGAAATTCAGTCCAGGATTGGATGAGGATGATGTTGTACGGAATGGTGATGGTTCTTCCTCCGCGGATCCTTGATGGTTATTCTCCATTTCTGGAGGAATACAAGTTATGGATCTTCATTGCCTTGTTCATCATGGAAAGCAAACCATCCTTTGGTTTTCGGAGAATTGAAAAACCGCAGTTGGTGCTCGCCACAATCTTTATGGTGGTGATCGTGTTCAAATTCGCGCAGCGTCCGGAGTCGTTACCGCTGAAATATTACAAACCAGATTTAGTAACACAACATTATGTGCTCGACGCTGCGGTCATCGATAATAAATTGTATTACATTTCTTTTGTAGATGATTTCAACCGTCAATACGGTTTCACAATGGAAGGTGCATGGAGTGGAATGGAAGAAAACGAACCCTTTGCGTTGAATGGTGTCCGGCTAAAAAGGATCGGAAGTGATGGAGAAAACTATCTGGTACTTTCCGATTACCACCGTGGCCCCGGTTTATTTCATTTGTACACTATTTCCAAATGGGAATTCGAAGCCATCGCAAAATGAAAACGAAAACTTCAATTGTTATCTTGATCACGGTGCTTTTTGCCTCTATGGAATTTGAATGCATTCCATATCCTGAGGAAGGACACAACGAAACCAAAATAGTACTGATCTGGAATAAAGGGTATGAAAAGCAAACATCGCAGGATGTTGTCAGGGGAATGATCTGGACATTTTCCTGGTTAGGAGCAGAACTGCCGGAAGGATGTTTCGCGAAAGCCGTTCAAACTACCGATAGTACAAGATTTACAGTAACTATAAGCGACCTCGGTTTTTCATACAACTCACTGATTGCGATCGATAAAATATGTGATAGTATTTGCCGTACAGAAGAATACACAAGGCGCGGTGGAATTGACATTGGTGAATTTGTAATGCTCACTCTCGGGAGTAGTTATCATTATTACAGCATTGTGGACGTTCCCCTTACACTGAATGATTTCAAAAGAAAGTATAAGCTGGATTGGAATTTTAATGCGTTCGGAGTTACTAATTCTTCAATAGCAGAGGGAAATCGCCTGATTTATTTTTCCGTTGATACGGCACTCTTCAATTATGGTTTTTTAGCTATGGAAGGTCACGGCTCTCTGGATTCAGGAACATTTATGCCTACGCATTATGAGTGTTTTGATATTATGCGCAATGGACAATTGCGTTTTATGGTGTACAATGAAGATGGCAAACTGGTCAGCGGAACACCTGCGGAATTCGGTGATGCCGGAAAGCCTGCCAAATGCTTATGGTGCCATGAAACTTCTATACAACCACTTTTCATCCCGAATACACCGGTTGTTGGAATGATGACGAATGAGGAGTTTTTGGAGTACCGCGATTCTATGCAGGCAAGTCTGCAACGTTATCGTTTCTCATTGAAGAGCGACATGAATTACGAGAATCACCGGGAACATACGTTGGCGGAGTTGCTCTACATCACCTATATGGAACCGACTGCAATGCATCTTGCTCACGAGTGGAGTATTTCGGAAGATAGTGTGCGTAATTTGCTCAAACGCGAGAGGAGTTATACGTTTGAAGAGTTTGACTACATCGGAACTGTTTACGATCGGAAACATGTGGGGTCATACGATTCGATACGTGATATTGAAGTTCCGTCGTCGGCGAGGGAGACGGGTGTAGAGGTGAATTTTTTCTGATGAGATAACATAATAATGCTCATCATGTGTAATTCTAACATTCTAATCCAGAAAGCGAACTCGTCCTATTTTTTACTCGCGCAGATTAACCCACAAATCTGAACCACCATCGCTTTTGCCTTCCCACGACAGCGTACCACCGGAAGTTTCGCAATACCAGGACTGCCATGAGGAAAGTATGTCACATGAGCCAGTTCCCCACGGTTCTACAGAACCTTTGAAATCGCCATCCACATAAACCTTAATCCAATATCCTGTATAGTTGTCGAACGTAGCCTTCGAATAGCATCCGCCACAACTTTCCGACGGTGGAAGCGCTATATCCGTAGTCGGAACATCATTTACAATTTTTGAAGCTCCCCGTTGTGCACCAACTGCCTGAGCTTTTACGTCTTTTACGACGTGCTCTCGCTTAGTTGTAGTCTGAGCTTGTGTAAAGCCGAAAGAGAGAATAGCGACCAGCAGGATAAATAGATTTTTGTTCATGATTGTTATTGGTTAATGATTGGTGGAGTGCAATGATACCCACTTTAGTTCTGCCGCTGAGCTATCTAAAACTCATTTGAAATCCCACACCATAAGTCGGACCACTCGCACCCGGTGTTACCTGCGGACTCCATCTCAAACTCAAATCCGGACCCACATCGAAGTAATACAAATGCGCATCAACAGCCGCATCAATGACCTGAAGCAAATAAACTGCAGCGAAACCAATCACGCATAAATCGCGGTAACGCTGGTAGTAATTCTTCATTGTTACAATGCGCTCGTCGGAGTACAACGCGAATTGATCAATCGTGTTCGGATCACCATCATAGCGAACACGCAATGCATCGCGGTACACTTTGAAGTTTTTCTGGTTGAAGGAAAATCCATACACGATTCCGCCCATTGCAGGATAGATGATGGCAAGCTTCCAGTATTTCTTGTTATAAATCTGTCCAAGGCCGGGAACGAGTGCGCTTAGCAAAGCTGCTTTTTTCGGAGAGTGCAATTTCTCAACTACGGTGTCGGCTTTAGCTGTATCAAGAGGCGATTTGAAGATTTGAAAATTTGAAGATTCGAAGCGGGCTCCGTGCTGATTCGAAGCTGAGTATCCAAAAGCAATTTGAGCGCGAAGCTGAAATGCTGTACACATTACTAATACAACAAGCAAAGCAATTCGCTTCATACAGAGGACTGAATTTTCAAATCTTCGAATCTTCGAATATCAAATGTCAAGTGCATCCAGAATCTTATCCAACTCCTCTTCCGTGGTGAAAGGAATAATGATCTTCCCATTCCCATCATTATTGCTCTTCAGCGAAATCTTCGCCTTGTATTGCTTCGAAAGGCTCTTCAGCTTGTCGGCATACTTCTCGTCGAGATTGCCCTGAAGATTCTTGTGCTTCACACGCGGTTCAATCTTCTTCACGTCGCGGGCAAGTTCTTCAACATCGCGAACAGATAGATTCTCTTCCACAATGCGGTGATAGAGTTCCAGCATATCGGTCTGACGTTCTACGTTGATCAACGCGCGGGCGTGACCCATAGAAATCATTTTATCGCGAATGCCTTTCTGTACTTCTGCAGGTAGCTTCAGCAAACGCAGGTAGTTTGTTACCGTTGCACGCTGCTTGCTTACTTTATCGGCGAGTTGCTCCTGTGTAAGGTGGCACTCATCAATCAAACGTTTGTAGCTGATTGCGATTTCAATCGCATCGAGATTTTCGCGCTGAATGTTTTCCACGAGCGCCATCTCCAACATCGCCTGATCGTTCGCAACACGCACATACGCAGGAATCATTTCCAATCCCGCCAATTGTGCCGCACGGAAACGACGTTCACCAGAAATGAGCTGGAACTTATCGTAACCCATTTTGCGGACTGCAACCGGCTGAATAATACCGTGTAGCTTCAATGAATCAGCAAGTTCCTGCAACGCTTCTTCTTCAAAATGCGTTCGCGGCTGAAACGGATTCGCTTCAATCTGCTTGAGCGGAATATTGCTCACGTTACCAACTACAGCGCCAACATCACCACTCAATCGATTTGCGGTGATATCCGTATTGGCGTTCTCCAACAAGGCGCTAAGCCCTTTTCCTAATGCGTTGCGTTTGATGCTCATTTTCGTCTTTTGTTTCACCCGTCGAGACGGGTTGCGCCTTCGGCAGATCGGAATTTATATTTTTTATCTTTTGCTATCCGCGGGCTGAAGCCGCGCGGTTATCAAAAGGATCGATGTATTGGTCGCTTGTCAGACTGAGCGTAGTCGAAGGCGACGAGCGGTCTAACCTTGAGTAATATTGATAATCTTCTCTTCATCCGACAACCGCGTTAGATTGTTCTTCTGCAGAATCTCACGCGCGAGGTTGAGATAATTGATTGCTCCTTTGCTCGTAGCATCGTGCATGATGATTGTTTCACCAAAGCTCGGTGCTTCACCCAATTTCGTGTTGCGCTGAACGATAGTATCAAACACCATCGACTGAAAATGTGTTTTCACTTCTTCCACAACCTGGTTGCTGAGACGCAAACGAATATCGTACATCGTCAAGAGAATTCCTTCGATTGCGAGTTCCGGATTCAAACGCGTCTGAATGATTTTGATTGTGTTCAGAAGCTTGCCTAATCCTTCGAGTGCAAAATATTCACACTGCACAGGAACGATTACTGAATCAGCTGCGCTCAATGCATTCACCGTTACCAAACCGAGGGAAGGAGAACAATCGATGATGATGAAGTCGTAATCTTTTTTGATTTTCTCCAATGCACCTTTCATCATGCGCTCGCGGTTCGGGAGATTAATCATTTCAATTTCCGCTCCAACGAGATCGATGTGTGCCGGTAGAATATCCAGGTTAGGTGTAGTTGTCTGAAGAATGATATCCTTCGGATCTTTTCCGTCGATGATGCATTCGTAAATGCTCGTCTTTACATTTTTCGGATCGAAACCAACACCTGAAGTTGCATTTGCCTGTGGATCGGCATCAACCAATAGTGTGCGATGCTCCAATACTGCGAAGCTTGCGGCAAGATTGATTGCAGTAGTTGTTTTTCCAACTCCGCCTTTCTGGTTTGCTATAGCAATGATTTTTCCCATGTCTCCACTTAAGATTTTGAAATCGTTTCGCCGATTGTCATCAGCGTTAATTGTTTGCCAGCACGCGCGAAGCTTCTCTTCGCAGCATCGTGGTCAATTTTGATAATGTCGAATGTGTCGTAATGCATTCCAACAATGTTGTCGCACCCGATGAAGTCACTCGCGATAATGGCATTGTCAACACCCATCGTGAAATTGTCGCCGATCGGAAGAAATGCGAAATCGACTTTGCGGTATTCTCCGATCAGTTTCATGTCAAGTGTCAACGCGGTATCTCCTGCGAAATAGAAATTACCTTCCATGCTTTCGATTACGTAACCCATTGCTGCGCCACCGTAGCTTCCGTCAGGCAAACTGCTCGAGTGAACAGCTACAACTGCTTTTACTTTTCCGAAAGGAGCAATCCATTTTCCGCCAATGCCCATCGGACGAATATTCTTCAATCCTTTTTTCTTCAGCCAGAGATAAATCTCGTACGAACAAATCACCCACGCATTCGTGCGCTCTGCAATGGAAATGCAATCGGCGATATGATCTTCATGACCATGAGAAACGAGAATGAAATCCGCCGGAACGGTATTCACGTCTACACCGGAAGCGAGTCCGTTGGGCGTAATGAAAGGATCGAACAACAGGTTTTTGCCTGCTACTTCAACTCCAAAACAAGAATGACCGTAGTAAGTAATATTCATCTATGATGTTCCACGATTTCTGTTTCACGAGAATAATCGCGGGATTTTCGTTAATTAGCAGGAAATATCTCCCGATTTTACTGTCTCGAAGGTAATGAATCCACGGACAAGGGCAGGACGGGACTTTTGAACAAAAACGCTGATTCGTTAACAATGATCACCATCGTCTCCGGAACCAATCGCACTGGTAATAAATCGATTAAGATTGCCGAAGAGTATTTGGCGCATTACAGAGCCACCGGAGTCGAGGCTCAGCTTTACGATTTGCAGACCTTGCCGGCAGATTTTTCCTCGGCCTGGACCCGCGATAAGCAATCACCTGATTTTCAGAAACAAGTTGAAACGTATTTTCGTGGAATCAGTAAAATGCTGCTGGTTGTTCCTGAATATCAAGGCACGTTTCCGGGAATTCTGAAACTTGTTTTCGACGCTGTTCATCCGAACGATCTCAAAGGAAAAAAGATGGCGATGGTCGGACTTGGAGCCGGTCGCGCTGGAAATCTTCGCGGCATGGATCATCTCAGCGGTGCGTTTCATTATCTCGGCATCACCGTGTATCCGTTTCATCTTCCGATTTCGAAAGTGAATGATGTGATCGACCAGAACGGTGTGCTTCATGATGAGAATACGCGGGTTGCGATACAGAAACATGCGGAAGGATTTGCAGGTTTCTGATCAGCCCTCGGTACGACGGTATTTTTCTCAAGCTGCTCCGCAGTTTTTTAAGTCTACTCGGTCTGACCAGTTTAATATGAATCTTGTCAGACCGATTCCTATGACAAAGTCAAGGGAGGAGTGTAAAAAGTTTCTCCTCTTAAAACAGCACATGCCCTCAGCACAATCTTATTTCTGATTGCGTTGATGACCAG